>NZ_PVRF01000010.1:0-1031 GCF_002998655.1 Bacillus sp. GBSW19
CATCAGGTTTGGTGGCGATAGCGAAGAGGTCACACCCGTTCCCATACCGAACACGGAAGTTAAGCTCTTCAGCGCCGATGGTAGTTGGGGGTCTCCCCCTGTGAGAGTAGGACGCCGCCAAGCTTTTCTAAGGATCAGTTCCATACGGAACTGGTCTTTTTTGTTTTTTTGAAAAAATTACTTCTATTAAATCACTTTGTAAAGTGAGAAGTGATGATTTAGTAAATGCCTCATCGATAAGTTGATCTTTCCGTCCGTCTCACTTTCATGTATTTTCATTGAACAACGCAGCTGTTGTTTATGGGTCGGCCGTTCAATTCGTTTAGGATGAAGATCAAAAGCATAGAAAGCAGCTAATAAGAATTTTCTTTGGCAGCCAGATACAGAGGACTGTTTAGAGACACACTAGATGACTGAGTATCGCAACACTTACAGTTGAATTTTTCGCTCGCTCTAAGTAAGAATAAGAAAGAATCAACACTAACTTGATACCCTAGTAACACTTTAATATTGAAGATAGTAAAGAACAGCATCATTTAAGGACATTTTTACATGAAAATGATTTCCCAGAAAAATAAAATAATAAAAGAATTCCTTCTCTAGATGATTTGTATGAGAAGATATATTGAATAAAATAAGCATATAAAAAGCTTGAAAAGGGTAATTTCACATCAATAAAGCTTTATTAGAGCCCTTTTTAACAAAAAAACATAAAAAGATGAAAAAAAGACTTTTAAAATGATGAGACAAGTGGTAGAATTCTTTAGGTGCCTTAACGAAAAGACGAAAAAACAACGTTAAAATAAATTCAAAAATTATTTTAAAAAAGTCTTTACAAACAATATCTTATCGTTATATAATACTATTTGTCGGATCGAGAGACATTCGAAATGACAACACAATATGGAGGATTAGCTCAGCTGGGAGAGCATCTGCCTTACAAGCAGAGGGTCGGCGGTTCGAGCCCGTCATCCTCCACCATATTTATTCTTACATAATGTTAGGATAGATAAAGCCGGTGTAGCTCAACT
>NZ_PVRF01000011.1:0-844 GCF_002998655.1 Bacillus sp. GBSW19
GTGGAGCCTAGCGGGATCGAACCGCTGACCTCCTGCGTGCAAGGCAGGCGCTCTCCCAGCTGAGCTAAGGCCCCATAAAGATGGTCGGGAAGACAGGATTCGAACCTGCGACCCCTTGGTCCCAAACCAAGTGCTCTACCAAGCTGAGCTACTTCCCGATCTTAATGGCGCGCCCGAGAGGAGTCGAACCCCTAACCTTTTGATCCGTAGTCAAACGCTCTATCCAATTGAGCTACGGGCGCTTATTTTTATAATGCCGAGGGCCGGACTTGAACCGGCACGGTAGTCACCTACCGCAGGATTTTAAGTCCTGTGTGTCTGCCAATTCCACCACCCCGGCGTGGATGGTATAAGCGGAAGACGGGATTCGAACCCGCGACCCCCACCTTGGCAAGGTGGTGTTCTACCACTGAACTACTTCCGCATTACAGGATTTCTTTATTTTATTTGGCAATGCGGGTGAAGGGACTTGAACCCCCACGTCATAAAGACACTAGATCCTAAGTCTAGCGCGTCTGCCAATTCCGCCACACCCGCATGAAACATGGTGAGCCATGAAGGACTCGAACCTTCGACCCTCTGATTAAAAGTCAGATGCTCTACCAACTGAGCTAATGGCTCTCTTTAAAAGCGACTTGTCTATCTTACCATATGAAAGTGGTGCCGGCAAGAGGACTTGAACCCCCAACCTACTGATTACAAGTCAGTTGCTCTACCAGTTGAGCTACACCGGCTTTATCTATCCTAACATTATGTAAGAATAAATATGGTGGAGGATGACGGGCTCGAACCGCCGACCCTCTGCTTGTAAGGCAGATGCTCTCCCAGCTGAGCTAATCCTCCA
>NZ_PVRF01000012.1:0-791 GCF_002998655.1 Bacillus sp. GBSW19
AGTTGAGCTACACCGGCTTTATCTATCCTAACATTATGTAAGAATAAATATGGTGGAGGATGACGGGCTCGAACCGCCGACCCTCTGCTTGTAAGGCAGATGCTCTCCCAGCTGAGCTAATCCTCCACTATGTAGGAATCTCTCGATCCGACAAAGATTATTATATACAGGTTTTCATCATTTGTAAAGGCTATATTAAAAAAATTTTATTTCAATTTTCATTGGTATTTCTTTTAGCAAATGATCCTCATTTTCTCCATTCAAACTGCTGTCATTCAACGTTTATCAGCTGAAGTTCTCCTCTCTATATTCTCTTTAAAAACGGTCAATTCCTTCAGAAATATCAGCAGCCTATTATTTTTATGCTTTCATGGTATAGGTATTCCTTGGAATCAAACTTTAGGTGCAGTTTTTATAGATATTAGAATAGAGTTAACTATAAAGATTGATACAGTCCCCTTCTATAATCTAATACTCTATCTCTCTACTAGTTTTTTCATAACAAGGATTTATAATATGATGAACGTTCTATCTTTTTGATTTAAAATGTCTCACATACTTGTAAATGAGTTGGAGTGCCGCACGTTCATCAAACAAGTGCAATCAAAAAAATATCCTCTCAAGCAACACAAAAAGACCAGTTCCGTATGGAACTGATCCTTAGAAAAGCTTGGCGGCGTCCTACTCTCACAGGGGGAGACCCCCAACTACCATCGGCGCTGAAGAGCTTAACTTCCGTGTTCGGTATGGGAACGGGTGTGACCTCTTCGCTATCGCCACCAAACCTGATG
>NZ_PVRF01000001.1:0-1832429 GCF_002998655.1 Bacillus sp. GBSW19
CCATTCCGCAAGGAAGTAAGATCCCTGAAAGATGATCAGGTTGATAGGTCTGAGGTGGAAGCGTGGTGACACGTGGAGCTGACAGATACTAATAGATCGAGGACTTAACCTATATTCTAATGTGAAGATTGAACATTGTTATCTAGTTTTGAGAGAACATTTTTAAAATATCTCTTGATTTATTTTCAATACATAGTATAATATCTTTTGTCACTAAATTGTCTGGTGATGATGGCGAAGAGGTCACACCCGTTCCCATGCCGAACACGGAAGTTAAGCTCTTCAGCGCCGATGGTAGTTGGGGGTCTCCCCCTGTGAGAGTAGGACATCGCCAGGCTTTCTTCATTCCGCAGTAGCTCAGTGGTAGAGCTATCGGCTGTTAACCGATCGGTCGTAGGTTCGAATCCTACCTGCGGAGCCAATTTGGAGAGCTGTCCGAGTGGCCGAAGGAGCACGATTGGAAATCGTGTAGGCGGTAACCCCGTCTCAAGGGTTCGAATCCCTTGCTCTCCGCCACAATTTACATAATAAAGGGCCCGTTGGTCAAGCGGTTAAGACACCGCCCTTTCACGGCGGTAACACGGGTTCGAATCCCGTACGGGTCACCATTTTATAGAATATACACCAGTATTTTTATTCGGAGGATTAGCTCAGCTGGGAGAGCATCTGCCTTACAAGCAGAGGGTCGGCGGTTCGAGCCCGTCATCCTCCACCATATCTTTTATATCGTCGCGGGGTGGAGCAGTTCGGTAGCTCGTCGGGCTCATAACCCGAAGGTCGCAGGTTCAAATCCTGCCCCCGCAACCAAAATGGTCCGGTAGTTCAGTTGGTTAGAATGCCTGCCTGTCACGCAGGAGGTCGCGGGTTCGAGTCCCGTCCGGACCGCCATTTTTAAAAAGAATACTTGGCTCGGTAGCTCAGTTGGTAGAGCAACGGACTGAAAATCCGTGTGTCGGCGGTTCGATTCCGTCCCGAGCCACCACTATTTGCCGGTGTAGCTCAATTGGTAGAGCAACTGACTTGTAATCAGTAGGTTGGGGGTTCAAGTCCTCTTGCCGGCACTGTTTTTCAAATGTGGAGGGGTAGCGAAGTGGCTAAACGCGGCGGACTGTAAATCCGCTCCCTCCGGGTTCGGCGGTTCGAATCCGCCCCCCTCCACCATTTTTGTTTTCATAGGGGCATAGTTTAAAGGTAGAACAGAGGTCTCCAAAACCTCCGGTGTGGGTTCGATTCCTACTGCCCCTGCCAATTTTCTTAATATGATTCATAACATCTATGGCGGTTGTGGCGAAGTGGTTAACGCACCAGATTGTGGCTCTGGCACTCGTGGGTTCGATTCCCATCAATCGCCCCATTTTATTATTGGGCTATAGCCAAGCGGTAAGGCAACGGACTTTGACTCCGTCATGCGTTGGTTCGAATCCAGCTAGCCCAGTTGATTTGCGGAAGTAGTTCAGTGGTAGAACACCACCTTGCCAAGGTGGGGGTCGCGGGTTCGAATCCCGTCTTCCGCTCCAATAATGGCGGCATAGCCAAGTGGTAAGGCAGAGGTCTGCAAAACCTTTATCCCCGGTTCAAATCCGGGTGTCGCCTTTTTTGAAAAGACTGCCGGGGTGGTGGAATTGGCAGACACACAGGACTTAAAATCCTGCGGTAGGTGACTACCGTGCCGGTTCAAGTCCGGCCCTCGGCACCATTATTTTTTATCATAAGTTGCGCTCTTTAATGATCATGCCGGTGTGGCGGAATTGGCAGACGCGCACGACTCAAAATCGTGTTCCTCACGGAGTGCCGGTTCGACCCCGGCCACCGGTATCTATTAAAAGTTTCATGATCGGT
The DNA here is from genome assembly GCF_002998655.1 of Bacillus sp. GBSW19. Taxonomy (NCBI): domain Bacteria; kingdom Bacillati; phylum Bacillota; class Bacilli; order Caryophanales; family Bacillaceae; genus Bacillus; species Bacillus sp. GBSW19. The sequence continues at coordinate 1,840 of NZ_PVRF01000001.1, forward strand.
TTTTACCGTCAACCTAACGTTTCACCACAATGGTGAAACGTTTTTTTGTGGTTAAAACGAGTTATTTAGATGAAAATATAAACTTATTAGAAAATTTTGCAACAGCAGTTAGGCGTTATACCACTCTTATCAAGCAGATCGTGTAGCTGCCTCCCTTGAAATAAGAAGGACCAATAGAATATGCTAAATGCTGAAGGAAATGAATTCGCCTAGGATTATCTCGATTTTGAACATGGCTTGTGTTTAGATGACTACGGGGAGACATTCTCAGCAGCTGAAAGTGTGTATTATGTTGAAGATCGTTGGGAGAACTACGATAAAATCAAAAAAGTGATTCAAAAGCGTTATATAGATTGGGTGAATCAACGTTAAGGAATCTAGTTTTGTTTCGATAAATAAGAGCTTCTCATCTTTGTACTGTTTCATGTGGACGTTACAATTGGCTATAGGAGATAAATAGAATGAATTTAGAGGGGCGGAGTTGTTATCTTGCAAACGAAGACGATATTACAGACCATCATTGAAGACGAGGGATCACGAGATTATCCGCTTTTTAGACAGTACTGTGAGAGAAAAGAGCAGGGTCTGCGTAAAGATGCGCTTAAAGTTCTTCAGTCCTTTATTGCGGAGATGAAGGAGAACGAGGTTGAAGCAAAGCGTGTATTTGTTGCTTGGCTGTTTGAGTGGATTGAACGGTTTGAGGATGGTCATCATTTGCTTGTGTTTCCATTGGTAAATGAGGTGATTCAGCCCGTTCTGCAAGAGTGGGAGAATGTTGATCCAATGGATGTAAGACCATATCGCTGGCAAGGCTTGTTCGTGCATCAGGGAGAAGGGCTGCCTTACTTATTGAAGGCACTAGAGCTTGGAGGCAGCAAGGAGCAGCGTGTGATAGTTCAAATTTGTGAAACCTATCTATCGGCCTTATGGTATTCGTTTCATCATATACATGAAGATCTTTATTTAAGCACCTATGAGAAAGATCAAGAGCGAATTCAGGGCATTGAAGATGTCATGACACTGATTGAAGATAAGAGGATTCGTACCAATGTTGAAAAACATTCGGTCTACTATAACCAGCTTTTATCGGATTGGAAGGAATTTCAGCAGACGGAGACAAGAGGCTTTATGAAATGGTGTGCGGAGCGTAGGAAGCCCTATGAGTGGGTAGAGGCATTTTATTATCATCAATAGATGAGGAAACGGCAGAATTCATTCTGCCGTTTTTTTACTTATGCCATATTCGCTCTATTTCTACATGATCTGGTCTAAAATATTGCAGAACATAGACATCTGGATTGCTTAGCTGCTCCCACTCCTTGATTCCAATCGTGGGATCGGCGTGTTTTAGAAGCAGGCTCATAATATTGCCATGTGTGGCGAATAAGGTATGATCTTTTCCTAATTTTATTTGTTCATAGAGTGCCTCTACAATACGGTTCATCGCTTCTTGGCTCGATTCTCCGCCTTCACAGGTCATATGTAAGTCCGAAAAACTGAGCTTTAGTTTCTCATACCAATCGTCCATTGGTTTGCTGCTTAACACACGTTCAGAAAGACGCTGATCAATTTGTACCTCGAGCTGTTTCACATGAGCAAGGGGCTCAGTGGTTTGGATCGCTCGTTTATAAGGACTTGAGATGATCTGATTGAGGTGGATACCGGAAAAGAACTGTGCTAGTTCGTGAGATTGTGCGATGCCTTGAGGCGTTAAAGACGCATCCTCGGATTGTCCATTTGCTTGGCAATGTCTGACGATATAATATGTTTTCATGGGGCACACCTCTCATCGAGTATAAAAAAATCATCCAGGATTGGATGAGGATTCATGAAGGTCTAGGTTCATTTGTTCGGATCTGTTTCTTTATAGGGATCTGTTAGCTTCGAGGTTAGGTCTAAGTTGAACAAAAAATCGTCTACGGTGTCTGTGCCAAAGGGAAGTGTGGAGAAGTTGATTGGGATGCTGTCTTCTTGCTTTTCTGAAGTGACCTGCTGTTTAGGCTGCTTTTTTCTCCAGTACTTAAACAAGCGCATGTAAAGCCCCCTTTTCTATGAAAAAGATGGATTTATACATAATATACGGGGAGAGTTGTCCAGGCGTCAAATGTTTTCTTAGAGAACGATGAAAAGAGCCACAGGAAAGTGCAGCTCTTTTTGTACATTTACATAGCACGACGTAATGCTTTCAGCACTTTACGTTCGCATTTTAAGTTATATCGCTTGTGATGGAGTTTATCCGTGTTACATCTGCCAATGACTTGTCTGACATCTGGATGATAAATGATGAGATTCCTGAAAGTTGGATCATTTAATAACGTGTGAAACCAGCTGAATTTTTTGAGATGCGCTGCATTTCTAGAGATATCCTCTTCATCTACCTGTAGAAAAGGGATATACACAGCAAGTGAAAAGATATCGAAAATGAATCCCATTTTGGTTCCTCCCCCCATATTATTTCCTACGCTTAGAAGAAGGAAAGGTTTCATTCAATAAACCTTTAAAAACAATCCCAGTGCATCAACCATTCTTTTTTGTCTTTGTCGTAATAGAAATACATCGTGCCGTTATCACCAATCATAAACCGAGGTTTTTCTTCTGGGGCGATTTGCAGCATGAATTCTCCTGGTTGATGACGGGGTGGGGATTGAATATATGCGCCATATCCATCGATTTTTGTGAATGAATAATTTGTGTATTGCTTAAAGAAGTGTTCTGTCGCTTCCTCACTTTCATTTACTTCTGATAAATCAACATATGACCACGCTTTTTCCCAGCAAGGGAAGTCCTTTTGCTCACTTTCATTCCATTGAATTTGAAAGGGTTTGAGTCCTCTCACTTCTTCTGGAGTCTCAACTACTTCGAATCCTTCCATAGTTGCGTATTCAATAAGCTTCCAGCCTTCGCCGTTTTTGGTGATATCAATCGGAAGTGCTTTCTGATTAAGAAAGATTTGAATCATCTTACATTCATTGAATCCGTTCATTCCTCCTGGCACTTCAGGTAAATAAATTTGTAAGATCGGAATCATGACACCATCTTGATCTGCTGGCCAGCCTTGATCGGGGTGGATGAAGAAATGACTGGCAAACCAGCTGTGTGCTGCTGGATCAGGACGAAAACCGCCAATCTTAGCCACGATGGGTGTTTTTCCCAGTTGTTCTAATTCGTGAAAAGCCTTTATCTCCATTACTTATCCCTCAATCTTTAGCCTGCAATGTGGGCATCTTGAAACGTGCCATTGATATTGCCTGAGACAATGATGACATGTCCCCAAAATAAATCACCGTCATGACAGTACACTTCAAACTCTCCATCTGGGTAAGCATGAAGGCTTTCGAGTGAGATGCGGCTCATAAATTGATCCAGTGTGAGCTCTTCTTGTTTTTCAGCGGAGTCATCTTGTGCCTGCCAGTCTTTAGCTAGTTCAATCAGTTGATTTGCTGCAAATGATTTAATGGAAGAGTTCCATGTGGTCTGCTCTTCCATGAGTTGTCTAGCGGTTCGAAGAGAGTCGTTTACTTTTTCATCTTCTTCGAGGTTGAAGTAGAGCAGGCACTCTTGATTGCTCCATTGGATCGTTGTTTCAAATAAGTCTAGTCCTTTCACTAATTCAAAGGTGCCCAGCATGTCATCATGGTAAAAGACAGGTTTTTGAGCTTCTTCTCGTATCTCTTGAAGCTCTTGATCCTGTGTATCTGTATCGATGAGTGATACAAGCATGAACTCACCTTCACCTTTTCGGACCTGAAGTGTCACGATTGATTCTTTATGTAATTGTGCCTGCTTTTCCCGCAAGCCCTCTTCATCTGTTAACCAGCAGAGCCTTATGTTTTCGGTTGTGATGAGGTCTTTTTCCTTCCATGCAATCAGTGGAATAGAAGCGGTCCAAAGAGATTCCTGTCCGGTTTTTCCTGCGCCTACTCCTGAAGGTCCTGTGACAGCAATGATGTGATCTATTTCTGCTGAAAATCTTTCTTTAAATGCGCTTATTTGTTTGTTATTCTTCATGTGATGTCCTCCAGCCTGCTTTTTGAAAATCTATATCTTTATCACACCGCACATCAGAAGGAGAAATCAAGCTTTTTTTTGCTTAAAACTTTTTTAGATTGACAGAGGGAGAGAAAATACATGGATTGCTGGAGGGTGAGTCACAATAAAAAACAAATGGATTATGTATCGAATTTTGTATAAATTTAGGTGAAAGAGTCGAAAGGCCTAGGTGATTCTTCCTTTTCTTTATAATTACTTTGACACGAATAGATGAAAAAAGTAAAGTAGTACTGAGTGACTTACAAACCCTTCTTCATCCACTAAAACATGAAGTGTGTGTAAATGAAGTGTAAATGGATATTTTTCCTTTTATTTACTCGTATTTTTTTTGAAACCTTTGAAGCTTCTCATACGTTATATTAAAGGAGCACATATGTCCGGCGGAAACAGAGCATCGGAATGCTTGGTGAAGAAGATTTACATTTGCAAAATCAATGTAAATTTTTTATGATTTCATTTATATCAGAACGATAACTAAGAAAGAAGAGGTTTTATGAAAAAAATATTTGCGAACAAATATAGCTTTTTTGTATTGGCTGTCCTTTTATTTTGGGCGAAATCGTACGCTGCCTACAAAATGGACTTTAATTTAGGAGTGAAAGGTTCTTTTCAAGAGGGGCTTCTCTTATTAAATCCATTTAGTTCAGCCATTGTGTTTTTGGGACTGGCTCTCTTTTTGAAGGGTCGTAAATCTGCCATTGTTTTAATTGTTATTGACTTTATTATGACCGCACTTTTATATGCGAATGTAGCGTACTACCGTTTCTTTGATGACTTTTTGACTTTCTCCACAATGAAGCAAGCAGGCAATCTTGGAGGAGGCATGACTGGCGGTGTATTATCTAGTATTAAGCCGCATGACCTTTTGTATTTCCTTGATATCATTATCTTGATTGCGATTGTGATTTGGAGACCAGAAGTGAAGAAATTCCAAATGAAAAAGACATTTGCACTGCTGATTGTGGCTGCAGGTGTAGGACTGTTTTTTGTAAATCTTCATTTAGCTGAAAAGGACCGTCCAGAATTATTAACAAGAACATTTGATCACAAGTATGTTGTCAAATACTTAGGTGTTTATAATTATACGATTTATGACGGAGTACAATCAGCACAAAATGCAACACAGGTAGCAAATGCGAGCAGTGAAGATTTAACGGATGTTGTAAACTATACGGCTTCTCACTATGCGAAGCCAAACGCAGAGTATTTTGGTAAAGCAAAAGGGAAAAACATCATTAAAATCCATTTAGAAAGCTTCCAGTCTTTCTTAATTGACTACAAACTAAATGGAGAAGAAGTGACGCCGTTTTTAAACAAACTAGCTCATGGTAAAGAGGATTTTACGTATTTCGACAACTTCTTCCATCAGACAGGTCAAGGAAAGACAGCTGATGCTGAGCTAATGATGGATAATAGTATGTTCGGCTTGCCAGAGGGAGCAGCGTTTGTGACAAAAGGTGAAAATACTTACCAATCACTCCCTGCCATCCTAGATCAAAAAGCAGGCTATACGAGCGCAGTGCTTCACGGGGACTATAAATCTTTCTGGAACCGTGACACGATTTATAAGCATATGGGATATGATCAATTCTTCGATGCTTCATATTACAACATGGATGAAGAAAATCTTGTGAATATGGGTCTGAAGGATAAACCATTCTTCAAAGAATCAATCCCGATGCTACAATCAATGAAAAAGCCATTTTATGCACATTTAATGACATTGACTAATCACTATCCATTTAATTTAGATGAAAAAGATGCGACAATTGCTAAGGCAACAACTGGTGACAAAACAGTAGATAACTACTTCCAAACAGCAAGATATCTAGATGAGTCATTAGAGCAATTCTTTAAAGACTTGAAAAAATCAGGTATGTATAAAGACTCTGTCATTTTATTATATGGTGATCACAACGGTATTTCTGAAAACCATAACCGTGCAATGAGCGAAATTCAAGGGAAAGAAATTACACCTTATCAAAATGCACAAAACCAGCGTGTACCACTCATGATTCGTATTCCTGGCAAACAGGGCGGCGTGAACCATACGTATGGTGGTGAAGTAGACGTGATGCCTACGCTTCTTCACTTACAAGGTATTGATTCAAATGAGTATGTGAATTTTGGAACAGATCTATTCTCTAAGAAGCATGATCAAACTGTTGCATTCCGTAACGGAAACTATGTGACACCAAAATATACACTCGTAGATAACACTGTCTACGATACAAAAACAGGTAAAGTTGTGAAACAAAATAAAAAGACAGAGGCGATTAAAGCCCGTGTCGATAATCAGTTAAGCCTTTCAGATAAAGTGCTTTATAGGGATCTTCTTCGATTCCATAAGCTGTCTGACTTTAAACCAGTGAATCCATCTGATTATTTCTATGGTAAATCAAAAGAAAAAGAAGAGGATTCTTCTGCTAAGTAACTGAGTTTTGGGCAAGCACAGAAGGGTGCTTGCCTTTTTCTCTCTCATCGCTTGATTTGTTGGCAAAATATGTTTATATTTAGGGTGATACAAGCGTGATGCTGGCGTGTAGCTGGCGGAACTCATTTCGTCCTAGGGGATTTCAGGAGGAGCTTATGACAACAAATACAAAAACACAAAAAAAGAAATCAGAAGTATGGGGCTGGCTCAAAGCGATCTTAATCGCATTCATCGCTGTTTTTATCATTCGTAACTTTTTATTCGCACCGTATATTGTAAAAGGGACCTCTATGGATCCAACATTGCATAATACAGAGCGGGTTTTTGTGAATAAAACGGTTGATTACTTCGGCGATTACAAACGGGGACAGATCATTGTTCTTGATGGGGAAGACCGCAGCACTCATTATGTAAAACGCTTAATTGGTTTACCTGGTGATAAAATTGAAATGAAAAATGACCAGCTATATGTCAATGGTCAAAAAGTGTCGGAGCCTTACTTAGCGTCAAACAAAAAGAAAGCAGCCGCAGATGGGACCTTGCTGACACCTGATTTTGGCCCTCTTACCGTTCCAAAAGGAAAGTATTTTGTCATGGGTGACAATCGTCAAAACTCAATGGACAGCCGCAATGGCTTAGGTCTTTTTACAAAGAGTGATATTCAAGGAACCACTTCATTTGTGTTTTACCCTTTCCAAGACATTCGACTTCTCAATGATTAATGACTCATAAAAAAAGCACACAGAGGTGTGCTTTTTCTATTTCATTCAGCATGGCTTTTTGTGATCGCCTGTTCAAGATCTGCAAGGATGTCTTCAATCGCTTCTGTTCCAACAGATAAACGAATGAGTTCTGGTGTGACGCCTGTCGCTTTTTGTTCTGCTTCACTTAATTGTTGATGTGTTGTGCTGGCAGGATGAATGATCAGTGATTTAGAATCGCCGACATTTGCGAGGTGTGAGAAAAGCTTAACGGAATCAATGAGCTTTTTACCAGCAGCTCGCCCACCTTTAATACCGAATGTGAGAATGGCGCCTTGTCCTTTTGGCAAATAGGTTTGAGCAAGCTCATAAGATTCATGGCTTTCAAGACCTGGGTAGCTTACCCAATCTACAAGAGGGTGATCTTGTAAAAATTGCGCTGTTTTTAACGCATTTTCACTATGACGCTCGAGACGCAAATGCAAAGTTTCTAGGCCTTGCAGAAGTAAAAATGAGTTGAAAGGTGACAAGGCTGCTCCTAAATCCCGTAAGAGCTGCACACGTGCTTTTGTGATATAAGCGGCTTCTCCAATTGCTTCGGTATACGTCAGGCCGTGGTAACTTGGATCTGGTTCAGTCAGCCCTTTGAACTTATCACTGTCAGCCCAAGGAAACTGGCCGCTATCGACAATGACACCGCCGATTGATGTACCATGACCGCCAATGAATTTCGTAGCGGAATGGACGACAATGTCTGCACCAAACTCGATCGGTCTTAATAAATAGGGGCTTGCGAGCGTATTGTCCACAATAAGCGGAATATGGTGCTTGTGTGCAATGGCTGAGACGGCTTCAATATGTAGAATGTCGCCTTTAGGATTCCCAATGCTTTCTGCATACACTGCCTTCGTTTTGTCTGTAATCGCTGCTTCGAGTTCTTCCAAGTTGGATGAATCAACAAATTTCACTGTAATGCCGAGCTTTTTGAGTGTATGGGCAAATAAATTGTACGTGCCTCCATAAAGGCTGCTGGAGGATACAATTTCGTCACCAGCTCCTGCAATGTTTAAAATAGAATAAGTTGTCGCTGCTTGTCCAGAAGAGACAGCAAGTGCACCAATGCCGCCCTCAAGCTCAGCGATCCGTTTTTCAAAGACGTCATTTGTAGGGTTCATAATGCGAGAATAAATATTTCCGGGTTCCTGCAGTCCAAATAAATTCGCCGCATGCTCACTATCTCTAAAACCGAAAGAGCTTGTTTGGTAAATAGGCACGGCTCTTGAATAGGTTGCTGAATCAAGCTCCTGACCTGCGTGAATGGCTTTTGTTTCTAAACGGAATGGACGTTCTTCTGACATGTGTGTATCCTCCTTTTGTTAGATAAAACCAACTACTTTGATAAGAAATATTTAATAAGACTATAAATCTTGTTTCATGCCTGGTCAATCATTTTTTAGATAAATCTGAAAAAATAATCAATAAAGTTGATGAACTTTTTTATTTCAATTGGAAGGGTGTATATGTTGGTGAAAAGAGAGATTGTTTCCTTAGAGAGTGCGGATCAGTTTTTTTAGAAAACAGCAAATCATTCAAGTGTTGTTTGAAAAGATCATGCTCGCCATCGTTTTAGATGAATTCTATAAGCGATTAATCTAATTTGAAGCACAAAGAATGCCAGCTGGTGGAATCATGGGGAAAGCCTATGCTGTAGGTTGCTTTTTCATAGAAAGGAGCGTGTCATATGTTGGATGTTACTCAAGAAGGCAAGGGCTTTTTTCCCAATGATCTCTCTTGTATATACATATTTTAAGTGACAAGAGAAGAAGGAAAATATGCTCACTTTTTTGTCGGAATTATCAGTAAATATTTCATAAATGGAGTTATAACGACATATAATCAGGACTTTTATATCTGATATATCGGGGGAATTCTTTCTATCTCACAAAAAAGAAAGAATATATAAAGGAGATGATAAAAATGGCCTATTTCAAAAAAAGAAGAAAAAAGATGGTTTAATTGCCATTATATGGGTTTGGTGGTTCTTATGGAGTGAAAAAACCTAGTTAATAAGAGAGGGGTTATACACTTAAAAGTGAATAATTGAATAAAAAGTCACATTTTACCCAAAAGTATGTTCGGTCAAAAATGGGATCTTCTGTTGATGTTTGGAGAGTGACGCCTATGATACGATCATCATAAGCTGGGAGGTGAAAAGTATGACTTATGCAGCGCCGCAAGTTGACTATTCCACTATGGAACCTGCTATTATGGACCAAGCTTGGTTCTTAGTATTTGTTGCTGTCCTTCTTGGATTGGGAGCAACAGTTGTTCTAGGAGCAGCAGTTTGGTGTTTAGCAAACGGCAAGGGTAGCTTTACAGGAGCCGTTCAGTGGGAAAGTGGCTTAAAAGTCCAAATTGAATGTAAGTAGCTATACTTAGGATTCATCTTTTTACTTCTATGAAATGACACCAGGGCTAAACCGTCTGTGGCGGGCGGTTTAGCCTGATCTGTTTTTAAAGAATATGCAGACACTTGGAGGTTATATGTTTACGATCGAGAATTTAACTAAGACGTATAAAAATAACGTGACTGCTGTCAATGATTTTCATCTACAGATCGACCCTCATCAAATCGTTGCTGTTGCTGGACCGAATGGTTCCGGTAAAACAACGATGATTAACTGTATACTCGGCATCATTAAGCATACAGAAGGAACGATTCTCTTGCAGGACGTCACAAATGACGAACCATCCTTTAAAAAACAAGTAGCCTATGTTCCAGATGATCTGCTACTCCCTGAAGCTTTGACTGGTGCTGAATATTTAGATTTTGTTTCTTCTATGTATGAATGTAAAACAATTCATAGAAGAAATCAACTAATTGAACTGTTTGATATGGACTCGGCTTTATCAAGACCGATCGAAACCTATTCACATGGTATGAAAAAAAAGACACAGCTGATTGCCGCCTTTATGCTTGATAGTCAATTGGTGATCATGGATGAGCCCTTTAGAGGACTTGATATTGAAGCGGTTATAAACACAAAGAAACTGATGAAGCGTTATGCCGAGCACCATGGTGCGATCTTGCTTTCAACGCATGATATGCTTTCAGCGGAAGAGCTGTGCCACAAAATCGCCATTATTTCTAAGGGAAATAAAATGGATGAAGGAACGGTCTCAGCCTTAAAGGAGAAGTATCAATCAAGCACATTGGAACAGGTGTTTCTGAAAGCTTCAATGTTAAGTGATAGGGGTGCACATTTTGATGAAATCATTAATCATTTCTAGAATGATGCTTAAAATGTGGCAGCAGGAGATGTATAAGCTCTTTGATACTCAGACGAAGCGGATCATTGTGATCTTATTCTTTTTGTTTGCCGTCACAATGGGCGCCATCATCGGATACAGTTTTACGGGTGTCTTTATGAAGGCTTTCTTAAATGGAGATGAACGTTCACTTGGATTACTCGTTGTGTCAATGGCGATCAATGCATCCATATTTACAAGCTTGTTATTCATTTTGATCAAGGTCAGAACGCCTGAGCAAGACCGTTTTTCTATGCAGCTCAGCTGGTTCCCGCTTTCTACCTTTCAGAAAAGCCTTGGATACTTTATTCCGATGGTGACAGTGGTGGCAGGACTTGTGTTATTTTTTATCGGTATCCTGCTTTTACCTAACTTTATTGCCCAGGGAATAGGTATTTTCTTTATCTTTACGTTCTTTTTAATGGTGATTTTGCAATCGCTTTTTGTCTTAATGCTTCTGCAACTCATTTATAATATTACCTATTTGGTCGTTCTGAAATTAAAATTACCGTTGCAAAAATTTGCAGCGATCTTTGTTTTATTAGCACTGGTTGTGGCGTATGGAATGACGCATTTTGATATCAGTCAAATTCAGCAATCATATATACAGTTTGATTATCATTTGATGTATTTTACAGCACCGTTTTTCTTAGCGGCTCAAGGAATGTCTCCTGAAGGGGTAAATTATGCAATCTTGATCCTGTTCATCCTTTTATCGGCGGGCGGCGCATTTCTTTCTCTTGCGATGATGCCAATTATGGCAGAGAAAAAAGCGTTAACCTTTTTAAACAAACTGCCGTTCTCTTCTTCAAAAAAATGGTCACTTATTGTAAAGGAAATGAAATCACAGGTGCGAAATGAAGAAAACATTTTAAACTTTCTCATTCTCCTCATTGTGATCTTATTCGTCCGTTATCAGTTTGGATTCCGCTTTGAAGAAGAAGCGTTTTTTGTTCTCTGCGCTCTTGCTGGATTAACCGCCTTCAATTCATTTGGCAATGATAAACGAATGCTGGGGATGTACAAAACATTTGGCCTAAGATCGTGGGAAGTGGCTCTGTATAAGTTTATCGGGCTTTTGCTTGTTGGTATACTGCAAATTGCGTTATTCATGCTGACAACGCTGACGCTTCCTGATCAGATTTGGAACGTATTGATTGGGGCTGCTGTTTTATGCAATGCCACTGCGCTTTTTTATGTGGTAGGTATTTTACTTCCGCTTGACCGAAACAATCCCTACACAGGTATTTTTTCATTTGGAGCACTTATTTTACTCATGATTCCGATTGTTTTTATTGGAAACTATGTCATAGGGGAGTCGAGTCAAACACTTCAGTGGCTGCTTGTAGCTGCATTTGAAGGTCTGCTCATCTTTGCCATATACAAAGGTTTTTCATGGAGGTATTCACATGATTCAACTTCTTAACAATAAGCTAAAGATTGAGCGGGTACCGGCACTCGCGCCGTATGTGACCTTACAAAAGAGGCATCTCACTGATACGCAGTATGGAAGCACACTCCCGATTAATGAAAGTGCCTATCATATGTTAACGAAAGTAGATGGCAAAAGGACAGAAGCAAGTATTACCGCAGAGCTCGCCGATTTGTTTCAGGTCGATGAATCTGTGATTTCTCGTGACTTTTATCAACTGATAATGGGGTTAAATCAGCATCACTTGCTGTCTATTCATTATCAATCACCATATCGGATTGTGACAGCCTGTTGTCAATTTTTCAAACAGTATCAAGTGAAAATGAAGGAACGATTTGATTGCACTGGTCACTCGTTCCTGCACATTTTGGGGACGGCTTTGCTCATGGTGACGCGTAAAATCATCTTTTTCTGGATGCTTTTTATGGTCATGGCAGGGATCGCTTTTTTATTCATTCCTGACCAGTCGATTGCAGCCATTGCGATTTATTTTACTATTATTTATTTTGGATTAATTACCGGGACCGCCTTACATGAGGCAGCACACGGCTATGCGCATCGGAAATTTGCGGGACGGGATGGTCCTCAAGGCTTTTTTGCGAGTGATATGATGTCTGTGAAATTTGTGAGACCTGTATTAGATCCGTTTCAGAAAAAGCAAGTATGGATTACTCTGCTTGGGCCGCTTGTCCCGGGTGTGATCGGGGCAGCAGGGATCATTGTGACCGTATTATTTCTGAAAGAAAATCCAATTTCGACAGGTTTCTTTATTTTTTCAATCACGTATTTTATTCAATTACTCTATCTTCTTCCATTTATGGGGGATGGTAAATCCATTATGAAGCAGCTATTGCTTGGGGGAATGGGAGGACAACGATCATGAACGTACAGGCGATGAAACAAGGCGCTATTGTTGGTGGCTTTCTAGGATTTTTAGGCTTTCCGATGCTGACAATTGGTGTATTGTTCTATCATTTATTTCAATCAAAAACGAATGATGCCTTATTATTTAACAGTCTCGCTTTTGAGATGGAAGGTTCATCCGCATTTACTTTTCAGATCAAGCCAAACTTTTTTATTTATATGATTGTGATTTTTGCCGCGAGTTTTCTCATTGTGGCTTTCTTATCAGCAATGAAGCAGAAAAAAGCAAAAGATTAGGAGAATCCTCCTAATCTTTTTTTTGTATAATCAACCAAATTTTAGTATAATAGAAAAAACATCAAAGGGGATCTCAATGTTAAAAAAATGGAGTGTTCTTATATTCACTGTTTTTCTATTAGCAGGATGCGGCGAGAAGGCCGAAGAAACCACGACAACCGAGAAGACGGTATCTACAATAAACACGGAGTCTGCTACTAAGAAGCAAGTAACCATCGAACAAATGAAACTGACAAAAAAAGAAAAAAACTTACTAGAAGCATCAGCCCCTAATGAAATGGTGGCTTTGACACTAAAAGGATTAACGAAGAAGGATAAGAGTATTACGTTTATCGGGAGTCATTACAAAAATGGTCGATTAGCTAATCAGGAAGCATCATCTGCCACCTTTACTTTACATCAGAATGGAACCGACCAAACGATGAATGTGCTCTTGCAATTAAAGCATGAGAAAGATACATATGAATCACAATTTAGTATTTGGTCAGACAAAAAGAATGAGGGAATGACGAAAGCGACATCAAGCTTCCCGTTCAAAGTAAGTGACTATGTTTTTTCTGCACAATCTGAAACTGTCAAAGTCTCTTCTGGAGGGAAGGCATTGATTGCATATACAGCAGCAATGGGGAAAGACGGGAATTCACCTATGCTTGAAGAGATTGAGAAGAATCCAAAGCAAGCACTGAAGAATAAGTCACATGCATACTTATTTTATATTCAGCTAGATAAATAACTATCGTAATATATACGGAGAATATGAAGTTTTTTGACGAAAAATCTACATATTCTCTTGACGAATTGTTAAGAAAGTTGTAACATAATAAAAGTCAACGCGATGACGTTGCTTTTGAAAAATTGATGCGGGTGTAGTTTAGTGGTAAAACCTCAGCCTTCCAAGCTGATGTCGTGAGTTCGATTCTCATCACCCGCTCCAATACATAATTTTGTTTATAACGCAGTATTTCGTTTCATAGATAAACGAAGTGTTGCGTTTTTTATTATGTCAGTATAATGTGAAAAGCACTGTCAAGCTACAGTGCTTTTTCAATAAGTTCATATTTACTTTCTCCACCATGTATTTGTACAAACATCTTCGTCAAGGATTGGATTAGAGCTTCACTCTTTTCCCGGGAAATAGATGGCGGAAAGAGGATGATTTGCAGAATGTTTTTTGTGTCTTGAGAAATTTGTGCTTTACTTGCATGAGAAAATAATCCCTTAAGTCCCGAGTCGTCCTGCCATTCAATGTGGCCAGTCTCATGTTTTGCTAGTGAAAGCGGCTCTTCTATGCGATCAGCATCGAATGTCAGGATGGGCAAGAAATATTTTAAAGAGAAAAATATCGACAAATCCTGTACGGAATTGGTCGAGTCAATAAATTGTTCCTTTTGGATATCAGCAAGAATTGGCAGGAAAGGAACGTCTTTTAAAAGATCCGTCCATTCTTTGATTGCTGGTACTTCTTCTAAGACTTTATCTTCGTATTCAAAGAATAAAGATTCTTGAAACAGGCGTAGTCGGCCTTTTAACATTTGAGGGGATGTACCAACTTCAATATGCGAATATTCAATCTGTCCAACATGGATAGACGGGTTGTCAGGATGAGAAATTTCCATATGTATCTTCACAGTGACTCACTCCAATCGGTCATGATACACTCGTATTATACTGAAAACAACAGAAGAAACAAAGAAAGGAGGTTTGCAAGGTGATTCATGTTGGAGAATTAAAAGAAGAATTGATTCAATATGCGAAAGAAATTGGTGTCGATAAAATCCGATTTGCAAGTGCTGATACATTTGATTCATTAAAGGACCGCCTCATCTTACATGAATCGTTAGGGTATTTGTCAGGCTTTGAAGAGCCTGACATCGAAAAACGAACAAACCCTTCTTTGCTGCTTCCGAAGGCCAAATCAATTGTTGCGATAGCGCTCGCGTATCCTTCCAAAATGAAAGATGCTCCTCGAAGTACAAAGGATGCAAGAAGAGGGATCTTTTGCCGGGCTTCTTGGGGAACGGACTATCATGTTGTGCTGAAAAAAAAGCTCGATATGCTCGAGGAATTCTTGCGAAGCAAACATATCGATATACGGACAAAATCAATGGTGGATACAGGGGAACTGTCTGATCGTGCAGTAGCGGAACGCGCTGGCATAGGTTTTAGTGCAAAGAACTGTATGATTATCACGCCGGAGTTTGGATCTTATGTGTATTTGGCTGAAATGATCACAAATGTCCCATTTGAACCGGATGAAAAAATTGAAGACCAGTGCGGAACGTGCAATAAATGTGTAGATTCGTGCCCAACTGGTGCACTTGTGAATCCAGGACAGCTGAATTCTCAACGATGTATTTCATTTTTAACGCAGACAAAAGGATTTTTACCTGACGAATTTCGTTCGAAAATAGGAAATCGATTGTATGGGTGTGATACGTGCCAAATCGTCTGCCCGATCAATAAAGGAAAAGACTTTCATTTGCATCCTGAAATGGAGCCGGACCCTGAAATTGCGAAGCCGCTCTTAAAGCCGCTTCTTACGATCAGTAATCGTGAGTTTAAGGAAAAATACGGTCATGTTTCAGGTTCATGGCGGGGGAAAAAGCCCATACAGCGAAATGCGATTTTGGCACTTGCTCACTTTAAAGATACATCTGCCTTACCCGTGTTGATTGATTTGATGCACAAGGATCCACGGCCTGTTATTCGAGGCACGGCTGCTTGGGCAATAGGGAAAATTGGCGACGAGCAGCTGCTCCCAGAGTTGGAAAAAGCCCTTGAGCGGGAAAGTGATGAGGAAGCGAAACAAGAAATTGTCAAAGGGATTGAGTTTTTACAGACACCTTTAAATACTAAATAACATCCCTATGAACATAGAATGAACCAAACAGAGATTTTAAAAAAAGTTTGGTGGTGTCTGTGTGAAACAATTATTAGAGCAAACATTAGAAGACAGGCTTGGTTATTTATTAAATGGGAGTGCAATTAAACAGCCGCAGCTCATGTCTGATGTGGAAGCAGTCGAACGGAAAAAAGAGCTTTTTGCTAGAAGACAGGTGGAGATTGTCAAGGCGAAAGCCAAAGCAAAACTTCTTGATTCATCGATTCAGGATGACGGGGCTCAGCATGTGCAGTATCTCGCTCATCTCACTTATGTATGCAAGGATGCAGACGACTCTTTTTATTTAGAGGAGCAGGTAGAAAAAAGAGAAGCGTTCCTTTACAACGACATGCTTGTCAAAGATCGGATGATGCTAGAAAAACGGCAAATGGAAGAGCAGGTGGATGAGCGCTTTCACACCGAAGAACAGTTTGGGAGAGCCTTTCACTATGACCGGCGGGCAGCTGTGCAATATGCGGAGACGTACTGGAATAAACGAAATCCTGCCTATAAAAATTTTGAAGATAACTGCACAAATTTTATTTCACAATGCTTGAAAGCAGGGAATGCACCAACGAGAGGGTATCCGAACCGCGGATCTGGCTGGTGGGTGCGTCCTCATACGTGGAGCTATAGCTGGACGGTGGCTCATTCGATGAAAAATTATTTAGCGAATTCGAAAGCGGGTTTAAGAGCAAAGAAACTCAAAGAAGCGCAGGAGCTTCAAATTGGTGATGTCATTTGCTACGATTTTGAGGGAGATGGCAGGTATAATCATACAACCATTGTCGTCGATCATGATAAAGGCGGAATGCCTCTTGTGAATGCACAGACATATGACAGCCGTATGCGTTATTGGTCGTATGAGGATTCGACCGCCTATACACCTGCTATTCGTTATACGTTTTTTCACATTTTGGACGATGCCGCGAAGGATAGTTAATGGTATAATGTTGAGCGGAAAAGAAAATTAGAGGTGAACTTTTTTGGGACTTCATGTCGTTTTATATCAACCAGAGATTCCAGCTAATACTGGAAATATTGCGCGTACATGTGCAGCAACAAATACAACTCTTCATCTGATTCGTCCGCTTGGTTTTTCGACAGATGACAAAATGCTGAAGCGTGCAGGACTCGATTATTGGAAATATGCCAATGTGGTCTATCATGACTCGCTTGATGAATTGTTTGAGGCTCATCCGAAGGGACAATTCTTCTATATCACAAAATTTGGCCAAAAGCCGCATACGACATTTGATTACTCTCAGTTAGATGAAGACTACTTCTTCGTTTTTGGCAGAGAGACAAGTGGATTGCCGAAAGATTTGATCGAACAGAATATGGACCGCTGCCTTCGTTTACCGATGACAGAGCATGTTCGTTCTCTGAATCTATCGAATACGGCAGCAATTCTTGTGTATGAGGCACTTCGCCAGCAGCAATACCGAGATCTGATTTAAGGTCATAATGAAAGCCGGGATACCTATCTTGGCTTTTTTTATATGAGATAAGAAATATAAAGAAGGAAAATACGACTTTTTTTATACTTTTTTTGACATGTAAAAAATAGGTAGTATGATAGATTGTAATCGCGTTTTCAAAAAATAATGAATCCATTAAATGAGATGAAAAAGCTACTGATCACTAGTGCCATTAGCTCTGCTATTTTAATGGGGACGATTCCAGTCAGTATCCCAGGTCTCTCTCAGACGCAGGAAATAGAAGCAGCGCAATTATCGAAAGGTATCGGCGGGCGTACTTATATCAATAGCAATGGATCAATATTGGTCACAAAGATTCAACTCCCCCTCCCGCAATGAGTGTGTCAAATGGGACAGCTTATATTTATTTTGGATTCACAGGTTCAAAAGAAGCAGACATCGGTCTTCAATACAGTCCAACCTATAATGTGTGGAAACCTACGATGAAAGTAGGAACAAATAATCAAGAGACATATATCGAAGGGAAAAATGATTTTACGTATACAAATGGATTTAAGCCTGGAAGTACTGTGCAAATGACCATTTATAAAAACTTGAATGGACATACAAGAGCGACGTTCTGGAGGACAAATAATGTTGGTTATACCGGGCGTATCATCACAGAAATTCAAAACTCAAACATTGGCTCTGTGACTAAGTGGAAATTACTGTCGACAGTAGCAGTGACTGACGATATCTACCGGAAAGATATTCGGGCAAACTTCTCTACTCGTTTTACTGACATCACATTAGACAGTCGTGCCGTCACACCTGTGATTGATACGCAAGACTTTACGTCCATTCATGTATCAGGGAATACAGTGAATATGCAGGTGCTAAAAACAACGAATTAAATGAAAAAAGGATGTTCCGCTAATGGAACATCCTTTTTTTCATTTACCAGGCTTGCCTTCGTAGCCAGCTGTGAAAATGGATACTAAAAACGTAATGATGACGCCCATCATAATGACCGTTCTCATATAAGCTTCCCCCTTATCCCTTTGTTTCTATCGCTGCCTGTTTCATATGGTGTGAAGTTCGCCTTGAAAAGCAAGAGAAGAAGATCATTTTTCTCCTGTTTTTCCTTTATTATGAAGGGTCTTGCGGATGGTTGTCAATTCAGTTTGCCAATTCGTCATTTTGAAGAACGAAAGCATGTAATAGGACGCCTCCGCATAGATTGTAAAACAGTATCTGATTACTTGCTTCAATCTTGAAAGAGGAGGTTCATATGGATATTTTAAAGAAAATCGAACAGCACAGAGAAGAAGAGCAGCGTCTCAAATGGGAAGGCACATTCAGCGATTATTTAGACATTATAAAGGAAAATCCACTTGTCGCTCAATCTGCTCATTCTCGCGTTTATCATATGATTAAAGACAGCGGGATTGAAGAGGAGAATGGGGTCAGAACGTACAAATTTTTTGATCAGGAACTTTTTGGGTTAGAGGAATCATTGGAAAGATTAGTAGAGGAATATTTTCACCCTGCTGCCAAGCGGCTCGATGTGAGGAAGCGTATTTTGTTATTGATGGGACCAGTAAGCGGCGGGAAATCTACGCTTGTTACTAGGCTGAAAAGAGGACTAGAAGAATATTCACTGACAGATCATGGCGCAGTCTATGCGATCAAAGGCTGCCCGATGCATGAAGACCCGCTTCATCTTATTCCGCAAAATCTGCGGGAGGATTTCTATAGAGAATATGGCATTCGTGTGCAGGGGAATTTGTCCCCTCTGAATATGATGAGGCTAGAAGAGGAATATGGCGGACGAATTGAGGATGTAAGGGTTGAACGGATCTTTTTCTCAGAGGATAAACGAACTGGTATTGGTACCTTTAGTCCGTCTGATCCGAAATCTCAGGACATTGCTGATTTAACAGGAAGCATCGATTTTTCAACCATTGCTGAATTTGGATCAGAGTCAGATCCAAGGGCCTACCGCTTTGATGGAGAACTCAATAAAGCAAACCGAGGGATGATGGAGTTTCAGGAGATGTTAAAGTGTGATGAGAAATTTCTATGGCACCTTCTGTCATTAACGCAGGAAGGAAATTTTAAAGCAGGCCGTTTTGCCTTGATTAGTGCAGATGAATTGATTGTCGCTCATACGAATGAAACCGAGTACCGGTCGTTTATTTCAAATAAAAAGAACGAGGCCTTGCACTCAAGAATTATTGTGATGCCGATTCCTTATAACTTGAAGGTGACAGAGGAGGAACGCATTTATCATAAAATGATTTCAGAAAGTGATGTTTCTGATGTGCATATTGCCCCGCATACGCTGAAGGTGGCAGCGATGTTCTCCATTTTGACAAGACTCAAAGAGCCGAAGCGTTCTGATATTGATTTGGTGAAAAAAATGCGTCTGTATGATGGAGAGAGTGTCGAAGGCTTCCAATCTGCTGATATTGATGAGATGAAAAAGGAATTTCATGATGAAGGGATGAGCGGAATTGATCCGCGGTATGTGATTAACCGAATTTCCTCCACTATTATTCGAAAGAATATGGAATCGATCAATGCGCTGGATGTCCTTCGTTCGTTAAAAGAAGGACTCGATCAGCATCCGTCTATCTCCAGCGAGGACCGGGAGCGCTATTTGAATTTTATTTCTGTTGCGCGGAAAGAGTACGACGATATTGCGAAGAAGGAAGTTCAAAAGGCATTTGTGTATTCCTATGAGGAGTCTGCGAAAACACTGATGGATAATTACTTAGATAATGTCGAGGCGTACTGTAATAAAAACAAGCTGCGTGATCCGTTAACTGGTGAAGAAATGAATCCTGATGAAAAGCTTATGCGTTCAATTGAGGAGCAG
Organism: Bacillus sp. GBSW19; assembly: GCF_002998655.1. Classification (NCBI taxonomy): domain Bacteria; kingdom Bacillati; phylum Bacillota; class Bacilli; order Caryophanales; family Bacillaceae; genus Bacillus; species Bacillus sp. GBSW19. The sequence goes on from NZ_PVRF01000001.1 coordinate 22,110, forward strand.
ATCGGTATTTCTGAAAATGCCAAAAAGGCATTCAGAGAAGAAATTCTGATTCGTATTTCGGCTTATGCGAGAAAGGGCAAACGCTTTGATTATAATTCTCATGAGAGATTGCGAGAGGCGATTCAGAAGAAGCTGTTTGCTGATCTAAAAGATGTGGTGAAAATTACGACGTCAACGAAGACACCGGATGAACAGCAGCTGAAGAAGGTCAATGAAGTAGTGGCTAGATTGATTGATGAACATGGCTATAATTCAACAAGTGCAAATGAACTTTTAAAATATGTAGGCAGTCTTCTCAATCGTTAATAAATGAAGGAGGCATTATTGGCGCACCTGCACCGGTAATGTCTTTTTTAGAAATGATCGTCAACTTGGGTGACGAGCAGCATAGGATAAAGGAATCGGTAGTTAGAAGAATTGTGCAAACAGGTGAGGAGGGGGATGGATGTCCCGGCAAGAAAAAAGTCAGTTTATTGTATCTCAGGAAGACTGGTCCCTCCATCGAAAAGGCTATGACGACCAGCAGCGTCATCAGAAAAAAGTCAAAGAAGCGATTAAAAATAATTTGCCGGATCTTGTCACAGAAGAAAGCATCATCATGTCTAATGGAAAAGATGTTGTCAAAATTCCGATTCGTTCGTTAGATGAATATAAAATTCGGTATAATTACGACAAAAATAAGCATGTGGGTCAAGGCGATGGAGACAGCGAGGTTGGAGATATTGTCGCGCGCGATGGATCAGACAGTAAGCAAGGGCAAGGAAAGGGGCAGGGCGCTGGAGATCAGGCTGGTGAGGATTATTACGAAGCAGAGGTCTCATTAATCGATCTTGAGGAAGCGCTGTTTCGGGAGCTAAAGCTGCCAAACCTTAAACAAAAGGAGCTTGACGACATCATTGTCGAGCAAATTGAGTTTAACGATATTCGCAAAACCGGGTTAACAGGCAATATCCATAAAAAACGAACGATGCTGTCGGCATTTAAACGAAATGCGATGACAGGCAGTCCTTCCTTTTATCCAATCTACCCAGAGGATATCAAATATAAGACGTGGAATGAAGTGACCAAACCAGAGTCGAAAGCCGTCGTTTTGGCGATGATGGATACGAGCGGAAGTATGGGGCTTTGGGAAAAATATATGGCGAGAAGTTTTTTCTTTTGGATGACACGTTTCTTACGGACAAAGTATGAGACGGTCGATATTGAATTTATTGCCCACCATACGGAGGCGAAGGTTGTAGATGAAGAGCATTTCTTCTCGCGGGGCGAGAGCGGAGGGACCATTTGCTCTTCTGTCTATCGAAAGGCACTAGAGCTCATAGACGAACGATACCCGCCGTCGCAATATAATATTTATCCTTTTCATTTTTCTGATGGAGACAATTTGACCTCAGACAATGCACGGTGCGTGAAGCTTGTTTCTGAAATTATGAAAAAAGCCAATTTATTCTGTTATGGTGAAGTGAATCAATACAACCGGCATTCTACATTAATGTCAGCATATAAGCATATACAGGATGAGAAATTTAAGCATTATATTTTGAAGCAAAAATCAGATGTTTTTCTCGCACTAAAAAAATTTTTTCAGCAGGAAGAAGTTCTTTCGTAAATAGCACATTTGAAAAAACCTTTCAGCATAAGGGCTGAAGGGTTTTTTGTATGGAGAAGGAAGGGATCACCAGAAAAAAAGTAAAACTTTCTCTTTGACATTTCAATTTTCATTTATTAATATTTAATCTTGTTAAATATAAGTTTTTCAAAAAAGATGCAGATCGTCTTTTCTTCTTTTTCTACTCTTTGCTCATGAGTGAACAATAAGTATAAATGGGCTGCACACCATTTTTCAGGCGGAGTAGATGAAGGAGAAATAACAGCTTTATGAGCTTGTTTCATATTCTGTCAGATGATGGGCATTCTAAGTTTGCTAAAGCAGATGACACTATATTTTTATACATGAAAGGAGAAACAAAACATGAACAGAGGGCGTTTATTGCTAACGAACATTATTGGCCTTATTGTGATTCTTGCCATTATTGCCGGAGGTGCTTATTACTACTACGAAAGCACAAATTTTGTCAAAACTGACGAGGCGAAAGTGACAGGTGACATGTATCAAATCACAGCACCAGCAGCTGGACAAATCAAAGGCTGGGATATCAATGAAGGTGACGAAGTGCAAAAAGACAGCACAGTTGCAAAAGTTGAAGGAGAAACAAAAACAAACATTAAATCAGTGGCTGATGGCACATTAGTCAAAAAAGAAGTACAAAACAATCAACAAGTGCAGCCTGGTACAGTTCTTGGTGAAACCATTGATTTAAGCAAGCTTTACATCACAGCGAATATCAAAGAAACAGATATTAAAAGTATTGAAAAAGGCGACAAAGTCGACATCGTGGTAGATGGTGATCCTGATACAACATTTGAAGGAACAGTTGAACAAATTGGTTATGCGACAAACTCAACATTCAATATGCTGCCAGCAACAAATTCAAGTGGTAACTATACAAAAGTCACACAAAAAGTAGCAGTGAAAATTTCAATTAAAAATCCATCAGACAAAGTACTTCCTGGTATGAATGCTTCTGTCAAAATTTCATCTTAATGATGTTTGATATCAAAAAATGAAAGGAGGTTGTCTGAGATGGCAAATCAACCTGCAGCAACAAAACAGGGAGCAGGCTCCTTGTCTTTACTGATCATTTTAATGGCCGGCTTGTTCGTAGCGATTTTGAACCAAACGCTTCTGAACGTAGCCATGCCCCATTTAATGACTGAATTTAATGTGAGTGCAACGACGATTCAGTGGCTTACAACAGGTTATATGCTTGTCAACGGTGTGCTGATTCCGTTATCTGCGTTTTTAATCACACGCTTTGGACAGCGCAGCTTATTTCTAGTCGCCATGATCTCGTTTACACTAGGGACCTTTATTTGCGGGATTGCGCCGAACTTTTCAACGATGCTCATCGGTCGTTTGATTCAGGCAATCGGCGGCGGTATCCTGCAGCCGCTCGTGATGACAACAATCCTTTTTATTTTCCCTCCGGAAAACAGAGGGAAAGGAATGGGGATTTTCGGTCTTGCGATGATGTTTGCTCCTGCGGTAGGACCAACATTATCTGGTTATATTATTGAACATTATTCTTGGCGTATTATGTTTTATGGACTTGTACCAATCGGAGCGATTGTCATTATCGCGGCTTTCTTTATGTTTAGAAATATTGTAGAGCCTAAAAAAATCAAGCTGGACAGCCTTGGTGCGATTCTTTCCATCGTTGGTTTTGCTTCGCTTCTATACGGAGTGAGTGAAGCGGGAAGTGATGGCTGGACAGATCCGATCGTCTTATCGACGATTATTGTTGGTGCGATTGCGATCATTCTCTTTATTTTCCAACAGCTGAAAGCTGATAATCCGATGCTTGATTTCCGCGTGTTTAAATACAGCATCTTCTCATTATCAAGTGTCATTAATATTATTATTACAGTTGCCTTATACACTGGGATGTTCTTACTTCCGATTTATCTGCAGAACCTCGTTGGGTTTACGGCATTGCAATCCGGGCTATTAATGCTTCCAGGGGCACTTGCGATGCTGATTATGTCCCCGATTTCAGGGATTTTGTTTGATAAATTTGGACCTCGTCCGCTTGCGATTGTGGGGATGCTCATTACCGTTGTCACCACATTCGAGTTTACAAGGCTGACCATTGATACATCGTATAGTCACATTGTGCTCATGTATGCAGTTCGTGCATTCGGTATGTCACTCCTTATGATGCCGGTGATGACAGCTGGGATGAACCAATTACCACAGCACTTAAACAGCCATGGTACAGCGATGTCTAATACATTAAGACAAATTAGCGGTTCGATCGGTACGAGTTTGATCACAACGATTTATACGAATCGGACAACATTCCATTATTCCAATATGGCGGATCAAACAAATACAGCGGACCCGTTCTTTATGAATTCATTCCAGGCGGCTGTGTCGAATGTGATGCATCATATGGGCATGACAGCTGAAGCTGCTCAAAAATATGTATCCACCCAGCTCTTTACGAAAGCACAGGTCGATTCAAACGTAATGGGCATCAATGATGCTTACATGTGGGTAACGTTATTCTGTGCCGCTGGTGTCATTCTCAGCTTGTTCCTGCGTGATGTACGTAAGGATAAAAAGCGAAAAGATCAGCAGCATAAAAAACAAGAAATGACACTGCTTCCAGCACCTAAGGAAGCAAACCAAGATGCAAGATAAGTGTGGAGGGACCGTACATGAAAATTTATGTCGTATACGATAGTGAAGGTGACCATACAAAAGCACTGGCAGAAGCAATTGCAGCAGGCGCAGGTGAAACAGAGCAAGCTGAAGTATTCGTCGATCACGTGAAAGATGCGGATATTCGCAAGCTGGATCAAATGGATGCGATCATTTGGGGCTGCCCTGGTCACTTTGGTACCATTAGTTCTGGGTTAAAGACATGGATTGACCGTCTTGGCTACCTATGGGCAGAGGGAAAACTGATCGATAAAGTCGGTGCCGTTTTCTGTACAACTGCTACAACGCACGGCGGTTTAGAAATGACGATGCATAATTTGATTACACCAATGTTCCATCAAGGGATGCTTGTCGTTGGCCTTCCTGGAAATGTGCCAGAGAATGCTTTATACGGCTCTTACTATGGAGCAGGTGTGACATGTCCGATTGATTCTGATGAAGTGATTTCTACAGAAGGCATTGAACTCGGCAAAGCATTAGGAAGACGTGTAGCATCAGTCACTGCGTCATTTAAGCGATAAGGAGAGGGTTCTTTTGGCGACGATTATTGTAGCGTTAGTAGCTGCTGTTCTAGTCATTATCGGATTAGTAGCGTTCAATGTCAGACACGCTTCGGTCGAGAAGAAAGAGATCAAAGAAGATGTGCCCAATCAGCCTGACGTGCCGCACAGCGAGTCAGAAGTTGCGGCGAGACCTGTAGAGCCTGAAGAAGAAGAGGAAGCGTCAAAGCCTTCTCAAACGGATGAACGAGTGTCTGGCGATGATTTTTATAGACAGGCGCTTCAAAAGTTTAAGCAGCCAGAACCACCTGTCAAAGAAGAAGAACCAGAGACAAAAATGAATGATGATATGTATCGTTCTGCTTTACAGAAGCTAAAGCAGAAGGACAAATAAAAAAGAGAACCTCTCGCAGGTTCTCTCAGCGTGTAGACAAACCCTCGCATTCGTTGTCAGTCCTGCGCGCTGGTGCTCACGAATGTCAAATTCGCTCCGCAAAAGTAGCTGTCCTTCCTAGACTGCAAAGGTTTTCTATCACGCTGAAAAGAAGACAAAGGGCTAAAATAAAAACCATTTTAGCCCTTTGTCAACAATTTGAAGAGAACCTCTCGTCAGGTTCTCTTTTTTTATGGCACAAAAAAACCGCCGGCAGAAGCCGGACGGTTTTCCTTCACTCTATAAAGTGCTAAAGAGCAGATGCTCTTAAATTACGCTTTGTTAACGTTAGCAGCTTGTGGTCCACGGTTACCTTCAACGATTTCGAAAGAAACTGCTTGACCTTCTTCTAAAGTTTTGAAGCCTTCGCCTTGGATAGCAGAGAAGTGAACGAATACATCGTCTTGACCTTCTACTTCGATGAATCCGAAACCTTTTTCAGAGTTGAACCATTTTACTTTACCTTCTAACATGAAATTTCCTCCTAAAGCGATCTTAACGCTTAAATTCACTATTCTTGCTCTTACACAAACTTCAAAGACGAAAACTCTTTCAAAACTTTCTTCTTAAAGATGATACGAACAAAAATAATTACCTTTACTTTACCAGTGTTTGCGGGAAAAAACAACTGTTATACGAAAACTTTTTTAAAAATAATTAGCGCTAACAAATTGAGGAAAAAGCCTATATTAATTGGCCTCTTTTTCTCTCTGAGAAGCTCACTTGATTTCGGCCAGACTGCTTCGCTTTATAGAGCTCCTGATCAGCCATAATCGGTAATTGTTTGATGTCTGCACTTGTTCCGGGGTAATAAGCACACCCAAGTGATACTGTGATATGAATGGACATGCCATTTTGTAAATATATCGGCTGATCTGCTATTTTTCTCCGTAAGCGTTCTGCAATCTGCCATGTTTTTTCAACTGTACAATTTGGTAGAAGGACAGCAAATTCCTCACCGCCGATCCGGCCAATATAATCAGAGCTTCTTGTGTTTTTCATCAACCTTTTTCCGATTTCTTTTAAAACCATATCTCCCTCATGATGTCCATATTGGTCATTGATGGATTTGAAGTAATCGATGTCTAAGTAAATAAGGGACATTTGATGGATAGGCTGCTTAAATTTCATAGAAAAAGCATCACTTAAGACCTCATCGAACTTCCGTTTATTTAAAACACCTGTTAAAAAGTCATAATGAGCTTGGAATTTATACAAATTTAACAGCTGATATGCTTTTGTTTGATGCTCAATGACGTAAAAGTTAAACAGTCCTGCAACATATGAGAACATCCAATAGGCAGAATGGACTTCAATAGAGGTCTCATGTGCAATCGTAATAAACAAAAAAGTTGCAATCACATTGCTGATCGTAATGGACAAAAGCATTTTCGCAACTTGATTCATATGGCGCTCAGCAATTAAAAAAGAGGCTGTTGCAATGATCATCATGGAAAAAATATTGATGAAAGAACCGACGTTGGCATCAATTAATAATCGGCCAATGATCACAACACAGGCTGCAATGATGGTTTGGACGATGCCTCCATAAAAGGCCGTTAAAATAAGGGGGATATGTCTTAAATCGATGATGGCTGGACCTGCTTTGATAGAGAAGAACATTAAAAGGACACCGAGTAATCCAGAAAGAATGCCTTTGCATAGCTGTCTGAGCAGGGTATCTTCTTTCTTCAGAAAATTCTCTTTAAACACAAGCATAAATAAATAATGGAAAGTGACAAGAATTGTTAAATTAATAAAGAGGTCTCTTAGCAAAATAAAATCACCTTTTTAAAATTACTAAAATTTGTTGCAAAAGAAAAGGGGAAAAAGGATAATTAATAAAAATTTCACTTATGAGGGGATCGAAACACATGCGAGGAAAACGCTTCCCAGATGAAACGGACTGGCTTTCTTTTTTTGAAACGGAGCCTGATGAAAGGTTCGAGAGAGGTATGCCTATTGAATATCAAAACCTGACATTTCGATTTGAAAATCAAGACGAGCGCTTCGTTGTCACGATGTACCTTGGAAGTCAAGAATTTACGTTAAAGGCTGTTCGAAAAAAAGAGGCATCTGTTTTAGGCATATATGATTTTAAAACCGTGCAGCATGTAGAGATAAAAAAGGACAGGCCAAACGAGAAAGAGCTCTTAATCATAGTAGAAGCTTATGACGATTTTATCACAACAGTTGAAATCACCTTTTTACCTTTCTTCTCTGTGATGGTGAAAGAACATTTTTCAGGAGAATAAACAGGAGCCTCTATTTATGAAGGCTCCTGTTTTCTTATTTGTGCTCGATGTCATTGATTACTTGCTGGATTGATTCATCATCCATCACATTCATGACACTTTCATCAATATGGAGAGACTGTGCATAAGACTCTCTTGGCTGATGGTTTCTTGATGTCGATTGGTGCTGATTCGTATGATTTGGCTGTACAGCAGTGAATGCCTGCTTCATCATTTGTCCGATTTCCGCAGTTCCCTTTGATTCATTCTGTGCGTGTGACTCGTGACGAGATGAGTCATGGTGCTGATGGCTTTTTCCTTTCATCATTGAAGACATATTCATTTGCGTCATGCTTTTCAGCCTTCTTCGTAAAACCGGAGAAAATAATGCAATGATGGCTGTTGATACTGCAATCATTGCGCCAGTGCTCATGCCTTTTCTTTTCTTAAACAAACGAATCCCTCCATTTGATCATGATGATACTTCTTCATCATGTTTAGGATGACCAAAGCAGGCTGAATTATGAATTCATTTTATGAAATAGAAATGTGTGCATAAAAAGCCGGCTGGATGAAAAACCTATGAGCAAAAGGAGGGAATAATTGATGAATAAGAAATGGATGCTATCTTTACTACTCGTTCCAACATTGATCACCACTGGATGTGGCATGAACAACCAGGGCGATGAGCGAAGAGGAACAATGAAACGACAGTATGAAAATGTCACATATAAGAATGACAATATGAGACAGGACGAACCAAATGTTCAAACACCTCAGAAGGTCAAAGTGGCAGATAAAGCGTCAGAGCTTGTAGCCAACATGTCTGAAGTGAAAACAGCGAACGTGCTTGTCACAGGAAAAAATGCATTTGTTGCCGTTATGCTTGAAGGCGATAAAAGCGGTAATGTGACGGACGATCTGAAAAAGAAAATTTCAGACAAAGTCAAATCAACGGATCAACAAATCGACAACGTGTATGTATCTGCGAATCCAGACTTTATCGATCGTATGGAAGGATACGGAAAACGTATTAGAAGCGGAGAGCCAATTTCAGGATTTTTCGATGAATTTACTGAAACGGTTCGGCGTGTCTTCCCTGAATCAAAATAGCTACGACAAAAGCCGTATGTCATATGCGGCTTTTTTGTTTGGAACCGCACCTTGCGCACCTGACTGCATAAAGTAAAAAATATATCACCTCTTGTTGATCTTTGTTTCTTCATAGAAAGAGAAAGAGGCTGCAGGATGAATTCAGGTGGGGAGCAAATGAAAGCCAAGCCGTCATTGATTCATAAAAAGCTTGTAGGCGGAATGATTGCAGCAGGTCTCATTTTTTATGCTTTCACCGCGTACTTGATTTATGTTGCGTTTCAGCTGACAGGACAATATTTAGAGCAGCAGTCTTCTCCTAAAACCATATTAACGGAGGGACTCAATAAGCAAGTTTATGAACATATTAGAATATACTATGCAGAGGAAGAGGACGCTTTTGTTGACCTGACAATCGAGGCTGTGGATCAGGCAAAGAAGAGGACAGCGTCAGTGTTTCAGTTTGAAACTGACAAACCTTTAGACATTATTTATTTTGATGATAAAGAGACAGTCGAGCAATTTGCCGGAATCAAGCATATTACGGGTTTTTACTCCGATCATGATCAAATGATTGGGTTATATCCAGATAAACGGGAAGCATTATTGAAGAAAGAGACACTGCCTTTATACTTTTTCAACACGTTATTTATTCATGAATATGCTCACTTTGTTTTCTATGAAAAAGTTCATTCTTATGAAGTGTCTCCAGTGATCTTTCCGCTTTGGTTCCATGAAGGAACAGCAGAATGGACGGCCTATGACGTGTTAAATGCCACGTCTGAACGGTTCGACGTCATTCCCTTTCAATCTCTTCATTCCGATCAAGATTGGCAGGACGCCCGGATGACGTATGAGACAGATGTTTATTTGCAAAGCTATTATATGATCTATGAGCTGGTGCAGCTTTACGGACGAGATATCATACATGAGATCATGCAGGAAACGGCGAAAACAGGTCAATTTGCTAAAGGCTTTGAACAGGCGACAGGGCAGCGGCTAGCAGATTTTGAAGATCAGTTTAACAAGATGTATCAAAGAAAAAACGGCTGACCAGAGAAAAGGGTCAGCCGTTTTTTTAATGAAGGGGTTTTTGCTGATTGGCTTTGCTTGGCGGCATTTGAACCTGCCCTTGAAGCGGTGCGAAAGCTGATGTCATGGCTGTCATGTCTTGTCTGGAAAGCTGGGGAACTTGATAGTAGCCATGCTTGTTTTGATACAAGAAAATTTCATACGCCATTTCAATAAAGTTCGGGATTTGCGCAGCAAGCACACGTCTGACAACTGGATTTGTTACTTCTAATGCAGACATGGAAAGTAATCCAGCATGTGATTTGACCAGGCTGAGCATATGCCCTGTGATGCCCAAGTCTTTTACATCCTGTAATGACTGATTCGGCTTCTTCGGCTGAGAAGGCTTGATCCCGTACGTCACTTGTGTGTGCTCTTTCATCATATAAGTAGCGGTTTCTTCACTAGGCTTTTGTCCAGTAGAAAAACAATCTACAGTGACATTGTACTGAGATAAAACGAATTGGTATTGTCGATCCAAGATGTCGGATAATGCAGGATCCTGAATAAACTGCCGCAGGATCATATACTGATCCAAAATATTAATCGTGCCGGCTAAAATTTCATGTAAATCGAATAACTCATGTCCGCCATGATTGAGCTCGGGCTGGGGAGCGCTTCCTTGAAACATTGGTTGCTGATCGTTTTGCATTGAGATTCCTCCTTCTGTTTATACAATCTGTTTTAATGTGAGGATGTTTTCCTTCTTTCATGCAAAAACATTATTTACAATTAGAGGGTTTTCTTCCTTTTTGTCGAAAAAAAGTATCAGACGAATGAACATGGGGGTACCAGATGCAGGACAAAATCATTAATCGTTTGATAGAAGACGAACATGTGCAGGCACCAGTGATTGGCATCGGTGTTTCGCCGTTTGAACAGCATCATCTTGAGGCTTTTTTTCAATCATTTCCACATGAATTAAATGCCTCTTTTATTGTTGTGCAAAATCATGTGACGGACGATTGTATAACTGATTTGGAAGCACTTGTTTTACCGATTGGCTACCGGGCAAAAACGATTAAACATGGTGAGAAAGTCATGAAGAAGACGATTTATTTTTGTCCACAGCATGCGGTTGTGACGTTAACAGAAGATCAGCGGCTGCACCTATCAGAGCAGCTGCCGGCGTGCATGGCTTGCTCTGTGGACTTGCTTTTTCAGTCTCTTGCCAGCGTTCAAAAGGAAGAGGCTTTTGCGATTTTCTTTCAAAAAGGTCATTGTGTGGGAAGTGGCTTGCTTCAGTTGGTTGAGCAAGGCGGTACAGCTTTATCGTGCAGTGAGGTAGAAAGCGGTTTTGACACCTTGTATCAACAAACATTCAAAGATCCTTCAACCCTTGCGGCATATATCGCCAATATCATCAACGTCCCGCATGTCGATGAGGCAGATCCTGTTTTACTGAGAATTATTGAACGTCTTGAAATGTATAAAGGCATTGCCTTTTCAACCTATCAAAAGAAAAGGCTGCTATCTGTCATTCAAAAACGAATGAGGATTGCAAAAAAACGGATTTCATTATTATCAGAGTACGACTGCTTATTAGAAAGAGAACCAGATGAGCTTGATCGCCTGCACGCGCAGCTTTTAAGCGGTATGACGTCTTTTTTTAGGGATATGGAGGCTTTTCGTGTATGTGAACATCAGATCATTCCGTCGATCATTGAAAATGCGGTGAAAAACGGGAAATCTCGATGCCGTATTTGGATTGCGGGATGTTCGACAGGAGAGGAGGCCTATTCTTTTACGATCTTATTTTTAGAAGAAATGAAGCGAAGACAAGTGACCATCGAACTTCAAGTATTTGCAACAGATATCAACCGGAAAGCCATTCAAACAGCTAGTAAAGGTCTTTACTTAGTAGAGTCTATGGCAAGGATGCCGGAAAAATGGCGGGCGCGATATTTCGAAAGGACAGGTGACGCTTTTATTGTGAAGCAGTCACTTAGAAAACATATTGTCTTTGCACCTCACAATTTATTGATCGATTCACCTTTTATCCACCTCGATTTTATCAGTTGCCGAAATGTTCTGATGTACTTCCAGCCTGAAGTGCAAAAACGAATATTGTCCCGATTCCAATATGCTTTAAAAGATCAAGGGATGTTGATATTAGGGCCAAATGAAACTGTACCCAATATCCCTCGTTTGTTTCATTTGTTCAATGAAAAATGGAACATTTACACCCATTCAAACGTTTCTAAACCACATGTCCCTTGGGCACTAAATGCTCGTGATATCGAGTTGAAAGCGCGAGCCGCACAATATATGCAAGAAGTAAGCGAGGATTATGATGCATGTATGATTATCAACGATAGTGACGAAATCCTGGCATTATCAAATGGTGCGTATTCTTTTTTAGACCATACAGAAGTGTCAGATCAAGCATGTGAATATGTAACACCTGATTATATGAAAGAGATGTTGAGTCAAACCTTTCAAAAGGTGTGGACAGACGAGACAGAGGTTGTGTTTCAACATGTTCTCATTTCGGAAAAAGGCAGCAAGCAGTATGCAGATTTTACCGTGAAAAGTTTTGACCGCCGTTTTAAGGGAGTTTACGTCATTCTCATTCGAATGAATGAGAGAGGAAAAAATCAAAATAACGGCAGGGGCAAAGGAATGTCAGATCAGAATTCAGTCTATCAACAGCGTATTGTCGATTTAGAAAATGAACTCAATGAAGTCAAACAAAAGGAGCAGGAGGCAAGGGCTCAATTAAAAGCGAAACACACGCAATTAGAGGAGTTTGAGAAAAAACACGAGCATTTTATTAATATCATAAACAACTTAAGGGTGACAAGAAAAGAACTGTACAGACCCTCTGTCAAGCCGGAGCTTGCGACGTTGTTTGTGGACAGGGACATGAATATTCGCTATTACACTCCTACAGCTGCATCTTTATTTACTTCAGCGAAAATCAGGCATCAGCAATCCTTTCAGTCGATGGCTAAAAAGCTTACGCAGGAAACGCTCTATCATGATATCCAATCCGTCATTTCGGATAGGCGCGCGATCGAACGTGAAATTGAAACGAACGAAGGAGAGCAATTCACCGTTCACATCACACCTATCTTTGATCAAGAGCATGAAGGAGCGGTGATGACTTGGATTAATATGACCGAAGTAACGAAAATCAAACAGTCGCTTCATCTAGCGGTGACGGCGCTTGATAACAGCCACATTCATATTGTTGTTGCAACTGAGGAAGGGGTCATCCAATGCGTGAATCAGCGTTTCTGTCAGTTTGTCCAGCAGCATGAATATGACCTGATCGGCAAAGATATTTTTTCTGTCTACCATTCGCTATGTCAATGTGATGATTTAGAGAAGCAATGGAAGGTTTGTTTAAAAGAGGGCAGCTGGACAGGTGAGCTGTACTTTCAAGATTTATCTGGGCGCGAACGATGGGAGAGAGTCTCTTTACATCGAATCGATGATCCTGACAAAAGGCAGTCAACCGTGATGCGGATTTCAGAGGATATCACCAATCAAAAGCAGTCAGAGAAGATGCTGATGAAATCAGAGATGCTGTCGGCAGTAGGGCAGCTTGCAGCAGGTATCGCTCATGAGATACGGAACCCGCTTACATCGTTAAAAGGATTTTTACAGCTGATGATTCAAAGTAAGAAGTATCAGAAAGATTATGCAGATGTGATGATGTCAGAGTTTAATCGGCTCGAGTCAATTATTAATGAATTCCTCGTTCTTTCTAGAAGCAAATCGGTGAAATTTGAACCGGTACATGTCAATCTTCTGCTCGAAGAAGTGATCATGGTTGTTGAATCCCAGGCGGTCTTAAAAGGCGTGTCCATTCAGAAAAATCTGTCTCCGTCGCTCCCTAACATTCAAGGCATTCCGAATGAATTAAAACAAGTCTTCCTGAATATCCTTAAAAACGGAATTGAAGCGATGGATGGTGTGACAGGTGTCATCAAGGTGACCTCTCTCATGAAAGATCATCAAATGATGTTGATATTTGAAGACCAAGGAAAGGGAATACCAGAGGACGAAATAGGGAAGCTCGGTGAACCTTTTTATACTACAAAAGAAAAGGGGACAGGCCTTGGTTTAATGATGACCATTAAAATCATTGAAAGCCATGGCGGCACCATTCGTTTTGAAAGTAAAAGCTTTGAGGGAACACGTGTGATTATTACCTTTCCGATGAGTTAAAAAGACAAGTTTTACATGAAATCCATTCAACATCAATATTTACTTTGTACACTATGAGAGATGAAGCGCAAAGGGGAGAGGTCTAATGAAACGAATGCTATCTATTCGAATGATTTGTTGTTTGGTTTTGATGATCTTTAGTTTGCAATCCTTACTGCCTGGCATGATCACAGGAGGCGAGGTCAGTGCATCTGAAAAGAAGGAAATGGTGTGGAAGCAAAAAAAGATCGTGCAGATCAAAAAAGCCCGTCAGCTAATAGGAGAGACCGTGACGGTGAGCGGAATTGTGACAGCAGATCAATCCGCTGTAGGCAATGGGAAATTGTCCACATACATTCAAGACAAATCAGCTGGAATCAATATTTATTCAGCGCAGCCCAATCACTTCCCGGAACTAAAAGCAGGCATGAAGGTGACAGTGACTGGTAAGATCACGTCTTATAAAGGAATGATTGAAATTGTGCCAGATCAAGGCCGCCTGAAGATAGATGCTGTGAATCAAACTTTGCCAAAGGCGAAGCGAGTGTCCGTTAAACAACTAGAAACGGATCAAGCCGGTAAACATGAAGGAAGACTAGTGAAGATTAAAGGCTATGTTGAGGCAAAACCAGCGCAGCCGGCTGGCGGTGGATACAATGTGGTGATCATTGATAAAAAATACCACAGCACCATCCTGAGAGTGATGGTCGATACAAATGCTATTGATAAAGTAAAGACAGGGAAATGGTACGAGTTTACAGGGGTGTTAAGCAGGTATGATACGCTGCAGGTGCTTCCAAGACATAAGGATGGTATCAAACTGCTGAAACGCCAGCCAAAGCCGCCAAAGATGAAGAAGGAATACAAAGCAACAGTTGACCGTGTGGTGGATGGAGATACGATTCATCTAAAGAAGCCTGTTCTTGGTACAACAAAGGTGCGTTTTGTGAATATGGACACGCCGGAAACGTATCATAAGCCAAAAAATGAATTAGACCAAAACCAATTGCGTTTTGGACAGCAGGCGACTGACTATTTAAAAACACTTCTTTCAAGCGGTGACCAAGTCACATTAAAGATTGGTCCTGAAGCGAAGGACAGCTATGGACGTCTTTTAGCTCAAGTGAAGACCAAAAAAGGGCTAAATACAAATCTAGAGCTTGTAAAAAAAGGATATGCCCCTACTTACTTCATCTGGCCAGTTGGAGATGAAAAGGACTATCATACGTTTCAAAAAGCAGTAAAAGAAGCAAAAGAAAAAGGACAGGGCATATGGAACGAAGCGGACCCTCTGCTGGAACAGCCATTTGAATTTAGAGCACGTGAGCAGAAAAAAGGACTGGCACGCTATGTCGGCGACTCATCTGTGAAAACCTACGTCTCCCCTGACAAATGGAAAGAAATCGATGTGGAAAAACGGATCTTTTTTGCTTCCAAAGAAGAAGCAGAGCAGGCTGGCTATCAGCCGGCAAAGGATGCAAGCGAAGTACCATTAACGATTTTAAGTATGAATGATTTACACGGTAAAATTGATCAAGAATACGAGCTGGATCTCAAAGGTGATGGCAATAAAGGCATGTACGGCCGGATGGATTATGTCGCCGCCTATATGAAACAAAAACAAGCAGCGCACAAAAATACGATCACGGTCCATGCTGGAGATATGATTGGCGGGAGCTCTCCAATATCTTCTCTACTGCAAGATGAACCAACCGTTGAACTCATGGAGAACATTGGCTTTGATGTGGGCACGGTCGGCAACCATGAATTTGATGAAGGGGTAGACGAGCTATTGCGTATCTTAAATGGCGGAGAACATCCTAAAGGCACAAAGGGGTATGACGGACAGAACTTCCCGCTCGTTTGTGCGAACTGTGAATACAAGGATACAGGTAAGCCACTTTTACCGGCTTATGAAATCATCGATGTCGAAGGAATCCCAGTCGCATTTATCGGTGTTGTGACCAAGTCAGCCGCAGGAATGGTCATGCCAGAAGGGATTAAAGACATTCAGTTTACAGATGAAGTCAAAGCCGTGAATGAAGCCACGAAGGAACTAAAACAAAAAGGGGTTAAAGCCATTGCAGTTTTAGCTCATATGACAGCCTCTCAAAATGGCGATACGATCACTGGAGAGAGTGCAAAGCTTGCCAAAGAAGGTGATGATGAAATTGACGTCATCTTTGCAGGGCATAATCACGAAGTGGTCAATGGAGAGGTCAATGGGAAATTAATTGTGCAAGCCTTTGAATATGGGAAGGCGATTGGCGAAGTCAATGTGACACTTGACCGCAAAACGAAGGATATCCTCAAAAAGAGTGCAAATATTCAGTATGTAGATCAAGCTGGTATAGAAAAGGACAAGGAAGCAGCAGACATCTTGGCTCATTACGGGAAAGAAGTGGAGCCGATTATTAGTGAGGTTGTTGGAGAAGCTGGGGTCAAAATGGAAGGCGGCTATTCAAATGATGGAGACACGCCGCTCGGTAATTTGATTGCAGATGGTATGAGATATTCAATGAAAAGTGACTTTGCCATGATGAATGGAGGGGGCATTAGGCAAAACCTTGAAAAAGGGCCGATAACGTGGGGAGATCTCTTTAATATTCAGCCATTCGGCAACGTTTTAGTCAAACTGGAGATCAAGGGAAAAGACTTAGTTGAGATCATAGAAGCTCAAATTTCTCCACAATTTGGACCAGATTATAGCATTTCAGGCTTTTCATATTCCTATGATCCGGTAACATATAAAGTAGTCGACTTGAAGCTGCCAGATGGTTCAGCCGTAGCTTTCGATCAAACGTATACACTCACTGTGAATAACTTCATGGCAACTGCAACTGGCAGTAAATATGCACCAATAGGCAGACTTGGGAAAAACCCTGAAACAGGCCCAGAAGACTTAGAAGCCACTGTCGCTTTTGTCAAAAGTTTTGAGGGAGCTTCCATTGTGTATCAAAAAGAGGGGCGAATTCAAATAGCAAAACAAGAAGAAAAAGCAGCAAGCTAAAGAGCGTATCATCTAAGAGAAATGTAACAGGCAAAGGAGTTTAAGCATGAAAAAGTGGCTTGCACTGACTGTGATGACAGCCGGGATTGTTCTGCTCGGCTGGGGGATTTGGCAAATCGCCTCTACTCATCTTCAAACAGCCCAATCATTAGACGAAGCGAAGAAGGCTGTGGCGGACGATCAAGGGATGTCCAAAAAGCAGTTTGCTCCAGAAGTGGGGAAAGCTTCTGGCATCCTGACGATTCCAAAATTAAAAGCAGACCTTCCCATTGTCGAAGGGACGGATGCTGATGACCTTGCAAAGGGAGTAGGACACTACAAAGGCAGTTATTATCCTGATCAGAATGGACAAATCGTCCTTTCTGGCCACCGTGACACGGTGTTTCGCCGGACAGGTGAACTGGATATTGGAGATCAGCTGAAAATCACTGTGCCGTATGGTGAGTTTGTGTATGAAATCACGCATACGAAAATTGTCGATCAGCATGATACATCCATTATTACGTTGCAGAATGAAAAGGAAGAGCTGGTGTTAACCACATGCTATCCTTTTCATTTTGTCGGCAATGCACCAGAGCGGTACATTATTTATGCAAAAAGAGCGTCTGTCTAAAGAAAAAGAGCCTGCTGATTATATGCAGGCTCCCAGCGTGTAGACAAACCCTTGCATTCGTTGTCAGATCTACGTTCCGGTGCTCGTCCTTCCTAGAACTGCAAAGGTTTTCTATCACGCTGAAAAGAAGAAAGGGCTAAAATAAGATTATTTTAGCCCTTTGTCAACAATCTGAGATCCTGCTAATCAAATGCAGGCTCTTTATTTTAATGGATGATTTTATTCATGAGCTGGTCCATATCAGGTGGTAGAGGTGCTTCGATGATCAGATGCTCACCTGTAAAGGGGTGTTTCATGTCAACTTGCTTGGCGTGAAGAGCACACCTGTTGATGTAATCACGAACTCCCTCATATAAAGTGTCCCCAGCTAGTGGATGCCCGAGACTGCTAAGGTGGACACGAATTTGATGCGTTCTACCCGTCTCTAATTGCAGTTTAACGGCTGTCATTTGCAGACGTTTATTCATGTCCATGACCTGAAAATGAGTCACAGCTTTTTGTCCAGTAGGGGAGATTCTTCGTCTGACTGCATGGTGTTTGTCACGGCCGATCGCTGCATCAATGGTGCCTTTCTTTTTTTTGAAAAGCCCCTCTGCGATGGCGATGTATGTTCGGCTGATTGTTTTTTTAGAAAGCATTTGATCAAGAGCCGCATGGGCTAATCTATGCTTTGCAAAAATGACGGTGCCGCTTGTGTCTTGATCCAGCCTGTGGATATGTCTCACCCTCTTTTCTTCTCCATTTGCTTGAAAATGGAAGGCCACAAGGTTAGCCAGTGTGCCCGTTTGTCCTTGTTCATTCGGATGAGTTGGCCGTCCGGCAGGTTTTTGCACAATTAATAAATGCTCGTCCTCGAAGAGCACCTCTAATTCACCGTATTCTGGTGCCACATCACTTTCTTCTGTTTCAAATAAATCAATGATGATCTGATCGCCTTTACTGACTTTAGCCGCGTGATGGGCAGGCTTTTGATTTAAACGAACTTTTTGATGCTCCATCCAAAAATGGATAATCGGTTTTGATGCAGATACGGCTGTTTTTAAAAAATGACTGAGTGAAGTGTTATGATACTGCTCGTCTACTTTGAGTGAGAGCGTATGTCCTTTTATGATCATGATATCCGTTCCTCTCTATGGGTATATATAGGAAACACTTACCTTGGCGAACGCCTTTTTTTCTGTGCTATTCTGAATGGAGAAATAACGACAGAGAGGTAGATGTCACGTGAGATTAATGAAAGCTGCTACAGACCTGCAAGAGCAGGCAATTGAAGAAATATCAAAGGATGTTGAAGATCTTCTTTCGCATGCTGTCAATGGACAGCAGCTGGATATGCGTCAAAAAGACCGCTCCCTTACCTTTATTGATGGAGTATATAACGGGACGATGGATGATGCTTTTCGTATTTTATCGGGACTTCAGCTATTACATACCATAATTGTAAAACCGAAACGTCATATCACCAAACGTGATCGTGAGCTATTCGAGCGGAACCGTGAGCAGGTCAATGCCTGCGGCTTTTCTTTTCCGTTTGATCTAGATGATTTTGTCAGCCGTCACCTTCAAAATGCGTAAAAGATGGTGTGAACTTCCTTGTTAACTTACAAGGCCCTCGCACATACTATTTTTAAGGGAACGGAGAAACCTTTAAGATCTGTAATACCAAACCCGCTCTTTTTCAACATTGCCTATTTCTCCACGAATCGGAGCGCTTGGATCTCTTACAGAATGAACAGAACACGGGTAGGAGCCTGACAAAACGGTGCAGGCTCCTTTTATACATAATCATTTTAGCAGACATTCATCTTTGAAAGTCAATTTTATTCACGATATGATAGCATTGAGTAAATGTTTAAGACTTTCGTAAAAAAAGGAGTGGCCTCGTTGGTAAAGGCGATTATATTTGATTTTGACGGATTAATTTTAGATACAGAAACACATGAATATGAGGTTTTACAAGAAATGTTTGCGGAGCATGAGTCAGAGCTGCCTCTTTCCGTATGGGGCAATGTCATTGGGACGCAGGCAGGCTTTAAGCCATTTGAATATTTGGAAAAGCAGCTAGGGAAGACGCTGGATCATGAGACACTCACAGCAGATCGGCGTTCTCGTTTTCAAAAAAGAATGAAGGACGAATCAGCAAGACCTGGCGTAGAAGCTTATTTAGAAGCAGCAAAGGAGCTCGGGATCAAGATTGGACTTGCTTCCAGCTCAGACTATAAATGGGTGTCAGATCACCTAAAGCAGATTGGTCTTTTCGACTACTTTGAATGTATCCGCACGTCAGATGATGTGGAAGAAGTCAAACCAAATCCAGAGCTCTATTTGCAAACCGCACGCTGCTTAGGGGTAGAGCCAAAAGATTGCGTGGCATTTGAGGATTCTGTGAATGGATCAGTAGCTGCCAAACGGGCAGGTATGAAATGTGTCATCGTCCCAAACAAAGTGACGAGCACGCTGCAATTTGAAGAATATGATGTCAGATTAGAATCCATGGCTGAAATCGAATTGCTCCAGCTATTCCATCAGCTTGAAAAAGAGGAACAGTAAGGGGGCAAAAACATCATGGCAGAAAAACTAGACTTAACGCGGTTTGAAAAAAGAATGGTGATCCGCAATATCCGGGAAGAGGATATTGACCGAATCATTGCCTTGCAAGAGGTATGCTTTCCAGGCATGGACCCTTGGAAACGAGAGCATCTTGAAAGCCACCTTGAGCATTTCCCAGAAGGACAGTTTTGTGCTGAATTCGAGGGAGAAATCATTGGCTCTTGTTCAAGTTTATTAATTAACTTTGATGAATACGATGATCGCCACACGTGGCAGGACATTACAGATGATGGGTACATCACAAACCATAATCCTGATGGGATGAATATGTACGGAATCGAAGTCATGGTGAGTCCTGAGTACCGCCGCATGAAAATTGGGCATCGTTTGTATGAAGCAAGAAAAGACTTAGCGAGAAGATTAAATTTAAAAAGCATCATCATTGGCGGACGCATTCCGAATTATCATAAATACCAAGAGGAAATGACGCCTCGCCAGTATGTGGAGCAGGTGATGCTTCACCAAATTTATGATCCCGTTTTATCTTTTCAGCTGTTAAATGAATTTAGTCTCATGCGGATCAATCCGAATTACCTGCCGGATGATAAAGCATCCAGCACATATGCGACGTTAATGGAATGGAACAATGTCGACTATCGCCCGCAATCGAAAAGATATTATAAATCGGCGTTCCCCGTTCGAATTTGTGTGATTCAATATGCGATGAAACAAATTCATTCCTTTGAGGAATTTATGAATCAGGTGGAGTATTATGTGGATGTCGCATCAGATGCATCAGCTGACTTTGCCGTATTCCCAGAAATTTTTACGACGCAGCTCATGTCTTATTTAGAAGAGCGTTCACCAAGTCTTGCCGTACAGCGGATTACGGAATATACCGAGGACTACATTAATTTGTTCACAGACCTTTCTGTGAAATATAACATTAATATCATCGGCGGGTCCCACTTTGTAGAAGAGGAAGGGAAAATCTACAATATCGCCTATTTATTTAGACGTGATGGAACGATTGAAAAGCAATATAAACTTCACATCACGCCGAATGAAAGAAAATGGTGGGGGATTTCAGCTGGTGACCAGGTCCGGGTATTTGATACAGACTGCGGCAAAATTGCGATCCAAATTTGCTACGATATTGAATTTCCTGAGCTTGCACGGATCGCGGCTGACAAAGGAGCGAAAATTATTTTCACTCCGTTCTGTACAGAAGACCGCCAAGGCTATTTAAGAGTACGTTACTGTGCACAGGCGAGAGCGGTCGAAAACCAGATTTATACCGTCATCTCGGGAACAGTTGGCAACCTTCCGCAAACCGAAAATATGGATGTTCAATATGCACAATCGGCTATATTTGCCCCATCAGACTTTGAATTTGCAAGAGATGGGATTGTAGGAGAGTGTAATCCAAACATTGAGATGGTTGTCGTTGGTGATGTCGATTTAGAAATTTTAAGAAGACAAAGGCAAGACGGGACCGTACGTCAGCTGAAAGACCGAAGAAGAGACGTGTACCATATTGAATATAAAAAATAATGAAAGGAAGCGCCTATTGTTGAGGCGCTTCTTTTTGATGACATTTTTTAAAGAGACAATGTGGCGCAATGAGCGATCGCTTTCACTGCTAAAAAAGGGACATCTGATTGGATAAGATTTTTCGACTGACAAAGGGATGCTGGAGCAAAAGCAGAATATACTGAAAGGAGATCATGTGTTCAAAAAGGAGAGGAATATGGGGCGACAATCTAAACATCTGTATATCAATTTGCCGGTAAAGCACGTGAAGGAATCTATCGCTTTTTTTGAGCAGCTGGGTTTTGACTTTGAGCAGCAGTTCACGAATGATCAGGCGGCCTGTTTGGTCATTGATGACACGATCACCGTCATGCTGTTATCTCTTAGGCATTTTCAATCCATCTCAGAGAAACAATTAGTGGACGCAAAAGAGGCATCAGAGGTGATTATCTCTATTCGTGTCAATTCACGAGAAGAGGTCGATGAGCTTGTCGAGCAGGCAATGGCAGCAGGCGGTTCACCGTTTAAGGAGAAGCAGGATCATGAGTTCATGTATGGATGGAGCTTTCAGGATCTTGATGGTCATTTGTGGGAAGTGTTTTATATGGATGAGGAAAGAAGCGGCCTTTCATAAGGGTGCTTCTTTTTTATTGTTTATCAGTGGTATGATAATGAGGAAGCAGATGGAATCTGGAATTCAACTAGAGAAAAGTAGGTGCAGCATGGAGTTTTTACTTGTCTTACTGCCAGTGTTCGGCATATTTCTGATTGGGTATATCGGGCAGAAGGCGATTGGTTTTGACATACATACGCTCTCATCAATGTCTTTATATTTAATGTCACCATTTCTTGCGTTTGAAACCTTTTATCAAAACAAAGTGTCGATGGACTATGTGTATTTATCCATTTTTGTTGTCGGGCTTTGTCTTGCACTTATTTTATGTGTCTTTATATTATCTCGTATTTATGGTTATTCGAATGAAACGTATTGTGCCATGATTCTGTCGTCAGCCTTTATGAACAATGGAAACTACGGCACGCCCGTTGTGCTGCTTGTCTTCGGAGCAGCAGGTTTGGATATTGCGATCGTATTGATGGTGCTGCAGCAGCTTGTCATGAGTACAATCGGTATGTATTATGCAGCAAAGGGCGGAGAGGATGCGGGAGATGGAAAGGTCGTGCTGAAAAAAGTGCTTCGTATGCCGGTTGCTTACGGGGCGCTCATCGGTCTATTATTTCAGCTGATTGACCTTTCATTACCTAAAGAGCTGATGACGGGTATTCAGCTTGTAGGGAATGCTGCCATACCGACGATTATGCTTATTTTAGGTATGCAGCTTGCCGTGATCTCTTTTAAGCAAGTGGATTATCGAAATATTTCTTATGCTGTATTGCTGAAGCTGTTTATCTCCCCACTCATCGCATTTGGCTTTACGGTTATTTTACCGGTAGATGATATGGTGAAACAAATTATGATCTTAGTGGCAGCCATGCCGACAGCAGCAAATACCACGCTGATGGCTGTACAATTTCGAACGAAGCCTGAGTTTGTCTCAAGCACGACATTTCTCAGTACAATCTTAAGTATCGTGACATTACCAGTTTTATTATGGATTTTATCCATGCACCCTCTGGGATAGGGGATAGGCGGCAAACAAAGGGGGACAGATGAATGAATGTAGATGTTCATTTCCAAGTGAGTGACGTGTTGAAAACGAAGCATTTTGCGCATGCAAAAGTGTTAGCAGGGGAAAAAGGATTGTTTCGGCAGGTCAAATGGATCCATGTGTTAGAAGTGCCTGATGTAGAGGATTTGTTAAATGGAGGCGAGCTTATATTAACGACAGCCGCAGGCTTCCATGATCAACTGGATGTGTTTCAAGCGTTTTTACGGCAGCTGATTGATTCAGGGGCAGCCGGCTTGTGTATTGAATTTGTGCCGTTAAGATTCGATGTGCCGGAAGAATTGCTGATCTATGCAGAAGAAAGAGATTTTCCGCTTATTCTGTTTACAAAAGAAGTGAAGTTCGTCAACATCACGCAGCATCTTCATACGATGATGATCGAGCGTCAGTATCAAATGATGGCAGATTTAGAAGCACTATCATCAAAGCTGAATGAGCTTTTACTGACCCCGCATCCGCAGATGGATATTTTGGATCAAGTGTATCAGCACGTAAGGGGGATTCTTTTACTCCTCCCTGTTCAGGGCGAGCCGATTATTTTATGTGATTCTTCCAAACCAACCGAAGAACTGGTTATGAATTATTTGCAGTTTGCTTCCGTGCCAAAAGGATACGAAGTGACGCAAAAACAAGTGCTTGCACTCAAACAAACATTTGCAGATCTTGTGCTCATTCATCAAGCGGACACGCTCTCTGAATTTGAACTGCTCGTGATGGATAAAGGAGCGAATGCTCTTGCCCAGCAAACATTAAGAGAGCTTTATACAGAAGAGCTGAAGAAAACAAAAGAGAATGAATGGCTGCAAAAATGGTTCCAAGAAGAGCATACAGAACGAGAGATCATAGAGCACCTTGAAGAAACAGAAGGGTTGAAAAAGCCAACTGGCTGCGTAGTTTTGCTCTTTCAAAAGCATCATCAAATCGAAGAAATCGCAGGGAATCTTTACTTTCTTGTATCTTGCCGCTCCATTTTTCAGCGTGCGGGTTTCTATCTGATTGCATATGAGCATCAAGGACAAACCTTGTTTATTTTATTAAACACGAGAAAGAAAGAGGACTGGAAAGAGCGTGCAGAAAAGGCTGCAAACGACATCAAACAATTGTATGACCGGGAGCAGCCCCGAGGGGCCGAGATCAATTTTGGTATCGGTCAATATTGTGAACAGTTTCAGCACATGAGAAAAAGCTTTCAAGCAGCCAAAGAAGTGCTGCATTTAAAAAAAGTGATGCCTCAGCGGGTGGAAAGTCCATTTTACCAAGATCTACATATGCTTCGTCTCATGCCTATGATGAAGGAAAGCGGTCTGCTTGAATGCATGGTGAAAGAGTATTTAGAGCCCGTGATTTTATACGATAATCAAAATAGCGGGAGACTCTATCAAACGCTGAATATCTTTTTACAGACAAACGGTTCTAAAAAAGAAACCGCAAGCCAGCTCTATATTGTTAGGCAAACCCTTTATCATAGACTGGATAAACTGCATGCCTTACTTGGTGAGGATATGATGCAAGCGCCGAAACGCCAGGCACTTGAATTTGCAATTCTTGTTTATGAATTCCTGCAAGGAAATCGACGTTAGCGGAGTGTGTTCAATTTGCCAAGGCATCAAGAAAAGTGTCTTATGATGGTGTTCAATCAGTTGACGATCTGTCTAATGTAATCGGCCTGCCCCCTTTTTTATAATGAAAGAAACTGTCAAGTTCCAGTTTCATATGCCTCACGTTTCATCCATATAATGAATGGAGAGGCAATGTGCTGCTTGAACTGGTCTAAGCTTCTTTAATGATGAAAACGGATACATGGGGGCGGGAAGATGAAAATACATGAGCAGGCGCAAAATCTCCAGGCGAAAGATGATCAGTTGATCTGGCATCATATGAAAGGGACAAACAAGGAAAATGAAAGTATGGTTATTCACGAGGCAGAAGGCGCATGGGTGACAGATATTCATGGAAATCGCTATTTAGACGGGATGTCAGGTCTTTGGTGTGTAAATGCCGGATATGGCCGCAAAGAGCTTGCAGAAGCGGCGTATAAGCAATTAAAGACAATGCCTTACTATCCGCTTACACAAAGCCACGTGCCGGCGATTCAGCTGGCTGAAAAGCTAAATGAGTGGCTTGGCGGGGACTATGTCATCTTCTTTTCTAACAGCGGTTCTGAAGCCAATGAAGCCGCATTTAAAATTGTCAAACAATATCATGCGCAAAAAGGAGAGAGTACAAGGACAAAGTTCATCTCCCGGTACCGGTCGTATCACGGCAATACAGCAGCTGCTCTTGCCGCAACCGGTCAAGCGCAGCGTAAATATAAATATGAACCATTAGGTCAGGGCTTTATCCACGTTGCACCTCCTGATGTGTATCGTCATCCTGAGGACCAAGAGAATTTGGCGAGTGCTGCGGCGATTGATCAGGCTATGACGTGGGAACTAAGCGAGACCATTGCTGGGGTCATTATGGAGCCGATCATTACGGGCGGAGGTATCTTAATGCCGCCAAAAGGGTATTTGAAGAAGGTCAAAGACATCTGTGAAGCTCATGGGGCGCTTCTTATCGTAGATGAAGTCATCTGCGGCTTTGGCCGGACAGGGAAGCGGTTTGGTTTTATGCATGAGGAAGTAAAACCGGATATTATCACCATGGCAAAAGGGATTACAAGCGGCTATTTACCGCTTTCTGCAACGTGCGTGAAACGAGAAATCTATGAAGCTTATGCAGGGGAAGATACGTATGACCGGCTGCGCCATGTGAATACATTTGGCGGTCACCCTGCTTCCTGTGCGGTGGCACTTGCCAACCTAGAGATTATGGAAAACGAGCAATTAGTGGAACGGTCAGATGCGCTGGGGCGAGATATGCTTGAACGTTTGCAAGAGTTAAAAGAGCACCCATTTGTCGGAGATGTCAGAGGAAAAGGCTTGCTGTTTGGCATTGAGCTTGTTCAGGATCAGCAGTCCAAAAAACCAGCTGAGCTACATGTTGTCGGTCAATTGATCGCAGAATGTAAAAAACGCGGGCTGATCATCGGGAAAAATGGTGATACAGTTGCCGGCTATAATAACGTTGCCCAGCTTGCACCGCCGCTTAATATCACAGATGATGACGCCTCATTTATCATCAATACCTTAAAAGAAAGCATGGCACAGCTATAGCAGAGAGACTTCTCTGCTTTTTTCTATGGAATAAAAGCATGCTTTCCAGCATTTTGAGCTAGGTCTATGAAGATGATGTGAGGTGAAATCGGTATTGGACGCACTAGGTGTATTGAAAAATAGAAGAGTTTCTATTACTGTTAGGAGAAGACTGATCCAATACACTTTTGAAGGAGACGGCATATGAGTTTTCATGATCAACCTATTCTACCTGCTGTTCGCAATATGAAGCAATTTGAGGAATTTTTAAAAAGTCCATTTACATATGGTGTCTTACTTGATGTTCACTTAGGCCGGCTAAAGGGCATCATGAATGAGGCAAATGCTCATCACAAAAAAATGTTTGTCCATGTCGATCTCATTCACGGGATTAAACATGATGAGTATGGAACGGAATTTATTTGTCAGGAAATGAAGCCTGCAGGAATTATTTCTACTAGGTCTTCTGTCATAGTAAAAGCTAAGCAAAAAAAGGTATATGCCATTCAGCGAATGTTTTTACTTGATACGAGTGCCATGGAAAAAAGCATGGAGTTCGTCGGGAAACATCGTCCAGATTTTATTGAAGTGTTGCCGGGAGTCGTACCAGATTTAATTACAGAAGTGCGCGAGCGAGCTGGGATCCCAATATTTGCAGGCGGATTTATCCGTACAAAAGAAGATGTAGAAAGAGCGCTTGAAGCAGGGGCTACAGCTGTGACGACCTCGAATACCACCCTTTGGAAAGCGTTCCAAAAGTGAAAAAGATAAAATGTGAATATTTATTGACAACGTTTTCATCCTCTGATACTATTGCACTAAGTTAATATCATGTGATGGAGAAACGGAGATCCACAACAGCGCTTTACTAGGTGACAAATGACCCTGATGTAAAGTATGTTTGTTGTGGATCTTTTTCTTTATCTTTTCTACACATTCATAGGGGATGGCAACTGAACCAGAGGAGGAATTTTTCATGACACCATTTTGGGGAGAAGTCGTAGGTACAATGCTGCTCATCATTTTTGGAGGCGGTGTGTGTGCGGCAGTTAATTTAAAGAAATCGCTCGCATATCAATCCGGATGGATTGTAATCGCTTTCGGATGGGGATTTGCAGTGGCCATTGCAGCTTATGCAACGGGTGGAATCAGTGGAGCGCATTTAAATCCCGCACTAACAATTGGGCTTGCGCTAGAAGGAAGTTTTCCTTGGGCTGATGTTCCAATGTATATTATTGGTCAAATGCTTGGCGCATTAATAGGGGCTATTATCGTCTTTTTACATTACTTACCGCACTGGAAAGCAACTGATGATCCAGGTGCAAAGCTAGGTGTATTCTCAACTGGTCCTGCGATTCCGCATACTTTTGCAAACGTACTTAGTGAAGTCATCGGTACATTTGTATTGGTTCTAGGAATCTTAGCGATTGGTGCAAATAAATTTGCAGACGGAGTCAATCCGCTGATTGTTGGTTTCTTAATTGTTGCAATTGGTCTTTCTTTAGGTGGAACAACTGGTTATGCAATTAACCCTGCACGTGATTTAGGTCCGAGAATTGCACATGCGATCCTGCCGATTCCAGGGAAAGGCCCATCGAATTGGAAATATGCTTGGGTGCCAGTTATTGGTCCAATTTTAGGCGGCGCATTTGGCGGTGTTTTCTACAATGCAGCCTTTAAAGCGAACGTCACTCCAGCCTTTTGGATTGTAAGCGTTATTTTAGTTGTGGTATTGTTAGGACTCTATGTCTCTACGAAAAACCAAACAAATGCTGTAAATGAAAGTATGTAAGGGGAGGAAAACATCATGACAAAAGAAAAATATATTCTTGCATTAGATCAAGGGACCACAAGCTCAAGAGCAATCTTATTTGATCAAGAAGGCAAAATTGCACATACAGCTCAGAAGGAATTTAATCAATATTTTCCGAACCCAGGCTGGGTAGAACACAATGCAAATGAAATTTGGAGCTCTGTTCTATCGGTCATTTCAACAGCTTTAATTGAATCAGGAATTGAAGCAGACCAAATCGCTGGTATCGGAATTACGAACCAGCGTGAGACAGCTGTTGTTTGGGATAAACATACAGGCGCACCTATTTACAATGCAATTGTTTGGCAGTCAAGACAAACGTCTGGCATTTGTGAAGATTTAAAAGCGCAAGGACACAATGAAACGTTTAGAAATAAAACAGGTCTTCTCATCGATGCTTATTTCTCAGGTACAAAGGTCAAATGGATTTTAGACAATGTAGAAGGTGCCCGTGAGAAAGCAGAAAATGGCGACTTACTGTTTGGCACAATCGATACTTGGCTTATTTGGAAGATGACAGGCGGTAAATCACACGTCACAGATTATTCCAATGCGTCAAGAACGTTAATGTTCAACATTTACGATCTGAAATGGGATGAAGAATTACTTGATATCCTTGGCGTACCTGCATCTATGCTTCCGGAGGTGAAACCATCTTCACACATTTATGGTGAAACAACAGACTATCACTTCTTCGGCAGAAATATTCCGATTGCAGGAGCGGCGGGAGATCAGCAGGCTGCTTTATTCGGTCAGGCTTGCTTTGAAGAAGGAATGGCGAAGAACACATATGGTACAGGATGTTTCATGTTGATGAATACAGGGGAAAAAGCCATTAAGTCGGATCATGGTTTATTAACGACGATTGCATGGGGCATTGACGGCAAAGTTGAATATGCTTTAGAAGGAAGTATTTTCGTTGCTGGCTCAGCGATTCAGTGGCTGCGTGACGGACTGAGAATGTTTAAAGACTCGAAAGACAGCGAAACATATGCAGAGCGCGTTGAGTCAACAGAGGGCGTATATGTCGTTCCGGCATTCGTTGGTCTAGGCACACCATACTGGGATAGTGATGTCAGAGGCGCTGTTTTCGGGTTAACACGCGGTACTTCTAAAGAGCACTTTGTCCGAGCAACGTTAGAATCACTTGCTTATCAAACGAAAGATGTGTTAGATGCGATGGAAAAGGATTCAAACATTTCATTAAAAACATTGCGCGTTGATGGCGGAGCTGTGAAGAATGATTTCTTAATGGGCTTCCAAAGTGATCTGTTGGATGTGCCTGTAGAGCGTCCAGAAATTAATGAAACGACGGCACTCGGTGCGGCCTATCTTGCGGGAATAGCAGTTGGCTTCTGGAACGACCGTTCAGACATTGCAAAACAATGGAACCTTGACAAGCGCTTTGACCCTAAGATGGAAGAGGACAGCCGTGACTCGTTATACAGCGGGTGGAAAAAGGCTGTAAAAGCAGCTCAAGCTTTCAAATAAACCAAAAGTATGGTATACTTCAAGTAAGTTAATAGAACGGTTGGAGAACTGGAGAGACCGCAGGCACCGAAGTGTAGAAATACGCTTTGGGTGTTTGCGGTCTCTTTTTCTTTACCGTACAACATGGGAGGAACAAGAGATGACTTTTTCTAGCTTAGAAAGGGAACAAATGCTGCAGGAAATGACAAAAAAACCATATGATGTGTTTATCATTGGCGGGGGTATTACAGGCGCTGGTACAGCACTTGATGCGGCTTCACGCGGGATGCGCGTTGGTCTTGCAGAAATGCAGGATTTCGCAGCAGGTACGTCTAGCCGCTCAACGAAACTAGTGCACGGTGGACTTCGTTATTTAAAACAATTCGAAGTGAAGATGGTCGCAGAGGTCGGTAAAGAGCGTGCCATTGTATACGAAAACGGTCCTCATGTGACAACACCAGAATGGATGCTTCTTCCGATGCATAAAGGCGGGACATTCGGTAAGTTTTCAACATCCATTGGGCTTAGAGTGTATGACTTTTTAGCTGGTGTAAAGCATAGCGAACGCAGAAGCATGCTAAGTGCGAAGGAAACACTTGCAAAAGAACCGCTTGTGAAAAAGGACGGCTTAAAAGGCGGCGGCTACTATGTTGAATACCGTACAGATGATGCACGCCTGACAATCGAAGTCATGAAAGAGGCTGTGAAATTCGGGGCAGAAGCAGTCAACTATGCGAAAGTAAAAGAATTTATTTATGATAAAGGCAAAGTTGTCGGTGTTGTCATTGAAGATGTCATGACGCAGAAAACCTACGATGTGTATGCGAAGAAAATCGTCAATGCGACAGGTCCATGGGTCGATCAGCTAAGAGACAAAGATCACTCAAAAGAAGGGAAACACTTACAGCATACAAAAGGTATTCACTTAGTATTCGACCAATCAGTCTTCCCATTAAAACAAGCGATCTACTTTGACACACCTGATAAACGTATGGTTTTTGCGATTCCAAGAGAAGGCAAAACGTACGTAGGAACAACAGATACAGTGTACAAAAAGCAGCTGGAACATCCGCGTATGACAAAAGCAGATCGTGATTATGTCATCAAAGCGATTCAATACATGTTCCCTGATCTCAATATTACAGAAAAAGATGTTGAATCTAACTGGGCTGGTCTTCGTCCACTCATTCATGAAGAGGGCAAAGACCCTTCAGAAATTTCTCGTAAGGATGAAGTATGGACATCATCTTCAGGCTTAATTACCATTGCTGGCGGTAAATTAACAGGCTACCGCAAAATGGCTGAGCACATTGTGAATCTCGTACGTGATGGACTGAAAGAAGAAACGGGCAAAGACTTCGGGCCATGTAAAACAAAGCATATGCCAATTTCAGGCGGTCATGTAGGCGGGTCTAAAAATATGGCATCCTTTGTCCAAGCGAAAACAGCAGAAGGAGTATCTGTTGGTTTAACAGAACCGATTGCTCAAAAACTCGCTGAAAAATATGGCTCAAACGTCAGCAGTCTCTTCAAGCGTGTAGAGCAGCTTCAAGGTGAAGCAGACAAACGAAACATTCCAGCGTATGTACTGGCAGAGCTTGTCTATGCAATCGAAGAAGAATTAGCTGTTACCCCTGTTGATTTCTTCTTAAGAAGAACAGGAAGCCTATTATTTAATATCAACTGGGCGAAAAAATATGCACAGCCTGTCGTTGACTATATGGCAGAGCGTTTTGGCTGGGATGAAGCAGCAAAACAGAAACATCAAACAGAATTAGATCAACTATTCCATGAAGCAGTTGTACCACTTGATGCTGAATAAAAGAAAAGCCGATCATGTATCGGCTTTTTTATTTGTTCAGCATTTTCTTCATCTCTCAATGATATAGCATGACATAAAGGATGATTCCATATAAAATAACAGTAGATGTATTTTATTGATGATAAGAGCTGGGAGGACGACCATGAGTTGGAAGACGAATTATGAGCGATGGATCAATGAGAAGCACCTGGATACTGAGCTAAGGGAAAGGCTGGAGGCACATCAAGATGATCAATTAGCACTTGAAGACTGTTTCTACAAAAACCTTGAGTTCGGCACTGGAGGAATGCGCGGAGAGATTGGTGCCGGCACGAACCGAATGAATGTGTACACGGTTCGTAAAGCATCTGCAGGCCTTGCTGCGTATATTGCGAAACATGGAGAGGATGCAAAAAGAAGAGGCGTCGCCATTGCATATGATTCACGCCATAAATCGCCTGAATTTGCGATGGAAGCAGCCAAAACTCTTGCTTCACAGGGCATTCAAACATACGTATTTGACGAACTGCGTCCAACACCAGAGCTCTCCTTTGCTGTTCGAGAGCTGAATGCATTTGCTGGGATTGTCGTAACAGCAAGTCATAATCCACCAGAATATAATGGCTATAAAGTATATGGAGAAGACGGCGGACAGCTGCCTCCACTTCAAGCAGATCAAGTCATTCAAGAAGTAGATGCAATAGAAAATGAACTGTCGATTTCAGTTGATTCAGAAGAAACGTTAAAACAACAAGGGCTGATCAAGATGATCGGAGAAGAAATCGATCATGCGTATATTGAAAAATTAAAAACCATCAGTGTCCACCCTGAGCTGGCAGGTGAGGTCGATGTCAAAGTCGTTTTTACCCCGCTTCATGGTACGGCCAACCAGCCTGTCCGAAAAGGGCTTCAGGCTTTAGGCTATCAGCATGTGACCGTTGTGCCTGAACAGGAAAAACCAGATCCGCAATTTTCAACAGTGACATCGCCAAATCCAGAGGAGCATGCAGCATTTGAGTATGCCATCAAGCTTGGCGAAAAGCAGAATGCTGATATCCTCATTGCAACAGACCCAGATGCGGATAGGTTAGGCATTGCGGTCAGAGATCATGATGGAGAGTTTACCGTCTTAACAGGCAACCAAACAGGAGCCCTGCTGCTCCATTATTTATTGTCTGAAAAACAAAAGCTTGGTCAGCTGCCGCCTCGTCCCGTTGTGATGAAAACGATTGTCACAAGTGAGCTTGGGCGTGCTGTTGCTTCAGCATTTGGTGCCCATACGATTGACACGCTTACTGGTTTTAAATTTATTGGAGAAAAAATCAAGCAATTCGAAGAGAGCGGAGAATACACGTTTCAATTCGGGTACGAAGAAAGCTATGGCTATTTGATCGGTGACTTTGCCCGAGATAAAGATGCGGTGCAAGCGGCGCTGTTAGCTGTCGAAGTCGCTGCTTTCTATAAAAAACAAGG
This sequence comes from Bacillus sp. GBSW19, assembly GCF_002998655.1. Lineage (NCBI taxonomy): Bacteria > Bacillati > Bacillota > Bacilli > Caryophanales > Bacillaceae > Bacillus > Bacillus sp. GBSW19. Next base: position 54,962 of record NZ_PVRF01000001.1, read on the forward strand.
CAAGTCCTTGTACGACGCGCTTGTCGATATGTTCAAGGAGTTTGGATTTTACCGGGAAGGGTTAAAGTCGTTAACCTTAAAAGGAAAAGAAGGAGCAGAGCAAATTTCAGCGATCCTTCATACCTTTAGAACAAATCCACCAGCTGCTATCGCGGGTCAGCGCATCACTGTCATCGAGGATTACCAATCAAGTCAAAGACACCTCGTTGCCGAAAAGAAAGAAGAAACCATTCACCTGCCAGCTTCAAACGTGCTGAAATATTTCCTTGAGGATGGCTCGTGGTTCTGCTTAAGACCTTCCGGCACTGAGCCTAAAGTGAAATTTTATATTGCAGTCAAAGGTACATCTTTAACAGATAGCGAAGAAAAGCTGAAGCATCTGTCAGAAGAAGTGATGAAAGTCGTTTATGAGATTGTGGAAGAAACAGCTAAATAAACAAACAAGGCCATCGTGTGAATGCATGATGGCTTTTTCTCAGTCAAAAGGATGAGAAAAAATCATCCTTTTAGCGAAAGAACCGGCAGAATGCTCATGATATAATGAGCGTAATGAAAAGAGAAGGCAGCAAATGCCGGGGGTAAACAGTATGGGAGAATATCAAGAGAAGGTTGAAACATTAAAAACGTTAAAAGAAATTGCTGAAAAGCTAAATGAAGGCACGGAAATGAAAGATACGCTTCATGAAGTGCTCCATATGCTGATGGATGTCACAGGCTTTCATTCAGCATGGATTTATTTTATAGAAAAAGACGGTTCGTACGAATTGATGGCAGAGGTCTCCTTACCCGAAGCGCTGGCAAAGCATCAAAAACAGCTCATGTGCCAAAACGATTGCTATTGCATCAATCGATATACAAAAGGTTCACTTCAATCTGCCACAAACATTATGAATTGTAAACGCATCGAAACGGCGATGAAAAAGCAGCTTGGGGATACTGAAGGAATTACGCATCATGCGACGGTTCCCCTCAAAGCATGTAAGCGTACGTTCGGATTATTGAATGTGGCGGCAAAAGGAAAAGTCACATTTACGCAAGAAGAATTGAACTTGCTTGAAAGCATTGCGCTTCAAATTGGTACCGCCATTCAACGGATGAAGCTTGTGCAAAACGAACATCAACATGCTCTTTTGGAAGAAAGAAACCGGCTTGCACAGGACTTACATGATTCCGTCAACCAGATGCTATTTTCAGTCAGTCTGACTGCTAAAGCTGCCCGTCAAATGACTAATGATCAGAATCTAGGGGAAATGATTGATTTTATTCAGCATTTGTCACAAGATGCACTGGTTGAAATGCGGTCACTCATTTGGCAGCTAAGGCCAAGAGGACTTGAAAAAGGATTCACTACAGGAATTCAAGAGTATGCAAAGCTTTTAGGATTACGCTGTACATTATCGTTATCAGGCTGTATGGAGATGGATCATTCGCAGCATGAAACGTTGTTTCGGGTATGCCAAGAAGCGCTGAATAATTGTCAAAAACATGCGGGAGTAGAGGAAGTCAAGGTCCAGCTTGAACAATCAAAAGACACGTTTGAGATGAAAATTATCGACCGCGGAAAAGGGTTTCAGTATGACGAGCAAATGAGCCTCCCTTCACTTGGTCTGAAAGGCATGTCTGACCGTATCAAAAGAGCTGGTGGAACATTTTGTATAGAGTCTGAGCTCGGTGAAGGAACCACCATTCAAGTGAAGGTGCCATTTTCTCAAGAAAGGAAGGGGTCGTCATGAGAGTCGTGATTGCAGATGATCATCATATTGTGAGAAAAGGGCTTGTGTTTTTCTTGCAGACACAGCCTGACGTCGAAATCGTTGGTGAGGCTTCTAATGGAGAAGAAGCATTAGAAGTTGTCAGACAAACGCGGCCTGACATCGTTCTAATGGATCTATCGATGCCTGTGATGAATGGTATTGAAGCCACGAAACAAATGATGCTGGAAATGCCCGATACCCGCATTGTGATTCTGACAAGCTATGCGGATAAAGATTATGTTATTCCCGCTATTCAAGCAGGGGCAAAAGCCTATCAGCTCAAGGATGTAGCGCCAGAAAAGCTCCTTACGACAATGATTGACGTACAAAAGGGCACCTATCAATTAGATGCTCATATCACCAACTTTCTTGTGCAGCATTTGACTGAGCCAAAAGAGCAAAAATGGAAGTTAATGAAAGAGCTGACCAATAGAGAGCGAGATGTCTTATTCGAAATTGCAAAGGGGAAAAGCAATAAAGAAATTGCCTCATCACTGTTTATTTCTGAAAAGACTGTCAAAACACACGTATCTCATGTATTATCAAAACTAGAGCTGGCAGATCGTACACAAGCGGCTCTGTATGCAGTGGATTATCAAAAAAATCAGCCGAAAGAGCTGCTATGACAGAAGGGAATTTAGTCGTTATGCTAAAACTTTTAAGCGCACATTCAATTCAATGAATTGAATAAAAAAGAGCACAGATGTTGGTTTATTTGACGTGCCCTTTTGCGTAAAAAGAGAAGCATGTCCAGTCTAATTTCTAATAATGAAACGATAAAAGGCTTGATGAGTATATGCTCATCAAGTCTTTTTTTATTTTGAGGGAGGTGATGAACCGGCTGACTAAAGGTGAATTTAAAAAAGGAGGGAACAAAGTGGAGACATATGAATTAGTGAATGGTTATCGCCATGATGACAAATTGAAAGAAAGCTTTAATGCGTTAGCGATCAATACATTTGATTTGGATTTTAGTGACTGGTATAAAAGAGGGTACTGGGATGAAAAATATATTCCTTATTCCTTTGTCCATCACGGGAAAGTGATCTCAAACGCTTCCGTCTACCTCATGTCCCTGATCATTGATGGCCAAACGTATCGAGCTGTTCAAATTGGCACGGTGATGACGGATCAAGCCTACCGCCATAAAGGATTAGCGACAAAGTTAATGCAGCATATTATGGATACGTACGAAAATGACTATGATATGATTTTTCTTTTTGCCAATGAAACTGTACTGGATTTTTATCCAAGATTCGGCTTTACCCGTTACCACGAAAGCGAATTTAGTCTAAATATCGGCAAAAGCGCCATTCAAATGAAAAAGGACATGCGCAAAAAGCAGCTGACGTTGGAACATGACCTGCCATTACTTGAACAGTTCGCAGAAAAACGTCAAACGGGATCAATGAAATTAGATGCTGAAGACCATGGCAGCTTATTGATGTTTTATTTTACATTCGTTTGGCCGGATGCCATTTTCTATATTGAAGCGTTGGATACCATTGTCCTGATGAATGAAGAAAATGAAACCATACATGTCTTTGATATCATTTCTCTCCAGCCGCAAAATATAGAGGAAGTTGTTGCACATATTGTGAATGAAACGACGGAAAAAGTGATATTCTATTTTACACCTGATACGTCAATTGACGGCTTACATGTGGTTATGGCGCCAAATGACGAGGATGCGCTGTTTATTTATACAAAAAAAGAATGGGTAAAAGACCACTTTATGCTTCCAATCACTGCGCACTGCTAAGTGTATGTAAAAAGGCTGATAATCAGCCTTTTTCTTTATGTGTACATCGGTTGTGAATAAACTTCAGAAGCAGCAGCCTCTGAAGCATGGTCAATGTACTGCAGGAGCCCATATAAACATTTTTCAACATCAGCATCGTTCCGGTTAAATTGATACGCGTGTAAGAAATGCTCAATACGTTTCGAGAGCAAGTCATCTTGCGTACGTACCATAAGAATAAGTAAATTATCCCATTGCGAGCGATGCGTATAATAAAGTGCTTTATCATAATCCGCCACATTCATCAAACCTTCTCCTTTCCCTTGAGAAGTCCTCATTAGTTTGCTCGGAACATATCGACATTTTCAGGGGAAAAGTTGGTGTCCGCATTAATCATGTACCGGGAATTTTAGGCTGAATAAATGCTTCATGTATGAAAAAGGAACGACCAGCAAAACATAAACAAAATATACATGAAAGTGAGATCAATGATATTATGCAGCCGAAATGGTGGATGCCTTTTGCAGCAGGAATGGTTTTGTATGGCATTTTCATGATCCATCCTGCAGCAAATGCAGCGATGCAGCCTGTTGAAAATTGGGAAAGACTTGCGTACACAGCGTTGCAAGAGGAATATGAAGGCGCCGCTTTAAACGATTATCAATATATTGGGCGTACACAAGTAAATGAAGATCAGACAAAAGATGTGTTTCGCGTCACCGTGAAGGAAGGCTCAACGCTTTTCGCCGCACATGCAGAAATCTATTTTCACCCGGTGACCGGTCATTTGATTAGTATTAACGTATTCCGGCTATAAAAAAAGCACCTCTAATAAAGAGGTGCTCCAGCGTGTAGACAAACCCTCGCATTCGGTGTCAGTCCTTGCGTGCCGGTGCTCACGAATGTCAAATTCGCTCCGCACCAGTACTCGTCCTTCCTAGACTGCAAAGGTTTTCTATCACGCTGAAAAGAAGACAAAGGGCCAAAATAAAGCTCATTTTAGCCCTTTGTCAATCTGAAGCACCTCTAATAAAGAGGTGCTCATTACGGATCAATTATTTCATGCTTCCTTGAAGGTATGAGCGAATATCCACACCAAGTGAATCGGCTAATCGTTGTCCGTAGTCTTCGTCTGCACGATAGAAGTTGCAGATCGCAAGTAATTTTGTTTTGTCATTTACATCTTTCAGGTCAGCTGTTAGGTTTTTGATCAATGCTTGCTTCTCTTCTTCAGAGTAGCTTCGATATTTTTCCCCAGCTTGTTTGAAATCGTTCGGTTTTTCAATTTTTTGTCTCACCATACGGTCACCGTGAAGAACTTGCTCACTTTCTTTGTAGTGAGGATTTTCTTTTGGCTGATCATCGTAACGGTTTGGTTCATAGTTAATATGACCGCTTGGACGAGTCGTTGTCATAAAGCCATCCTGCTGATTATTGTGTACTGGTGCATAAGGACAGTTCACCGGAATGCGCATGTAGTTTGCACCAAGACGATGACGCTGCGTATCAGGATATGAGAACAGACGGCCTTGAAGCAGTTTATCTTCTGATGCTTCGATTCCTGGAACAAGTGCACTTGGCGTGAAAGCAGATTGCTCTGTTTCAGCAAAGAAGTTCTCAGGATTGCGGTTGAGTGTCATGCGTCCTACTTTTTGAAGCGGATAATCTTCCTCGCTCCATGTCTTTGTTGGATCACATGGATCATAGTCAAGGTCATCATAATCGCTAAGCGGCATCAGCTGGACATATAAGTCCCATGCTGGGTAATGGCCATTTTCAATGCGGTCATATAAGTCTCTTGTCGCATGCTGGAAATCATTCGCTTGGATTTCTGCTGCTTCTTCCATAGATAAATTGCGAATACCTTCTGAAGGTCTCCAGTGATATTTCACATATTTTGTTTCTCCATATTTGTTGACCCATCTAAATGTATGCACACCAGAACCGCGCATTTCAGCGTAACTCGCAGGGATTCCTTCATCAGAGAAGAGCCATGTGAGCATATGAGTGGATTCAGGTGTTAAGGTCATAAAATCCCAATAACGGTCAGGATCTTGGATATTGGTTACAGGATCTGGCTTGAGAGAGTGAACCATATCAGGGAATTTCAATGCATCACGTATAAAGAAGATCGGCAAGTTGTTACCAACTAGATCATAGTTACCTTCTTCTGTGTAAAATTTGACAGCAAAGCCGCGCGGGTCACGCAATGTTTCAGGTGAACCTTTAGGATGAATAACTGTTGAGAAGCGAACAAAAACGTCTGTCTGTTTTCCTTCTTCACTTAAGAAGTCAGCTTTTGTATGTTTCTCCATGCTATTTTCAACTTCAAACACACCATAAGCGCCGGCGCCTCTTGCATGAACGACACGCTCTGGAATACGTTCACGATCGAAGTGTGCAAGTTTTTCAATCAAATGGTAATCATCAAGAAATGTAGGTCCGCGGTGACCAGCTGTTCTTGAGTTTTGGTTATCGCCAACAGGCACGCCTTGATTCGTTGTCAAATTTTTATGATTTGAATTTGTCATTCTTTTCTCCTCCTGTAAACAAAAAAATGATTTCTAGTAATCTATATACCCTAATTATATTAAATCAAACCTGATAGTCAATATTTATTTATAATAATTTTAAATTAATTATTATTACAAGAAGGTAAAGAAAAAGACGAAAGAAAAGAATTCTTTCGCCTAAAGGAGGAGCTCTCTAAGAGCATCTTTGTTTTGAGTTAAATCTTTTAATGTGTATTGATCAAGAACGCGTAAGTAAGCAGTAAGTGCTTCATGAAGTACATGCTTTAATGAACAAATCGGAGAGATGATACAGCTGTTTTTCTTTGAATCAAAGCATTCAACCATGACTAAATCATCCTCAGTATAACGGACAACTTCTCCAATATTAATGCTTTCTGGGCTTTTCCCAAGCCTAATCCCGCCATTTCTTCCACGGATCGTTTCCACATACCCGCGTTTTCCAAGATGATAAATCACCTTAGTCAGATGATTTTTAGAAATGCCATAAACATCGGCGATCTGCTGAATATTTGACAGTTCATTGTTTTCTCTTGATGCTAAATAAATGAGTACTCTTAATGAGAAATCTGTATAATTCGTTAGTTTCATTTTGACGACCTCTAAACCTGATAGAGTTTTGTATCATCGTAACACATTTTAGACAAAAACTGTTCGAGAAAGTGTTAAATGTGACAACATTTAAAACATGTATTATAAATATTGCTTTTATAAGCTGTCATCCATTACGATAAAGATGTATTTAAAATACACCTTTTTGAAAGAAGGAATGACGATGTTATCTAAAGATCAAATGAATGCCATTAAACAATCAGCCCCTCTATTAAAAGCTGAGGGAACCAAACTTGTGACTGTTTTTTATCAAAATATGATTCGGCAGCACCCAGAACTACTCAATCAATTTAATAAAACAAACCTCATGAACGGAAGTCAGCCAGAGGCGCTTGCTGCGACACTATATCAAGCAGCACTGCACATCGATCGATTAGAAGAATTACTTCCTGCGGTAAAACAGATTGCCCATAAGCATGTCAGTGTGATGGTCAAAAAAGAGCAATATCCAATCGTCGGATATCACCTCATTGAAGCGATGAAAGAAGTGTTTGGTTTAACGGAAAAAGATGACACGCTTTTAGCTTGGAAGGCCGCATATGACATTATTGCAAATATTTTTATCACGATTGAAGCAGAAATGATGGAGGAGAATGTAAAGCAAACTGGCGGATGGGCAGATGTGAAGCCGTTTGTGATTAAGAAAAAGGTACAGGAATCTCCATCGCTGATCTCCTTTTACTTAGTACCAGAAGATGAATCAGAGCTGCCAATGTATGAAGCAGGCCAATATGTTACGGTACAGGCAGATATGCCGGGTGAAGCTTATATGTGCAGCAGACAATATAGCTTATCAGATCAGCATCATCCTTCTTATTACCGCATTACAGTAAAGCGTGATGGTCATGTGTCTACATTTTTGCATGATGAAATGGAAGAAGGGGACGTTCTTCAAGTGAGTATGCCGCAGGGAATGTTCTGTTTGCAAGAAGACACTAAAGAGCCTGTTTATTTTATTAGTGCTGGTTCTGGTGTCACACCAATGATCGGTTTAATGAAAACAGCAGCGCAAAACAGCCAGCCGTTTACAATGATTCATGCAGATCGATTAGAGGATGTAACTGCTTTTGAAAATGAATTTGAAAGCGTTCTAGCTGCAGCTTCTCATGGTCGCATCATCTTATGTAATGAACAATTTGTACAGCCTGGTAAGGGTGAGCTTGTTGAAAAGGCAGCTTCCCGCATTGACCGTCCATTCCTTCAATCAGTGATTGGAGAAGGGAAAGGCCAATTTTATCTATGCGGTTCCCCGGTGTTTACACAGGAGATGATTCATATACTAAAAGAGCTGGGAATTCCAGAACAGAATATTCATTTCGAGTCATTCGGCGGGCAATCCACGAAAGAAATGGAAGTCGTCTAAACGAATGGCGGAACATCATGTTTTTTTAGGTGCGCTCATATAGTAGGGATAAGTCCGATGAGGAGGGATGGTTTCCTTGAGCGTATCTGAAAAACGTCTTTTACAAAGAGCCATTGATGAAATTACAGAAATTGCAGATGGATTTGGTCTAGATTTTTATCCGATGAGGTATGAAATCTGTCCCGCGGAAATTATTTATACGTTCGGTGCATACGGAATGCCAACACGATTCAGCCACTGGAGCTTTGGGAAGCAATTTCATAAAATGAAGCTTCATTATGATTTAGGGTTAAGCAAAATTTATGAGCTGGTCATCAATTCAAATCCTTGCTACGCCTTTCTACTTGATAACAACACGCTTGTTCAAAATAAATTAATTGTGGCTCATGTACTGGCACACTGTGATTTCTTCAAAAATAATTGCCGTTTCCAAAACACAAAACGAGACATGGTAGAAAGCATGTCAGCAGCGGCAGAGCGGATCAAAGAATATGAGCATCTTCATGGAACAAAAGAAGTGGAATCCTTTTTAGACGCCGTATTGGCTCTACAGGAGCATATTGATCCGTCTCTTGTTCGTTCAAAACTAAGCTGGAATATGGACGATGAAGAAGAATGTGAAGATGATAAACCAAAACGTCAGACGCCGTATGATGATTTGTGGGGAATGGATGAGCCGAAGACGCATGAGAAAAAGAAAATCGTCAAGCAATTTCCACCAAAGCCAGAAAAAGATATTTTGCTCTTTATTGAGGCGCACTCCCGGGAGCTAGAGCCGTGGCAGCGGGACGTCCTCACCATGCTGAGGGAGGAAATGCTCTATTTTTGGCCGCAGCTGGAAACAAAGATTATGAATGAAGGCTGGGCATCGTATTGGCATCAGCGGATTATGCGTGAGCTTGATTTAGATTCAAGTGAATCGATTGAGTTTGCCAAATTAAATGCAGGCGTGGTGCAGCCATCTAAAACAGGCATCAATCCTTACTATTTAGGTCTGAAGATTTTTGAAGATATCGAAGAGCGCTATGACAACCCATGTGAAGAATTAAAAAAAGCAGGGGTGACAGAAGGATCGGGCCGCAGCAAAATGTTTGAAGTCAGGGAAATTGAATCAGATATTTCCTTTATTCGAAATTACTTAACAAAAGACCTTGTGATGAGAGAAGATTTGTACTTGTTTCAAAAACAAGGGAGAGACTATAAAGTCATCGATAAAGAATGGAAGGCTGTTCGTGATCAGCTAGTCAGCATGAGGGTCAATGGCGGCTTTCCTTATTTGACCGTGATGGATGGCGACTATTTAAAAAACAATGAACTCTATATTAAACATTGGTATGAAGGCATTGAACTAGATCTGAAATACTTAGAAAAAGTACTCCCTTATTTGCATCAGCTATGGGGAAGAAGTGTGCATATCGAATCAGTTCTTGAAGGAAAAGAAGTCATGTTTTCGTATGATGGAAAAGGGGTTCATAGGAAATATCTCGCTTAAAAAAGACCAAAAAAAGATGTCTCTTAGCAGACATCTTTTTTTGCCCGTTTTATTGGTTTTTCAGCAGTTTGAAAATGTGTTTTGCTTGATCGGTGTTTTCCATCAGACCTTTTAGCTTTTGGCTTGTTGGGCCATATGCAAAGAATGGAACTTCATCACCCGTATGACCTGATGTTGTCCAGCCTGTATGTGATCTCATGTTGATCACTTCTTCAATCGCATCATCAATTTTAACAGCATCCTTTGTTTCAGAAGCCTTTTGAATGGAGGCTATTTCTTCTTTTGTAAATTCAAGATCGATATATTGTTTCAGCGCTGATTCAACAGGCATGCCGCTGACAATTTTGTTTGCAATAAAGTCAGGCGTCTTTTTCGCTGCTTTTACCGGTTTGTAATCCCAGCTGCCCGAGCCGTCTGCTCCGAAGGAAAGTCCGCCAGTTGAATGATCGGCAGTGGTGATGACTAACGTATTTTTATCCTTTTTTGCAAAACGAATGGCTTCTTCAAATGCTTTTTCAAAATCCTTCATTTCACTCATTGCACTGACAATATCATGATCATGTCCAGCCCAGTCAATTTGGCTGCCTTCAACCATAAGGAAAAATCCTTTTTTGTTTTTAGACAGCTGTTTAATGGCTGAGGACGTCATGTCTTGCAGGGAAGGGGTCTTTTTATCACGATCAATCGCTTTATCAAGACCACCGTCAGCAAAAATGCCTAGCACCTTTTGATTTTTGTTTTTTTGTAAGGCATCTTTATTGGTGACATAATCATATCCGGCTTGCTTGAATTCTTTCGTCAAATCACGATCCTTCCGGACAAAATCGACAAGACCTCCGCCAAGCATGACATCGACTGTATGCTGTTTTCCGATTTTTTCATCGAAGAAATCATCAGCGATGGCTGCTGTGTTTTTTCTCGATACATCGTGAGCCGCATACGCAGCAGGAGTGGCATTTGTTAATTCAGAGGTCACGACAAGACCTGTAGATTTTCCCTTCCGTTTTGCTTCTTCTAGAACTGTTTTTAATTTTTTGCCGTTTTTATTTACACCGATCGCATTGTTGTAAGTCTTTTTACCAGTTGCCATAGCTGTACCAGCTGCGGCAGAATCGGTGATATTGCTTTTAGAGTCGTTAGGGTATGTTTTGTGCATGCCAGTGAGGTAAGGGTCAAACGCTGTTTGTTTTGAAAGGTCTCCGTTGTGTTTAAATGAACGGTAAGTTGAAAGATAAGGTGTTCCCATGCCATCCCCGATCAGCACGATCACATTTTGCACGTCATTTTTTGGCTTCTTTTTAGCCTCTGCTTTGTCAGCCTGTCCAAATTCAATCCCTGAAAAAATGCCAATCGATAGCACAGATGCTGCCGCTACTGCAGCGATTTTCGTTTTCGAGCTTTTCAACACACTCATTCATTTTGCCTCCTCATTGTTTATGTATCGCTCTTACGTTTACAATGGTAGAGCAGAATTGTGGATTCCCATTTACAGGATCGTAAAGTTCACTTTAAAATTGTAAAGGTCCACTTTACATAGAATGGACCAAAAAGAGAAATGAATGTATCATTTATCCATGACAAGATGCGTTTATTTTGTCATGATTGTGTAATGAAAATGAAATATAAAGAACCCTAAAAAAAAATAAATTTTGCCGAATTAATAAGCATAATGTCGTAGGAAGTCAAGACTATTTCTTCTGGTATTTGATCCTTATAATAGTAAGTAGATAAAATTCGGATCACGATAGATACATACAGGAGGAACAAATGAAAAAACAATTGATCACAGCTGCAAGTGCAGTTCTACTTGGGACGACATTATTTGCCGGAGCTGCCTCAGCACAATCAGTAAAAGTTCAAAAAGGTGACTCTCTTTCTGTTCTAGCGAAAAAATACAAAACAAGTGTGAGCAAGATTAAATCAGACAATAAGCTGAAATCTAACACGATTTATGTTGGACAAACTTTAAAAGTAAATGGTACTTCCTCAAAAAAAACTACGAAAACATCAAAAACAACAACAAAAGTAAAAGCGGCGTCAGCGACAGCTATTCATAAAGTTGTTAAAGGTGATACATTATCTAAAATCGGCAAAAAGTACGGCATGACTGTAAAAGAGCTGAAATCGTTAAATAAACTCAAAACAAACCTGATCAAAATTGGGCAAAAGCTAAAGGTCAAAAAGACATCTAAAAAAGTGAAGACAACACCTGTTAAAGAAAAAACAGTTTCTGCTTCTTCTTTAAACACGTCTAAGCTTGTAGCAGATGCTAAAGCGCACAATGGCACACCATATAGATGGGGTGGAACGACACCAAAGGGCTTTGATTGCAGCGGGTTTATGTGGTATATCATTAATAAACAAAAAAAGATTTCAAGACAAACAACTGAAGGTTTCTGGGGATCAATGAAAAGCGTATCAACACCAAAGGTTGGCGATTTCGTGTTCTTTACAACATATAAATCGGGTCCATCTCACATGGGTGTCTACATTGGGAACAACAAGTTTATTCATGCTGCTTCTGATGGTGTGACGATCAGTAATATGAATTCAAGCTACTGGAAGCCGATTTACCTTGGAGCGAAAACATTTGTGAACTAATTTATTCTAAGAGACTGCTTATGAAGCAGTCTCTTTTTATTTGCGCTGTAGACTTACCGTTGGGTATATTTAAGAAAATACCAAAAAGCCAGTGCTGCTTGGCGTTAGTCAAGTAACACTGGCTATTCATCTAATGAGATTTAAAAACCTAATTGAAGATCGACATCGATCGATACGATGGTGTAGACACAAACAATAACAAAGATATTCAGTACGACACCGAGGAACCCTGGGCCTGTACGGCCTTTTTTAATGAACAGTTCAATAATGCCAAATGGAACTGCGGCCATTGCAAAAGGAAGCATCTGAAAAGAATAAAATGTCACGTTGCTGATAATGGCGAGGTTCAGCATGAGCAGGGATAATATCGCTGTACCGACGGAAATCCAGCCAAATACATTATGCTCTTTAAAAATTCTTACCAATTCCATAATTCCACCTCGCTCACTTTTGCCGTTTTAATGCGTTTTGTCTTCACAAATTTCTCGATTTCTTTCGAAGGACCTGTGATCACAGAGCCATAAATCGTGACACCATTTTGGTTGATATAGCGTATTCGGTTTGACAGATCCAGTTCAGGTCTGCCAGAGATCGTTTTTGCCCAGGTTGGGTGCTGATCCACATAAGCAAGGGCATCTTTAAATTGATCTACCTCTGTTTTTGATGTGTGCTGAAGCTCTTTTAAGAATTCAGAGTCTTTCCCAGGGAAGCCGATTGGCCGCTGATTCCCGCTTAATGAATCCTCTGTTTTAATCGCATTCCAGAGCACTTTCATATCATATTTTTTAGCAAAGGAATAAACGTCCTTTGGTGTATAAGCTTTGTCATAGGATACATACACTTCACTGACTGTTCCTTCAGGAAGCTTGTCTAAAGTAGTGAGTGTTTGTTTTTTTGATGCATCTGGCTGCGCCGAAGGATGGGTAAAGAAATCCTCCGTATCGCGTGCGCTGTCACCATAATACGAGATGGTAGGCTGCTTTAATTTATCGAAAAACATCTCGATTTGTTCACTGCCAATGGCTTCTGTTTTATTGCCAATTTGTTTTTGCAGCTTCAATTCGGTGTTCATCCCAAAAAGCTTGACCTGGCCTTTTAAATCCTTCATATCAATCGCCACGTTTGGTTTCGTCAAAGCGACGGTGACAGCGGCTGTTTCCATGAAGTGATTCCCTTTGCTCTCTGCTCCGCCCACACCGTAGTATAGATAACTTCCTAATGTACAAAGTGGTAAAATAATGAGTGTCGATATGACAGCAAGCACGGAAATACGTAAATAAGACTTTCTTTTTCCGTATTGTAAGATGGCTTTTTGCTTTTCAGGACTGATGGAAAAATCTGTCCAATCCGAGTCGTTCAGTTCCTGACTTAAGCGTTTTTCGTTTTCTTCAAGTTCTTCTTCAAACGCCATCATTTCTTCCTCGTTCATCTCACCATTATTATATTGTTCCCATCGCTTGTTAAACTCTTCATTCATCATTAACACCTCTGTTGTAAAGTGCTTTTAGGCGCTGCCTTGCACGAAATAAAACACTTTTAAAATTTGCTTCAGTAATATTCATGACCTTGGATGCTTCCTTGTAGTTCAGTTCTTTTAAATAATACAATGTCAACGCTTCCTTGTAGTTATCTGGAAGCTGCTCCAAATACATGTTGAGGACTTCTTTTATTTCAACCTGTTCAGCAGGGCTTTGTACAGACGTTTGTAAAAGGCCGCCAATTAGATCATCCGATATGGTCACTTCTTTTTTATGTTTCCTGACATAATCAATAAAAGCATTTCGTGCCACCTGAAATAACCAAGGTTTCACTTTGCTATGGTCGTAGGAATGAATATGTATATAAGCACGCATAAAGGTTTCCTGCAATAAGTCTTCTGCCAAATGTTTGTCTTTTGTCATGGAGAGCAGAAACCTGTAAACATCGTTCATATACATTTGATAAATTTCATCGATCGTCACTGATTTTTCTCCCCTCTATGTTATACACGCATAAGAAAGGCATAAAGTTGCACGAAACTTCTCAATACCGTACATTACTCATCTCTTTCGCCGAATCAAAATCATTTCTCCTTATCATAGCGAAATTTACGCCATTTATAAAGCATTTTCAATAGAACAAATCAGGAAAAAACCTTAAAAAACGACAAAATTGGACACAATTCCTCTTCTATTCTCTCCTAAAACCATGGACCTGGATACAGAAAGAACGGTGATTCTTAACGAAAAATGATGTGATGGTTTGGCTGTTTCATGAAATTTTTAGTACCAGGTAATAAAAAATTTGTTATAATAGAAACAAATCCTTCATTCTTCAAACAAAGGAAGTGCACTATGTATAAATTTTCAGGCTATACCATCAAAGTATTATTTTCTCTCCGAGGCGGAATCAAAGTATATCAAAAAGAGAATCTGCCAACGGATCGGGGGTTTGTCATTGCATGTACACATGAGGGTTTTGTGGATGTTCTTGCATTAGGCGCAGGGATTCTTCCGTTTGAGATCCACTACATGTCGAAAAAAGAATTGTTTGCAAATAAATGGATCGGTGGATTTTTAAAGAAGATTCATGCCTTTCCAGTTGATCGAGAGAATCCTGGGCCAAGCAGTATTAAAACGCCCATTAAATTATTAAAAGAGGGGAAGATCGTTGGGATTTTTCCAAGCGGAACACGTACAACAGAGGATGTACCTTTAAAAAGAGGTGCGGTCACCATTGCCCAGCTCGGTAAAGCGCCAATCGTTCCAGCAGCGTACAAAGGACCGTCCAATGCGAAAAGTCTTTTCAAAAAGGGGAAAATGCGCTTAATTATCGGTGAACCGATTGAGCAGTCAGAATTTGAGCATCTGCCGCCAAAAGAACGGTTAGGTGCCATGACGGAAGTATTAAACACGAGAATTAAAGAACTTGAAGCTCAATTAATGGAAAAGGCATAAGAAAAACGACCGCTTGCTTTGGCAAGGGTCGTTTTTTTCTTAAGAAGCGCCTTCTTCAGCGGCTTCTGCTAATTGTTCATTTAACTTTTTGACTTCGATATATACCACATGGTGTCCATCGACTTCATTAATGATAAATTCATAGCCTTGTTCACGAATGGTGTCATTTTTCTCAACTTCATATTTCTGTGTAAGGAACCATCCGCCGATCGTATCGACCTCTTCGTTATCAAGCTGCGTACCTAAGAGCAGGTTGACTTGGTCAACTAGAACCTTTCCATCAAAGATGTAATGGTCTTCTCCAAGTTTACGCACTTCGTTGATTTCATCAATATCGAATTCATCACGAATTTCACCGACGATTTCTTCAAGGATGTCTTCTACAGTCACAAGACCTGCTGTACCGCCGTATTCATCTGATAAAATCGCCATGTGTACACGTTCACGCTGCATTTTGAGCAATAAATCATGTACAGGAACTGTTTCAATCACATGAATAATCGGGTTGACAAACTTTTCGATTGTATCACTTGTAGAACACTCACCGCTAATGCAGGCAGTGAGAACCTCTTTAATGTTCAGAACACCAATCATGTTATCTTTATCGCCATCTTCAATTGGATAACGTGTATATTTTTCTACCTTGGTCACCTTCAGCATTTCCTCAATGGTAATATCATGAGGGAAGCTGACAACTTCGGTACGAGGAATCATAATTTCTTTCGCCAGACGGTCATCAAATTCAAAAATTTTATTTACATATTTGAATTCAGACTGGTTAATTTCGCCGCTTTTATAGCTCTCTGATAAAATAATCCGCAATTCTTCTTCAGAGTGCGCCATGTCATGCTCAGAAACTTGCTGAAGACCGAACGCTTTTGTTAACAAACGAGCAGATCCATTTAATACCCAGATAAACGGGAACATCACTTTGTAAAAAATCATGAGCGGTCTAGCAAAAAGAAGAGATACTTGCTCCGCCTTTTGAATGGCGAGTGTTTTTGGTGCAAGTTCTCCAACCACAACGTGTAAAAACGTCATAATACTAAACGCAATAATAAAAGTGACAATAGAACTAGCTGATTGAGGAATGGACAGCTCTACAAATAGTGGAGCAAGCATGTGCGCAATTGTTTCTTCCCCTAACCAACCAATACCAAGGGCGGTAATGGTAATACCGAGCTGACAGGCCGACAGATACTCATCAAGGTGAGTCGTGACATGCTTGACAGCAACTGCTGTTTTATTACCTTCTGCGATTAACTGATCAATTCTTGAGCTTCTTAAGCGAATGATCGCAAACTCTGATGCTACGAAAAATGCGGTTAAAGCTATAAGCAAAGCAACTATAAGTAAATTAACTATGTCCAATTAAGGCCTTCGTTCTGACTTTGAGAACGAAGGTAACACCTCCTGTTTAGTAAAAATTTTAACTTAACAGCAGTAAAAATGATTGGACAGCCGTCATCTTTTCAGGTGTAAGCTGCTCTTTTAATTTTTCACGTTGTTCTGGCTGAAGCTGCTTACAACGTACCAAAATGCGGTCCATATGCTCGTTCATCCGATCGATATCAGAGGTTAAATGGACAAGTTCATCAGGATCTTCCTTTTGAGAAGGGAATTGTTCATCTAATCTGGATTTGATGTCAGAAAGAGCCAATCTCTGCTGTTTGCAAAGAACGATTAATTGTAATCGTTTTAAAGCATGTTCATCGTAATAACGATAATTTGAGCAAGATCTAACAGGCACAAGCAACCCTAGATTTGTATAATAATCTACAGTTCGTTTCGTCACCTGTGCAATCTGTGCTAGTTCACCAATACGATACTTTTTCTCAGCCCCATCTGAACATCTCCTCCTAACCGTCACGTTATAGTTTATGAAAATAGTTTAATATAATTCGAGTCTGAAATACAAGTTAATTGTTCATATTTCCTGCCGATATGAACATTAGAGAGGGATTTCTCAGTCTAGATTGTCCTGTCAAATTTAACATGGTGATACAGGAATTTTCAGATTATTTATGGTAAGATAAAATGAATACCGTTTCATATATATGTAGAGAGGCGGATTTATACGTGAACCGGAGGTGGTTAAGTGGGGCCCTCAATGTAGTCTTATTTAATCAGTTAACCGTTTTGCAAAATATAACATCATCAATCAGGAGGTGACTCCTTGTTCTTCTAAGAAAGAGCAAGGTTAAATGGACGATATTGTTAATCTGAGTATAGTCGGTGTTTTGATTGCTTTAACAGCTTTCTTTGTTGCATCTGAATTTGCCATAGTAAAGGTGAGAAGTTCAAGAATTAATCAGCTTGTTGCCGAAGGGTCCAAAAAGGCCATCGTGGCGAAAAAGGTGACATCAAGGCTAGATGAATATTTGTCAGCCTGTCAGCTCGGTATTACAGTGACATCCCTTGGTTTAGGGTGGATTGGTAAGCCGGCTGTAAAAGAACTTTTGGTTCGAGGTTTTGGTTTGACAAACATTCCTGATTCAGCAATCAGCCTGATCTCAGCAACACTTGCGTTCTCTATTATTACCTTTTTGCATGTAGTCGTCGGTGAGCTTGCACCAAAAACGCTTGCGATTCAAAAGGCGGAAAAAATGACGCTCTGGCTGTCAGGCCCGCTGCATGCATTTTATATCCTGATGTTCCCTTTCATTTATGTGTTAAACGGGTCAGCCCGTGTTCTAACCAAAATGATGGGCATCGATATGGGGTCTGAAAAAGAACATTCCCATTCTGAAGAGGAATTGAAGATTTTATTATCTGAGAGCTTAAAAAATGGGGAAATCAACCCATCAGAATATAATTATATGAACAAAATTTTCGACTTTGATAATCGAATTGCCAGAGAGATCATGGTACCGCGGAGAGAAATTTGTGCCATTCCAGAAGATATGCCGCTAGATGATATCCTCTCCATCATGACGCAGGAAAAGTATACACGCTTTCCCGTGTTTTCAGGGGATAAAGACCATGTCATCGGCATGCTGAACAAAAAGCAGCTCTTTGCAGATCTTGTGTATCAAGGAGAAAAAGATCAACTGAAGATTCAAGATTATATATATCCAGTGATTGAGGTCATTGACACGATTCCTATTCAGGAGCTTCTCGTCAAGATGCAGCGCGATAGAATGCATTTGGCGATTTTAACCGACGAATATGGCGGAACGTCTGGACTTGTCACAACAGAAGATATTTTAGAAGAGATTGTTGGAGATATTCGAGATGAATTCGATGAAGATGAGCAGCCGGTTATTCAAAAAAGAGCCGATCATCATTATGTTTTAGATGGCAAAGTAAGATTAGATGAAGTTCAAGATTTGATCGAAATGTCATATCATGATGAAGAAATTGATACAATAGGCGGGTTAATCTTAAAAGAGAATATTGATATCCGAGAAGGACAATCCATTTATCTTGATGATATTCGGATGAAGGTCTTGGAGATGGATGGACGCTATGTTAAAAAGATCGACCTGAAGAAAGGCGTCATATCATCAGAAAAAGGAAATGCACGCACTGGGCTTGATATAAAAGAGCCGCTGTTAGTAAATGAAATGACCTTGAGCGAAAAATAAGCTCAAGGTTTTTTTAGGTATTTAGTCTCTTTTTACGAATGTTTGTTCGAGTTATAATAAGAACAAATGTTCGATAGAGGGGGATGGACATGCTTTGGTATGAAACAGCAAGTATCACAGAGAAAAAAACCTCAATGAAACGTATTGAGTTTCATTTGAAGAATTTCAAAAATTACCAGGCAGCGATTTTAAATATCGAAAGACAGCTTGAAAAAAGAAGCCCGCATCATCTGGATCACATGACACGGAAGAAGTTAGAAGAGCAAAAAAATCAGTATGAACTCATCGTTGCATGTATTAAAACAGCATTAAAAGAGTTGGATGAAATAGAGCAGCAGCTCATCGATTACAAATATTTTCGAGATTGGCGGATGGCCAAATGTGCGATGGAAATCGGCTACAGTGAAAAAACACTCTTTTTAATGAAGCGCCAGCTCATGGATCAACTGCTCATCAGCTTAGCCGCCATTACCAATATTTAAAAAAGGTGATGTCCTATTTGATAGAACGCAGCAAAGAGACAGAAAGACCCGATGATCGTCATCAATAAGTAGACAGCAAGTTTTCCGATTTGCCGCTGCTCTAGCATGGTCGCAGACTCTACACTAAACGTAGAGAATGTTGTAAAGCCACCGAAAAAACCTGTTCCAATGATCATAAGCAGCGGATGATTGGCAGTCACGGCACCTGTCAGTATACCTAAACCGGCAGCACCTAATAAGTTGATGAGAATAATACTATACGGGAAACGAGCATGAGACTTGGTTTTCTGTATTAATTGGCTAATGAAAAAACGAAGGGCGCTGCCAATCCCGCCGGCAACAGCTGTATATAAAACGATCATTTATCTGCCTCCTCTCTGCTGCTTATTTTGATGAAAGAGCCGCTGAGCAAGCATCAGTCCACATAAGGCAGCGGCTACTCCGGCAATGACTGAGAGCAGGATGTAGATCACACTTGAGGTGAATTGCCCAGTCTGTAATAAAAGAACCGTTTCTTTAGAAAAAGTGGACATTGTCGTAAAACCTCCGCAAAATCCTGTTCCGATCAAAGCGGCAAGATATTTTTTTCCCTTCTGGAACATAAAATATCCTGTTGAAAAACCAAGAAGCAGACTGCCTGTTACGTTTTCGATTAGCGTTGCATAAGGGAATGTTTGGCTGACAATCGATTGGCTTAGTTCATATCTGCAAAGTGTCCCAAGCAGTCCGCCTATAAATACAGCAAGATACGCTTTCATTTACATCATTTCTCCTTTAGAAAAAATGGCGGGTGATCCGTCACCACTCCATCAACGGGATATTTTTTGATCCGATCGGCTGTTTTTTGGTCTTTCACAGTCCATATAAACACATCCATCCCGAATGAGTGGATGCGGTCTATCCACCATCTGTTGATCATCGTTTTCTTCATATTAAGACAATCAGCAAACGAGCTGTATGCAGTTAACTTTCTTTTCGCCAGTTTATATGCAGTAGGCTTTATAATCAAAGCTGTTCGAAGAGAAGGGGCGAAAGCTTTGATTCTTTGAAGTGCATGATCATCAAAAGATTGAATCATGATATGACGAGAATAGGCAAACCGATTGATGATGTCGACAACTGCCTTTTCAATTCCTATCTGCCGTCTTGGGTGTTTGATCTCGATCAATATCCCGATCCGCTGACTGTATCTCTCAAGAACTTCTTGTAATGTTGGAATTCGTTCATTCGTGTACTGCTGGTCAAACCAGCTTCCTGCGTCCAGTTTTTTCAGCTGATCAAGTGTATAGCTTTTGACTAAACCGTTTCCGTTCGTCGTTCGGTCAACTGTATCATCATGGATCACGACTACGTGCTGATCCAATGTGAGCTGTACATCTAATTCAATATAATCTGCACCCTGCTGAACAGCTAAATCAAACGCGGCAATTGTATTTTCTGGGGCAGCACTTGATGACCCTCTATGCGCGATAATATACACATGCTCCAGCTCCCTGACATAAGTTCTGGTCTTATCATATCAAATGCTTTACCGTTTTTCCTTCTTTACTATATGGAGGGAAGAAGAGCTGTATGTAATGGTGAATCGCATTGCTAAGAAAGTATGATGATTCAAATGTGAAAAGTTGCAGGAATATCCCAAGCCATGATTGAGTAAATCTGAAGTACATCAATTTTTCTTCGATCAATTTTGTCCAAATCGTCAGCGTTCGCCAAAATATTAGTGCTTTCGTCATGTTGACTGAAAATTCTGATGTTTTATAATGATGAAAAGGAGGCGAGATGATTGGGTAAAGGGAGAATTAGAGTGGAAGAACGTATTAAGGCCGAAACGGATGCTGAAATGTTTAAAGCGACTCTCCTTGATCAGGCTCAGAAGAAAAAGTAGTTTGCTGCCCGTCGATATGTCTCTAGCCAAAATTTCATAATTGAACATCATGCCTCGGGACTGGTCCCGAGGCTTTTTATATAGAGGTCAGACATTTATGAGAGGACATAAACGAAGGTTATATTATAAACTAGAGAGGATTGTTTTAAAGGAGAGAGACAAACATGATTACACAAAAATGGATGGATACATATTTTACAGTAGATGTTGCGATCCAAATCGGTATTAGCCTTTGTATTTTATTGCTTTTTTTATTGCTTCGGAAAGTATTTACGAAGTACTTATTTCATCTTCTCTTTAGGCTGACCAATCGGTCTAAAACGGAGGTCATTAACCAAATTGTTGTGGCTTTCGAAAAGCCAGCCAGACTGTTTTTTGTCGCACTTGGGTTATATTTTGCGTTAAGACAGGCACCATACTTTGAGCATCATATGGATGTCATCGTCAAATTATATAGATCCTCCATTATATTGATGCTGACATGGGGGCTTTGTAATTTAACCGCAGCTTCTTCTTTCTTATTTCAAAAAGTAAATTCGAAATTTGAATTGGAAATGGATGATATTTTAGCACCGTTTTTATCAAAGGTACTTCGCTTCATTATCATTGCACTAAGTATTAGTGTCATTGCACAAGAATTTAATTATGATGTAAATGGACTTGTGGCAGGTCTTGGTCTAGGTGGTCTAGCCTTTGCGCTTGCTGCCCAGGATACGGTGGCGAACTTTTTTGGAGGGATCGTCATCATTACAGAGAAGCCTTTTACAATGGGTGACTTTGTGGAGACGCCAAGTGTTCTTGGAACTGTCGAGGACATTACATTTCGAAGCACAAAGTTTAGAACACCTGCTGAAGCTGTTGTGACAGTTCCGAATTCTACGCTTTCAAAGGAACCTATCACGAACTGGACGAGAATGAATAAACGCCAAATTACGTTTTCCGTACGTGTATCCTATAATACACCAAAGGAAAATCTTGACCGATGCATCAAACGTCTCAAACAAATGCTTTATGAACATGATGGGGTGCACAAGGAGACGATCATGGTAAATCTCGATGTACTGGCGGACAGTTATTTGAATTTATTTTTCAACTTTTACACAAACACGACGGCTTGGGCTGAAAACCTTGATATTAAACAGGACATTAACTACCGTATCATGGATATCTTCCATCAAGAAGGTGTAGAATTTGCCTTCCCTGGACAGACAATTTATATGAAACAAAAAGGCGAAAAACAGCTGGGTGAATAAAGGAGGGATGGTGAGTGGATCAAACAAAGGTGGCAGCGCTAAGCGAGAAATTAACGCAGGCTTCACATATTATGGTACTTTCAGGTGCGGGTATGAGCACAGAATCGGGTATCCCCGATTTTAGATCAACGGGCGGCTTATGGACTGAAGACACCGCCCGCATGGAGGCGATGAGCCGGTCCTACTTTTTATCACACCCTCAGCAATTCTGGCCGAAATTCAAGGAATTGTTTCAGATGAAAATGAGCGGAGAGTACGAGCCCAATAGTGGACATACCTTTTTAGCCAGCCTTGAGAAACAAGGAAAACATGTGGATATTTTCACCCAAAATATTGATGGCCTGCATAAAAAAGCAGGAAGCCAGCATGTATATGAACTCCACGGTTCCATTCAAACAGCTACTTGCCCATCGTGTCATGCGACATATGAACTGCCTTATTTATTACAAGAAGAAGTGCCTGTATGTCTAAAGGTTTCCTCAGACGGACGGACATGTGGGCGTGTTCTGAAAACAGATGTTGTCCTTTTTGGAGACAGGGTCAAACATTTTGATCAAGTAGAGAAATCACTTCAGCGAGCGGATCTTCTGCTCGTCATGGGGACTTCCCTAGAAGTGGCGCCAGCAAGATATATTCCAGAAGATGCCGCTCAAAATCCTTCCATCTTCAAGGTGATGATGAATTTGAGCGAAACAGAATACGATCCACTGTTTGATCTTGTCTTTCATGAGCGAATTGGCGATCTCGTGAAAGCTTTATAAATCATCAAAGACCCCGCATCCAAAAAAGGTGCGGGGTCTTTCTTTATTGTTGCAGCGGCTTCATCGATTCATCAAGGACTTCAAATGTATAGCCCTTCGCTTTTAGCTGTGTGATTAAACTGTTTAAGTATTTTGCTGTCGCTGGCTGATCGTGCATTAAGATGATTTTTGGTTCTTTTGGATGTTTTGTCTCAAGCACTTGCAGCTGATTTAATACCTCTGGTACATATTTTGAGCTTTTATATTTCCAGTCAAGACTGTCAATTGTCCAATCCCAGTATACAAAGCCTTTTTGTTTTAAACGTGCCTTTTGCTGATCCGTTAAATTTGGGGCGCTGCCATAAGGTGTTCTCACAAGATGTGTATACTCACCTGTGACAGAAGCCAAAATGCGCTGATCTTCCTTCATCTCATTGACGGGAGAATCACTTTTTTGATAAAAGCGTTTCACATCATGTGTGATACCATGAAGCCCTAACTGATGACCTTCTTGATGAAGTCTTTTCACAGCTGCCGGGTGTTCCTTAATCTGCGGCCCAAGCATAAAGAATGTGGCCTTTACTTGATGCGCTTTGAGCACATCTAAAAGCTGATTTGATGTCGCTGACGGACCATCATCAAAGGTTAAAAAGATCGTTTGATCCGTTACATGTTTGTTTGGGTTGATCTTAAAATGTGCATCTAATGTTTTCGTAGAATCATCTTTTGCTTTCAGACTTGTGCTTGTGTCTCGGAATTGACTGCTCGCAGACATTTTAGCCGGCTGATCTGCTGCCTGCATATTGGTTTTAGATATATCCCAAATAAAAAAGAGGATCAGTGACAGAATCACTAAACCAATCGCCTTTGAGAGCAGCATCGTGTTTGAAGGTGTCTGTTTTTTCGTAACCCGTTGCATTACAATCGCTCCAATAAATCAAAAATTTGTGTCGAATCATGTAGTAGATTCTGTCTTTTTCCGCTGTTTTTTGTCGTGCTCATATCGATTAAGTATACAGGAAAAAAGAGCCTATGAATATAGAAGATGCTAAAAAATTGGAATCTTTTTGGTTATGAGTCTATGTTTGTTACAATAAAAAGTTGACCATTTATCATGATGTGAAATAATTCTGAATAATCATTGAAACGTACTCATTTATCCGCTAAGATAGCATCAGACTCAACCATTAATGCGAAGCGAAGGGGAGATTCCGTATGAAAGTATTGTATAATGGCGATTTCATTGAAAAAAAGGATGCACATGTTGATATTGAAGACAGAGGCTATCAATTTGGTGACGGCGTCTATGAGGTCATCCGTGTATACAATGGGACTTTGTTTACATTAAAAGAGCATACAGAGCGTCTGTTCAAGAGTGCAAAAGAAATCGGCATTCATCTTCAAGGTGCAGTATCAGATATGGAAGAAAAGTTAAAACAGCTCGTCGCCCACAACCAATTAACAGATGGAGGTGTGTATATTCAAGTCACGCGGGGCATCGCACCTCGTAAACATCAATATGGCGATTCTCTCACTCCTCAAATCACAGCATATACGTTCCAGGTGAAAAAGCCTGTTCATGAGCAGACAGCTGGTGCAAAGGCCATATTATCTGAGGACCTTCGCTGGTTAAGATGTGATATTAAAAGCTTAAATCTCTTATATAACGTCATGGAAAAGCAGAAGGCATCTGAAGCTGGTGCATTTGAAGCCATTCTCATTAGAGATGGTTTTGTGACTGAGGGAACCTCCTCGAATGTATATGCCGTCATTGATGGCGTGATTCGCACCCATCCAGCAAACAATCTTATTCTAAACGGTATTACCCGTAGAAAGCTTCTTGAGGTATGTAAAGAAGAGGGATGCAGTGTTGAAGAAACTCGTATAAGTAAAGAAGAGCTGCTGCGCGCGCAGGAAATCTTCATCAGCTCGACGACGGCTGAAGTCATTCCGATTGTTGAAATTGATGGCCAGCCAGTAGGGGAAGGCGTTCCAGGAGAGTTGACAAAGCGTGTACAGGAAGGCTTCCAGCAAAAAATTAAACATGAAAGTGAAGCATCTATTTCTTCATAAATAAAGAGAGGCTGTAAACCAATGTTTACAGCCTTTTGTGATTCTTTTATTTTACAATAAGCACAGGTATATCTGATTTTGATGATAACTTTTCACTTACACTGCCAAAGAGCATTTTTTTCAATCTGCTTTGGTCACGTGCTCCCATGACGATGAGGTCTGCTGATATGTCTTCAGCATATTCGATAATCGCTTCCGCTGGTTCCCCCTCAACAATTTCAATGGCAGCTTCAAACTGCTCCTCATTTAAAAGCATTCTTGCTTCTGCAACGACCTCTTCTGTATGATCTTCAAAAATCAAGGGACTTTGCTGTTCATCATGAGGTACATACACAGGGGGTGTTTGAAGGTCTGCCATGCCGCCGCCGATATAAGCTCCGCCAGTCATTGGGCGTGGTGCATCAAACACCTGTCTGCTTGATTTGCCATCATGTGCATAGGCAACAGTCAGCTTGGCATTCAAGGTTTTGGCTAGAGCGATTGCCTTTTTTAATGCTTTCTTACTGTCTTCATGTCCATCAAACGCAACGACCATCCGATCAGCTTGAAACAATGTCCTCATTCCTTTCAAAAGGAGTCTTTACACTCATGGTATACCCGTTATCTGAAAAAGATACACATGAAGGCGGTGAACTTTTTGTTAGAAAATTTCATTTATTGAAAAATATTTATTGACAAAATGGTGACAGCCACTATAAGATAAAAAAAGATTCAAGAGCCAAAAGGAGGAAATGTCATGTGCAACATTGGAAGAATGAAATCAAACTGCATGAATGGGTTGATTCACGTGACAATTACACCTTCATTGGTCATTGAAAAGGGACTCGTATGTTCCAATTGATCGGATGAATCAAGGCGTATGTTGCGTATTTGTCAACATGCGCCTTTTTACATGACTAAAAGAGGCGTACCAGACAGCTGGTTGCCTCTTTTTTTGTTGTATTCATTTCGCATTTCGAAATAAAGGGATGGAGATCAACAAGTAAATGAAGAGGAGTGAAAGCATGTGAACATGCCAAAAGCAAGACAAATGACAAAAACCAAAAAAACGAAACAAGGTGACAGCCAGGAAAATCTAGAAAGCGGCTAGCTTTAAAAGGAGAGACAAACATGTTTTCAGTATTTGCGAAATTAGGCTGGTTCTTCAAACAAGAGTGGAGGCGTTATACGATCGCCATTACGCTTCTGCTCATTGTGAATGTGCTTGAAATGCTGCCGCCAAGATATCTTGGGCAGGCAGTTGATGACATTCGTTCTGGTCAATTTACAACATCCAGTATTGTGTTTTATGTAACCATTTTTTGCTTGCTAGGTGTCGTCGTCTATACGCTGACATATTTTTGGATGTATCAGTTATTTGGCGGCGCAAATGTCATGGAGCGTGTGATGCGCGGGAAGCTCATGCGTCACTTACTTAAGATGACACCCACCTTTTATGAAATGAAAAAAACCGGTAATTTAATGGCATTAGGTACAAACGATTTAAATGCTGTGGCTTTAACGACAGGTTTTGGCGTTCTGACATTGGTTGATTCCACTGCTTATATGCTGATGATCTTCTTTACGATGGGGCTGACGATTAGCTGGAAATTAACCTTAATTGCGATCATCCCTATGCCGCTGATGGCGCTCTTGATTGCGTATTATGGCAGCAAGATTCATGATCGCTTTACAGTTGCTCAAGATGCATTTGGTGATATGAACGATCGCGTCCTTGAATCAGTCGCAGGTGTCCGGGTTATTCGGTCTTTTGTACAGGAGAAACAAGATGTCGAACGCTTTCGCCAAATGACAGATGATGTATTTCAAAAAAATATGAGAGTGGCGATCATTGATTCATTGTTTGAGCCGACAGTGAAATTACTTGTCGGTGTCAGCTACTTAATTGGAATCGGCTACGGAGCCTATCTTGTGTTCCAAAGTGATTTAACCATTGGTGAGCTTGTCGCATTTAACGTCTATCTTGGAATGATGATCTGGCCAATGTTTGCGATAGGCGAATTGATTAATATTATGCAAAGGGGAAATGCGTCGTTAGACCGGTTGAATCATACACTCAGCTACAAGCCGGATGTCACAGACGCTTCTCAGCCAAAAACGTTACAAGAGCCTGGCGATATTCAGTTTGACCGCGTGACATTCAGGTATCCAACTTCCCCTAAAGATAATTTAATTGATGTGTCCTTTACGGTTCGAAAAGGGCAGACAATCGGAATTACAGGCAAAACAGGAAGCGGTAAAACGACTATCGTAAAACAGCTTCTGCGCCAGTATCCAACAGGTGATGGTCAAATCCTGCTATCAGGAGTCCCAATCCAAGAGATCGAATTGGATCAGCTATTTCAATGGATCGGATACGTACCGCAGGATCATATCCTTTTTTCAAAAAGTGTAGAAGAGAATATGCGCTTTGGTCATCGGGACGCAAAACAAAATGAATTAGCACAAGCGATCAAAGATGCTTACTTTGAAAAAGATTTACGTCTTTTGCCAGAGGGTCTCGAAACCATGGTGGGGGAAAAAGGTGTGGCACTGTCAGGTGGACAAAAGCAGCGAATTTCCATTGCACGCGCTTTATTAATAGACCCCGACATTTTGATACTGGATGACTCGCTTTCTGCGGTAGATGCAAAAACAGAAACCGCTATTTTAGAAAATTTAAGGCAAAATCGTCATGGGAAAACGACGTTTATTACGACTCATCGTCTATCAGCTGTTGAGCATGCGGATCTCATACTTGTCATGGAAGAAGGACGCATTGTCCAAAAGGGCACCCACGAAGAGCTCATTCAGCAAGATGGGTGGTACAAAGAACAATTTCTGCGTCAGCAGCTGACAAACCAGCTGGAAGGAGGGGATGAGGCATGACAACAGGAAGAAGACTCCTTGCCTACGCACTCCTTTATAAGAAAGTACTGTCTATTGCCTTGATCTTTCTCATCATTGCAGTAGGTGCTGAACTGACAGGACCATTTATTGGGAAGAAAATGATTGATGATCATATTTTAGGTGTAGAAAAACCATATGTCGAGGTCAATGAAAAAACAGACAAAACCGTTTATTACCAGGGAAATAACTATATACGAAGCGATCGATTAGACAGTGATATGAAATCCGGAAAACAAATCAATGTGGTGCAAGTCGGATTCGGTTACTATTTTGTAAATGAGCCGATTCGTTTTGATGGAAACCGAAAGATATCCGGAGATCAGCTTACCATTGAAAATGGGAACGAGCGCGAGACATATCAAGTACAGCGTTTATCAAAAGAGGAAATTTTCTCTTTTTATGAGCCGGAAATCAGTGGTTTGGTGCAGCTTGTTCTATTTTATCTAGGGCTTCTCGTCATTGCGATTTTCTTTCAGTATGCGCAGCATTATCTGCTACAGCGGATAGCCAATCGAATTATTCAAAAAATGAGGGTTGATGTATTTGAGCATATTCAAACGTTGCCTATCCGGTATTTTGATAATTTACCGGCTGGAAAGGTCGTAGCGAGGATTACCAATGACACAGAAACCATTCGTGATTTATATGTGACAGTCCTCGCTAATTTCGTGACGAGTGCTATTTACATGATTGGAATTTATATTGCCATGTTTTTATTAAATGTGAAGCTGGCACTCATTTGTTTGGTGGCGGTACCGATTATTTTCCTATGGTCAATGACCTACAGAAAGTTTGCATCAGTGTACAACCACCGCATTCGTTCGATCATTAGTGACATCAATGCCAAGCTAAATGAAGCCATTCAAGGGATGACCATTATTCAAGCGTTTCGTCATGAAAAAGTGACGAAAGAGGAATTTGATGAACTGAACAACAATCACTTTCGATATCAGCGAAAGATGCTGCATTTAAATTCACTTCTGTCGCATAACTTGGTTAACCTGCTTCGGAATTTAGCATATGTGGCACTCATTTGGTATTTTGGCGGTGCGTCCTTAAGTGCGACGGGCATTGTGTCAATTGGTGTGCTCTATGCGTTTGTCGATTATTTAAATCGATTATTTCAGCCGATTACAGGCATTGTGAACCAGTTCTCGAGATTGGAATTAGCAAGGGTTTCATCGGAAAGGGTTTTCCGATTATTGGATGAGCCAGGAACAACAGTGGAAGAACCTGTTCAAAAGAAAATGGAGGGACACGTTCAGTTCCAAGATGTCACCTTTGCTTATAATGAAGGAAATAATGTATTAAAGAACATTACGTTCGAGGCCAAAAAAGGCCAAACAGTTGCACTTGTGGGGCATACCGGTTCTGGGAAAAGCTCGATCATGAACTTGCTGCTGCGTTTTTATGACATTCAGCAAGGAGACATTCTCATAGATGGGGAAAGCATTTATCACCAGTCACGCCAAACGTTGCGTAAACAAATGGGCATTGTGCTTCAAGACCCGTATTTATTTTCCGGAACGATTGCATCCAATGTCAGCTTAGGAAATGAAGACATTAAAAGAGAAACGATTGAATCATCATTAAAGCAAGTAGGCGCAGTAGAGTTATTGAAGCACCTGCCAAAAGGATTTGATGAACCAGTCGTTGAAAAGGGAAGTACTCTTTCCTCAGGAGAACGTCAGTTAATCTCATTTGCCCGTGCATTAGCGTACGATCCAGCGATCTTAATTTTAGATGAAGCCACCGCAAACATTGATACAGAAACAGAAGCGATCATTCAGCGGGCGCTTGATGTCGTCAAAGAAGGACGAACGACTTTTGTCATTGCTCACCGATTATCCACCATTAAGAAAGCCGATATGATTTTGGTATTAGAAAAAGGTGAAATTGTCGAGCGAGGCAGTCATGATCAACTCATGCAGCAAGAAGGGCTGTATGCGCAAATGTACGAACTGCAAAAGGGTGCTGTTGCAAACAGCTGATGAATAACAAAAAAGAGCCTATTCACTTTGAATGAGGCTCTTTTTATTTGCATAAAAAGTCGAGGATTCGTTTTTGACCTCGACCTTTACTAGTTATATCGTTTACACGAGCTGCATCATCAGTAGGCAATGCCGACGCGTTGATGTACAAATTCCTTCGAATTTAACTGCTGATATAAAAAGTGTGCGGTATCTTCAACTGAAATTTTCTTTCCATCTATAGGGAGAAAATCTTTCTCATAGCGATATGACCGTGTCACTTCTCCATCTGGTAAATAGGTTGGACAAATAATGGTCCAATCTAGATCAGTCGATTGAAGGATTTCAAACGCTTTGGCATGCTCTTTAGCTGCTCGGGAAGTAGTCCGCCTTGATTCATTTGTTTCAAAACGGTAAAGCTCCGGCTGCTGCCTTGCCTTTAAAATACCTGCCGTACCAATTGTAATAATTCTTGAAGTATTTGATTGCTTCATGGCTTGTACGATATGCTCCATTGAAACAGATAATGTATCATCACCATCTGTTGATAGACAGCTCACAACAATATCTGCTCCTTTGATCGTCTCAAGCACATCTTCTCGATTTCTTGAATTGCCGGTGACTTGAAACATACCCGCAAGCATTTCTTCTCGGTTTGTCCGAATCAATGAACGAACTATGTAACGATCATCTACTTGAACGAAACGAAGAAATGCTTGTCCTACACGTCCATGAGCACCGAAAAGAGCTATTTTCATCTGTTCGATCCCTCCACTACATACTATAAGTGAAAAGAACCCAAAATGGTACAACTTTTATGTGATGCTTTTTTTATAAAGGTGAAAGGACCGAATACTATGAGCATATTCACATAATAGAGAGATCCCTACAAATTGTAGAAGTTCAAAGTTCATACCGGAAATAATGTCCATGAAGATCCGCTCCTTTCTACTACATGATATGAGCTGGAAAGGAGATTGGTGAGGGATAAAAATAAAAAAAGAAGACACCTTAAGAGGTGCCTTCTATGATCCAAATATGAAATTAAGCTTGTGTTCCACCCATGTGTTGTTGAGCGTAAGATACAAGACGCTTAGTGATTTCTCCACCAACTGATCCGTTAGCGCGAGATGTTGTTTCTGCACCAAGGTTTACACCGAATTCAGAAGCGATTTCGTACTTCATTTGGTCGATTGCTTGCTCTGCTCCAGGAACTAGTAATTGATTTGAACTATTAGAATTTGCCATGATGTGAATCTCCTTTTTGTATATGATTTGGTTTTTGGTTGGGTTTGCTGGAATCGCACCAGCGAAATGAGCAAGTCATTTGCCACTTGGCGAAACCCAATGCAGTAACTGCTTTGTACTAAGTATTATGGTGATTTCTGAAAAAAACATACGAGAAAAGAACATGGTAAATGTTGTTCAACATGCAAAAAAACCATCACTCAATCATGAGTGATGGTGCTGCATAGATCTCTTTAATCAGCAGAGCGAATGCGAAGTTCTGTATCCGAATCAAAGAAGTGGGCCTTGTTCATATCAATAGCAAGAGGGATAGACTGTCCAGCCTGAACATCAGTACGAGAATCAACACGTGCAATAAAAGACTGACCATCGAGAGAAGAGTAAAGCATCGTTTCTGCTCCCATTAATTCAGCAACTTCTACACTGGCATCGATCTTTGTGCCCTCAGATGCCTCTATAAACACGGGTTCATCATGAAAATCTTCTGGTCTGATACCAAGGATGATATCTTTTCCGATATAACCTTGGCTGCGTAATACCTTCATCTTTCCTTCTGGTACACGAATATGCGTTTTTCCAACTGCAATAGCACCGTCAGAGAGTTTTCCTGTGAAAAAATTCATCGCAGGAGAGCCAATGAATCCGCCTACAAATACATTCTCTGGATTTTCATATACATCCTTCGGCGCTCCAACCTGCTGAATAAAGCCATCTTTCATCACAACAAGGCGAGTAGCCATTGTCATAGCTTCAGTCTGATCATGTGTGACATAGATAAATGTCGTTTGCAGACGCTGATGAAGCTTAGATATTTCAGCACGCATCTGAACGCGAAGTTTTGCATCTAAATTAGAAAGCGGCTCATCCAAAAGAAAGACCTTTGCATCACGCACAATTGCTCTCCCAAGTGCAACGCGTTGTCTTTGACCGCCAGACAGAGCTTTTGGTTTTCTGTCTAAATATTGCTCAAGCCCCAATATTTTCGCAGCATTTCGAACCCGCTCATCAATTTCTGATTTCGGGAACTTCCGCAGCTTTAATCCAAAAGCCATATTATCGTATACATTCATGTGAGGGTACAAAGCATAGTTTTGGAAAACCATTGCGATATCCCGGTCTTTTGGTGCTACATCATTCATCCGTTTTCCGTCTAACAGAAAATCCCCTTGTGAAATCTCTTCAAGTCCTGCAATCATGCGAAGGGTTGTTGATTTTCCGCACCCAGATGGACCAACAAACACAATAAATTCTTTATCTTCTATATGTAGATTAAAGTTGTCTACTGCTGTTACCTTGTTATCATACACTTTATAAATTTGATTGAGCATCATTTCAGCCATAGATGATAACCTCCCCATCCTCTTATTGAAAGCGCTTTACTTGTAAATAAAGTGTATAAAATGGGGAAGCGTCTGTAAATGGACAACGTGCACAACATCTCATTTTCACTTTTGGGCAGGATGCTCATGTCATTGATTGTTATGAAAGGTCGAGAAGATTCATCATAAAATAAACAGCAGATGCTTCTGGAAAATGCCGTATATCGATTCCTGTGCGCTCAATAAATTTATCGATTCGATATTGAAGGCTGTTTCTGTGAACATATAAAGCTTTTGCTGCCTTGGATGCATTTAAGTTACATTGCATATAGGTCATGAGGGTGCGGTAAACGTCCCGATCAAAGACCGCCTCTTTAAAAGCATCTGAAATAGCATGAGAGAGCGCGGATTCATCATAAAGTATGAGTGATGGCAGACATTCATAAAATGTGGAAATCCCTGATCTAAGCTTGCCTCGCTGCACATGGTCCAAGAAAAGCTGCTGTTCATTTAACAATTTCTTCTGTAAATGTTCATTTGGCAAATGGAGCTGTCCTTGTAAAAAGACTGAGTCTGTTAAAAAGTCACTTGTAATGGCTAGAGACAAATCGTTTAGCAGATCTAATTGACCATTTTCTGATGTAGCTTTTGTTTGAATCAGCATCGCTGTATCAGCGCCTGTCCAAATGAAATGAGTATGTTTGAGGCTGTGAACCACAGCCTCTTTTATTTGCTGCCTTTGTTCTGCTTGATGGGACATTTTAAAATAATATACACGGACGGGGTGCTGAACGGTTAGTGGTTTGTTATCAAAAAGATAGCTGTACCATTTTTGTTCATCCTCAGTCTGCTTTGTATGAGAAAGATCAATTGGTGTAAGGAAAGTATTGAGAAGAAGTGTTTCTCTTGCTGTAAGCTCTGATTTGTCTACTCCAAATAATTCGCCTTCGTCTGTTTGATACCAAAGAATTTGATGATCATTTGTAGGTGAGCTGATGATATGCTCTCCGTAAACAAGCTTTAATTTTTCTAACATGGCGAAGCTCCTTAAACAGTTTAATCATAGACATGGAATAGCATTAATTCGTGGATTTCTTCTTTTAAGGTTGGTTCGACTTCATGGGGCGGAAGCTGAGAGCCCCATTCAATATCACCTGTTTTGTGGTAGATGCCTTCGTAGTGCGCACCATTGTGAAAAAAGGATATTTTCCAGCCTGGCAACTGTGCTTTCTTAAAGAGAGGTTTCCATTGAAAATGAGAAATCATATCATCATTGCCTCCTTGCTTTTATTGATGAAACAATAAATAAACACGACAATACGGAAACAACCTTGAACTTGATTTTATTGTATCTCATCTGATGAAAAGAGCATAGGAAAAGCATAGATTTCATAACACCATCAATTTAAAACGAAAAACAGTTAGTAGACGTTCGTGTGGTCTGTAGTTGTTGAGGTCGTTTGTGAAAGATAAGATGCATAATCCATGATTCTTTTCCCAATCAGCCTTTCTGAGTTTCGCAATGAAACATGCTGGAAAATCTCGCGGCCAGGGCGAGAATTGGCTTCAAACATCCAGATAGCTCCTGTCTGATCAATGCCTAAATCAAAACCGATTTCACCAATATGGCCGGACATTTTTTCATCTATCACCTGACTAAGCGTGATGGCAGTATAAGAAAGCTGCTCTAAAGTTTTCAAACGCTTCTTCTTTTCTGGAAAAACATCATAAAGTGTTTTTACTAAGCCACCATGTAAATGGTGAGTCGTTACTGTGTGATTGCCAGAGACTTTTGCTGCTGCTGCCGTGACTGTCCAATGGCCGTACTTATTTTTATTCGTATGAACTCTGAAATCCATTGGTTGATTGTCTATTTGAAGAAGTGCAATGCCTTGTTGAGCCATAAAGTCTTGAATTGCGTGATCTTTCCGGAGCTTGGTCACGAAATGCTCTATTGAGTCATATGGAACAGCGCTTCCGTGATTTGAGCATACAGTGATTCCATGAGCCGTCTTCTTTAATTGATAAATACCGTCGCCGTGACTTCCGTTCGATGGT
Organism: Bacillus sp. GBSW19; assembly: GCF_002998655.1. Lineage (NCBI taxonomy): Bacteria > Bacillati > Bacillota > Bacilli > Caryophanales > Bacillaceae > Bacillus > Bacillus sp. GBSW19. The sequence continues at coordinate 89,499 of NZ_PVRF01000001.1, forward strand.
TTTACGTATATGACCTGATGTAGATGGAGGAGTGTTTCTATTTTATTTAGAGCGTCCACCGGATCCAATTGTATGGAATGTGGAAGAAAAGGACATGTTTTTTCATCTGTTAACAGTTGTTCATGAATATCCCATTTATTGAAAAAATAAGGGTTGAACCAAGGAATATCATAGTCTTGTGTGAGTTTACGCTTTGTTTCTTGAATGAATGCCGACTGAGCAGCCTTTCTATTTGGAAGACGGTCGTAAATGACTGACGGCAGGGGCATCTGTTTTTTAACCCATGTTTGCTGTTGGTACAACAATCCTTCTACTATTCCTTTATCCCAATCAATAGAATGTGTACCAAAAAGGTAGGCAAATCCAGCATGCTGCCTGAAAGAGTGCAGCAGTTTGATAAAAAAGTCTGATCTCGTTCCTAGTGGCTGCGTGCTTTGCCCAAAACCTGCTGTGAAAATGCCAAGCAGCGGCCCTATAAACAGTGTATGATCAACGGCAATCACATCAGCTTTTGATTGATAAGGAATTAGTAAATTTCTATATAGATTTTCTGATAATAAAATTTTATTTGGATGTTGATGATAGGAAACGGTGAAGTCATCTACTAAACGGGATCCTAAAGCAAGAGAATAGATCGCATCCTGCTGTTTAAAATGGGCGGGAAGATGAACTGTTTTTTCACTTGTGAGATGAGGGGCGATGATGAAGCGATTTTTGTTCATAAGAAACCTCCTTCGGTTGAGACGTCATCGATTGAGCATGTGCAAGAATGGTACGAATCAATTGATCTTCCTTGTCAGGATAAGCTTTTAAAAAAGCGGATCGCCCTGGCTTTGATCTTATATTTGATATGAAAAGCCTGCCTTCACTTGTATGGAGTAAGTCTACAGCGAATTCAAAGCAAGGGGAGAAGGTTTTATCTATATATGCTGGGAGAGATGCTTGAATGGATGCAATATCATCTAAAAGAAGCTCTTTGATGTGCGGCTGCAATGTGTTTAGATAGTGATCAAAGCCTATCATGGGAGCTGATTTTTGTGTAATGTTTAAATGACTATTTTCTGTAGGTGATTTTGTGTGAATCCCTATGCGACTCCATTGATTTTGTGAATCTTTCATAAGGAAAATCCTTATTTCATTGAATAAAAAGTCTTTTTGATCACTCGTCTGAAAAAATTGAAGGAAATATCGGCCTACGTACTTTTTGCACCAGCGCTCTATATCTGATGGACGCGAAAATGTGATGACTTGCTCGGGACTTAGCTGAACAGTGAAAGTGTTGTCTTTTAAGAAAATGAAGTAAGTAGATGCTGCATGCTGTTGAGAGAGCGGCTGCATTTTACAATAACCGTCTTTCCTTACCATGTTGAGAAGTTCTGATGGCTCTTTTAATAATGAGCAGACAGGTAAATATGGCTGTAAAGAAGGGAGGAGACGGAGCTGCTCAAATAGCATCATTTTATTTGAAATACCTGTATTCAAAAAATCTGTTTTCGGATACTTTTTCAGCCATTCCATGATTGGTTTTGCTTTTTTAGATTGTGCGTCATGCTTGTAAAGGCATCGATCGTAAATCAAGTCAGGAATCTCAAATTCTGCTGCGGCAAATCCTTGACCATTCGTATAAGTTTGACCTTGTATCAAATTTGAAGCCGGCTTTAAATCAAATGGTGTAAAACGAACAACCTTTAAACCATAAGAAGGGGCAGCTTTGGCTAACCCACGAGTGAATGCCTCTTCATATTTTGAAGAAAGGGTCACAATACCTAATGTTGATGTCATTAAAAAACACCTTCTTTTCAACTTCTTTTTTTACCAGCACAAAAACACTTTTTCATGATTTTACATAAAGATTGCGCTCCTTTATCATTACGACAGATCGATTGATCATATGTCTAGCAACATGCTTCATTTGCTTGGGGACTTGACAACAACTATAATACGTATAGATTAAACCAATAAACATCGGGTGTTGTTTGAAAGGTAGATGACGACTTTGAATATATTCACAACGTTTATCTTTATGATTGTTATAGGCGCAGTCATAGGAGCAGCGACAAACCATCTTGCAATTAAAATGCTTTTTCGCCCTTATAAGCCGTATTACTTATTCGGGAAACAGCTTCCTTTTACACCAGGGCTCATTCCTAAAAGAAGAGACGAAGTAGCCAAGCAGGTTGGTGTCATGGTTATGGAGCATTTGCTCACGCCAGAAGGAATTCAAAAGCGATTTGAATCATCGGAGGCAAAGCAAGAGATCTTGCATACAGTCCATCGATATATTGACAAAGGCGCTGAAATGGAGATAACAGTGCTATCTTTGCTTGAAAGAGTCGGCGTATCACAGGCTGACGTCAAAGCAGATGAATGGATCCATCAGTGGTCTGATCAGAAGCTCAATTCACTGCTTGAAAAATATAATGAGCAAACTTTATCTGAATTGCTTCCGCTAGATGTGGAAAACAAAATATCTTCAAAAATTCCAGATGCAGCTGATTATATTTTAAAGAGGGGCATTCATTATTTTGAAAGCGAGGAAGGTAAAGCAAGGCTTGGTAATATGATTGATGATTTCTTAAAGGAACGAGGCATGCTTGGCAGTATGGTTCAAATGTTTCTAGGGAATTCAAGCTTAATTGATCGGGTACATCCTGAAATCATCAAATTTTTAAGAAACGCAGAAACAAAAAGATTTTTATCAGATTTGCTTGTTCAAGAATGGGACAAGGTGAAGCAGTTTTCTCTTCAGGAGCTAGATGAAAAATGGAATGTAAAGGAGCTTGCTTATAGTGTGAAAAAGCAATTGCTTTCACACTTCTCTACAAAGCTGATATTAGACAAGCCAGTTGGATATTATGTCAGTGCAGTAGCGCTTGATCTCAAAACACACTTTGCACCAGTGCTTGTCGACAAGGGGATTAAAGCAGCATCGAATGCTTTAGAGGGACTGCTCGCAAAGCTCAAATTTGAAGATATCATTCGTGAGCAGATTGAACATTTTCCGCTTAAAAAAATGGAGGAGCTTGTGGTTAGCATTTCCAACAATGAACTTAAAATGATCACGTTTTTAGGCGGTTTTTTAGGCGGATTAATCGGCGCAATTCAAGCAATCTTTGTCACGCTATTTTAAGACAAGCTAGAGAAATTTTGATGAATTCATTGTATATATGTGAAACGAAAGCCATAGTTTGTTATAGTGGAGTGGTGTCCGCCGATCATATCGGTGATAACGGATAGAAAGGAGACATAACATGTCTGTAAATGTTTATGATGTTGCATATGACCTTGAAAAAGCTCTGCGTCATAGCGAAGAATATTCAACTTTAAAAAATCTTTATGATGAGGTAAACGCGGATGAGTCCTCTAAAAGAATGTTCGAGAACTTCCGTGACATTCAAGTGAACCTTCAACAAAAACAAATGACTGGTCAAGAGATCACACAAGAAGAAGTGGAGCAAGCTCAAAAAACAGTAGCACTTGTTCAACAGCACGATAAAATCTCTCAGTTGATGGAAGCAGAACAACGTGTGAGTGTTCTCATCGGAGAATTAAATAAAGTGATCATGAAGCCTCTTGAAGAGCTTTATGGGAATCCAGAAGAAAATGAATGAAAAGGGCGATGATATTCGCCCTTTTTTTATTTCACATGTTCCCTGTCCAACTTTTCAAAAAAAGGTTGTCGAAGCTCATAAATTCTGCGATAATACTTATATTGAAAGTGCTTTCAAATGAGCGCTCTCATGGGACAATTGGGTGCGTTTCACTTGGGATTTACGGCGATTAGCCAAACGAGAGAGAAGCGCTTCTGGGAGAAACGCAAAGCATAAGGGGATCTGATATAAGCAATGCTTTGGTGTGTGAAAGATAAGGGGATCATGGGGAGCTTCATCACCTCATTGTGACGCATCCAAACCATACATAAAAAAAAAGCCTAGGGGTAGGCTTTTTTTATTTACAAAAGATTCATAACACAGAGCTCTTTCAACTGCATGTTCTAAAGCACCAAGCTAGGGCATATCCTCATCGTAAGTACAGTCATCAAGAAGGGGGATGCCTCAGTGTCAAAAAAACTACTTGCACTCAATATAGATGGAACGTTACTTCGTTCCAATGGAAAAATTCATTCCGCTACAAAAGAAGCTGTGGAATACGTGAAGAAAAAAGGGGTTTACGTGACGCTTGTCACCAACCGGCATTTTCGTTCCGCACAAAAAATTGCCAAGGCGTTGAAGATTCCAACTTCAACCCTTGTGACGCATAGTGGTGCATTTATCGCGAATAAACTCGATGAGCCGCTTCATGTGAAGAAATTAACGGAAGAAAAAACATTTAATCTTGTGCAAATTCTTGAAAGCTTTGATTGTAATGTTCGCTTACTGCATGAAAAATTCTCAATTGGCAACCGGAAAAAAACGCAGTCACAGCTGATGGGAAAGACGTTGATTCATCCGTCTGATCCAATTTTCTATCCTGTGCAATTTGTTGAATCGCTAAGTGATATGCTGATGGATGAACCGGTCAGTACACCGGTGATTGAAGTATATTCAACCGCAGAGCTTCAGCCTGAAATTCACCGAACCATTCAACAAGCTTTTCCATCTGTCGATCTCATTCGGATCAGTGATGAGAAAATGAATATTGTATGCAAAGGCGTATCGAAAGAAGCGGGGCTTTCTCTTTTGACCTCAGCATTAGGTTTGACTTTAGAAGATACTGTGGTCATTGGACAGGGGACAGATGACATCCCAATGCTCGAATTGGCTGGCTTAGGCGTTGCAATGGGAAATGCCCCTCATTCTGTTAAGCGTAAAGCCGATTGGGTGACACGTTCGCAAGATGAACAGGGAGTCGCTTATATGATCAAAGAATACTTTAGAATGCAGCAAAGAGAAGGATTTTTACATCAATTCGATATTAAACGATAATATAGACGAAGGCCCTGTCAATCAAGAAATGGCAGGGCCTTCAACTGTTCCAGTCATTGCTTTTCCTACATAGATTTTGTAAAATGAAACAAGTTTGAAGATAAAGGTGATACGATGCGAATTTTAATTAAAGGGCTGTCAGATGAACGATTTCATCGCCCGCTTGTCAATATAGCCAATTTATTTGAAGAAGATAGTGAAGTGCTGTTTGATACAGGTGAATTGGAAGATGGCTTAACCATGGTGTTTAGCTGGAAAGAAGAAAATGGAACGGTGGAAGCATCTGGTCATATCGCTGGATCAGACATCACTAGTCGTTTTTCGCGAGACGTCCCAGAGGGCTTGAATGACAAGGAGCGCTGGAAACAAATCAAAAACACAGTGCTGTCTGTTTATTTACATCTGCTTCAGGAGCACACAGGAATGACGCAAAAGTGGGGGATTCTCACAGGGATACGTCCTACAAAATTACTCCATAAGATGCTGAGAGAAGGAATGACAAAGGAAGGTGCGCATGCCGCACTAAAGCGTGATTATTTGATTCATGATGAAAAAATCGATTTGATGCAGGAGATTGTCGACCGTCAGCTTCAAGCGATTCCTGACCTGTATGACCTTCAGCAGGAAGTAAGTATTTATATTGGTATTCCTTTCTGCCCAACAAAATGCGCTTATTGCACGTTCCCTGCTTATGCGATTAAAGGACAAGCTGGAAGAGTGGGAACATTTTTGTTTGGTCTGCATTATGAGATGCAAAAAATCGGTGCTTGGCTAAAAGAACATGGGATCAAAGTGACGACCGTTTATTTTGGCGGAGGTACACCGACGAGTATCACTGCGGAAGAAATGGATTTGCTGTATGAAGAAATGTATCGCTCGTTCCCTGATGTGAAACATATACGGGAAGTGACTGTCGAAGCAGGGCGTCCTGATACGATTTCGCCTGATAAGCTAGAAGTGCTAAACCAATATCATATTGACCGGATTAGCATCAATCCACAATCGTATGAGAATGAAACACTGAAAGCCATTGGCCGGCACCATAGTGTAGAAGAAACGATTGAAAAGTATCACTTATCAAGACAGTATGGCATGAATAATATTAATATGGACTTAATTATTGGTTTGCCGGGAGAAGGGCTAAAGGAATTCCAGCATTCCTTGCAGCAGACTGAAGAACTTAAGCCTGAATCTTTAACCGTGCATACGCTCTCCTTTAAAAGAGCTTCTGAGATGACGCGCAATAAGGACAAATATCAAGTAGCAGACCGAGAAGAAATCACACGTATGATGGATGAAGCGGTCGCTTGGACGAAAGCACATGACTATCATCCCTATTATTTATATAGACAAAAAAACATCTTAGGGAACCTTGAAAATGTCGGGTATTCATTGGATGGGCAGGAAAGTTTGTATAATATCATTATTATGGAAGAAGTGCAGACAATTATAGGGATTGGATGCGGTGCTGCTAGTAAATTCATTGATCCGCGTTCAGGAAAAATTACGCAGTACGCTAATCCAAAAGATCCAAAATCGTATAATGACCGCTATGAACACTATACCGAAGAGAAAATTGAATTTCTTGAGTCATTATTTGTTCCTCACGTTTAAACACTGCGGTGACGCAGTGTTTTTTTCATTTGTAAAAGGGTATATAAGTGATAAAAAGTTAAAGCAGGTGTACATATGATTGATGTGATCGGAATTGGGATTGGGCCCGCCAATTTAGGTTTGGCGGCTTTGTTAGAGGAGTATGAAGATGTTTCATGCTGTTTTTTTGAACAGGAGTCCGAGTTTGCGTGGCATCCTGGTATGCTGATCAAAGGAACGGATTTACAAGTCTCCTTTTTAGCTGATCTTGTGACGATGGCGAATCCAAGGAGCAGGTATACATTTTTAAATTATTTACATGAATCAAATAGACTTCACCGGTTCTATACATTTGAACAGTTTGACATTCCGCGAAGAGAATTCAATGAGTATTTATCATGGGTCGCAGGTGAATTAGATAGCTGTCAATTTGGGATGAAGGTAGAGGAAGTGACGGACTGCCAAGGTGGTTATCTTGTGAAAGTCCGGCGATTGAAGGATGGATCGCTCTCTGAGTATCGGGCAAAGCATGTCGTGCTTGGAACAGGGAGCAAACCGATGATTCCTGTCGATGTGCCTGATGCTGCACTGCCATATGTGACACATAGCAGCCGTTATTTAGACCAGCAGGAAGAACTTCATGAAGCTGAGTCGGTGACGGTGATTGGCTCTGGGCAGAGTGCAGCCGAAATCTTCTTAGACCTGCTTCAGCATCAAAAGAAAGGACAGCAGCTTTCGTGGTTTACGCGATCTAGTGAATTTAGAGAGCTGGAGACGGCAGAGCTTGGCCAGGAGCTATTTACACCGAAGTACGTCGAATATTTCCATTCGCTTCCTTATGAAGAACGAATGAACACATTGCCTAGGCTGACTGGATTAAGAAATGGTATAGATGCATCGACGCTCTCGCGTATTTATCAGGAATTGTATCATCGGTCTGTTACAGGTGAAGAGCCATCTGTGGTGATTCAGCCAATGACCGAGCTTGAAGCGATTCAGGTGGAGGAGAATCAGTCCCTGAAGCTGCACCTAAAGCAGTGGCAGCTAAAGAAAGAAAAGAGCATAACAGCTGATCGTGCCCTATTGGCTACAGGGTACACTCCGAATATCCCGGCGTGGTTTAGTGCGTATGAACCTTTAATTGAATGGGAAAGTGAAGAGCATTTTAAAGTGACAGAAGACTTCAGGCTTGTGTTCAAAGACAAGCGTCCGCATCATTTCTTTACATTTACGAACTTAGATCACTCTCATGGAACAGCGGCGACCAATTTAAAACTATCCATCTACCGCAATCAGAAAGTGATTCAAACCATTCGCGGGGTCAAAGAAGCGCCAGTCAAGCAAGAAACAGCCTTTCAGCAATTTGAATAAGAGATAAAAAGGGCCCAAGTATAGGGCCCTTTTTCATTAGATTGTCGTTTCTTTTTTCACTTTTGGTTTTTCTGTTTGCCATTTGAACATTTTGTTCAGAATTTGATAAATTCGCTTAGATTCCTTCGTCACAAGCGGTCCTAAAATCGCAAGGATTAAGACGTACAATGCAGCAAATGGCTTCAAGGTAGCGGCAAGTCCGCCCGCAATACCGAGCTCGGCTACAATGATTGAAAACTCTCCTCGTGATACGATGGTTAATCCAATATTAGAAGAGGCTTTATGAGAAAATCCAGCTCTTCTTCCAGCGAACATTCCAGCAGTGAAGTTCCCAATGAAGGTGAGAATCACAGCGCCGATCGCAAGCCAGAAGGCATCACCTAATGTAAATGGATCAATGCTGAGACCGAAGCTGAAGAAGAACATGGCCCCGAAGAAATCTCTAAATGGAACCACAAGATGTTCGATGCGGTCAGAGTGCTCTGTTTCTGAGAAAACAAGACCAAGTAAGAGTGCCCCAATGGCCTCTGCTACATGGATTGTCTCTGAGAAACCAGCGACAAAGAATAAAGCCGCAAAAATCACAATGATGAACACTTCGTTCGAACGGATATCGAACAACTTGTTTAATCGTTTTGGCAGCTTACGTGCGATGATAAAGAAAAGCATCATATAACCAAAAGCAATGAAAATGGATAATAAGGCACCGCTAACCGTTGTGGCATCTCCAAGGACAAGACCAGATACGACGGATAAATAAACAGCGAGGAAAATATCCTCAAACATAATGATCCCAAGAATTAACTCAGTTTCAGGGTTCGCAGTCCGTTTCAAATCAACAAGGACTTTGGCCACAATGGCACTGGATGAAATCGTGATAACTCCTGCCATAATGAGAACCTCAAGGAACCCAAACCCTGTGATAAAACCGTAAAGCAGTCCTAAGCTGAAGTTAATCAAAATATAAATAGATCCGCCGACAGCAATGGATTTGCCCGATTTAATAAGCTTTCCGACAGAGAACTCAAGTCCAAGATAGAAAAGAAGGAACAAGACGCCCATTCTGCCAAAAAACGAAATAATTTCGGTGCTTTCGATAAATTTTAGATCAATAATCCCGATGGTTGGAGCATGCGGCCCAACGATCATACCGAGGACAATGAGAAAAGGGATGATAGAGAATTTCATTTTATTGGCGATTAAGCTGGCGATGGCGATGAGAATCAGCGCCGTCCCAACTTCAAAGACTAAATGATCCATTCATCACTCTCCCCCTCTAGAAAGAAAATCACGTATCAATCGCTTTAAGTGTTTTCTTTCGCCTGAAATGACCATCGTATCATTTGCTTCAATAATCGAATCGGCACCAGGGTTCAGTAATTTTTCATTTGTATGTTTAATGATCGCAATGACGGTGACTTCATAGTTTTGTCGCACATCTAAATCACCGAGTGTATGTCCAACCGCTTTTGCGCCTTTTTCCACCTTAAACCATTCAATCATCAAGTCATTGAAGGCCATTTCAATGGTTTCAAGTGCCTGCGGTTTATACACCATGCCGCCGATAATCGCAGCGATTTGCCTTGATTCAGTATCATCGAGAGAAATGGTGGACAGCACTTCATCTGGATCATCATCGTCAAAACGATAAATCTCCCGTCTGCCATCATCATGAATCACTATCGTCATTTTTTCTCTATTTCTCGTTTCAATTTCAAATTTCTTTCCGATCCCAGGAAGATCATTTTCTTTAATATTCATTTTATCCCTCCGAATATGATAGGTTGTGTTTTTCATATAGTAATACGGATGAAATAAAATGAATCAGTAGAGGTAATTTGATTGACACATAATGGGGATCGCACACTTCATTTCCAAAAAACATAGATCAATGGATAACGCAGCTGATGGAGCAGGCTTGAGTAGAAAAACCTTTGAATCAGCCAGTGATAATCTGTTCTTTAACAGAATAGAGAAGGCCTGTTTTTTTGAAAATGGAGGTGTCTTCACAGCTTGAATTTCTTCATCGTAGATGGATGGAGAAATAAGACTAGGTGCACTCGCTTCTGCCTGTGGAGCAAAAACGACATTTGAAAAAGGAGAAAACATGACGATGAAACTAACCAATATGAATATGGAACACCTTATCAATCATCCTCCCCCTTTCAAAATCATTTCTTTCTTCATTTACTATATAAAAATATATTTCTTGTTTCAACAATTATGCTTATTTTAGTATCAATTGATCTTGAAATTTTTCATGCAGAGGAAAAGGAATTATTCGGGTTGAAATGGAATTAAGTCATGAGTTTAAAAGAAAAGGGGGATGGATGATGACATATATCAATTGTCAGTTAAACGGGGATATTTTTGAAATCGTTTTCAACAGGCCTGATGCTTATAATTCATTTCATGTGGACATGTTTGCTGAATTCAAAGAGGCATGTGATGCAGCGGAAGAAAGCAGTGCAAAAGTCGTTGTGATCAAGGGAGCGGGGAAAGGGTTTTCAGCAGGCGGAGATATTGGCATGATGCTTAAGCAGGAAAGTGAAGAAGATTTCCATCGTGTGATGGATTTGATCGAGGGAATTACACTTTCTCTAGCCGGTATGAAAAAAGTGACGATTGCCCTTGTCCACGGGTCAGCGGCAGGCCTTGCTTTTAGCTTTGCTTTAAGCTGTGACTACTTGTTTATGCATCAGGATGCACAGCTCGCCATGAATTTTAATGGAGTAGGATTAATTCCAGATGGCGGAGGGCATTTTTTTCTCACAAAAAGAGTCAGTGAACAAACCGCGAAACAATTGATTTGGAGCGGACAAAAGCTGCCGGCTGAAGAAGCGTTAAAACTGCGCCTTGCAGACGGGGTGTTTCAGGATGAAGTCGATGCGTATCAAAAAGTATGTGTGAAGCCGTTTATGAACATGCCGCTTCAAGCATTTGTCGAAACAAAGCTGATCTATTTTCAGCAGTCAGAACCTGAGCTGCTAGCCGTTCTTCAAAAGGAGAGGGCAGCACAGGCAAGACTGAGGCAAAGTCATGATCATAAGGAAGGCATTCAGGCCTTTTTAGAAAAAAGACGACCTGTGTTTCAGAACGTATAAACGAATGTGAGACCGGCGAATGCCGGTTTTTTTAACGTTCAAATAAAAGAAGCTTGCCTGCATCATCAACGAGCCGGTGGGAATGCTTCGTGTATTGCTGTTCGATTAAGCGATGGCGCCCTAATTCCTTTGCCTTTTCATCACTATCCGTTGTGATTTTTTCATTTAATAAGGTCTCACCCGACCGGTCAAATACAGTTAAAAAGTATGTCTTCTCCATTCCTCATCTCCCTTTCCTCTGCTTTTCTATGTAATTAAACAATGAATAAGACAAAACCTCTTTTTTAACTCTTAAAAATGTGTTTTTTAGAATGAAAGCGATAGAACGTGCATTCGTAAAAATGGCATGATAAAATATGGACAATGACAGTATCGGACAAGGAGATAGACGTTTGACTAAGCTTACCTTTATTCATGCCGCAGATTTACATTTAGACAGTCCATTTGCAGGAATGTCGAATATCCCTAGCTTACCATTTAAGCGGCTCAAAGAAAGTACATTTCAAAGTGCGAAGAATATGTTTGATCTCGCCATTGCTCGATCAGTAGACTTTGTGCTGCTGAGCGGAGATTTATTTGACGAATCAAATCGCAGTCTGAAAGCACAGCTGTTTTTAAGAAATCAGTTTCTAAGACTGCAAACTCAAGGGATTGACGTCTTTATTATTTATGGTAATCATGATCATTTAGGCGGTGAATGGACACCGATTGAGTGGCCTGAGAATGTGCACGTTTTTTCAAGCAGTACACCAAGTGAGCAATCCTACTATAGAGGGGGGCAGCTTGTTGCAAGTATTTATGGGTTTAGCTACAAAGAGCGGGCTGTCTATGAAAATATGACATCTCATTATGTCAAAACGACAGATGCTGCCTATCACATTGCGATGCTTCACGGTACATTAGCCGGACAAGAAGGGCATGATGCGTATGCACCATTTCAGCTTGAGCAGCTTCTTTCACGGGATTTCGATTATTGGGCGCTTGGACATATACATAAGAGAGCCCTTCTGCATGAAGACCCATTGATTATTTACCCTGGTAACATGCAGGGCAGACATATAAAAGAAACAGGAGAGAAAGGCTGTTACGTTATTCAACTCTCCGAGGATTCTGAGACAGCGGAATTTATTAGCTGTGCGGATGTGATGTTTGAGACACTTGCAATAGACATGACAGAAACGGTTCATATGACGGATCTTGTGACACTTGTGGATAGCAAAATCAGTGAGCTGAAAGAGGAGGGCGTCCCTCATTTTGTGAAAATTGAATTGACGGGTGATGCTCCTCCTTACTTTGAGCGTACTCAGCTTGAGGTTCTTGAGGAGCTGTTGACCGTTCTTCATGAACAGGAAGAAGATGAAGAGGTATTCGTTTGGGTGATATCGATTGACTGCCGAATAAACGAGGATGTGATCTATTTAGAAGATTCTTTTTTGAAGGAACTCACTGCTGAAATTTCACAGTTTGAGGCATATGAAGAGCTGTTATCACCGATCAAGCGTCACCCAACCTATAGAAAATCAGGAAAAGCTCTCACAAAAGAGGATGAAGTGGATATAAAAGAAGAAGCACAAAGGCTGCTGACAGAACAGCTAAAGCAATTATGAGAAAAGGAGAGGCACAATGAAAATACGTTCACTCCATATCGCCCATTTCGGGAAATTTTCAAATCGGACCTTTCACTTTTCTGATTACGGTTTTCAGCTAGTTTACGGCCTGAATGAATCGGGGAAAACGACATTGAAAACGTTTATTGAATCGATGTTATTTGGTTTTCCGAAAAACAAGATGTACAAGACGAAACAGGGTTCTTTTTATGGTGGTTCCCTCACTTGCCAAGATGACGAGTTAGGCGTTATTCATATTGAAAGAACGTCCGATCGAGGTGGTCAAGCACAGGTGTTTTTACCGAATGGTGAAGTGAAAGACGAAGTTTTTCTACAGACACTTTTAAAGGGAACGGATCGCAGGTTATATCAATCAATCTATTCATTTGATGTGTTTGGACTGCAAAATGTCCAAGCCTTAAACCAGGACCAAATAGGCGAATTTCTACTTTTCTCAAGTTTATTTGGCTCGGATGCAGCCACCAAGATGGATAGCAGGCTGCTAAAGCAGCAGGAGCAGCTGTTTAAACCAAATGGACGCAAGCCGGAATTAAATCAGCAGCTTGATCGTTTAAAAGAGCTGACAGGTCAGCTGAAACAAGCCAAATTGGTAGAAGGCCGTTATACCGAAAAGAAACGGGAGCAATCTGAATTAACGGAGACGATCGAAATGCTTCAAAATGAAATGAAGCAAGCTGAGGAACACATTCAGAAACTGGCTGAATCCATTCAAGTTTATCCCATGATCGAGAGAAAAGTGGAATTAAAAAAGGAATTAGCCCGCTATCCAGACCGAGTCAAACGTTTTAGAGCAGAAACAGAGCATGAGCTGGATAAACTAGAATCACACCTTCACCCGAAAAAGGCTCAATTGACTGCACTGAAGCAGAAGTTAGCCCATTTGCAAACCTCACTTGTACAAGTTCAACCGCTCTATGACAAGGATACCATAATGGAGATGAAACGAGTCGTAGATGAAGCATCTGATGCTGAGCTTGTGAAAAAGCGCATAGCAGAGTGTCGAGCAAACCGTGATTCATTGAAACAAAAAATAGACGAAGCGGTAGCAAAGCTAAAGTGGGAGTACCCGATAAAGTTCGAACAAATCGACGATTCGCTTGAATTTGAGTGGGAATTAAAGGAGACTGTCACTCAATACGTTCGTCTCATGGATAGAAAAGCGCAGTTAGATGAACGATTTGATCACGCAAGACATGAGCTGGACGAAGCAGAAGCCGCTCTAAAAGGATTAAAGGAACAGCAAGTCAGACAGCACGGAGCAGAAGACGATGCGAAGGGGACAAGATCGAAAAAGAAACCGATTCATTCCCGGGCGTTGTTATTCCGAGGCTTGATCGCATTTGATGTGGTGCTTCTGCTTGTTCTATTCTTTTTAACAGAGTGGTGGATCACGCTCTTGTTTGCGGGATTTTCTGTTTTTCTCTTCTTTCTCATTTACCCATTCAGTCAAATGAGCCCGATGAAACAAAGAAGCGGCGAAGGGGCCTTTGATTCATTTCAAGTGCAGGCAGCTTCAGCTGAAACACTTATGAGGCAGAAGGAGCTTCTGTACGAAAGAATCATTCGGCAATATGAAGACTGGGAGCTAGAGCTGGAACCTGTCCAGCAGCAAGTAGAGGAAAAGAAGAGACAGCTTGGCTTGTCGTCTGAGCTTTCTTTCCTAGTAGAGGCCTTCCATATCCTAAAACAATTAAAAATGAATACAGCGGCATATGAGGAGCTTCATCGTGAAATAGGCGTGCTTTCCGATCAGCAATCGATTTATGAGCGCAGGGTTTCAGCGTTAAGCAGTATCCTTCAAAAAAAGGAAGGAACCATTCAGGAGAATATCTCAGCTTTTCAAGAGATATTGAAAGATGAGGCGAGAAGAGAAAAAGAACGCCAGACATTGCACGTATCCATTCAACATGCGATCCAGCAGCTCACGACACTAGAAGGGGAAATTCAATATTACGAAAAACAAACTGACGAGCTTTTTCGTCAAGTAGAAGCAGAGTCCAAAGAAGATTACCAAGTGCTTTCTCATCTATCTAAAGAATACCGGGAACGGATTTCCCATTTGCAGCAGCTGAATCAAGAGCTTCATAGAAGCGGTTGTTTTGATGAGGAGGAATGGATTGTTCGCAAAGGATTACCTCTCCTTGAAGAGGAGTGTGCAGAAGCAAAGCAGCACCTTCATGACGTTCAATTGAATGCGGAGAATATGGAAAAACGTTTAGCAGAACTAGCGGTGGAAATCCGGCAAATAGAAGCTTCTGGAACGGTGTCTGATTTGACTCATCAGCTTGCCGCAGAGCAGGAGCATGCGAAGCACCTCGCAAAAAAATGGGCGGCAATTCAGCTTGTCCGCTCCGTCATACGAGAAAAATTGAATGAGCATAAAGAAACAAGGCTGCCTGCATTGCTTCAAACAGCCTCAAGTTTTATTCAACCGTTAACAAATGATCGTTATGAAGCGATTTTATTTTCACCTGAAGATGACTTGCTGATGGTGAAAAGAATGGATGGACGAATATTCCGTCCAGAGGAGCTTTCACAGGCAACGTGTGAACAGATCTATCTGGCGATTCGTTTTGCGCTCGCTTTGTCTCATCAGCAAGATTGTCAGCTTCCGTTTATGATGGATGACAGCTTCGTTCATTTCGATCACGTTCGTCTAGGAAGAGTGCTGGAGATGATGAACGAGCTCACACGTTTTGAAACACAGCTGTTTTATTTCACCTGTCATGAGCATATGAAGCAAGCAGCAGAAGATGGACAGATTACGAGTTTAGCAGTTGAATGATTGACAAATAATGACTTATGTTATACTTATATGAGCAGAAACATGGAAGGAGCTTTTATTGAATGGCTAAAGGGATCATGACCTATGATGTCGGCGAACAAGTTGACCTGCATTTATTAATTAAATCATCTACTAAAGGGATTGCGAGTAATGGCAAACCATTTTTAACGTTAATTCTTCAAGATCAAAGTGGAGATATTGAGGCGAAACTATGGGATGCAAAGCAGAATGATGAACAAACCTATGCCGCGCAAACCATTGTGAAGGTAGTAGGCGATATTCATCATTATCGCGGGAGGAATCAGCTGAAACTTAGGAATATACGCCCTGTTGCTGAAAATGAGCAAATTCGAATTGATGATTTTCTCGAAACAGCTCCTATTCCAAAACATGATATGATGGATACGATTATGCAATATATCTTTGATATGAAAAACCCTAATATACAGCGTGTTACAAGGCATTTGCTGAAAAAATATGGACAGGAATTCGCTGACTATCCAGCAGCGACAAAAAACCATCACGAATTTGTCTCTGGTCTTGCTTATCACGTGGTGTCCATGCTGCATTTGGCTAAATCAATTGTTGACCTATATCCATCATTAGATCGAGATCTTTTATATTCAGGCATCATTCTTCATGATTTAGGGAAAGTCAAAGAGCTTTCGGGCCCAGTCTCAACCACCTATACGGTGGAAGGGAATTTAATTGGTCATATTTCGATTATGGTGACAGAAATTGCGAAAGCTGCAGAAGAGCTTGGCATTGATTCAGAAGAAATTTTGATTTTACAGCACTTAGTACTGAGTCATCACGGAAAAGGAGAGTGGGGCAGCCCGAAACCACCAATGGTGAAGGAAGCCGAAATACTCCACTATATTGATAATTTAGATGCGAAGATGAATATGATGGATCGTGCGCTTGAGCATGTGAAGCCAGGAGAATATACAGAACGTATTTTTGCGCTAGAGAATCGTTCATTTTATAAACCAACCTTTCATCACGAATAACCATGTCAAAACGTCCGTTTATTGCGGGCGTTTTTTTCATAACTTGTCTTCTTTTCGCATAAGCATGTAACACAAAGGAAGAGAGAGCTGTTCTGAAAAAAGGAGGCGATGAAAAAATGTTGTTTTTTCCATGGTGGGTGTATGCATGTATCATTGGCATTATTTTCTGTGCGTATAAATTAATGACAACGGCCAAAGAGGAGCAAGAGATTGATCAATCCTTTATTGAAAAGGAAGGAGAAATTTTTATCGAGCGAATGGAACAAGAAAGAGAGCGTAGACGTCAGGATCAGCAAGTGAAAAGATCACATGATACGGCGGCACATGAAGACTCGATTGCTTAATCAGGTCATATCAAAACCCCTCTGCACGATCACGGCAGAGGGGTTTTTTGTGATTACTGGTTTTGTTGAGGTTGTTGATTTTGTGCGGGTTGTTGAGACTTTTCTTTGAATGTGTTTTCAAGTTCTTTATCTTTTACTTTCACATCGGCATCTTTCACCAATTTGTTTAAGATCGTTTGGATTTCATTTGTGTCTGCTTGTTTTTGATTAAGCAGTTCTTTTTTCAAGTCTGCTTTCATGTCATCGTATTTACCGCGTTCTTCGGTCTTTTTAATGATATGGTAGCCGAATTGTGATTTCACTGGTTTGCTGATTTCATTCACTTTTAGTTTGAAAGCAGCTTTACTGAAGTTCTCGTCCATTTGGCCTTCTTTTGCGAACCAGCCTACATCGCCGCCTTGTGCTGCTGAAGCGGTATCAGTTGAATATTCAGACACAACGGCATCCCATTTTTCACCTTTATCTAATTTCTTTTCCACTTCGTCAGCTGTTTTCTTATCAGCTACTAAAATGTGGCTTGCGCGGATTTTCCCTTTTAGGTCATCGTAATACGCTTTTACTTCTTTATCAGTGATTTTGATGTTAGCTTTGGCAGCCTTTTGAGTCAGCAGCTCATATTTCACTTGATCTTTGATGTAATCTTTTCCGAATTCATCTTGAAGTTGTTTTAAACGATCTTCACCAAGTGTCTTTTTATATTCTTCCATTTTCTTATCAATTTCTTTATCAGATACTTTGTATTTGTCAGCAAGAACCTTTTGTTGAACAAGTAGATTTAAAGCATCTCCACCTGCTTGTTTCTTAAGAGTTGTATAAAGCTCTTCTTTTGTGACATCTCCTGATTTTGTTGTTGCGATGACATCTTTATCACCGCTACTGCATGCGCCAAGAGTTAAAACACTAACTGCTGTTACAGCTGCTAAAGCCATTTTTTTCATTCAAAAAACACTCCTAATCTTTCCAATTTATTTATCATTGCTTGTATCATAACATATTGTGACACGCTGTAAAAAGAAATGCAAATGGGAGGGCATTCGTCTAGTCAAAAATTTGCGCGCGACATACACATATAGT
This sequence comes from Bacillus sp. GBSW19, assembly GCF_002998655.1. Classification (NCBI taxonomy): domain Bacteria; kingdom Bacillati; phylum Bacillota; class Bacilli; order Caryophanales; family Bacillaceae; genus Bacillus; species Bacillus sp. GBSW19. The sequence continues at coordinate 107,333 of NZ_PVRF01000001.1, forward strand.
GATCACAAAAAGGAGGCTGAATTATATGGGAGCAGGATATTCTAATGGGTTTGCTTTATTGGTCGTGCTATTCATTTTGCTGATCATCGTTGGTGCAGCATATCTTTACTAATTAAATCGCTGTGACAGAAAGGAGCCGTCCTGCCATGCGTGCGGGCGGTTCTTTTTTCAAACGATGACAGGTGCCTAAACGTTTTCATTTTTTTTGCATACACTGAGCTTAGAACAGAGCAAGAACTGGCAGGAGGTGTTTTTACATGGGAGGAGAAGTCTTTGCTGGCGGTTTTGCACTAGTCGTCGTGTTATTCATCTTATTGATCATTATCGGTGCATCTTGGATTTGCTAATCAATCAATATACACAAAAAGCTGCCCTCAAACTGGCAGCTTTTGCTTTGATCTTAAATAGAAATGGTAATTTCAACAAATGATGAGATCAGTAAGATCAGTATCGATACATTGATAAAGCGAAACACCTTATCTTGCCGTTCTTCAGGAATCTCTCTGACAAGGCATAATGTATTAGTAAGCCTGTTTATTGAATACACAATAAACGCGGCAAAGACGATGAAGTAAAATAAAACTATCGGAGATCCCCCCTCTCTATGCTATTCCCATACTACATTACCAAATTTTTTATGAAAAAGATAGAAGTTGGCTTTAAAAACCTCATGATGAGGAAGTTTGGTCAACTAAAATATCAAACTCGTCTTGGGCTTGATCGATGATGCAGGATTTAGGTGCTTTGAGCAGTTTCCATGCAAATAAAAAGTCAGGCAAACAATAGCCTGCATGAATACTTGCGATGATGATAAAATAGTGTGCATACATTGGAAACGCCACGCCTAACACAAAGTAAAGCAGTGAAATCAAACAAAATGGACTGAGAAGTGAATAAAGCATTACTTTCTTTGGCACACGCTTCCAGCAATTTCGTTTAAATAGCGTCATTTTTTTCTTGTTTTTCATCACTGGGATCAAGTGAACCACACGGTGGACAAGCAATGTCACAAGTAAAAGCACAGCAAAAAGCGGTGCGTTGTGGCTGCTTAGTCTCGTTTCAGGATGAGTCAGTTGAAAACATAAAAAAGCCATAATGAAAAAAAGTATAGCAAGACTTATGGCTGAAATCAGCAGTCTCGTATAACCATAATCCTTTTCAAGATTAATGGTCTTCCAACAATTCATTTTTCATCCTTCCAATCTTAAAAAACTAATTGAATATCTCAAGATAATTTACTCTTCCTGAGGATAAAAATCAATGGTTTTGTTGAAAAAAAATAAAATGTTGCCTTCATATGGAATAAAGAGAGGAAACTTTGGGTTTTTCAAGAAAAAAAGACAGAAGAGGGAGGTTCGTCTCTTTCGTCAATGAGTAATTTCGGCTAAAATAGAAAGACTAAGAGAAAGAGGGAACGTACATGAGTATTGAGGAACGAATGAGCCAGCTCGAATATTATATGGAACTTTTGCTGACGGCGACCGATATGAGCCGTTATCCATATTATGCATTATTGATCAGGCAGCGGGTATCGAAAGAAGAGGCGAAGGAAATTGAGCGTATTTGTGCTGAGCTTTCAGAGGAAATGGACAAGCAAAAAGCACAAGGCTACGTCATGTTTGACGATATGCTTGCGCTTTTTGCAGGACAGTTAATTGAAAAGCTGGATGTGCATGAGACGATATTTGCATTGCATGATCAAGGGCTGTTTCAGCCGTTAATGAATGAATTTATAAAGATCATTAAACAATTTGATTTGCTTTAGCCGCTTTTTCTGCTGCATCAGCTGAGTCTTCAAGTTCCTCAGGCTTTTTCGTGACTTTTCCTCGCTCATTCAAAAAGTCCTTCTCAATGTTTGAAAACGATTTCTCAAAAATCTCCATGAAATCCTCACCATAGATGTTTCGGATAATACACATCATTTCTAAAATCTCAGGGAACTTTCCGTAAATGTCATGAAGCGGCTGTGCGCCTTTGACAATACCAGTTCGTGCCGGGTCATAATCTTCAAGTAGTTTATGGAATGTCTCTTCGCCTTTTGGCGTTAGCTCAATATACGTATTGCGTTTATCGTTTAACTTTTTAGAAAATTTTAAAAATCCTCGTTCCTCCAGTTTCTTGGAGAAGTTAAACGCCGTTGATACATGCATGACGCCAAACTTTGCAATTTCTGATATTGAAGCTCCTTTTAATTGATACGCAATCCACAAAATATGATGTTCATTGATATTTAGGTTATACGGTTTGATCCACTGCTGCCAGTCCTTTTCAATGGATTTCCAAAGAGCTTTGCTCAATTGGGCCATTCTTTGACTGAATAAAAGTGCTTCTTTTACATCGAAAGGCTGTTCCGAATGATTCATCCATTTCACCTACTTCTCTTTTTCTTGTAATTCTATTATGCCAATAAAATAAAGATTAATAAAGCTGAAAATTCAAGAATTTTTAAAACTCATGAAAAACATTGACAAAATAACCTTTTTTCAACAAAAAAAGTGCGGGATACGCACCCCGCACACTTTTGTAAACGAATATTTTTTCGTGAGTATATTAGTTTTGTAAGGTTTTCTCCAGTTGTTTGAGCTTTTCCTCAATTTCCTGAATTTCCTTTTGCAAGTCCTGCTGGTGAGGTTTGATTTCTTCGCGCCATTGCTGAATCGATGCTTGTAATTCAGTTCCGACTTCTTTAATGACCTCTGCGCTTTCTTTTGCTGTTTCAACAATTTGCTCTTTTAAAGCTTGTCCATCTCTTTTTAATCTTGTCAGCGTATCTTCGAATTTGTCATAGCCGTCTTTCAACTTTCCGCGCACATCTCTGCCAGAAGAGGGAGTCGTCAGGAGCACTGCCGCACCTCCGAGGAGACCGCCTACAAATAATCCTGTTAATAAAGAACGTCCACTAGCCATTCAAATCACCTCTAGTCAAATTTTACACATTCGCATGTTCTCTCTGAGCTGACGATCAGCTTCATTGAACTTCCATACATAGCTTGCTTTATTTTAGCATACTTTTGAAGAAAAGGGAGGGGAGAAGGTTGTCTGTCTTTCTGTTCGTTTTTACGTGTATCGGTGTCGTTTTTACAGGTGGTTCTATTCATTATGCAAGACAGCTGGGGTATGCAGGGTCTTATCCGCCAAAACATGTATTAAAGCAAAAAGCACTTGTGTGTGCGGCAGGTGCAGGGATTTCGCTCCTCATTTTGCTGCTGACCCTTTTTCTTTTATAAAAGCATGAAAAAACCTCTTCATCTATTATGAAGAGGTTCGATTATTCGTTAAGCAACTTCTATCATTCTTGCACGCCTTAGAATGGACTGAGCAATTGGGAAGACAAATACCATGGCAATGGTATTAATCACGGCTGCTGGAAGGACAACGCCCACAAGAAGTGCCGGTAATGCAGCTGGCAGTCCAGTAATCAGTAAAGCGGCAGATAGGAAAATCACGCCGGATACGATGGTTCCAATCGCAGTTAACACAGCGGTCAGCACCACTTTGTTCTTTATCTTCAAGCAAGATAAGAAAAGGGCTAGGAAGATAAAGGCTGTCACTGGTTTATCAATCATATTTGGAATTTGTCCGCCTGGGAAACCCGTTGTTAATGCAGAAATGACGCCAGTCACTAGGGCAATAACCACTACATGCTGTACCTTTGGGAAAAGGATGATGCTTAAAAACATCATGACCAGCATCATATCAGGTTTCATTCCGAAAAAGATGGGCGGGAAAATCGTATGCAAAACAGCTCCCATTGCTGCAAGCAATGACATAATCACTAATTCTTTTGTTTTCATTTCTATGCTCTCCTCTGCTAAGCTCTTAGGACTCTTCAATAATATGGCTCATCATTTATTGCAAGAGTCATCACTTTATATTTCTCGTTATTATAACAAATTTATTTCTCTATAGAAAAGCTTTTTTACTCATTTTCTTGCTGGAACTTTTTCATAAAGTCCGCAAGCTTTTGGCAGTCTTCAATCGATACCGCATTGTAAATAGATGCTCTGCATCCACCGACAGAACGGTGGCCGGCAAGTCCAACCATTTGTTCCTGCTTTGCTTTCTCTACAAAGGAAGCAGTGAGCGCATCATCACGAAGGGTAAACGTGACATTCATATGCGAACGGCTGTCAGTGCGTGCGTGTCCTTTGTAAAAACCGCCGCTTTGATCAATTGTGTCGTAGAGAATGCCTGCTTTTTGTTCATTGCGTTTTTCCGCTGCTTCTACGCCGCCAGCCTGTTTGACATGCTCAAGGACAAGAGACAGCATATAAATCGCAAAAGTCGGTGGTGTGTGATAAAGAGAGTTGGCTTTTGCGTGTGTTGAATATTTTAATATTTTCGGTGTGCTGCTTTTCTCTTTCTCTAATAAACGTTTGCGCGCGATCACAATCGTGATACCAGAAGGCCCTAAGTTTTTTTGTGCCCCAGCATAAATGAAATCAAATTGAGAAACATCGATTTTTTTGCTGAGAATATCACTGGACATATCTGCAATAAGCGGTAATGATGTACCAGGGAACGTTTTCCACTGAGTGCCGAAGATCGTATTGTTTGATGTGATGTGTAAGTAAGCGCCATCTGTTAAACCGGAGGCATCTACTTCTGGAATATACGAGTAGTTGTCGTCTTCACTTGAAGCAAACACAGATGTTTCACCAAACCCTTTTGCTTCTGATAATGCTTTTTCTGACCAAGCGCCTGTTTGAATGAAATGAGCCGTTTCGCCTTCATGTAAGAAGTTCATAGGAATCATCGCAAATTGAAGACTAGCTCCGCCCTGTAAAAAGAGGACTTCGTAATCTTCAGGAATGTCCATCAGTTCCACCAACAGTGCTTTTGCCTTATTGTGGACTTCTTCATATTCACCGCTGCGATGAGACAGCTCCATCACAGACATCCCAGTTTGTTTAAAATCAACAAGTTCTTCCTGTGCTTTTTGAAGCACTTCTAGCGGCAGTGCCGCCGGACCAGCATTAAAATTCGTCGTTCGCTTCATCACAATCTCTCCCTATTTCTCGCGTTAATGGATCAAAAGATAAAACCATCCTATCACAAATTTGAAGCAATTGGACGAAAAATTTGAATCGTTTTAAATATCTTACTATTAAGAGTTGAAAGCGATAAAAAGGGGCAGAAATAAGAAAAACCTCATCTATTAAGATGAGGTAAGCCGCGTGTGGATGGCAGAAGAAATATCTTTTAAATCCTCTGACGTGTATTGCTCTTGATGTGATTTCCATACAGCACCAAAGCCATCGCCTTTTCCGTAGCGCGGAATGATATGCATATGGTAATGGAACACAGATTGTCCGGCTTTTTCGCCGTTGTTGTTTAGAAGGTTTAACCCAATTGGTTCAAATTCCTGTTTGATTGCTCTTGCAATTTTCGGAATCGCTTGGAAGTAGTGATTAGACACTTCTGGTGTCATCTCGTAGATATTTTCTTTATGTATTTTCGGGATTACAAGGGTATGTCCTTTTGTTACTTGGCTAATATCTAGAAAAGCCAATACATGCTCGTCTTCATATACTTTTGCACATGGAATGTCTCCATCAATGATCTTGCAAAAAATACAATCGCTCACGTCATGTCACTCCTCATTCATTTTCCTTCATCGTATCACAAAAAGAAGCAAAAAAGAAAACAGGACAAGCGAACTCCTTTGGTCGCTCATCCTGCTCCTGCAGAAGAAATGCTGATGCTTTCATTCGATATGCCTTTTGAATTCTCTATTTACTGAAATAAAGAATTCGTATGCCTGCTATTTCTGCCGTAAACACCTCATTTGACGTTTTGGTTTGTCGTATACATATTGTATAGGACACAAAAATCAAGAATCAGTGAAGCAAAACAGAAGCTAAGGTTTTTAGATGAAAAAACCAACTTGTCATGCGGTTCTTTGCCTTTAACAAACACCTCATTTACTTATTGGTCATCAAGTTCATTTCTTCTACATACATTATGATGACCAAAGCGCCTATTTTTTATTCATGCCGCGTTTAAGGTAAACATTTCAAATTACCTTTCGTTTTTGTTACTATAAAGGAAAAAAGAAAGAAAGGAACGAATTCATGTCCCTTCTCACTGTAAAAGATGTAACGGGTGGATATACGAAGAATCCCGTTCTAAAAAATATCTCATTTGAATTAGAAAGAAATCAAATCGTCGGTCTCATCGGCTTAAACGGGGCGGGGAAAAGCACAACCATTCGCCATATCATCGGGCTCATGAAACCGCATAAAGGTGTCATTGAATTGAATGGACGAACTCTTCAAGACGATCAAGAGGCGTATCGTTCGCAATTTACGTTTATTCCAGAAACACCTGTATTATATGAAGAATTAACCTTAAAAGAGCATTTAGAGCTGACAGCGATGGCTTACGGTCTGTCAAAGGAACAATTAGATGAACGTCTGCCGTCATTGCTGAAAGAATTTCGAATGGAGAAACGTTTGAAATGGTTCCCTGCTCATTTTTCAAAAGGAATGAAACAGAAGGTCATGATTATGTGTGCATTCCTTGTTGAACCAGAACTGTATATCATCGATGAACCGTTTTTAGGGCTTGATCCTCTTGCGATTAATGCACTTCTTGAACGGATGAATGCTGCGAAGAAAAACGGCGCAAGTGTCCTGATGTCGACGCATATTTTGGCGACAGCTGAGCGCTATTGTGATTCCTTTATTATTTTGCACGAAGGGGAAATCAGAGCGAAAGGAACACTGACAGAGCTGAGAGAACAGTTCAACATGAGAGATGCGACACTCGATGATCTTTATTTGGAATTAACAAAGGAAGAAAGCTATGAGTAAAATGACGCAAACCATTTGGAAATCCCGATTAGAGGAACACATGCAAGATACAAGAAAATATTTAAAATACATGTTCAATGATCATCTTGTCATTGTGCTCATTTTTTTCCTTGCAGGCGGAGCGAGCTGGTATAGTAACTGGCTCAAACAGATTCCGGCTCACTTCCCATCCTACTGGGTCATGGCAGTTGTTTTTTCATTGGTGCTGACAAGCTCTTACGTGCGTACGTTGATCAAAGAAGCAGATCTCGTGTTTTTGCTTCCCTTGGAAGGGAAGATGGAGCCTTATTTAAAACAAGCTTTTAATTTTAGCTTCATTTCTCAGCTGTTTCCTCTTATTGCCGTATCCATTGTTGCACTTCCGCTTTATTCTGCGGTGTCTTCAGGCGGCCTCAAGATGTATGTGCTGATATTGGCGCAAATGATTTTGATCAAGGGTGTGAATACAGCAATTCAATGGAGGATCACTTATTTTCAAGGAAAACAGATCAGATGGCTTGATGCAGTCCTTCGTTTTCTATTGAATATGATTTTGGTATATACCGTTTTACAGGCATCCTATGCAATCGCAATCGTTTTTTATCTGATCTATGGTGTCTATCTCGTTTACTTAACCAATGCAGTAAAAAAACAGCCTTTTCAATGGGAATTGCATATTTCTGACGAATTAAAACGAAAACAGCGCTTTTATCGTCTGGCAAACTTATTTACAGATGTGCCTCATTTAAAGAAACAGGTGAAAAGAAGAGCATACATGGACTGGCTCTTGCAGTTTGTTCCGTATGACCAGCGTAAAACTTTTTCTTACATGTATGTGAGGGCGTTTTTACGTTCAAATGACTATTTTGGTCTCGTGTTTAGGCTAACCGCCGTGTTTGTGCTGATTATTTTGTATACAGGTGCAGCAGGCTGGGTGGGTGCGCTGCTTGTCTTGTTCACCGTGTTTATCACAGGTGTACAGCTTGTGCCGTTAACGAAGCACTTTTCCCATCTTTCATTACAGGCACTTTATCCAGTTGCTCAGCAAGAAAAGGATCGGAGCTTTTTTGTTCTCGTTCGTAATGTGCTTATTATTCAATCGATATTGCTGAGCTGTGCAGTACTCCCGGCAGGAGGATGGCAGGGAAGTGGACTTGCCCTTCTGATTTCGCTGGCATTTGTACTTGTCCTCTTCAAGCCTTACGTACTCAGTCGATTAAAAAAGATGAGATAAGCGGAGATATGTTTCTGACAGCAAGCGTATGATGACATCAAGGAGGGGTCCGGATGAATGCAGCTGAACGGGAGTTGTATGAAGAAGCCATTTTTTTTCAAACGCGTTTTTTAAGAAAACCTTCGAAGATCGAACGGTTTTCAAAAGGAGTTCAGCAGCAGGTGAACCGCCGAATCCCTGCTCGATTTCATCAAGTCATCACAAGTGCGGTCAAAACAATGGTTGAATCCACCGTATCAGGATCGCACTTCACTTCATTTTCGGTGATTGATGAGCAATTATCTATCATCGAGCGAAATGAACTGGCAAAGGAGAAAGTGAAGTACTATCAAAAGGCAGCTGCGATCGAAGGAATTGGAACAGGTGCAGGTGGTATATTGCTCGGTATGGCAGACTTTCCGCTGCTGCTTAGCATTAAGATGAAATGTCTTTATGAGCTGGCATGTATTTATGGCTTTGATTTGTCTCAAAAAGAAGAAAGACTCTTTTTGCTCTGTATATTTCAACTCGCCTTTTCCGGCAGTGCACATCGTCAAAAAATGATGAACATCATAGATGATTGGGAAACGAGCTGCGAGGAAATGGATTGGTACAGCTTTCAGCAGGAGTATCGAGATTACATTGACCTAGTGAAGCTATTTCAATTAATGCCGATCGTCGGAGCCGCTGTTGGCGGTGTGGCAAATCATCAGCTGACAGGACAGCTCGGAGATGTCGCTCGTCATGTGTTTCACTTACGAGTGTTGAAAGAAATGAAATAGAAAAGCCGCTGGCGACAGCGGCATCAGCGTGTAGACAAACCCTCGCATTCGTTGTCAGGGCTGCGTTCCGGTGCTCACGAATGTTCAATTCGCTCCGCTCCGGTACTCGTCCTTCCTAGACTTCAAAGGTTTTCTATCACACTGAAAAGAAGACAAAGGGCTAAAATAAAAATCATTTTAGCCCTTTGTCAATAATCTAAAGCCGCTGGCGACAGCGGCTTTTTTTTCATTCATCGTAGGAAAGGACGGCACGGGCGAGTACCTTTGCTGCGACAGGCATTGCTTTTTCGTTGATATCAAATTTTGGGTGATGATGGGGATACACGTCTTGGCTGTTTTCAGGCATGGCGCCTGTGTAAAAGAAGGTACCAGGGACATGCTGAAGGTAGTAAGCAAAATCTTCTCCACCCATTTGGGTTTCCGCTTCTTTTACTTCTGTGACACCTTCTGTCTGTTTTGCGATGTTAGCAATATATTCAGTTGGCTTTGGATGATTTTTAACAGCAGGATATCCTCTCACATATTCATATGTGTAGTCGGCATCATGCATGTCGCACACCCCTTTCACGACCTGTTCAATTTCTCGTTCGATGGTGTGTCGTGCACTTTCTTCAAAGGATCGTGCAGTACCAGTTAAAACAGCTGAATCTGCAATGACGTTAAAAGCATTCTCTGCCACAAAACCTCCAACAGATACAACAGCAGAATCAACTGGATTGACTTTACGGGCAACGACTTGCTGCAGGTTTGCGACGATTTGTGAACCGATGAGTACGGCATCTTTCGTTAAGTGAGGCTGTGCGCCGTGTCCGCCTTTCCCCTGAACTCGAATAGAGAAGCGGTCGGCGGCTGCCATAAAGTTCCCGCTTTTATAAAGAACGGTGCCACAAGGCTCTGGAGACCAAAGGTGCGTACCGAATATGACATCGACACCGTCTAAGCAGCCGTCTTCAATCATTGGTTTTGCACCGCCTGGCGCATATTCTTCTGCGTGCTGATGAATGAGGACGATTTTCCCTTTTAATTGATCGCGGTGCTCATTCAAGATTTTCGCTAAGACAAGTAGTGTCGCTGTGTGCCCATCGTGCCCGCATGCATGCATCACACCTGGCTTTGTTGATTTGTAAGGCACTTCCTTTTCATCATGGATGGGAAGTGCATCAAAATCAGCCCTGAGGGCAATCGTCGGCCCCGGAGAAGCTCCTTCGATAAAGGCGAGTACACCATGGCCGCCCACCTGTGTACGTGTTGGTATATGTAATGTGTCATAGTAGTTGGCGATGAAAGCGGCTGTTTCTTCTTCCTGGAAAGAAAGTTCAGGATTCATGTGGAGATGGCGTCTAATTTCAACCATTTCCTCATAATGTTCATCAAGACGTTCATTAATGCTTTTTTGTAAAGTGGATATTGTCATTGAGTCGAAAACCTCCTTCATGCTCTTTTACTGATTGTATGGTAATTGTTAGAATCTTTCAACAGAAGAGGATTTCGCATGCTGCATCAAAAGGTGATTTTACATAAAAGTCGAAGTTGATATGAAGCGGGGAAAGGGAGGAATCGTGTTGGGAAGCTGTCCAAATTGTTCAAAAGCATTTTCTTTCGTTGAAAAGTTTCAATTATCACATACGAAAATGATGATGTGTCCAAGCTGTCGTCATCAAGTCAAAGAAACCTTTGTCTCCAAGATGAGTTTTTTCATGATCTGCTTGATTCCGCTATTGGTGATGCTCATTCAATTGAAAGGTGCTTCACCTATGTTGAAGTGGCCGATCTTATTAGGATGGATACTATTGAATTTCTATGTGCTTCAGCCGATCATTCATCGGTACGAGCTGACATCACGACGATAAAATGAAAAGCCCAGCTATTGGGCTTTTTTTCATGAAAAAAAGAAGTGCTGCTTTCAGCACTTCCTTAATTGTCTGTAACGGCATGATAGGATGTGAGAAAAGCAGGACGAGAGAAGATGGAGCCAGTATCCTCGTTTGGCTGAAAGAACGCTTCTGATTCTTGAAAGTCTTCAAATAAGTCCTCTGATTCCCAAAGTGTCATAATCAAATACACTTCTTCATCTTTTTTCGGTCTTAACACTCGAAGAGCCTGGAAGCCCCGCTGATGTTCTGAGATGTTCGTCTTCTTCTGAAAAGTAGATTCAAAAAGTGCTCTGCTTTCAAGCTTCACAGGGATATGATTCAAGGTGACGAAGCCAGATTGGAATAGCTCACCTTTTGCATAAATCACATCATAGGCATGAGGGGCTTTAAAAACAGTCTCGCCCTCCGTCTCATGGAAAAGAGCTGCTTGTTCTTTTCCGACCATATAAAGCAGATTTTCCTGATCGTGTTTCTTTGCGATTTTATGCAAGAATTCTGCTGTTCCATATGTGATATAGACATTCATCTAAACCGCCTCCTGCTTGATAGTATAACAAAAGAATGATATATAATTCTTTGGTAGTCAATCCATAAAACATATTATGAAGCAATACATCCCATACTATCCGTATAAAGGAATGAGGTGACCTAATTTGAAGAAAAAGAAGATAATCATTCCATTAGTCATTGCAGGAAGTACCATCGTACTTTCATTTATTGGCTATCTGACCATTTTATTTTTAGGACATTATGTCATAGATGAAAAGAAGCTTGTTTTTCACGCTTCATCCCAAATCATTGATCAGAATGGAAAAGAACTTACAAGTATGTATTCAGAAAATCGGGACCCTGTCTCATTAAAGGAGGTACCTGATAAAGTAGCGAAAGCTTTTGTGGCTGTCGAGGACAAACGATTTTATGAGCATCATGGTATTGATGCACAGTCAATTTCAAGGGCGGTTTATCGAGATATATTAGCAGGAGGAAAGGTAGAGGGCGGCAGTACAATCACTCAGCAGCTCGCAAAAAATATTTTTCTCACAAATGACAAAACCTTTCTTCGAAAAACAAAAGAAGTCATTATTGCCATTAATTTAGAAAGAGATTATTCAAAGGATAAACTGCTCGAGATGTATCTGAATCAGCTTTACTTCGGTCATGGCGTCTACGGTATTCAGGCAGCAGCCAATTATTACTTTAGTAAAGATGTGAAAGATTTAACTGTCAGCGAAGGGGCTACACTCGCTGCGATGCCAAAAGCGCCGTCTACTTACTCGCCTGTTTTACACCCTGATAAAAATAAACAAAGGCGGGACACCATCCTTAATTTAATGAATGAGCAAGGATATTTATCATCAACAGAAACAGTAGAAGCAAAAGGGAGAACACTAGGCATTCATTTGAAAAAGAAATCAGAAACGCCTTGGGTCGACAGCTATGTCGATCTCATCATTAAGGAGGCAGAATCAGAGTATGCCATTTCACATGAGCAATTGCTTCAAGGTGGTTATACCATTACAGTTCCGATCGATATGAATCTGCAAAAGGTCGCTTACGATGCGATGAAAAACAACCGTTATTTCCCGGGAAAAAGCGGTTCTCCTGAAAGCAGTGCCATCTTTATTGATAATGAGTCTGGCGGAGTAAAAGCAGCGATTGGAGGACGAGAATATCAAGCAAGGGGCTATAACAGGGTGACCGCTGTTAGACAGCCTGGATCTGTTTTCAAGCCGATCGCGGTATATGGTCCGGCAATGCAGGAGAAAAAATTCCGACCTTATTCCCTGCTTGAAGACAAAGAAAAAAGCTATGACGGCTATTCACCAAAGAATTACGATGGGCAGTATGAAGGCAGGGTCACAATGGTGGATGCGCTCATGAAAAGTAAGAATACAGCTGCGGTGTGGACATTAAGCGAGCTTGGTATTGATACCTCGAAATCATATCTCGAGAAAATGGGAATGGAGATTTCGGATAAAGGACTTGCCATGGCACTTGGCGGCTTAGAAAAAGGGGTTTCTCCACTTCAAATCGCTGGAGCTTTCCACACATTTGCAAATGAAGGCGTATATAAAAAGCCTTTCTTCATTCAAAAAATCACCAATGATGAAGGAGAAACGGTAGAGAAGAATCGCAGTAAGCCAGAACGAGTGTTTAGCGTGCAGAATGCTTGGAATATGACAAGAATGCTGCAGCAAGTCGTCAAAGGCGGAACAGCCCAGAGCGGTTCATATGCTGGAGATTTAGCAGGTAAAACAGGCACGACCACATATTCAGGTGTGAAAGGTGCAACAAAAGATGCTTGGTTTGCCGGCTATACGCCTAGTACAACGGGTGCGATCTGGATGGGGTATGACACAACCGATAACAGTCACTATTTAACTGGCGGCAGTCAATACCCAGTGCAGCTGTTTAAAGATATTTTAACGACAGCCCAAATCACCAATGAAACGTTTGAAAAACCAGAGGGAATTAAAGAACTTCAATCGCCAATCCATTTAGAGGGACTTTCAGGATTTGAAGCCCGCTATGCGTTTAAAATCAAAGGATTGTTTACATTAGAGCTTTCTTGGGACAAGCAGGAGGATAAACGGGTTGAATACCGTATTTATGAGAAGAGAAATGGAAACGAGACGCTGATCGATTCAGTGACAGGCGTGGGCAGCTACACAATGCCGTATGCCAACGTGTTTTCAGATGCGGAGTATAAGGTTGTTCCATATAATACCCAAACGCAAGAAGAAGGAGAAGGCAGTCCGTATGTCAAGCCAGAGGCTTTTGGACGTTAATATTCGGCGAATTTTTGAACATTGAGCCGCTTTAGTATACCGTGCCTTGAAAAAGCGGTATAGTAAAAGCAGTGTTTGAGCCTTATACAAAGAGCGTGTAAGGCGAAAGGTGGAATGAAAGGTAATGGGAAAAACGAAGGCTTTTAATGACACGTTCTTAAAGGCGTGCAAAGGGGAAAAAACAGACCATGTACCAGTTTGGTATATGAGACAGGCAGGACGCTCACAGCCTGAATATCGTGCCCTTAAAGAAAAATACGGGCTATTTGAAATTACGCATCAGCCAGAGTTATGTGCTTATGTAACAAGACTTCCTGTAGAACAATATGGTGTAGATGCCGCTATTTTATATAAAGATATTATGACCCCGCTTCCGGCTATTGGAGTGGACGTTGAAATTAAAAATGGAATTGGACCTGTGATTGATTCACCGATTCGGACAAAAGCAGATATTGAACGTCTTGGGGAGCTTCATCCTGAAGAAGACCTGCCATATGTGCTTGATACCATTCAGCTTTTAACGAAGGAGCAGCTGAATGTACCGCTCATTGGTTTTGCCGGTGCACCATTTACGATGGCAAGCTATATGATTGAAGGCGGCCCATCTAAAAACTATCATAAAACAAAAGCGCTGATGTACAGTGAGCCTGAGACATGGATGCTGCTCATGAACAAATTAGCTGATATGACGATCACGTACATACGTGCGCAGGTAAAAGCAGGGATCAGTGCGTTTCAAATCTTTGACTCATGGGTTGGTGCTTTAAATGCAGCAGATTACCGGACATTCATTAAACCTGTCATGCAGCGAATTTTCACAGAGTTGAAGAGTGAAAATGTACCAATGATCATGTACGGAGTTGGGGCAAGCCATCTGGTGAAAGATTGGCATGACCTGCCGCTAGATGTCGTTGGACTGGATTGGCGTATGAGTGTAGACGAGGCTCGAAAAGAAGGGCTCACAAAAACGTTACAAGGGAATCTTGATCCAACGATCTTACTTTCTCCTTGGGAAGTCATTGAAGAGAGAGCAAAAGATATTTTAGATCAAGGGATGAAATCAGATCACTTCATCTTTAACTTAGGTCATGGGGTATTTCCAGATGTTTCACCAGATACGTTAAAGAAGCTGACCGATTTTATTCACGACTATTCAGCTAAACATAAAAAAACATCCATCTAAACTATTTCAAATGATCTGAAGGAGTGTTGGTTGTGGAGAAAAAGAAAATGGGGCTTCTTGTCATGGCATATGGCACCCCATATAAAGAAGAAGACATTGAGCGTTATTATACACATATTCGTAGAGGCAGAAAGCCGGAGCCAGAAATGCTGCAAGATTTAAAGGATCGCTACAAGGCAATCGGCGGTATTTCTCCTTTATCAAAAATTACAGAGCAGCAGGCAAATGGTTTGTGTGAGCACTTGAATGACATTCAAGACGACATTGAATTTCATGTCTACATTGGCTTAAAACATATCGAGCCTTTCATTGAGGATGCAGTTGCTGAAATGCACAAGGACGGCATTACAGAAGCTGTGAGTATCGTTCTTGCGCCGCATTTCTCAACCTTTAGTGTGAAATCGTATAACAAACGTGCACAAGATGAGGCAGACAAGCTGGGCAATTTACAGATTACGTCTGTTGAAAGCTGGTACGATGAGCCGAAGTTTGTGGACTATTGGGTGAAACAAGTGAAGGATACGTATGCATCAATGAGTCAAGAGGAACGAGATTCCGCGGTACTTATTGTGTCTGCACACAGTCTGCCTGAAAAAATTATTGCAGCAGGAGATCCATATCCTGATCAGCTCGCACAATCGGCCAAAATGATTGCGGAAGGTGCGGGAATTGAACACTATGAAATTGGCTGGCAAAGTGAAGGCAACACGCCGGATCCATGGCTTGGACCAGACGTGCAAGACTTAACGCGGGATTTATTTGAACAAAAAGGCTATCAAACATTCGTGTATGTGCCTGTTGGTTTTGTCGCTGATCATCTTGAAGTGTTATACGACAACGATTATGAATGTAAAGTCGTGACAGATGAAATTGGTGCAGCCTACTATCGTCCAGAAATGCCAAATGCGAAACCAGCATTTATTGATGCTCTGGCAACAGTCGTATTAAAGAAGCTTGACGAAAGCAAGTAATCATATAAAAGAAGGCGATCCTATGCATGACAATCAAAAACACCTTGTCATCATTGGCGGTGGCATCACTGGTTTAGCCGCCGCCTTCTATTTGGAAAAGGAAGTCGAAGAAAAAGGTCTTCCGATTCAAATATCTCTTATTGAAGCGAGCCCTAGGCTAGGTGGAAAAATACAAACATTATATAAAGACGGCTACATCATCGAACGTGGACCTGATTCATTTTTAGAAAGAAAAGTCAGTGGACCGCAGCTGGCTAAGGATGTCGGTCTGTCCGATCAGCTCGTCAATAATGAAACTGGGCAAGCGTATGTACTAGTCAACGAAACCCTTCATCCGATGCCAAAGGGTGCTGTGATGGGTATTCCAACTCAAATCAGCCCATTTATTACAACTGGTCTTTTTTCAGTTGCGGGAAAAGCGAGAGCGGCGATGGATTTCGTGTTGCCAAAAAGCAAGCAGACCGAAGATCAGTCGCTTGGTGAATTTTTTAGAAGACGTGTGGGTGATGAGGTCGTTGAGAATTTAATCGAGCCGCTTCTATCAGGCATTTACGCAGGGGATATTGACCGCCTGAGCTTAATGTCCACCTTCCCGCAATTTTATCAAACAGAACAGCAGCATCGCAGTTTGATTCTTGGGATGAAAAAATCACAGCAGCATGCGAAAGCACAGCAAGTGACTGCGAAAAAACAAGGACAGTTCCAAACGATCAATCAAGGACTGCAGTCGCTTGTGGAAGCAGTAGAAAGTAAGCTCAAGCTGACAACGGTGTATAAAGGGACAAAAGTGAAGCAGATTGAAAAATCAGAGGGAGGCTATGGTGTGCAATTAGACAGCGGTCAAACGCTTTTTGCCGATTCAACCATTGTCACGACTCCGCATCAATCGATCTATTCCATGTTTCCTAAAGAAGCAGGGCTTGAGTATTTGCATGACATGACCTCTACTTCTGTTGCAACGGTAGCACTCGGTTTTAAAGAAGAGGATGTTCATAATGAATATGACGGCACTGGTTTTGTCATCTCAAGAAACAGTGATTTCTCTATTACGGCCTGTACATGGACAAACAAAAAATGGCCGCATACAGCTCCGAAAGGAAAAACGCTATTGCGTGCGTATGTCGGAAAAGCTGGCGACGAATCGATTGTCGAGCAGTCAGACAGTCAAATCGTCAGCATCGTGCTTGAAGATTTAAAGAGAATCATGGATATTAAAGCAGATCCAGAATTGACGACAGTGACTCGCTGGAAGACCAGTATGCCGCAATATCACGTCGGTCATCAAAAAGCTATTTCGAACATGCGAGAAACGTTTAAGCAATCATATCCTGGTGTTTATATCACAGGTGCTGCTTTTGAAGGTGTTGGAATCCCTGATTGTATTGATCAAGGAAAAGCCGCCATCTCAGAAGCTGTATCGTATCTATTTTCATAAAAAACAACTCCCTTTTCTGTCATGGAAAGGGAGTTTTTCATGTTCGAATCATTCGAAAAGAGTTGGGAATCATAAATGTGAACAAAGTTGTTGCATCCGGGGAAAGGGATATGGTATATTACTTTCTGTACTTAATGACCAAAACGTTCAAATAGTCATTTCGGGAGTGAGATCATGAGTGTTGATAGGAGACAAATGATTTTAGATGGTGCGACGAAGGCATTTACTCAATTCGGGTATAAAGCGACCACAATGGACCTCGTGGCGAAGCTTGCCAACGTCGGGAAAGGTACCATTTATACATTTTTCAAAAACAAAGAAGAGTTGTTCGATGAAATTTTCACATCCCTTTTACTAGAGATGAGGAAAATTGCGGATGAGGCGATTGATGAGAAGAATAGTTTCTCTGAAAACCTTCACTTAGCACTCTTTGCAATTTTAGAATTTCGAAAAAACCACCAGCTCACAATTAAGATTTTTCAGGAAAATGCGGAGCTTGGCACGTCAGCGGTCAAGGAAATGATCGAAAAGATGGAGCAGATGATCATTCGCTATATCAAAATGAAAGTACAAGAAGCGATGGATAAAGGCGACATTAAGCCTTGTGATCCTGAATTGACTGCATTTGTGATGGTGAAACTATATATTGCACTGATTTTTGATTGGGAAAAGCGATACGAGCCTTTAACAAAAGAAGAGGTAGCCGAATCGCTGGAGCTTTATGTCTTAAAAGGACTATCTGCAACAACATAATTTTTTTTGAGTTCATATGACCAAATTTTATATTTAGTCATTCATCTATGGGAGGAAAACAGCAATGAATTTAATTCGGAATCAATGGAAAGACATTGTAACGAGCAAAAAACTACTGATCCCGATTTTAGCTGTCTTATTTATTCCGCTGATTTACAGTGGTGTATTTTTAAAAGCATATTGGGATCCATATGGTACAGTTGATCAACTGCCTGTAGCGGTTGTCAACTTGGATGAAGGCAGTCATTATGACGGGAAAACTCTTCATGTCGGCGATGATTTAGTGAAGGAATTAAAGAAAAACGATAATTTCAAATGGAATTTTGTCGATAGTGAAGAAAAGGCCGTAAAGGGATTAAATAACGAGGATTATTATCTCGTTGTGGAAATACCAAAAGACTTCTCGAAAAATGCAAGTACAGTGTTAGATAAACATCCGAAAAAATCGAATCTGAAATATTATACGAATCCAGGCGCAAACTATGCGGCGTCACAAATTGCGAATAATGCCATTATCAAATTAAAAGATTCGGTTTCAAAGGAAGTCACAAAAAATTACGCCGAGGTCATCTTTGATAACTTCAAAACGATTGCAAAAGGATTAGATCAAGCAAGCGATGGCGCGAAGAAAATTGATGACGGAACAAAAAGCGCAAAAGATGGCAGTACAAAGTTAAAAGACAACTTAGCCAAATTGGCTGAAGGTACGTTAACCTATAGCGAAGGTGTTCATCAGTTCGCAGGGAAAATGGGTGAACTGAACACAGGCATACAGTCTCTAGACAATGGGCTCGGTCAGCTCTTAACAGGCTATCAAACCATTGATCAGAAATTTGGAGATCTTGGTACAGGAATTGATACATTAACCGAAGGATTAAACACAAGCCGTGAAGGACATCAGCAGCTCGCTTCTAAAATGCCGCAATTCACAGCGGGCATTGAGCAGCTAAACAATAAAGCACAATCCTTTTCAGAAAAAATTGCAGCAGTAGAAAAAGTCTTATCGTCACCAGAATTAGCGAATCTTGAAAAGATGGCGCCTAAACTCGATCAGGTGAAAAAAGACGCAAAAACGTTCAGTACAAAACTTGCTTCATTAAAAGAAGCATTATCAAATCGAGATGCTAAAGTAAAAAGCATTATCCAAAACAGCTCCATGACAGATGAAGAGAAAAAGGCGGCAATGGATCAGCTGAACAGTCTGCCTAAAATCGAACTGCCTGATCTGTCTGGACTCGAACAAAGCTTAGCGGCCTTGCAGGAACTGCCTGATGCAAGTGAGGTACAGTCTGCGGTTGCATCTGCAAAAGCTCAGCTGCAGCAAGTCAAACAGCTGCCAAAGAAAACAGAACAGCTGTACACGTCTACAGTCGCGATACAAAATGCGATCGACCAAATGACATCTGGTACAAATAAATTGTATCAAGGTGCATTGAAGCTTCAAACAGGTCAAGGCCAATTACAAGATGGCCTGCAAACAGCAAATGGAAAGCTTGATACGGCGAAAAGCGGAGCGGATAAGCTTGCAAATGGATCAAGCCAGCTTAGCGCAGCGTTAAATAAGCTGGAAAGTGGTTCAACAAATATCCAAAGCAATACATCTAAGCTTGCCGAAGGCTCAAAATCGCTTGATAAAGGATTGGGAGATTTAAAGAGCGGTACAGGTAAGCTGTCCAATAAATTGAAAAGCGCCGCTGATGAAACAGGGGAAATTGATGCAAATCAAGACAATTACAATATGATTGCAAGCCCTGTTAAAACAGAGAATGATACAGCGAAAAAGATTGATAATTATGGAACAGGGCTCACGCCTTATATTTTATCCATGGGACTCTTTGTTGGGGCTCTGATGCTCACCGTTGTATTCCCAATGAAAGACCCTGCTGGACGCCCTAGAAATGCGTTTGAATGGTTTGTCAGCAAATATAGCGTGCTTCTGCTTGTCGGTATCCTGCAAGCAGTCATTGCAAGTACGATGCTCATCTTTGGGCTTGGTCTTGAGGTGGAAAGCCTCTGGCGCTTCTATCTCTTTGCAATCATCGTCAGTCTGACATTCTTAGCGATCATTCAGCTGCTAGCGACAACAATGGGGAACCCAGGACGCTTCATTGCCGTCATTATCTTAGTTCTTCAGCTCGCAGCAAGTGCTGGTACATTCCCGCTTGAGCTTGTACCTAAATTCTTCCAAGTCATTCATAGTCTGCTTCCAATGACGTATACAATCAATGGATTTAGAACGATCATTGCAAGCGGTGATGACAGCTATTTATGGCACCAAGCAGCGATTCTTGGAACAGTTGCGATCATCATGATGGCGGCAACAACAGCTTACTTTGCTTGGAACGTAAGAAAAATGAAACAAGACGAAGCTTAATCAAGAAATCCTTTCTCTTTATAGAGGAAGGATTTTTGATTTGAAATTAGACATCTTGAACCCGAAGCGATATATTTTAAGAAGAGATGCTATAAAAGGCATACATGGAAGGAATTGCTTTCAGACAAAGGAGGAAATGCCGAATGACAACTGAAGTAAACGAAACCGTTCAGCTGATTCAAAAGCTCGTATCGATCCCAAGTCCGTCAGGGAATACAGAAAAGGTGATTGGCTTTGTTGAACGCTTTTTACAGGATGTAAATATTGAGACAAAACGAAATCGAAAGGGCGGCTTAATTGCCACTATTAAAGGAACCGATGATAAGGAACACCGCATGCTGACAGCACATGTCGATACGCTTGGTGCGATGGTAAAGGAGATTAAATCAAATGGACGGCTTCGTCTTGCACTCATTGGAGGCTTTCAGTATAACTCAATCGAAGGTGAATACTGTGAAATTGAAACCGCTTCAGGCCATACATACACAGGAACCATTCTCATGCATCAAACGTCAGTTCATGTCTATGCGGATGCGGGAAAAGCAAAACGAAACCAAGAGAATATGGAGATCCGACTCGATGAAAAGGTGCAAAATGCAGACGATGTCAAAGCACTTGGCATTCAAGTAGGGGACTTTATCTCATTTGATCCTAGAGTGGAAGTGACGTCTTCAGGTTTTATTAAATCAAGACACCTTGATGACAAGGCAAGTGTGGCGCTCTTGCTGCGACTCATCCACCGCATTCAAAAGGAAAACATCACATTGCCGCATACGACGCACTTCTTAATTTCCAATAATGAAGAGATTGGCTACGGTGGAAATTCCAATATTCCAGAAGAAACGGTGGAATACCTCGCTGTCGATATGGGAGCTATCGGCGATGGTCAATCAACAGATGAATACAGTGTGTCTATTTGTGTGAAGGACTCAAGCGGTCCTTATCATTATGGATTACGCAAGCATTTAGCCGCGTTAGCAGAGGAGAACAATATTGATTACCGTCTAGATATTTACCCTTATTACGGCTCTGATGCATCAGCAGCCATTAGAGCAGGATATGATATCATTCATGGACTGATTGGTCCTGGCATAGATTCCTCGCATGCATTTGAACGAACACATGAAGATTCTCTCGTCCATACAGCGAATCTCCTTTATCACTATGTTCAATCAGAATTAATCACGAAAAAAGAACCCCGATAGATGGGGTTCTTTTTTCGTTAGCTTGAAAGCTGTGTCGGTTCAGGTACTTCTTGTCCAGTCATCACGCGATGTCCTTTTTCAGGGTCATATTGTCCTTCCCATTTAGACATCACAACAGCTGCAAGTGCATTTCCTGTTAAGTTAACAACTGTTCGCGCCATATCCATGATACGATCCACACCTGCAATAAATGCAAGACCTTCAGCAGGTACACCGATCGTTCCTAATGTTGCGAGTAATACAACAAAGGAAGTGCCAGGAACGGCAGCCATTCCTTTAGATGTCACCATCAGTACAAGAACAAGTGTGAGCTGCTGGACGATCGTGAGGTCAATGCCATATACCTGTGCAAGGAAAAGCGCAGCAATAGCTTGATACAGTACGGAGCCGTCTAGGTTAAACGTATAACCGATTGGGATAACGAAAGAAACAATTCCCTTCGGACATCCAATGCGTTCCATTTTATCCATGACTCTTGGTAAAACTGTTTCAGAGCTGGATGTACTAAAGGCAAGAAGCATTTCGTCTTTCATGTAAGCAAGAAATCTGAAAATATTGACGCCAATCATCTTTCCAATAATTCCGAATACAACGATAAGGAAGAGAGCGAGCGCAAAATAAACAAGACCTACAAGCTTACCTAATGAAATAAGAGATTCAAGACCAAATTTTGATACAGTCACACCAATGAGTGCGAAGACACCAAATGGTGCGGCTTTCATCACAACATTGACGACATGGAACATGGCGTGTGATACACCTTCGAAGAAGGCGAGCACTGGTTTGCCGCGTTCACCAATGGCTGAAACGCCAAGAGCAAATAACACAGTGAAGAAAATAATCGCAAGCAAATCACCTTCCGCCAATGATTGGAAGAAGTTCGTTGGAACGATATGAAGGAACGTATCAGCAACTGATTTGCTGCTTTGCTCTTTTTCCGTTTCAACATACTGGCTAATATCTTGTTTTTCCGTATTTCCAAAGTCAACGCCTGCACCAGGTTGAACAAAGTTTGCAAGCGCAAGACCAAGAATAATCGCAAATGTTGTGATAATTTCAAAATAAAGAATAGTTCTAAAACCAAGTTTCCCTACTTTTTTACCATCACCGGCACCTGCAACACCTAAAATTAAGCTAGATACGACAATTGGTATAACAATCATCTTAATGAGTCTTAAGAAGAAGTCTCCAATTGGTTTTAAATAAGTCTCAACGCCTGGGTTACCGAAAAAGATTGCCCCAACAACGACACCGAGAATAAGACCGATTAGGATTTGTGTAGCTAATCCAAATTTTAATTTTTTCATAGATTTCCTCCCTAACATATTCATTAAAGGAATATTCCCATCATATTAAGTTTTAATATATGAATTAAAGTATAACTAAAATTAAAGAGGCTCGTCCACGATTAAATTATATTAAGAAAATACAAAATTGTTTGAAAAAATGAACATTTAGAACCTCCTTTATTGATTCAAGTCAATAAAAAGTGTCTTCAGAACTAAAACTCATCATATGAAAATACTAAAAAACCCTTTTAGGACAAGGGTTTTACCTTTTTACCTATTTTTTAGAAAAAATAAAAAGCACTTTTGACTCCAACTGACGATGGAGGAAAAAAGTGCTTTTTAATTCAATTTTTTACCTTATTTAAGATAACTTACTTGTGAGCATTCCTCACATTCATTACCGTAACACTCGTGTTGTTCCATTAAATCATTTCCACATTTTGTGCATTTCTTTGAGGGCAAATTTCTAAAAAACTCAGTGATTTTTCCTAGCATTTGTCATCCTCCAATACATTTTGTTGCTATTATTGTATTATAACAGATTGATAATTGTCAATCTGTTTTGCAACAACAGGCAAGAAGAATGCTTTTTTCATGAAAAATGGGTATATTGTAAGAAGGGGATTTTTAGAAAAGGAGGGAGAAATGACGATGAAATTAACTGTCATTGGATGCTACGGAGGGTTTCCGGCCGCTGGTGAAGCGACGTCAGGGTACCTTTTTGAATCAGATGGATTTCGTCTGCTTGTAGACTGCGGGAGCGGTGTTCTTTCCAAACTGCAGCAATACATGGATATAGAAGAACTAGATGCTGTTCTCCTTTCTCATTATCACCACGATCATATTGCGGATATCGGACCACTCCAATATGCGAAGCTAGTGGGATATCATTTAGGAAAAAGCAGCGGTCCGCTTCCGATCTATGGACATACGGGTGATCAAAAAGCATTTGGGCGACTTGCGGATGATGTACATACTAAGGCAGAGGCTTATCAGCCAGAAGAGGGTATTCAAATTGGTCCATTTCAAATTGATTTTTTGAAAACGGTTCATCCGGCAGAATGCTATGCTATGAGAATTCAGGCAGGGGATGCTGTGGTGGTGTATACAGCAGACTCAAGTTATCAGGACGCATTTATCCCATTTAGCAAGGATGCAGATCTACTGATTGCTGAAAGCAATTTTTATGCTGGACAGGACGGATCGGGTGCAGGACATATGAACAGTACAGAGGCGGGCAAGCTTGCAAGGGAAGCAAATGTTGGGGAACTCATCATCACGCATTTGCCCCATTTTGGTCGTCATAAAGACCTAGTCAATGAAGCACAGGCGTTATATACTGGCAATATACAGCTTGCCCATTCAGGGCTTAGATGGAACAAGGAAGGAAGATAGAGATGCTGTTTATCGATAACGAACAACATTATGATCCAATGATTAATTTGGCAATAGAAGAGTATTGCTTAAAATATTTAGATCCTGATGAAACGTATTTGCTGTTTTACATCAATCAGCCGTCGATTATTATTGGAAAGAACCAAAATACAATAGAAGAAATCAATACGAAGTATGTGGAAGACAACGGCATCAAAGTTGTCCGCCGCCTGTCCGGTGGTGGTGCAGTTTACCATGACAAAGGAAACTTAAACTTCAGTTTTATCACAAAAGATGATGGGGACAGCTTCCATAACTTCAAAAAGTTCACCGAGCCAGTCATCAAAGCGCTTGAAAAGCTTGGTGTCAAAGCGGAATTAAGCGGGAGAAATGACATTATGGCAGATGGACGAAAAATTTCTGGAAATGCCCAGTTCGCTACAAGAGGACGTATTTTCAGCCATGGCACGCTGCTATTTGATTCAGAAATCGAACATGTCGTTTCGGCTTTAAATGTGAAAAAAGAAAAGATTGAATCAAAAGGCATTAAATCCATTAGAAGCAGGGTTGCCAATATTAGTGAATTGATGGATCAAAAGATGACAACAGAAGAATTTAGAAAAATTCTTTTAAGCTACATTTTCGATACGAATGGGGATGTCCCTCAATATCAGTTGACTGAGAAGGATTGGGAAAAGATTCACGAAATTTCTCGGGATCGATATCAAAAATGGGAATGGAACTACGGCCGTTCACCGAAATTTAATTTACAGCATTCTAAAAGATTCCCAGCAGGCTCCATTGATCTTCGATTAGAAGTGAAAAAAGGCATCATCCAAGACTGCAAAATCTTTGGTGATTTCTTTGGTGTAGGGGATATTGCTGATATTGAAAAAAGACTCATTGGGCAGCAATATGATCGCAAAACGATCAGCGACGTATTAGAAGATATGGATATGCGCCACTACTTCGGCAACGTATCAAAAGAGGATTTTCTTGATTTGATTTATTAAAAGGGACAAGCACGGCTAGAGATAGCGGTGCTTTTTTGATTGAAAGAAATGAAAGCGATTCACATTTGATCTTGTGGATTTTTTCGATTGTCTATTATAATAGAAAGGAGGAATGTTTGGCCATAAAATGAATGGCTATTCATTCATTGATGACATGTAAGGGGTGGGAGAATGGATTTGATCAAAAATCTAGAGCAGACGGCGATGACGAAAGGAGAAAATATCGCACTGATCTTTGAAGGAAATAAGTGGACCTATCGAGAGCTGATGACAAGTATCGAGCGATTTGCAGATGGATTAGTCAACGAAGGGTTTCAAGCTGGGGACCATATCGCGCTTATTTTAGGAAATTCACCGCATTTTGTCATTTCTTTTTTTGGTGCCTTAAAGGCAGGACTTGTCGTAGTACCAGTCAATCCAACATACACGCCTAGTGAAATTGGCTATATGCTGATTACAGGTGATGTAAAAGGCATTGTTGCCCCTGAACAGCTACTGCCAGTGTACGAGCAGGTGTACGAACAGCTTCCGTCTATTGAACGAGTGATTATTTGTGCAGAAAATGAATCTGCATGCAGATCAAGTTTTAAGGAAGTATCTGATCGTCTTGTCTTCTTTGGAAAGCTTGTGTCTGGTCATGCGAAAGAGAACGTGCATCCTTCTATTCATCAGGACGATACGGCAGTTATTCTATTTACATCTGGCACGACAGGAAAACCAAAGGGTGCGATGCTGACTCATTTCAACCTTTATTCAAATGCCAGAGACGTCGCTGAGTACCTATCCATTGATGAAAAGGACAAAGTCATCGCCGCTTTGCCGATGTTCCACGTATTTTGTTTAACAGTTTGTATGAATGCACCATTGATTCATGGCGCGACCATTTATGTCATGCCGCATTTCAGCCCATCGGAGCTTTTGCGTATGATGGAAAAAGAGAAGCCAACGTTATTTGTTGGTGTTCCGACTATGTATAACTATTTGTACCGCCAGGAAGGGCACGAGGAAGCGATGTCCTCAGTGAGGATTTGTATATCTGGCGGTGCCTCAATGCCTGTTGCCTTACTTCACGGTTTTGAGAAAAAATTTGGTGTCACGGTGCTGGAGGGTTACGGATTATCAGAGGCTTCTCCAGTAACTGCATTCAATCCTCTTGATGGAAAAAGAAAACCCGGTTCAGTTGGGACCGACATTATGAATGTGAAGAATAAGATCGTGAATGAACTGGGAGAAGAAGTCGGTCCAAATGAAGTCGGAGAGCTGATAGCAAAAGGACCAAACATTATGAAAGGCTATTATCAAATGCCAGAAGATACTGAAGCTGCACTAAGAGGCGGCTGGCTGTATACCGGTGATTTAGCGAGAAGAGATGAAGAAGGATACATTTATATTGTCGATCGGAAAAAGGATATGATTCTCGTTGGCGGGTATAATGTTTATCCAAGAGAAGTAGAAGAAGTGCTTTATCAACATGAAGCTGTAGCAGAAGCCGTCGTCATCGGTGTGCCAGATCCGAACACCGGAGAAGCTGTCGTCTGTTACATTTCCCCTAAGAAACATGCTCACATCAATCAAGAAGACATCATCACACATTGTTCACGCTTTTTAGCGAAATATAAGCAGCCCCAAACGATCCATTTCATAGATGATATTCCAAAGAACACAACAGGTAAAATTTTAAGAAGAGCACTAAAGGAAAAGTATCAAGCAGAAGAAAGTAAATAAAAAAAGGGAGTCTCTTATGAGGAGGCTCCCTCAGCGTTTAGACAAACCCTCGCATTCAGGTCTGAAAAGGTTTTCTATCACGCTGAAAAGAAGACAAAGGGCTAAAATAAAATTTTAGCTCTTTTGAATCGCTTCTTTTAGCTGTTTCTGAAAAGAATTAGACTGTTTTTGATTCAGTTCATAATAAGTCCCATCTACTAAAAAAACGACCTGTGATCGGCTCGTCCAGAGCTGAAAGGTGGTGCCGTTTGTTCGGCCGTACATCACCTTGGCGATATAATCTGGTTCCTTTAAATTTTTCTTAAGATGATTGCTTGTTTGTTTGCCTTTGTTTAATTCTTCTATTAAATCTTCTGCTGTGTCCTTATCATCTATTTCATAAGAAGTGGACTCGTTTGCAGGTGAAAGCAGCAATTTTTCTGCTCGATTCTCATCAAAGATTTCGCTCGTCCGGCTGAACACATAAAAGAAGGTAATGAGTAAAAGTCCAAAGATCACAACTCCTGCAAGGATTTTCTTCATTTTAATCCTCCAACTCTCTGTTTTATATGTAGCATCTCCGATTTTCGAGTAGCATAATCATTTTTTTCGCGAAAGCTTTTTCAGATGGGGCATGCTATGATGGAGCCACATGAGACAGGTTCTAAACAAAAAAATGGTTGATTAGAATAGAGAGAGGGATGGAAAGGAGGCTGACCAGTGCGAGTACGTAAATGGGTAGCTCTTGCAACGGTAGCTTACATATTGTACGGTCTTTTTATTTATTCTTATTTGTTTCTATTTGGGGATTCATCGGTTCCTGAAAGTGTAAAAGGAACAAGTGCAGATCCGCATACCTTTATGACAAGCCATGAACTTGTCATCAGCGAGAATTTCTCGAACATACGTAATCTGCTGTATTTCATGACAATTCCATTAGATTGGTATGTTTTTTTTCTTCTGCTCATTTCAGGGTTTTCACGAAAAATAGCAGACTGGAGCCTGGCAGCAGCTCGTTTCACATTTTTAAGCAAACTTGTATATGTGTTTGTGTTGTCGCTTTTGACAATGCTGATTTCATTGCCCATTAAGTGGATTGGCTATCAGCTGTCTTTGCACTACGGAGTATCTGCTCAA
Organism: Bacillus sp. GBSW19; assembly: GCF_002998655.1. NCBI lineage: Bacteria > Bacillati > Bacillota > Bacilli > Caryophanales > Bacillaceae > Bacillus > Bacillus sp. GBSW19. The sequence goes on from NZ_PVRF01000001.1 coordinate 135,223, forward strand.
AGTACGGCAAGCTGGTTTAAAGATCAAATACTGGATTTCTGGATTCAATATCCACTTCTTGCCCTATGTGCTATTGTATTCTTTTGGCTCATTCAAAAAAGAAGAAAGCGTTGGTGGCTGTATGCTTGGTGTTTGACAGTCCCCTTCACGCTATTTCTCTTCTTTATACAGCCGGTCGTCATTGATCCGTTATATAACAATTTTTATCCACTAAAGGATCAAGCTCTTGAGAACAAGATCTTAACGCTTGCAGACAAAGCACATATCCCGGCAGATCATGTATATGAGGTCAATATGTCTGAGAAAACGAATACAATGAATGCTTATGTCACAGGGATTGGTGAAAATAAGCGTATTGTGTTATGGGATACGACACTGCAAAAGCTGAAAGATCGCGAAATTTTATTTATTATGGCACATGAAATGGGACATTACGTCATGAAGCATGTCTATATAGGATTAGCAGGATATCTAGTGCTGTCACTTGCCGGATTTTTTGCGATTGACCGTCTCTATTTTTATTTTTATCAAAAGGGAGCAGTTCCATTTCGGCTGAGGGTGTCAAACGACATCGCTGCTCTTCCGCTTCTTCTCATTATCGTATCGATGCTGTCATTTGCAGCTTCACCTTTTACAAATGCAGTTTCAAGACATCAAGAACGAGCAGCTGACGAATATGCGGTAAACCTGACAAAAGACGGAGAGGCAGGGGTGACGTCTTTTCAAAAGCTTGCAAAATCAGGGCTGTCTCAGGTGAATCCACCGCTTTTAGTGAAGGTCTTCCGCTATGGACACCCAACCATGATGGAGAGAATCATGGAGATGGAAAATGCAGCGGAAAAAGAGGAAACGTCGAGGAAGCAATAAATAAAAAAACCGGCTGGATCAGCCGGTTTTTTTTCGCGCTTGTTTAGTTAGAAGCCGCTTGAGCGTTGATTAACCCTTTGCCGTAATAGAAGGAGTTACCAAGCGGTGTTGCCGTGTTTTCTAAGCGCTGGCGAACCTGTGAATTTGATAGGTTCGGATTTTTAGAAAGAATAAGCGCTGCTGCTCCTGCTACATGAGGAGACGCCATAGAAGTTCCAGTATAAGATGTGTATCCACTGCTTGGTACTGTACTTAAAATAGAAGTACCAGGTGCAGAAACATCTAATTCAGGACCTGCGCTGGAAGACGAGTTTCTGACATTGCTGCTGTTTACATTGGCAACGGCAATTGTAGAATCATATTTTGCTGGATAGCCAACTGTACTTGTAGAGCCAGTGGAACCTGAATTACCTGCGGCCGCCACAACAACGACTCCGCGGTTATTTGCTGTATCAACGGCATTTTTAAGCGCTGTTGAACCGTTTGGTCCACCTAAGCTCATATTGATGACATCCATGTTATTGGCTACAGCCCATTCAATACCGCTAATGATCCAGCTGTATTGTCCGTCGCCATTGCGGTCTAATACTTTAACAGCATATAGGGAAGCACTTGGAGCGACCCCAAGAACACCAATTGTGTTATCAAGGGCAGCAATGGTTCCGGCTACGTGAGTTCCATGTGATTGAAAGTCTTGGGTGGCATTTGGCTCTGAAGGGACGAAGCTGGCACCGCCTGCAACATTTAAGTCAGGATGTGCAGCGTGGATTCCAGTATCAAGGACAGCTACTTTGACATTAGCACCTTTATAACCTTGAGCGTGTACAGCTGGAGCTTTGATTTGAGGGATTCCATAAGGGACGGTTTGTGCATATGCTTCTGCTTTGTGGTCTTCTTCTACGTAAGCAATGCTAGGGTCATGTTCAAGTTTTTTTGCGGCTTGTTCGGACATCTTTACTTGTGCGGCATTAATAAGACGATATTGCTTTTCTAGTTTTCCGCCATTTTGAGTGACGGCTTGTTTCTTAGAGCTGTTTGTGGTGGCAGAGGCTTTAAAGCCAACAATATAGCTCTTTTCACTATCTGACTTTGAGACCGTCTCGGCATTTGCCATGGAGCCTCCAAACCCTGCTGAAAACAGAAGAGGGACAGTCAATAAAACACTTGTCATTACATTTTTCTTTTTCACGCACAATCCACATCCCTTTTTTCTTATTTCAGAATAATCATTCGTAGTCTATAAGAATGATTCGTTTGATTATTCTGTATATTCAGTTTAAGGGAAGTAGGCAAATAAGAGTAGACCCGAATTTTTGTGAAAGTCCTAGCGAAAATTGGGGAATTAAGTCACTTGGAAACGTTGGGAAAATATGTTTGTTCTACTGTTTCAGCGGTTATCTATTAAAAAGGAAGTGTGCTTTTTTTCTTATGATCCATTTTCGGACAAATATTCGATACCCGAAAAGCCTTAAAATAGGTAGAAACGTCTAGCATCTATTTCGAATTTCGATATAAAAAAATATTATTTTATTTTGTTTTTGTCGTTTAAAAAGAACCTGTTACAATAACAGGTTCTTTAAGAAGGGGAGGATTGAGTTAAATGGCTGACCACGTTGTAATCAAGGACCTTCCATTCACCATCTTTCCATTCCACATAATTTAAGCAAGCATTGACAAGTCTCGTGTTCTCTAGACCCAGATGTTCATCCGCTAAGGTGGTAAGTAAAGCATGGATAGCAGCGCCGTGTGCCACGATCAGGACTTGTTGATTTGGATAGGCTGCTCTGACTTTCTCAATGCCTTCTACCATTCGATCTTGAATCGCCTCAAGCGGCTCCATGTTTGGATACTGTTTATCTGGAAACAGCTTTTGGCGCTCCTCAAGCGACATGCCTTCAGCGTCACCATAATCACGTTCAATGAAATCATCCATGATGACAAGAGGCGCATCTACATGTTTTAAAATCAAGTGAGCCGTTTCTTTTGCCCTTGTGAGTGGACTGGAAATGACAACATCCCAATGGACATTCTTTAAGTAAAGTCCCGTTTGTTCAGCCTGCCATTTACCAGTGTCGTTTAAAGGGATATCTGTTCGTCCTTGAATTCGTTTCGCTGCATTCCAATCTGTTTCCCCGTGTCTGACTAGGCAAATTGTTGTCAAGCAAATCCCGCCTTTTCTATCTTTTCTTCTATTATACTAAAGCAGAAAAAAAAAGACTGGATCAGCGATTTGTGAGACTTGTTAAGGATTCGACTGAGCTGGCAACTTGGGACACCGTTTGTTTGACTTCCTTCAATTCGTTAAGGAAGGTTTGAAGGTCGATTTCAATTTTTCCATTTTGGTTTTTACTTAAGTTCATGCTGCTGACGATATCATCGAAGAGCGAATTGATTTGAGTCATTTTTTCTTTACTGTCTGTCACGAGTAAATTCACGTCCCCAATGTGCTGAGACACAATGGAGATTTGTGAATTGGTATTGTTGACGAGTTCAGACACGGTTGAAACCGTTTTCTTTGTGTCCTCTGACAATTTACGAACCTCGTTTGCGACGACAGCAAAGCCTTTACCATGTTCACCAGCTCGTGCAGATTCGATTGAGGCATTTAAAGATAACAAATTCGTCTGCTCTGCAATGCCTGTGACAATCCCAAAGATTTGTTCAATCTGTTTGGCGATTTCTTCTAAACGCTTAATTTCTGTTTCAATCTTTGTCATGCTGCCATCAATTTGGTTCATTTGTGTTTGTTGAATTTCTAATTCTTTTTTACCGCCGATCGATTTTTCCTCGACCTGTGCTGAAATTTGCGTTCCAGCTTGCGACATGTCCGCCATCTCATCAGATTTTGATACAAGCTTGTCCACTGCATTTGTTGTGTTTGAGAAGAGAGAAGCAAGCGAATTTGATGTTTCTGTGATTTTTGTATGAAGCTCCTGCTGCTGCTGTTCTGCTTCATCACGAATTTTAGAATATTCATTTTGGAATGTATCCAGGACAAGCTGCTGCTCTAAATTTAAGATTTTCGTCGTCGCTTTGACTGCTGTCTGATATTCTTTGAAATCTTGGATATGCTGAGCAAATAAATCCATAATCGATAGCAGAAGATCCTGGAATGCTGCCATATACCATTTAGGCTGGAGGCCAATCCGTAAATGAACTTGCGCAATTTTAATTCGTTTTGCCACATAGGCTTCATCAACCACACCTGCAAACATTTCACTAATATGAATGCGGAGTGTTTTTTTCAAACGTTCGACAGAACTATTATCTTGAATGATATGCATCAAGGAAGATTCGACTTCTAAATTTTTATAAAATTTATCAACGATATGTGCAATATCCTCCTGAACAATTGGATTGAGCTGTTTTAGAATAAAGAGGTCATGCTGCGTCAGGTCTATCATTTTGATTTGTTTCGCGATATCCGTATTGTTTAAAAAGTTGATTCGTTTTATCCCATCATCCTGCTGTGTGAAAAAAGCAGTGTTTTTTCTTTTCGTCTCTTTTTTAAATAACAATGTTTTGGTCCCCCCATAATCATCACAAATTATCAGACTTTATATTATTTATCGGATAATATTGGATTTTTTAAAGGGAATCAGTAAAATTTTACTGTTCTTTATAAGACCTTTTTAGTGGTTTCTTTGCTGGGCCTTCTACTACCTCTCCAGTAATGGAAAAACGTGAGCCGTGACACGGGCAATCCCAAGTGCGGTCGCTATTATTCCAAGCGACTTCACAGCCTAGGTGAGTACACGTTGTATCCACAAGAAAGATATTCCCGTCCTCTGATTTAAAGGCGCCGCATTTTTTATGTTCGTAAGATACAATACCGCCTTCACCTGGCTTTAAATCATCAATTGTTTGATCGGTTCGTTTTAATTTACCACTGATCAGCTTGGCAGCGACATTGCTGTTTTCTTTAATAAAATCTTTGACGAAAGAGTCAGAAACAGGTCTTGATGGCGTAAAAATCGATTCGTATGGATTCGATTTTCCCTCAATCAAATCACCGATAAGAGTGGCTGCGACATGGCTTGTCGTCATGCCCCATTTTCTAAAACCGGTCGCAACGAAGATATTTTGGTGGTGTTTGGTCAGGCGGCCAATGTAAGGGATTTGATCCATTGTGACCATATCGTGTGTCGACCAGCGATACAGCACCTCTTCAATTCCAAGGGTGGCGTCTCCAAACCTTTCTAATCCTTCATAGTGAGCAGATTCAACCCCGCCTTGTCCAGTTTTATGGCCTTCTCCTCCGATGAGAACCACTTCCTCACCATGCCATTCTGCGGTTCTTAAAGAATGAGCAGGCTGGTCGATTCCTAAATACATCCCGTCTGGAAGCGGCTTCGTTGTTTTGGCTGCTACCACATAAGATTGTTCTGGGTGAATTCGTGTGAAATAAAGTCCTTTCCCGTCATAAAAAGGGAAGTGCGAACAGGAAATGATATAGCGTCCTGTCAGGTGATGGCCGTCTTGTGTGACGACAGCAGGCCGGTTTCCTTCTTTCACGTCAACAGCAGTTGTCTGTTCATAAATACGTACACCTCGCTCTAGGAGCTGGTCGATTAGTGCATTTAGATAATGAAGGGGATGAAACTGTGCCTGCTGCGTCATTGCTAGGGCAGCTTTGATGTCAGCATCAAAAGGAAGCGCTGTTTTCCATTCTCGGTCAATCCCAAGCTGTTTGTAGGCATCTAATTCCTTCTTTAACTTTTTTACACCGCTTTCTTCCTTTGTATAAAGGTAAGCATCTTTTATCTCTAGCTGACAATCGATGTCGTACTCTTTGACACGAGCTTGAATCAGCTCTTTTGCTTTCTCGTTTGCTTCTACATACAATCGAGCTTTGGGCATGCCAATTTGCTGAATCAGCTCATGGTAGTACACATCGTGCTGTGAGGTAATCTTAGCTGTCGTATGTCCGGTCGTACCTTGCAGCAGTTGATCGGCATCAATGATGATGACATCCAGCCCGCGCTCTGTCATTTCAAACGCAGTAGCGATACCGGTAATGCCGCCGCCAACAATGATGACATCTGCTGTGAGATCCTCATGTACAGCAGGAAAAGAATGCTTCTGACTTTCTGCTATCCATAACGATTTTGCCTGTTCCGATCCTTTATGTTCTTGCTCCATATTGTCGCCTCCAGTTAGTGACTTGTTGTGTATAATTTTTCCACAATGATGAAAATCATACATTCGTAAGGAAACTAGTTTGACATACATAAAAAAATAGCCAACACATAAAAATAAACAAGATAAAAGGAAGGAGTGGACAGACGTGTCAACAAAGCAGCCGAAGAAAACATTGCCGCCTCAGCATCAAAATGAACGTCCAGGTCTGGAATATAAAATGAACCCTAGACCTGTTTTTGATCGAGAGGTGCCGGATAAAAAGTTAGCAGGGAAAACAGCCATTGTGACAGGTGGAGACAGCGGGATCGGAAGAGCAGTCTCGGTCTTGTTTGCGAAGGAAGGAGCCAATGTCGCTATTGTTTACTTGAGTGAACACCGCGATGCAGAGGAAACGAAGGACTATATTGAAAAGGCGGGAGGCCGCGCCATTTTAATTGCAGGTGATTTAGGAGATGAGGCGTTTTCAAACGAGGTCGTCAAAAAAACGAAAGATGCTTTCGGTTCCATCGATATTTTGGTGAACAACGCCGGGGAACAGCATCCGCAAAAAAGCATTGAACAGATTACCTCGCATCAGCTTCTTCGAACATTTCAAACGAATATTTTTGCCATGTTTTATTTAACAAAAGCGGTTCTTCCTCATTTAAAGAAAGGAAGCAGTATCATTAATACCACATCTGTTACAGCCTATAAAGGGCATGAAACCTTGATCGACTATTCATCTACAAAAGGGGCAGTCGTGACATTTACGAGATCATTATCTTTATCGCTCATTAAACAGGGGATCAGAGTGAATGGGGTAGCCCCAGGGCCTATTTGGACACCGCTCATTCCATCGACCTTTACGGAAAAGGAAGTCTCAGAATTTGGCGGAGATGTTCCAATGGAACGTCCTGGTGAGCCAGTAGAGCTTGCGCCGAGCTATTTGTTTTTAGCGAGCGAAGACTCCTCTTATATGAATGGACAAATCCTGCATGTAAATGGCGGAACCATTTTAAATGGATAAACAAAAAACTTGCGGTAAAGAGACGAGTTGCTGTCTCTTTGCCGCAAGTAAAATCATCATGATTGATGTAAGCAGTGTTCTGCATATTGAGCTGACAGGTCGTTGAATCGCTTTACATCACGCTGATCCAGCGCCTTATCAATCTCTTCTCTAAGGAAGGTTAAGCGCTGTTTATAAAGCGCCTCATCTAAAACCATTTGAATATAGATGTCTAAAATAGTGACGCCGTTTTCTTCGGTTTTTTGGGTGTTGCGGGACTTCATGAGCTCAGCATACGTTTTTTTCTCTTTCATAAAGAATCCCCCCGATGCCTTTTTTATAGTATATGGATTGGCGGAGAAAAAATCAACAAGAATTTATAATTTTTAGACAATTTATTTTTGAGCGAAATCGACATCTCTTGTCCGATCGACAGGATGTGATATATCATTAAAAAAGGCTTTTCGATAGATCGAATGGACTAAAAAATACGATAAAAAGATGATTTTTAATAAATTTTGAAAAAATCCTGTCGTTTCTTATATGTTGGTGATAGATTAATAGTATCTAAAATAACCAAAAATTAACACAGGAGGAAATGAAGTGTCAGGAATTAGTGAAACACCTTTAGATTCATACGTCATTAATCAAACAACAATGGCGGTCCTTCCGGTTGAAGAAGGAAAAAGAGTATATTCAAAAGTCATAGAAAGAGAGACAAGCTTTTACGTTGAATTAAAGCCCCTGCAAATTATTGAACGCAGTTGCAGATTCTTCGGCTCAAGCTATGCGGGCAGAAAAGCGGGAACATATGAAGTAACAGGAATATCTCACAAGCCTCCAATTGTGATTGACTCATCCAATCATTTGTATTTCTTCCCAACCTATTCATCCAACCGTCCTCAGTGCGGCTGGATCTCCCACAAATACATTCATACCTTCCAGGAATCATCCCTCGGAGACACGGTGGTCATCTTTACAAATGAGCAAACCGTCGAACTCGATGTCTCATATAAATCATTTGAGAGTCAGGTGCACAGAACAGCGTATCTCCGAACGAAATTTCAAGATCGCCTTGATGGAGGTCTTCCTAAAAAACAAGAATTTATGCTGTATCCAAAGGAACAACAGCTCAACCTTGTATACGATTTTATATTAAGGGAGCTTCGGAACAGATATTAACTAAAACCAGCGGCAGGACAGCCGCTGGACTCCTTATGAAGCGAGGGTTTAGCATATCGTCTTTCTTTCTCGAAGAAAAAAACATTGATAATTATATAAAAAATTATATAATTCAACTATAACGTATAAAAATTTATATAACGAGCAGCAGTGAAAGGGGATATGATAATGACTTATGATGAACTAGATACACCGGCGCTATTAATTGATAAACGGGTAATGATGGAGAATCTAGCTGCTATGCAGCAGTATGCGGACCGTCAGCAAGTCAAACTGCGTCCTCATACGAAAACACATAAAACACCTAGTCTTGCGAAGGTGCAGGAGGAGATGGGCGCATCTGGCTTAACTGTAGCGAAAGTAGGAGAAGCGGAAGTAATGGCGGCGCATGGGCTGACAGATATCTTTATCGCCAATCAAATTGTAGGCGAGACAAAGCTCAAGCGAATTCGAAAGCTGGCAGAGTCGATACAAATTTCATTTGGAATAGATTGTGTAGAGCATGTGCATCAAATTGAACATGTCTTTCGTGGAGCAGAGAAAAAAGCGGAGGTTCTAATTGAGATAGAAGTTGGAGAAGAAAGATCTGGTGTCATTGAAGAGAGTGATTTCCGTCAAATCTTGCAGGCGATTCAAACATGTGACTTCGTTCATTTAAAGGGGATTTTTTCTCATGATGGACATACATATAAGGCGGAAAGTAAAGCGCATTGTCACACATTATACGAAGACGCTGTGAATCGCACGCTTCAGTTTGCACAGATTGCGAAAGAAACAGGCATGCTGCTAGAGGTAGTGAGCATAGGATCAACACCGCCGTTCTTATTTCAATTTGATATTCCAAAGGGAGTCACCGAAATCAGACCAGGCACTTACATCTTCATGGATGCCTCTCAATCCAATGTGATCGGCACTTTTTCACATTGTGCGGCAGCTGTGCTGACGACGGTGATCAGTAAGCCAACAAAGGCCCGTGTCATTACAGATGTTGGAGCCAAAGGGCTCACGGCTCAAACCCGTACAAAAGGGCTGACGAAAACAAAAGGACTAGGCAAAGTAAAAGACTATGATGATGTATTTGTTTCAAGTGTATTTGATGAGCATGCCATCATCTATCACGAAGGCTTCCGTCAGACTGTCCAGATCGGTGAGAAGGTGCAAATCATTCCAAATCATATTTGTCCCGCTGTCAATCTCCATGAAAAAGCATATCTCATTCAAGATGGTGAAGTAGTCGAAGAGCTTGAGATTGCTTGTAAAGGTAAACTTCAATAAATCAACAGGATGTATAATTTAAGACTTGGAAAATACAAGGCGACTTCGTTTGGCATCATCATGATGACACGAACGAAGTATTTCTTTTCATTAGAAAACATCCACCATGAACTTATTGAAACCAAATCCATATATCCAGTCGTCTATTAAGTGTATCGGTAGACTGTCAATCAAATGACAGGAAAATGTGGATCCTTAGACGTATTTTCATCCATTTACTCATAAATCGCAGAAGTGACACGAGCCGTCTGTTACAATAAAAGAAATCATTTCTTGCAAAGTGTTCGTATGTGGTAAAGGATACTCCTATTTTGACCGATATGAACGAATGGGAATAAGAAATGGAGGCTCTGTATGAAAAAACAATCGCATTTGATGCTGTTATTCACCTTGACAGTGATATTACTAGCAGCCTGTCAGCAAGCAGGTCAATCGCCTTCAAAACAAGACACAAAAGAAGCTGCGTATGAACAATGGGTTCAGCGTTATATGGATGAGTTAAATGAAGCTTATGAAAACATGACCGACCAATTTATTTCAGATGGACATGGAAAGATCCAAGTAAATAAAAAATTGAAAAAAGCGACGAAAGCCTTTGATCGTGTGATTCAAAAGGGGCTTGCTCATCAAGAAGTTCCAGCCGCTTATCAAAAGGCGGATCAACAATTAAAGACAGGTCTTCATTCATTTGAAAAAGGAATCGGTCAGGTGGAGCAGCTATTAAAGCACCCAGGTCAAGAAAAGCTGTTTATTTCCGCTACCCATCATCTGCAAGATGGATTGCAGCAGACAGCTGCATTTATTGAAGAAGTAGGCCGCATTCAGCAATCAACGTAAAAAAGCTTGGAAGGCGGACTTCCAGGCTTTTTTTACATATAAAGTATTTGCTTTAAGCGGCGGACACCCTCTTGAATCATGTTTTCGTCCGTACAGGCGAAGCCTAGCAGTAATCCCTTTCGATTGCTCTCAAAACAATAAGGACTTAATGGATAAATGCCAACGCCCGCTGCTTTGGCTGCTTCAATACTGCCTTTTTCGTCAAAGTCTGGCGCTCCTTCTAAAAAGACATGAAGACCCGTATCGGTTCCATAGATATGAAAGTGCTTGTCAAAGTGTTGTGTCAAAAGGGCATCCATCATAGCAGCCTGTCTTTTTTTATACAGCTGTCTCATTCGCCTGACATATCGCGTGAATTCTCCTTCTCTGAAAAAAGAAGCGAGTGTGATCTGTTCCATAATGGGCAGCTGTCTTTGAATGAGTGATTGCAGGGAAGCGATTTCTTTTATGACCGCTTTGGAGCCGATAATGGCAGCAAGGCGGATGCCGGGAGTCAGCACCTTGGAGAAGCTTAAGATGTAAATCACATGGTCGGGTGCTTCTGAAAATAATGAAGGAAGCGGTCCGCCATGATAACGATAATCTCCATCAAAATCATCCTCTAGTATATAAGACTGATGGCTGACAGCAAATTTCAGCAGCTGCTGCCTTCTGTTGACACTCATACATACACCGGTTGGACGCTGATGGGAGGGCGTCACCGCAATCAGCTTTGTTTGCCGTGGCAATGTATTCACCATGATTCCTTCTTCATCGACGGGTGCGGGATAAATGTTCATTTCACGATGCATAAATGAAAGCCTTGCCCCAGGAAAGCCTGGATCTTCAACAGCTACTGTATCTCCTTTTTTAAGCAATACCTGTGAAATCAAATCAATGGCTTGCTGCGTGCCACCTGTTAACACCATTTGATCTTCTTCTACATCGATTCCGCGTTCTACAGATAAGTATTGGCGTATTTCTGAACGTACTTCCCATAATCCGTGCGGGGAGGAATAGCCCCAATCTTTCATATCTAATCGCTGTAATGCTTTCGTGAGCGACCGTTTCCATATATTTTGAAAATGTTCATCGATGGCTGGCTCCTGATGTCGAAAATCAATATCGAGTTTCTCATGAAATTGATTGGCCGACAGCCAGTGGTCCATTTGTTTCTCCGCCTCTTGAAAGTGTGGTCTTACCGGAAGAGGGAAAGGCGGCTCACTTTGATGGGGAGTGGAGGCTGCATAGTGGTCACTCGAAATGACCTTTGTACCGCCTCTTCTAGATGTGCTGACATATCCTCTTGCCAGCAGTTCATCATAGGCAAGCTGTATAGTTGATCTTGATACATTGAGCTCCTGTGCTAATACCCGTGTTGGTGTTAACTGATCGTCAGGATTCAGTTTTTGTGAATGAATTTGTTGAATGATCCCAGTCACGATTTGCTGCCAGAGCGGGGTTGTACTTGAGCGGTCTAAATAAATATACATCGGACACCTTCTCTCATTGTCACATATAACTTGATGATGACACGGAATTATGGAGTGGTCAATAGCATCATTTTTGGATATAGGAAGTAAGCCAAAAGGTGTGTACACTGTTCTCATATGCTTATGACATAGAGGAGAGAGTCAAATGATCCCTGCATCTAAAGAAGAAACAGCACACCTATCCATCATTCCATTTATATTCGTTTTATTTGGTCTTTTTATGATTACGACCGCAGTGAATCTGCAAGTGCCCCTTTATACGTTGTATGCGGAACAAGCAGGGTACGGAAAGGCGGCTACAGCACTTGTATTTGCTGCATATGTCTTCGGACTGATTCCAGTCTTGCTTTTTCTTGGCGGCATATCTGATCGGGCTGGACGCAAACCGGTTTTATTGGTCGCGCTAAGCTTTTCGTTATGTGCTACCCTATTGATGATCGTGCACCCTACCATACAAATGCTCTTTGCAGCCCGGCTGCTGCAAGGGGTGGGGCTTGGTCTGAGTGTTGGCACATGCACCGCTTATTTGATTGCTTTATATCCAGAAAAATCAAGCTGGATTCCAACTTTTATTGCGTTATGCAGTTCGGTTGGCTTTGGGGGCGGTGCTCTTTTTACGGCACTGCTTTCTTTTCAGCGTATGTCGCTTGCGCCTCTTAGCTATTGGATTGTGCTGGGCCTTTTAATCCTAACCATCGTGGGTGTCTTCTTTTTCGTTCCGCCTGTACAAGGAGATTCAGGTAAACCGATGATGAACATGCCAACATTTCCAAAAGGAACAATGCCGGCGAATGCAGCGATTGCCATCGCGTGGTCGGTGTGCGGCCTCGTCATTTCGGTTTTGCCAGCACAGCTTAAATTGAATGGATATGAATTATGGGTAGGGCCGGCACTCTTTTTGATTAATATGGCAGGTGTCCTGATGCAGCCTTTTGTTCGCAAGATGAATAGCACAGTAGCGCTCTTTGCCGGGTTTATCTGTCTTCCATGCGGATACGGCCTTTTGCTATTTGGAGCAAATAGCGGGTCCATCCTTCTTGTGCTTGCCGGAACGATGCTTGCGGGTACTGCCTGCTATGGATTTACTTATTTAGGTGGTCTTCAGCTTATTGTCGAACGGGGGAAAAAGGAGGCAGCTAGAGCCGTTGCAGGGTTTTACTTGTTTGCCTATTTAGGCCTGGGTATTCCGAGTGTTTTTATCGGTCTTTTTGCTGATCTGTACGGGACCCAGATGGTGTTAACCGTCTTTTTCTTGGTCGTTTTGGCTGCTTGCCTCATCCTTTTGATCTCAAGTGTCAGACAGAAACAAAAGTGAGGAGTCCCGCTTTCTCTTTTTCCTTCTGTTCGTTTAAAATAAAGGCATGAGAGGGGAAGATGACATGAAAAAAGTGCAGCTGGACGGCGCATCGTGCAGGTCGCAAGAAGAGCTTCATGACCAACTAAAAACAGTTTTACACCTTCCTGACTATTACGGGAAAAATCTTGATGCCCTATGGGACTGTTTGACAGGAGAAGTAAATCTTCCAATAGAGCTGACATGGGTAAATTTTGAAACGAGCAAAGACGCTCTTGGCGAGTATGCAGAAAGCGTAAGGCAGTTATTTCAAGAAGCAGAAGAGGAATTGAAAGGACAATTTCAAGTGAGCATTCAATAATGGTGAAAAAGCAGCCGCTGCCGCAGGCTGTTTTTTCATGAGTTTCCGTCTTTCTCAATCTGCTATTGAATATTTTACTAGATATGATAATATATGAACTGTCGCTTAATTGATAATGATAATCATTTTTAGCGGAAAGAGCTTGATAGAAAGAGAGAAACCAGTATGAAGTTGTATCAATTAAGTTTATTATTTGTATGTTTGGCATGTGTATCACTGTTTGTCGGTGTACAGGATCTGTCCATTTTACAGATGTTTCATTTAACAGATGAACAATTACATACGTTAGTTTCAAGTCGCATCCCGCGTCTCATGAGTATTGTGCTTGCTGGCATGAGCCTTAGTTTATGCGGCTTTATTATGCAAAGCATGACGAGGAATAAATTTGTTTCACCAACCACTGCAGGAACGATGGATTGGGCGAAGCTTGGTATTTTAGCAGCAATGCTTGTTTTTACACATGCGAGCCCGCTCATGAAAATGGGAATCGCGTTTCTATTTACTTTAGCTGGGAATCTTCTTTTCTTAAAAATCCTGCGGCATATTAAGGTGAACGATACGATCTATGTACCGTTAGTCGGCTTAATGTTTGGCGGGATTGTCAGTTCAATATCTACGTTTATAGCCTATAAATATGATCTGATCCAAAACGTATCTGCATGGCTTCAAGGGGATTTTTCTCTTATTGTTCAGGGGCGTTATGAACTGCTCTATGTGAGTGTTCCACTATTGATCATCGCGTATTTATATGCTGACCGCTTTACAGTGGCGGGTATGGGTGAGAGCTTTGCCATCAACTTAGGTTTAACGTATAAACGTGTGATGGCGGTTGGTTTGGTGATCGTTTCGATGATTACATCTGTCACCATATTAACTGTCGGAATGTTGCCATTCCTAGGCTTAATCATTCCGAATATTGTATCGATCTACCGCGGCGATCACTTGAAAAAGAGCCTTCCGCATACAGCCTTACTAGGAGCCATTTTTGTTCTGATTTGTGATGTGCTCGGAAGGGTGATCATTTATCCATATGAAATTTCAGTTGGGCTCATGGTAGGCATCGTCGGAAGTGCGATCTTCCTGTACATGTTATTAAGGAGGAAACGCTATGCATAAGAAACGTACATTATGCCTGATTGCAGCCATTGCAGCCGTGCTGATCGTGATTTTCATTACCTTTCAAATGGGGTACTGGCCGTACACAGTGCCAAGTCGTTTAAAGAAAGTGCTGGCGATGACATTGACGGGAGGCGCGATTGCCTTTTCATCTGTTGTCTTCCAAACCTTGACCAACAATCGAATCTTAACGCCGAGCATACTAGGTTTAGACGCACTGTACTTGTTTTTGCAAACAGCGATTATTTATCTGTTTGGCTCGACCAATTTTATGATCGTCAATAAAAACCTGAATTTTTTCCTTTGCGTTGGGCTGATGATTCTATTTTCTGTGCTGTTATATACGGTGATGTTCAAACGGAAAAATAAACACATTTTCTTGCTTCTGCTTGTTGGTATTGTCTTTGGGACATTGTTCAAAAGCCTTTCTTCTTTTATGGAAATGCTGATTGATCCAAATGAATACCAGGTCGTACAAGATAAATCCTTTGCAAGCTTTAATCACATGAACACAGATATCTTACTCATTGCTTCTGTTTTATTTGCGGCGCTGTGCCTTTACATTTGGACATTCCGCTCCAAATTAGATGTCATGTCACTTGGGAAGGAGCATGCGGTGAATCTGGGAATTGACTATGACAGCATCACAAAAAAGATGCTGATCGTGATAGCCGTTCTTGTGTCCATCGCAACAGCACTTGTCGGACCGATTACGTTCCTTGGCTTACTCGTCGTGAACGTCGCACGAGAGCTCTTTCGGACGTACCGGCATACATACTTGCTGCTAGGCTCTTTTTTCATCAGTGTGATTGCCCTTGTAGGCGGGGAGTTTCTTGTAGAAAAGGTATTTACTTTTCAAACGCCGCTGAGTGTCCTGATTGATTTAGTAGGCGGATTGTATTTTATTTACTTACTTTTAAAGGAGAGTCGTTCATGGTCGTAATGAAGGGAGTCAGTAAGACATATAACGGAAAAACAGTGCTTCACAAAACAACTGTCAGTGTGAAAAAAGGACAGCTGACCTCTCTCATTGGTCCAAATGGTGCGGGTAAGAGCACTCTTTTGTCCATCATGAGCCGCTTGATTCAGCCAGACACAGGTGCAGCTTATTTACAGGACAAACCATATAGCGCGTATCCTCCGCAGGAGCTAGCGAAAAAGATGAGCATTTTAAAGCAGGCCAATCACATGAGTGTGCGCCTGACCGTACGGGAGCTTGTCAGCTTTGGCCGTTTTCCTTACTCACAGGGCCAGCTGACAAAAGAAGATGAGAAGATGATCGATGTGTCTCTTCAATACATGAGGCTTGCCGATATCCAGCATCAATATGTAGATGAACTGAGCGGCGGACAAAGGCAAAGAGCCTTTATTGCGATGGTGCTGGCTCAGGATACGGATTATATTTTCTTAGATGAGCCTTTAAACAACTTGGATATGAATCATTCTGTTGAGATGATGAAGCTATTTAAGCAGCTCGTCAAAGATCTTGGGAAAACAATTGTTGTGGTTCTCCATGATATTAACTTTGCATCTGTGTATTCCGATCATATCGTCGCTTTAAAAGATGGACAGGTGATCAAAGAAGGCGGAGTAGAAGAAGTGATTCAAACAGATGCACTTGAACAAATTTATGACATGCGCATACCGATTGAAGTCATTCACGGTGAGCGTATTTGCTTATATTTTTCTTAAAAAAATGAAGAGGTGATCAAGTATGAAAAAATGGATATGGATGATGACTGTATTAACAGCGATTGTTGTACTCGCTGCCTGCGGGAACCAAGGAAAAACAGAAGGAACAAAAGAGGAAACCGTCACGGTAAAAGACATGCTGAATAAAGATGGTGTGAAGATCAAGAAAAACCCGAAAAAAGTCGTCGTGTTTGATATGGGAAGTCTTGATACGCTGGACAAACTAGGTGTGGATGTGACAGCTTTACCAAAACAAGTCGTGCCTAAATATTTATCCAAATATGAAGGTGACAAATATGAGAATGTCGGCGGTTTAAAAGAGCCGAACTTCGAAAAAATTGCAGAGATTAAGCCCGATTTGATTATTATTCAGTCTCGTCAATCAGATGCATTCGATGAATTTTCTGAAATTGCTCCTACGATTTTGATGGATGTAGACACTGCCAACTATATGGAATCATTTAAAAAGAATGCCACGACGTTAGGGGAAATTTTTGATAAGGAAGACGAAGTCAAAAAAGAACTAGCAGCCATTGATCAAAAAGTAGATGCATTAAAGAAACAGGCAAAAGAGTTGAAACAGAATGGTTTAATGATCATGGCCAACGACAGTAAAATGACAGCCTTTGGTGCTAAGTCAAGATACGGACTCATCCATGATGTGTTTGGTATCACGCCGGCAGATCAAAAGCTTGAGCCATCTGACAAACACGGACAAAGCATTTCATATGAGTACATGGTCAAAACGAATCCGGATTACTTATTTGTCATTGATCGAGGCGCAGCGATCGGAGAAGAAACTTCTGCGAAACAGCTTGTTGAAAATGATTATGTGAAATCAGTCAAAGCGGTCAAAAACAACCATGTGGTGTATTTGAACTCTGACATGTGGTATTTATCTGGCGGCGGCCTTGAATCATTGACTGCCATGATTGATGAAGTAAAACAAGGAATTGACCAAAAATAATGGAAGAAAAGCTGCTCATACTGAGTGGCTTTTTTATTGTATTCATAAAAATATGTTGCGTGCAGGAAACTTTCATCAAAATATGTTATAGTGGAACCTACATTGATAGACTAAGATAGAGTGAGGGTTCGGAAAGGATGAAGGAAAAAACAAGATCAAAAAGAAGGCTGAGACCTTGGGTGAAAGCCGTGCTGTTTATCATGGCTTTTGTCATGGTGATGGCAGTGTCCGTGACAGGATATGCTTACTATAAAATTTCAAAAGCGTCGGATAAGGCGCAAGTGTCATTAGAAAGAGGAGACACCTCGCAAAAGCGTGTGAAAGCTTTTGATCCAGGAAAAGACAGCTTCTCGGTGCTCTTGCTTGGAATTGACAGCCGTCCAGGTGAAACGGTAGACGAAGCAAGAAGTGATGCGGTCTTACTGGCGGCGGTGAACCGAACAGAGAAAACCATCAAGCTCCTCAGTATTCCTCGTGATTCTTATGTTGATATACCGGGAAGAGGATATGATAAAATCGCCCACGCCCATGCGTTTGGGAGTGCAGATTTGTCAGTCAAAACGGTCGAAAACTTGCTGAACATTCCTGTAGATTATGTGATTTCAGGGAACTTTAAGGCGTTTCAAGACATTGTGGATGAGTTAAATGGAATTGACGTCACGATTGAAGATGAAGGTATCGCAAAACAAATGGAAAAGGATTCAAAGGGAAAAGTTCATGTGCAGACAGGCACCCATACATTAAATGGTGAAGAAGCATTAGCCTTTGTGAGAACGAGAAAGGCAGACAGTGACCTCATGCGCGGGAAGCGCCAAATGGAAGCACTTCAAGCCATCTTTGAAAAATCTAAATCTATTTCTTCGATCCCGTCATATGACAACATCATTGATACACTTGGTGATAATGTTTCAACCAATCTGTCCATGAAGCAGTTTATCGGTCTTTTCCCGTTATTGAGCTCATTGAAATCAGTGGATACCATTCAGCTGAAGGGCCATGATTATCAGCCTGGGAATGTGTATTACTTTGAGTTAGATGGCGCTGGATTAGACGAAGTGAGAACAGAGCTGAGAGAACAGCTTGAATTATCATAAATAAGTAGGAGCCTGCCGCTGTGGCAGGCTTTTTGCTTTGAATGGGTAAGCGCGACAATGAAGCAAATTCAGTTCGCTTGATGAAGAAAATACTGAGTCAGCAGTTCCTCTACCCGGTGGCGTATACGTGGATTAAAGTATTTATGCTTTTCTTCATAGCCATCTATGATAAATAGATAAGTTGTAAATCCTTCATCGTGTTCAATTTGCTGTACCTTCATTTTTTCTTTACGTAAATGCTGCTTCAGTTCATAAAGTGCTTTCTGTGCTTCCTTTAAGGCAGAGGTCACAAGCTGAATGTATGGTTCATTTAGTTTAAATGTTTGATGTTGTTTTAAGTGAGTCAAATCACGATTGAGGATGGAGATGACCATTGGAAGAAAGATGGCCTGTTCCATCATCTGAAGCTGTATTCTTGATAGTCTCGTCATGTCCAAGCCTGCTTTCTTTATTTATGGAACACCTGTTCTTATTTATTATATCGGATGAGTCAACCAATCTCAAGGGGGCAGGGGGGATTCATTTGTATATTTTTATGTTTTCCATGTAAAATGAAAAGTAGACAAACCTTGAAGGAGTCAAAGAAGTTGACATCATTTCTTTCCCTATTTACTCATGAAAATATCACATCATTTTTTGAAAGCTACAAGGCCTTTGGACCGATTGTGGCCATATTGCTACCCTTAATAGAAGCATTTCTTCCGTTTTTACCACTCGTTGCGTTTGCTGTAGCGAATGCAAATGCATTTGGCCTTTGGGAAGGCTTTTTATTGACCTGGATTGGCGCAAGTGCAGGGTCTATTCTTGTCTTTTTGCTGATCAGAAAATTTGGACAGATGAGAATGCTCAACTTTATCAGTAGGCATCCTTCCATTAAAAAATTGATGCTTTGGGTGGAGAAGCGAGGGTTTGGTCCGTTATTTATTTTACTTTGCTTTCCTTTCACGCCCTCTGCTGCTGTCAATGTTGTAGCGGGTTTATCAAGAATTAGCTTTTGGCAATTCTCATTAGCTGCTTTATCTGGCAAGTGTGTCATGCTTTTTATCATTAGTTTTATTGGCTATGATCTTTCTGCTTTAGTTAAGAATCCGTTAAGAAGTGTTTTTGCGGTTCTAGTTATCGCGTTATTATGGTATGTTGGAAAGAGAGTAGAAAATAGGTTGAACATTCGAATGAGCAAGCGTGAGGACAAAGGAGGCTCTTAATGAAAAAGAAGCCATTGCTATGGTTGATGATTATTACAGGCATCGTCTTATTGTTCCAAGTAAAGAATTTCATGTTTGTCACGTACAAAGTAGAAGGGGTTAGTATGGACCCAACTTTTACAGATGGAACAGAATTATTAATCAATAAGTTCTCGCCAAAACTCACGAAAATTAGCCGGTTTGATTATGTGTTATTTCACGGACCTAAAAATCAAATCTTGATCAAACGGGTCATTGGACTCCCAGGAGAAACGATCAAGTATGAAGATGATCAGTTATTTGTCGATGGTGAAAAAAAGAAGGAACCTTATTTAAAAGAGCAGAAAAAACATAAAATGGGGAACGTCCTGACAGGAGATTTTCAGCTGAAAGCCATCACAGGAGACGATAAAATCAAAAACAATCATTACTTTGTGGTTGGAGATAACCGAATACATAGCTTTGACAGCCGGCATTTTGGCACCATTTCAAAGGATCAAGTCGTCGGTGTCAAAAGGAATACCAGCGAATAAAAAAGGCGCTCTGCATATGCAAAGCGTCTCTTTTTTATTTTGCGGCTTTATAATCAGGCTGCCTTTTTGCCCAGACATGATGTAAGAACCGGAAAAACGGTGGCAGCATTGCAATGACGAGAATAATTCTGACGACTTGTACAGCCACAACAAAGGTAGAATCCTCGTGAAGTGTGACCGCTGTTGTTGCCATCTCTGCAATACCGCCAGGCGAAAAGGCAAGAATGGCTGTAATGACAGAAATGCCTGTGATCTCAGCAATGGCAATAGAGCTGAGGACAGTCGCAGCAATTAGCCCGGCTGAGCTGACGACAGCCACAATGAGAGTGTTTTTTAGTCCAACAAACATCTGTTTATTCATTTTTGATCCGATGGTTGCACCTAGAAATACTTGAGACGCAATGTTCGCTTGTGCCGGCCAATAAGGAATCAAATCATAACCTATGAGTGCGCCCGCACCAACTTGAAGAGCTGCGACGCCTAGCATGCTGCCGATCAGCCAAGGGGCAGGGAAATGAAGACGAACTGCCAGGCGTGACATGAGCCAGGCACCTAAAATAAGTGCAGCGGTCCAAGAGATGTTTGACAGGGTGAAAACGCCCGAAGAGAAGGCACTTCCTTGCGTAGCTACAACCGCATCCGCTTCGTTTTTTGTATTTAAATAAAACACTGTAAAAGGGATAGTGAGTACAACCATTAATACACGTATCGTTTGCACGAGACTCACAACAGCTGTATTTGCTCCCACCTCTTGGGCAATCCCCGGCATAGCGGATAAACCGCCGGGGGCAGTTCCGACAAAGCTTGTCAGCATATCTGTTTTGCTCAGCTTCCATAAGACAAAGCCTGAGAGCATCGCCAGTAGAATAGAAAAGACGAGCATGAAACTCACAGGGAGCCAATTTTCAGCGAAAATGTGAAGGACCTTCATATTCATTTTCTGTCCGAGTTCGATTCCGAGAATGAATTGACCAAGGAGCAGCCATCTGCTGTGAATACGTAAGGTGCTGGTTCCTTTACGCTGAAACAGGGTGGGGCGGCGCATGGCAATAAAAGCTGCTGTGATTAATGTACCAACCATCCAGCCAATAGACATTCCTGTTAAAGACAAAAGAAATCCACCTAAACCGCTTATCGCAATCAGAATGAGATCGGTTCGAAGGCTGTTTCCTTGTTTCATCACATGTAAACCTTCTTCCTATATGTTTGTTCAGTAAGTGAAATGTTGTTATCTTCACTATAATACAAAAGTCTCTATAAATAAAATACGATTTTTTTTACCATTTTCATAAGATTATCTTATCAATAAATGGTTAGCAAATTCTTATAAAGAAAGAAGTAATTTTTACCAAAAGCAAAGTCAATATACAACGATTTTCCCCTATTTATCTTATCAGTTGACTATCATTTTCAATTACACTACAATGCTTAGTGTGGGGTGATAACATGAAAATTCCTTCTTTTAAATATAATGAAAAGGGATTGAATCGTTTTTTTGGTCCTTTAGAGGGAAGAATTATGGAGATCCTTTATCAAGGTGAGGATATGCCGATTAAAGAGGTGCAGCAGAAGCTGTCAGATGAAAAGCCGATTAATTTCAACACGGTGATGACTGTGCTGAACCGCTTAACCGAAAAAGGAATTGTGGAGAAAAAAACAAAAGGGCGCTCATCTATTTATAATCCCATTTTAACAAAAGAAGAATTTCTAAATGAGCAAACAAAATGGATTACGCAAGGATTGATGGACGATTTCGGTCCATTGGCAGTGAATCATATGGTGGATGCGATTGAAAGTGCTGATCCTGAATTACTCAAAGTTCTAGAAGCAAGGCTAGCATCTAAAAAAGAGGAGCAGCAAAATGAATAAAATGAAGTCGAGTCTGCTGTTTTTAGGCGGTATATTGATTGGTTTAGCCATTTTTTATCAGATGGGGTATTACGTGCTTTCAAGCTTTTTTGGCTGGAACCAAGCATATAACCTGATCCATGTATGCCAGTCCGTGCTCGAATTTTATGGATTCACTCCTTTAAAGTATTTTCTAGATGCCTTAGTCCTCTACACATTGGGATTTGCAATTTTCTATATGGCAAAGCAAATCAGCAAGTACATTCAATTCAAACGACATATGATGTTGGCATTCGAACAACAGTCAACCGAATTTCTGTCAGAGAAATATCAAAACGATATCATTGTGTTTCACTGTCAAGAACCGCTTGCCTTTGCAATGGGGATGCTTCACCCAAAGGTTTATTTATCAACAGCCCTCATGGACATGCTGGATAAAGAGGAGATTGACGCTGTTGTTCATCATGAATTGCATCACAAATACAGCTATGATCCCTTAAAAGCTTTCATGTTCTCAATGCTCACAAAAGTCATTTGGTACATTCCAGTGTTAAAGCATATGAGACAAAGCTACTCTGTTTTTCGCGAAGTGATTGCAGATGACTATGCCATTCAGCAGACAGGTACTGAGCTTGGAGTAGGGCAGGCCCTTTTGAAACTGATTAAAAAGAAAACCCAGTTTCAAAAACAAACAAAGTTTGCGGTGTCCTTTGGAGATCGGGCATTGAATTTAAGAATACAAAAAATCTTAAATCCAACTTACAATATTCCTTTTAATGTACCAATTATTCCAATTGTCACATCAGCCATTCTGATGGTGGTCTTAATGATTATGCTCAACTTAAATTACTAATTTTTTTTACTTATTAACATTACATTATGTAGTGTAAAAACAGGAGGAATTCACTATATGAAAACGAATCAAGAAATAGGAACACTTTTTGTACGCGTTATTTTAGGTATTATTTTCTTTTTACATGGACTTCAGGCATATCAAGGAGGACTGGGAGGAACAGCAGCATTCTTTGGGCAAATCGGTTTACCCGAATTTATGGCCTATATTGTCAAGACAATTGAGCTAGTCGGGGGTATCGCTTTGATTTTAGGTCTAGGAACACGTATTTTCGCAGCATTATTTGTACCAATTATGGCTGTAGCGATTATTACTGTTGGTTTTTCTAAAGGATTTGTTGGCGGTTATGAATTTGAACTTTCGCTGCTCGTCATGGCGCTTTATTTAACACTTAGCGGCAGTAAGCTGCTGTCAATTGATGGGGTTCTCAAGCATCAGCAGCAAAGCAATGAAGCAAAATTTCATTAAAAGATCATGAAAAAACTCCTTCTGCATTTGTGGCAGAGGAGTTTTTTTAATGGTCAAATTCTCATTTTTTCGTTTGAAAATGAGGAAGGGATGTGAGACTTTGCTGCATTTAGCGCTAACTTTGACATATTGAAGGAACGAAAAATCGATTTCATTTTTTGACGGAACATACGATCTCCTATTAAAATAGGACTATCTAAGACACATGGTGCGTTAAAAGGTATAAAAACCATACAGCATGCTGCTGTTCATCTTGAGCGATACGTTTCATTAGCTCTTTTGTTCCTTGGTCACGGACATAGTCTGATACGCTTAAGTAAAAATCGACCGTTTTTTGTTCATCTTTAAAGGCAAACATAAGTCCTTCTCTGAATTGTTCTGGACAAGGTTCTGTTACGCTTGGTTTGTGGTTTCTACCTGTTAAAGAATAATATAGCTTTGAAAATAGTTGATAGTGTCTGACTTCATCCTGACGTATTTCTTGAATGACCTTTTTCGCCTCAGGGTTTTTTGCTTTTTGGGCAAGTTTTTCGTAGCATTGGATCGCAG
The DNA here is from genome assembly GCF_002998655.1 of Bacillus sp. GBSW19. Taxonomy (NCBI): domain Bacteria; kingdom Bacillati; phylum Bacillota; class Bacilli; order Caryophanales; family Bacillaceae; genus Bacillus; species Bacillus sp. GBSW19. The sequence goes on from NZ_PVRF01000001.1 coordinate 158,942, forward strand.
AATATTCACCATTGATCGCCTTCTCAAGGTCTGAAATGATCCTTGTGTTTTGGCGCATGTCATATGGCGAGTAGTCATAGTAATCGTAATACATGATATTGCCAGCCTCCTTTTTGTTCATGATGGTTTATGATATGAAAAGAGTGAGGAAAGGTGCCTATGTTATTTCAATCAGATAGGAGAACGGGAACGTGATAGGAAAATAGCTATTTCCCTTTATTTTCGCTAGAATATGAGTACATAAGAAAGGTGTTGTGGAACGTGGAGATTCAGTTTTTAGCAGGCAGATCGGGGAGTGGAAAAACGACTGCAATCTTAGAGGAAATCAAAGAACAGCTTCGGCTTGATCCGTTGGGTCCGCCAATCATTTTTTTAGTCCCGGATCAAATGACATTTTTAATGGAATATGAGCTTGCAAAAACGTCTGAAGCTGGCGGAATGATCAGGGCCAAAGTATTTAGTTTCACACGTCTTGCTTGGTCTATTTTACAGCAGACTGGCGGAGCGAACCGGCAATTTGTGACAAGCACAGGAATTCAAATGCTTTTAAGAAAAGTGATTGAAGAGCAGAAAGAAAAGTTTAAAGTGTTCAAAAAAGCGAGTGATAAGCCGGGATTTGTGGAGCAAATTGAAAAGACGATGGCTGAATTCAAAAGGTATTGTATGTTGCCGGAGGATATTGAAAAAATTTCAATGTCGAGCATGTATTCAGAGTATACAGAAGAAAGACGGGCAGCCGAAAAATTGCATGATCTGCATGTTCTTTATCAGCAGATGGAGCAGCATTTACAAGATGAATATGTGCACTCAGAAGACTATTTGACACTTCTCACGCAGCAAATTCCTTCATCTGAAGAAATAAAAGGAGCACACATTTATATAGATGGTTTTTATCAATTTACACCGCAGCAGCTTCTTGTCATTGAACAGCTCCTGCTGCATGCAGCAAAAATAACTGCTGCTTTCACAGTGGATCGCTCCTATCATGATAGGCAGCCAAATGAACTTGATTTATTTCGTATGACAGGGAAAACGTATTTCCAGCTCTATCAGCTTGCTAGAGAGTGCGGAGCTGACATTTCTGAGAACGTTTTGGAAAGAAATAAACGGCACATTTATACACCAGATCTTGCTTATTTAGAACACCAATATGAGCAGAGACCAGTGCAGCCATATCAGGAAAACACCCCTCATCTCACAGTGTCTAAAAGTGCAAATAAACGAGCTGAAATTGAGGGTGTAGCCAGAGATATACTTGATTTAGTGAGAGAAAAAGGACTTAGATTGAGAGATATCTCGATTGTTGCACGACATGTAGACGACTATAAAGATACATTAAAAGAGGTTTTTCGAGATTACGATATTCCTTTTTTTATTGATGGAAATGAATCGATGCAGTATCATCCGCTCATTGAATTGATTCGTTCGAGCTTGGATGTCATAAAAGGAAACTGGCGGTATGAAGCGGTATTTCGCTGCGTGAAAACAGAGTTCTTATTTCCGCTTGAACTCGCTAAGAACAAAGCGAGAGAGCAGGCAGATCAGCTTGAAAACTATTGTATTGCTTATGGTGTAAAAGGAGAACGCTGGACAAACGGTTCCCGGTTTCATTACAGGCGCTTCCAATCATTAGATGAGGATTTTGGACAAACAGATCAAGAAATTGAAATGGAACAAATGCTAAATGACGTCAAAGAATGGATCGTGCCCCCGCTTTACCAGTTGCAGAAAAGGCTCAAAAAAGCGCAAAAGGTAAGAGACATGGTAGAGGCTGTCTATGTCTTTTTAGAAGAGATACAAGTACCAGATAAGCTTGAAAAAGCGAGGCTTGAGGCTGAAGAAGCAGGTAGATTAGCTGAAGCAATGCAGCACGGACAAGTATGGGATGCGGTTATTCAATTAATGGATGAATTTGTTGAAATGCTAGGTGAAGAAGAGCTCTCATTTCCTTTATTCCAACAAATGATGGATACAGGATTAGCTTCTCTAAAATTCGCTTTGATTCCGCCTTCACTCGACCAAGTATTTATTGGAAGTATGGATTTATCGAGAATGTATCAAGTGAAGTGTACGTTTATCGTTGGTGTAAATGATGGCGTTATTCCCGCACGCCCCTCTGATGAGAGTGTATTGTCTGAGGATGACCGTGAATGGTTAAAACGAGCAGGAGCAGAGCTGGCAGAGACAGGAAAGGAACGGCTGCTAGATGAGCAATTTTTAATTTACCAAGCGTTATCGAGTCCATCACGTCATTTGTATCTATCCTATTCGGCTGCTGATGCAGAAGGACGTTCTCTTTTGCCTTCGACACTTATCAAGTATTGCCAAGAGCTTATGCCAAATCATCAGCAGGCTCTTTATGTGTTAGATCCAGAACAACTGGATGACGAGGAGCAATTAAAATTTGTAGCGAATGAGCATGTTTCGTTATCGTATACCGTCTCACAGCTGCAGCAATGGCTCAATCAATATCCCATTAGTGGTGTATGGTGGAGTGTCTATAACTACTTAATGACATCTCCTCATCGGGATGTATCAAAAAACATCATGTCAAGTTTGTTTTTTACAAATCGAGCGAAGCCATTAAAGCCTAATGTCACAAAAGAGCTTTATGGTGATCATATTCAGGGCAGTGTTTCAAGAATGGAGAAATTCAATGCGTGTGCATTTTCTCACTTTGCTTCCCATGGGTTAAAACTAAAGGATCGACAATTTTACAAATTGGAAGCACCTGATATCGGCCAGTTGTTCCACTCGGCTTTAAAACATATTTCAGATACGCTTGTTGAACAAAAAAAGGATTGGAAAAACCTAACGAAGGAAGATTGTGTCACTTATTCAAAACATGCGATTGAACAGCTTGCTCCGCGTCTTCAAAAGGAAATTCTATTAAGCTCTAATCGGCATGCTTATATTAAAGAAAAGCTCCAGAAAATCTTGATTCGAGTCTCTTCTATATTAAGTGAACATGCCAAAGTGAGTGGATTTTCTCCAGTAGGGTTAGAGTTAGGTTTTGGGGGGCAAGGGCCATTGCCGCCGTTTACTTTTCAATTAAAGAATGGCTGCACGATGGAGCTTGTCGGAAGAATTGACCGGGTAGATAAAGCAGAAGGTTCAAAAGGGCTGCTCTTGAGAATAGTCGACTACAAATCCAGTGAGAAAGGTCTTGACTTAGCAGAAGTATACTATGGGCTGGCCTTGCAAATGCTCACTTACTTAGACCTGACCATTACGTATTCGAAAGAGTGGCTCGGGGTTGAAGCGACGCCTGCTGGCATTTTATATTTCCATATCCATGATCCGCTTATTCAAGCACCTATTCCGCTTGCGGAGGATGACATTGAGCAGGAAATATTCAAGAAATTTAAAATGAAGGGTTTATTGCTTGAAGATGTAGAAGCAGTAAAACTCATGGATCAAACGCTTGATTCAGGTAGATCACAAGTCATTCAAGCCGGCTTGAAAAAGGATGGGTCTTTCCGTTCTGACTCTGCAGTTTTAAGTGAAGATCATTTCCATATACTCACACAACACGTTCGGCGCACATTTGAAGAAGCAGGCGAAAGAATTACAAATGGAGAGGTCGCAATTAATCCATATAAATTGAAGGATCAAACACCTTGCCGCTTTTGTTCATTCAAGTCTATTTGCCAATTCGATGAATCAATAGAGGATAATGATTTTAGGGTGCTCACCTCTGAGAAAGATGATGTTGTGATAGACCGGATCAAAAAAGAAGGGGATCAGTATGCAAATACCAAAACCGAATAACAGTACGTGGACGGATGACCAATGGGAAGCCATCGTTTCAGAAGGACAAGATATCTTGGTTGCGGCGGCGGCAGGGTCAGGAAAAACAGCTGTTTTGGTTGAACGGCTGATTCGAAAAATGACCCGGCCTGAACATCCAGTTGATGTGGACCGTCTGCTCGTTGTGACTTTCACAAATGCATCTGCGGCAGAGATGAAGCATCGGATTACAGAAGCACTTGAAAAAGAATTAGCCAAAAACCCTGGGTCCCTTCATATGAGAAGGCAGCTGTCCCTCATGAATCGTGCCAATATTTCTACCTTGCACTCCTTTTGCTTGCAGGTTTTGCGCACCTTTTACTATGAAATTGATCTTGACCCAGGCTTTCGTTTGGCAGATCAAACAGAAGGAGAATTATTAGGAGATGAAGTGTTAGATGAACTGTTCGAGGATGAATATAAGGCTGGAAAGCCATCATTCTTTGAACTGGTTGATCGTTACACTTCTGACCGCCATGACTTAGATTTGCAATGGCTTGTGAAGAGAATTTATGAGTTTTCTAGGTCTCATCCTTTACCTGAGCAATGGATGAGGGCATTCCTTTCACTTTATGATGTAGATGCACAAACAAAAGTAGAAGAATTACCGTTTTATCCATATATCAAAGAAGATCTTTCTCTCGTTCTCCGGAGCTGCCAGGAGCTGCTTGAACGAGCTCTTTCGCTATCAAAAGAGCCGGATGGCCCAGCACCGAGAGCAGCGAATTTTATAGATGATTTAGAGCAAGTCAATGAATTAATCCGTCATCAAGATGATTTTGAGAAGCTTTATGAGCTTTTGCCGAACGTCAATTTTAAAAGGCTCAAAACGTGCAAAGGTGACGAATATGACCCTGCTTTATTAGAAAAAGCCACTGATGCACGTAATCAAGCAAAAAAACAATTAGAAAAACTAAAAGATGAATACTTCATGCGCAGTCCTGCCCAGCATTTAAAAAGCTTAGCTGAAATGAAGCCAGTTGTGGAGACGCTTGTAGAGCTTGTGATCCAATTTGGTGAGCGTTTCGAGAGAGCGAAGCAGGAAAAGTCAATTGTCGACTTTTCGGATTTAGAGCACTATTGCTTACGCATTTTAGCGGAGCAGGATGCAGAAGGACATTTGATCGAAACAGAAGCTGCCAAGTACTATCAACAGCAGTTTGAAGAAGTGCTCGTTGATGAATACCAGGATACAAACCTCGTACAAGAAACGATTTTAAAGCTTGTGTCTAAAGGGGAACATTCTGCAGAGGGCAATCTGTTTATGGTTGGTGATGTAAAGCAGTCCATTTATCGTTTTAGACTGGCTGAGCCCATGCTCTTTTTAAACAAATATAAACACTTTCAACCAGACGGCAAAGAAACAGGGAAGAGAATTGATTTAAATAAAAACTTCCGAAGCCGTTCAGATGTTTTAGATAGTACGAACTTTTTGTTCAAGCAGCTGATGGGGGAAACAGTTGGAGAAATTGAATATGATGAACAAGCTGAATTAAAGCTTGGAGCGAGTTATCCAGAAAGCAAAGATACAACGACAGAAATGCTCCTTGTCCACTTAGATCAGCAGGAAGCAGAAACCGGCGAAGAGCGAGAAGAACTTGAGACCGTCCAATTTGAAGCGAGAATCATTGCTAAAAAAATAAGAGAATTGGTGGAGCAGCCATTTCAAGTGTACGATGCAAAACAGCAAATGACCCGTAACTTGCAGTATCGTGACATTGTCATTTTGCTTCGGTCTATGCCGTGGGCCCCGCAAATGATGGAAGAATTAAAGAAGCAGGGAATCCCAGTATATGCGAATCTTTCCTCTGGTTATTTTGAAGCAACAGAGGTGTCTGTCATTCTTTCTTTGTTAAAAGTCATCGATAATCCGTATCAGGATATTCCGCTTGCAGCTGTTTTAAGATCACCTATTGTTCATTTAGATGAAAATGAAATGGCACTTATTCGAACGAGTGATAAAAAAGGCACTTATTATGATGCTGTAAAGGCATTCATGAGTGTGACGCATTCTGATCACCCTACATGCAAAAAATTAGAGCGATTTTTCCAATTGCTGCGTAAGTGGCGTGATTTCTCCATCAATCATTCGGTGGCAGAATTAATTTGGGAAGTATACCGAGATACGCAGTATCTTGATTATGTTGGCGGGATGCCTGGAGGTAAGCAGCGGCAGGCGAATCTTCGTGCCCTTTATGATCGAGCCAAGCAATATGAAAAAGCTGCCTTTAGAGGGCTATTTCGATTCCTTCGTTTTATTGAAAGAATGCAGGAGCGTGGAGATGATCTTGGTGCGGCAAAAACGTTCAGTGAAACAGAGGACGTTGTGCGCATGATGACGATCCACAGCAGTAAAGGATTAGAATTTCCAGTCGTCTTTACTGCAGGACTCGGCAGGAACTTTAATATGATGGACTTAAACCAGTCCTACTTACTTGATAAAGAGCTAGGCTTTGGAAGCAAGTATATCCATCCAGAGCTGAGAATTAGTTATGCGACATTACCGCTTGTGGCGATGAAAAAAAAGATGAGAAAAGAGTTATTATCTGAAGAGCTGAGGGTCTTATATGTGGCGCTCACAAGGGCTAAGGAAAAATTATTTCTGGTCGGCTCTGTCAAAAATCAGGTGAAAGCATTAAGCAAATGGCAAAATGCCGCGACTGGAGAAGAGTGGCTGCTCCCTGATTTTGAACGTTATCAATCGAAAACATACTTAGATTTTATTGGCCCTGCCCTTATCCGTCATCAAGCGATGTCATCTGTTTTAGAAGAAACAGGCGATGTTGTTCTTTCGCATCCGTCTACATTCACTATCTCGTTTACGCAAGCTTCTGATCTTCTAAAGGAAGATATGTCACTTGAAAAGAAGCAGCAAGACGAGGTAGTACAAGCATTGATGGATGGTCTGCCTGTTGAAGGATATGGTGATGCTGATGAGAAGGTGGCAGAGAGACTTTCATGGAAATATCCATATCTAGCGGCCTCGCAAGTCGGCACAAAGCAGTCTGTTTCCGAGATAAAAAGGATGAAAGAAATACAGGATGAGTACAGTGTTCCTTCTTCTATTCGAAAAGCTCGTGCAACATTGTATGACCGGCCGGCTTTCATGAAGAAAAAAACACTCACTGCCGCAGAACAAGGCACCGCAATGCATACAGTCATGCAGCATATCACGCTTCCTTCTGAGGAGCCCTATGATGAATCACGTATAAGGCACCTGCTCGAATCCTTACAGCAGCGAGACTTGCTAACAGATGAGCAAGTCCAGTCAATTGATCAAGAAGGAATTGCTGCTTTCTTCTCTACTTCAATTGGTCAAAAACTGCTGAAAGCGGACTGGGTAAAACGAGAGGTATCATTTAGTATGGTGTTACCTGTTAAAGAGGTATACAGTCATATTGATACTGAGGGAGAGCCTGTTCTGATTCAAGGAATGATTGACTGTTTATTTGAAACAGATGGAAAGCTATATTTACTAGATTATAAAACGGATAGAGTGCAAGGCAGATATACAGGTGGACTTGACGCTGCTGAACCTATCTTGAAAAAGCGCTATGAAACCCAAATAGCGTTATATGCAAAAGCAGTAGAGCGTTTGACAAACAGAACATTAGAGGAGAAAATTCTCTATTTCTTCGATGGGAATTTAGAAATCTCTTTATAAATGTATCGGAATGAGAGGTGAATCACATGAGGATTCTGCATACAGCGGATTGGCATTTAGGGAAAACCCTTGAAGGTCGAAGCCGGCTTGATGAGCAAGCACAGTTTTTAGATGAACTGTATCAAATCGTGAAAGACGAACACATTGATGTCATTGTGATGGCCGGTGATGCCTTTGATACAGTGAATCCGCCTGCTAGAGCAGAGCAGCTTTTTTATGAAAGTCTATCTGCCTTATCTGATAAAGGAAAACGGCAGGTAGTGGTCATCTCAGGCAATCACGATAATCCGGATCGCTTATCAGCCGCATCTCCTTTAACAAATGATCAGGGTATTCATTTAATTGGATATCCGACAAATGACATCATCCGTGTCGATGTTCCTTCTTCGAGTGAACGTTTATCCATTGCAGCACTCGCTTATCCGTCTGAGGCTAGACTAAATGAGGTGCTGGCTGAAACATTTGAAGAGAAAGTGCTTCGTGATCATTACAATTTAAAAATTCAACAAGCGTTTCAACATTTAAGTACTCAATTCCAGCCGGATACAGTTAATATTGCAACAAGCCACATTTATGTGGCAGGAGGAAGTCAAACAGATTCAGAAAGACCGATTGAAGTAGGCGGCGCATATACCGTTGCGGCTGAAAGCCTGCCAGAAGCAGCTTGCTATGTTGCACTTGGTCATTTGCACCGCCCGCAAACGATCAAACGTGCCAAAACGATTGCCCGGTATTCTGGATCACCTCTTGCTTATAGCTTTTCTGAATCAGGCTATGCCAAATCAGTCACAATTGTAGAGGCAAAACCTAATGAAAAGGCAAGCTGGAAAGAAGTGTTTTTATCAAGCGGAAAACCACTTGTGAAATGGAAGGCGACTGAGGGACTGAGTCAAGTGCACGAGTGGCTGGATGAAAAACGTGATCTTCAGGCGTGGATTGATTTAGAGATTCATTTAACAGACCAGCTCTCTATTGAAGAGATTCATCAGCTCCGTAAGCAGCATAGTGGGTTTGTTCACATTCGACCAAAGTTCAAAGAACTACAGCAAATAGAAGAGCAAAAGCAAGTGGAAAAGCTCTCGATCGAAGAGCGGTTCGTGAAATTTTATGAGCGCCAGACAGGTGGCGGTCTACCCGATGAAAAAACAGTCAAACTGTTTTTAGAGCTAGCCAATGAAATGCAAGAGGAGGAAGCGACTTGAAGCCGATTACGCTGAGCATTAAAGGACTTCATAGCTTCAGAGAAGAACAAACAATTGACTTTAGCTCATTATGTGATGCAGGTGTGTTTGGCATATTTGGACCGACAGGAAGTGGAAAGTCGTCCATATTAGACGCCATGACCCTGGCACTCTATGGCAAAGTGGAACGTGCGTTAAATAATACACATGGTATTTTGAACCAAGCGGAAGAAAAGCTGTCGGTTTCCTTTACATTTGCTTTGCAAAAGGAACACCATATTTCTTATAAAGTTGAACGTGCTTTCAAACGAGCGGATGAAATGAAAGTCAGAACGACATTATGCCGCCTGATTGAAATCGGTGATACGCAGACCGTTCTCGCAGATAAAGCGAGTGAGGTCAATCGTAAAGTAGAAGAATTACTCGGATTAACCATTGATGATTTTACGCGAGCGGTTGTCTTACCTCAAGGGAAATTTGCAGAATTTCTCTCCCTAAAAGGGGCAGACAGACGTCAAATGCTTCAGCGGTTGTTTAACTTGGAAAAGTATGGGGATCAGCTCGTCAAGCGTTTGCGTGCAAAAGCTCAGAATCAATATGGGCAAAAAAATGAACTGCTGGCTGAACTGAATGGTTTAGGGGAAGCTGGCCCAGAGGCGCTGGCAAAAGCAAAGGAAGCAGCAGAGCAGGCAAAAGCCATTTTTCATGAGAAAAAACAAGCGCGGGACGAAGCGTTCACTGCTTTTACAAAGGCGCAAGCGATCTGGCAGTATCAAAAGGAACAAGAAGCTTATGAGACTGAACAAAACAAACTGAATCTACTGGCACCATCAATGGAAGAGAAAAAGGCCAAGCTCAATATCGCAGAGCAGGCAGAGGCGCTAAAGCCCTATGCGGATGCATTAACAAAGGCTGAAAAACAGCTTTCTCAAGCATCAAAGGAGAAGCAGGAAGCAGAAAAACAGCTGCTGCATCAACGAACGATCTATGATCAAATGACGCATGAGTATGAGCAAGCCCGGCAAAAGAAAATAGAGACTGAGCCAGAACTTCTCCAAAAGAAAGAGCAGCTGATTCATCTAAAGGAAATTGAACGAAAAAAAGAGACAGCTTTTCAGGAAAAGACAGGAATAGAACAGCAAAAAAATGAAAAAACGCAGCAATTCATACAAAAGAAAAAAGAAGCGGACAATCTTCAATCTCTATTAGAGCGTGCACTGACGAAACAAACACAGCTGAAGCATGAGCTGGAGCAGTTACAAGTCTCAGTAAAAGAACGGAAAAGTGTACAGGATGCTTTACGTTTAAGTGAAAATGTTGAAAGAATAAACCGCAGCATTCAAAAAGAAAAGCAAAAGCTGGAGGAGCTCAAAAAGCGAGCCTCACAGACTTCAGAAGCATATGAAAAGCTTCAAAAACAGCAAAACGACCATCATGAAAAAATAGACCAATCGTTTCAAGCAATTGAACACCTCTATTTTTATGTATGTGAATTCGAACGAGCTCTAACAGAATGGAGTAAAAAAGAACAACATCAGAAGCTCGAAAAATTAAAACAGCGTGATGTTGTAAGGGCGGCTGAATTAAGAAAAGAATTAGCGGCAGAGCTAGTAGATGGTGAGCCATGTCCGGTTTGTGGATCAATTCATCATGATCCAAAGGCTTTGGAATCCAATGACCATGAAGAAACCGTGGCACAAGTCGATGAAGTCATTCAACGGATGGACAAAGAGCTCAAGCAGGCAGAGGAGTATGCGAGAGACATGTATGCCGCAAAGCAGCTCCTCGAAACGAATGCCAATCAATTAGTGAAACAATTCGCTTTCTTATCTCAGAAAGCCCCGGGAGCAGAAGTAGCTGCAGCAGTAGAAACCGTACAAAATCCGCAGTCTTTGCAGGATCTGATGCAAGAATGGAGAGGCATAAAGCAGGATATTCAAGAAGTTGAACGTAAACGAGCTCGTTTAATGGATGAAACGCATAATCAAGCAGCAGAGATGAGCAAGATGAAAGAGCAAATGACTTTTGAACAGCAGCGCATCGAAGAATTAGAGGTGCTGATCAAAGAGCTTCAATCTGAGCTTTCAGAGCAAACGACTCAATTTGAACAGGCCTTCCCTCATTTTACATTGAATCAAGTACAAGAGCTGCAAAAGCAAATCGATGAAAAGGACCAACAAGCGGAAGGCTATAAAGAACGTATTGAGAAAAGCATTTCGTTTTTGGAAGAAAAACAGCTAGCAAAAGAGCAGCTGCAGACAGCGATATACAATGTCGAGAAAGAACTTGATAAACTAGCGCATCAGCTAGAAAGTCAGCATCAGCTTATCCATCAATATGAAACAGATTTAGGCCGATATCCATTAAAAGCTGCCTCTATTTCTGATGAACTTATTGAGGTTGAACATTCTCTTGCTCTTCTTAATGAAAAAGAACAGCAATCGTACAAGCAATTGCAGCACGCGCAGCAGTTGTTTAGTGAGGCGCAAAGCCATTTTTCAAGCAGTGAGCGTCAGCTTCAAGAGGCGAACCGGCGAAAACAAGAAGCAGAAGCAGCATGGGAAAAAGAAACAGAATCCTCTCCTTTTCATATGCCGCAGGAAATTGAGTCTGCTTCAATGGAACAGGCAGTACGTCAATCGGTCAAACAGGAAATGGAGGAATTTGAGGATAAAAGAAAGGAATGTGCCGCAAACTTAAAGCGAATTTCTGAATTACTGAAAGAAGAGTCACTGGATGAAAAGCAGTGGACTGACATTCAGCACAGAAAAGATGCAGCTGAAAAAGCATTGGAAGAAGCGACAGCAATGAGTGGGTCCGCACATGAACACCTGCGTGTGATTGAAGAAAATCATCAGCGCTTTGCAAGTATTCACGAACGCTTGGAAGCACTGCAGCAAGAAATTGATCGCCTCGATAAACTGCAAACCGTTTTTAAAGGGAATACGTTTGTTGAATTTTTAGCAGAAGAACAGCTGGAAAGTGTCAGTCGTGATGCATCCGCCCGCTTGGGTATGTTGACGAGACAAAGATATGCGATTGAGGTCGACTCAGAAGGCGGCTTTGTTATGCGTGATGATGCAAATGGTGGTGTCAGGCGTCCTGTGTCCAGCTTGTCCGGCGGGGAAACCTTCCTGACATCGCTGGCGCTTGCCCTTGCTCTTTCTGCACAAATTCAGCTGAGAGGTGAATTCCCGCTGCAATTCTTTTTCCTTGATGAAGGATTCGGTACGCTCGATCAAGACTTGCTTGATACGGTCATTACCGCATTAGAGAAACTGCAGTCTCACAATTTAGCAGTTGGTGTGATTAGCCACGTGGAAGAATTGAAAATGAGACTGCCGAAGAAACTGATTGTCCATCCAGCAGATCCAAGCGGGAAAGGGACAACGGTCTCAATGGAATTAATGTAATTGTTGAGGTGATGACAGGGTGGCAAAGCAAACCATTGGATTATGTGAGCTGTGCGGAAGACAAAATGTCCTGCTCACAGAACACCACTTAACACCAAGAGAAGAAGGTGGGGCTTTTTTAGCGACTGCCTTCCTGTGTATCCCCTGCCATAAACAAGTGCATGCACTCTTTACAAACCAGGAGCTTGCCGCACGCTTGAACACACTTGATGCACTAAGGCAGGATGAAAAGCTTGCTTCGTACATCAAATGGATTCGAAAACAGCCGGCAAGCAAGCTGGTTAAAACAAAAAAATCGAGACAACGCAGAAAAAAATAAGCATAAAAAGCGCTCCTCTAAATGAAATGACTGTAGAGGAGCTGCTTTATGCATTGCCTACCATATTCTGATCATTTAAGTCAGGATCCACATAGTTGGTGGCGCTGATGCCATTATTTAATATCAAGAAATCTCCGGTATTTCCCGCTCCAGAGCCTAAAGCAGATTTTGACGAACTTTTAGGCGACAGGTAGAATGAGTCACCGACGTTTACGACGCCTCCAGAAATAGAGTTAATGTAAATGGGTCCGACAATTGCTGGCATAATCGACATCCTTTATTCGAAGTCATATCACCATCATATGCGTAGGTAGGTCCATTTGTGAGTTTGGCGGACTTTCGTCGTTGCTAAATAACTCTCGAATATGCTTCACTCTTGCAACGCCATTCACTCCACACGTAGAGCCAATTTGAAACACAGAGGAGGAAGACACCCCTTCTACATGTATTGAAGACACTTTAATCACAGGCTTTTCATGGTAAAATGCTGTTCTGACGGATCGTTCCGGCAGCATCAATGGAATAGGCTCATAATACACTTCAAATTCTTTCGCATTTAAGTTTTCTGCTTCATTGCCATAAAACAAACTAATGGTTCGTTGAACAGCTAACACCTTAACCTTCGGGCATAGCTCCTGCGTATCACCGATTTGAACAACACTTGAAATCCCCACAGAATTCACCTTCGTGAAACTCACTTGAGATGTGCGCTTTATCATTATCGAGGTGCCAGAGGAACAAACGGGCCAATGATAAGAGATTCTGGCGGTGTATCAAAAATGGAGGATAATTGTACATGATCTGTGTCCCCGATGATAAATAGGGAAGAGGACGAAACCCCAACTACTTTAATGCATCCGGTCTCGATGTTGCGGTTGACGACTGTGAAATTCATCCGTTTTCCTCTCCTTTCGTTTCATTTGGAATATGGGCTAAGAAATGCTCAATCGCTCGTTTGACATCATGCTTCACATATTCAGCAATTTGCTCTGAACGCTGCAGCGGGGTCATATCTTCCCGGTGCGGGAGCTGTCCTGCATAGTATTTGATTCTGCTGTCAATTTGCTTGCGAATGTCCTCAATGATGTGGTGTTTGTTGCTCTCATCAAGAGACCCTTCATATCGCTGCTCTAGCTCTTCAAGAAGTTCTGGCGCTTCTTCATTTAAGAATGCGTCGACAAGCTGGCGTGTTTGATTGAAAAATTGATCAGCCATTTCTTGCTGCATCATTCCAATACCCGGGGTTGTTGTTTGGCCCACTTCAAAGTTTTGAACACTGTTTGGATCAGATGGATTGAGGCCGATGTTCAGTGTGCCTTCAAGCCGCTCGATTTTCAGTTGATCAAATTGATAATCAATCCGTTCAATCGTCGTTGTCGGTTTATCTTTGATCATTTGCATTTCCTGCTGAAGTTCGTTAAGCCTTTTTTCAAGCATCATAATTTGTTGTGTTTGCTTTTGAATGATGCCATGCACCTGTGAAGCGTTGCTTTGATAATCATACATTGACATACACCTCCGGGGATAGCAGATGAACTTAAGTTGTTGGTGACTGAAGCGGTACAAAAGGTGTTGTGATTGCGCCTTGGGATTCTTCAATTCCTTGTGTACCTGCTGCGGCAGGTGCTGCTTCTACGTAGCTGCCCGTGTTATACAGATTAGAAAGAGCTTTAATTGAACCAGCGCTCCCAATTTGCAGCACAGAGGAGTTACTGACAGACTCTACACGCAAATAATTAATTTGTATCGCTTGATTAATATAGAAGTTCAACGGATTCTCACTCCTTACAAGTTACCAACAAGCGGTTGATCAATGACATCACTGTCGTACGTATTTGTCACACTTTTATAGTTGCTAATGCGCAATTGATCACCAGTGTTAAAACTGCCTGCGCCAGCAAACGTTTTAACCTGACTATTTGGAGAAATGGTGATACAGTCTCCAACATGAACGACTCCGCTCGTTCCGACGGCATTTACTTTAAAGGCTCCAACAATAGCCGGCATAGCGGTGCACATCCTTTATAAAAATAAGGCACTTTGTTTTTGGGCGTTTCACCATAGCTTATGATGGGTCTTTTAATGTGTGATTGTCTTTTTGAAAGCTTTTGATGAGAGGAATTAGGTGTATGGTTTACCCTTTTTTAGAGCATTCATTCGAGGTGTATTTGATGCCTTTATTTAAGAGTGTATCAAGCTCTTGACTGCACCTGATGGTTTCTTCGGCATTCATCCCGAATTTTTTTGCTGTCTCAATTAAATGTAATCTTTTTTGTTCAATTTCATAATTGATCATAACGGACGCCAACTCTCACATTTTTTATATAATAGAAGGATATGGTTAGTATACCCTATTTTTCTATAAAAAAAGCTGTTTCGTCAATATGAGTAATAAAGTGACAAAATTCGAAAGCGTCCTTACGTGCCATATATCTCTTTTCTTATTTCAGCCTGTAAATAACGTCGTCTTTTGTTGATATACTGCCGGATGACCTCTCGTTCTGATTGTAGGATGTCTTTGCGGTCTCTCGTATAAGGATCATCTCCAATTCGGTTCTCGATAGAAGCATGCCATTTTTCGATGATTGGACAAAGCCGGTCTTCTAAAAAATGAGTATTGAGTACATGCTGAAAAAGCGTGTAATAGGCTCTCTTAAATGAAGGGATATCTAGTAACCTAGCAGTTAAAGTATTAAAGCCGTTTACTGGAATATAATCAAATGCCATTTCTTCTCCATGAATGTCACGGCCCCATGTCGCATCATAATCCCAAGGAAGTACTTGAAATTTTCCTTGTTCATTCACATAAAGAGCGTAGTTATGGACAAAGCCGTCAAAGTTTTGTGTGCACACGACACCAATGAGCCAGCGGAAATACTGTGTTACATCTAGGTATTGCTCAATTTTTTCTGCAAATATGTCATCTTTCGCTGTGTTGAGAAAGTAAATAAATTCACTCAGCTGCTGATCGTGTTGAGAAGTCCCCGTTTTTTTCTCGTACCCGAGGAGGAGGTGTTTTTTGGGCTTTTTATCAAACGAACTCAAAAGGGAGAAGTTGGCATCGTCATCGACTGCATAATAAATGCCGCCTCCTGAAAGCTGCCTTTTCTGAAAAAAGTGCTCATCAACAGATTCTATTTTTAAATAAATGCCTTCTTTTCTTCCGTTTATAGTGAGAAACACATGAGACGCAGCCGGGCTTAGCACCCCTATCTGCTCGAAGAAATAAAAGGACAGCCTGTTTCGGATAAACGAAGGGTCATTGTACTCTGCATTTAAATGAAAGATAGATTCGCCTTGTCTTTGCTTTGGCTTACGATATTCAATTTGATAGGACTTTTTTTTCAGCTTTCTAATGTGAGACCCGCGGTATGAAGCATAAATATGTGATTTGATCTGGCCGGTTTTCAAAATGGCTTCAACAGGTTCGTCGTTCCATATGTCTTTTCTTAATTCAATCAGGTCCTTTGGATGAATCCAAATATCCATTTGCTTTAAAGGTTCTGTGGTCATGCGTTAATCATCCTCCTATGCTCTTCTTTACGATATGAAAATGAAGGAATGTCCTGTACCCGTTTGTTAGGTATTCATGGAGTTTTAAAAGAAAGGGGCATCCGCCAAGAACACTTGTCTACCAAGTCTCGTAACATAAAGCAGAGAAGATAAACAGCTTGATCTGTTTGTTTTGTCAAAGTATAGACTGGGAGGGGAATCGTTCGTGAGCACATTTGATCATTCACATATTGAACATGCAGTGGATTCACTTCGAAGTGAAGGACGTGATCATCACTTAGATCGTGAACCAGAATCGAAACGATCGCACAAGTCAGCACGTTCTCGCCATTCAAAACGCCGTCATTGGTTCTTTGGTGGAGGCGGATGCCGTAAATCACACCGCAGTAAAAAAAGCTGCAAGAGCTATCGTTCGAAAAAAAGTCGCTGTTCAAAGAAAAGCGTGAAAAGTGAGAAACCATGCAAAAGCAAAAAATCGTGCAAAAGCAAGAAATCTTGCAGAAGTAAAAAGAGTGAACCGAAAAAATCATGCCGCAGCAAACACAGATCCCATCATAAGAAAAGCTGCCGCAAGTCACATCGCAGCCATCGATCTAAACGATCTCATCACCATAGAAGCTGCCATCGATCTAAACGTTCTCATCACCATAAACGCAGCCGCTCTTGCAAAAGATGTGGAAAGAAAAAGCATCATTCCCACAGCAGAGGAAATGTTGATCGCAAATGGGACCAAGGGAACATGTGGGAGTATCGCCGCTACCGCTAAACATCAGATCATCTTTTTTGAAACCCTTTTTAAAAGAGAGTATGATAAAAAAGGGTTTTTTTTATTTCATAGAGAAATAAAATGAGACATCATCACTTAGCGAAATGAAGATTGTGAGGGGAAGACATGAAGTTTTTTACAGGTGAGATACATAGCAGAATGTTTATTGGGGTAGTGATTGATGATGAATGGGTCATGGACGTCAAAAAGGCAGAAGCCAAATTATTTGAGCTTGAGACACTGCCAAACTCTTTAGCTGAATGTATTAATATGGGGGACAAGTTTGTTGAGCATGTCAAACAGCTCCTTGACTGGGCTGAGAAAAAAGAAGAAGACCGCGGTTCTTATGTATATCCGCTTTCGGAAGTGAAACTCCATGCGCCGATTCCAAAGCCAGCTAAAAACATCATGTGTGTTGGAAAGAATTATCAAGATCATGTCATGGAGATGGGAAGTGCAGCGGATATTCCTAAAGATGTGATGATCTTTACAAAGGCACCTACTTCAGTCGTTGGACATGAAGCGGATATTCTCCTTCATGAAGATGTGACCAGTGAGCTGGACTATGAAGGGGAGCTTGCGATCGTGATGGGCAAATCAGGGAAGAATATTGCACCTGAAGAGGTCCGTGATTATCTATTCGGTTACACCATTTTAAATGACGTAACGGCAAGAGATTTGCAGAAAAAACACAAACAATTTTTCATAGGTAAAAGCTTAGATACAACCTGCCCGATAGGACCTTATATTGTGCATAAGTCAGTGGTCGAGGATCATGGTGCGCTCCATGTGGAAACAAAGGTAAACGGAGAGGTTCGCCAGTCTGCCAGTACAGAATTAATGATTTTCTCCATCGAGAATATTGTTTCTACTCTTTCAAAAGGGATGACACTAGAAGCTGGTGACATCATTGCAACGGGAACACCTTCTGGGGTTGGCAAAGGCTTTGAACCGCCTAAGTTCTTAGCTTCAGGGGATCGAATTGACATCACGATTGAGCCGATTGGAACGCTATCGAATCGCGTCAAATAAAGAGTGCGATGACACAGGATTGTCGCTTTGTGTTCGACTTATTTCGTGGTACGATGAGAAGGTAATTGTTCTGATAAAGGGGGAAATAACAGATGGGAACGCATTTACATATTACAGCATGGGTGCTAGGGATTATTTTATTCTTCGTTGCCTTTGCTCTAGCAGGTAAAAATGACAAAGGTGCTAAAATTGTGCACATGATTGTCAGACTATTGTACTTGATCATTATCGCAACAGGCGTAGAGCTGTATGTTCGCACAGGAATGAAAATTCCAGGTTTCGGTGGCGAGTATATCGGTAAAATGATTCTCGGTATCCTTGTGATCGGCTTCATGGAAATGGTTCTTGTACGCAAGAAAAAAGGAAAATCGGTGACTGGTGTATTGATTGGTTTTATCGTATTCGCCATTGTGACCATTCTTCTCGGTTTACGTCTGCCGATCGGTTTCCATATCTTTTAACATAAAAAGGGCATTGCTTATACGAAGCAGTGTCCTTTTTATATGCCATCAAACTGTGAAACCGACCGGTGACCGTCAGAAGTGGTCCATTCAAAACGAATTTGACCTGCGGCGGAGTCATGGTGACATTGAAGGGCAAGTGATTGTGAATCTGTCGAAAACTGAAAGAAAGAAACTCGTTGAAAAGAATGAAAGGAGGAGAAAACACAATCGTAGACGGAAAAACCAAGCTGCTCTACCTGTGCAATGATTTCATAAAAAACGTTTTCAGGAACGAACATCAGGAGGTCAAGCCATCCTTTGGCAAGTGATGCCGTATATTGAATCACTTCACCGCCTTGTACTTCTACTAGCTGCCCACTTTCATGAAGTATCATGGACCCGAGCAGTTCCCCTTTTGTCCACCTGCCATTTTCCTTCAAACAGATCATCGTGCTTTGAAGACTTTCTGGCAGTATGATGTCTCCTTCTTCATCTTCAATCAGACAATACCCGTTTTCAATCAGTAAATACCCGCTGCACCATCTTCGACTGCAGCGTTCAAGCTGCTTCATTCGTTTTTCCATTTGCAAAAGCTCCTTTCCTCTTTCTTTTCTTACCAAATCATGCTTGTCCTATACGCCCGAGAAAAAAAGGACAAATCAACTATCAAGGAGACGATGCATAAACTAAGAAAGGCTGAATGAGAACACTTGAGGAAAAACGGATGGGAGCTGATGATGATGTGTGGAATAACAGGCTGGGCAGACTTTAAAAAGCAGCTCATCCAACAGGATCATGTAATCAATCAAATGACAGATACATTATCTAAAAGAGGGCCAGACGATACAAATACGTGGAAAAGTGAGCACGTTCTATTTGGGCATAAAAGGTTAGCGGTTGTAGATGTAGAAGGCGGAAAACAGCCGATGACATATACACATCAAAACCATGCTTATACCGTTGTATACAATGGAGAGCTCTATAACACAGAAGATATAAGAAAAGAATTGTTAAAAAGGGGCCACCGCTTTCTTGGGCATTCTGATACAGAGGTTCTTCTTCACGCCTACACAGAATGGAAGGAAGAGTGTGTGACCCATTTTAATGGTATTTTTGCATTTGTGATCTGGGATAGTGAGCGTGAATTATTATTTGCAGGGAGAGACCGGCTCGGCGTCAAGCCATTTTTCTATACAGAACGTCATCATTCCTTTTTATTTGGTTCGGAAATCAAAGCGCTACTTGCTCACCCTGATATGAAAGCAAAAGTCGATCATGAAGGATTATCGGAGATCTTTGGTTTAGGACCGTCTAGAACACCAGGGCAAGGAGTGTTTAAAGGGGTAAAAGAGCTGAGACCTGCTCATGCTTTGACTTTTTCAAAAGACGGACTGCGTGTGTGGAGATACTGGAATGTCAAAAGCAAGGTGCATACGGACTCACTTGATGACACCGCACAGCACGTCAAGCATCTCTTTACAGATGCCGTCACAAGACAGCTCGTTTCTGATGTGCCTGTTTGTACATTTTTATCGGGTGGCGTCGATTCGAGTGCCATTACCGCCATTGCCGCTAAGCACTTTGAGAAAATAGGGAAAGCACCGCTTCATACGTATTCGGTTGACTACGAAGGAAATGATCAATTCTTTGAAGCAAGTCAATTCCAGCCGAATGCTGACGGTCCATGGATTGACCGCATGACCAAGGCGTTTCAAACGAATCATCACAGCTGCGTCATTGGACAAAAGGAGCTGGCTGCTTATTTGAAGGAAGCGGTTGAGGTCCGAGACTTACCGGGTATGGCAGATATTGATTCTTCTTTGCTTTGGTTCTGTCGAGAAATTAAAAAGGACTTTGTTGTCGGTTTGTCAGGTGAATGTGCGGATGAAATTTTTGGAGGTTATCCTTGGTTCCATGCGGCAAATGAAACGAATGGTTTTCCTTGGATGAGATCGACGGAAGCCAGAACGCAGCTCTTACAAGATTCGTGGCAAAAGAAGCTGTCACTAAGAGAATATGCACAAAGCAAATATGAAGAAACCGTGGCTGAAACGCCTCTTTTAGATGGAGAAACTGGAGTGGATAAAGCCCGGAGAGAACTTTTTTACTTAAATATGGTCTGGTTTATGACAACGCTGCTTGATCGAAAAGACCGAATGAGTATGGGGGCAAGTCTTGAGGTACGTGTGCCATTTGCAGATCATCGCCTTGTCGAATATGTATGGAATATTCCTTGGGAAATGAAAATGCATGGAAATCGTGAAAAAGGGGTTTTACGAAAAGCGTTAGAGGGAATTTTACCGAATGAAGTGCTTTATCGCAAGAAGAGTCCTTATCCGAAAACACATCATCCAGCCTATACCCAGGCTGTGAAAGAGATGTTAACAGATTGCCTTGCGCAAAAAGATTCTGTCCTTCACGAATTTCTAGATCCACATCAATTAAACCAGCTGATTGAAACGGAAGGAGCCTCCTTTCAAGTGCCTTGGTATGGCCAGCTCATGAAGGGCCCGCAGTTAATCGCTCATCTGGCGCAGATTCATCATTGGTTTGAAACGTATCGAATTGATATAGAAGCGTAATAAAGGGTCGGCTTTCTTACATTTGTTGAAGGGAAGTCGGCTTTTTTAATACATAGCATGAGACGAATAGAGCACATCAAAAGTTGATCTAATCTTTCTAATTTGTATAATTAACTTAAAGTGAATTAATTTGGAGGAAAAAGGATAATGAAAATCATTGTGATCGGAGCAGGACCAGGGGGACTTGCGGCAGCTATGATGCTTCAAAGCAAAGGACATGATGTTCAGGTATACGAAAAACAGCCCTTTGTTGGCGGACGTAACTCTAAGTTTCAACTCGGTGATTTCACGTTTGATACGGGTCCTACCTTTCTCAGCATGATTCATATTGCAGAGGAGCTGTTCACCTTTGCTGGTAAAAATCTTTATGACTATATTGATGTGATCGAATTAAAAGAAATGTATAGATTGATTTTTCAAGACGATCAGCTAGATATGATTCGAGATCGTGATGAAATGTATAGACGGTTAGAAGCCTTTGCACCTGGTGAGGGCGAAGGGTATTTACGATTTATGAACGATACAAAGCGCAAAATGGATCAGCTTACACCTATTTTACAAAGTAAAATGGATCGTTTTCATCACTATTTGCGTCCAAAGGTGCTCAAAGCACTTCCGCAGCTTTCATTGAATAAGAGTTTATATGATGTGCTGTCAGATTATTTCTCAAATGAATCAGTGAAATATGCGTTTACATTTCAATCAAAGTATTTAGGCATGTCACCGTGGGAGTGCCCTGGTGCTTTCTCCATTCTATCGTTTATGGAACATGACACAGGAGTTTTCCATCCGAAGGGCGGGGTCAATCAGCTGTCAGAAGCGATGGCAAAAGCAGCGGTTGAAGCTGGAGCGACGATTCATCTGTCAGCTGGCGTCGAAAAATTGCTGACGGAAGGCAGGAAAGTAAAAGGCATTCGCTTAGAATCTGGGGAAGAAATACAGGCAGATGAGGTTGTCGTAAATGGAGACTTTGCACATGTGATGACAAAGCTTGTAGAGCCAGGACTTTTAAAGAAATATAGCGAGAAAAAATTAAAAAAGAAAAAATTCTCATGCTCCACCTTTATGCTTTATTTAGGATTAGATACCATGTATGAGGAGCCGCATCATACCATCGTATTTTCCGATGATTATGCTCAATTTGTCAAAGGCATAACGAAAACGTATGAGCTGCCAGATGATCCTTCTATTTATATTCAAAATGCAAGTGTCACAGATGACTCGCTTGCGCCAAAAGGAAAGTCAGCTCTTTATGTGCTGGCACCTGTTGCCAACAATCAAAGCGGTATTGACTGGGAAGCGCATCAAGATGAATTTAGAGAACTTGTGCTGGACACACTTGAGCGAAAAACCGGTTTTAAGAATGTGAGACAGCATATAGAAGTCGAACGGATGATCACACCGAAGCAATGGGAGGAAGACCTTTACGTATACGAAGGAGCTACATTTAACCTTGGCCACCAGCTGACGCAGATGATGGTCCTAAGGCCGCACAATGAATTTGATGAATTGGACCATTGCTGGCTCGTAGGAGGAGGGACGCACCCAGGAAGCGGGCTGCCGACCATTTTAGAATCAGCACGTATCACGACAAATGCGATTCTTTCAAAAGAGAAACATACGCACAAAACATTGCCGCACCAAGAAAAGGGGAGTGCCTCATGAAAAAACATATATTGATTGCAGGTGGCGGGATTGGCGGGATGATCTCAGCACTTTATTTAAAAAAAGCTGGACATGATGTCACGCTTGTCGAAAAAAATGAGCGACTTGGCGGAAGACTTGCTTTTGTACGTGAGAAAGGATATAAAGTAGATGAAGGTCCGACCATTGTCCTACTTCCTGATATGTTAAAAGGTATTTTACATGAGGTTGGAATGGACGAAGCATCTCTTGATCTTTTGCAGCTTGATCCGCTGTATACGATTCAATATCAAGATGGAACCTCCTACACGAAGTACTCTGATGCATTTCGTCAGCTAGAGGAAATCAGACGTGTATTTCCAAAGGAAGATCAAGGATTTCTAAGGTTTATGGAAGAAATGACAGACCGTTTTCAAGAAGGGCAGCAAGCCTTTCTAGAGAAATCATTTCATGAAAAACGTACATTTTTTACAAAAGCAAACATGAAGATTTTAATGAAATTAAAGGCGTATCGAACGGTTCAAAGTGCTCTGAAAAAGTATTTCTCAGACGAACGCCTGCGAGATGCATACGCACTGCAAACCCTCTATGTCGGAGGGAACCCGTATGAAGCATCTGCTATTTATTCGCTCGTTTCATATAGTGAGCACGCACATGGAATCTACTATTTAAAAGGCGGCTATGCGAGCTTAGTAGATATACTGGAGAGGCAGCTCATAAAAATGGGTGTGCATGTAAGAAAAAATGAAGAAGTCACGGAGCTAGAGTTTGAGGGGAAACGCGTGGTTAGAGCAAAAGTCAGTGACGACCGTATAGCAGCTGATGCATTTGTGATCAACGGAGATTATCCAGCTGCGTTAAAACAGCTTGGTTTAGACGAACAAGATCGGCGTAAATACGTGCCGTCTTCTGGCTGTGTGATGGTGTATCTAGGGTTAAACAAGATGTACCATGATGCGCCTGTTCACCAATTTTTTATGGGAGAACACTTTGATCAGCATATGAAAGAGGTTTTTCAAACGAAGACGATCCCTCAAGATCCGTCGTTTTATACGTTTAATCCATCGATCATTGATCCATCTCTTGCCCCGGCAGGCTGTAGTGTTTTATATATGCTGATTCCCGTTCCCTCAGGAGATCATATCAACTGGGAAGAGGAGACAGATTTTGTAGAGAAAATGGTGGATCGTCTTGAGAAAAGAGGCTTTCCAAGATTGCGAGAGTCGATTGTCTGGGAAAAAATCAGAACACCAAATGATTCCTTGCGAGAAGGATTGTTTGAAGGCGGCAGCTTTGGACTTGCGCCTAACTTGTTTCAATCAGGTGTGTTCCGCCCGCAAGTGAAGGTAGCTGAGACGGGCAATCTTTATGCAGTAGGTGCTTCCATCCATCCTGGGGGCGGAGTGCCGATCGTGATGCAAAGTGCGAAGCTGATGGCTTCTGTGCTGTTAAAAGATTTGAATGACAGAAAGGAAGTGAAGCTAAGTGGTTGATGTACAAACAGCATTGAAATTATGTGAGGAGACGATTCAAACCCATTCTAAAACGTTTTACCGTGCCTTTTCCATGCTGCCTAAAAAGAAAAGACAGGCCGTCTGGGCTGTGTATTCCTTTTGCCGGAGAGCAGATGATATTGTAGATGAGTCCCCCTCGCCAAAAGAGGAGCTTGCATCCTTTCGAGAGACGTTTGATCGATTTTTACATGGTGAGGTAGATCGGAATGATCCGATGTGGGTGGCGCTAGAACATACATTTCAAGAGTTTCGTATGGATGAAGCCCCGTTCCGTGACTTGCTCCAAGGTCAAGAGATGGATTTAGAGCAGCATCGGTATGAAACGTTAGATGAACTGCTCATCTATTCCTACCATGTGGCTAGTACCGTTGGGCTTATGTTGCTTCCCATTATTGCACCGCGTAAAAAAGAACAGCTGAAAGAAGCAGCGATTTCATTAGGGATTGGCATGCAGCTGACCAATATCCTTCGTGACATCGGCGAGGATAAGGCTGAAAGAGACCGCATTTATTTGCCAAAGCAAGTCATGGATCAATTCGGATATACAGAGCAAGAATTGCAAGAAGGCATTGTCAATCAAGCATTTCAGCACGTATGGGAGTACATTGCTTTTGAGGCAGAGGCATACTACGAGGAGTTTTTTGACCATCTTCATGAATTCCCGCTTTATTCACGTATATCAGTGAAAGCAGCTGCTCACTTTTATAAAGCCATTTTAGATAAAACAAGAGAAAATGAATACCGCGTGTTTACACAGCGATTATTTATTTCAAATCAGGAAAAAGCACTTATTTTAGAAGATATTACGTAAAAAAGGACTGCACCCGCAGTCCTTTTTATGTGGAAGAAAAGCGATACTCTGTCCATACCCTTGAACGCCACCGCCTATACATAAAGATGCCTCTTACCCATTCATCCACGATAAAAGAAATCCAAACTCCAATGAGACCCATCTCAAGCTGAATGCCTAAAAAGTAAGCGATCGGAAGCCCGATGCCCCACATTGAAATCATCGCCATATACACTGGAAACTTCGCGTCACCAGCAGCCCGCAAGGAATTAATAATGACCATATTAAAAGAACGGCCCGGCTCCAAAATAATTGTCAATAGGAGGAGTGTGGCGGCGATTTGAATGATCTCGCTGTTGCTAGTGAAGAAAGCAAGCAAATGCGTCGATGATAAAGATAAAGCAGTGGAAGAAAGAAGGGAGATGCCAATGGCCCAGTATAAGCTTTTCATGCATCTGTGATAGGCAGCATCGAATTCCTTCGCCCCAATATGGCGCCCGATTAAAATTTGTGTCCCTTGGCTAATGGCTGCACCAAATAGCATAATGAACATCATTAAATTTTGAGTATAGACCTTTGCTGCTAATGCCTGCGTCCCCATAAACGTAATAAACAGTGTAATGATCATTTGAGAGCCGTTATAAGAAAGCTGCTCTCCAGCAGAAGGAATCCCGATTTTCAGAAGCTTTTTTAAATGTGTCCGCTGGATGTGAAACATCTTCTTCAGTGAAAAGCGTAATCCAATTCGGCGGCGTACAATGAGGATCATTGCCATTAATCCGATCAACCGAGCAAGTGAGGTAGAAAAAGCGACCCCCATCACACCTAATACGGGGAAGCCAAACGGACCGAAAATGACCAGATAGTTACCAGCAACGTTTAGCAAGTTCATTCCGATGGTGACATACATCGTATCTCTTGTATATCCGTAGCTTTTTAAAATAGCACTATACGTCATAATGAGCGCTTGAATAAAAGAAAGCAGTCCGACAATTTGTAAAAATACCGCCGCATCTGGCATGAGCTCACTTGATAGGCCCATCAGGTGTAAAATGGGAACAGCTAATACAAACATGAGAAGACTAATGACAAAGCTAATCAAGAAGTTGGTTCCTAGTGAGACATAGGCGACTTGAGTCGCTTCCTGTCTGCGGCTAGCTCCTAAAAGCTGGGCAATCACAATCGTCGTTCCAGTTGTAATGAAACTGAACATGACAATCAATAAATTCAGGAGCTGGTTGCTTACACCAACTGCGGCAACACTATTATCGGAATATTGGCTGAGCATGAAGGTATCCGCGCTTCCCATGAGCATATATAAAGAGATTTCAATAAAAATAGGCCAAGTTAATGCAAATAATGAAGGGTGGGTTTTCTTACCCCTAGCTTGAACCTTTTGAATTGGCAGTGATTGAGGTTTCATCAATCAACCTCCTTTCGTATAAATCCGATTTATAGTGTACCTTGCATCGACTATAATAAGAAGAGATGAAACCGAAACTTATTGGAGAAATCCGACTTCATAAGGGGATGAATATGAATCGATTTATTACATTTACTGTACCGCCGTTCCCGGTTTATATTGCTTCAGGCAAAGGTGTATTTCATCAAGGAGAAAGACATATCTCTAGAACCTTCACTGTGTTTGATCTTCTTTATGTCACAAAGGGGGAACTATGGATCACAGAAGACAGAGAGGCTCATCACGTAAAAGAAGGAGGATATATCATTCTCTCACCTGGCTTGTCTCATGGGGGACACCTGCCATGCGAAGAAGAAACTCACTATGAGTGGCTGCATTTTTCAATTGATCCATTTGAGTTGACGAATCGGCTGAGAGAACACTGGTTTGATATGAAACAAAATCAAGCCACCTTTGAAAAGCCGGCAACATATGAATTTAGCCTGCCTCGTATAGGAAAAGTGAAAGGAAGAAATGTGTTCGAAAAACATCTTTCAGCAATGCGTGCACTAAATGATGACGCGTCTGAACTGCCGCTGAAAAAGCAGCTTCAGTTTGAGGAAATGCTCATTCATTTACAAAAAGAAGCATTTCATATTCCAAGTGCAAAGGAGAATGTCGCCTCAGAAGTGGTTCATTATCTTGAGCGTCACTTTATGAAGAAACTACAAATGGAAGAGCTTGCAGAGAAGCTGCATTATCATCCTGATTACATGACAAGGTGCATGCAGACGGTATATGGACTGACGCCAAACCAATACATCAATCGTCTCAAGGTCGAAAAAGCCAAAAGCATGCTTGCCTCAACGAATGATAAAATCGCAGCTATTGCTGATCACGTAGGCATTGACGACCCTACTTATTTTTCTAAACTGTTTCGGCAAAACGAAGGCATGACGCCTATCGAGTACCGTCATCTAGCAAAAAGAACGACAAAGTAAAGGAACGTGAACAGATGAAAAGGGAAAAGGAAGAGCATGTGAGCATACAAGCATTAAACGAAGCCGATTTAGAGATGGTATGGCATTTAAAATTCAAAGCACCAGATCAGTCCTATCGAAAGTGGAATGCCCCATATTTTTATGAACACGAAATCCCGCTTGCTGCATTTAAAAAACGATACTTACAGGACACATCCATTCCGCCAAAGCTATATGGCATTGAAATAGACGGCGAAATCAAAGGCACCGTGTCATATTATTGGGAGAATGAACGTACACGGTGGCTTGAATGCGGCATTCTCATTTATGACTCGCGCTTTTGGAGCGGTGGCGTTGGGACAAAGGCGTTAAGTCTATGGACTGATGAGTTATTTACACACATTGATATCCCTCGAATTGGTCTTACCACATGGTCGGGAAATGAACGGATGATGCGGTGCGCAGAGAAATGCGGATTTGTCCTTGAGGGGAGACTGCGAAAGGTCCGTTACTATCAAGGAGAATATTATGATTCGATGCGCTATGGGATGCTGAGAGAGGAATGGAAAAGCCTCCCGCGACATGCTACTTAACAATGATGAATCGTTTTAGGACAAAAGGATCGAATGTTTGAATAAACTGAAGAAGAAGGGGGGCTAAAAAGCATAATAGAGAACATGTAATTTACATAAGGAGGAGTTTGAACGTGAGAATTACGGGGTTATTCGTTTCACTTGCTGTTGCCATTTATTTATGGTTTGATGCGCCAAAGCATGATAAAGACAAATGGCTGTGGGCCATTTTAGGTGTCCTATTTAGTACCATCGTTCTCGGTATTTATTTGATCAAGACAGAGAGGAAGGGACTTGGCTGGACCATTCTCATTTTAACGATCTTGTTTTATCTCATGCTGCTCATCTCTGTTTTGATCGGTATCATTCTTTTTTATCAGGTGAGTCCTTCATGAAGAAGGGCTTTTTTCTTTTACCTTTTTCGCAGGCACACCTGCAATAACAATCTTCTCCTCGTGAAAAGAACGGTTTACAACAGCATTTGCTCCGATTGAAATATGATTTGCAATATAGATGTCCCCAAACAGCTTAGCACCAGGGCCAATCCATACATGATCCCCAATGGTTGGCACATCCTTTTCATGATGGTTCTGACCAATATTCACCCCTTGATGAATATCACAAAATGCCCCAATTTTTGCATGCTTGTTCACAATTAAGAGACCCGTATGATTGATTCTAAGGCCAGGGCCGAAGACACCAATCGGAATATCAAAGCCAAGCTGCATGCCTTTCTTTTTATGTAAATAGCGATAAAACCATTTGCGAAGTGTAGCGCCGCTATTAGAATAGTATTCATATTTTCGTAAAATCCTTTGATATTTCCATATATCATCCCCAAACCACTTAGGTCTTTTGCGCTTAATGGCTAATGCTTTCTTGTCCTGAGCTAAATAGTGGTGAAGATCATGCTTTGTTACAATCATCAGATCCCTCTCCAATCCCTTTTGTTTCAGAGAAATTATACCATTATAACCATTTATATCAATATAGAATGACGTTTCTTTCTTTCTTTTTCTACATCACTTTCATCCACTTACCTGTATAAAATAAGTGCTTTGTCATGAATAGAACAAAAGAACCAGGAAGAATGATTTGTAATTTTTTTCTACATCATTCCGTCTCACGCGTTTATTTACCTTATAGCAGTAGAGGTTTGTCAAAATGACACGAAATTACTCGCTAAAAAGAGAATATAGCATTCATATGCTTTTCGAATCATCTTTTTGAATACAATTGACTTTCATATCTCACATCCTCTAGGCTAGTAAATGAAAATGATAATCTTTATCAATTGGAGGAGTGTTTTATTATGTCCATCAAAACCGTTTCTAAAAATCAGCAATTTTTAGAGCAGCAAAGTCAAAGAGAATCGAATGCAAGGTCTTACCCGAGACGGTTCCCATTAGCCATGCAAAAAGCCGAGGGTATGATCGTGACAGATGCGGATGGCAGAGAGTTTTATGACTGCCTGGCAGGCGCAGGAACACTTGCACTTGGTCACAATCATCCAGTTGTGATAGAAGCTATTGAACGTATGCTTCATGAAAAAAGACCGTTGCATACGTTGGACATAACCTCAGAAATTAAAGAAGAGTTTGTGAATGAAATTTTTTCTCACTTGCCAGAAGAGTTTGCAAAGAGAGCCAAAATTCAATTTTGTGGACCAACTGGTGGTGATGCCATAGAAGCAGCAATTAAATTAGTCAAAACAGCGACAGGGAATCGAAGCATTCTATCATTCCATGGTGCGTATCACGGTGCGACACATGCCACGATGTCATTAAGTGGGAATTTATCTCCAAAAGAAAGAGTGCAAGGGTTAATACCTGATGTTCATTTTATGCCTTACCCATATGAATATCGCTGCCCATTTGGAATTGGTGGGAAGGATTCGCACCGCATTTCAAGTTCGTATATTGAGCGTGTATTAAATGATCCTGAAAGTGGTATTCTTCCGCCAGCAGGTATGATCTTTGAAGCAGTGCAGGGCGAGGGAGGCTCCATTCCAGCATCGATTGAATGGATGAAAGAAATGAGAAGAATCACAAAAGAAAAAGGGATTCCGCTCATTATTGATGAGGTTCAATCAGGCATCGGCCGAACAGGTAAGATGTTCGCCTTTGAACATGCAGGAATTGTACCTGACGTTATTGTGCTGTCAAAAGCCATTGGTGGTAGCCTGCCGCTTTCAGTTGTGATTTATGATCAAGATTTAGATCAATGGAATCCAGGTGCACACATCGGGACATTTAGAGGGAATCAAATGGCGATGGCTGCTGGAACCGCTACGCTTAAATTTATCAAAGAAACCAATCTGCTTGATCATGTAGAACGGTTAGGAGATCGTATGCAGGCTCACCTAAAAGACATCCAAAAACAAGTACCTGCTCTCGGTGATGTTCGAGGAAGAGGTTTAATGATTGGCGTTGAAGTAGTCAATCCAAATGAGAAACAGGATGTGGACGGAAGCTATCCAGCGAATCCAGAGCTGGCCAGTCTTATTCAAAAGAATTGCTTCGATAAAGGCTTAATTGTGGAGACAGGAGGCCGTTTCGGAAGTGTGATTCGATTCCTGCCGCCACTCATTATGACAGAAGAACAGCTTGAAAAAGTCATCGCTATTTTTAAAGAGGCCGTGTACAATGCAATCAACTAAAGCTTCTGTAGATTCATTATTTATGAATCAAAGCCAGCTTGGAAGAGAGTCCTTCCAAGCGGCTCTTCATACATCTATCGACAGCTTACTGGAGCAATGGCAAAAAGACACAGGACCATACAGCGGAATATTGCCTGGGAAATTAGCGGCTAGTGTCGAATCGTTATTCCGATTTCAACCGTCTGGAGAATCAATTGAATCTGTCTTTCAAGATATAAAAGAACATCTTTTGCCGCATTTGATTGATGTATCGCATCCTAAATGCTTGGCACATCTGCATTGTCCGCCGCTCATTCCTGCACTTGCCGCAGAGGTGATGGTGAGTTCCTTTAACCAATCAATGGATTCCTTTGATCAAAGCGGTATTGCTTCTTTGGTTGAGGAGGAAATCCTCAAGTGGCTATGTGCAAAGTTTTCTTATGGCGGCTTAGCAGATGGGACATTTACAAGCGGTGGAACCCAATCTAACTATATGGGGCTGCTTCTGGCGAGAGATGCCTTTTGTGAAAACACATGGCAGTGGAATGTTCAGCAGAAAGGCTTACCAAGTGAAGCTCACCGCATGAGAATTCTTTGCTCTAAAAATGCTCATTTTACGGTGAAAAAATCTGCATCCCAGCTCGGTTTAGGGGAGCAGGCTGTTGTACTGGTCGAGACGGATGAGCATCACCGAATGGACCTCAATGATTTGAAAAAGAAGATGGTCGAATTAAAGGATCAGAACCTGCTTCCTTTTGCGGTAGTAGCGACTTGCGGGACAACTGATTTTGGAAGTATTGACCCGGTTCGAGATGTGTATGACATCGTCAAACCAGACGGTCTGTGGATTCACGCAGATGCTGCCTACGGCGGAGCACTTGTATTAAGCGAAACCTACCGAAGTAAATTAGCCGGTATGGAGCTTGCTGATTCAATCACGATCGACTTTCATAAGCAATTTTATCAGCCGATTTCTTGCGGGGCATTTTTGCTGAAGGATAAAAGACATTTTGGTTTGATCGATTATCATGCAGATTATCTTAATCCAAAGGAAGATGAACTAGATGGTATTCTACATCTCGTCAATAAATCTATCCAAACGACGCGCCGGTTTGATGCTCTGAAGTTACTTCTCTCTCTTCGTCTAATTGGAGAAGAAGGATTTGGTGACATCATTGACCATACCATTCATTTTACGAAGGATGTGGCCGCGCTTATTGAGAGAAATGATCACCTTGAAGTAATCAATCCTGAGCCAGAAATCAATGCGATTGTGTTCCGATTTAAGGATGAGCACCGAACAGATGACATCAATAAAATCATTCATCGGACATTGTTCAAAACGGGAACTGCTGTCATTGCGAAAACAGTGGTTGATGGCCGAACATGCTTAAAATTCACTTTGTTAAATCCGAGAACGACAATCACACATATTGAGGAAATCCTTTCTGACATCGTTGATATCGGGATCGCTCATATTCAATCCGGGAGGGTACTACGTTGAGTCAATATAAACAAATGGCTGAAAATGCAACTATGCAAAGCTTTTTAAACTGTTTTTTACGCGAAACAGGAATCGATCGATCTGCAAAAAAAGAGACGAGAGCAGATGGCTCGCTTGTATTCATCGCAAAACTAGCAAAGCAAGATCTAGAGCTTGTGATTCCGATCCGATATGTTTCATCTGTTGGCCGCCATCTCTTTGATTTTCCGATTCGCTTCCGTCCGCAAGGCAGTGAACAAGAGGGCGCAATCGCCGATTACACGACACTTGTTGCTCTATGTTCAAAGGAGCTTCTCATTGAATATGGCCGCACAGATGCAGAGGATGAATTCATGCTTCGCATCATTTTAAGCTGCCGAAATATTGAACGATTCTTAAAGGAGCGAGAAAGTGATCGAGCAGCTCTTTCTGAAGCCGATTTTGAGTATATCGAGGCTGAGCAGTCACTTCTTCTTGGACATTTAACGCATCCCACTCCAAAAAGCAGACAAGGGATGACGGAGGAGGAAGAAGCGGTCTATTCTCCTGAGCTGAAAGGGGCTTTCCAGCTTCATTACTTTAAAGCGCACCATTCGATTGTGCTTCAGGATTCGTCTATTGCACAGTCTGCGGCAAGCCTCATGTTAGAAGAGCTCTTGCGCCAGGTACCAGAAGAAACAGAGAGACTGAATACGTTAACAGAAAACGGAGAATATGTGCTCATTCCGATTCACCCGCTGCAAGTCAAAGTGGTCATGGAGAAAGCGTTCGTCCAGCGTTATATAGAGGAAGGGAAACTGACTTATTTAGGACCGCTGGGGTCTGAATACACAGCGACTTCATCCTTTAGAACTGTCTATCAAAAAGATTCTGCTTACATGCTCAAATTCTCTGTTCCTGTGAAAATTACAAACTCCTTACGTGTCAATAAACAAAAGGAACTGGATCGCGGAGTTGAGATGTCTCGCATTTTAAAAACAGAATTAGGCATTTCTTTATACGATAAATTCTCTGGATTCCGGGTCATTGAAGATCCTGCCTATTTATCCATTCAAGGAGAAGAGGCGGAATCTGGCTTTGAAGTAGTCATTCGTCAAAACCCATTTTTGCATCGTGAAAAAGGGGCAAGCTTAATTGCTGGATTATGTCAGGATCATGCGTATGGTGGAAAATCGCGATTAGCAGGGATCATTCATGACCTTGCAGACGCAGAAGGCCGATCAACAGATGCTGTGAGTCAAGATTGGTTTAAGCAATATTTAACCATTTCGTTAGAACCGATGCTTTGGCTGTTTGAAACATATGGTCTTGCACTGGAAGCCCATCAGCAAAATGCTGTTGTGCAAATGAAGGCTGGTTACCCGGACACCTTCTATTATCGTGACAACCAAGGCTACTATTATAGTGAATCGAAAAAGGATAAACTCGCAAACCTTGTCCAAAACTTGAGCGTGAGAAGTGAAACCATTTGTGCAGATGATGTAGCTGTTGAGAGACTGCGTTATTATTTCTTCTTTAATCATTTATTTGGTCTCATTAACGGCTTTGGCACAGAAGGACTGGCAAAGGAAGAAGACTTGCTGGCACTCGTGAGAGACACATTGCTCGCTCATGAGGAAACATACGGGGCATCTGAACTGACAAACAGCCTTCTCCGCTCAAAGGAACTGCCTTCAAAAGCGAATTTGCTGACACGGTTTGAAGATATGGATGAGCTGACAGGATCTCTGGAAACACAGTCTCGTTACACAGCTGTCTTGAATCCGCTCTTTTTACATAAGGAGGCGCTGATTGGATGAGGCATCGTATTAGGTTTATTCGCGCTGAATATGAAAGGGATGTCCGGCTTGTCCACAAGTGGATGCAAGAAGAGTATGTTCACCCATTTTGGCATTTGAATATTCCGTTTCCTGCTTTTGAAAAGCATTTTTATCAGGCGATTCATGATCCGCATCAAACTCTTTATTTAGGAACAATTGATGGGACGCCAATGAGTTATTTTGAGGCATACAACGTCAAAGGTGACGTCATTGAATCCTACTATCAGCCTTCTCCGCATGATCAAGGAATCCATCTATTAATAGGGGAGCCGGATTATGTGGGAAAAGGATTTGCGGCCCCGCTGCTTCAGGCAATGACAGCCTTTCAATTTGAGCAGAACAAACGAACAGAAAAAATCGTCGCTGAGCCGGATATTCGCAATGAAAAAATGATCCATGTATTTGAAAAATGCGGATTTGAACGTGTAAAACCAGTCAATTTACCCGATAAAACAGGTCTTTTGATGTTTTGTGATCGAGAACGATTCGAAAGGAAGTATAACCATGACGCGGTTCAACAAGCAAAATAATGTAGTGGATGTAATTGGAATCGGCATTGGTCCGTTTAACCTGGGACTGGCCGCATTATCTGAAGAGGTAAATGAAATCGACGCTTTGTTTTTTGAAAGAAGTGAAGCCTTTCATTGGCACCCAGGTATGCTCATTGAAGGGACGACACTGCAAGTCCCCTTTTTAGCGGACCTTGTCAGCATGGCAGATGTGAAAAACAAATATAGCTTTCTTAACTATTTGCAGGAGCAAAACCGTTTGTATTCATTTTACTTTCTAGAGGATTTTCATATCCCGCGCAAGGAATATAGTCATTATTGCCGCTGGGTCGCAGATCAGTTAGACTCTTGCCGATTTGGCATGAACGTCGAATCTGTCTCATTGATTGAGAAAGCAGGAGAAAAGCGATATGAAGTGCATGTCCGTCATGTGAATGATCAAACCGTAGAGGTATTTGAAAGTAAGCATCTCGTCTTAGGAATTGGTACACAGCCGGCGATACCAGCATCGCTCCAGCCAGCTTTAGGAGAGAAAGTTTTTCACTCTGCTGACTATTTAAAACGAAAGAAAGAAGGCTGTTTTAAAGGGAAATCTGTGACAGTTATCGGCTCTGGCCAAAGTGCGGCAGAAGTGTTTTATGATATTTTATCAGATGATGAGGCAAAGGATATTCACTGGTTCACACGCTCTAAAGGATTTTTCCCAATGGAATATTCAAACCTTGGTCTTGAATATTTCTCTCCAGATTATATTGATTTCTTTTATGAGCTTCCCCAAACAAAAAAGGATGCTTTGTTAAAGCAGCAAGACTTGCTGTATAAAGGCATCAGCTCTGCAATGATCCGTGATATTTACCATTTGCTTTATGAACGTTCTGCCTGCGGAGAGCAGTTGAACACAGTGCTTCAAGCAATGACAGAGGTCAACTTGATTGAGGAAACAGCGGACGGCTTGTCCCTTTCATGCATGCAATGGGTCAAAGAGGACACCTTTACCCATGAGACCGATATTGTTGTGCTGGCGACTGGCTATCAATCGGTACTGCCGCCGTTTATCAACCCAATTTCTCATCATATTCAATGGGACGATCAAGGACGATTCCAGGTCGAACGTGAATATCGTTTAAAAACAAATACAATGGGTGAAAATGATATTTTTGTGCAAAATGCTGAGCTTCATACACATGGGGTTGGCGCTCCGGATTTAGGGCTTGGTGCTTACCGAAACAGTGTAATTATCAATGAACTTGCTCGTCAAACCGTGTATCCACTTTATCAAAAGCACGTCTTCCAGACATTTGGTACACACAAGAACGTCAACACATTTGAAGAAATCAAAGGTTAAGGAGGATGAAGCGATGAGTGTACAAGATGAATTGAAAAAAGCGGTGAATCCTGCTGCTTGGAAAAAGGCAAATCAGCGAATGGTGGCAAAAATGCTGTCTGAATACATGTATGAGGACATGCTTCATCCCGTGCAGCTAGATCGTAAGGATGGCATCGCTCAGTATGAATTAATCATTCATGAACATAAGAAATATCGCTATCTCGCAAAACCTCGTTTGTTTGATAGTTTTGATACAATCGCTGAATCAATCGAGTGCTGTCAACACGGAAAATGGTCAAAGGATGTCAGTGCGATTGTGTTTTTACTAGACATTCAGCCGCTCATTCCAATGTCTTCTGATACAACAGGCCATCTTATCAAAGAGCTTCATCATACCCTGTTAGCAGATGTACATTTGCTGTCGAAAAAAGCACTTCGTGCGGATGAACTGACAGATACAGATTACGCTTGGATTGAAGGAGAGATGACAGGCCATCCTTGGATTGTGTATAACAAAGGACGAATTGGGTTCAGTTACGATGACTACCTAGCCTATGCACCTGAAAGGCAAGAAAGTGTGCAGCTGTCTTGGATTGCTGTTCACCGGGACCTTGCGACATTCCATGCGGTCGATCATGAAAATTATGAGCAGGTGATCGCCAAAGAATTAGATGAAGTCACGATCCGTCAATTTCACCGCGTGTTAAAGGATGAAGGATTGAATGCAGCTGATTATTATTTGATGCCTGTTCATAAGTGGCAGTGGACGCATATGATTATTCAGCATTTCCCGGAAGATTTGGCCTTGCGCCGGATTGTGTATGTAGGAGAGGGACTGGATCAATATATCCCGCAGCAGTCCATCAGAACCTTTACAAACATCTCAAATAAAGGCAAGCATCATATTAAACTGCCAATGAGTATTTTAAATACACTCGTGTACCGGGGACTTCCGTCAGAACGGACAGTCATTGCCCCTCGTATTACAGCGCATATTAAAGGGATTGCGGATCAAGACTCATTTTTATCGGATGTCTGCCGCGTGATTTTACCTGGTGAGAACGCAAGTATCAATGTCGATCATCCTTACTACAGCAAACTGCCTGGTGCGCCGTATCAATATCTTGAGATGCTCGGTGTGATTTTTAGAGAAAGCATTTATACGTATTTAGATGAAGGAGAGAGCCCTGTTACACTTGCAGCACTCACTTATGAGGATCATGAAGGTGAGCCATATGTGAAACAGCTGATTGAAAAATCTGGTCTCTCAGCAAAGGAATGGATGGCGAAATTTTTCCATGTGGTGATGCCGCCGCTGCTGCACTTTATGTATCAATACGGCACCGTCTTTTCACCGCACGGACAAAATACGATTCTTGTGTTAAAAGATCATCAGCCGCATCGTTTGGCGATCAAAGATTTCGTTGATGATGTGAATATTAGTGATCAGCCGCTGCCTGAATTGGCTTCATTAGAAGAAGATTTAAAAGAAGTGCTGCGGAGTGAGCCGCCGGAAGGGTTAGTGCAGTTTATCTTTACAGGACTGTTTATTTGTAACCTGCGTTACGTATCAAATGTGTTAGACAATCATCAATTGTTAGATGAAACGACTCTTTGGCGCTTGCTTGCAGAAGAAATTCAGCATTATCAAAAACAATTCCCGCAGCTGAAGGACCGTTTTGAACTATTTGATCTATTCCAGCCGAAGCTGACAAAGCTGTGCTTAAATCGTAATCGAATGATTGATTATGGGTACGGAGATGGAGATGACCGCCCGCATGCGTCAGAGCATGGGAAGGTCAAAAATGCACTCGCTCATGTTCTTTCGTCCGCCTGTGAGAAGTAATAGAAAAGCTGTAGACATCAACTGTCTACAGCTTTTATTTTTTACGAAAATGCTTGAGAGGCAAGGAAATAAAGAAGTGCGGGATCGTTCTGCTTTTCTTTTCCGCGAATCATCATAAAATGCGCTTTGTTTGTTTTCGTAAAACCTGCTTCAACAAGTGTTGCGTGCAGGCGCTCAGCTGTTTCCTCCTGCATATCTAAACGAATCGCACCCGAATAAGACGAGATGAGCGAATGGATGAGCGAAAGAGCTGTAAGTTCATCAATTGCTGCAAGCGGTCCAATCATTAAATTGGCAGGTGTTTGAACGCCAAATGCAAAGCCAGTTGTTTCGTGATGTTCATTCTTTGCAATGATACGCCGTGCTGCCCGGTTCATCCGGTTTTTTAAAAAGCTTGTTCGATTTGTACCTGCGCCTTTTTCATCAAGTGCTTCAATGGACGGAAGGTGCGTTTCATCGGCAGGAGACAGGTGAATGTCATCTGACACACGAAGCGCCTCTGGGTTCGGTTTTTGCGCTTTGTAAGTATGAATGTAACCAGCCGTGTGAAACCCGATTTTTTCGTAAACAGGCCGCCCTTGGACAGTAGCAGTTAAAACGACAGGAATGCTTTGATCACTTTGACCTATCAGGGTGTCAATCATTTTCCGTGCAAGACCTAATCCGCGATGTGTCTCAGATACAATGACTGCCCCAATTGACGCCAATTGATCATATTGGAAAAGTCCCGCACATGAGATGACTTGTCCGTCCGTTGTTGAAAAACCTGTGAAATATCCATTTGTTAAAAGAGATGTGAGTTCTTCCGCATTGTAATCAGGCCATTCTACCTCTTTAGACAATGCGATGAGATCTGGTATGTCATCAATTGTTAATGCTCGTTGAACAACGTTTGTCATGACACGCAACTCCTTCTTAGCTGAATTCATTTATATGTATCGTACCATAAGAAGCATAGTGTAAAAATTGGTGTTTACAATCAAAAAAGAACCTCCAATTCCGGAGGCCCTGCATTAATGAACATTAAAATATCGAGCTTCAGGATGAGAAACGACGATTGCTGAAACAGATGCTTCAGGTTCCATCATGAACCCTTCTGTCAGATGGATGCCAATTTTTTCAGGCTGAAGCAGTTTGAACAGCTTTTCTTGGTCTTCAAGATTTGGACAAGCGGGATAACCAAAGGAATAGCGCTGCC
The DNA here is from genome assembly GCF_002998655.1 of Bacillus sp. GBSW19. Taxonomy (NCBI): domain Bacteria; kingdom Bacillati; phylum Bacillota; class Bacilli; order Caryophanales; family Bacillaceae; genus Bacillus; species Bacillus sp. GBSW19. Next base: position 197,367 of record NZ_PVRF01000001.1, read on the forward strand.
CTTGATATTTTGCCTGAAATCGTTTTTCCATTGTGAAATCGACTGGGTCAGGGAAGCCCCATTTGTCACGAATCACTTGGTGGGTTCTTTCGGCTAATCCTTCTGCAAGCTCAAGCGCCAGAGCTTGGACCGCATGCATTTTTAAATAATCTCCTTCTTGCTTAAATTGCTGCGCAACTTCACGTATACGCGCACCAGCTGTGACGGCAAATAAGGCAATATAATCTTTCTCGTTTTCGCCGCTTTTCCGCACATAATCAGAAATAGAGCGGTACGGAAGCTTCTCCTGTCTTGGGAATTGGAACGTTTCAATGATGCGGTCAGGCGCTGCGGGATCATAAATACGCAGATCATTTCCGTTTGAACTGGCAGGGAAAAATTGATACACAAATGCAGGCGCAAACCAGTTTTTCTCTCTGCCTTCGTTTAGAAGGTCTGTGACAAGCTGCTTTAATTCCAATGCTTTTGGATGCTGGTTAGCTAACAATGTTTTGACCTTTCCTTTTAATCCGAGGTGGTGACCAATGAGCATTTGTTCATTCACATAAGGCATAATGTGATGCAAATCGATGTCCCGCACATAATGACGTGCCGTAGTCTCTGGCGTAAAAATAGATGCCTGCGGGAGTGCCGCACGTTTTTCTAGTAATTCAATGACAGCTTGTGGCTGCTTTGCTTCTTTCTCTTTAAAAGGAGCCGCTGGCTCTTCTCCGGACTTTGTTTGAAACTGAAGAGGATTCGCTTTTAACTCATTGGCTAAAGATAAGCCGTCCATGGCATCTTTTGCATAAAGAACCGGTCCGTCATAATGAGGCGAAATCTTCATTTTCGTAAATTTCCGAGAAAGTGCAGCGCCGCCGACCAAAATGGGAACGGAAATATTCGCTTTTTGTAAATCCTGAGCGGTGAGTACCATTTGCTGAGCTGATTTCACAAGCAATCCTGATAATCCAATCATATCTGGTTTTTCCTTTTGCACAGCTTCGATCAATGTTTGAGGTGTCACCTTGATGCCGAGGTCGACCACTTGAAAGCCATTATTGCTCAAAATGATGTCGACAAGGTTTTTCCCGATATCATGGACATCTCCTTTTACAGTTGCAAGTAGAATCTTACCTTTCCCGCTTGCATGCTGCTTTTCCATATATTGCTCGAGATACGATACAGATGCCTTCATCACCTCTGCCGATTGAAGCACTTCCGCCACAATCAGCTCGTTTTGATTAAAAAGACGTCCAACCTCAGCCATTCCCTGCATTAACGGACCATTGATGATATGAAGTGGTGATTCAAATTGCTCTAGAGCAAGGGATAAATCATCGATAAGTCCTTCTTTTGTTCCTTCGACGACGTAGAGTGCCAGCCTTTCATCAAGTGATAAGGAGACCTTTGGTTTTTTCTCCGTTTTCTTTTTGCCTCGGTAAAATTGGGTGAATTCAGCAAGTGTTTGATCATTTGTTTCATAGAGCAGCGTTTCAGCCAGCTTGATTTCTTCCTTTGGAATGGAAGCGAAGCGTTCAAGCTTTTCCGTATTCACAATGGCGTAGTCAAGTCCTGCTTGGACGCAGTGATACAAGTAGACGGCATTCAAGATTTCTCTGCCAAGAGGCGGGAGTCCGAAAGACACGTTGCTGATGCCTAAAATCGTCAGGCACTCAGGCAGATTTTCCTTGATCATTTTGATGCCTTTGATCGTTTCTTCGGCAGCCCCAATATACTGCTCATCTCCAGTGCCTACTGGAAAGACAAGTGGATCAAAAATGATGTCACTTGCGGGAATTCCATATTTCTTCGTTAATAGATCATGAGAACGTACGGCAATCTCGAGCTTTCGTTCTGCTGTTACGGCCATCCCTGTTTCATCGATCGTGCCGACAACAAGTGCACCGCCGTACAGCTTCACAAGAGGGAGAATTTCTTCAAACCGTTCTTCGCCATCCTCAAGGTTAATGGAATTGATGATGGCTTTCCCTTGGGAATACGTGAGCGCCTTTTCAATCACGTGTTTATCTGTTGAATCAATGACAAAAGGGGCTTTGACTTTTTTCATGGCCTCTTGTAAAAAGCCTTCCATGTCAGCTGCCTCGTCACGGTCTGGATCAGCGAGACACACATCAATCACGTGAGCGCCGTTTTTTACCTGTGCGCGAGCAATTTCTGACGCTTCTTCAAATTTTTGTTCCGCAACGAGTCGTTTGAACTTGCGTGAACCAATAACATTGGTCCGTTCTCCTACAAAAAGAGGACGCATTGATTCCTCATACATAAGGGGCTCAATTCCTGATACGGTATGCTGAGACGATTCATGCGCGATGTGACGCGGCTGAATCGTGCGTACTTCATCTGACAAAGCTTGAATATGTGCAGGTGTTGTTCCGCAGCAGCCGCCAACAATATTTAACCAGCCTTCCTTCGCAAAAGCGGCGATTTTTTTAGCAAGAGAAACAGGGGATTCGTGATATTGACCTTCTTCATCTGGAAGACCAGCATTTGGATAGCAGCTAACCGCTGACTTGGCGATGGAGGAGAGCGTGCGGATATGGTCTGTCATAAATTCAGGACCAGTCGCACAGTTAAGGCCGACACTAATTGGTTTCATATGTTCAAGAGAGATATAAAAGGCTTCAATATCCTGACCAGCAAGGGTGGTTCCCATTGGTTCAATTGTACCTGATACCATGAGTGGTAATTGAATGCCTGCCTGCTGAAAGGCTTCCTGAATGCCTTTGAATCCAGCTTTTACATTCAGCATGTCTTGGCTTGTTTCTAAAAGAAGCGCATCACATTTGCCATCAATCAGGGCGCGGGCCTGCTCCTCATAGTTGGCAACGAGCTCACCGAAGGTTGTGCCGCCTGTCACAGATAATGTTTTTGTTGTGGGTCCCATTGCGCCTACAACAAATCGAGGCTGCTCCGGCGTGGAGTAACGGTCAGCTTCGTCCTTTGCCAGCTGGGCTGCCCGTACATTGAGTTCATAGGCAAGGTGGCCAAGCCCGTATTCATCAAGGACGAGCTTTGTAGCCCCGAATGTATTTGTTTCAATGAGATCGGCACTTGCTTCAAGGTATTCCCTATGAATCGTAGAGATGATGTGAGGGGCTGTTACATTCAAATACTCGTTACAGCCCTCATACTCTTCTCCGCCAAAGTCTTCTGCTGTGAGATTGGCATTTTGAATCATGGTCCCCATTGCACCATCAAGGACGAGGATGCGTTTCTTTAGCTGTTCAGTGATAGTTGACATGGATGTTTGACTCCTTTTCTTTCTGATGAATGTAGGTGGTCAGTTCTGCTGTTAAATCTGATCGAAGGAAAGGGGTAATTAAATAAATGCCATTAAACAATTCACAGGCTGTATCTAATAAAGAGCGGGCAATCGCTAAGCCTTCTGCTCGCTGCTTTTCCTTATCCTCGCCAGCCTTGGCCATAATGTCACGAATGGAATCAGATAATTTGATGCCTGGAATTTCATGATGAATAAACTCTGCATTTCGGCTGCTTGTTAACGGCATAATGCCAATATAAATCGGTTTATCCAAATGACGGCTCTCCTCATGAATTTTCACAAGCTGTTCCTCAGAATAAACAGGCTGTGAAATAAAATAATCAGCGCCGTATTCGATTTTTTTCTCAAGACGTTTGACCGCTTTATCAATGTGACGAACATTCGGGTTAAACGCGCCAGCTACTGAAAAATTGGTCTTTTTACCAAGCGGCTTCCCTGAGAAAGAAAGACCTTCGTTAAACTGCTTGATCAGCCGGATCAAATCAAAGGAGGTTAAATCATAAACCGACGTTGCACCTGGGAAATCTCCAATCTTAGAAGGATCGCCTGTAATGGCTAAAATATCAGTTAAACCAAGGGTGTCGAGACCCATCAAATGGGATTGAAGCCCAATCAAATTACGATCACGGCACGTAATATGGACAAGTGAACGCATATCAAGCTGCTGTTTCAATAATGCGCCGCAAGCCACATTGCTAATGCGCGGGGTCGCAAGAGAATTATCAGCTAATGTCAAGGCATCAATGCCTGCATTCTTTAACTCATTTGCCGCGACGAGAAATTTTTCGAAGTTCAGCTTCTTCGGCGGATCAAGTTCTACAATAATCGTCCGTTTTTCCGCAGCCAGCTCATCAAGACCTGGTTCAGTCCGCTGATCTTGAATCGAAATGATTTCTTCTTTTAATACTTTCACTTCTTTTTCAGTGATCGGCGCTAAATCCTTGACCGCTTCAGCCATTGCGTGAATATGCTGAGGCGTTGTTCCGCAGCAGCCACCGATAATACGTGCGCCTTGATTTCTAAATTCAAGTGCACTTTTTCGAAAATAATCGTTATCTGTATCATAGACGAGTCTGCCTTCTTCAAGAGAGGGAAGACTGCTGTTAGGATAGACTGATAAATGGGAATTTTCTAAAATCGGTACGCCTTCGAGTGCCTGAATCATATGATAAGGGCCTAGCCTGCAGTTGATGCCGACGACATCTGCGCCAAGAGAGGACAATTCAGATAAACCATCCTTGAGCGGGGTTCCATCCTGCAAAACACCTTGTTCATGCATGGAGACGTTCATGACAATCGGGAGAGTCGTTTCTTTGCGTGCAATTTGGAGAACGGTCTTCGCTTCTTCCATGTCATAGTACGTTTCTAGCAATAATCCGTCAGGCTGTTCATTTAATAGAATGTACAACTGCTCTCTAAAGCTTCGTTTAATTTCTTCAATAGAGTAGGCATTTTTGTTAAATGTTCGAATGCCGCCGATCGTTCCGAGTACATAAGCGGAGCCTGCGGCTGCTTTTGCGATTTGTACGGCCTTTGTATTGATGCGCTTCGTTTCTTCCTCTAAGCCGTAGCGGGATAGTTTAATATAATTCGCACCGTACGTATTTGTTTGGATGATGTCAGCACCAGCCTGCACATATGCCTCATGCACGCGCTTTACTTCCTCTTCTTTCGATAAATTTAATTCTTCAAAGCAGCGGTCAATGCCGTAAGAGTATAAAAGTGTTCCCATTGCACCGTCAGCAATCAGTACGCGGTTTTGTAAGTCTTGTAATAGGCCCATTGGTTTCCTCCTTATTTCTATGTAACAAAAAAAGCCTTCTGATAAGAAGAAGACTTTTTGGCTGTATCGTAATTCTTCTCCTTATCTTCCAAGCAGTTGCTTGCTGGATTTAGCACCTTGGTCATAGAAAATATATTTCTACTACACCGGTTGCTGAGGCTTCACAGGGCCAGTCCCTCTGCCTCTCTTGATAAGAAAGTGATATGAACATGTCAATGAATTGAACTTCCATCAACTGTATCGAAAAAATCGGAAATAATCAATGGAAAATTTGAAATTTATCGAAAATTTATAAATTGAACGTCAATCGGTAAATCTGCCTTGCGCATAAGAGAAATAACCTCTTGTAAATCATCTTTATTTTTCCCTGTTACACGCACTTGGTCATCTTGAAACTGTGACTTCACTTTGATGCCGGATTGCTTAATGAGTGCATTGATCTTTTTGGCGTTGTCTTGATCAATCCCGCTGATCAGCTTCGCGCGCTGGCGTACTGTTCCGCCAAGGGCATGCTCGGTTTTTCCGTAGTCGATGTTTTTGGTAGGAACATCTCGTTTGATCAGCTTTGTCACAAGCACATCTTTTAGCTGCTCCAGCTTAAAGTCATCATCAGAGATGAGAACGAGCTCTTCTTTTTCAAGAGAAATATCACTTTTACTTCCTTTAAAATCATAACGGTTTTTAATTTCTTTCAGCGCTGCTTGAACAGCGTTTTGCACCTCTGGCAGTTCAACCTTCGATACAATGTCAAATGAGCTTTCTTTTGCCATAACACATGACCTCCATGTATAGATATTGCGTCTATTTTATCATGCAAATAGGAGAAGAAGAAACTTTATCGAAGAGACGAGTCAAAGAGTTCAGCCGGCAGCGGTATAAATCGTGTCCAGTTTGTCCACTTTAGCTAACAGAACTAGAGATGTTCATGTGAGGAGAAGTATAGTAGAATAAAGTGAATCAAAAGATGAACGAACGCTCTTTTATGGGCAGATAGGAAGGAAGAGAACATGAGACCAGGTGAGCAACTGACCTTGCAAATAGAGAACGAGATGGAATACGGCTACTTTTTGACAGATGGTGAAGATTCGGTCCTCTTGCACCGCAGTGAGATGACAGAGGATATTGGTGACCGAGATGAAGTAGAGGTCTACTTATATGTAGATCATGAAGAAAGACTGGCTGCCACGATGAAAATACCTACAATCAATGCGCATACATATGGCTGGGTAGAAGTCGTAGACGTGGTAGAAGACATGGGCGCATTTGTCGATGTCGGGCTGTCAAAGGATGCACTTGTTGCAACAGAACACCTCCCGCCTTTTGAGGAAGCATGGCCAAAAAAAGGAGACAAACTCTACTGTATGCTGAAAGTCACAAGCTACGGCAGAATGTTCGCAAAGCCAGCCACTGAAGATGTGATCAGTGAATTGTTTACTGAGGCACCTGAAACCTTAATGAACAAAGAAATCACTGGAACCATTTATCGCTTAATTGCGACAGGCTCTTTTATGCTGACAGATACAGGCGTGCGAGGGTTTATCCACCGCACGGAGCGAAAGGAAGAACCAAGATTAGGATCGACCGTGACAGGACGCGTCATTGCCGTGAAAGAGGATGGAACCGTGAACGTTTCTCTGCTTCCTAGAAAACAGGAAGCGTTATCTGTCGATGCAGAAGAAATCTTAACCTATATGAGAACGAGAAATGGTGCCATGCCTTATGGGGACAAAAGTGATCCAGAAGACATCCGCGAACGATTCCAAATGAGCAAGGCAGCCTTTAAACGAGCATTAGGTCATATGATGAAAAATGACTTAATCTACCAAAAAGAGGGCTGGACATACGAGAAAAAATGAGCAGCGTGAAAACAAACCCTGACTTCAAGGGTTTTCATATCTCACTGAAAAGAAGAAAAAGGGATAAAATCATCATGATTTTATCCCTTTTTTTATATTTGTTATAAATAATGGGTTTTTTCAGTGAAAAAAGTCATGAAAAAAAGCTGAAAAACCTTCACTTAATCATTGAAACAACGCCTCTCAAATCCGATAAGAAAGGAGTAAGGATGATAAAAGGAGTGTGTGTGTGGATGAAAGTGAAAATTTCATTGCTTCTGGTGGCAGCCCTGCTTATGGTGCTCGCCGCATGCAGCAATCAGCAAGGGAAACCACCGGCATCAAATGCGAAGCATATTGGCGTTATGCTCACAGATGATGGTCTTGGTGATCAATCATTTAATGATTCATCATTTAAAGGATTAGAAAAAGCACGTGATGACCTAGGGGTTGAATTTGATTATAGAGAAATTGCAGAAACCGATACATATGAAAAAGGACTGACCGAGCTCGTAAAAGATGGCAATGACCTCGTCATCGGAGTAGGCTTCAGTATGCAAGAAGATTTAGAAAAAGTCGCAAAGAAATATCCGAAGAAGCAGTTCCTTCTCATCGATGCCGTATCTGAGCTGAAAAATGTGACCTCCGTGACGTTTAAAGAAGAGCAAGGCAGCTATTTAGCGGGCGCACTTGCTGCCATGACAACGAAAAGTGATGTCATTGGATTTGTTGGCGGTGTCGATGCGGATTTGATCCATCGTTTTGAAAAAGGGTTTCAAAAAGGCGCCAAATCAGTGAATCCGAACATCAAGATCTTATCCACCTATGCTAATACGTTTAGTGATGCGGGCAAAGGCAGTAAAATAGCTAAAGGCATGATCAAAAAGAAAGCTGACGTTTTATATGCCGCAGCTGGCTATACAGGTGTCGGTGTATTAAAAGAAGCGCAAGCGCAGGGCAAATATGCCATTGGTGTAGATAGTGATCAGTACTACACCGCTGAAAAAGCGGTAATTTCGTCCATGGTAAAAAAAGTCGATGAAGTGGTCTATCAATTCAGCGAACAGCTCGTCAAGAACAATCAGATCAAAAGTGGGCATGTTGTCTACGACTTAAGCAATGACGGAATCGATATGGCAAGAATTCGGGTGCTGAAGAACGCTGAGACATTGACCAAAAAAGTAAATGAGCTGAAGCAGAAACTTCTGAAAGAAGAGGGGGACGCATCATGAGCTTACGCATCAAAATTTTACTCAACTCACTCGTCTCACTTCTTTTAGCAGTTGGCGTCATTGCCTTTATCATTGTCAGTATGACAAAGATCCAATCATCAAATGAAACAGAAGTTCAAACCTTATTAAACGTTCAAAAAACAAAAGCAAGCTTTGAAAGTGTTGAACAAGCCATGACCAATTACTCCATGACACTTTCTGATGAACAGCTAGAAGTAGTTCAAACCGATATTTCTACAGCAAAAAAACAGCTGCAAACGTTAAACAAACATGCAGGTAATATCAACAAAGATGCACTAACAAGGTTAAATACAAAATATGATACGTGGACCAAGGAAGCGAATGGTGCCATTGGTGAAAAAAATGCATCAGATGCAAGACGGGTCGCTGCAAGAATTGATGGTGTTTTAAACGACGTCCATACAATGAATAAAAGAGCAGAAGAAGCGTATAAACAAAATCTAGAGAATACATCTGATAACGTGCAATGGATCATCACCAGTGCACTCGTTGCAGCCCTCACACTAATTGTCATTGCTGTCTTTTTAAATATTGGGTTAACAAGATCCATCGTGACCCCTATCAAATCACTATCCTACCGAGCGAAGCAGATCGCAGAAGGCAACCTTGCTGTCGAACGGATGGACATTCAGCGCAAGGATGAAATCGGCGGCTTGAATGAATCCTTTAATCAAATGACAGATCAGCTGATTAGTCTGATTAAAGAAATCAGCAATGTCTCAAGTCAAGTAGAGACATTCTCGATCCAGTTAGATGATGAAAACAAAAAGCTGATGGAATCTGCAAATCAAGTATCTGTCTCGACAGACGAAATGGCAAATGGGTCACAAGCCATTTCAGAGGATCTCCAGCATGGCGTCAGTTTGATTGAAAAGATGGATCAGCATGGACGTAAAAATTCCGAACGTTCACAAACAGTCATCCAAAGTACTGAGGATGCCATAGAAGCAGTGGAAAGTGGAAAGCACACGTTAACAGAAACAAAAACTGCGATTGAAAAAAATACACATGCCACAAGGCAAATCGAGCAGTCAGCAGGAGAATTCACGCAATACGCCAGCGGCATCTCGGCCATGGCCAAAACTGTTTCTGACATTGCGGATCAGACAAACTTACTTTCGCTAAATGCGGCGATTGAAGCGGCAAGAGCAGGTGAAGCTGGAAAAGGCTTTGCTGTTGTTGCAGATGAAATTCGTAAGCTTGCCGATGAATCATCTAACGCTACAAGACAAATCTTTGATATGGTCAGTCATATTGAAAGAGGCATTCAATCCATTAGTCAAACTGTCAAAGAAGGAGTCAAGCTTTCACTTCAACAGCAGGATGCGATGGACAAAACCTCACACTCCTTTGAAGATATAGAAACAAAAGCGCAGCACATTAAACAAGAAATGGCTGTCTTAAATGACCAAATTGTTCAATCAACAGAGCTTGGCGGACAAGTGCTGAACTCGATTGAAAATATTAGTGCGGTTGTAGAAGAAACAGCAGCTGGCAGCGAAGAAATTTCTGCCTCTGCCAATGAACAGCTGCAATCATTCCATCAAATGAACAAACAGGTAGAAGAACTGATGAGTATGACGGCAAGGTTAAATGAAACCGTCCATCGGTTTAAACTTTCATAAGTCATAAGAAAAGCACCCTTCCCGTGATGTGTCAGGGAAGGGTGCTTTTTATGAGGGTTTGCCTGTAAAGAAGATGGCAAGCGTGCCTGGGCCTGAATGGGACCCAACAGCCGCGCCGACAATCTGAATATCAATTTCTTTTGGATGAAATTCGGCTTCAATCAATTGTCTCATGTCTTCTGCAAGTGCAGGATCATCACCATGACTAATGCCCACAGTTTGATTTGGCCAATCCGTTCCACGTTCTTTCATCAGTTCAATAATGCGTTTCAACAGCTTTTTACGTCCGCGGATTTTCTCAAGTGGTATGAGCTTTCCATCCTCGACGTGTAAAATGGGCTTAATGCTTAATAAACCGCCAACAAATGCGGACGCTTTACTGATTCTTCCGCCTCTTGCTAAATACGATAAATCGTCTACAGTAAAAATATGTTGTAAAGATTCGCAAAAATGCTTTACAGACGTTTCAATTTCTTGTATTGTATTTCCGTCAATGGCAAGTGATTGAGCGTGTTTGACAGCAAGCCCATAGCCGAGTGAAGCACATTTAGAATCAATGATTCGCAAATCAAAATCAGGGTATTCTTCCTTCACTTCGTTTGCCATCATCACAGCTGTTTGGTATGTACCGGAAAGCTCTGATGAAAAGGCAACATAGATTGCAGATGTATGGGTTTGTGCGACAGAAACAAAGGCTTCTTTGATTCGGTTTGGTGAAGCTTGTGACGTTTTTGGGCTGGCACCTTGTCTCATCGCATCAAATACTTGTTTTGGTTCAATGGTGATCAAATCTTCAAATTCCTGCTCGCCAAGTAACACACGCAGCGGAATGAGCGTCATGTTATGTTCATCATAATAAGAAAGAGGCAGATCAGCAGCACTGTCTGCTATGATATGAACAGTCATCAAAATCCCTTCTTTCTAAAAATATCAGCCATATTTTACATCTTTTTAGCCTAACTATATCACAGAAATCATCTTTTCGTGTTCAAATTCTAAATTTTAGGGAAAACCATAGAGAGAATGGTAAGTGGAGGAATGACAATATGTTCATTGGAGAAGCAAAAAAACTCATTGTCGTCGTCATTGGTGCACTGCTCAATGCGATTGGACTGAACTTATTCTTAATCCCAGCTGATGTATACGCGAGCGGGTTTACAGGGGTAGCCCAGCTGTTATCCAGCTTAATGGATCAATATGCGCCATTTTATATATCAACAGGGATCCTATTATTTATTTTAAATATTCCAGTCGGCATTTTAGGCTGGATGAAAGTTGGCCGTTCCTTTACGTTATACAGCATCATCAGTGTTGCACTGACGACCATTTTCCTCGGCATCTTACCAGAAACGAGTGTTTCACAGGATATATTACTAAATGCTGTGTTTGGCGGCGTCATATCTGCACTCGGGATTGGGATCACCCTCAAATACGGGGCATCAACAGGAGGGCTCGACATCCTTGCCATGATCTTAGCGAAGTGGAAGGATAAACCAGTCGGCACATATTTCTTCATTTTAAATGGAATCATCATCTTTACAGCAGGATTATTACAAGGTTGGGAGAAAGCATTATATACCCTTGTCACATTATATGTGACCACAAGGGTCATTGATGCCATCCATACAAGACATGAGAAGCTGACCGCGATGATTGTGACGAAGAAAGCTGATGAAATCAAAGAAGCCATTTATGGAAAAATGGTCAGGGGCATTACGACTGTACCTGCAAAAGGAGCTTTTACCAACGAGCAAAAAGAAATGATGGTGATCGTCATTACAAGGTATGAGCTGTATGAACTTGAACAAATTATTAAAGAAGTCGATCCAAAAGCCTTTACAAATATTGTGCAAACAACCAATATTCTTGGATTTTTCAGACGAGATTAAAAGGTGGGTAGCAAATGAAAAAAGGGTTGGTGCTTCTTCTCGTTTTATTGATTTTAGCCGCTTGTGGACAACAAAAAAAGGATGAACCAGACAAGGAGGTATCCGGTCAAATGGGAGAAAAAACGGTTGTACTCACAGTAGACCCCGTCCAGAAAGGTTCTTCGGTTCAATTTAACATGTCGCTGAAAAATGAATCAGATCGAGATATTGAATTTACTTTTAACACAAGCCAGAAATTCGAGCTCAGTGTGTATGACGAAAACGGAAATGAACAATACCGCTATTCGAAAGACCGTATGTTCACACAGGCCATCCAATCTTTTGTACTGAAGAAAGGCGAAGCCTATGATTTTCAAGATACGTGGTCAAACGGTGTCAAGCCGGGAATGTATGAAGCGGTCGTCACATTTAAAGGAAAAGCAGAAGGGCTGAAGCAAATCACGGAAAAGAAAACGTTCCAAGTAAAATAAGTGCTTCCTGCTTCATGAGAATCAGAAAAAGCTGTCCAATGGTGGACAGCTTTTTTTATGTTAGAGATCATCGAGCAAGTCTTGGAAGGTATGCAGCTGGTTTCTTTCTGCATCTGTCGAATTGGCAAATGCAGAAGATACGGCATTTTTGGCTCGTTTGACCGCCTGTTGACGCTCTAACCCAGATGAAAATGAAGAAGTAAGGGCTTCTTCAGTAAATGATTTGGCTTGATCAAAAAGTTCGTTTCTCACAATGAACCTCCAGAAGCATCAGTCTTCATATTTCCCTTGTCCGCCGCCGCTTCTTCAAGTGTCGAACGATAAGGAAAACGTGCGTCATGCAGACTGACTGAATCTTTACCTTGTTGTATAAAGCGTTTCGATTTGCTTCTTTTACCCATTCGGAATCCGCCCCTTTACACAAGCTGACAGGACAACCTGTCTAACGGTAGTATGCCCGCTTCCTTCGGTTATGTATGAATGGAAAAATTAAAGCGAGAAGTAATTCGTTAGAAACTTTGCAATCCCATCTTGTTCGTTCGTATCAGTGACTTCATTTGAAACACGTTTCACCGCATCGATTCCATTGCCCATTGCCACGCCGCATCCAGCAAATTCAAGCATTTCTAAATCATTGTCTTCATCTCCGAATGCCACAATCCGCTCCTGGGGAACGCCGTAATAATCACTGATCTTTTGCAGTCCAACGGCCTTATTCATGCCTGTTTTAATGATTTCAATCACGTGCCACGGAGCAGCCCATCGCCGGTGATCAATCACTTCTGCATGAACATCTGATAAATAGCTTCGAATGGCTCCGACGTCCTCTTCTTTTGCATGGATTAACACGCTCGTCACATTTTCTCCAAGGTTGTCCCGAAGGTCTCCCACGGTGACTTTATTTGCATTCATATTAAATATATCAATGAGCTTCTCATCATGGTAATGGAAATACAAATCGTCTAACACTTCAGCTAGCACATTGTGCACTTTATACTCCTCACTAATGTCTACAAGCTGTTTAACGACTTGGAGATCAAGTGACGTATGAAATCTGCCCCATTTTTCATCAAGAGGATGATGGACAAACGCTCCATTAAAATTCACAATGGGTGAATCAAGCTGTAATTGCTGATAATAAGGAGAGCTGGAACGAAATGGCCGGCCGGTTGAAATACAGACATGATGCCCGCTGTCTTTCACTTTTTGAATGACGTCAAGCGTGTGTGTAGAGATGGTTTTATCATCTTTTAATAACGTGCCATCCAGGTCAAGTGCGATTAGATAAGGTTTAGTCTCCATAAAATCTCCTTTGATCTGTAAGTGATAGGAGGCAGTTCGTGCGGCGCCTCTACCTATAGTGTATCTTTATCACATCTTTGTTGTCTACATGTTAAAATAAACAAAGACGGGAATGATAAAGGAGGATTCATAGGCTGTGATCACCATTGATGAGCAAACTGAACACGATATTCCATTTTTACATATCGTAAAAGCTGAAAATAAAGACAAACCGCTTCCGCTTGTATTTTTCATACACGGATTTACAAGTGCACGTGAGCACAACTTACACTTCGCCTTTCATTTGGCGGAAAAAGGCATGAGAGTGATTTTGCCTGACTGTGCTTATCATGGTGTAAGATCAGAAAACCTCAGCTTAGAGGAACTGGCATCAAAGTTCTGGGAAATTGTCCTGAACGAAATACGTGAAATCGATATACTCAAAACATACTTTCAAGAAAAACAATTGATTGAAGCCGATCTGATAGGTGTTGCGGGTACTTCCATGGGCGGCATCACCACCTTTGGTGCACTGGCCAAGCATGATTGGATTAAAGCAGCAGTCAGCTTGATGGGCAGTCCGAAATATACGACGTTTCTACAAGCACAAATCATGGATATGCGGCACAAAGGGTTGATGAAAGATATTACAGATGAAGAGGTTCATCAGCAATTAGACGCCCTGCGCCTTTATGATTTAACGCTGCAAACGGATCGATTAAACAAAAGACCACTGTTATTCTGGCATGCAGAAAACGATCCAGTTGTCCCTTACCGGCATGCAAAGGCTCTTTATGACGAGTTAGCAGCAACCCAATATAAAGAAGACCCGCACCTGATTCGTTTTATCACAGACGGACAAGCTGGCCATAAGGTCTCAAGACAAGCAATGTTTGAAACGATTGACTGGTTTGTGACACATCTGAAAAGCACAAACGTTTAGTCAAAGGAAAAAGTACGTTATACTAATGGAAAAGGAGTGGATATCATGGATGAAGCATTGAAAGAAAATATTTTAGGCGCCCTAGAACAGGTGATTGACCCTGAGCTGAATGTCGACATCGTCAACCTTGGACTTGTCTATGATGTCGATCTTGATGAGAATGGAAAAGCGGATATCACGATGACCTTAACATCAATGGGTTGTCCTCTTGCACCAATTATCGTGGATGAAGTCAAAAAAGCATTAAGTGATCTTCCAGAAGTAAAAGAAACAGAAGTTCACATCGTATGGAATCCGCCTTGGACACGGGACAAAATGTCAAGATACGCAAAAATTGCGCTCGGTATTCAATAAGCAAAAATGAAAATGCCTGGTATGAGTTGAACTCATGCCAGGTTTTTTTTATGAAAAAATAAGGTGGAGTAAGAGAACGTATTGATATAATGGGTGTAATATAACAGATCGGAGCCTCATAATGAAACGAAAATGGTTATGGATTGTTCTTTTAGTGGGATACGCTGCTGCATTTTTTGCATCAATCACCATTCGTGAGGAGCAAGCACACAAAAGCCAAGATCTTGAAGCCTTTACAGATGTCAGTCATCTTATGCCTGTCAAAATAAAAAAAGTCGTTCAAGGAAAAGAAATAGACACTTTAAAAGAAGTATTAAAAGAAGCGAAAGCAAAAAACCTGCCGATATCCATTGCAGGGAAACAGCATAGCATGGGTGGCCACACGTATTATGAAAATGGCATCGTACTTGATATGACCAAATTCCGTCAGATTTTAGCATTTGATGAAAAAAAGAAAACCATCCGTGTCCAAAGCGGCGCTACATGGGATGATATACAAACATATGTGAACCCCTACGGTCTTGCCGTGAAGGTCATGCAATCACAGAATATCTTTACAATTGGCGGTTCTCTCAGTGCAAACGCACATGGACGTGACATTCGGTACGGATCACTCATTGACACGGTTCGTTCCTTTAGGCTGCTAAAGGCAGATGGGGAGATCGTTACAGTGAAGCCAGGCGATGATTTGTTTACAGCCGTGATTGGCGGATATGGTTTGTTCGGCGTGATTTTAGATGTTGAGCTTTCGCTAACGAGAGATGAATTATACAAAATGGAGACAACCTCTCTTGATTATCGTGAATACACCGATTATTTTCAAAAGCATGTCAAACACAATAAAGAAGTACGCATGCATCTCGCAAGAATCTCAACAGCGAAAACAAACTTTTTGAAGGAGATGTATGTAACGAACTATTCCCTCTCAACTCATCAAGAGCTCGAACCATACCGAGAGCTAAAGGAAGATCAGCTCGTCATGCCATTGAAATTTATGCTCGGCCTTTCAAGAAGATTTGATATGGGGAAAGATCTGCTCTGGAATTTGCAAAAAAAGTATTTCCAAAGTCAAAATGATCAGCTGATCACAAGAAACAATGTGATGCGTTCAGATTCTGCTTTTTTAGAATATGAAAATGAGTCAGACACAGATGTGCTTCAGGAATATTTCGTCCCAGTTGACCGCTTTCGTGCGTATATCGATGAAATGAGAGACTTTTTACAACAGGAAGAATTGAATTTAATGAACATCACGATACGCTACGTACAAAAAAATGAAAAAGCGGATCTCTCATATGCGAAAGAAGATATGTTTGCCCTTGTTCTTTTAGTGAATTGTGGTTTTGAGAAAGAAGAGAAGGCAGAAGCAGAGCGGATCATCCGGCAAATGACAGATATCACGCTGCGGCACCATGGAAGCTATTACTTACCGTACATGCCTTATCAAACGAAGGCACAAATGAAGCGGGCGTATCCTAAAACCGATGTATTCTTCCAAAAGAAAAAGCAAGCAGATCCAGATGGCAGGTTTATCAATTACTTTTATGAAAGGTACAATACACAATGAATGCAAAAGCAATGAAATGGTTCGTCTACTCACAAAGCCTGCTGTTTTTCGCCAGCAGTTTGATTTTCCCTTTTTACATTCTTTTTATTAAAAATGTTGGTTCAAGCTATTCACAGTTTGGTCTTGCCTATGGCCTCTTTGGTTTAAGCGGAGCGTTTATTCATTTACTCTTAGGGAAACTACCCGAAACTACTGACAGGCGTCTCTTTTTAATCATTCATTCGTTCGGTATGGCGTTTCTTTTACTGCTATTTCCGCATATAACAGAAGTGGAGCAAGTGTATATGATTCAGCTTGCACTTGGTGCGTTAGGCGGCTTTCAAAAACACGGGGAGAAACTGCTCGTCACGGAACTGACAACAGGTAATAAAAGAATGAAGGAGGTTGGCCACTATCATTTTTGGACAGCTCTTTTTTCATCCATCGCGATTATGCTTGGCGGTCTGTTTGCTGATTTCTTTACCGTTCATTTCATTTTTTATGCAAGCTCCATATTATATTTATGCAGTGCGCTCATGGTCATCTATATCAAAAACGAAAGATAAATCCGCATGTCTCATGAAGATATGCGGATTTTTTGTTGAAAAAAAATGAAAACAAATATTAAATATACAATTGAATTAATTTTTATACATGTTATAATGTTAAATAATTTCACAAAGATCAAGAGGTGTATTGACGTTGAAAATAGGTATTATAGGTGCTACAGGGTACGGTGGTGCGGAATTGGTTCGTATCTTCAAGCATCATCCACATGTGGAGGAATGTATATTGTATTCATCAAGTGGTGATGGGCAATTATACAGTCAATCTTATCCGCATCTGACAACTATTACTGATCAAACATTAAAAGCCATTGATCCAGCTTCCATTGTGCGAGAAACAGATGCTGTGTTTTTAGCGACACCAGCAGGCGTATCAAGTGAACTTTCGCCGAAGCTCATGAATCAAGGAGTGCCCATTATTGATTTATCAGGTGATTTGCGCATTCAAGATGGCGCAACCTATGAAGCTTGGTATAAACGAAGGGCAGCTGATCAAGCATCTGTTCAACAAGCTGTGTACGGATTATCTGAATTAAATCGTGAAACAATTGAGCAGGCTGAAGTTATTGCAAACCCAGGGTGCTTTCCTACCGCAGTTCTTCTCGGTTTAGCACCGCTGATGAAACAGAATCTAATCGATGAATCTATGATCATAATAGATGCAAAAACAGGCGTGTCCGGTGCAGGACGATCTGCCTCACTTGGAACACATTTTTCAGAGCTAAACGACAATTTCAAAATTTATAAGGTAAATGAACATCAACATACACCTGAAATAGAGCAAATATTAAGAGAATGGAATCCGCAAACGGCGAACATCACATTTTCAACGCATCTTGTCCCGATGACAAGGGGGATTATGGCGACGATGTATACACAGCTGAAATCAGATATCACAAAAGAGGAATTGATGAAGCATATGAAAGGCTTTTATGAAGATTCCTATTTTGTCAGAGTGAGAGATCACGGCGTGTATCCGCAAACAAGGGAAGTCTACGGCAGTAATTTCTGTGACATTGGCTTTCATTTAGATGAACGTACAGGCAGACTCACGATTGTGTCTGTGATCGACAATCTCATGAAAGGCGCAGCCGGCCAAGCGGTTCAAAACTTCAACATCATCAAAGGCTTAGATGAAGAGGCGGGCCTCACAATGACACCTCTCTATCCATAAGAACAGGGGAGACAACAAACATGATCGAATTGAATGAAAAAGGCATTGTAAAAATAGACGGTGACGTATCATCACCAAAAGGCTTTGAAGCAAAGGGGATTCATATTGGATTACGCTATTCAAAAAAAGACCTTGGACTGATTGTCAGTGAGGTGCCGGCAGCGAGTGCAGCGGTATATACACAAAGTCACTTTCAAGCTGCACCTCTACAAGTCACTCACAAAAGCTTAAAAAAGACAGGGCAATTAAAAGGTGTCATTGTCAATAGTGCCATCGCCAATGCATGTACTGGTGAGCAAGGTTTGAAGGACGCATACGAAATGCAGGCAGCCTGCGCAGATATGTTAGGGGTAGAACCTGATTACATTGCTGTTTCTTCTACTGGTGTCATTGGAGAGTGTCTCGATATGGATAAAGTCAAAAAAGGCATCTCGCAGCTGAAAGAAGCAAAAGCAGGAAATGGTCATTTTGAAGAGGCAATCTTAACAACAGATACAGTCATTAAAAATACAACATACACCCTGACGATAAACGGCAAAGAGATTCTGATTGCAGGTGCAGCAAAGGGCTCTGGCATGATTCATCCGAACATGGCAACGATGCTTGGCTTCGTGACAACGGATGCAAATGTCGAACAGGAAGCCCTGCAAAACGCACTTCGTGACATTACCGATGTGACCTTTAATCAAATTACCGTCGATGGGGAAACATCGACAAACGATATGGTACTCGTAATGGCAAATGGCATGGCAGAAAATGAAGCACTCAATGAAAAGCATCCAGAATGGCCATTGTTCAAAGAAGGATTAAAGCTAGCTTGTGAGGATCTTGCCAAAGAGATTGCAAGAGACGGAGAAGGTGCAACGAAATTAATTGAAGCGCAAGTTGCTGGCGCCAAAAATAATTTAGAAGCCGGCATCATAGCGAAGAAAATCGTTGGTTCAAGTCTTGTGAAAACAGCCGTCTACGGCACCGACGCCAACTGGGGGCGAATCGTTGGAGCCATTGGTCATAGTGCAGCTTCCGTCACACCACAAGCGGTAGAAGTTTATTTAGGCGGACAATGTCTGTTTAAACATAATGAACCGCAGCCATTCTCAGAAGAGGAAGCAAAAGCGTATCTAGAGCAGGATGAGATCACGATTTTGATTCAAATGAATGAGGGAAATGGTAAAGCAGCAGCATGGGGCTGTGACCTTACCTATGATTATGTGAAAATTAACGCGAGCTATCGCACATAATGAAGGAGATAGACATGGATAAAACGATCGTATTTAAGTGTGGAGGCAGTGTCATTCGAGAACTTTCAGATACCTTTTATGAAAATGTCCGCTCACTTCAAGCTGCTGGATTTAAGCTGGCTATCGTCCATGGTGGAGGTCCTGAAATCACTAGCATGCTGCAAAAATTAGAAGTGAAAACAGAATTTGTTGACGGGCAGCGCAAAACAACGAAGCCTGTGTTAGAGGTAGCCGAAATGGTCCTCTCGGGAACGGTCAATAAATACTTTGTGTCAGAGCTCGCAAAGCATGATATCTCATCTGTCGGCGTGTCTGGGAAAGATGGGCAGATGCTTGTCGCGGATTTCCTCGATCAAGACGTGTACGGATACGTTGGTGAAATCAAAGAAGTCCATCCAGAGATGGCAGAAGCATTAATGGAAAAACAATTTATTCCTGTGATTGCACCGCTGTCTATGACAGAAGAATGCCAAACGTTAAACGTAAACGCTGATTTAGCAGCATCAGCTGTCGCAGGAGCCATGAAAGCTGATAAGCTCATGTTTGTCACAGATGTAGAAGGCATTTTAAAAAATGGTGAGCTTTTAGATGTCGTCACCGAACAAGAAGCCCTTTCACTCATTGATGAAGGCATTATTTCCGGGGGAATGATTCCAAAAGTGCAATCCGCTTTGAGTGCTTTATCAGGAGATGTGGATGAAGTCATGATCGTGAATGGCAAAGGCAGTATCTTTACAGGGGAAACCTTTAAAGGAACAAGAATTGTGAAACAAAAGGAGGCGGTCCTGTGAGTCATCTCTTTCAAACGTATGGACGGTGGAATGTTGAAATTAAAGAGGCAGCAGGTTCTTGGGCAGTCGATACAAATGAAAAAAAATACTTAGACTTTATACAAGGCATTGCGGTTACAAATCTAGGCCACAATCACCCAAAGGTCAATCAAGCCATCAAGAAGCAGCTTGATCACGTCTGGCATGTATCGAATCTATTTGAAAATGGACTGCAGGAAAAAGCAGCAGAAAAGCTTGCGGCAAACAGTTCAGGAGACCTCGTGTTTTTCTGCAATAGCGGAGCTGAGGCAAATGAAGGTGCGATCAAATTAGCGCGTAAAGCAACAGGGAAAACAAATATCGTGACATTTTTGCACTCTTTTCATGGGCGCACGTATGCTGGTATGGCTGCTACAGGTCAAGATAAAATTAAAACTGGCTTTGGCCCTATGCTGGAAGGCTTTCATTATGTACCGTTTAATGACCCAGACGCTATTGCCACGAGTGAAGTCGATGATGTGGCAGCGGTGATGCTTGAGGTTGTGCAAGGAGAAGGTGGAGTAAATCCAGCGACAGCAGAATTTCTAGAAGCCGTTCAAGCGTTTTGCCAAAAGCATGAAGCACTGCTGGTCGTAGACGAAATTCAAACGGGTATTGGACGTACAGGAACAGCGTTTGCATACGAACAAACGGGACTTGATCCTGATATTATCTCTTCTGCTAAAGGCTTAGGAAACGGCTTCCCAGTCGGTGCGGTCATAGGGAAAAAGGCTTTAGGAGATGCATTCTCACCAGGTTCACACGGAACAACCTTTGGTGGCAACATGCTTGCCATGGCCGCAGTGAATGCAACACTCGATGTCATTTTCAAAGAAGAGTTTCTTTCAGAAGTCAAAGAAAAAGGCGCTTATCTGTTAGAAAAGCTGCAAGATCTGAAACAACTGAATATTGTAAAAGAAGTACGCGGAAAAGGATTGATGGCAGGGATTGAATGTCATCAGCCAGTCGGTGATTATATCACAGCTCTTAGAGAACAAGGGTTGCTGGTACTTCCAGCTGGTCCAAATGTGATTCGGTTATTACCTCCGCTGAATGTAGAAAAAGCAGAAATAGATCATGCAATAGAAGCGATTACTCAGGTTTTAGCAAATGAAGCAGTGACGGTATAAATTTTTTTACACCAAAACGCATAAAAATGCATTTATATTACTAATTATTCAATTTGGGGTGACACAAGCATGAAAGGTTATTTAAATTTAGAAGATGGAGCCTCTTTTGAAGGAGATCTGACAGGAGAAGCTGGCATGACAGGTGAAGTGGTTTTCTTTACAGGGATGACAGGTTACCAAGAGGTGCTCACAGATCCTTCTTATAAGGGACAAATCATTGTTTTCACATATCCACTCATCGGAAATTACGGTATTAATCATGAAGACTTTGAGAGCAAAAAACCACAAGTGAAAGCTGTCGTTGTGTATGAAGCAGCTGATAATTTCTCTCATCATCTTGCAGCGGTTAGCTTAAAAGATTATTTACAGAAGTGGAACATTCCGCTTCTGACGCATACAGATACACGTGCAGTCGTGCAAAACATCCGGGCTAATGGGACGATGAACGCTGTGATCAGTGTAGACGAAAACGAAACACCGCCGGTCATGAAACAAGACAATGTGGTCGCACAGGTGACAGAGGACGAGATCTACACACAAGGCAGCGGCGAGGAACATGTAGCGCTCATTGATTTTGGCTTTAAAAAATCAATTGCAGATTCGCTTGAAGCGCGCGGCTGTAAAGTAACCGTCATTCCGTACAAACAGCTGGAAAAGGTGTTTGAGATCAAGCCAGATGCGATTCTGCTGTCAAATGGACCTGGTGATCCCAAAACAATGAAGCCATATTTAAAAATCATTCATGACATCATGATGACCTTCCCGACACTTGGAATCTGCTTAGGTCATCAATTAATCGCTCTCGCACTTGGCGGGGATACGTATAAGCTTCCATTTGGCCACCGCGGGGCGAATCACCCTGTACAAGATACAGAATCCAAACGTGTTTTCATGACAAGTCAGAATCACAGCTATGTGGTGAATGAAAAAAGCATGAATGACAAAGAAGTGGACGTGAAATTCCTTCATGTCAATGATGGATCTGTAGAAGGTTTCATTCATAAAGAGAAGCTAATTATGTCAGTTCAATTTCATCCAGAAGCACACCCAGGTCCTGCTGAAAGTGAATGGGTATTCGATGATTTTATTGAGAAAGTGAAACAAGCAAGGAGAGAAGTTGCACATGCCTAAAGATCAAAGCATACAAACCATTCTAGTCATCGGGTCTGGTCCAATCATCATTGGTCAGGCAGCAGAATTTGATTACTCAGGAACACAAGGATGTATGGCCTTAAAAGAAGAGGGCTACAAAGTCATTTTAGTGAATAACAACCCAGCAACCATTATGACAGACGAATCATTTGCTGATGAAATCTATTTTGAACCGCTTTCAGTTGATTCAGTGACAAGAATCATCGAAAAGGAAAAACCAGATGGTCTTTTAGCCAACCTTGGCGGACAGACCGCTTTAAACCTTGCTGTCGAGCTAGAAAAAGCCGGTGTGCTGAAGAAGCATGGGGTAACCCTGCTCGGAACGTCAGTTGAAACAATTGAAAACGGTGAAGATCGAGAGAAATTCCGTGCTCTCATGAAGCAGTTGAACGAACCTGTGCCAGATAGTGAAATTGTGGATAATGCGAAAGATGCCCTTCAATTTGCAAAAGAAGTAGGCTTCCCAGTCATCCTAAGACCAGCATACACACTTGGCGGAAAGGGCGGCGGAATTGCTTTAACAGAAGAAGCGTTTAAACCGCTCATTGAAGGAGCCCTTTTAGCGAGCCCGATTCATCAGTGTTTAGTTGAAAAAAGCATCGCTGGCTTTAAAGAAGTCGAATATGAGGTCATGAGAGACCGTCAAAATACGTGTATTACGGTTTGTAATATGGAAAATATCGATCCAGTTGGTGTGCATACAGGAGACTCGATTGTCGTTGCACCTTCCCAAACATTAACAGACCAGGATTATCAAATGCTTCGTTCAGCGAGCCTGAAAATCATTTCAGCACTGGATGTAGTCGGCGGATGCAACATCCAATTCGCCCTTGATCCACTCAGTAAAGAATACTTTGTCATTGAGGTGAATCCACGGGTCAGCCGTTCATCTGCTCTTGCCTCTAAAGCAACAGGCTATCCAATTGCTAAAATGGCGGCAAAGCTTGCGGTAGGCTACACGCTAGACGAACTCAAAAACCCGCTCACAGGCACAACTTATGCTAGTTTCGAGCCGGCACTCGATTATGTCGTCGTGAAATTCCCACGCTGGCCGTTTGATAAATTTAAACAGGCAGATCGTCAATTAGGAACAAAAATGAAGGCGACTGGCGAAGTCATGGCGATTGACCGTAATTTAGAGTCAGCCATTCAAAAAGCCGTCGCCTCCCTTGAAATCAAAACAAAGGGCTTCCATCTGCCAGAATTGAAAGACCAATCGACTGAACAACTATTTGAACTTATCAAAACACCAGACGATCGACGTTTCTTCGCTGTCATGGAGCTTCTTTCAAGACAAGAAACGGTCGAAACGATTCATCAAGCGACGAAAATTGATCTATTCTTCTTACATGTGTTCAAGAATATGATCATTCTCGAACAGGAATTGAAGAACCATGAGGGAACGCTCTCAAAAGACACCTTGAAAAAGGTAAAGGAAAAGGGCTTCCTGGATGAAACGATTGCTCTTCTTACAGGCCACAGTGAAGAGGCCATTAGACAGCTTCGTCAAGAATATGACATTACGGCTTCATTTAAAATTGTCGACACATGTGCGGCAGAATTTGATGCAAAAACGAACTACTTCTATTCCACATACTTTGGCAAAAGTGATGGAGAGCATCAGGAGAAAACAAAGCAACGTGCACTCATCATTGGCTCTGGTCCGATTCGAATTGGGCAGGGAGTCGAGTTTGACTATAGTGCAGTTCATGGCGTTCTTACCCTGCAAAAGCTTGGCTTTGAAACCATCATGATGAACAACAATCCAGAGACGGTCAGTACGGATTATGAGATCGCAGATCGTTTATATTTTGAACCCATTACATTAGAGCACATCTTAAACGTTGTCGAAGCAGAAAAAATTGATTTCGTCATCGTCCAATTTGGCGGACAGACTGCCATCAATGTAGCAGAAGGCTTAGAAAAAGCCGGTGTCACGTTGTTAGGTACATCCTTTGACACGCTAGATGCGCTCGAAGATCGTGATTTGTTCTATCAGCTTCTTGATGAACTGAATCTTCCTCATGCAGAAGGAAATACGGCTGACTCAAAAGAAGAAGCACTCGCACATGCCAGAATCATTGGTTACCCTGTGTTAATTCGCCCATCGTATGTCATTGGCGGAATGGGGATGATCGTTGTCCAGTCAGAAGCACATTTGACATCATTGCTTGATCAGCCAGATCATTTGCCGTACCCGATCTTAATTGATGAGTATGTCACTGGAAAAGAAGTTGAAGTGGATCTGATTTCTGACGGAAAAACGACCTTCATTCCAACGATCGTGGAGCATATAGAGAAAGCGGGCGTCCATTCAGGTGACAGCTTTGCCATTTTACCAAGTGTCTCCATCAGCGAAGACATCAAACAGCAGGTGCATACTGCGTCCGAACAAATAGCGAAGAAATTAGCGTTTAAGGGCATTATGAATATCCAATTTGTGATCAAAGGGGATCAGGCGCTTGTACTAGAGGTAAATCCGCGGGCAAGCCGGACGGTTCCAGTCGTCAGCAAAGTAATGGGCATTGACATGATTCCGCTTGCGACTCAATTATTAGCGGGTGCGACGCTTGAAGAACTGAACCCTGCAACGAAAAACAAAGGGGGAACAGCGGTCAAATTCCCAGTCTTCTCATCACATGCCATTCAAGATATTGACTTAAAGCTGACACCTGAAATGAAAGCGACAGGAGAAGGAATGTGTGTAGGCAAGAACGCCGAAAGCGCTTTGAAAAAAGTGTTTGCGTCAATCTGGCATCAGAAAGGCAGCCTCTTTATAAAAGGCAGTGAACAATTGGTAGATAAAGCGAAACATGCAGGCTTTGACGTCTGGACGGACAGCTTTGAAACTTGGCTGCAAAACGAAGATAAGTCGCTTCATATCCATTTAGGGGAAGATGAAGAGGCAAAAGAGCAGCGTGTAAAAGCACTCACACATGGCGTCCAAGTTCTAACCGAAGATGAAACAGCTCAAGCATTCCTGCAAGGGAAAAATGGAGATGTATCACCAGTATCGCTCAAAGAATTATATAAAAAGGAAGTGACGGCATGAGTCAAGTCGACGTGCAACCGGCATTATACGGAAAAGACTTTTTATCGTTAAAAGATTTCTCAATCAATGACATTGCTTATTTAATTGAAAAAGCGGAAGAAATGAAACAAAATCCCTATCAGGATTTATTCAAAGGGAAAACGTTAGCGATGATCTTTGAAAAATCGTCAACTAGAACCCGTGTATCGTTTGAAGCGGGAATGACGCAGCTAGGAGGACATGCGCTCTTCCTCAGCTCAAATGATTTGCAAATTGGCAGAGGAGAAACGATCAGTGATACGGCACAAGTGCTGTCTGGCTATGTAGATGGCATTATGATTCGGACCTTTGAACATGAGAAGGTCGAGGAGCTAGCACAATACGCGTCTATTCCTGTCATCAATGGACTGACTGACTACTCCCATCCATGTCAGGCACTTGCTGATTTATTGACAATCAAAGAAGTAAAAGGAACATTAAAAGGAATCAAAGTAGCCTATATTGGTGACGGAAATAACGTGGCTCACTCCTTGATGGTTGGCTGTGCGCAGCTAGGCTGTGACATTGCTGTTGCATCACCAGAAGGCTATGAACCGCTCCAAGAAGTAACAGACACGGCACGTGAGTTTGCAAAACAATCAGGCGCAGAAGTCATCGTTACGACAGACCCTGTCGCTGCTGTTCAAGATGCAGATGTCATTTATTCCGATGTGTTTACAAGCATGGGGCAGGAAGAAGAAACAGAGAAACGTCTTGCTGAATTTAAAGAATATCAAGTCAATGACGAACTAATGAGTTATGCAGCAAAGGATTATATTTTCCTTCATTGTCTCCCGGCACACCGCGGAGAAGAAGTGACAGCAGACATTATTGACGGGCCGCACTCAAAAGTTTTTCAGCAGGCAGAAAACCGTTTGCATGTACAAAAAGCGTTAATCAAAGAGCTCATGTATCAACAAACCAATTAAATGAAAAGTGTCCCTGACTCGTAGGAGCAGGGACTTTTTGCATAAAGGATTGGAGAGGCAAGTGACGGGACATAATAACATCATCGAGAAAGGAGGATGGGAATGGGTCAGAAGCATCAATTTAAATCAGGGAATAAAGCACCGAATAATGGTGTGTATATCGAGATCGGTGAAACCGGCAGTATGGTGAAAGATCCTTTAAAGATTAAGCTTCAAGCAGGCGACGTCTTTCCGGATAACTCGAACCATAATCGTGTTTGGACCTACCAAAGAAAGCCATAAGCAATTGACTAAGAGTCAGAAGGAATAAGTCTTTAGAGGCATGTGTCATGCCTCTTTTTTCTTTATAATAAAAATCAATTAAGTTCCAATTTTCAAAAAACAGTATAAAAAAAAGAAAATTTAAGGTAAAATATGTAATTGGAATATATTGTTGAAAGGATTTGTGTGATGGAAAAGACGAATCTCAGTGAAAGTGTTTGGAATAAACGCTTCACCTCATTATTCATATCAAGACTGATTAAAAACACAGGAGAAAGTTTTGCTTTTACATCCGTCCTTTGGCTATTGATTTTGAGAGGGGATGGAGCACTCGGTACAGGACTTCTCCTAGCAGTAACCGTTCTTCCTTCATCTTTGTTAGCCCCAATACTAGGACCTCTTATGAAAAAGCACCATTTGTCTAAATGGATGTTCGCTTCAGACGTCGTTCGAGCAACAATTGTACTCATTATTCCGCTTCTGCATTTTTCGCATCTATTGCCTTTATGGTTATTGATCTCATTAATGGTTATTCAATCGGCAACAGGTGCAGCATATAATCCAGCCTCTGTGGCCATTTTACCGCAGATTGTTCCGAAGCATCTGATTCAAAAAGCAAATGCCATCCTGCAATCTTCTTTTGAGATTGTCGCACTTGCAGCAGTCATGGTGGCTGGTCTCTTGGTCAAATTAATCGGACCTGCAGATACCCTGCTCATCACCACTGCCTTATTCATCATATCCGGCCTGTTTATTATCGGCGTCAAACTAAAGAAAACCGATGAAGAAAAAGCAGCAGGCATTAAACAAGCAAAGAATACATATTTGTATAACTTAAAAAGAGGTTTTCTCGTCGTTAAAAATCATCACATTTTATTTGCACTGACGCTGTATTGTATTTTAATGAATGTCGCCGCAGCACCGTGGCAGGCACTATCTGCTGTATACGTAGCAGAAGCACTGCAAAGCGATTCCATGGTGTATTCCATTTTAAGAGGTGTTGCCGCAGTCGGCGCGTTTATGATGGGCTTTGCTCTAGCGAAAGTGAAAATTAAGAGATTTGGTTTGTTCTTTATTGTCGCTGGTATGATTGAAGGAGCTGCGTTCTTTATCACAGGGATGAGTACATGGCTGCCGGTCGTTCTACTTGCATCCTTTATATTCGGTGCCGCCGTTAGTGCGATCAATGTACCGGAAATGGTCATTATTCAAACGTCTGTCGACCAAGACGATCAGCCGCAAGTATACGCCGTGATCAATGCTTCATCAAATGTTTTTCTCCCGCTTGCAGCTGTCGTATCAGGTGTTCTGGCAGAAAGGTTTGGAGCAGGACCTGTCATTGCTGGCGGTGGGGTCCTTGAAATTTTATCTGGTATCGCGATCTTCCTGTTTACAGGGCTTGCGAAAAGCCATTTGACAGCAGACAAACAGAAGTCCGAAACCGTCGAGGTGTAATCGATAAAAAAACCCCCTGTGGCTGCAGGGGGTTTTAGCGTACCGCTTTTCAATCAAAAAGAAAAAGAGCTAAAATCAACATCATTTTAGCTCTTCCTCAGCAATCAAGTCTTACGTATTAAGAGTGTTTTGTTGAACTTTCCGTTTCTTTCATTGGACTTACTTCAGCAAAGATGAATAAAATAACCGTAAACACCACTGCAAGAATAGAAGTCAAAGTAAAGTCATAAGCAGCGCCATTCATCGAGGCAACGATGTAACCAGCCATATGTGTCAGCAGAAAAGTCCAAATGAGGGTGATAATATAATGCATAATCCCACCGTCCTTTATGTAACAATCTATTGATTATCATACCATAGATACGAGTGAGGGGAAAAGACTGTTTTAGCCTTTATGTGACCATTTTAAGACCTTCTGCTATAAAAATAAAAAGAATTCTTCTCTCTTTAGGGGATTTCCTTATTCCTACAAGAGTTGTTGTTCATATCATAGAAAGCAGAATCACTGAAAGGAGGCTGGCCATATGGGTGTAAGCGAACGGTTTTTCCAGCTTGGTTCCCAGTGGAACGTCATTCACCTTCCTCAAAAACCAAATGGCTTTGGCATTCTTATCCTCGGTGACCGAAATCACTTTGTGCAGGAAAATACATCATTCTGGCTTCAGCACTATGGAAGAAACCAGCTTTTAACTGCCTTAAAGGATGAAGGATATACATTGTTTAATAGTCATCTTCATGGGAATCACTGGGGATGCGAAGATGCTGTTTTTAGTGCAAAGCAGCTCGTTCATCACACATTAAAACAAGAAATATTAAACCGGGAAATTCATGTGCTGGCAGAGGGGATGGGCGCACTCGTTGCCATGAGCCTTGCTGAAGAGATGCCAGAAGTGCTAAGGTCCATTGCGCTCGTGAATCCATGTCTGCATCTCTATGCACAACGAGAAAGAGAAAAGGAACACAAATTCTTTTATAAACAGCTGATCAAAGAATTAGCGAAAAGCTACGGCTGCTCTGAAAAGGAAGCGGAAACGTACCCGCTCCCTGCTTGCCCTGTTCATTCTGCTCATGTACCGATTCACATATGGCAAAGACTAAACGGCGCACCGTATGCATATGAACTGCATGCAAAGCCTTTTATAGATCAGCATATGAAGAATCCAGAGCATTGTCAGATCGATCTCACCTTGCATATGTTTGATCATCCGAGAAGAATCTTTCAATCCATTCACAAGTTTTATAAATCGCATGAAAGAGAATTGTGATGAATAGGATGATAACAGCCCTTCATGGAAAGGGCTCTTCTTTTTATTCGATAAGCTAAAAAAGGGGACATGAACATGGAAACAGGACTGATCATAGGGGCAGATGAATTTTTTGGTCTAGCGCTGTGTGAATATATGATGAAAGAGGGCATTCAAGTGGATATCACATGTCCTCATGATCATACAGAAGAGCAAAAGATGTTATTAGAAGAGCGAATGATGTGGCTCGGCAGAAATGATCTCTTCCGTGTCATTGACCTTCAGGATGGAAAAGACACGTATGACCTCATCTTTATTCAATCAGAGGAATCAGATAAACGACACAAAGACATGAAAGCGAAGCATGGCATGTACCGGGTTCTTTACGAAAAAACCGAAGACGAATCGTCCAATCAGAATGTGCCGGCTGTTATTCTCCCTCGCATGTTCGGACCATGGGCACTTAATAAAGAAAGAACTAAGCGTGATGAAGCATTTTTTGTAGAAGATGTGGCAAGGGATTTGTTCAAGTGGGCATCGGGCACTGAACAAAGACAGGAAACACATGAATTGAAGGTAGAAAGACAAACGGATGACAAACAAGCAGAAGAAATGATGGTAGAATGGAAAAGACAAAACTCAACATTTTTCGACAAAAAGCAAGAATGATCTTCCATCTTATCTTTTTTCAGTATAAAATAAACCTATATTTAACATACAGGTTCATGCCTGCATGTGGCAAAGGGAGTTGAACATGGCATGAAGTATCAGCGGCTTGTCATGATCTTTTCGTTCCTTCTCCTATTATCTGCCTGCTCACAGGCACCTTTAAAAGGACAGATTGAGAAGGTGGGTTTACTCGTCCCCGATACAATTAATGATCAAGTTTGGGGAACGAAAGGTTATAAAGGCTTATTAAATATTCAATCAACATTTGGTGTAGATGTTTATTATAAGGAAGGAATGGTCGACAAAGAGAAAATCGTTGATGCCATTGAAGAATTTCACAAAAAAGGAGTCAATTTGATTATTGGCCATGGTAATGAATACAGCGAAATTTTCAACTTAATTAGTGAAGATTATCCGAAAACACAATTTATCACGGTAAATGGAAACAAGCCTCAGGCGGATAATGTCGCGAATGTGACGTTTAAAGGTGAAGCGATGGGCTTTTTCGGAGGCATGACAGCAGCACATATGTCAAAATCAAAAAAGATTGGTATTCTTGCTACATATGATTGGCAAAGCGAAGTAGATGGCTTTATCAAAGGTGCAAAATATCAAGATGAACATGTACAAGTGCTTGCCGAGTTTGTCGAAAACTGGGATGATGCTGACAAAGCCGTGGAGCTCTATCAAAAATTGAAAA
Organism: Bacillus sp. GBSW19; assembly: GCF_002998655.1. Classification (NCBI taxonomy): domain Bacteria; kingdom Bacillati; phylum Bacillota; class Bacilli; order Caryophanales; family Bacillaceae; genus Bacillus; species Bacillus sp. GBSW19. The sequence continues at coordinate 228,032 of NZ_PVRF01000001.1, forward strand.
AGCAGGGCGTAGATGTTGTATATCCAGCAGGCGATGGTTATAATATCCCTGTCATTGAACAAATCAAAGCCGATAATTTATCAGCGATCGGATATGTCACTGATCAATCCAACCTCGGCAGTCATACCGTCTTAACAAGCACAGTCCAGCATGTGGATAAAGCGTACACTATTATTGCGAAGAAATTTAATGAAGGCAAGCTAAACGAACAAGGTGACTACTCCTTTGATTTTAAAGAAGGAGTGATCGAAATGGGGAAATTTAGTTCCACCATTGACCGTGCTTTTGTGAAAGATATTGAAAGTGATATTGCGACTTACAAAAAAACTGGCAAACTGCCAAATGAAAAGTGAGGATACGACGATGCAGCACGAAAAATCGATGGAGTTTTTACAAATTGCCATGAAGTATTTTCCGCAGGCAAAAGAAGAATTAGATAAAGCGGGTATTCAGCTTGAGCCCGAAGCTCTTCAGCCGCTTTTATCATTGTTTACATCTGTCATGCAAGAGGCATATGAGCTTGGGAAAGCAGATGCAGAATCAGAAAAAGCCACAGAATAGTGGCTTTTTTTATGATAATTTTTTCTTGAAGGCACTAATCATAGGGCCAACATCTTTAAACACAGGCTTCAGTTCATCGATGGAGTTCATAATGTTCCCAATTTGATTCATGACATGCATGTAATCAATTGAGTCTTCACTTGGAGATGTCTCCTCACGTTCCTCCTTTGCTTCTGTCTTGCTTTTCTCCTTTTCAAGCGGCTGGCCAAACATCATAGCCGAAAAAATATCTTTTTGCGCCATATCACATGCTCCTTTCTACTATCGGTATATCAATAATCTATGAAAAAAGTGAGAGGAAAGGTTAGACGTTTGTATTGCCAAGGAGAAAAAAATAAGGTAAAATTAGTACCAGATACTAATATAAGATCACAATATCACATGCTCGTATGAGTAAAAGGAGTCTTATTCAATGAATGCTGGAATTATTGGCCTTGGCCGCTATATACCTGAAAAAGTGTTAACAAATCTTGATTTAGAAAAAATGGTTGAAACTTCTGACGAATGGATTCGTACTAGAACAGGTATAGAAGAAAGAAGAATTGCTTCTGATGATGTCAATACATCTCATATGGCGCTTGCTGCTGCAAAAAAAGCATTAGCTGACGCAGATGTGGCTGCAGAAGATATCGATATGATTCTTGTGGCGACAGTCACGCCAGATCAAGCATTTCCGACAGTCGCTTGTATGATTCAAGAGCAGCTCGGTGCACATAAAGCATGTGCAATGGATATTAGCGCTGCGTGTGCTGGCTTTATGTATGGGCTTGTTACTGGAAAACAATTTATCGAATCAGGAACTTTCAAGCACGTGCTCGTCGTTGGCGTTGAAAAGCTTTCTCGCATTACCGACTGGGATGACCGCAATACAGCTGTTCTGTTTGGAGATGGAGCAGGTGCTGCTGTGTTAGGAGAGGTCAGCGAAGGGAAAGGAATTCTCTCATTTGAGCTTGGAGCCGATGGAAGAGGCGGGAAGCACTTGTACTTAGATGAAAAAGATCATACAATCATGAATGGACGAGAAGTATTTAAATTTGCTGTAAGACAAATGGGCGAGTCAAGCGTAAACGTCATCGAAAAAGCTGGACTATCAAAAGAAGACGTTGACTTCTTGATTCCGCATCAAGCAAATATTCGCATTATGGAAGCAGCCCGCGAACGCCTAGAGCTGCCAGTTGAAAAAATGTCGAAGACAGTCCATAAATATGGAAACACATCAGCAGCATCTATTCCAATTTCACTATGTGAAGAAATCGAAGCCGGAAAAATTCATGACGGCGATGTGATTGTAATGGTTGGTTTTGGTGGCGGATTAACGTGGGGCGCAATCGCTATGCGATGGGGCCGATAAAAGAGTGAGGTGCACAAATTAATGGATAAAAAACGAGTAGTTGTTACAGGATTAGGTGCTTTGACACCTCTTGGCAACGATGTAGAGTCAACATGGAAAAATGCTGTAGCAGGTGTATCAGGAGTTGGACCAATTACACGTGTCGATTCAAGTGAATATACCGCAAAAGTAGCAGCAGAACTAAAAGATTTTAACATTGAAGATTACATGGAGAAAAAAGAAGCACGAAAAATGGCACGCTTCACGCAATATGCAGTCGTTGCTGCTCAAAAGGCGCTAGAAGATTCACGTCTTGAAATCACAGATGAAATCGCACCGCGTGTTGGTGTATGGGTTGGGTCTGGTATTGGCGGACTTGAAACATTTGAAGAGCAGTTTGAAGTGTATTCAAATAAAGGAGCAAGACGCGTAAGCCCATTCTTCGTTCCAATGATGATTCCAGATATGGCAACAGGCCAAATTTCAATTGCACTTGGCGCAAAAGGGGTTAACTCTTGTACAGTGACAGCATGTGCAACAGGGACAAACTCAATTGGTGATGCATTTAAAGTCATTCAGCGCGGAGATGCAGATGCGATGATCACAGGCGGAACAGAAGCGCCGTTAACAAAAATGTCATTTGCTGGTTTCTGTGCGAACAAAGCTCTTTCGACAAATCCTGATCCAGAGACAGCAAGCCGTCCATTTGACAAAAACCGTGACGGATTTGTTATGGGAGAGGGTGCAGGGATTGTCGTTCTTGAAGAACTCGAGCATGCGTTAAAACGCGGTGCGACAATTTATGCAGAAATTGTTGGATATGGTTCAACTGGAGATGCGTATCATATTACAGCGCCGGCTCCAAACGGAGAAGGCGGCGTCCGCGCAATGAAAGAAGCGATTCGAGATGCTGGTTTGTCTGTGGAAGAAATTGATTATATCAATGCCCACGGAACAAGCACACCTTACAATGATAAATTTGAAACAATGGCCATTAAAGAAGTGTTCGGAGAGCATGCGAATCAGCTTGCCATCAGTTCGACAAAATCAATGACAGGTCACTTACTTGGCGCAGCAGGCGGAGTAGAAGCTATTTTCTCTGTTCTTGCGATTAAAGACAGCGTCATTCCTCCAACCATTAACCTTGAAACACCGGATGAAGAATGTGATCTAGATTATGTGGCAAATGAAGCACGTTCAAAAGAAGTACAAGTGGCTCTAAGTAACTCACTTGGCTTTGGCGGACATAATGCGACAATTATCTTTAAAAAATACGAAGCGTAATATTTCCTAAGAAGGCGGCGATCTATAAACAGATCGCCGCTTTTTTGCATATGATGAAAATGGAGGTGTTTAGCGGTATGGGTCTAGTCAATACACAATATCTCATTCATCAATCATCATCATTTCAGGAGCTGGCATCGCGCTTTATTCCTTATTTTAAAGGGGCAGAGGAAAAAGAATGGTCCTCTATTCTCTCCCACCTGCAGCATCACGGAATGATTCGGTCTTTTAGATCATGCAAAGACATGATCGACAAGCTCAAAGAAAAAGGGTACTTCCAGCTCGTCATGAAAGAATACCAAACGCTGCAAAAGCAGTGGAAAGGCCCTGACATTCCTGTCTTTATTTTGCCAGTCAATGAGAGCAGCAAAGAAATTAGAGAACAATTTTTTTATCAATCCGGCATGGCATTTGACGACAAGGTCTTTCTCTTTTTGTCGCCAAATACTCCGAAAGAACGTATCGGTACATTGCTGACTCATGAATATCACCATGTATGCAGGTTGCATTTTCTCACGAAAGAAGAAAAAGATTTTACATTCCTTGATACAATCATGATGGAGGGGCTCGCTGAATATGCTGTGTATCATAGATACGGAGAAAGCTATACAGCCAAATGGACCACTCTCTATGACGAAACGCAGCTTCAGCACTTGTATAAGAAATGGGTATCCAGTCATCTTGATCAAAAAGTGCAGGACGACGAAAGACTGATACAGAACCTCCTTTATGGAAAAGGGAACTACCCCAAAATGCTTGGTTACGCCACCGGGTTTTATATTGTGAAAAAGTATTTCAGTGAGCACCGAATCAGCGAGGAGTCTATGATTGCAGAGCCGTCCGAAACTTTTTTAAAGGCGGTAGACTCATAAAGTGAATGATTCACATAAAAAGAGACATATTACAAATTTACTAAATTCTTCTTGATTTTGTCATAACAATGTAATAATATACAAATATAAATTTTGATAATTCTTTTTATTCAAAAAAGACAGAATTTTTTATTCATTTCTATTGTCTATGGAGAAAGGGGCGAATGAATGACCAAGCTGCTCGAAGTGCAAAACTTAAAAACATATTTTTTTCGAAAAAAAGAACCGATACCTGCTGTTGATGGCGTTGATTTCAGCATCAACAGAGGAGAAACTGTCGCGTTAGTCGGTGAGTCTGGATCTGGTAAAAGCATTACGTCCTTATCCATTATGGGGTTGATAAACGGCACTGGTGGAAAAATTATGGACGGTTCCATCAAGCTTGATGGAAAGGACCTAGTTACATATGGTGAAAAGGAATTATGCAGCATTCGTGGTAATGATGTATCTATGATCTTTCAGGAACCCATGACCTCACTTAATCCCGTCCTAACCATCGGGGAACAAATAACAGAAATCCTCATCTATCACAAAAAACTTTCAAAAAAAGAAGCGACGAAAAAAGCGATTGATCTGCTGAAGATTGTTGGTTTTTCCAGACCGGAACAAATCATCAAAGATTACCCGCACCGTTTATCAGGCGGCATGCGGCAAAGAGTGATGATTGCCATTGCGCTAAGCTGCGATCCGAAGCTTCTCATTGCAGATGAACCGACAACTGCCCTAGATGTAACGATTCAAGCCCAGGTGCTCACATTGATGAAAGATTTATGCACGACATTTGGTACATCTATTCTTCTCATTACTCATGATCTAGGTGTCGTGTCTGAAGTGGCAGATCGAGTCATTGTCATGTACTGCGGACAGGTTGTTGAAAATGGGACCGCCGAAGAATTATTTGATCAACCGCTTCATCCTTACACAGAAGGGCTGCTTGAATCGATTCCTGTCATTGACGGAGACATACAGCCGTTAAGGGCGATAAAAGGGAATGTCCCTGCGCCAGATCAGCTTCCAGCCGGCTGCCGCTTTGCTCCTAGATGCCCGCAAGTGAAGGAGCGCTGCCTAGGAGAGCTGCCTAAGCTGAGGACATTTGAGAATGGCAGAAGCGTCAGATGCTTCTTATATGAGGAGGCAGACCATACATGACCCTTGCTCAAAATCAACCACAGCCAACAGATCTAACAGAGAAAGAAACCATCCTTGAACTGAAACAGATCCGAAAACATTTTCCGATTAAAGCGGGCGTCTTTCAGAAGAAAGTCGGTGCAGTCAAAGCTGTTGACGGCATAGACTTGAAGATTTATAAAGGTGAAACGTTAGGCATTGTTGGGGAGTCAGGGTGCGGTAAATCTACACTAGGCCGGACAATGATTCGCTTATATCAGCCAACTGACGGTCAAATCTTTTTTAAAGGGCAAGATATCTCCCGCGTATCAGAATCAAAGCTAAGACAATCAACACGAAAAAACATCCAAATGGTTTTTCAAGATCCCTTTGCATCACTCAACCCTAGAAAAACACTTCGAAGCATCATCAAAGAACCCTACAAAACACATCACTTATATTCCTTAAAAGAAAGAAATGAAAAAGTAGAACAGCTTTTATCAAAGGTGGGCCTTCATCCAAGCTTTGCAAATCGCTACCCTCACGAATTTTCTGGCGGGCAGAGGCAGCGAATCGGCATCGCTCGTGCGCTTGCCATGAATCCCGAAATGATCATCGCAGATGAGCCGGTATCAGCACTTGATGTATCCATTCAGGCGCAGGTGATTAATCTGATGGAGGAGCTTCAGGAGGAATTTGACCTGACATATCTATTTATCTCTCACGATTTAAGTGTGGTCAGGCACATTAGTGATAGAGTCGGCGTGATGTATCTGGGCAAAATGATGGAGCTTGCCGATAAGCACAGCCTGTATGATGAACCGCTCCATCCATATACACAGGCACTGCTTTCTTCTGTTCCTGTTACCCGTAAAAAGGGTCAGATTAAAAGAGAACGTATCATGCTTCAAGGCGATCTGCCAAGTCCTGCGAATCCGCCAAAAGGCTGCGTATTTCACACAAGATGCCCGCATGCGAAGGAAATCTGTAAAGAAAAAATACCAGCATTTCAGGAATTAAAAACAAACCACTTCGTTGCCTGCCACCTCTACGACGCTTAATCAGCTTGGAAGATCTCATCTTTGAGAGGGGGGATGAAGCGGCATCTGTCGTCATTTCTAAAAAAGGATAGGGGGAATTGTATATGAAAGGTAGAAATAGAAAACCCATTTTGGTCAGTTTACTGCTGATCTTTACACTCATGCTTGCGGCTTGCTCTAGTGGAAATAAAACATCTGGAGACAGTGAAAAGAAATCAACTGGAAAACCTGTACAAGGCGGAGACCTTGTCATCGGTTCAATTGCAGAGCCTACGTTATTTAACTCGCTGTATTCAACAGACGTGGCAAGCTCTGATATTGAGGAAAGAATCTACAGCTTCTTACTTCAAACGGACGGAAAGCTGAACCCTCAGCTATCGCTGGCAGAGGATATTAAAGAATCTGATGACGGCAAGCAGTTTGATGTGACCATTAAAAAAGGCGTAAAGTTTCATGATGGTGAAGAACTGACGGCTGATGATGTTGTGTTTACATACAGCATTCCGATCAATAAGGACTACAATGGAGAGCGCGGATCAGGCTTTGAAGTATTAGATTCCGTTAAAAAGACAGGGGATTACTCAATCGAATTCAAGCTCAATAAAAAAGATCCCTATTTCTATAATGTCACATTAGGAAGCTATGGCATTTTGCCTAAGCATATTTTAGGTGATGTGCCTGTAAAGGATCTCGGTGAAAATGAATTTAACCGAAAAAATCCAATTGGTTCAGGTCCATTTAAATTTGCCGAGTGGAAAGAAGGAGACTACGTTAAACTAGAAGCCTTTGACGATTATTGGGATGGACGTCCATACCTTGATACCGTCACGATTAAAACCATTCCTGATCAGAATGCAGCGATTGCCCAGCTGTCAGCAGGCGATATTGATTTCTTTGCTGTACCGGGAGCAGAGCTGCAAACAGCTGAAAAAGTCAGCAACATTAAAATTGAATCTGATCTAGGGCTCAATTATTCATACATTGGCTGGAACCAGAAAAATGATCTCTTTAAAAGTAAAAAGGTCCGCCAAGCGCTGACACATGCCATTGATCGTCAAACGATTGTCGATCAAGTGTTAGACGGAGACGGCAAAGTAGCCAACATTCCAGAAAGTCCGCTGTCATGGAACTATCCGAAGAATGATCGTGTTCCAGTATTTGAGTTTGATCAAGAAAAAGCGAAAAAGATACTGAAAGAAGAGGGCTGGGAGGATACAGATGGAGATGGCTATCTTGATAAGAACGGCAAAAAATTCTCCTTTGTCATAAAGACCAACCAAGGAAACAAAGTCCGTGAAGACATCGCTGTCGTTGTCCAGCAGCAGCTCAAAGAAATTGGTGTTGAAGCGAAGCCGCAAATTGTGGAATTCAGTGCACTCATTGAGCAGACGACACCGCCTAAGTGGGATTACGATGCGCTGCTGCTCGGCTGGAGCCTTGCCACATTCCCTGATCAATTCAGCATCTTCCACTCAAGCCAGTCAGAAAAAGGCTTGAATAACATCTGGTATAAAAATGAAGAGGTCGATAAGCTGTTAGTGGATGCTAAGAACTTAAGCGATCGAAAAGAATATTCAAAGGCATATGAAAAAATTTATGAACTGATCGCAGAAGATCAGCCATATACGTTCCTTTATTATGCCAACTCACATCGCGCGATGCCATCTAATCTCCAAGGCTACTCTTACCACCCGAAAGATGAGTATTACAAAATCGAGAAATGGTGGATTGAACAGTAGGCTGTTAGTGAAGAGGGGGGGTCTCCCCTTTCAGCGTGAAGACAAACCCTTCTATTCGGCGTCAGTCCGGCGCGCTGGTGCTCACGATGATTTCATTCACCAAGCACCAGTTAGATTTTAAGGGTTCTCATATCACGCTGCAATGAAGACAGAGGGCTAAAATAAAGACTATTTTAGCCCTTTTTCATCACAGTATGGCGATCCGATGAAAAAGGAGTTGTGCATATGGTTACATATATCATTAGAAGGACACTGCTTTCCATTCCCATCTTATTTGGGATTACTATTTTGTCCTTCGCCATTATGAAAGCAGCACCAGGCGATCCAATGTCACTCATGATGGACCCGACCATTAGTGCCGCAGACCGGGAAGCCTTTATTGATAAGTACGGCTTGAACGATCCTGAATATGTGCAATATATGAAATGGCTTGGCAATATGCTTCAAGGTGACTTTGGCACTTCCATTGTTAAAAAGGGAACGCCCGTGGCTGATTTGATTTTTGCCCGGCTGCCAAATACCCTCATCCTCATGATCTTTTCTACATTAGTCGCACTGATTATCGCCATCCCATTTGGTGTTCTTTCAGCAAAACGTCCATATACAAAGCTTGACTATGGCATTACGGTTACATCTTTTATCGGACTGGCTATTCCGAACTTTTGGTTTGGACTCATTCTGATTATGGTTTTATCTGTGAATCTAGGATGGTTCCCGACAGGCGGTGTTTCTACCTTAAATGCCGATTTTAATGTGTTTGACCGGCTCCATCACATCATTTTACCAGCCTTTGTTTTAGCAACTGCTGATATGGCAGGGCTCACCCGGTACACAAGGTCGAGTATGCTTGATGTCATGAGGCAGGATTATATTCGCACCGCAAGAGCGAAAGGCTTTCGAGAAAACAAAGTCATTTTCAAGCACGGGTTAAGAAACGGTCTTATGCCTGTCATTACGATTTTCGGATTGATGGTTCCATCCTTTATTGGCGGCGCAGTCGTGGTGGAACAAATTTTCACTTGGCCAGGGCTTGGAAAGCTGTTCATCGATTCTGCCTTTTCGAGAGATTATCCGGTCATTATGGCGATGACTGTTATTTCCGCAGTGCTCGTGGTGGTTGGAAATTTAATAGCGGATATTCTATATGCGATCGTTGATCCGCGTATTGAATATTAGAAGGGAGCTGAAGCACAATTGGCACAGCCTAATATGGGAACACCTCCTGTTGATCTCAAATTAAAAGAGGGTCTTCCGCCAAAGCCAGAGACGATGCTGCGTTTATTTTGTGAGAAATTTTTCAAAAATAAACTGGCGGTTGCCGGCTCCGTGATCTTATTGGTCATTATCTTTTCAGCCATTTTCGCTCCAGTGATTGCCCCTTATGCACCAGAGCAGCAAGATTTATTGAAGCGGCTCCAGCCGCCAAGTGCTGAGCATTTGATGGGAACTGACAAGTTTGGCCGAGATATTTTCTCAAGGGTGCTTTATGGAGCGAGGGTCTCTCTGCTAGTTGGCTTCGTCTCAGTGGTCGGGGCGATCACCATTGGCACCGTCGTTGGAGCGGTAGCAGGGTATTTCAAAGGATTTGTTGATTCTATCTTAATGAGATTTGTTGATGTGGTATTGTCGATTCCTGACATTTTTCTATTGATCACGCTTGTCACCATTTTCAAACCGGGCATTGATAAATTGATATTAATCTTTGCTTTGACCGGCTGGACCACAACCGCGAGACTGATCCGCAGTGAATTCTTATCACTACGAACAAGAGAATTCGTACTTGCGGCGAGAACCATTGGAACGAAAAACCATGTCATCATCTTTTCGCATATTTTACCGAACTGTATCGGTCCTATTATCGTGTCAGCTACACTTAAAGTAGGTTCCGTCATTTTAGCCGAATCAACGCTGAGCTATCTAGGGTTTGGCATACAGCCGCCAACAGCAAGCTGGGGCAACATGCTGCAAGATGCACAAAACTTCTCGATTATGGTGCAAGCGTGGTGGTATCCGCTCTTCCCAGGTTTACTGATATTGCTGACCGTTTTATGCTTTAATTTCTTAGGAGATGGGCTGAGAGATGCGCTTGATCCTAAAAAGCTAAAGTAATGCCTCATTTTTTATGACAAGATGAAAGGGACTCTGCGACACGCACTTTGTTTTCTTTATAAAATAAAAAAATGCACGCCATCATTCGCTCCGCTTGAAGTTTTGATAAAGTTGGAATAATTTCTCTATCCCTTGCCCATACTGTGGACAACAGTTTTTAAAAAGTGAGGGATTGGTTATGTTATTTCTTCATGACGTATGGGTGAATTGGTTTGAAGGGGAAGAAAATGGCTACAATGTGTGTCATTTTCATGAGTGGCGTAAGGAGGACAGTGTGGAGCTGTTAGATCAAGTGCCTTTACTCAAGGTGCAGAGTCCTTTGTTTGATTACATAGAGAATGATCTTTCAGAACTGCCGAAGACGCTGCTAGAATCTGTCTTTGAGAAATCATATATTCGAAAAAATCATGAACGGCGTAAACTAGAATATTGCTTTGTGGTCACGGACGGTATCCGGATTATTGCTGTGGATACGATTGGGTATTCCATTCCTGTGAGGAAAAGCCGCTTAATCCCAAGGCAGGAGCAATTGGTGTATGAGATGGTGAAAGATGTGAAGGCTGAGGAATATGAATTTTCTCTGGATAGTCTTGAGTCGGCGAAGGAGTATCATATTTTGTCTTTGCCGCCGCAGCACATCAGCGGATTAACGAGAAAAGAAAGACAGTTGAAGCAGCTAATGTTTATGGCGCTCGATCAATTAAAAGGTCTTCAAAACAGAGCAGAAATTGCGTATTGGTATACGGAATGGAACCCGCGCATGTACAATCAAATCAAACGAATGTCATTCGAAGAGATTTGGAACATGCTTTACAATGAAACCATTGATGGATGGTCAGAGAATCATTTAGCATTTTGTGAAAAAATGATTAAGGGACAGCCGTTTTTTGAAAAGCTTTGGGAAATGGAAAACGAATCAAAAGTGAATTAGAAAAAGCTTGCAGCGTGATGTGCTGCAAGCTTTTTTTATTTGCGTTTTCTGCCAAGACCCATCGCATTCTCCATTTTTTTCAGCATTTTGTTTGCTGCGCGGTTTGCTTTTTCAGCACCTTCGTCAAGAATGCGGTCAAGCTCGTCTGACTCAATGAGTTCATAGTACCGATCTTGTATTGGTTTTAAAGCATCAACGACTACGTTCGCAAGATCTCCCTTAAATTCACCATACCCTTTGCCTTCATACTTTTGCTCAAGCTCTGCAATCGATACGTTGCCTAATACAGAATAAATCGTCAGCAAGTTGGCAATACCAGGCTTGTTCTCTTTGTCATACTTGACGATGCCTTCAGAATCCGTCACAGCACTTTTAATTTTCTTTTCAAGCTGCTTTGGTTCATCTAATAAGGTAATGAAGGATTTTTGGTTCGGATCGGATTTGCTCATCTTTTTCGTTGGATCTGTTAAAGACATAATCCGAGCGCCTTCTTTTGGAATTTTCACTTCAGGTACAGTGAAGATGTCATTGTATTTTCGATTAAAACGTTCAGCAAGCGTTCTAGTCAATTCAAGATGCTGCTTTTGATCTTCTCCAACAGGGACTAAATCAGTACCATATAATAAGATATCGCCAGCCATTAATGGAGGATACGTTAATAGGCCTGAAACAACCGCTTCCTTACCAGCGGATTTGTCCTTAAATTGGGTCATTCTTTCTAATTCCCCAATATAAGCAACACATTGCAGCATCCATCCTGCCTGGGCGTGAGCAGGTACCTCTGATTGGATAAACAATGTCGCCTTCTCTGGATCAAGTCCAACTGCCAAATAAAGAGCTGCTAAGCTTCTAATATTTTGGCGAAGAGCTAGCCGGTCCTGACTCACCGTAATCGCATGTTGATCGACTACACAAAAATAGCCATGATAATCATGCTGCAAATCGACAAATTGCTTCATTGCTCCAATATAGTTCCCTAAAGTCACAGAACCGCTCGGCTGAATGCCAGAAAAAATTGTCTTCTTTGTCATACTAAAACCTCTTTTCTTCAATATAAAAAGGCCCACCCGTCACTTTTCAACAGAAAAGGGACGAATGAACCGTGGTACCACCCTTGTTATTTCACAAAGAAATCACTCAAGACGTTGATATCGGAGACTGCTCCGTCTAAGCCTACTTACTTCTAAAAGTGTTCGGTTAGCTGCTCCAAAGCCCATTCCATACATGCCATTATCTGCTCCCACCAGCCGCAGACTCTCTGTAAATGGTGAATATATGTACTCTTCTTTTTCATCGCAACAGTATGTCTATCTATTATAAAGGATGACCATAAAAAAGTCACGAAGCCCTCATGTGACCTTCTCATCATGCCGTTTGACACTTAAAATTTTAGATAAAAAACCAACTATCTGTCAGAATTTTTTAAAAAAGGATGATTAATTATATGTATAAAACATTATTCCTGCTGAATTTGTTAAATTATTTTAATCAATTTACGCTTTAATTTGTTGAAGTGATTGAGACTTTAGTTTATAAAAATCCCTCTTTATCCCCATTTACGTTTTTTTAAAATATATGAAATTGATATTGCAATAAATTATTCTATTCATTATAATTAATTTGTTCACACGTTTGTGCTAGGCTCTTTACATAGTGAAAATTCAGAAAAAACAAAAGAAATAGAAAGTAAGCTATTTAGGGACTTTTTTACGCTATTTCTTAAATCTGAATCTCATCTTCTATCGAGACCTTTGAACTAAAACATATTATAAGGGGGAATACAGTTGAAAAAGCGTTGGTCTGTTGTTACTTTAATGCTTATTTTCACACTTGTATTAAGCGCTTGTGGTTTCAGCGGAAACAAATCAGGCGACAGCACGAGCAGTTCTGGAGAGGCTAAAACAACATTAAATGTGAATATCTCCACTGAGCCTTTTTCTCTACATCCGGGATTGGCAAATGATTCAACTTCAGGAAGTGTCATCCGTCAGACTTTTGAGGGATTAACAAGAATTAACGCTGAAGGTAAGCCAGAAAATGCAATGGCTTCTGATATCAAAACAAGTGCTGATGGTAAAACATACACATTCACACTTCGTGATGCAAAATGGTCTAATGGTGACCCTGTCACAGCTAAAGATTTCGAATATGCTTGGAAATGGGCATTAGATCCTAAAAATGAATCTCAATATGCTTACCAGCTTTACTATATTAAAGGTGCTGAAGCAGCGAACAAAGGGAAAGCGAAAGTTGCTGATGTTGGCATTAAAGCTAAAGACGACAAAACGCTTGTAGTTGAGCTAGAGAACCCAACACCGTTCTTTACTGAACTAACTGCATTCTATACGTATATGCCAGTCAACAAAAAAGTGGCTGAAAAGAATAAAAACTGGTTCACAAATGCTGGTGAAAACTACGTATCTAACGGACCATTCGTTCTTTCTAAATGGAAACATGGCGGTTCTATCACGCTTGAAAAGAACAATGAATACTGGGATAAAGATACTGTGAAATTGAAAAAGATCAACATGTCTATGATCAAAGATACAAACACTGAGCTTAGCATGTTCAAAAAAGGCGAGCTTGACTGGGCTGGTTCACCAACTGGAAGCCTTCCAACTGAGTCTTTAAAAACATTGAAAAAAGAAGGCGGTCTTAAAATCCAAACGATCGCAGGTATCTATAACTACAAATTCAACACAGAAGTAAAACCTTTAAACAATGCAAACATCCGTAAGGCCCTTGCATACTCAATCAACCGTCAAGCGATCGTTGACAAAATTACGCAAGGTGAGCAAGTGCCAGCTATGGCAATCGTTCCTCCAACAATGGAAGGATTCACTGATAACAAAACTGGCTACTTCAAAGATCACGATGTAGCAACTGCGAAAGAATTTCTTGAAAAAGGTGTGAAAGAATTAGGTTATAAGTCAGTTTCTGATCTTCCAGCATTGAAACTTTCTTACAACACAGATGAAGGCCACCAAAAGATTGCACAAGCAATTCAAGAAATGTGGAAGAAAGACTTAGGCGTGAAAGTTGAACTTGATAACTCTGAGTGGAACGTATACATCGACAAGATCCACAGCGGAGATTACCAAATCGGACGTATGGGCTGGTTAGGTGACTTCAACGATCCAGTGAACTTCCTTGAGCTTTACAAAGATAAAGACGGTGGAAACAACGACACTGGATGGGAAAGCAAAGAGTACAAACAATTGTTGAATGATTCTGCGAAAGAAACAGATAAAACGAAACGTGAAGAAATGCTGAAAAAAGCAGAAGAAATCATCATCAACGATATGCCTATAGCACCAATTTACTTCTACACTCAGCTTTGGGTACAAGATCCAAAACTAAAAGGTGTGGTTGTATCTGGACTAGGTGATGTTCAATACAAATGGGCACATTTCGAAAAGTAAGAATTATAGTGTAAGAGATCTACGGCAAGGATCTTAAGGTATATGGAGGATGTCTCTCCATATACCTTTCTTGCTGATTAGAGAAAATGTTGTAAAATCATGGAGGTGCAATTCCGTTGCTTAAATATATCGGTAAGCGATTAATATATATTTTAATCACACTGTTTGTTATTGTAACTGCAACTTTCTTTCTCATGCAGGCAGCACCGGGTGGTCCATTCTCTGGTGAGAAGAAACTTCCTGCTGAAATTGAAGCAAACCTAAACGAGCACTACGGGTTGGACAAGCCCTTATTTGTTCAATATGTAAACTACTTAGGTTCAGTTGCAAAATTAGATTTTGGTCCCTCATTTAAATATAAAGGACAAACTGTAAATGACTTAATCAGTTCTGGATTCCCCGTTTCCTTTACCCTCGGAATTGAGGCAATTCTCCTCGCATTAGCATTTGGTGTATTGTTTGGGGTCCTTGCAGCGCTCTATCATAACAAGTGGCAGGACTATACGATTGCCATTTTAACGATCTTTGGAATTTCAGTTCCAAGTTTCATTTTAGCTGCGCTGCTACAATATGTATTTGCATCTGAGGCAAGCGTTTTAGCGATTTTCCCAGTTGCAGGATGGGAGTCTTGGGCCAGCACCGTACTACCTTCTATTGCACTTTCCTTCATGCCTATGGCATTTATCGCTAGACTTGCACGGTCAAGTATGCTTGAAGTTCTAAACAGTGATTACATTAGAACGGCTAGAGCGAAAGGATTAACGAAATCAGCTGTGACGATTAAACACGCAATTCGAAACGCATTGTTACCTGTCATTACATATATGGGACCAATGGCTGCTTCAGTGTTAACAGGTAGTTTTGTCGTGGAGAAGATTTTCGGTATTCCTGGATTAGGCTCTCACTTTGTCACAAGTATTACAAACCGTGATTACACCGTCATCATGGGTGTCACAGTCTTCTACAGTATTATTCTATTAATCAGTATTCTAGTCGTTGACGTCCTCTACGGTATTATCGATCCTAGAATTAAACTGACGAAGGCGAAGAAAGGGGTCTAACACATGGAAGAGATGAGAAAAGATTTATTTGTTCCTGCGACAGCTGACGCAGCAGAATCTGAAAAAATTTCTAAACCTAGTCTATCTTTATGGAAGGATGCTATGCTTCGCTTCCGTGCAAATAAACTTGCAATGGTTGGTCTTTCAATCATTTTTATTATTGTGATGCTGGCCATCTTTGTTCCGATTTTTTCTAAATATGATTACTCGACGACCGATTTACTGAATGCAGACCAGCCACCTTCAAAAGAGCACTGGTTCGGTACAGATGATTTAGGACGTGACATGTTTGTCCGTACATGGGTCGGGGCAAGAATTTCGATCTTCATCGGTCTTGCTGCAGCGGTCCTTGACGTGATCATCGGTATTATCTGGGGAAGTATTGCTGCGTTCAAAGGCGGCCGTACAGATGAAGTCATGATGCGTATCGCAGACGTTTTATGGGCAATTCCAACACTATTAATGGTTATCTTAATGATGGTTGTTCTGCCAAAAGGATTATTAACAATTATCCTCGCCATGACAGTCGTAGGCTGGATAAACATGGCACGTATCGTTCGGGGACAGGTTCTACAATTAAAGAGTCAAGAGTACGTTCTTGCTGCACAAACATTAGGTGCGAAAACATCTAGACTTTTATTTAAACACTTAATTCCAAACTCAATGGGACCAATTCTTGTCACAATGACACTCACCATTCCTTCAGCTATTTTCACGGAGGCATTCTTAAGCTATCTAGGACTTGGTGTACCGGCTCCATTAGCGAGCTGGGGAACAATGGCGTCTGACGGAATTCCGGCCATGACGTACTATCCTTGGAGATTATGGTTCCCAGCCGCATTTATCTGTATAACAATGTTTGGTTTTAACGTGGTTGGAGACGGACTAAGAGACGCTTTAGATCCGAAGTTGCGTAAATAAGGAGTGATTAGGATGGAACGTGAACGTATTCTAGAGGTGAAAGACCTTGCAATCTCATTTAAAACATATGGTGGAGAGGTTCAAGCCATTCGTGGTGTGAACTTTCACTTAAATAAAGGCGAGACACTTGCTATTGTAGGTGAATCTGGCTCTGGTAAAAGTGTGACATCACAGGCCATCATGAGATTAATACCGATGCCGCCGGGTTATTTCAAGCGCGGACAGATCCTGTTTGATGGGCAAGATATCGTCAAGAAAACAGAAAAACAAATGCAAACCATTCGAGGAAAAGACATCTCAATGATCTTCCAGGATCCGATGACTTCTTTGAATCCAACGATGAAAGTCGGGAAGCAAATTACAGAAGTACTGTTCAAGCACGAACAAATTTCAAAAGAAGCGGCTGAAAAAAGAGCCATTGAATTACTGGAGCTTGTTGGAATTGCAATGCCTGAAAAAAGAATCAAGCAATACCCGCACGAATTTAGTGGCGGGATGAGACAAAGGGTTGTCATCGCGATGGCGCTCGCAGCAGATCCAAAGCTATTGATTGCCGATGAGCCGACGACAGCACTAGATGTAACGATTCAGGCGCAAATTTTAGAATTAATGAAAGAAATTCAGCAAAAGGTTGAAACATCTATTATCTTTATTACGCATGATCTAGGTGTTGTCGCCAACGTCGCTGATCGTGTAGCCGTTATGTATGCAGGACAGATTGTGGAGACAGGGACTGTTGATGAAATTTTCTACAATCCAAAACATCCATATACGTGGGGACTTTTAGCATCAATGCCGAGCCTTGACACAGATGGCGGAGATGAAGGGAAGCTGACTGCAATCCCAGGAACACCGCCAGATCTGACAAACCCGCCGAAAGGAGATGCATTTGCACTCCGAAGCGATTATGCAATGAAAATTGACTTTGAACAAGAACCGCCAATGTTCAAAGTATCAGATACGCATTATGTGAAATCATGGCTACTTCATCCAAATGCACCTAAAGTTGAACCGCCTGCTTCTGTAAAGGCGAGAATGCGTGAACTAGAAGGTAGCTACGAAAAACCTGTATTAGTAAAAGAGGGTGAATAGCATGGCAGAAAAACTGTTAGAAATCAAAAATTTGAAGCAACATTTCCATACAGCAAGAGGGACTGTGAAAGCAGTTGACGGAGTTTCATTTGATATTTATAAAGGTGAAACACTTGGCCTTGTAGGGGAGTCTGGTTGTGGTAAATCCACTACGGGCCGCTCCATCATTAGACTTTATGATGCGACAGATGGTGAGGTTCTTTATAAAGGGGAAAGTGTACACGGGAAGAAATCAAGACAAAAAATGCTTGAGTTCAACCGTCAAATGCAGATGATCTTCCAAGATCCATATGCCTCACTCAACCCTAGAATGACAGTCCTTGATATCATTGCAGAAGGCATCGACATTCATGGCCTAGCAAAAACAAAGCAAGCACGTAAAGAGCGTGTGTACCAATTACTTGAAACTGTTGGCTTGAACAAAGAGCATGCAAACAGATACCCGCATGAATTCTCAGGTGGTCAAAGGCAGCGTATCGGAATTGCCCGTGCATTAGCAGTTGAACCAGATTTCATCATCGCCGATGAACCAATCTCTGCATTAGATGTGTCGATCCAAGCACAGGTCGTCAACTTAATGAAAGAACTTCAAGAAGAAAAAGGATTAACGTACTTATTCATTGCCCATGACCTGTCTATGGTAAAATACATCAGCGATCGTATTGGCGTGATGTATTTCGGAAAATTGGTTGAGCTGGCACCAGCGAATGAATTATACGAAAATCCGCTTCATCCATATACAAAATCATTACTATCTGCGATTCCGCTCCCAGATCCAGATTATGAGCGTAACCGCAAACGAATAAAGTATGATCCATCTGTTCACAAAGGAACGAACACCGAGTTCCGTGAAGTGAAGCCAGGTCACTTTGTGAGCTGCACAGAGGAAGAATTCAAAGAGCTTCAAGCTAAACAATCATAAGAAGAAAGAAGCGCTGCTGTCAGTGCTTCTTTTTTTATTTTACAAAAAAATAAGATGATGGTAATTTCTAGATAACAACAAGCAGGTTCTAGGAGGAAATCAGATGTCCATATGGAAGACGTTTCGCTACTCATTATTTCACTTTCTAATTGTATTCATGCTTTTTTCAACGTCTTTTTTGAGGAAACCAAATGGGGGACAGTGGATGCTCGTGTTTATGGTGCTCATTGGCATTGTGTCTTTTTCGGTGGAATATATGCTTAACCGAAAGACAAGCAATCAGAAGCAAGAAGCACGGCGCATGAAGTATCTTTATTTCATTATGTTTCAAATAGCGATGACACTTATCCTCTTTGTTTGTTTTCAACTACTCATAGACCGTTCGATATAAAACTTTTTTCTGTTGTTTGAAAAAAAGTGAAACTAGTGAAGACTTTGCTGCGTCTTACTAGTACAGGCGTTTAAATAATAGGAAATCGGGAATATCTAAGGAAGTGGTTCTTAACGATATCATAAGGAGCGGATCCATGAATTGGTATGAAAAGCTCAGTGAATACTTCCCGATAGAAGAAATGAAGTCAAAAGAGCATATGGAAGCTTTATTAAAGGAAAGAAGTGATGTTTATCATAAGGAGGAAGGACCTCATCATGTGATGATGTACGCCGAATTTGATTCTTTCATCTTTATTGATTATTTATTTGTTTCCAGAGATGCAAGAGGTGAAGGCCTCGGATCAAAGCTCATTCATAAGCTGAAGGAAAAAAAGAAACCGATCTTGCTTGAGGTCGAGCCTGTAGATGAAGATGATGCAGATACTGCAAAACGCCTAAAGTTTTACCAAAGAGAGCACTTCAAGCACGCAGAATCAATCGGTTATAAACGCAGGTCACTTGCAACAAATGAAGTGAACCGCATGGAAATCCTTTATTGGTCGCCTCTTACAGATAATGAGGAAGAAATGATGGAGGCTATGAGGAAGACCTATGAACGAATCCATACGTATAAAGATGAAGAATGGTATGGGCAGTCGTATGAGGATGTTGATGATGTATTGAAGGTCATTGAAAATAGAAAACAAAAAAATATTTTCGATCATCTCGACTAAATGAGAATGTTCAGACATCAAACGGCACCACAAAATGAATGAAATTGTCTAGTTTTTGTCACAAAAATTGCAAGAAAATCTGTTCACACTTACTTTTTTATAGTATAATCACTATAAAGATTACTTATTTAGAACAATTTTAATTTAAGAATACAGATCAATATTCATTCTACAAATTGAGGAGTGAAGATTTATGGTAACATTATACACATCACCAAGCTGTACATCATGTAGAAAAGCAAGAGCGTGGTTAGAAGAGCACAATATCCCGTATCAAGAGAGAAACATCTTTTCTGAGCCTCTTTCAATCGATGAAATCAAAGAAATTCTTCGAATGACTGAAGACGGTACAGATGAAATTATCTCAACACGTTCAAAAGTATTCCAAAAGCTAAATGTGAATGTTGAGACAATGCCTCTTCAACAATTGTATAAACTGATCAATGAGCATCCAGGTCTTTTAAGACGTCCAATCATCTTGGATGAAAAAAGACTACAAGTTGGCTACAATGAAGATGAAATTAGACGTTTCCTTCCAAGAACGGTTCGTACATTCCAACTAAGAGAAGCTCAGCGACTTGCTAACTAATTGAAAAACGAAAAGCTGCCGATCATTTGGCAGCTTTTTTTATTTGTTTTCAGCTGTTTGTTCGTAAAATAAGCTGGCTAAAATGACCATTACAACCGTTAAAAACGGGAGCATGAATTCAAGAGTCGCATGCTGAGCCATAAATTCATTCAATTTCACATCACGAACAATCATTTCACCGCCAGTAAAAGCCAAAAGAGCACTTCCTCCGTATAAAAGAAACGGGAATTTGGTTAAAGCGGCATGAATTAGCTTACTTCCCCAAATAATAATCGGTACTGAAATCATAAGGCCGAAAGCGGTCAGCAGCATGTTGCCTTTTGCCGCACCTGCAACTGCAATCACATTATCAAGTGACATAAAGAGATCTGCAATCACAATGGTCTGAACCGCACGCCAAAGGGAGCCGCTGCTTTTAATGCGAATCGATTCTTTCTTTTGTTCAATTAACAAATTGTATCCTATATAAAGGAGAAAAAGCCCGCCGATAAATTGCAAATAAGGGATGGTCAATAAATAAACTGCGGCACCTGTCATCGTAATTCTCATCAGCACTGCCAAAAGTGTACCGATCCATATGGCTTTATTGCGTTTGTCATTTGATAAGCTGCGGCTAGCCATCGCAATGATCAACGCGTTATCTCCGCCTAAAATCAGATCTATGCCAATAATCATCAGTAAGGATATGATCCACTCTGTTTCCATCCATTTCACCTCATGTCTAATAGAGCTCGTACAACCAATATATGAGGACAATTCAAATATATGTTTCTGTAAGTTTTCTCTGCAAAAAATGCGTTTTTATTTCTTTTATTCATGTTTTATCATAAAATAGACAGTACGAAGCAATACCTCAATTCTTTAAAAGGTTAACATGTAGACGGAACGGGTAAAGTGTAGTAAAGTACTATTAATTGGGAGCTTGTATGTCCCTTCAACATCTTATATAGAAGGGAAGGTTGGCAAAATGGAAATCGAAAGAATTAATGAACATACAGTGAAATTTTATATTTCCTACGGTGATATTGAAGACCGCGGATTTGACCGTGAAGAAATTTGGTATAATCGTGAACGCAGTGAAGAGCTGTTTTGGGAAGTAATGGACGAAGTGCACGAAGAAGAAGAATTTGCAGTTGAGGGACCTCTTTGGATTCAAGTGCAGGCACTTGACAAAGGTCTTGAAATTGTCGTGACGAAAGCCCAACTTTCTAAAGATGGACAAAAGCTCGAATTGCCGATTCCAGAAGATAAAAAAGATCAAACAGATGAAGAAAGTCTAGACGCACTGCTTGATGATTTTCAAAAAGAAGAGCAGGATCAAGAAGACCATAATGAGAAGGACAAAAAACTTCAACTTCAATTTGTGTTGAAAATGGATGACTTTGAAGATTTGATTGCACTTTCTCAATTAAATATGCAGGATTTTACCACAAGTTTATATTCGTTTGAAAACCGTTATTATCTATATGTTGACTTCCACGAGGATTTGTCAGATGAGCAAGTGGAGAATAAGCTCAGCATTTTGCTTGAATATGCTCATGAATCAGTGGTCAGCATTTACAGACTGAAAGAATACGGTCAGCTGATTATCGAAGGAAATGCCCTTGAAACGATTCAACAGCACTTCTCGTAACCAACAAAAGTCGATTTCTATAGAGGAATCGGCTTTTTTATCTGAATGAATAGGTAAATAAAGAGATCGGCAAGGAGAAAATGAAATGAGAAATTTAGTCAAAGTTCTATTTTTTCTTATCATTACGATAGGTGCTTATTTAGTCATTCAATTAATTGCTGGTGATTTAGCGGTAAGTGTATTAAGTTCTGTCAGTGTTCTCTTCACTTTATCGATTATCTTCATCGGGTTTGTCATATTCTTGGAGAACCGGAATCCATCTCAAACAATAACGTGGCTTGTCCTGCTTGGCAGCTTTCCGTTATTCGGCTTTTTGTTCTATATTTTCTTTGGACGCAATATCAAAAAACGCAGGCTGTTTGAAAAGAAAGCCATTCTAGATGAACAGTTAATCCAGGAAGATGAGCATATTCATAGAGAAGCGATTGAGAAAATGACGCATATGGGTGATCATCAGCAGCTCTTATTTAAGCTGGCCCACAGACTCGGACATACCCCTATTACGTATCGCACGTCCTCTAAAGTCCTGACGAATGGAGAAGAAACATTCTCTCATATTTTTGAAGAAATCAAAAAGGCGACACATCACATTCATTTAGAATATTATATTCTCCGCCACGATGACCTTGGACAAGAATTAAAAGATATTCTCATTGATAAAGCGAAAAATGGCGTGATTGTCCGCTTTTTATATGACGATGTAGGAAGCTTAAAGCTCTCTCGTCAATATATTGCTGATCTCGAAAAGGCCGGCGTTCAGATCGTTCCATTTTTACCTGTGAGACTACCCCTGTTAAATAATAAAATCAATTTTCGAAATCACCGAAAAATTGTCGTGATTGATGGAGAAGTTGGATTTGTCGGCGGGCTGAACATTGGAGACGAATATTTGGGCAGAAGCAGACAATATGGATTTTGGCGTGACACGCATTTGATGATTAAGGGGGAAGCTGTTCGTGACCTGCAGCAGATTTTCATGCAGGATTGGTACTATATGACGAATGAGAGATGCGCAGGTGTGGACTACTTCAAAGATTTCAGCCACCTTGAGAGCACAACAGAAGGCGTACAAATGATTGCTGGCGGTCCTGATAAACAGTGGGAGGTCATTAAAAATCTCTTTTTCTCCATGATTATCTCTGCCAAAAAGTCTATTTGGATCGCTTCACCGTATTTTGTGCCGGATGATGATATTTTGTCTGCATTAAAAATTGCTGCATTAAGCGGAGTAGACGTACGGATTATTGCTCCGAAGAATCCAGATAAACGGATCGTCTTCCATGCGTCCCGTTCATACTTCCCAGAGCTTTTAGAAGCAGGAGCAAAGGTGTATGAGTATGATCAAGGCTTTATGCATAGTAAATTTATCATTGTGGACAGTGAGCTGGCTTCGATAGGAACGGCCAACATGGATATGAGAAGCTTTCATTTGAATTTTGAAGTGAATGCCTTCCTATATAAAACGAAAAGCACAGAGAAGCTCGTGAACGACTTCTTAGGTGATTTAGAGCAGTCGCATGAAATTGTCCCAGAAGAATTTGCAAAGAGACCGTTAAGGGTCAGACTGTTTGAATCCACAGCAAGATTATTATCACCATTACTATAAAGATTGTATTTTCCCCCTTTTTATCAGGGGGTTTTTTCATTTTCCTCAGGAAAACATCAGTAAAATCATGTTTTGATATGATAAAAGTTCAATTTGCCTATTCGCTTCTTAATAGACGAACAAGCTATAATACGGTCATCAAAGAGTAAGGGGCGAGCAGAATGAATACAGCGATCATGGATAATGGAAAGCTTATTCGAATTACACATCATTTATCTAAAAACCGGCTGGAGCATGTAAGGAAGACGTGCAAATTTTATTGTCCTGATTGCAGGGAAGAGGTGCAATTAAAGCTTGGTGAACAACGTGTGTATCATTTTGCACATAAACAGCTGACAGCATGTCCACTAGCCTCAAGCGAAACGGCTTATCATCAGGCGGGGAAAGAAGTCATCATGAATTGGCTTCAGCGGCTGGGACATAAACCGGTGCTTGAAAAGTATGTGTCAAAGGTTCATCAGCGTCCTGACGTGGCCGTCTCTATTGGAGGAACAAGTTATGCAATCGAATATCAATGCTCAAATATTTCACGGCAAGAGCTGCGCAAAAGAACAGCAGGGCTCCGTGAAGCGGGGCTCATCCCTATATGGGTAATAGGGGCAAATCGTTTAAAGCGAATATCTGCCCAGCTCTTTTCCTTCTCCTCCATTCATTGGGGAATGTTAAGGGAATCACAGAAAGGGAGTCTGATTTTTTACTGTCCGCTCCAGAATAGATTCATCCATCTTGCTCAACTTCTCGTATTTCAACCAACGAAAATATGTGCCGCCATGACTGTCAGACCGCCAACAGCATACCGCGAACTTTCGGCGCTCCTATCTCCGCCTTCAAGCAAGCGTCCAGTCTACAAGCAATGGCTTAGATGTATACAGCAATTTAGGCAGCGGCCTCCCCGCATTTTATCAAATGAAAGCAAGCGGTTGAGAGACATTTTCTATGAGCATCATCAAATGGCTTTCCCTTTTCTGCCAACTGAATTATTTATCCCGCTGAAAGAAACGTATATTTTTACAAGTCCTGTTTATGTCTGGCAGGGGTGTCTGTATGATTGGATGATGAGGAAAAAAGGAAGCAGTCCAGTAACGGTTCAACTGCTGATGAAAGAAATCAAGCGGTGTGTCCAGATGAAAGAAGTAAAGCTCCGATACGGTGATGTTTCAATAGAAGAAATACAAGAGGTCATCACTGCATATGTTAAGGCGCTTGTCAGACAAGGGTTTTTACACATGACGAAAAAGGGTAATTATGAAGTAGCGTCGAATCAAATGCCGATACGAACAGTAGATGAAGCGTTCAAACGAGATGCTTCCTTATTTCGTTAGCATGTTTCATGCCCACTTTGATCATGATAAGAAAAAGGTGGTGCTGCGATTGAATAGAAAGAAACGCTTTTTTCTCATTTTTTTAGTCTGTTTGGTATTTTTTTCTGCATATGATTTGACAAATATAGTTCAAAACAAAGAAGATAAATACAACACCAATTTCTTTCACTTTCCGAAAGGTTGGTTCAACACAACTTATGCAAGGGGGATTCATATGACTTCACAAAGCAAAAATAACCATTTACCAGACAGAAGCGAAGTAAAAGAAGAAAACAAATGGCGTCTTGAAGATATTTTCGAAAGCGTTGATGCATGGAACAAGGAATTCGAAGCTGTCAAAAAAGAAATTCCTAAGCTAGCCCAATTTAAAGGCAAGCTGGCCCATTCTGCTGATGTACTGTATGAAGCCCTAACCTTTCAGGATCAGCTTTCTGAAAAGCTTGGTAAGCTTTATACATATGCGCACATGAAATACGATGAGGATACAACTAACTCATCATTTCAAGCGCTGAATGATAAAGCATCGAATTTATTTACACAGCTCTCTAGTACTTCTGCTTATATTGTTCCAGAGATTTTATCGATTCAAGAAGATAAATTGCAGCAGTTTATTCTGGAAAAAGAAGAATTAAAACTGTATTCCCATGCTCTCGAAGAAATTAATAAAGAGCGTCCACATATTTTAAGTGAGGAGCAAGAAGCTTTATTAGCTGAGGCCTCTGAACCACTCTCAACTTCATCTACTACTTTTAGTATGTTTAACAATGCTGATATTTCGTTCCCTTCTGTAAAGGATGAAAATGGGGAAGAAAAGAAGATTACCCACGGCAACTTTATCACATTTTTAAACAGTGATGACCGTGAAGTGAGAAAGAATGCCTTTAAAGCTGTGTATAAAACGTATGATCAGTATAAAAACACGCTTGCTTCGACACTGAGCGGTTCGATTAAAAAGGATAATTTTTATGCAAAAGTACGAAATTATAACTCAGCAAGAGAAGCGGCACTATCTCGGAACAGTATTCCAGAAGAAGTATATGACAATCTGATTGATACAGTTCATCAATATTTACCGTTATTACACCGTTATATTGAATTGCGTAAAAAGGTATTAAAGCTTGATGAAGTGCACAATTATGACTTGTATACACCACTTGTAAAAGATGCTGGTATGAAGCTAACCTACGATGAAGCAAAAGATTATATGCTAAAAGGGTTAGCGCCATTAGGAGAAGAATATGTGTCCGTGTTAAAAGAGGGACTGAGCAATCGCTGGGTAGACGTTTATGAGAATAAAGGGAAACGCAGCGGTGCGTATTCATCTGGAAGCTATGGTACAAATCCATATATCCTCATGAACTGGCAA
Source organism: Bacillus sp. GBSW19 (assembly GCF_002998655.1). Classification (NCBI taxonomy): domain Bacteria; kingdom Bacillati; phylum Bacillota; class Bacilli; order Caryophanales; family Bacillaceae; genus Bacillus; species Bacillus sp. GBSW19. The sequence goes on from NZ_PVRF01000001.1 coordinate 254,045, forward strand.
AATAATATTGATAATTTATTTACACTGGCTCATGAATTTGGGCACTCTGTCCACAGCTACTATACAAGAAAGCATCAGCCATATCCGTATGGAAACTATAGTATCTTTGTAGCTGAAGTGGCTTCTACGACAAACGAAGCGTTACTTGGCGAATACCTGCTGAATCATCTAGATGATAAAAAGCAGCGTTTGTATGTGTTAAATCACTTGTTAGAAGGATTCAGAGGAACGGTATTCAGACAGACGATGTTTGCTGAGTTTGAGCATCTTATTCATGTGAAAGCGCAAGAAGGAGAGGCTTTAACGCCGGAATTTATGACGAACCTTTATTACGACCTGAATAAGAAGTATTTTGGAGACGGCATGGTTGTGGATAAAGAAATCGGATTAGAATGGACGAGAATTCCTCACTTCTATTACAACTATTATGTATATCAATATGCAACAGGCTATAGTGCTGCACAGGCATTAAGCAAGCAAATATTAGAAGAAGGAAAACCTGCGGTGGAGCGCTATACAGACTTCCTTAAAGCAGGAAGCTCTGATTATCCAATTAATGTGTTGAAAAAAGCAGGTGTTGATATGGCTTCCAAAGAACCAATCAAAGCAGCATGTCAATTGTTCGAAGAAAAGCTGAAAGAAATGGAAGAGCTCATCTCTAAAACGGGTGAGTGATGAAAAGACTTCTGTCAGACGTGTGAGTGCAAACTCATCTTTTGACAGGAGTTTTTTTCTCATAAAAAAAGACCTCTTCGCATGTAGAGGCCGTTCCTTATCATCAACCTTTAAATCCCTTAAAGGTCTTCCGGTGGTTCATTCGATAAAGTGTAAAAAGAATAGAAGCAAATAAGAGTGGGGATGTTAGATAAAGAGGAAGCATTTTCATTAAGCCTAATATATTTAAAAAGAAACATAAGCCAATGGAAACAAGTCCAATGGTTGTGCTGCGCATGCAGATCCCTCCATTTTTTCGTTACTTTCACTATATGAAAGTGACAACCCTCTTATGTTTTGTGACAAAAATATGAACATATAGTATATCTGTTGTCATAAGTCGACAAAATTTGATATACTACAGATGTGAAATTAATCACATACAAACATTACCCCTTTGTTTGACCGTGAAAAATTTCTCCCATCCCCTTTGTTGTCGTTAAGACATAGTGAAACCGCGCTTATCCCGGCGCGGTTTCTTCGTGCTTAAAAATAGAACGGGTGTTCCTTTTTAGGGTAAAGAAAAAACATGGGTCAGCACCCATGTTCATTCTCACAGCGGTAGAGATCAAGATCTGAATGATGATCATCTACTTTATAGCGCCAAAACATTTCTTGATGTACTTGTACACGTTCTACCTTTTTAGCGAAAGCCAGCTTTTTCATTTCTCGTTCAACTTCTTCAAGTGTCAGGTCATAAACGACAGCAATCTCTTTTGCAGATGCAAATTGAAAGTAAGCAATAAACCATTCAATTGGAGGCCGTTCTGAAGGTGTTGGTTTTTCACCAATCATTTCAAAAAGGATTTCCTCGTATACATCATAAGAGTACGCACCTGAAATTTTTAATCCTTCATCCCCGTTTACTGTATTAAAAAAGGCAAAGGTCGGAAGCTCAGATACGTCCATTTCAGCTGCAATTTTCATATCACATTGTAGTGCTTTAACAGCACTTTGAGAATGAATATCGCGCTGGAATTCCTCGATGTCCAGTCCAGCACTTTTTGCATTTTCTAGCAGCACATGTTCACTTGTCACATCTTGCTGATGGCAAAAAAGTGATTCTTGAATGAGACGCAGAAACTTCATTCCGCATTTTCTGCCTTGAAGCTCAGCCGCTTTTAATGCAAGCGAGGCGAGGTAGGGTGAAGTCACAATTTGTTCGGACAGCATTTGTTCTTTTTTGGTCTGAGTTTTGGTAGCAAATTTCCCCCATGCTTCGGTCAGTAAATGCTTTTTTCGTTTTCGATTCAATGCATTAATACTAGAACTTGTCACCGTTCGTAAAGTGAAAAAACGGCCGTACTTCATTTTCAATTTTTTAATGGATGGCTCTAATAACCAGCAGTCTGGACTTAGAGGGTCAATGAATACATAGATTTCAATCGGCTTTTGAGGATGTCCGTGACAGTGTGAGAAATATTGATCGTGCGTATTGCAGCTCAAGATCGTCCATCCTTTTCAGGTGTTTGATTGACCATATGACGAGCCGTTAGAGAAAGCCGCTCAAATAAAAAGTCACGAATATCGCCGGTTAATCCTACTTGATCCATCGCATCCTCCATGCATTCAAGCCATGCGTCAGCCCGCTCCTCAGTAATCGGAAAAGGGAGATGTCTCGCCCGCAGCATAGGGTGGCCATGCTCCTCTGTATAAAGCGGGGGTCCGCCTAAATATTGAGTTAAAAACTGTTTTTGTTTTCTTGCTGTTTCTTTTAAGTCATCCGGGAAAATAGGATGAAGCAAAGGATGACACTTTACATTTTCATAAAAAGTATCAACAAGTTGCGATAGAAGTTCCTCTCCAACCGCTTCGTAAGGTGCGTTAAACGATTGTACCATGTTGACTACTCCTTTTACTCGTAGTTAATAGGATGAAGCGCCCTATTGTGAATTCATTTATTTCAAAAGTGATATTCAGTTTGTTCTATTTTATTGTTTCTATTCTTGTATACTTATTTTAACAACCTCAACTCAATTCCACAAACAAACCGCTTTGGTCTATTGGAAATAAGGGGAGAGGCGGGTTCCGTGATCAATTGACCATATCATAACACATTCAGTCAAAAAAGGGTGAAAAGCGACATACAAAAAACCGAAGAGGTTATTCTCTTCGGTTTAAGCGAAATATTGTGCTGTGATTTTCTTTACATAATTTTGTGTTTCTTTAAATGGTGGAATGCCACCGTATTTATCAACATTTCCTGAGCCTGCATTATAAGCAGCTAAGGCGAGTGAGACATTTCCATTATATTTCTGAAGCATTTGTTTTATATACTTCGTACCGCCTTCGATGTTTTGGGCCGCATCAAAGGCATTATTCACACCAAGTGACTTAGCAGTAGATGGCATAAGCTGCATGAGGCCAAGTGCTCCTGCATGACTGACCGCATTCGTACGATAGCCGGATTCTTGCTTGATGACCGCATGAATCAGCTTCTCTGGAACGCCATGCTTTTGAGCCATTTGTGACACGATTTGATTAATTTCTTTTGATGATGAGCCGTTTGAAACAGCCTTTTGAAGCGGCGGCGTGTAGCTGTTGTTTAAGACATTCCCAATGCCGTTCGCTGTATTCAATTGAGCGTCATTCGCATATGAAGATGGAGATTGAAGCTGCTCACTGCCAGCGATAGCAGACAAGTATGGGTTTGTACGCGCGTATTGCGTGTTCGGAGCCGTTGATGGGTCCGTTCCCATAAACGCAGAAATAGAAAGCGGCAGGCGTGATAATTCTGATCCGCCGCCTAAAAAATCTTGCAGCAGCGACTGAAATGAAGCTTGTGCATTCGATTCTTGGCCGGCCGGTATTTGTGTTTGTCCAGGGTCTGATTGTAACGTTTTAAGCGCTTGAAGCTGCATAAAGGATTGAAGTTGATTGACGTTCATCATGTTCCTCCTTCAAGGAATTCATCTATTCTGTGTTTTCATTTTCTCTTCATAAAAACGTACGACTTTGTTTTTCGTGTTTCGTACAGGGATTTGGAATTTTTGGAGCAATGCGGAGAATGCGGCTTGTCCGATTTCCAGGTCGCTCACTTCAAATTCAAGTTCATAGTCCTCTACTGTTAAATATCGGCTGTGATCCAAAACAATTAAGCCTTCTTTGATCTTTTTTTCAGCTCTTGATGTTTCAAGTGAACCAAAATACACAATTTGATCCTTTTGAATGTTCAGATGGTCTAACCTGTCAGCTACTTCACCTTCTGGCAGCTGAAAATCGTCAAGGCTTGAAGGAGGAGCGATCGTTTGGTGGGTTTCGAGCAAGCCTATTTCGTGTGGTTCCTTTAACGTGAGAACCCACTGACCGTCTTTTTCTCTCATTCTTAGTGCAGCGAATTGAGATTTTATATCAAATTGAGGTGTATCAAAGTAATAGTTGGTTTGTGTGTGAAAATCCGAATCCTTCAATTGAAAATGTTGTTTCAGCTGTTCAAATTCTTCTTTCATTAACAATTGCTTTAGCTCTATTTCAATTTCCTGTGCCATTTTGACATCAACCTTTCATTTAGAGGAAATATGATTATTGTACATGAAGTGTGTTCATCATGTAAAAGGCTGTTTTTATCTCTTATTTCTCTTTCCACATGTGCCAAAATAAATGGAGAATCATGTGAAAGGATCATTTATAAGAAGAAAATAGGATTTTCTCAAAAAGTTCGGTTTATCAATATTGAACTTGATATGATAAAATAAAGCTGTACTTTGTTGTAAAGGAGATCATGATGCAAAACCGAATTGAAATCACAGAAGCAACTTTAAAAGAAGACAGGCTAATTTTGACGACCACGTCAGAAGAGCAAATCCAAAAAGCAAAAGCATCAGGACAAATGCTTGTTGATTCTGATCACTTTGCGTTCGTTTACATACTTGAAAACGAGGAGTCCTTTTCGTATCTTATCTTAGGGGAACATACATGGGCTCCAATAAAAGAAGCAATGAATCTTGACATCCCTGTCTATTTGGCAGCGGGAGAACATTCGTTAGAACTCATTCAGCTTCATCAAGAATTACATTATTTAATCGACAATATTAAAGACAATGCCAATTACGGAGATATGGAAGAGAAAGTGAAGAGCACATTCCTCTGAAATAATTAGGTATATGGAATTGGGGGAAGTTTCATGGACAAAAAACAATGGGATCAATTCCTCGCACCGTATAAACAAGCAGTCGAAGAATTAAAAGTGAAACTAAAGGGCATTCGAAAGCTGTATGAATTTGAGGATGACCATTCACCAGTAGAATTTGTCACAGGCCGAGTGAAACCTGTTGCCAGCATATTAGAAAAGGCAAAGCGTAAAAACATCCCGATGCATGAAATCGAAACGATGCAGGATATTGCTGGGCTTCGCATTATGTGCCAGTTTGTAGAAGACATACAAGTCGTGAAAAAAATGCTCCAGTCACGAAAAGACTTTGTGGTTGTTGATAAACGCGACTATATTGCAGAACATAAAGAAAGCGGATACCGTTCATACCACCTTGTTGTGTTATATCCGCTGCAAACGATCAACGGAGAGAAGCAGCTCCTCGTCGAAATCCAAATTCGTACACTTGCGATGAACTTTTGGGCGACCATTGAGCATTCTCTGAATTATAAATATAGCGGGAATATCCCGGAGAAAGTCAAGCTGCGCCTTCAAAGAGCTTCTGAGGCAGCATCTCTGCTTGATGATGAGATGTCTGAAATTAGAGGGGAAATTCAAGAAGCACAAGTGGCATTTTCCCGGAAAAAGAAAAACGATAGCTGAGCCTGAGCTTGATCAAATATGATGCTGCCCTCTCATAGCAGCAAGGTGGAAAAGGAGAAGAATTCATGAAATTTGCAGTTTCTTCGAAAGGGAATTCTGTATCTGACACACTCAAAAATAAAATTCAGACCTACTTATTGGATTTCGGGATGGAACTCAACGAAGAGGAACCGGATCTTGTCATTACGGTTGGTGGAGACGGCACCCTTCTTTATGCGTTTCACCGTTATAGCGACCGTCTGAATGAAACAGCTTTTGTCGGTGTTCATACAGGTCATCTTGGTTTTTATGCTGACTGGGTGCCAAGTGAAATTGAAAAACTCGTCTTAGCTATTGCGAAAACGCCTTATCACATTGTGGAATATCCGATCTTAGAAGTCATTGTCAGATACAACGACGGCGGCAGAGAAGAGAAATATTTAGCGATGAATGAATGTACCATTAAAAGTATGGAAGGGACGCTTGTGGCAGATGTTGAAATTAGGGGTCAGCTGTTTGAAACATTCAGAGGTGACGGTCTTTGTCTGTCTACACCGTCTGGCAGTACAGCCTATAATAAAGCACTTGGAGGCGCCATTATTCATCCTTCCATTAGAGCCATTCAGCTGGCAGAAATGGCTTCAATCAACAACAGAGTGTTTCGAACGGTCGGTTCACCGCTTATTTTGCCAGACCACCATACTTGTGTCATTAAACCGATGAATGATGTTGATTTTCAAGTAACCATTGATCATTTGACGCTGCTTCATAAGGACGTCAAATCCATTCAATGCCGGGTAGCCGACGAGAATGTCCGTTTTGCCCGATTTAGACCATTTCCGTTTTGGAAAAGGGTGCAAGATTCCTTTATCGGAAAAGGAGAATAAGAAAGAGGTCGTTCTCGCTGGAATACTTTACGCTAAATAAAACCGTGACAGCCAAAGAAGAAGGGCTGCTTTTAAAGAATTATTTAATAGATCTTGGCATTTCAAAAAGAATGCTGGCGGATATTAAATTTGATGGCGGTGATCTCCTCATTAATGGAGAGCATGTGACTGTGAGATACAAGCTGCATAACGGAGACAGGCTCACCATTTTATTCCCAGAGGAAAAAGTGAGTGAAGGGCTGAAGCCTGCTCCGATTCCGCTTGATATTTTATTTGAGGATGAGCATGTCCTTGTGCTGAATAAAAAGCCATATATCCCGTCCATTCCTTCTCGGGAACACCCAGAGCACAGTATTGCGAATGGATTGCTGCACCATTATGCAGAGCAGTCTGTTCGGCTGACGGTTCATTTGGTGAACCGCCTTGATCGTGATACATCGGGCGTCATGCTCGTGGCCAAGCATCGCTTTGCCCACAGCCTTTTATCAAAAGCGCAAAAAAGTGGAGCGGTCAAACGAACATACAGAGCGTTTACACATGGCATGATCTCGGAAAAGTATGGAACCATTCGTGCAAAAATTGCCCGAAAAGGAGATAGTATCATCGAGCGAATGGTCGATGATACTGGACAGGAAGCAGTGACGCATTTTACAGTGCGAGCGGTGGACGCTGAGTTGAACATGTCAGATGTGGCTCTATCACTTGAAACTGGGAGAACACATCAAATTCGTGTTCATATGAAGTATCTTGGTCACCCGCTCATCGGAGATACGCTATATGGCGGAACGAGTGAGCGGATGGACCGTCAGGCACTGCATAGTGAGACTCTTGTCTTTCCTCATCCGATGACTGGGGAGGAATTGACATTCTCGGCTCCGCTTCCTGAAGACATGAAATCATTGCTGCTTTAAATAGAGAAACCCGGCTACCTGCAAGCGCAGGACCGGGTTTTTTTATGATGTGAAATGCTGAAACCTTGAATCGTCATAAGGCATAGAGGAAGGAACAGAGACCGTTTCAAGCTCAGGATATGTGAGGGCAGACAGCCGGTGGCCAAATACGCAGCCTGTATCAATATTGACGGTTCTGCCAACGAAGCGGGGTTCTTTCACTGGTGTATGTCCGTATACAATCCACGGTTTTCCGCGATATTCCTTTGCCCAATCCTTCCGCACAGGTCGTCCATCTGGCCATGTTTCTCCTGTGACCGCGCCAAATAATAGATAGGATCGCACCTGTTTGTTCGGTTTTCTTCCAATGTCCTTTTCCTTCATCGCTGCGTGAGCAATAATCAGTTCATCAGGAATGAGTACATCGTAAAGCGGAGCCTTCTCAAATAGCTGCTTAAATTCATGTGACAATTTGGTTTGTTCATGAAGGGGCAGCTTTTTTATTTCGTTCACTGTGGTTTCGATGCCATGAAGTAATTTCACGGGATTTCCTTTCAAATAGCGATAAAGCTTAAAGCAATGGTTGCCAGGTACGTAGCGGATCGCGCCGTGTGCGTAGGCATGAATGACAAATCGCATCACATCTACTGACTGAGGGCCTCGATCTGTTAAATCACCGACAAGGGCTAGCGTTCTCTTATCAGGATGGACGGGTAATCCATGTTTGAGTTCGTATCCTAGTTTGTGTATGAGGGTAAGCAGCTCTTCGTAGCAGCCGTGGATATCTCCAATGATATCAAATTTCATAAGATTTCCTCCTGATCTTTCTCATCCATTCATCGGGGTTAAAGAAGTTTGAATTTTAGAACATATAACGAATGGCTTTCTTTTCATTTAGGCAATTGTTAGAATCAATGCTTTAACGTAAAACTTAAAAGATTAAACATCAATGTTAGGAGGCTTTAGCCAATGGAGCATACATCTGTTTCATCACTCGTTGTCGTTATTATTGTCGCCTTTTTCACCCCACTTTTATTGCACCGATTTAAGCTGACCATTCCGGTCGTTGTTGCTGAAATCATCATGGGGCTCATCATTGGAAAAAGCGGTCTTCAACTGGTAGTTGAACATGATGCATGGTTAGACACGTTATCCATGCTCGGTTTTATTTTTCTGATGTTTTTAAGTGGACTTGAAATAGATTTTTCTTCTTTTGAGTCAAAGAAGAAAGCACGAGAACTGCCAAATGGTCTAAAAGAACCAAATACGTTTAAGGCAGCCACGATTATTTTTGTTGGCGTATTTAGTATTTCTTTTATCCTGTCCTATGCGTTTGTCCTTGCAGGGTTTATCCAAAATGCCTTTTTAATGACGCTCATTATATCGACCATCTCATTAGGGGTAGTGGTTCCCACCTTAAAAGAGGAAAAGTTAATGCAGACGAATATCGGTCAAATCATCTTGCTTGTCGCCGTCATTGCTGATTTGGTGACGATGATTTTACTTGCTGTGTTTTCCTCCATTTATGGCGATGGTACAGGGAATATGTGGCTTCTGCTCTTATTATTTGCTGCGGGCATTCTGCTTTATTTATTTGGCCGCGTATTTAAGACAAAGTCGATTTTTCAGTCCATGTCAAAAGGGACCGTGCAAATTGGGACAAGGGCGATCTTTACTCTCATTATAGTCTTAGTTGCCTTATCTGAATCACTCGGTGCTGAAAATATTCTTGGGGCGTTTTTAGCGGGCGTACTTGTGTCCCTTCTTTCGCCGAATAAAGAGCTTGTCCAGCAGCTGGATTCATTTGGCTACGGATTTTTGATCCCCATCTTCTTTGTGATGGTCGGAGTGGATTTAAATATATGGGCACTGTTCAAGGACCCAACCATTATGATCATGATCCCGCTGCTGTTTATTGCATTACTGGTTAGTAAGCTCATCCCGATTCTTTATTTGAAAAAATGGTATGACATGAAAAAAGTGATCGGTTCTGGCTTTTTATTAACATCGACGTTATCACTCGTCATTGCAGCTGCGACGATAGGGGAGCGGCTCGGAGTCATTGACCATAAAATGTCTGGAGCGCTGATTCTAGTCGCGGTACTCACGAGTATTTTAACGCCTGTTTGGTTTAAAGCGCTGTTTAAAAAAGAACAAGCTGCGAGCCATAAAAAACGTGTGACCTTTATTGGTGCAAATCAGCTGACCTTACCTGTCACACTTGATTTACATCAGGATGAATATGATATTCGGATTTTACATGTCTTTCAAGAAAATAAAGAAGCGCTGCTTGCTGACTCCATCTTTGAAGTCGAATCGATTGAAGAGTACGACGATGAGACGCTGCGAAAGGCAGGCGTTGGCCAGGAGGATGTCCTCGTCGTCGCAACAGGCAGTGAGACGAAAAATAAGGAAATTGCTTTATTTGCAAAGGAAGAAGGAGCGAAACAAGTCATTGCTAGTGTCAACAAAGCTGAGACAGAGCTGACATTGAAGGAAGCAGGCATTGATACGTTTTCTAATTTCCTATCATCTAAAACGGTGCTAAGAGCCTTGATTGAAGCACCGGATGCGATTCGATTATTAACAAATGAGGATACTTCTTTGTATCAAATTCAAATGAACAATCATCGTTATCACAATGTCATGCTGAGGGAATTTCCGTTTACCGGTGATTTGGTCTTTGTCCGTATTTTCAGAGGGGTAGACAGCTTAGTACCACATGGAGATACCACGCTTAGAAGCGGCGACCGTGTGCTTGTGTCAGGCTCTCGTGAGTATGTGGCAGGACTAAGAGCCCAATTAGAGTAAGAATGAACCCTTGACCAATGAACAATTCCTGATTAAGATAGAAGTACAACATCATATATTTGATCCACTAGGGGAGTCCTTTAAAAGGGCTGAGATAAAAGTGTCGACTTTTAGACCCTCATTACCTGAACAGGTTCATACCTGCGTAGGGAAGTGGTGCGGTTTTTGACTATGCTTTTTACAAATTCCAAGCCACTTTCCACGCGGAAAGTGGCTTTTTTATATGGAAAAACAGGAGGAGAGAAACATGACGTTTTCAACTGAATGTAAAGAAGCAGCAGCAACATGGTGGAATGGAAGCTTCACACACCCATTTGTCAAAGGGATTGGAGATGGCACGCTTTCACTCGATCGTTTCACGTATTATGTGATGCAGGATTCATATTATTTAACTCATTTTGCAAAGGTGCAAGCATATGGCGCAGCGATTAGTGAGGACTTACATACGACGGGCAGAATGGCGTATCATGCGCAGGGTACGTATGAAGCAGAGCTGTCGCTGCATAGAAAGTTCACAGAGCTTTTGCAGATTTCAGATGAAGCCATCGAGAACTTTAAGCCTTCTCCGACTGCTTATGCGTATACCTCTCATATGTACCGATCTGTGAAAAGCGGGCGATTTGAAGAGATTTTAGCCGCATTATTGCCGTGCTACTGGCTATATTATGAGGTGGGTGAAAAGCTGAAACAAACAACACCTGACCATCCGATTTATCAGGAATGGATTTTGACATATGGAGGGGATTGGTTTAAGGAGCTCGTCTTTGAACAGGTCAACCGCTTTGATGAACTAGCCGAAAAAGCGTCAGAACAAGTACGGGCCAATATGAAAGAAAATTTTGTGATTTCAAGCTATTACGAGTACCATTTCTGGGAAATGGCGTATCAAAAAGAAACATGGCAAACAGCATGCTTAGATGGGGTTGGTGCAAATGGAACTCCACGCAGTGACAAATGATTCGCTTCCTGTGGATGAACTGATCAAACAAATAAAAGCCATCGCACCTGAAGTGGATTTTATTCATATCCGGGAACGGTCTAAAACAGCAAGTGAGCTTGTTGATCTCGTGAAAAGACTCTTTTTAGAAGGTGTACCGAAAGAGAAGCTCATCATCAACGACAGAGTAGACGTTGCACTGCTCACCAATATTCACCGGGTACATCTCCCAGGCCATAGCTTTTCGCCAAAAGAGCTGCGGCAAAAATTCCCTCACCTTCATGCGGGTGTCTCTGTTCATTCGATAGAAGAAGCGAAAGCAGCGGAGAAAAATGGAGCAGAGTATGTCATGTTTGGGCACGTATATGACACCACTTGTAAACCAGGACTTCAGGCAAGAGGCGTACAGCTTGTGAAAGAACTGACATCTTCACTGTCTATTCCAGTGGTGGCGATCGGTGGATTGACACCTGACCGCATTCCAGAATTGAAACACGCGAATGTGAAAGGGATTGCTGTCATGTCTGGGATTTTTACTCATCATCAGCCGCGCATGATGGCACAAGCATTTTCTAAACAGGTAAAGGGGCATCCTTATGAAGAAGCATTATGACGTTGCAATCATTGGTGGTGGAATCATAGGAATGTCCATTGCCTATCACCTTGCAAAAGCAGGAAAGCAGGTCGTCTTACTTGAGGCGAATGAGGTAGGGAAGCAAACGACAAGTGCGGCTGCTGGGATGCTCGGTGCACATGCTGAAGGAGAGGGGCATGAGAATATTTTTTTCCAAGCAGGCAGAGCAAGCCAGGCATTGTACGAGAAGTTAAAAGTCGATCTACAGCATGAATCTGGCATTGATATTCGGACATCAGCGGGCGGTATCATGAAGGTAGCCTTTACAGAAGAAGAGAAACAAGCACTTTGCCGGATGCAGTATTTGTCTACATTTGATTGGCTGGACGCAAGCAGCGTAAAAAAATGCATGCCTCAAATGGCAGATAACATCTTAGGAGCAGGTTTGATTAAAGAGGATGTTCATGTCGAACCTTATGCGGTATGCCGGGCATTTTGGCAAGCGGCGGTAAGGTTCGGGGCAGATGTGAAAGAATGTACACCCGTGATCGAAGTGAAGCGGGAGAAAGAAGCGTTAGCGATTAGAACAACGAAGGGAACATTCACATGTGATGATCTGACTGTAGCGAGTGGTGTATGGTCTGGCCGTTTTTTTGAAGAGCTTGGATTAACTCATTCTCTTTATCCAGTAAAAGGGGAGTGTGTGTCTGTATGGAATAATGGTCCAGCACTCGCGCACACCATTTACCATGATCATTGTTATATCGTTCAACGAGATAGCGGCAAACTGGTCGTTGGTGCAACGATGAAGCCAAACGAATGGCAGGCTGTTCCAACGCTTGGCGGCATCGAAGCTGTGATTCAAAAGGCGTCTCAGCTTATGCCTTCGATCAAGGAGATGCCGATTGATCAGTGCTGGGCTGGTCTTCGCCCGGCGACAAGCGACCGGCATCCCTACATTGGAAGACACCCAGAAGATCAGCGTATTCTTTTTGCTGCAGGGCATTACAGAAATGGCATTTTACTTGCCCCGATTACTGGAGAGATCATTCGCGACCTGATATTGGGTGAACCGGTCAAAAAGGAATGGCTTCACGCGTTTCGTATTGGCCGAAAGGAGGCACTGTTTGTATGAAAATTCAATTGAATGGCAGAATCGTTGATTTCGATCAAGAGAATGGAACGATCTATGATCTGCTATCAGCCTATCAGCTTGAAAATAGAGTAGTGATCGTGGAAAAGAACCAAGAAATTATTGACAAAGAAGCGTTTCAACAAGTAAAAATTCAATCTAATGACACGATTGAAATCGTTCACTTTGTAGGAGGAGGATGACAACATGCTGCACATTGGCGGAAAAACATTCACATCAAGATTATTACTTGGTACAGGGAAGTATCCATCATTTGAAGTTCAAAAAGAAGCCGTGAACGTATCAGAAGCAGAAATTTTAACCTTTGCTGTGAGAAGAATGAACATTTTCGAAGCATCTCAGCCTAATTTTTTGGAGCAGCTTGATTTATCAAAATATACGCTGCTTCCGAATACAGCTGGTGCAAGTACTGCGGAAGAGGCAGTTCGTATTGCTCGTTTAGCGAAGGCTTCTGGACTGTGTGACATGATCAAGGTAGAAGTCATTGGCTGCTCAAGGTCTCTTCTGCCAGATCCAGTCGAAACGTTAAAAGCATCTGAAAGGCTATTGGAAGAAGGGTTTATCGTGCTGCCATATACATCTGATGATGTGGTACTGGCGAGAAAATTAGAAGAGCTCGGTGTCCATGCCATCATGCCGGGTGCTTCTCCGATTGGTTCAGGGCAAGGCTTACTAAACCCTCTGAATCTCTCATTTATTATTGAGCAGGCGAAGGTGCCGGTGATTATTGATGCTGGTGTAGGCTCTCCAAAGGATGCAGCTTATGCGATGGAGCTAGGGGCTGACGCTGTATTACTGAACACAGCTGTGTCTGGTGCAAAGGACCCTGTGAAAATGGCAAAAGCCATGAAGCTGGCGATTGAATCAGGAAGACTAGGCTTCGAGGCAGGACGGATTCCTTTGAAAAACTATGGGACAGCAAGCAGTCCGCAGGAAGGAATGCCGGCATTTTGAGCACACGTTATTCGCGCCAAGAGCTCTTTCAGCCAATCGGCACAGAGGGGCAAAAGCGGTTAAAAGACTCAAAGGCTGTCATTATTGGTGCAGGGGCACTTGGAACAGCCAGTGCTGAAATGCTCGTTCGTGCTGGCGTTGGATCTGTCACCATTTTGGATCGAGATTATATTGAATGGAGCAACCTTCAGCGACAGCAGCTTTACACGGAGCAAGATGTGCATGATCGGCTGCCAAAGGCTGTGGCGGCTGAAAAAAGACTCAAGCAGGTGAACAGTGACGTACATGTCAAAGGAATTGTCATCGATGTGACCGCTCAACATATTGATGAACTTGTCAGCGGGGCTTCGATTATCGTGGATGCAGCGGATAATTTTGAGGTGAGGATGATTGCAAATGATGCTGCTGTCAAACATCAAATTCCGTTCCTTTACGGAGCCTGTGTAGCCAGCTATGGTATTCAATTCACTGTGATTCCTGGTGAGACGCCATGTTTACACTGCCTGCTTGAACATTTACCCGCACAAGGCATGACCTGTGATACAGCCGGTATCATTAGTCCAGTGGTGCAGCAGGTGGCGGCATATCAAGTGGCAGATGCCCTTAAATATTTAACAGGCCATCAAGTGACGCCAATTTTAAGATCCTTTGATTTATGGACCAATGAACGATCTGACATCCGATCAGCCAGTTCCTTAAAGAAGAAGCAATGTCCAAGCTGTGGGCTGAAGACATATCCTTTTCTCTCCTATGACAAGAGAGCGAAGGCAGATGTACTATGCGGCCGCAATACGGTACAAATCCGCAGTGCTGCTGAAATCCCGCCGCCATTACACGAAGTGGCTATTCGCTTAAAGAAAGCAGGAATGGATGTGCTTGAAAATCCGTATTTACTTTCTTGTCAAAAGGATGAATATAAGCTTGTTTTATTTAAAGATGGCAGAGCACTTGTACATGGTACAAATGATATGGCCAAAGCAAGAACCATTTATCATCAATGGATTGGCTAATGAGAGGTGTGATGAAATGACGATCAAAAAAGCATTCACAATCGCGGGTTCTGATCCGGGCGGTGGAGCAGGCATTCAAGCTGATTTGAAAACCTTTCAGGAGCTCGGTGTGTACGGAATGTCTGCGATCACAGCGATTACAGCACAAAACACACTTGGCGTTCACGGTATATACCCTCTTTCAATCGAGGCGTTAAAAAGTCAAATAGATGCAGTCGCAGAAGACTTGCTGCCAGATGCCGTCAAAACAGGAATGCTGTGGAGTGCCGAAATGATCAATACGGTTGCTGAAAAAACGGTTCAATATGAGATGAAGCTGATTGTCGATCCAGTCATGATCGCAAAGGGAGGGGCCTCTTTATTAAATGAAGATGCGGTCTCTGCGTTGAAAACACACTTGCTGCCTGTCAGCTATGCCGTAACGCCGAATCTTCCTGAGGCAGAAGTGCTGACAGGCATGCGCATTCAGACAAAAGAGGATCGCTATCTAGCAGCGGAACGTCTATATGAGCTTGGTACGAAACATGTCGTGATCAAAGGGGGACACGGCCCCTCTGGCGGTATGATAACAGACCTGTTGTATGATGGAAAAGGCTTTATAGAAGTCACAAACGAACATATTGATACCCCGCATACACATGGCACAGGCTGCACGTTTGCAGCGGCATTAACAGCTGAAATTGCGAAAGGGTACTCCATGAGAGAGGCCTTTGAAACAGCAGAAACCTTTGTCCATGAAGCCATCAAATTCCCTTTGAATATTGGAGCTGGACATGGACCTACCAACCATTTTGCTTATCAGCAAAACAGGCTCAAACGATAAGAGAATCGAACCGTCTTCACTTGCGAGGGCGGTTTTTTGATGAAAAAGAAACTTTCTTTCAGCGGAAATTGTCATTCTCTCATGATCTGTGATAATATTATGATCAGGTACTAATACTATGTCTTGAAAAAATAGGAGGCTTTATTACATATGAACTTTTCTTTAGAAGGCCGTAATATCGTGGTGATGGGTGTTGCCAATAAACGAAGCATCGCTTGGGGAATTGCCCGCTCACTTCACGAAGCTGGAGCTCGTTTGATTTTTACTTATGTTGGAGATCGTCTTGCTGAATCTGTAAAAGAACTTGCAAGCACACTTGAGCGTGATGATTCAATCATTCTTCCATGTGACGTGACAAGTGACGAAGAAATCGAAAAATGTTTCGCTACAATTAAAGAAAAAGTACAAGTCATTCATGGCGTTGCGCATGCGATTGCATTTGCAAACAAGGAAGAACTTGTCGGTGAATACTTAAACACGAACCGTGAAGGTTTCCTTTTGGCGCACAACATTAGTGCATACTCATTAACAGCTGTAGCAAAAGCAGCACGTCCATTGATGACAGAAGGTGGAAGCATTGTCACGCTTACATACTTAGGCGGAGAGCGTGTGGTATCTAACTACAACGTAATGGGTGTAGCGAAAGCAGCACTTGAAGCAAGTGTGAAATATTTAGCAGCTGATTTAGGCGCAGAAGGTATCCGTGTGAACAGTATTTCTGCTGGTCCAATTCGTACGCTGTCTGCAAAAGGCATCAGCGGCTTTAATACAATCCTGAAGGATATTGAAGAGCGTGCACCGCTTCGCCGTACAACGACTCCTGAAGAAGTTGGCGATACAGCTCTATTCTTATTCAGTGATCTATCACGCGGCATGACAGGTGAGAATCTGCATGTTGATTCTGGCTTCCATATCATTGCCCGCTAAACGAATCATTGAATTGCAGCATACCAAAGATGGGTATGCTGTTTTTTTATTTTTCTTCTGATTTGAGACATCCGCTCATATATATAAGGAATGAATCATTCGGGAGGGATTAGTATGTCAAATAAAGGTGATGAGAACCAGAAGCCGCTTATGTATATTGTTCAGCCGAGCTATGATGAATCAATGCCGGCCATGCAAAATATCGTGAGAAAGCGAAAGAAATCAGAAAAACCGCAAGAAAGTCATCAGAGTGCAAAAGACGTGATCGAAGAAAGTACGCACGAGGAACCCGTGGCTCAAGAAATAGAGAAGAAAAAAGAAGTCGGGCCGCCTGAACTTCAGCAAGAACAAGACATCACACAAGAAGCAGAACTTGCACAAGAACAAGACATCACACAAGAAGCAGAATTTACACAAGAACAAGACATCACGCAAGAAGCAGAGCTTACACAAGAACAAGACATCACACAAGAACCAGAGCTTACACAAGAACAAGACATCACACAAGAACCAGAACTTATACAAGAACGAAAACCCCAGCGAGAAGAGGAAAAGCCGCCAGAAGGTGTATTTCATGAAACAAAAGAAGAACCTAGAAGAAAACGAGTGAAAAAGCCTTTAAGTCAGATGAGTATTGACGAAAAAGTCGATTTTCTCACAAGCCTGCCTCATAATATGCCAAGAGCCCTTTGCCTGATTGAAGCTGATGGTAAAACATATAGAGGAATTATCATGGATCGAAAAGAAGATCTAGTGGTCATTCGAACAGCGGGCGGGGGAAATCCAGTTGAATTAGCAATAGATGAAATTTCCTCGATTCATCCGCTTGGCTTTTAACGAATAAAAAAAGTCCCATAGAGGGACTTTTTTTGTTAGCAGTTACGGTTGATGAGTCGTGGATTTAAGCACTCGATTGCGCAGAAGCAGTCAAGATCTACTTCAATGCAATACTTCGATTTTTCTAATCGGAACACATCACATAAGGAATCTTTATCTGTAAAATCTAAAATATGACGGTCTTTGTCAAATGCAATAAGCAAGCTGAGTGTTGCGCAGTGATCACAGATGTGTTCGACTCTGAAAAATGCAGTGCTGAAGCAAGGACCTGCATCTACTTCTCCGACGTTTCCGAATGCGACGAATGGTTTTGATTTGGATGTAAAGAGAACAAACGGGACAGTGTCACCTAATGAATGGGATGTAGAAAGGAGATTGCTGTAACAGCTGGTCGGGCAATCTTCTTCGACGGCACTTTGTAAGTCGTTAATATTTTCAACAGCCTCTGCTACACAGCTCCATGAATGTTTGCGGCTCATATTCAACCCTCCTATACTAGGAAATTTGTTTGAGTGTTTGAGCACTGTCATCATCTACAAGCTTTTTTGTTTTGCCAGTTGATACATCTACTTTCAATCAATGCGGAAGCGGCAGCTCTTATGCTGACTGCTCCGCATGATTGGCTGTCATTCGTAAGGAAGGGGATGCTTTGACTCATGACAAGTTAGGTCAACGGACGATTGGTTTAGCCGTGGTGATGATGCTTTTTATCTTTCGATGGCATGACTCTGTCGACAAGCTCTGGGTTTAAACATTGGATCGCGCAGAAGCAGTTTAGATCAACCTCAATACAAAAGTCCGTTTTTTCTAGACCAAAGAAGTCAGGGTCACAAGGGTGACACACGCTTAGCGTATGTCCGTGTACATCAACAGGTCTTAATACAGATAACGTAGCACAGCAGTCGTGTAATTTTTCAACCCGGAAGAAAATGGATTCGAAGCATTGGCAATCGTCAACAAATCCTCCAATGTTTCCGAAAGTAGAAAACAATCCGCCCTTTTTATCAAAAATTAAAAACGGAATTGTATCTTTTCCAGAAACTGTCGGGCTTAATAAATTACTGTAGCAGCTCGTAGGACATTTATCTTCTACAGCTTCCTGCTCTGCTAAAATCTTTTCAACCGCATCGCATACACAGTTTTCATCATGTCGGCCATGGTGTTTTCCGCAGCTCATGGATTTCAGCTCCTTTAACAAGGTATTTGACTTTAGTCCTTAACAACATATGTATGCGCCCTCTAGTTGGTGTGGGTAAATGACTATTTATATTTGTTGTATTTTTATAAAAGGAAAAGCAGAGCTTTTCGCTCTGCTTTTGGACATTAGAGGATACCAATTGCAACGATTGTCGCAACAAGTGTTTGAGTAAGTGTTTGAATCGCGATCGAGATATCCGCATCGATTGTCGATACTGTAACGTTTCTTGAATTTTCGATGACAAGTTTCTGGCGGTTTGTTTGTTTGTGAGTAGCGGCTTGTAAAAGATCTTGTGTGACGCGGTCAGCCAGATCACCGTCTGCGATTGAGATATTTGTAATGGTGATGATCGCTGTTTGAACAGCTACTTGGATAGATGCTGCAACCTGTGCATCAACAGAAGAGACGTTAATGTCACAAGAGTCTCTGACGATAATGACTTCCTCAGATGTCTGCTTTGTGAAGCTTACTTGATCAAATTCTTGTAAGACATCTTCATCATCATAATAGTGGCCATCACAAACTGCTTTTCTTTCATAGTTGTAATCGCCGTGGTGTCCGTGGTGTCCGTGGTGTCCGTGGTGTGTACAGTTACGATCTAGAGCGACCCAAGAATATGGTTTAGAATCCATTTCTATTCCTCCTTCCGTTTACTTTATTAAATGCTGGAATGCGTGGTTTTGTCTCGGGCATTTACCCTAGCAGGCAACCCATTTTTATTTAATCGTTATTACGCTGCGCATCACGGCGCTGCTGAATACGATCTCGAAGTGAATTTCGTTTTGGACGTACTTTTGGTTCAGGCTGTACTTCTTCCGGATGTTTTGCTGCCTCAGCCTGCCTTTTTTTCTCCTGCTGCTGTTCTACGAAATCATTTGCTTTCTTTTGCAAGTCCTCCACTAATTTCAAAATCATTCTTCTTTGATCATCTGAGATATTTGCTTTCTGATCATCTGTGATATTGTTTTTGTTTAACACATCACTTACAAGAAGACTCGTTAATGGATCAACATCAGTATTGATTTGAAACTCCTTTTTTTCGTTCTCTTCAGCCACGATGATTTCACCTCTTTCATACGTCATGTTAGAAAAGAAAGGGTCAAAGAATGCCGGCTTCAACTAAGAGTACATTCAATGTTTGAGTGAGAATTTGGACGGAGTTCATAATGGATGCATCTGATAATGTAATCGTAATGTTATAGCAGTTGATGATTTGAATCACAGTTTTCTTTTGGACTGTCACTTGTTGTGTGGATAAAAGCTGATCTGTGATGTCTGCAGCCAATTCATCGTCTGGTACAAGAAGTTGAATTAAAAGAGTAATGATTGTCGTTACGGTCGCTTGAAGGGAGAGTGCAGCTGTTACATCTGTTTTATGAATTGTGACATTTTCGGAATCTTTGATCTCAATGAAATCATCATAATTGCTGATTAATTCGTTTAACAGTTGTGTGTATAATAAATCAGCACTTTCTTCAATAGACAATACTTTCACTCCTTTCTTATCTATACATTATTTAATGCAGCAGAGGCTCAAGGTGGAATCGGAAAGCGTGAAAAAGTACAACCCAATTTTATTTCCGCTCGATTCATCATGGCGGTCTTTCTTTTTGCATATATAAAGAAAGGACGCAAAAAAGAAGAAAAAAGGAGGTGGAGGCTCCTGAGTGGTGCTTTGTCATTTGTCGTGTTTGCCCTCGCATCCTTTAGACTGACGAGGCTGATTGTGTTTGATACCATTACTGCTCCTTTCCGCCGTTTATTTCATGAAGAACAGGAAGAGGTCAATGAACAAGGTGAAGTGGAGACATATATCATCATTAAAGGTAAAGGGCTGCGGTCTTGGGTAGGAGAGCTGTTAAGCTGTTATTGGTGTACTGGCATGTGGTGCACTGCTGCTTTACTTCTGATATACATACTATTTCCTGTCATCAGCATGTGGCTTAATTTACTATTAGCAATTGCCGCGGCAGCAGGCATTATTGAAGCGATCGTCTCAAAGCTGGTGAAATAAACAGGCATACTGATCAGACACGCTTTCAAAAAATGCATATACTATCATGGAATAGGAAAGGAAGGGTTGCGATGAAACCAACTGAAACACCGTCACATATGCTTCAAGGTTATCCAGCGCAGTCAAATCAACAATCTGTTTATACGAAGAAAATCAAAAAAGCAGATTGCGGCTGTGGAAAGAAAAAGAAACCTCAATAGAACAAAAAACAAAAGCCGGATTTATCCGGTTTTTTTGTTGCCCTTTTTTTGAGTGATGCATATGTAAGAGAGAAGGGGTGACCAGAATGGATGCATTCGAACAATTAATCGGCTCCTTGTTCACTAAACCTCATGATGGAAAAGAACAAGCGCACGAAAAGGGTGAAATGGATCTAGCGGATAAAGCGAATGATCTTGAGCAGCACTTAAAGGTATTTGGCGAGAAGATGGATGCTTTTGCGAAAGAAACAGAAGCATTCATGATGCGTCATGGAGAGGCAGATTACGTCTTTAAACAGCAGAAATAAAAATTCCGCACTTTTTTATGTGATCGTCCAAACCATTTGTAGTATTTTTCATATTTTGTAAGGGAGAAGAGGAGGTGCTTATATATGAGTTGTTACGGTTACGGTGGCGGTTCTTGCGGCGGCTACGGCGGAGGTTATGGCGGCGGATATGGATCAACATTTGTTCTTGTCGTCGTGTTGTTCATCCTTCTAATCATCGTTGGTGCTTCTTTCTTTAACTAAACAGTAAGAAGGTGAGGGAAGCAATGGGGGAGCCTTTTGCTTTCCTTTCTCTTTGGGCAAACAAGGCTTTAGGATAGGCACATATCTCGCCTATTTTCATATAGTAAGGTGATTACTCCACAAAGAGGAGGCAAATGAATGGATAATAAATTCTTTAAAAGCGTTGAAAATAAAACGGGTGTGAATATGAATGATGTTTTTAAGCTTGCAGGTTCTTTGCAAAATGCCAACTTTAAAGATGAAGCAACGGTTCGAGGCGTCATTAAAAAAGTAGCGCAGCTTGCGAATAAGCGTGTACCTAAAGAAATGGAAGACAAAATCGTTCAATCGATTACAAGTGGAAAAGAAAAGCTTGATTTCAATACAATCGCTAAAATGATGAACAACAAAAAATAAACAACAGGCTCTCCGCTTAAAGGGGGGCCTGTTGTTTTTCTGTGAATAATTCTCGGTTTTTCTTTAGTAGGGGATACAAAAAGCGCGAGCGATGAGCGGTTTTTCCTCGCCTAAATGATGGAACAGATAGATAAAGAGATTGTTCAGCTCTTGTCATGGCCACGTATAATAAACGGCGTTCTTCTTCTAGGGCTTCTTCATCACCGTTTCTTAGTTCATCGAGTGAGAAATCATGAGGCAGTGCTCCGTCGACCACGCAAGTGATGTACACCGTTTGGAATTCAAGTCCCTTTGCGCGGTGAATCGTCATGAGCTGAACACCCGTTTCGTCTGTTTTTTCCTTTTCGGCAGATTTCATATGTTCGGCATGTGCGAGAAAGGCTTCAATCGTTTCAAAGCGTTTGGCGGCGGTTTTTACATCTCGTACATCATCCGCCCCTTTTTCAAGCACATTCGTATCGTTCACTCGTTTTTTTAAGTAATCACCAAGTCCCATCTTTTGTTCAATAAACGTCACAGCGTCAGACGGCTTTAACGTTCGTAACGTGCGGAACAGAGGAACAATGGATTGCAGCTTTTTCCGTTGAAACGGCTGAATATCTGTTAGTTTTCCGAGTGCGTCTACCATTGAACAATCTTCCGTGATGGTCAGTGCCTTCATCGTGTTCAAGGACTGCTGCTTTAAAAAGAAAACCGGAAGCAGCTGTTTCATAGCAGCCACATCATCGGCATCCTGACTTAAAGAGAGAAAGGCGAGAAGAACCCGAACAATTCGTCTGCTGTAGAAGGCTTTGACACCAGCCTCCGTCTCATACGGAATCGCGGATTGATGCAGACGCTCATAAATCGCGCGGCCTCCTGTATTGGTGCGAAAGAGTACGCAGATATCATTCGGCTTTGCGCCGTTTTTAATTTTCTCCTGAATATCTGCCACGATCATGGTCGCTTCCTCTTCCTCGTCATATGGATAAAAGAGCGTAGGCGGGATTGTCTCCGCACGGACGGCTTTTAACGTTTTTTCATAACGATGTTGATTTTTCTTAATAATGGCATCCGCACTTGCGACAATCGTATGATGCGACCGGTAATTCGCATGTAAATGGACGATTTGAGCCGAAGGATAGTCCCGTTTAAATTCAAGAATGAAAGCAGGATGGCTGCCCCTAAAGGCATAAATGGCTTGATCATCATCACCTACACAAAATAGCTGCTCAGATTCTCCAGCTAAAAGCTGAATCAATTGATATTGAACTGGATTAATATCCTGAAATTCATCCACTAAAATATACTTGAACCGTTCTTGATATCGTTTCAGCAGTTCAGGCTGTTCTGTCAGCATGTGCAAGCAGGCGATTGCCATGTCATCAAAGTCAAATTGCTGATTGTCTCGTTTTTGCTGTTCATAAGATTGATAGATCGTCCACATGTGTTTTTCCTTTTCATCCTTCAAAACAGGAAGCTCGCCTGGTAAAAAAGCATTTTTCCAAAAGCCGATCGATTGCAGTACTTGATCGGTAGGGTAGTCTTTTTCATCAAGTCCTTCATTTATGATGGCTTTCCGAATGTACTGTTCCTTCTGCCAGTCAAACTTGATCAGGTGCTGGCCGTTCCATTTGCTTGCATCGTCATGAAGCAGCATTTTATAAAAAAGACTGTGGAAGGTGCCTGTCACCACTTGACTTGCTTGTGATGGGTGAAGCTGGTATTGCTTGCGCAGTCTTTCTTTCATTTCACTGCTAGCTTTTGTGGTGAAAGTCACGAGTAAGATATGGTGAGCAGGAATATGATGATGTGACATGAGATATGCCGCTCTAGCTGTCAAGACTCTTGTTTTTCCGCTGCCAGCGCCAGCCAGCACCAGCATTGGACCTTCTTTATGTGTGACAGCTTGAAGCTGCGGTGTGCTAAAGGTAATATGCGGAAAGAGCTCGATGGTATGTGCTTGTTCATTCTCTTCTAAATGTAACGCATCGCTAAATTGAATCGACCTTGGTTCCTGCCAGTCATATGATTCATTCGTTTGCGAGATGATCTGTTTACCTGTTGGAAAACGGAAGCCCCCAAGTTCTTTATAGGAAGCACTTTCCTCTTGCTCTGCATTTTTTTTCTGATCTTCTTGTTCTTCTGCTTGTTCACACATCTCTTGCTGCGTCATATGTTTATGAATAAAGGCAGGTTCTTCATGTATATTTAATCTGAAAAAGACTGGTTGTCCGCAATATGGGCAGGATAAGTGCCCTTTTTTTCCCTCGTCATGGAGGAATTGATAATGTTCTCTCGAATACGTATGTAATGAGATCGTTCGATCATGTCGTCGTGCGCATTTCAAAGCTAGTCCTCCAATAGTTAATCAATCTTAAAAAGAAACACATCTAATCATATCAAATGAGACGTGTTTCAAACAGTCATAATTAGGGAATAGTAGAGTAGAAGAGAAGCAAAGGAGGCGTTCTTGATGGGATATATAGCCCCGATTCAGCCGGATCTGTATTTTCAATATATCAATCGTCCTGCTCCTCAGGATAAAGAAGACTACGCGAAAGTAACAAAGGTTACTCGCACCTTTCATGACAAGGTATACAGAGAGCTGGAGAAAAAAGAGGACTTAGTGACAGAAGCAGAAACGAAAGTACAGCAAAAAAAGCGGGAACGTTTTGTACGAGATATGTTTATGGAAGAAGGCAAAGGCGTTCATATTAATGCGTATATATAAATGATTACGCTTTCTTCCCTTGACGAACGATGATAAAGAAAAGCCAGGGCATCATGGATGCTCTGGCTTTTTCTTTTGGTCAAACAGATAGTGTTTTTGTCATTTTGACATGTGTGATCCCTGCTTCTTCAAACGGTTCAGAAACGGCTTTGTAGCCTTTCTTTTCGTAGAAAGGAAGAGCTTGGACTTGTGCGTGCATAACCGCTTCCTTCGCTCCATTAGCAATGGCTTCTGTTTCCAGCGCTTCTAATAGTTTGTGGCCAAGGCCGAAAGCGCGCGCCTCTTTTAACACACAAATTCGTTCCAGCTTTGCCTTTGGCCCTTCAATGATCCGCAGTCTAGCGGCTGCTTGAGGCTTCATTTCATCATTATAAATGACAAAATGAATGGCCTCGTCCTCTAGTTCATCTATTTCAATCTCTAACGGGACTTCTTGTTCTTTTACGAACACTTCTTTTCGAACGTAGTATGCATCTTCTCGTTGTGTTTGTGCTGTTGCGATGACTGTTTTCAAATGTCTTTAACCCTCTTCTCCTAAAATAAATGTTTCATAGACGGTCCAAGATCCGTTCTCTAACTGATATAAAAGGTGGAAGCGATCCACGGTTT
This sequence comes from Bacillus sp. GBSW19, assembly GCF_002998655.1. NCBI lineage: Bacteria > Bacillati > Bacillota > Bacilli > Caryophanales > Bacillaceae > Bacillus > Bacillus sp. GBSW19. The sequence goes on from NZ_PVRF01000001.1 coordinate 278,954, forward strand.
CTTCATGGTCAATCTTTCTCAGCTTTAATGTACCAAGTACGTCTGAATGCTCATCATCTGATAGTTTTTGAGCTACTGTCACATGCGGAACAAAAGCATATTCAGGTGTGCCAGCAAGTGGATCTGCGTACAACCTTTCATTGAGCGCCATGATTTCCTCGTTCGGTTCTACTTTCATATAAATGACGTTGTTTACAGGAGCGAATGAACTGAATTTTTTAATACGTAACGTAATAGGAGAAGCATTTTTTGCATACTCTCTTAACGTTGAGACGACCTCAGCCGCTTCTAGATCCGTTAATTCAAAAGGTGTTCTTAATGTTAAATGAGGCGGTATAAGTGCATAGTTCGGATCATAACGCTTCCGGTAAGAGTTCGCAATATCTTGCAATTTTTTTGATGGAAATATAACAACTCCGTATTTCATCATGTTCCCTCCTGAATAAGAAAGTATTTATTATTGTTTATTATAACAAAATTCAGTTGATTAACGAATATGGGAGCATTTTTTTTAACGAAGGCGCAATGAGCGGCTGCCAAAACGTCCATTTATGATCCCCTTCGAATGTCTCAAATAAATAATCCGCACCTGACTGTTCAAGAAGCGCCTTTAAATCTTCATTCGGCTGAATAAAATCAAGCACTTGGCCATCTGTCGTTTTCACAGCCGTTTCTTCCAGCCCAATTTGATGGATAATGGCATAAGGGGAAAGGGCTGTCGACTGTTTAACGGCTTCTAGGACTGAATCATCAACGTAAGGAGACTGCAAAATCAGCCCGCCAAATAAAGAAGGATAATCAATCGCTGTCATAAGGGAAATCGTAGCACCTAGCGAATCACCAATAAACGTGCGTCCTGAGCCAATTTGATAGGTTGGATAGTGCGTATCAATATAAGGGACAAGTTCATTTGCTAAAAAGCGTTTATACGCTTCAAACTTTGTGCCATCTGGATGATACGTATTCCGTCTTTCCGAGACATTTTCATAAGGGACACCAATGATAATCGAGTGTTCCATTTCTTTGTTTTGCATCAATTCTTCCGCCTGTCTGCCTATTTTGCCTAAGCGGAAATAATCATGACCATCTTGGGCAATGATGACATGATATGTATAAAGGGGGGAGTAATTGACTGGCAAATAGATCAAAAGGGTCATATCCGCCCCAAGTTCTTTTGAATGTAAGGTTTCTTCTTGAATAATGCCTGTTTTCTTCACCATAATCCATTCCTCCAGCTAACCAATTTCATCACAAAGTGAAACGTTTCCATTCATTGTAACATGAAAAACAGCGTTGTTCCTATATGCTAACATGCAATCCATTCAGTTGACATCGAATCTGTTATAAAATACAGAAAATTTTAATTAATTGGTCCGATTCCTCTTGAAAAATAAGATTTAATGCGTTACAGTATTAAGAATTAGAACAGACAGACAACACATTCTTATCGTGAGAGGTGGAGGGACTGGCCCTTTGAAACCTCAGCAACCGGTATGCATCACTTCATGTGATGTACCAAGGTGCTAAATCCAGCAAGCAGCTTTTTTGCTTGGAAGATAAGAGGAAGCGATTAAAACCCCTTCTTCTTATGAAGAAGGGGTTTTCTGTTTTGAAATCAGATTTTTACTTAGGATGGTGTCAAATGACAGAACATGTGGAAACGACATTAGCGCAAATTGGAAACCGCAGCGAAGAGGCGACTGGCACGGTCAGCCCCCCCGTTTATCTTTCAACAGCATACAGACATAGAGGCATAGGGGAATCAACCGGATTTGATTACATTCGAACGAAAAACCCAACAAGGCAGCTTGTAGAGGATGCGATTGCTTCACTCGAAGAAGGGACGGCCGGCTTTGCCTTCAGTTCGGGAATGGCTGCGATCCAAACGATCATGGCATTATTTGAAAGCGGAGATGAACTCATCGTCTCATCAGACCTATATGGCGGTACATACCGTTTGTTTGAAAACGAATGGAAAAAGTACGGCTTACGTTTTCTTTACGATGATTTTTCAGATGAAGACTGTTTACGTTCTAAAATCACGCCAAACACAAAAGCGGTCTTTATTGAAACGCCGACAAATCCATTGATGCAGGAAGCAGATATTCAAAAAATAGCGAAGATTGCAAAAGAATATGGCGCTTTGGTCATTGTCGATAACACCTTTTACACACCCGTTTTGCAAAAGCCGATTACACTTGGAGCGGACATTGTCATCCATAGTGCAACCAAATATTTAGGCGGACACAATGACGTCCTTGCCGGTCTTGTGGTGACAAAAGGAGAGCAGCTGTCTGAAGACATGTTCCAGCATCAAAACGCAATTGGAGCCGTTTTATCTCCGTTTGACTCATGGCTTTTAATGAGAGGAATGAAAACACTGGCTCTTAGAATGCGCCAGCACGAGGCAAATGCGAAGGAGCTGGCAGAGTTTTTAAAGAAACAGCCAGAAATTCAAGATGTCCTTTACCCAGGCAAGGGAGGAATGCTGTCATTCCGTGTAGCCAAGGAGGACTGGGTCAATCCATTTTTGAAGCAGCTGAAAACGATCTGTTTTGCTGAAAGTCTTGGCGGAATCGAAAGCTTTATTACGTATCCTGCAACGCAAACGCATATGGATATCCCAGAGGAGATTCGCATTGCAAATGGCGTTTGTAACAAACTGCTCCGTTTCTCCGTTGGCATTGAGCACGTAGATGACCTGAAAGCAGACCTGAAACAGGCACTATCACAAGTGAAAGAGGAGGTACACGCCAAATGACCACACACGATTGGACACTCGAAACCCAACTCGTTCATAATGCGTTTAAAACAGATCGTTCAACAGGTGCAGTCAGTGTGCCAATTCAGCATGCATCCACATTCCATCAAAGCAGCTTCGATGAATTTGGTCAATATGACTACTCAAGATCGGGGACTCCTACACGTCAAGCATTAGAGGATACGATTGCGGCGCTAGAAGGAGGAACAAGAGGGCTTGCTTTTGCATCAGGCATGGCAGCCATCTCAACTGCTTTTCTTCTATTATCAAAGGGCGATCATGTCCTTGTCACAAGAGATGTGTACGGTGGTACATTTCGAATGATCACCCAAGTTCTTTCGCGATTTGGCATCGAGCATACCTTTGTGGACATGACCGATTTGAATGAAGTCAAAAGAGGCATTCAATCGAATACAAAAGTCATTTACATGGAAACACCGTCAAACCCGACTCTAGGTATTACGGATATTGGGAGCGTCGTCCAGCTTGCCAAAGAACATGACTGTCTGACATTCTTAGATAATACATTTTTAACGCCTGCTCTTCAGCGTCCGCTGGACCTTGGCGTTGACGTAGTCCTGCACAGCGCAACGAAATTTTTGAGCGGTCACAGTGATGTACTGTCAGGCTTAGCTGTCGTGAAAGACGAGAAGCTGGGAGAAGAACTCTATTCGCTGCAAAACTCCTTCGGTGCGGTGCTTGGCGTGCAGGATTGCTGGCTTGTGTTAAGAGGGTTAAAAACCCTTCAGGTCAGATTAGAAAAAGCAAGCCAAACGGCCTTCGAACTGGCCTCATTTCTCAAAGAGCATCCTGCGGTGAAAAAAGTGTACTATCCAGGCTTAGATGACCATCCAGGGGCGGACATTCAGCGAAAGCAAGCAAGCGGAGCAGGAGCTGTTCTTTCATTTGAATTAGAAAACCAAGCAGCTGTCAAAGAATTGGTGGATGCTGTCACATTACCAGTATTCGCCGTCAGCCTTGGCGCCGTCGAATCCATTCTGTCATACCCAGCCAAAATGTCACATGCCGCTATGCCAAAAGAAGAAAGAGAAAAAAGAGGGATTACAGATGGCCTGCTTCGATTAAGTGTAGGGGTCGAAAACGGAGAAGACCTCAAACGCGACTTCAAACAAGCACTCGATCAACTTAAGCCAGTTCTTGTGAACCAATCATAAAGGAGAGAAAAAAGCCGGTCCGGTTACCGGCTTTTTGACCTTTTTTGAATAAAACCATTGACGACGAATCATGATGGTTATATAATAGAGACTGTCAGTAACAGAAAGCCCAGAACTGATACATAACCCGATTCCGTAGCTCAGCTGGGAGAGCGCTACCTTGACAGGGTAGAGGTCGCTGGTTCGAGCCCAGTCGGAATCATCGTTTAAACCCTTGCCTAGCAAGGGTTTTTTTGTTTTTTGCAGGTTGTTTTTTTAGGTTAAAACGATTAAAGTGTTCTGCGGTGTTAAATTCTAATTTGTTTGTGACATGATTATAAATATCTGAGGGTATTTTAGCACTAGCATGTCCCGCTCTTTTTTGAATAGATGTACCCCACCTGTTTGGGATGGGGTATCTGCATCAATACATTCAATATTTGTCTGGTGTAATTTAAATAAATAAAGTTCGTTTATCTTAATATTTAATAATGGTTCTTCCTAAATGTTGACCATTTTTAATGGCTTCAATTTTTTCAGGTAACGTATTGAGAGTAATCTCATTGACTAGGGTCGTTTGGGAGATATTCCATTCGTTTGCTATCTCGTTCCAAATGACTTTGCGTTTATTGATTGGTACATTTACAGAATCGATCCCTAGAAGGTTGATTCCTCTTAGAATAAAAGGTAACACAGTTGTTGTTAATTTAATTCCGCCTGCATTCCCGCACATGCTCATGCTTCCACCATAAGAAATTTGAGGAATGATCACAGAAGCCACATCTCCTCCTACGGTATCTAAGACGAAGTCAAATTTTTGCTTGTTTAATGGTTTTTTTAGCTCTCCTAACTCGTTTGCAAAAATGACATCAGCTGCTCCTAAAGATTTTGCTATATCAACTTGATGATCTTTACGCACTAAAGCAAAAATATTGTTGTACCCAATTTTAGATAATAATTGTATAGCAATGCTACCAACTCCACCAGTTGACCCTGTAACGAGTATATTAGGTTGATTTTTCGTACTCATACCATTTTCCTGTAAAGCCATGATAGAAAGAGCTGCGGTAAAGCCTGCTGTTCCAAAAATCATTGCTTCTTTTAAAGTCAAGTTATTTGGCAAAGGAACAATCCAATCCGCAGGTACTCTAGCATATTCAGAAAAACCTCCAGTGTGGCTCATGCCCATAGCGAAACCTGTGACAATCACTTGTTGACCCTCTACGAAACGATTATCTGTTGTATGAACGATAGTCCCACTTAGATCAATTCCAGGAATCATTGGATAGTTACGAATAACACCTCCATTTTTTTGAACAGCCAGCATATCTTTATAATTGATTGAAGAATATGCTACTTTAATTAATATTTCTCCTTCAGATAAATCATTAACACTTACATTTTGAAGATCATAACTAACTTGATCATTTTTTTCTGTAACTAGAATCGCTTTAAATGAATCCATTGTTTATCTTCCTCTCTAAAAATATATTACAACAAAATATTTCTGGTGCAAAAGTATTTCAATTAAAAAACTACCATGATATTATAGGTAAAGTCAATGTGGGGGAGATAAAATGGAATTATTAGAGTGCATAAATTTTTTACTAAGTGTTAGTCAAAATAAAGTGTTCAAGTACTTTAGTAAACTTTTAGAGGAATGTGATTTGACACCCGCTCAATATGGTGTGTTGAACTGTCTGTGGAGAGAGGGTCAGTTATCTCCTAAACAAATTGGAGAACTTGTATATTTAGAAGCCTCAACAGTTTCTGGAATTTTAGATAAAATGCAAAAAGCTGACTTAATTGAACGCACAATAGATCCAAACAATCGAAGAAATATTTTAGTAGAGGCTACTCAAAAATCTTTAGTCATTAGAGATCAAGTTGAAGCAGCAACAATTGAACTGAACGAGACAGCGCTTCAAAACTTGTCAAATGATGATAAGGTTGTACTAAAGAAAGCATTAAGTACAATTATAAATAATTTTCAATGATGTACTTTTATAAACAAGTTCCATATTAAATCGATAACTATCACAAGGCTCCTTTACAGGAGCTTTTTTCAGTTTCTTTTCGGTGCTTTGTAAATCCTTGGATGTGATAATAAATATAATATTAAGTTTTTTATGGAAATTAGGTAAGGAATGGACAAAATTCTTTCTTCAGTGGAGAATATTCAATGTTGATGGCAGCTATTCAGAATGGTTGGCTTGATGCAAATGTTGTAATTGAAGAATCATTAATGTCGTTCAAACGCGCCGGATGCGATGGCATTTTGACTTATTTTGCTTTAGATATGGCTCGGCGACTGAGAGATGGAGAATCTCAAAACATATAGGCAAAATGAAAACAGACCATGCAGGGTCTGTTTTTTTATGAGGAATTATTTGAGGACCTTCAGAAAAAGTATTGATGGAAGAAATCCTTTTTCATACCGATCACACATCTTTTAATAGTATCAGCATATTCAGTTTAAGAGGTTACTTACAAAATATTTAGAACTATCTTGTAAGAACCCTCCTAAATGTAATACGGACTTTAAATATTTTCTATTTGTCTATACTTTTCATATCGCTGTTGGATAAGCTCTTCTGAGGATAATGGTGTCAATTTTTTTAGAGATGATTCGATCACAGATTCAATCATTTGTGCCTGTGATTTGATATCATTTTGTGCTCCACCTTTCATTTCAGGAATGATTTCATCAATCATTCCTAACTGTTTTAAATCTTTTGCTGAAATTTTCATATGTTCAGCAGCTTCTGGAGCATACTTAGCGTCTTTCCATAGGATAGATGCTGCTCCTTCTGGCGAAATTACCGAGTACCATGAATACTCTAACATATGGATATGGTTACCGACACTAATGCCAAGAGCTCCACCACTTGATGCCTCTCCAATTACAATACAAACAATTGGCACTTTAAGCGTAGCCATTTCAAATAGATTTCGAGCTATCGCTTCAGAAATTCCACGTTCTTCAGACCCTTTCCCTGGATAGGCGCCTATTGTATCAATAAATGTAATAATAGGGCGATTAAATTTATCAGCTTGTTTCATCAGTCTTAGCGCTTTTCTATATCCTTCTGGATGAGCCATTCCAAAATTTCTTTCTATATTTTCCTTTGTACTTCTACCTCTTTGATGACCAATAACCGTAACGGGCATTCCTTTAAATTTTGCAATACCACCTATCATTGCTTTATCATCACCATATAATCGATCACCATGAAGTTCGAAAAAGTTTGTAAACAATAAAGGTATATAATCCAATGTCGTGGGCCGGTTACGTAGCCTTGCAATTTGAACTCGTTGAAAAGCTGTAAGATTAGAATAAATTTCATCTTGCATTTTATTTAAACGTTTTTCTAATAAATGAATTTCTGACGATAAATCTACATTATTTTCTTTCATCATTTTCTTTAATTCATCAAATTTCTCTTTTAGTTCAATAATAGGACGTTCAAAATCCAAACTCATTTTATCCTCCAAAGGTTATGATTTACCTCACTCTAATCAAAAGACTTAGAAATAGAATCAATAAATAATTCAAAACCATCCACAACTATTTTTTGTTCTGATTCTGATAAATTATTGAGGATACGTTGATAAAATGTAAGGGATTGTTCTCTTAAGCGATTAACAGTAATGTGACCCTTTTCTGTGAGGTGCAGAAAAAGTTCTCTTCTATTTTTTTCATTTACTTCACGATAAACAAGTCCCTTTTTTACTAACTTATCTACCAATCTACTTACAGTTGAAGTATCTAGTCTAAGTTTATTGGATAGTTGCCAAACAGTTAATCTTTCCACCTCTAGTTCCTCTAACGCCATCATTTGAGAAGTTGGTAGAGGTTTTTCAAATGGTCCATTCGGCAAATTTTGAGATTCGAAAACCCCAGTTAATATAATCATTTTCTTAATATCTGTTCTTAGTTTTAAGGCATCTTCTCTTTTCAAAAGGTCAACCTCCTACAATTCATGTATCATACATTAATTGTATTATACATCAATGTGGTTTTTTCACAAGCTTAACATAAGCCAATATGACAACATGGACGAGATATTTCTTCTTGTTAAATGTGTCTAATTTGTGAAATTAACAATTTCCACAAACTAAAATATATGGAAGTTCAGTCTATAGTAGGTAACATAATACTCATTGTTATGGCGGGTATCTAGTCTCGTAAAAGTGACAAGACTAATCATTTTGAATGAATAGAAGGAGGTTTCATGAATATTGCCATAACTGATGTTACATACGGTAGTAAAGTAAGAGAGCCAAAAGGTGCTCTGCGTTACTACTATACACATGCCTTAGAAATCGAAAATTCTAAGGAAGAGCTTCTCATCCAAATGGACTTTACAGATAAGCTCTCTAAAAAAAATTACACGGAGGTAATAGGAAATGAGAATTAACCACAATATCGCAGCACTTAACACATTAAACCGTTTATCAGCAAACAACGGTGCGAGCCAAAAGAACATGGAGAAACTATCTTCTGGTCTTAAAATTAACCGTGCAGGAGATGACGCAGCAGGTCTAGCAATCTCTGAAAAAATGCGTGGACAAATCCGCGGATTAGAAATGGCTTCTAAAAACGCCCAAGACGGTATCTCTCTTATCCAAACAGCTGAAGGTGCATTGACTGAAACTCACTCCATCCTTCAACGTGTTCGTGAACTAGTCGTTCAAGCTGGAAATACTGGTACACAGCAAGGTGAAGACTTAGCTGCAATTAAAGATGAGATCACAGCGCTTGTTGAAGAGGTCGATGGTATTTCTAATCGTACTGAGTTTAACGGAAAAAAATTATTAAATGGTACGTTTAATGGAGTAGGCACACCAGAAGTTCCGCCGACAGATCCAGATGATCCAAGTACAGGTACACCAGCAACTGATGGCGATGCTTTAGTATTCCAAATTGGTGCAAATGCTACACAACAAATTAAGGTAAACATTCAAGATATGAGCGCTGCTGCTTTAGGCGTTACAGACAACGATGGTGCAGTTGAGACAGGTAAGTCTGTTAAAGATATCGATGTATCTAAATTTGAAACAATTGCAGCTGATGACGATGGTGGATTTGATGATCAGTTAGCAATCGTTGATGGAGCTATTAAACAAGTTTCTGCACAACGTTCTAAACTTGGTGCAGTTCAAAACCGTCTAGAGCACACAATCAACAACCTTGGTGCTTCTGGTGAAAACTTAACGGCTGCTGAATCTCGTATTCGTGACGTTGACATGGCAAAAGAAATGAGTGAATTCACTAAGAACAATATTCTTTCTCAAGCGTCTCAAGCGATGCTTGCACAAGCGAATCAACAGCCACAAAACGTACTTCAATTATTACGTTAATAAATCAAAAGCCCCTATATATAGGGGCTTTTTTTGTTTGTCTTTATTCGGTTCGATGTCTTATTTTATAGATCGTTCTAAAAGACGCTTCAACGCCAATGAATACGACAAATAATAATACTATCCAACTAACCAAATATTCGAGAGAGTCTTTTGTATTTCTCAGTGTTGGTCATTATCCTGTTTTCACAAACAGGGAGCTACATAAAGCAGCTCACTGACAAGTAATCAATCTTTCTTTTTTTTGTAGTCTTTTATTAAGCTTGAAACAGTTAAACCCATTACACCAAAAGCTACTACATAAAATAAAATATTTGTTACAAGTGTATCAATTTTTCCTAAAATCAACACAATAGCGATAATAGCGGCGGGTAAAGTAATTAACAAACCTTTGGATGCCTTATTTTCCTGTGTCACTAACCAAGCACCTCCTTGTTGTTTTCCATTTAGGTGTGTTTTAGTTCATTTTAAAAAACGAACAACATGATGGTTTTAGCAACCCACCATGCTGCATTTTCACTTCCAGTCACTTTAAGAGCGCCTAAGTAAATACCATGTTCAAGAGCGCCTGTATAGTGTTCGAGAGTGATTAGAATGGTTTCTAACCCTGTTACACCGCCTATCATTACTTTCAGTTTAGTTGGTAATTGGTCATAAGCTCCTTTTATTGCTTTTATAGCCGAAGTGAATTTACCGTGTAAAGTAGCTTCTCCGTATGTTTTTGACTGAGCTTCTTTTATTACTTTTTTGAACTTTACTGTTTCTTCTTCATTTAGATTCCAATACTGTGCAATCTCATCTATTGTAGGCTCTTTTGATTGTTCAAAAGAAAATTTTACAGATGAATAAGAAAAGGACTGTTCTTTTTCGAGAGCTTTAGTAACATTTGCTTCTGCAAAAGGTGTGAATATAAAAACAGAAATTCCTGCAACTGTTGATAAGATTAAACCTTTAGAAGAACTTAGTTTTTCCATAATAAACTCCTACTTTTGAATATATTTTAGACATTAGGCTTTCAAGGAATGTAAGGCTTATTTAGTAATGCAATATTTTGTTTTAGCTGTTAGAAATATTCCTCCTACTCTAATGAATGTTATCATTTGTAAATAAAAGAAGTAAATAGGTTATTTGTTATAAGGTTTGAACGGTACAATATGTATGCATATTGATGAAAAACATGATTAACAAAGAATCAACAAAGATTAAGAATAAAGAGGTAACATTTTTAGTTCTTAAAAAACGAAGGAATACCGGAGGATAAAAAGCTTCTGTAGTAACGGTAGAAGTGAATTAGAGGGTGTCACTGGTAATGACAGAATTCTATACCTCTACCTTGACTGGGTAGAGGTGACAGTTCGATCCAGCTTAATTAGAGACCATCGTAAAGAACCCTTCTTGTTAAAGATTAAAGAAGCAATAAGTAAAAAATATGAAACTATTTTATTTCCTCATCCATCACTTTCTTATATTTTTCAAATTCAGAATCCTTCATTTCTCCGTTCATTTGAAGCAGGAAGTTCCCTTTTGAATATGTGTGAGAGAAGAACATAGATCCAGCATTGCCCAACTCATCATAATAAGATTTGGCCTGGTTAAGGTCAGTTTCATTTCCAAATTTAAAAATCCTTCCACCAGCATTTTCACCTAAAGAAGGAATGAGAATCCTTTTTCCTTCTTCTCTTATATTTCCAAACTCTTTTTGTTCAAGATCAGTTGGTTTTTCTGCTTCAAGTCCAGCACTTTTGAACGCTTCAATCACGTTGTCTGTTGTGAGCTGTTTTTTAGTAGATGCTGCATTGCTACAAGCTGTTAACAATAATAAACATGTAAAAAATAATACAAAATATTTCTTCATAGTCGATCCTCCTGATTGATAGATGCATAAGGATCTTACACTAAGTAATTTCTGTTTACTATCCTTTCGACAAAAGTAGACAAATGTGAAAAAATAAAGGAAGGGTAAAATGATAACGTTCAGGAGAATACACATTTGATAAAATATTTAGTGGAGGGGAGAAAGATATGAAGTCACTTTTACTAATTGGACAATCAAATATGGCGGGGCGCGGCTTTAAACATGAAGTGCCTCCGATTTATAATGAAAGAATCATGATGCTGCGAAATGGTAGATGGCAAATGATGACTGAACCCATTCATTTTGATAGGCCGGTAGCTGGCGTAGGACTGGCGGCTTCCTTTGCGGAGGCTTGGTGCAAGGATCATGAAGGAGAGAAGATTGGTCTTATTCCATGTGCCGAAGGTGGCAGTTCCATTGATGAGTGGTCGCTAGACGGAGCATTATTTCGTCATGCAATAAATGAAGCTAAATTTGCAAAGGAAAATAGCGAATTGGTCGGGATATTATGGCATCAAGGAGAAAGTGACAGCCAAGATGGGAAATACAAAGCATACTATGAAAAAATACTAAGATTATTTCATGAACTAAGAACTGAATTATCTGTACCTAACATTCCGCTTTTAATAGGAGGTTTGGGCGATTACTTGGGAAAGGTGGCATTTGGCGCAGGGGGTGTGGAATATCAACGTATTAATGAGGAACTACAAAAATATGCACATCATAATGAAAATTGTTATTATGTTACTGCGAAAGGTCTTATATCTAACCCAGACGGAATTCACATCAATGCGATGTCCCAGAGAATATTTGGTATAAGGTACTATGAAGCATTTCGAAAAAAAGAACATATACATGAGCCAATACCAAATGAAAATGAGTTAGTCAATGAATGTCATAATAGAATGAATACCTCAGCGGAGAAAAAATACATAGCACTAGAAAAGTTCACGTTGGGCAAGATTACTTACGAAGAGTTGCTGGAGGCTTTATCGTAGGTTAAGCTTATGGTAGCCTTTGAATGAAACCGTTATAACTCATAGTTGTGATAGACAGAAACATAACATATCTCTTGAAAGGATGATTGTGGTGGTGAAAACAGATAAAGTCTCCTCCTGAATACATGAAATCACATTCAGGAGGAGATAAAAAATGTTTAAACAAATAGACGAAAATTACCCGCGAAAAGAGCACTTTCATCATTATATGACTCTAACCCGATGCTCATATAGCCTGGTGATCGATCTAGACATCACGACATTGTTTTCAATATTGAAAGAAAAAAAGTTAAAAGTATATCCTGTGCAAATTTATTTATTAGCAAGAGCTGTGCAAAAAATACCGGAGTTTCGAATGGATCAATTGAACGATGAACTTGGTTACTGGGAACTTCTCCATCCTAGTTATACGATTCTAAATAAAGAAACAAAGACATTTTCAAGTATTTGGACGCCTTATGACGAAAACTTTGCTCAGTTTTATAAAAGCTGTGTAGCGGACATTGAAACATTTAGCGAAAGCAGCAAACTATTTCCCAAACCTAATATGCCAGAAAACATGTTCAATATTTCAAGTCTGCCGTGGGTTGATTTTACTTCTTTTAACCTTAATGTATCTACAAATGAGACTTATTTACTGCCAATATTTACGATAGGCAAATTTAAAGTGGAAGAAGGAAAAGTCATTTTGCCCGTTGCGATTCAAGTACATCATGCTGTTTGTGATGGCTATCACGTCGGTCAATATGTGGAATATTTGAGGTGGCTTATAGAACATTGTGACGAGTGGTTAAATGATACAATGCAAATTACCTGAAGACAACAGGTACTCCCATGGAAATCTAGAAGATGAAGGCAGACTGAAATGAGTCTGCCTTTTTGTTTTGTGATGATCATGAAATGTGCCAAAGGTTTACGATGCTACATTTGTTCTTTTTGCGGTTTCTTTTCGGTGCTTTGTAAATTATTGTATGTGATAATAAATGTAATATAAGGGAGTCTAGTGGAAGGGGAATAAGGGATGGAGAAAGTTCTTTCTTCACATGTAGGTGTGAAAATAAATGAATGGTATAAAATGATTCGGCAATTCAGTGTACCCGATGCAGAGATTTTGAAAGCTGAGGTAGAAAAAGAAATTGAATGGATGGAAGAGGATCAGGATTTACTGATTTATTATCAATTGATGTGCTTTCGCCACCAGCTTATGCTTGATTATATCAAACCTTCAGAGCAACGGTCTTTATCCATTGCAGACCTAGTGGATAAAATTGAAAATTCAAATCATAAATTATCCGGCATGTTGCATTATTATAACGCATTTTTTCATGGCATGTATGAGTTCAGTATAAAAGAATATGTACAGGCCATTCAATATTACAAGATCGCTGAGAGGCAGCTCGCACTGGTTGTAGATGATATTGAGCAAGCGGAGTTTCACTTCAAGGTGGCTGAAGCCTACTATATTATGAAACAAACGCATGTTTCTATGCATCACATCATAAAGGCGCTAGATATTTATAAAGAACATGAGCATTGCAGGAAATTATGATGATTTCAAAAGATATGAAAAGTCGTTGCAACACTTAAAAACTGCTTATTCAATTGCTGTGGGCGCAAACGATCAACGTTTAGTAGCAAAAACATTATTAAATATTGGTAATACATATGATAGGCAATCAAAATATACAGAGGCAATAAAGCATTATAGAGAAGTGTTAGATTTAATATCCTCAGAAAAAAATGACATAAAGCCAATCACTCTATTTAGTTTGTGTTGGTCGCTGTACAAGTCTAATCAAACTGATGAAGCAGATCTGCTAGTTGAAGATGGTCTTATGTATTCCTTAAAGGTAAATGATTCGCTAAGTGTGTTGTTATTTAAAGCATTAAAAGCGATTTATATGGATACTGATGAACAAGCGTTTAAAGAAGTGTTGGATATTTTTGAAGAAAAGAAACTACATGTCTATGTGGAAGCATTTGCTCAAAGTATCGGGTTATTTTATGAAAAAAAAGGGGACTTTGAAAAAGCTGCCGAATATTACAGAAAGGCTCTAAAGGCTCAAAATGATATTCAAAAAGGAGAATGTCTATATGATTATTAAAAGGGTACTATTCATATTAAGCATTGTATTATTGAGTGTATCAGCTGTAGAAACCTTGAAAACCATTGAAACAAAATCGATTCGAAATACAACAATGGAAGAACAACAAAAAACAAATCGAAACACGATTATGATCGACCAAAATGCAAAATCGCAAAACGTATAGGTGAAATGAAACAGACCTTAAGAGGTCTGTTTTCATTTTGGGAATGAATTCTTTTACGGATATCTTCTATCTAAATTAAACATGTGGATTTCCATTTGCTCTAAAGAAATAGTATGAACTGACCAATCTTCCCTTTGATTTATTGAAGATGCTAAATAAACACCTTCCCAATCTGCATACTCGTCGAGTATAAGAAAAAACGCTTTTTTCATCACTTGCAGCTCCTTCAATTCGTTTTAAAATCAATCGCATCAAATGAGCGAATGAATAGTTGGTCAATATTATATTGAGATCAATAGATATGGAGAGGCATCCACTTTGAAATCATTCTGGGAAAAAGAAGAAGAGAGCCCTTTCACATTAGAAAAGATAGATGAGGAACAAATTCGTAAAATAGAGGCAACACTTGGAGTCACTTTACCTGATACATATAAAAAGCTCATTTTAGAATGGAATGGCGACTTTACAGTTCGTAATGCTTTTCCAACTGAACAGCCGAATTCATGGGCTAAGGATCATGTTCAATTTGACCATTTAAGAGGAATCGCCAAAGATGATGGCATCATGAATAGTCCCCAGTTAAGTGATGAATTGGATCTGCCTGAGGAACTTGTGATCATCAGCGGAGAAGAAGATACATGGATCGCAATGGATTATCGAAAAACGAAGGAACATCCTCCTATTCACTATTTCGATTTAGAGCTGGAAGTAGATTTTAAGCTGGCAGATACTTTCGATGATTTTATTGGGCAGTTATATACAGCTGAAGATGCGATGGTCGAAGTAGTAGAGATTGAGGAGGAAGCTTCGGATTTATATGTCAGTAAAGAAGAGCTTGAACACATATTTGATAGGCAGGACCTTCGTCAGCAGAATCTATTCAAAATGGCACATTATCCGATGGAAGAAACAGAAGAGATCGAATGGTTTTTCAATCGTATGAAACAATGCATCCAACAGATAAAAGATCAACATGTTTTGTATGAAGCAGCGACAACGATTCACTCCATCCTTCCGTTAAACCCGGATATGCCAAGGAATGACCGTATCAATCAAGAGTTGAAAGAAATAGCGGAGTTTCTAGAAAATAGTGGTGAGCCTAATACCGCTTTTTTGGGAGAAGACATTCATCCAGTGAAAAAACGATAGTGAAAGAATAAAAGCCCCTGAAAAGGGCTTTTAAAATGTAGTTTAAGACCTCTTTTTATTTAAAGTTTTCATGATGAATAATGCTATATATGAAGCAATGAATGAGCCTAAAGTGTAAACAACTGACCACCCTAAGAAAGAGACATTAAAAAGTGTAAATGTCAGGATGAGCAAAATGATAAAGCTCACAACTGGCATAAAATAAACCTTTTGTACAAACAATGTGACGATAAAAGAAGCGATGATTATACTTACTGGAAGCAAGCCGAATACGAATTCTAAATGAGTCATACCAATTCTCCCTTTAAATGACTTAGCTACATTTGATTTGTTCTAATTGCCTCTCATACACTCAAAATTCATAGTACATCGGGTTTTTGAGTTTAATAAATTTATTAGACAAAAGAATCAATAACCATATCATAACATAAGTAAATGCATTTATTACATTATATGTAATTCGATGGGAAGTCGGATGATTTTAAATCCTTTTTTTTGTAATCTTATTGAAAGTCATATTTAAATAAAGTATAGTAACTTTATATGACAAAGAGGAGGATGGTTAAAGATGATGCATGCAGGAAGATTACGCCAGCAAACTTTGAACAATCAATAATTTCATATGTTCAAAGGCTCTGTTTTCATCAAACAGAGTAAACGGGGTAGTCTGCACATTTTTAAACATCTTCAGCGGTCAAGTATGTAACTTTACTTGAAGACAGACAGATATCGTTTCTGTCTTTTTTTGTAATTTTTTATTGATATAAAGAGAGATATGAGTCTAGCCGTGTTTACTCTAGCCACAGATAGCAGCCTATTTGTGGTTTTTTTGATGATTTTCTTAACGCCTGTTGATCATGAATAAATGAGCAATTGGAGGAAAAGAATATGAATAGACTAGAATTAAAGCAGTTAGCCAATCATCACGGTTTAGAAATTTTAGAGAATACCATCAAAATAAATGAATCAGGTGTGGATTTCCGTGTCGCACATGTCGAAGATTTACATGGTGATCAATGGATATTACGAATGCCTCGCAGACCTGAATCAATGAAACATACCTTACAGGAAAAAAAGACATTAGATCATATTAGTAAGCAGGTTCACTTTCAGCTCCCTAAGTGGTCTATCTTTACAGAAAGTCTGATTGCTTATAAACAATTAGAGGGGGTACCGGCAGCTAGTATTGATGTGGAACAGCAATCTTATGTGTGGAGTTTTGATCAAACGAATGTACCGCAAGCTTATTATGAATCATTAGGAAGAGTTTTAGCGAATGTACATTCCTTAGATCAACAGGCTTTTAAAACGATCGGTGTGGAGATGCTCAGTGCTCATGAATTAAGAGGATCAATGAAACAGCGAATGGAACGTGTCAAATCGCAATACGCCATTAACAGCGGTTTATGGGAGCGCTGGCAAGAATGGCTAGCTAAAGATTCTTTATGGCCGCCTTTTGTGGGGGTGAAGCATGGAGATTTACATCCAGGCCACATCCTGATTGATGAAAATCAATGTGTTACGGGTGTGATTGATTGGTCTGAAGTGGGGGTTGGTGATGTATCTGCAGACTTTTTGTCGCATCAACTTCTCTTTGGGAAAGAAGGATTAACAAAACTTATCCATGCGTATGAAAAAGCAGGCGGGAGAACTTGGCCAGGAATGGATGAACATATAATAGAACTTCTGGCTACAAGTGCGATCACTGTGGCCGAGTACGCACAGAGATCAGGATTGAAAGATATGCATCAAACTGCAGCATACATGTTGGCAAACGAAAGCTAATCAATCAGAACGAATCCAAAAAAAGCCCTGAAAAGGGCTTTTTTTAATCTAATTCATGAAAAAACTGTTTGAGTTGATCGATGAAAACTGATTTGGATCTTCCTTTTTTATAAATGAACTCGATATTGATGTTGAAATTGATGGATGGATCGATTGAAATTTGTTTTAATGTTCCTTGTTCTACCTCATTTCTAACACAATGATGAGGAAGAAACGATAGTCCCATTCCTTAAAGCACTAAATTTTTTGCGGTTTCCATATGATCAACCTCAATGGAAATGTTCGGTGTGATGTTGTTTTTTTGAAATAATCGGTGGAGCATCAACCAATCAAATGATCCATAGTCAAAGAAAATAAAAGGCTGTTCTTCTAGTTCTTTCATATTGATGTTGTCATGGCTGGCGAGCGGGTGATGAGTTGGGACGAACAGCCCGATTGGATCGCTGAAAATAGGGATTGATTCAATTTGAGGATGTGTTTCAGTTCTGACAATCCCAAAGTCTACTTGGTTGTTAATCACTTTTTTGACAACATCCTTTGAATGTCCTGTTACGATTTTCACTTTCAGGTTTTCGTATTTTTCTTTTAGTGCGGGTAATATGTTAGGCAATAGATTATTGGAAATAGAGGATGCGCATCCAATCGTCAATTCATAAGGGATCATCGTTTGTTTGAGACTATGCTTTGCTTCTTGATAAGAATGGAGGATCTTTTTGGCATGCGGGTAAAACTGTTCACCTTTTTCCGTCAGAGATAGTTTATTTCTCTGTCTATCAAATAATTTCAGGTCTAATTCTTTTTCTAACGATTGAATACGTGCCGAAACAGAAGGCTGGGTTAAATACAGTGCTTCCGCAGCTTTATTGATACTGCCTAGCTGGCATACATAAATAAACACTTCTATATTCTCAATATTCATTTTATCCCCTTATATTACGTTCTTTAAATGTTTAGCTTTTCAAGCTCATACACTAATTTTACAGCTTCTTTCGCCAAAATGACAGTAGGGTCAATCACTTTCACATCTTTAGTTGACCTTAGTACTAAGGGGATTTCTGTACAGCCGGCAATGATGGCTTCTGCTCCTTGATTGATTAAAATTTCTGCAGCTAACGCCAATTCACTTTCGCCTTTACTTAATTTTCCTGCTTTCACCGCATATATCCCATTCATAACGTTTCTGAAGATTTTCACTAGGAATCATGACGTCAATCTTGTGATGAGCACAAGCCCTTTGATAGAGCTGGGTTTTTAATGTTCCATCAGTACATAGTAAGCCCACAGATGTATATTGATGTTTGTTCAGGTAATTTGCGGTTTCTAATGGCATATTCATAATAGGGATATGGGTGGAATGTTGTACGTTTTCTAAAAAGAAGTGAGCGGTATTGCATGCAATGAGAATAAAGTCCGCTCTTTGCACGTTCTAATCTCTTAGCTGATGCAATCATATCATCTGTAGGATCTTCGCTTTTCCCAAATATGGCATTGGTTCTATCAGGGATTTGAGGATAATTATCAGCAATCACATGGATATAATCCTGATCTTTTATCGCTGGTGTATGAGAAATGATTTTTTTCATCAGATCAATCGTTGCTAAAGGACTCATCCCGCCCATAATTCCGATCGTTGTAGACATATACGCCACCACATTTCTTTTTTTTCTATTATAAAAAAAGAAAGCATGGTGAGCGTTATAGAAAAGTTCTATATGTATATAGAAGGTTTATCAAAAGCGTCTTTTAATAGCACTTAGCGGCCCTCTCTGATTGAAATTGGCGAATAACAACCCGGTGTGTCCTTGTAAATATGCTGTTTGCACTCATGTTTTAACCTCACTTTTTAGTTTGTTTTTGATTTGAAAAAGTCTATCAGCCATTCAGATAGCTGCTGCTGTGCTTTACTGACAAATCGATCTGCATAATAAGTTAATTCCAAGTGACGAACAGGCGCCGGATCAGCAATAGGAATCGAAACAATATTTGGCCACGTCGAATGGTATTGCAGCAACCCTCGCGGCTGAATGGTTGCACCGATGCTGGCTTCAACCAGCTGCAATAATGAAGATGCGGACCCAACTTCCATGACGGTGTCCAGTTCAACACCCTGTTCTTTACATACGTCATCTACTAAATCCCTTCCTAGATATCCCTTCGGATACATAACCAAGGCATGCTGCGTCAGCTCTTCCAATGTCACTTCACTCTTTTGGGCTAGATCACTTTCTGAATGAACAAATAATTCGTAGGGCTCACTTCCAAGTGGAATTTGAACGAGACGCTTATCCGCAGGCCCACGCAGCCCGATGCCGAGATCCACTTTATGCGACAGTACTTCTTCACGAACGAAGATCGTTGAATATGCTTTCAGATTGGTTTCGGGATAAAGTGTTTTAAATTCTACAAATAGCGGAACAAGCTGAAAGTCAAGATCGGAGGGGAGTACTGCAAGTCGAACGTTTCCTCGTTTTTCAGATAACAGTTCTTTCATCGCATTTTTTGCATCTCTTTCAGCTTGAAGCATTTTCATACCATATTGATAAAGCAGAGAACCCGCTTCAGTTGCAACGACTTTTTTACCGATTCGATCAAAGAGCGGCATCCCAACTTCTGCTTCAAGCAGCCGAATCTGTTGGCTTAATGTAGGCTGTGATATCCCTAATTGCTCAGCAGCTTTTGTGAAATGTAAATGATCGAATACAGCCATGAAATATGTAATATGCCGAGTATCCATTTGTCATCCTTTCATAATTAATAGTTTTTTACTATCATCATAATACGAATTATTGTATTGATCAATGAATGCGGCAGATTTATACTCAAAGTAACTTCAACAAGATGAGAGAGGAAGAAGAGCATTGATGAAAAAAATATTTTATTTAGCCGCTTTATTTTTAGCTGCTCTAAACTTGCGCCCAATCATTACGTCCGTGGCTTCTATGATGAGCATGATCCAAACAGACCTTGGTGTCAGTGCACTGACAGCAAGTCTTCTAACCACTTTACCGGTCTTGTGCATGGGGGTGTTTGCACCTGTAGCAACTAAACTAAGCCGCCGTTTTGGTTTAGAGAGAACGCTTTTTTTCTCGATTCTTCTCATCACAATCGCTACTGGACTACGTGGGACGAGTCAAACGGTTGCCATCCTTCTCATCACTGCATTTGCAGGAGGAGTTGGGATTAGCTTTGCAGGACCTTTGTTGTCTAGTTTTATCAAAAAGTATTTCCCAAAAAATCCGGGGATTGTGAGTGTCTATTCTATTTCGATGACAATAGGGGCAGCACTTGCTTCCGGCTTCACCATTCCGATTTACCTTCGCAGTGAGCATAGCCTTCCGTTCGCCTTATCTTGCTGGGCGGTTTTAGGGATCATCGCATTGATCTTGTGGCTAGGGCTGGCTCGGAAAAAACAACAGGCTGATCATGCAGTTTTACCGCTAAGGCTACCGCTGCGAAACAAAAAAGCCATTCAATTCACCTTGTTCTTTGGCTTTATGTCCAGTATGTTCTATTCGATAACAGCATGGATTTCACCCATCGCCCTTAGTTTTGGAAATAGTCCACAGTATGCCGCCATGCTGCTAACGATATTTACACTGATTCAGATTCCGGTGGCACTACTCGTTCCAGGAGTCGTCACTCGCTTAGGAAAACCGAAATTATTTCTGATTTTATGCAGCGTGTCAGAGCTGATCGGCCTTATTTTCCTTCTACTTCCAATGCCTATTTTGCCAGCCGTCATTTTTCTAGGGATTGGGGCAGGTGGATTATTTCCCTTAGCACTTATGCTGCCCATTATTGAGACGCGTACACCGGAGGAGGCTGGTACATGGTCCGCTATGTCGCAGATGGGCGGATACATCATGGGCGGGTTTGGTCCGTTTTTCATTGGCTTGGTTTTCGATCTAAGCGGACATTTTCAAGCTTCCATTGTCGCAATGCTCGTCATTGTCTCATTGATGATTGGTGTTCAGTTATCAATGAAATTAGGTAGAAAAGAGGAAGAAGTGTCGAGTTAAATCATGCTGCTTCACATTTCAATCAAAACGGGGAGGTTTTATTGCTTAAGAAGGGGAGCCTGGGTAGAGATACTGGGTGCTTGTTTATGATGGAACGTAAGGAATGTCTTCATTTTTCGCAGCCGCTTTTATAGCTTTTCTTTATTGAGTTTGCGCAATAATGGAATATTTCACAAAATAATAGAGTCATCTAAAGGAGGCAAGTATTGTCTCTCTTTTGTTGTTTTAGGAGTAAACACCAGTGATCCTTTCATTTAACCAGAAATGCTATTGCTTTTTTGCTCGATTAAGAGTTTGATTATAATAGAGACTGTAAAACAGAAGGCGATAGAATAATTCAGTATCATGAGCTCCAGTTATTTTTGCAAGATATGTTCCGAGAAAAATTTGCATAAAAAGAACTAGAGGTGAATAATATGACAAGCTATGAGTCGAAAGACATTTTAAAGCAAGCAATCATGAAGACGTACAATCAATACGATGAAGAATTCAATATGATTCCAGAAGAAATGAAAGATGATCGAATAGAGGATGTAAGCCGAACTCCTGCAGAAAATTTGGCCTATCAAGTTGGTTGGACAACCCTGCTGCTTCAATGGGAGCAACACGAAACTGAAGGAAAGGTTGTCCATACGCCAGCAGAAGGTTATAAATGGAATCAGCTTGGCACATTATATTCTCTTTTTAATGAGAAGTATGCCTGCCAATCACTAGTCGCATTAAGAGCTCAGCTCAAACAGAATGTTTTAACTATTTGTGATATGTTGGATCGTATGAGTGAAGAAGAAGTGTTTGAACCTCATCAACGAAAATGGGCGGATGATGCGACAGCAAAGGCTGTTTGGCCAGTTTATAAATTTATTCATGTGAATACCGTTGCTCCTTTTAAAAATTTCCGTACTCAAATTCGTAAATGGAAACGATTAAAACAAGTATGACGTGAAGGATATACGATGTACATATTTCGTTAGAACTAAACTTGATTGTATCATCTTATTTTAGAGAGAACAGGGGGCGCTGATTCGAGCCCAGTTATTCCTTCTTATCAAAATTACGATCACTCACATGGCTTCTTTACAGGAGCTTTTTTTCTTATTTTTGCGGTTTCTTTTCGGTGTCGGACGATTCACAAAATGATAATATATGTCATTATAGGGAAAATAGAGGGAGGGGTAAGGACGGATGGAGAAAGTGCTTTCTTCTCACGTCGGCTTGAAAATCAATGAATGGTATTATCATATTCAAAGATTTAACGTACCGGACGCCGAGGCATATAAAGAAGAAATCAAATCAATGCTTGATCATATGGAAGAGAATCAGGATTTATTATTGTATTTCTCACTTATGGAGTTCAGACATAAATTAATGCTTGATTACTTGAATCCTTTAGAAAATGGAAAAGAGCGGGCGAACTTTAGGGAACTCGCAATGAAGATCAAAAGGGATCAAGAGAAATTAACAGGATTGCTCGAGTATTACTTCAATTTTTTCTACGGCATGTACGAATTTGAAAACTACGAATACCTCAATGCGATTACCTTCTATAAGCGGGCAGAAAAAAAGCTGTCTCTTGTCAGCGACGATATTGAACGTGCCGAGTTCAATTACAAGATGGCAGAAATCTATTACCACATGAAACAAACCCATATGTCGATGCACCATATCGCACAGGCAATAGAATGTTATCGAGAAAAAGATACATACACAGTAAGAGAAATCCAATGTTCTTTTGTCATTGGATTAAACTATATAGATATGGGCTGCCCCGAAAAAGCAATACCCCATTTTCAACACGCACTAGAAAAAGCCGCCGACAACTCAACAAAACGATTAAAAGGATCAGCACTTTATAATTTAGGGTTGAGTTATTTTCATAACAAAGAATTAGCACAAGCGATTATTCACTTTAATGACTCGATTAGTGCATTTAGAGAGCAGGGATACGAGCATTTAAATAGAATCTTAGATCCGCTCATTATGTTGTCAAAAGCCTACTTCAAAATGAAAGAACAGGATTTAGGTACATACGCTTTAAATAACGGAATAGAACTATCTGAAAAGCTGAAAGATCATGTTCTATTATTGATATTCAAGTTTTTAAGATCCCTATACATTGACAACAATTTTGAGCAGTTGGAAAAAATAATGGAATTGTTAGAAATAAAGTCAATGTATCCTGACCTAGAAGATTTAGCAAAAGATGCTGCAAAATATTATAATGAGATGGGAGATAAAGACAATGCGATGCATTTCTATGAAAAGATTCTTTATTTCCAAACTCAAGTGAAGCGGGGGGACTGTCAGTATGAAATTTAAAACGTTATCAGTAGTATTCGTGATGATTAGTGTCATAAGTGTTGTTAGTTATTTTACGTCAGAAGTGACAGCAAGTCATGATGAAGCTAGGAGAGGTCATACTGCAAGTATTGGTTATACTGCTTAAGTAAAAAGCCCTTTAAGGGCTTTTTACTATAAAACGGAATATATGCTATGAATAAAGAATATTTTTTCCATAGAAAACATACTGAGGAGGAAGTAAAATGACAATGTTAAAATCAACATTATTTCGAAGGATTTTCATTATATTTTTTGCTTTAACCTTTATGATTAGTCTGTTCAATATGGCTGTGTTTCCAGGGACGCCAGCGTCTTATTATGTTGGCCTGATTTGTAAGATGTTGTTTATCAGTTTGTTAAATGGTCTATTTTTCGGAACAATTATCTATTTGATTGTCACCCTTCTCTTTGCTAAATCTTCAAAGGAAAATCAATAAACAAGTGAGCGGCTAAAGACCGTTCTTTTTTATTTTTAAAAATTGGACATGCTATTTTAAGAGAAAATGAGATGACTTAATTTATGATCTAAATCGCAATTCCTGTAAATGTTTTTCCATCATACATTCAATTATTTTTAATAACTTACTGCATTATATTTTAAAGGGTGTTACCGTTGGATGTAAGGAATGATTGGCCAATCTTCCAATAAGAGTTGGAGGGAAATCATGAATTGCAAAATTGAAATATTAAGCAATATGAAGATGGTGTATATGAGGAATATAGGACCGTATGGAAGCAAAATGAATATAGAAATGATGAAGCATTTTAAAAAATGGATCAATAAACATCAATTAAATGATGAATTAAAGAAACATGGCATATACGGGGTTCCTCAAGATGATCCTGCAAGGACTTTACCTGAAAAATGCAGATATGACCTCATGATCATGACAAATAGAGATTTCTCTAATGATCAAATGGTTCAGACTGGTCATTTTGAAGGGGGAAAGTATGCTGTTTTTACAATGAGGCATACAACTGAAAAAGTGAATTTGTTTTGGAGTCAATTACCTGACTATATTCAGAACAATCAATTGAACATGCGTCAGGCACCTACTATAGAGCGATATAGAGAAGAGGAAGGCGAAGATAAGGTGTGTGAATTCTTACTGCCTATCTTTTAAACACTTTATCGAAATTCAATGGGAAAGCAGACCTTTATGGTCTGTTTTTCTGCATATCAGATTTACATTCTTAAATCATCTTGCTTCAAATGCTATACTATGGCTAAACCATTCATGAAGGGGCATGATAGGAGGAGCATTGTGTGATATTCATCATAGGCATTGTCATTGCTTTTATGATTGCTATTTTAGGTTTTACTGTTTTCGTAGAAGTAGGAAATGGACTGGGAACGGCTCTCAGCATCATCGGAGGACTGGTCATTTTATTCATAGCCGGTAGATTACAAAGACGAAAAGAACAGAATGATCCCAACATATTATTAGATAAGATGATGATGTTTTTTCACGAAGATGGATTTCAGGCATCTACATATATCTTTTCAGAGCAGGTTGATAAGGGATTTGCGATTGATGATGAGCTAGAGAAATTGCGCTATATTGAACATCAACCTGGCGGCTCATCTAGAAAATATAGATTTGCAGTCACTGAGCTTTCCTTGAAAGATTTGAAACAAGTTGAGATGTTAGAAGATGGTGTGCCAATTGAATATTCAGCTGAGAGTGATGATAAAGAAGAGGTCTCGACGCTTGAATTAAGATTAACTATGAATGATCAAGAATCATCAACGATCACGATCAACTTCTTGCAATGTGATGGACCTGTTCGTAAAAGCAACGCTCATTACTTAGCTGAACGGGAAAATTTGCAGGAGGTTTATGATGATATTGAAGCAATGATGAAATCTGCTAATCACCGCTCATAGAGAAGAAATCACAGTTTGATGTGGTTTCTTTTTTTTATGTGTACCCAAGAAAAGCTGGTCCGGTCATTGTAGTTGAATGTTTTTCTCAAAAATGAATAAAGATAGACTAGACGCGAAAGCGAACATGGAGATAGAAAGAACTCTCATGTGATGAGGAGGAAAAATAAATGAAAAAGCTATGCAGGGAAGTTTGGATCGAAGTCAACCTTGACGCGATTAAAAGAAATATCGGGGCCATTCAAGCGCATATTCCGAGGAAAAGTAAGATCATGGCTGTCGTGAAGGCGAATGCTTATGGACACGGTTCAGTGGAGGTAGCGCGGCAGGCACTGGAGAGCGGTGCGACGGAGCTCGCAGTTGCTAGCTTGGAAGAAGGCATTGTATTGAGGAGAGCAAAAATTGAAGCACCGATTCTGGTCCTTGGATTTACGCCGCTTGACTGTGTGAAAAGGGCTGCAGCCTGGAGAATTGACCTTTCAGGCCTTCGTGAAGACTGGATTGTTCAAGCAAATGAGATCTTAGCGGAAGAAGAAAGTCAGCGTCGGCTTGGGATTCATGTCAATGTCGACACAGGTATGGGGCGATTAGGTGTACGAACGAAGGAAGAGCTGTTAAGAGTGGTGGAAGCCCTTGAAAAGAGTGAAAACCTTAGATGGGATGGGATTTTTACGCATTTTTCCACTGCAGATGAGCCTGACCCTGATTTTACGCAGCTGCAGCACAGCATTTTTATTGATTTTCTTCGTTTTTTGAAAAAACAAGGAATTAAGCTGCCGACCGTACATATGAACAATACAGCGGCTGCCATCGCGTTTCCTGAATTTAGCGCCGATATGATTCGACTAGGCATCGGGCTATATGGGCTGTATCCTTCGCAATACATTGAAAGCTTAGACGCTGTTCAGCTAGAGCCCGCTCTCAGTTTAAAAGCAAGGATTGCGTTCGTGAAGGAAATGGTGACAGAGCCAAGGACCGTCAGCTATGGTGCAACGTATGTAGCAAAACCTGATGAAATCATTGCCACCATACCGATCGGTTACGCAGATGGGTACTCACGTGCTTTATCAAATCGGGGATTTATGCTTTTCCGCGGAAAACGAATGCCGATTGCTGGCCGAGTCACAATGGATATGACGATGATCAGTTTAGGAGAAATGAAAGCAAAGCAAGGCGAGGAAGTGGTCATTTACGGCCGTCAAAAGGACGGAGAAATTTCTGTCGATGAAATCGCCGAAATGCTCAATACGATCAACTACGAAGTCATCGCCACCTTAAGCCGCCGCGTTCCTAGGTTTTATCGTCGAGGCGGGAAGATTATTAAAATATCGACGCCGGTGATGTATGTGTGAGAGTAAATAACAGGTGCAATTTGAGGATATTTGTTCTGGTGTACAATGATAAAAATTAAATTTTATTACAAATATGTCGATAAAAGGAGGGATATTTAAGATATGGAGGAAAGAAACGATGAAAAAAGGTTTATTTTTAGTGCTTTTGACTATTTTTATGATGGTCACAATTCATCCGTTAAAAGCTCATGCAGCTGAGACAAATGGGTGGACGAAGCGAGCGGACTTACCTGAAGAGCGAATCGGAGCAAGTGTAGGAGTAGTTGACGGGAAAATATATGTATTCGGTGGAGCAAGTCAACAGTCTAAATTCAACAATTCAACATATATGTATGATCCTAAAATTGATTTGTGGTCAGAAAAAACAAGTATGCCTAGATTAAGAACAGGAGCTACCTACGCAACAGTAGGT
Source organism: Bacillus sp. GBSW19 (assembly GCF_002998655.1). Taxonomy (NCBI): domain Bacteria; kingdom Bacillati; phylum Bacillota; class Bacilli; order Caryophanales; family Bacillaceae; genus Bacillus; species Bacillus sp. GBSW19. The sequence continues at coordinate 306,296 of NZ_PVRF01000001.1, forward strand.
AAAAAAATCTATGTCATTGGCGGCCTTACTGATACAACTAAAACAGTTCACAAAACCATCGATGTTTATGATACAGAACTAGATCAATGGACAGAAGAACCAATTAAGATGCCTGAGAAATTTATATATACATCATATATAACTGGTTCCTTAAGAGCAGTTACAGTTGGAGAAAAAATTTATATAGTAGCATCTTTATCAAGCTCTCAAGTAAATTTTTATTCCTATGATACGGTAAGTGGAGAGTGGGAAAGTTTAGATAATTCTCAATTAGCTTCTCGTCAGGGTAGAAGTATTTCAGAGATAAATGGAAAGTTATATATTGCTGGTGGTGAGGCTAACGTTAGCCGAGCGAATGATAAAGATATATTAGAATATGATATGACGCTAGGGAAGTGGCAACGGTTAAAGGATGTTCAGTTAAATTCTTTTGCATATGAAGCTGCTTATGCGACATACAATCATAAATTATTTTTGATTGGCGGTCAGCAAATTGGAGATAGATCAAGTAAGTTATTAAAACAAGTTCAGATATTTGATCCACAAACTAGACAAGTCCAAGATTCTTTATATGAAATTCCTGAAGGTAGAGTTGGATCTGTAGCAGTTATTACTGATGATCAATTATATGTCATTGGTGGAAGAGATTATGCTGAGTCAATTGGTAGTCATTCTGTCAAAAACACTTTTAAATCTGTTATCTCAATTCCATTAAAAGATCTGCAAAAAGTCACTAAGGATCAGGATGAAACAAAACCAGATGATGGGTCAACCGAAGAACCAAAAGATCAGGATGGAACAAAGCCTGGTGATGGGTCAACAGAAGAACCGAAAGATCAGGATGGAACGAAGCCTGGTGATGGGTCAACCGAAGAACCGAAAGATCAGGATGGAACGAAGCCTGGTGATGGGTCAACCGAAGAACCAAAAGATCAGGATGGAACGAAGCCTGGTGATGGGTCAACCGAAGAACCAAAAGATCAGGATGGAACAAAACCTGGTGAAGAAGCAACAAAAGGTATACTTTCAATTACCATGATAAACGGGCTGCAAAAGGATTATTTGCTTTCAATGAAAGAGATTAATGATTTTCTAAATTGGTACAAAGAAAGAAGCTTTGGAATTGGGATGAACTTCTATGAAATCAATGATGAACACAATAAAGGTCCTTTCGCAAGTAAGAAGGATTATGTGGTGTATCCAAATATCTTAATGTTTGATATCAAGCAATACTGATATCATAAAACGATAGAGCTGCTGATTAAAGATCAGCAGCTTTTGTTTTTATAGGATTGTTAAAATTAGGATTAACGTCATGAGAAAAATGCGATATTTTTTTAAAAATCTGCTAAACATCCTATAACAACATCCGATAATAGAATTGTCAGGGTTGATAAGCCCTAGAATAAAGGACTTTTTTCAGACAAGGACGTCTGTCAGGTCCCACATACATGGAGGTAATAGGAAATGAGAATTAACCACAATATCGCAGCACTTAACACATTGAACCGTTTGTCTGCAAACAACGGTGCTAGCCAAAAGAACATGGAGAAACTTTCTTCTGGTCTTAAAATCAACCGTGCAGGAGATGACGCAGCAGGTTTAGCAATCTCTGAAAAAATGCGTGGACAAATCCGCGGATTAGAAATGGCTTCTAAAAACGCACAAGACGGTATCTCTCTTATTCAAACAGCTGAAGGTGCATTGACTGAAACTCATGCAATCCTTCAACGTATGCGTGAACTAACTGTTCAAGCAGGTAACACTGGAACTCAGCAAACTGAAGATTTAACAGCTATTAAAGATGAAATGGATGCATTAATCGAAGAGATTGATGGCATTTCTAACCGTACAGAATTTAACGGTAAAAAATTACTAACTGGAGAATATGCAGTTAATACAACTACTCCTGCAGACCAAAAGGATTTAATCTTCCAAATTGGTGCGAATGCTACGCAACAAATTAAAGTTAACATTGAAGCAATGTCTGCTGATGCTCTAGGAACAAGTGATACTTTAAATGTTTCTTCTTTAGATGTAACTAAATTTGCTACTAATGCACCTGATGTAGCAGCTGATGGTTACGATGCACAATTGAAAATTGTTGACGATGCAATCAATAAAGTTTCATCTCAACGTGCTAAACTTGGTGCAGTACAAAACCGTCTAGAGCACACAATCAACAACCTGGGTGCTTCTGGTGAAAACTTAACAGCTGCTGAGTCTCGTATCCGTGACGTTGATATGGCGAAAGAAATGAGTGAGTTCACAAAGAACAACATTCTTTCTCAAGCTTCACAAGCAATGCTTGCACAAGCGAACCAACAGCCACAAAACGTACTTCAATTACTACGTTAATGAAGAGCCCCTTTTATGGGGCTTTTTTTTATGCTGTTTTTTTCTTCTCATTTTCTCCAGTCTTATGATTCTTAAATCCCTCTGATAAATCATGAAAAATGACCTTTAAATTTGGCATACTCTAGCGAAACGATCATAATGAATGAGACTTATTCCTTATTTATCCCTTTTTTGTTAAACAAATTCCATCAGTGTTCGATAAATGGATTGTAAGGCTTACAAAAAAATTCTAATTTAGAACTTTTGGACAAGGATGTTCAATTGGTTCAAACACATGGAGGTAATAGGAAATGAGAATTAACCACAATATCGCAGCACTTAACACGCTGAATCGTTTGTCTGCAAACAATGGAGCAGGGCAAAAGAACATGGAGAAGCTGTCTTCTGGTCTTCGCATCAACCGTGCAGGAGATGACGCAGCAGGTCTAGCAATCTCTGAAAAAATGCGTGGACAAATCCGCGGATTAGAAATGGCATCTAAAAACGCACAAGATGGTATCTCTCTTATTCAAACAGCTGAAGGTGCATTAACAGAAACACATGCGATTCTTCAACGTATGCGTGAACTAACTGTTCAAGCGGGTAACGTTGGTACTCAACAAACAGAAGATTTAACAGCGATTCAAGAAGAACTCACTGCTTTGGTGGATGAAATTGATGGGATTTCACAGCGTACAGCATTTAACGGAAAGAATCTGTTGGATGGTAGCGTAGAAGATGGATTCCAATTTCAAATTGGCGCAAACATTGAGCAAAATATCAACGTACAGATCGGCAAAATGGACGCTGAAACCTTGACTGTCAAAGATATTAAAGTGAATGAAGATGGTTTTGACTTTGACGTCGAAGTAGCAAAAATTGATGAAGCAATCGGCGCAGTATCTAAACAACGTTCAGCACTTGGTGCAGTACAAAACCGTCTAGAGCATACAATCAACAACCTTGGTGCTTCTGCTGAAAACTTAACAGCTGCTGAGTCTCGTATTCGTGACGTGGACATGGCGAAAGAAATGAGTGAGTTCACAAAGAACAACATTCTTTCTCAAGCGTCTCAAGCGATGCTAGCTCAAGCAAACCAACAGCCGCAAAACGTACTTCAATTATTACGTTAATGAAAAAGCCCCATGAAGGGGCTTTTTTTGTTTCAATCTAATGAAAGTAAGTGCTGCAAACGAAAGTCAGGAACCGCTTCATGGAAAAAAGCTCGATTGTCTTCATCATCCTCTTTATCCCACTGACTCCACCATTCAGCAGTTTCTCCAGAGGCGTCGGATTGAATCATGTCATGCAGCTGTTCTAAGTTGATAACATTGATAAAACTTTTGCAGCGAGCATTCCCGTCATACCGCCGCCAATGGCGATCGCCTGCTCATATGTCATAGGTTGTCTCACAACATGCGCCTCCAATGAATATACAAAATGATTACATGACCATTTCATCATATGTTGATGCTTAAATTATAGCAAATTTGCGTTTTGTTGAATATAGAGAGGGAATCTCCTTCTTTTTACTCGTACATATGAGAAATAACTTTAAACATCATCATTATTTTTAAAAAATAACTATTATTTTAAGAAGGACTACCGATAAATAACATAAGGGGGTAGAGAAATTGGATATACTACAGAGTATTGTGACAGCAGCACCTTATATGATGCAGATTTTAAAAAATGAAGTGACGATGGGTATCATTGACCGAGAGAAATTTTTGCTGTATTTGCCATCGAAAGATGTTGATTTTCAAATTCGAGCTGGTGAACATATTAAAGCAGATGATCTGAATATGAAAAAAGCGCTGAGAGGTGAGACATCAAGTATGTTTGTACCTGAATCAGTGTATGGAGTACCATTAAATGCAATGGGATTGCCAATTTATGATGAAAATGGGCAAGTGATTGGTGCCCTCGCTTTAGGATTTCCGCTCAAAAATCAAATAGAGCTTGAAGCATATATGGAGTCATTAAATGACATCATTCAAAGTATTCAAGAAAAGGTGCACGTGGTGGCGGCACATTCAGAGGAGCTTTCTGCTACAAGTGAGGAGATGACCTTACAAACGCAGCAAACACTAGAAAGCTCGAAACAAACAGCCGATATTACAAAAATGATTAAAGGCATCTCGAAACAAACGAGTTTGCTAGGATTGAATGCGTCAATTGAAGCGGCCAGGGCAGGAAAAGAGGGAGCTGGTTTTAGTGTTGTAGCAAGTGAGGTTCAAAAGCTTTCAAGTGAAACTTCACGTGCAACAGAAAACATCGAAAGCTCATTGCAAGGGATTTCCTCCAATATACATACATTACTTGAGAGTATGGGCCATATGAAAGGTTCTTCATCTGAACAGGCTTTACTTGTGACGGAGTTTAGCGAAATTGTGGAACGATTGACGATCGTAAGTAAAGAAATGAAAGAATTCATGCAGCATGTGATGTCAACGTAAAAAACGAATCCAAGAGGGATTCGTTTTTTTGATGCGCTATTTTCTCTTGTTCTGATCAAAGCGATAATCATACGTGTCGCCCTTCACGACATTTAAAAACTCATGTCCAATTTGAACAAGCTGTCCGTTTTTCCATTTGATGAGAGGGTCTTTGTCAGGGTATTTCCAGTAAATCGTCTTCTTACGGTGGGTCAGTTTGTTTTCAATTTCTGCTCTAACTGCGTTTTCCTTTAGCTTTCCTCCGCTATGCTGATAGGTGTTGATGATGTACATTCCGTCAGGTGATGACATCGAGCGGATGAATGTTCCGTGAGACACGCCTTGAAGAGAGAAGCATTTCCAATAAATAATGCCAGCGAAGCTAAGGAGTAAGATGATAAGGATGAGGGTGGTTTTCTTTTTTAACATGAAAAATTCCTCCAGATGTAGATCACAATATTTCTAATTTATGAGAGAGAATACAAAAAGATTCATATAGTCCAAAAGTTCTATTCGTTTCAATTATCGGTCATTTTTTCTCAAAATTCAACAGAAAGCCGTAAATGTAAGGAAAATTTAAGGAAGAATTCAAGTGGTGTATTTGATTCGAAACCTCTTTACAAAAGAATAAGGGATCAGTAGACTTATGCTCATATAGAGAAATGGGGCAGATGACATGAGACAAATCATCGATACGTATCAAAGTTATGAAGAGCTTTCCGCTCATGAAAGAATAGGAATTGATTATCGAATTCTTCACGAGCGGAAAGGTGACCAGCTTCTGGTTTTGTCGCCTCATGCCGGAGGAATTGAATCCGGCGTGAGTGAGCTCATTCATGAAATATCTAGTGATTATTCTATGTATTTATTTGAAGGCCTTAAAGTAAAAGGCAATCATGTTCTTCATATTACAAGTACACGTTTTGATGAGCCGGTTTGCCTTTCACAGGTGCATACCCATCATTATACGTTTGCACTCCATGGTTACGGAGAAACAGAGGTGCTTCAAACGTTAGTGGGAGGTACGGACAGAGAAAGAGCGGCAGAAACTGTGAAACGTTTAACGCTAAATGGCTTTCACGCATTGCTTCTATCTGAATCTGATCGTTTTTCTGGAACACATCCTGATAATATTAATAACCAATGTCTGACGGGAAAAAGTGTACAACTTGAAATTAGTCAGGCGCAAAGAAGAGCATTTTTTCAAGACTTTAGGCGTCGCTACCGGCGTGATACACAAACTGAACAATTTTATCGGTACACAAATGTACTCAAACAAGTATTAGCCCTTTATGAATAAACTATTATCGTTTTATGTGATGATTTACGTTTGATAAACAGCTTCTTTTTCTGCGACCTTTTCTGCTTTCATTAAATAAGACGTAAACTCCTGTTGAAAGCGAATGCCTGCTTTTCGCTGTTCGAATAAGGCAAGCCGCTTTTCAGCAAAAGCTCTGGTGACGTGAAACGTTTGAGCAATATGCAAAATGGCTTGCTGCCGAAGGGTTGGAAGCTTCATTTGCAGCAGCATAAAGGTTGGAACACAAAAGTGATACATGAATTGTTTTGCCTGAAACTCCTGCAGTTCTCGAAAAAGTTTGTTCATTTTGAAATGATTGCCTGTATGCTTTAGCACATGACAAAGCTCGTGGGCAAAATCCTGCCATTGTTCTTCAGGTGATAGGGATCTGTTTAATATAATACTGTAAAGACCTTGATGTTGGATCATCATGCTGCCAGTCTCCTCGTAGTGGACCCATACATGAAATTCAGAAGCGATCCTTTGCATCTCTCTATAAGCAGGACCGCTTATTTGTAATTGAGCATATAACCGCTTAATATCTTCTTCTAAATGGGTTAAAAAACCAGTCATTTAAAAAACCTCCATACAAACGTATGTTCTATTTTTGGCGTAAAAGAAAAGTCCATATAGGACTAAATAGCTAATTGAGCTATTACTTACTTTTTATATCGGCTTATTTTTAACAATTTTAACATAAATTCAAGGAAAAATGGAAGTAATTCCTGTTTTTTTCTGTATTTTTGCACTTTCCACTACTAAAAAGAGTGATTGAATTCAAATTTTACCATAGTCTTCTCATGAAAACAAACAAGTATTGTCTTACGAACGCCACCGATTGATGAGAAAGATCAATTCAATCTAGCAAAAGGGAGTGCAGAACATGGTACAAATTTATCAAGATTTTATTCCAGTTGGAAACGGAAACCGCCCAGGATATGCGATGACACCGGAGTATGTGACGGTGCATAACACAGCAAACACGTCAAAGGGAGCGGATGCGAAAAGTCATGCGGCCTATGTAAAACGCCCAGCGACAGAGGTGAGCTGGCATTTTACAGTGGATGATCATGAAATCTTTCAGCATCTGCCGTTAAATGAAAATGGCTGGCATGCAGGGGATGGACATGGGAATGGTAACCGGAAGTCGATCGGAATTGAAATTTGTGAGAATGAAGATGGAAATTTTCAGCAAGCGGTCAAACATGCACAATGGCTTATTCAAAAGCTATTAAAAGAACATCACATTCCGCTAGCAAACGTGGTCACACATCAGTACTGGTCTGGAAAAGCATGTCCACGCCAGCTTCTTTCTACATGGGATGAATTTAAAAAAGGGATTGAAACGGCAGAAGATCCGGAGCCGGTCATCACGTATGTCGTTAAAAGCGGAGATACGTTAACGAGTATTGCGAAAGCTCACGGGGTCACAGTTCAAGATTTACAGAAGTGGAATGACATTAGTGATCCGAATAAGATTCAAATTGGACAGGTTCTCAAAATTTATCGTAACGATGCAAAGAGCACGTATGAGCTGCCAGATGGGGTTTTAAAGGTGACGTCTCCATTGACAAAGGGAGAGCACGTACGCCTCGTCCAACAGGCGCTTGCTGCTGTTTATTTTTATCCTGATAAAGCAGCTGCAAATAAAGGAATAGACGGAGTTTACGGAGAAAAAACGGCGAACGCCGTAGCGCGTTTTCAGCTGGTAAATGGTCTGACAAGTGATGGAGTATACGGACCTAAAACGAAGGAAAAACTTCTGAAGCTGTTAAGTAAGTGAGTGTTTCTGTTTGTATGATTGGATGACTGCTTCACTTTGCTCATTTAATCGACGCATATAAGGCGACGACTTATATTCAGCAAACTGAACATATCTCAATTGTTTGATTTTCTTTTTCATTTATTGGCACCTCAATCGTTGCAACGTATAGATTATTGTATGCAAGTCTATGTAAAAATGGAAGCAGGACGCGGATTTTGTTCCGCGTCCTTTAGTGTAATCAAGCCCTTTTATTTTTATACTCATCCAATAGCTGTTCATTCTTTTTAAAAATACGCTCTGTATGGGGACTTACCTTGTAATCCGCCATACTGATATGTTGCTTTTTCTTTAAAATCTTAAAAGGGTTTTTCTTGCGATTGTTGTTATCCCCTTGAAGTGCGTGGTCCATCTTCATCACCTTCCTCTTCATCAGGCAAGATTAGGTCATAAATTGTTGTAAGTGACGTCATTAATAAATAGTCGAACTCAGTGACAATGTCATCAGAGGTAAGCTTAATGACGAAGTGATCATCTGCTACAGAAAACGGGATGAGCACCAATTTGCCGAAATCATCGTAATAGACTTCCTGCCTGTCAAGCTTCGCCTGAATAAGAGCTCGCTGGTCAAGTGTCCGCAGCAGGTCATCTTTTTGTTCCTGCGTATCGTATGGACAAAGAACCGCTTGAATATTCATCTTGTCGGCAAAAGAATAAATGAGCCGTTCAATTCCCTCTATATATGCCTCTACACTTCCATAATATACATGGATCGGTTCGTTTTTCAATAGGTATTGGTACGTTTTTAGTTTGTTGAGGTAAGAATGAAGTAGATCGTTATTTTGTTCTAGGAGTTGGTGGGTGTCGGTTTCCAGTTCGTGATTTCCGAGTTTTTTAATATAGGAGCTGAGAAAGATGAATGCATCGGTTAATGCAAAAAAAACAGCAATAATCAAGTAGTGCATCCAATCGGTGAAGATTGAAGAAGGGTCATTTGTCCAGTACACAACAGCACCAGCTACATAAATCCAATACCACGTTTTACGAATGGCAAACATCTTTTCTTTTACTTTTTGTTCAAAACGCCATACGGCAAATACATATACAGCAAGGGCACCTAGCAATAACCACACGGTCAATTGAAAAAATAATAGCATGTTCTTCTCTCCCATAGACAGATGGATACTTATTTATTTCTATGGATATGATTGGAAACCCTGCTTCATGAAAAAATGGCTTGTAGGAACAAGGTGTTGAAGTGTGCGGGCAAATAAAAAAAGACCTGTCAGACAGGTCTTTGATATTAGATAATCGCATTTAACACAAAGTATATAAGAGCCCCTAGAGTTCCTGAAATCGGTAATGTGATCACCCAAGTGACAAGCATGCGTTTTGCCGTACCCCAGTTTACTCCTTTTACTCTGTGTGCAGAACCTACACCTAGAATAGAAGATGAGATCACGTGAGTGGTACTAACAGGTAAGTGAATAAATGTCGCACCGAAGATAATCGCTGCACCCGTTAAATCGGCAGATACTCCGTTTACTGGACGAATTTTCATAATTTTACCGCCGACTGTTTTAATAATCTTCCAGCCGCCAATAGAAGTACCTAGTCCCATTGCAAGCGCACAAGAGAATTGTACCCAGAAAGGAATGTCGTCTGTTGTATGCAAATTACCTGCAATTAAAGCCATCGTAATAATTCCCATCGCTTTTTGCGCATCGTTTGTTCCGTGGGTATACGATTGCAGTGCAGCAGTTAAAATTTGAACACGTCGGAATTGTTTATTTGTTTTTGCGAGATTGTTGTTTCTGAATACAAATTTGATAATGGTATACACGATATATCCCAATACGAAAGCTAGGATAGGTGAAAGCAATAGTGCTTGAATGATTTTAATGAATCCCGAATAGTTTAAAGCGCCAAAACCAGCAGAGGCAATAACAGCTCCTGCAATTGATCCGATCAGTGCATGTGAAGAACTACTCGGAATCCCGTAATACCAAGTAAGCAAGTTCCAAGTAATGGCCGCAATTAAAGCAGCCAAAATGACAACAGAACCGTTTTGAAGTGTAAAAGGATCTGCGATGTCTTTTGTGATGGACTTTGCCACACCTGTAAATGTCATTGCTCCTAAGAAGTTCATGAACGCTGCCATAATAATAGCATGTCTAGGCTTTAACGCCTTTGTTGAAACCGAAGTGGCAATGGCATTTGCTGTATCGTGAAATCCGTTGATGAAATCAAAAGCAAGTGCACAAATGACAATAAATATGGTAAGGATGAGTAATGTGTCCATGTTTAACTAACCCCGTTACGCATTCTTCATAATGATTGTTTCTAGATTGTTGGCAACACTTTGACAGGAATCAGCGATTTCTTCAAGTGTTTCGTAAATTTCTTTGTATTGAATGACCTTGATTGGATCAGTCTCTTTTCCAAACAAGTTCTTTAGTGATTTACGATAAAGATTGTCACAATTATGCTCGATCTCTTTGATTTTGATTGCGTGTGGTTGAATATCTTTTAAGCGATTTTCAGCCAGTAAATCAATTGTAATTAAAATTTCCTTTGCACATTCTCTGATGTAGTGGCTGAATTTGTCGATATGTTCGTCAGAGCTTGTCATTGAATAAATTTCCATTGTCGCTGAAAAATGCTCAATTCCATCTAAAACATCGTCGAGGCTATTCGTCAATTGAAGAATGTCTTCACGTTCAATCGGTGTAATAAAGGCTTTGTTCAGCTCTTTAATCATAGTATGAACATGATTATCACCTTTTGTCTCATATTCCTTCAATGTGTCAGAAAATTCTTTCAGAGTGGTTTGATTTGTTACTTTATAGCTAACAAAATACTCAGCAGTTTCATCTAAATTTTTAGCAATTTCCGTTAACAAGACGGAAAACTTGTCTTTTTTCCTTTTTAACATGTAAAAACCCTCCATTGTATAAATGAGACAATGCACACATCAAATAATTATATATTCTTTTGTCGAAAAAAAACAGGTGTAGTCGAAAATTTCTTCACTTTTTCTATTTGATCTTATTCTGACCTAAAGATGTGTTCTCAACACACCTTTTTCAGAAAGGAGAAAAGAAATGAAAAAAGCGGTCCATTTTTGGCGCCGCTTAAAGCTTAAGAAGCTGAATAAACAAGTTTAAATCGCTCGCAAACAAGGAGCATGTCTTCTTTAAATTCTAATCCGTACGGTTTGAGTGCTTCTGTAAAAAATTCTTGATGGGCTCTGTACCAATAGTTATATGAAAGATCGCCTTCACCTTCTGCTTGTGCAAATGATTCTGGAACCTCATTCATTGGCATGACATCTACATGCGTGATCTCTATGATGGCTTTTGGTTCGTCATGGCTGTCCAAAATGACCGCATATTGTCCTGCCTTTGGAAGCGGCTCCTGTTCCTTTTCGTAAAAAAGGTGTCCAGAACAAGTCGCTGTTTTTTTCCCTCGCAGAACAAGGTCAAGCAAATGATCTGGGTCTGCTCCAAATGCCCAAGCGGAAACAGACGCGTCAATTGGTGCACTTTCTGATTTTTCTTCCCAATATGTTTCCCAAAATAAGGTGCTTTTCTGATTCATCATTCTTCCCCCTTTGTGATGTGTTTATTATACCGTGAAATCAAATACATGGAAGTATAGTGTCTTTATCCCTACTGAGTAAGTATGTCATATGTTTTGAAAATCCGCTTTATATTTGATGAATATAGGATGATAGAATGAAAATTTTAGAAATTTTAGAATAATCTATTGTATTCTGGTCAAGAAGTCGGTATGGTCAAAGTAAGAATATGGAAGGGGTGTTGTGTATGAAACGCATTTCTTTAACTATTTTGTCCATATGTCTGCTGGTTTTCTCGTTTTTTCTGCCTGTCAGTCAGGTCACTGCAACCGAAACTCATGGGAATAAAGTAGCTGTTGGGAAAGATGGCATGGTGGCTACTGCCCATCCGCTCGCATCAGAAGTGGGGGCAGATGTTTTAAAGAAAGGTGGAAACGCTGTTGACGCTGCTGTTGCCATCCAGTACGCACTGAATGTGACAGAGCCAATGATGTCTGGAATTGGCGGCGGAGGATTTATGATGGTTTATGATGGGAAGACTAAAGAAACATCCATCATCAATAGTCGAGAAAGAGCACCACAAGGCGCAACACCAGACATGTTTTTAACAGATGAGGGGGAAGTCATCCCGTTCGCTGAGCGATCTACACACGGTAATGCTGTTGGTGTTCCAGGGACTGTAAAAGGTCTTGAGGCGGCATTAGATAGGTGGGGGACCCGCTCGATGAAGGAATTGATTAAGCCTTCCATTCAGCTTGCAGAGGATGGATTTGAAATCGATTCTGTCCTGGCAAAAGCCATTGATGATCATCAAGGAAAATTGAAAAAAACGGCCGCAGCGCCAATCTTTCTTCCAGATGATCAGCCGCTCAAAGAAGGGGACCTCCTAGTTCAGCCAGGTCTTGCAAAAACATTTAAGCTCATTGCGAAAAAAGGAAGCAAAGCATTTTATGAAGGAAAAGTAGCAAAGGCACTTGCAAATACAGTCCAAGATTTTGGCGGAACGATGACAACTGATGACATTGATCGTTATGAGGTCAAGACTGACAAGCCTATCTGGGGAGACTATAAAGGATATCAGCTTGCAAGTATGCCTCCACCAAGCTCAGGCGGGGTGTTTATGCTGCAAATGCTCAAAATACTTGATCACTTTAACCTATCTCAATATGACCCCAAATCATTCGAAAAATATCAGCTGCTTGCTGAAACGATGCATCTCTCCTATGCTGACCGTGCTGCATATGCCGGCGACCCCGAATTCGTAGATGTTCCACTAAAAGGACTATTAGACGATGATTACATTTCAGAAAGAGCCTCTCTTATTGAATTAGATCAAATGAATCGTAACCCGAAAGAAGGAGATCCATGGGCGTATGAGGATGAAAAAACCCCATCCCCTATTGTCCCGCAGCCAGAAGATAAAACCATTGGTGAGACCACACATTTTACTGTTGCCGATCAGTGGGGAAATGTTGTGTCATTCACAACAACCATTGAACAGTTATTTGGTACAGGGATTCTCGTCCCGGAATATGGATTTTTCTTAAACAATGAACTAACAGATTTTGATGCAAGACCTGGCGGAGCAAATGAAGTTCAGCCGAATAAACGTCCATTATCCAGTATGACACCGACCATCATATTTAAAGATAACGAGCCTGTCATGACAGTAGGTTCACCGGGAGGAACGACCATCATTGCTTCTGTTTCACAAACCATATTGAATTTGCTTGAATATGACATGGAGCTTCAGGATGCAGTTGAAGAACCAAGGATTTATACAAACAGCCCAACTTCTTATCGTTATGAAGTAGGTGTCCCTCTCGATGTGAGAACAAAGCTTAATAATATGGGGCATCGTTTTGGCAACTCGCCTATTGATATAGGAAATGTTCAAGCTCTACTCATTGATCGAAAAGCAGGAACCTTTACTGGAGTGGCTGACTCCTCGAGAAACGGGACTGCTGTTGGCGTCAATTTAAAGCTCTCTGCCCAATAAGAACATTTCCCGGGAAAAGAAGCGCCTCTTATGGCGTTTCTTTTTTGTCTAAATATAAGGAAAACTGAGATAGTTTGAATCATACATAGCTGATCAGACAACCGAAGGCTCTTGGCCATTTGAAGTACAGGACTGTGATGTATTTCAATGGCTAAGGGCCTTTTTTGCGTATGAATGACAAGGTTGTTGCTGACATCAAAGAGCAAGTACATGAGCTTTTAGAGAGAGGAAGTCACATTTAATAAGAAGTAGAGCATAGTTGAAGAAAGATGGAAAAAAGACTGCATCTTTTTTCATAAAATTTTTCCTAGGAACATTGACTTATAATTTAGAATATTATAATATCTTTACAAAGGTAACAACATTGAACATTTTTCGGTAATTATATTTGTAAGCGCTTTATAAAAGGTTCTATTCCAAAATGTTCTTTCTTTTTGTTACATGTGTTCATATTTATGCCAAATGAAAGGGGTGGTTGTTTGAACAACTTGTTTGAGTTAGATGAACAGCTGATCAAGCTGCAGTACGATGCATCTTCGAGAGAGGAGGTGACCACATATTTAGCGGAGCGATTAGAAGCGGGAGGATATATTAAGTCGAGCTTTTTACCAGCGGTACTTGAAAGAGAAAAAACATATCCTACGGGCCTTCCACTTGCGACCTTTGGGGTAGCAATTCCACATACAGATCCTGAGCATGTGAACAAACCTGCGATTAGTGTAGCCACTTTAAAGGAACCTGTTATCTTTCACAAGATGGGGAGCCCTGATGAAACTGTGCTAGCCAAAATTGTGTTCGTCCTAGCAATCTCTGAACCTAGTAAGCAGCTCGTGATGTTAGAGAAGCTCATGACACTTTTTAGAAAAGAAGAGGTGATGACGAGGCTGTCTCACATGACATCGTATGAAGAAGCGGTTGCCGTGCTTGAGCAAGAATTAAACCAATAGCCTTTCACAAAAATAATATAAGCGCTTTATCTGAGAAATCCAGGAGGTGGATGTATGATCAAGCAAGTTGTCGATTTTATATTAGACCTTGGGCCAACTATTATGCTTCCGATTATTATGACGATTTTCGGTATGATTTTAAGGCAAGGCTTTAAGAAATCCTTCCGAGCCGGTATTACGATCGGAATTGGATTTGTCGGCGTCAACCTTGTCATTAATTTGCTTGTGAGCGGCCTTGGGCCAGCAGCAAAAGCCATGGTTAATTCCCTTGGGCTAAAGCTCGATATTTTGGATGTTGGATGGCCGATTGGAGCTGCTATATCCTTTGGTACACCCGTTGCCCCTTTGATGATTCCTCTTGTGCTTTTGTTAAATGTCATCTTATTGTCCGTTAACTTTACGAAAACGCTGAATGTGGATATTTGGAACTTCTGGCATTTGATTTTCGCAGCCTCCGTGACTTACTACGCTTATCATAATATGTTCTTGGCCCTCGCTGTTGGTTTAATCGTCTCTGCTATCACGCTTAAATTAGCCGATTGGACGGCACCGACAATCGAACACCATTTTGGATTAAAAGGCGTATCGATGGCTCATGCTGAAACGGTCAACTTCGCGCCGCTTATGTATGCGTCCAACCGTATCATTGACAAGATCCCTGGCTTAAACAAAATTCATGCTGATCCAGAAACATTGAAGAAACGTTTTGGCATTTTTGGCGAACCGCTTGTGATGGGTCTCATACTTGGTATCATTATTGGTCTTCTAGGCGGCTATGATGCGAAAGGCGTCATGACGCTTGGTATTCAAATGGCAGCAGTTCTTGTACTAATGCCAAGAATGGTTGCGTTATTAATGGAAGGTCTTATTCCAATCTCTGAGGGCGCTCGTTCTTATATTCAAAAGCGTTTCCCTGGGAAAAATGTCTATATTGGTTTAGATACAGCGATTGTGATTGGTCATCCGGCGAATATGGCGGTAGCCCTTCTCATGGTGCCGATTACGATTTTACTTGCTGTCGTTCTGCCTTACAATGGCATGCTCCCGTTTGCAGACTTATCGGTTCTTCCATTTACAGTTGTTTGGGCAGTAGCAGCCGCTCGTGGAAATATTATTCGCGGTCTTATTAACAGCATTTTTACATTGATGATTGTCTTCTTTATCGCAACGAATCTCGCACCGCTTGCGACAACAATGGGGAAAGCAGTCGGCTTTGATTTCCCAGAAGGGGCCAACATGATTTCAGGTATTGACCTTGGTTCCCACGTCATTCCTTGGATCATGGTGAGACTTCTTGATCCGAGCAACCCGTACTTTATTGCAGCCATCATCTGTGCTCTGGCTTATGCGCTTCTATGGTACTGGGTGCGAAATGATATTAAAAAGCAGTATGCGAAAGAAATGGGCTTAGATCAGAAAGAACAATAAACGAGCTGGAGGGATTCTCATGGCAAAGAAAATATTGGTTTCATGCGGAACGGCAGTTGCCACATCGACGGTTGTTGCAAAGAAGGTCGAAGAGACGTTAAAGGAAAAAGGATATGATGTCGTGGTGGAACAGTGTAAGGCATCTGAAGTCCCGCAAAAAGCGGAGGGCGCCGATTTAATCGTGACGACCACGCCAGTGAGTGACACAAAAGGAACGCCTGTGATTCAAACATTATCCTTTTTAACCGGATTTGGCATTGAAGATGATATTGAAAAAATCATAGATCATATTAAGTAAACACTCATTCCATTGAGGAGCTTTCGCGGCTCCTTCCATTTACCTGAAAGGAGGACGTCTCATGCAGCATCATGCTTATAGCCGAACGTCTGCAGTGTTGTCTATTTTTCTTCCAGCCGTGCTCATCTGTCTGTTTTTCCTCTGGTCTCTTTATACGTTAATGTCAGCAGGACCTGAGCCGTTAGCTGTGTTAGGCGTTTATACGCTGCCTATCCTCATGCTTTCTAGTATTACTGGACTGAACCAGCCGACAAACGTCATCATTAGTGAAGATAAGCTGAAAATCGGAGCTTTTGGCAGATGGCACACATATGCGGTCTCTGATATTAAAGGAAAGCTTTTTATCAAGCCGTATCCTCATATCGGGAAAGTCTATGTCAGGGTGGGCCCATCGCGCATATTCGGAGGACGTTACTGGATATCCAGTGAGATGAGTGAGTACAAGCAGCTTGTGCAAACGTTGCAGGATTTTGCGAAGGGTGATGAAAAGGAGGATGCAGCTACATGAAATCAGCTGTCTTTTATTCTTCAGAGAACATTCGGTATGAGGAGCGGAACCGGCCTGCGATTGGTGATGATGAAGTGCTATTAAGAATGCGTGCCTGCGGTTTATGCGGCACAGATATTTACAAAGCAACACATGAGACGGTACCTCCTGGAACGGTACTAGGGCACGAAATCGCTGGTGATATTGTTGAAACCGGAAAGCATGTGACAAATATAAAAACGGGAGACAGGGTTTATGTTGCGCACCATGTACCTTGCTTTACCTGTGACTTTTGTCAAAAGGGATTTTATACAATGTGTCCGCAGTTTTCAGCCACTAATGTAGATCCAGGCGGATTTTCAGAGTATATCCGCGTACCTGCATTACATGTCAAGCACACAATGGGCAAGCTCCCGAATGACGTCTCATATGAGCAAGGGGCGATGGTGGAGCCAGTCGCCTGCTGTCTCCACGGGTTTGAACGAGCACCTGTTCATCCAGGAGATTCTGTGCTGATCCTTGGAGCAGGGCAAATTGGCTGTATCCAACTACAGCTCGCCAAACATTACTTGGCTGGAAAAGTGATGATAACGGATGTGAATGAGAACCGGCTGCTGCAAGCGAGAAATTTAGGTGCAGATGTTGCTTTTCATCCAGCCTCTGAGCCGGTGGAAGACCGGGTCATGAGAGAAACAAATGGAAAGGGAGCAGACCTCGTCATGATATCTGTTGGGAGCAGTGCGCTTTTAAAAGAAGCGTTTCAAGCGGTAGCGAGAGGTGGAACGATTTTAGTGTTTGCTCATTTTCCAAAGGGAAACGTCTCCATTCCGGCTGATCGGTTTTTCCATGATGAAGTGAAAGTCGTAGGAGCCTATTCCTCGCATCCTTATCACTATCGTGAAGCCCTTGAGCTTCTAAGGGCAAAAGTAGTCAACACAGAAAATATGGTGACGCACCGTTATCCGTTAAGTCGGCTGCTTCAGGCGATAGAATGTGCAAGGCACCCTGAAGGAGAAAGTGTCAAAATCATGATGTATCCAGATGAATGAGAACATGGGAGATTGGAAGAGAAAGAGAAGTTCTTTAGAAAAGGGCTTGCCTTTCTCTTTTTTCTGACAAAAAATGAAAACGCTTAAAAATGAAAGAGAATTGCTTGACTTCAATGATACTTAAACGTATGATAATTACAAATGTAACATATAAGAACAAATGTAAAGGGGAGAGAAGAAATGCAAAAACAAATCACTTTGCCTGAACAGATTAGTCATGAGAGATTAGCAGATTTATATAAACAAATGTGGTTAGTGAGATATTTTGATGAAAAGGTCGATCAATTCTTTGCCAAAGGACTTATCCATGGAACCACTCACTTATGTGTCGGACAGGAAGCGTCAGCTGTTGGATCGATTGCCGTATTAAAGAATGAAGATAAGATCGTCAGCACACACCGTGGACATGGTCACTGTATTGCAAAAGGTGCAGAGGTCAATAAAATGATGGCAGAACTATTCGGACGTGAGACTGGCTATTGCAAAGGAAAAGGCGGCTCGATGCATATTGCTGATTTAGAAAAAGGGAACCTTGGCGCAAATGGAATCGTTGGCGGCGGTATCCCGCTGGCAACAGGCGCGGCACTTACATCTAAAATGAAACAGGAAGGCTTTGTTGTTCTTTGTTTCTTCGGAGATGGTGCCACAAATGAAGGCAGCTTTCACGAAGCGCTAAATCTTGCATCCATTTGGGATCTGCCTGTTGTGTTCATTTGTGAAAACAACCAGTACGGCATGTCTGGCCCTGTAAAAGAAATGATCAACATTGAAGACATTTCAACAAGAGCAGAAAGCTACGGAATACCAGGAAAATCGATTGATGGAAATGACATGGTCGAGATTATGAACACAGTAGATGAAGCAGTCAGACGCGCAAGAGCTGGAGAAGGTCCATCACTTATTGAAATAAAAACGTATCGCTGGAAGGGTCACTCTAAGAGTGATGCGAAAAAATACCGTACACGTGAAGAAGAAACAGAGTGGAGACAAAAAGACGGAATCAAACGCTTTAAGTCTCTCTTGATTGAACTGAATGTTTTGACAGAAGAGCAGGCAGCGGTTTTACAGGAAGAAGCGAAACAGGAAATTGAAGCGTCTGTTGAATTCGCCAAAAACAGTAAAGAACCGTCAATCGATACACTATTAGAGGATGTATACGCCTAATTAGGAGGGGAATCACGTGACAAAAACAACAGTGAGAGAGATTTCATATTTAGAAGCCGTTCGAGAGGCTATGAGTCAGGAAATGAGAGAGAACCAAGATGTATTCATTTTAGGTGAGGATATCGGCGTATATGGCGGCGCTTTTGGGGTCACGCGCGGCATGATTGAAGAATTCGGTCCAGAGCGTGTACGTAATACACCGATCTCAGAGGCAGCCATCGCAGGAGGCGCAGTCGGAGCGGCTTTGACCGGTATGCGTCCGATTTTAGAACTTCAATTCTCTGACTTTATTACAATCGCGATGGATCAGCTTGTAAACCAAGCGGCCAAAACACGATACATGTTTGGCGGAAAAGGAAAAGTGCCGCTCGTTGTGAGAACACCAGCAGGATCAGGGACGGGTGCCGCAGCGCAGCATTCACAAAGCTTAGAAGCGTGGATGGCTCATATTCCGGGACTAAAGGTGGTTCAGCCTTCAACAGCTTATGATGCCAAAGGACTTTTAAAAGCAGCAATGGATGATGACAACCCTGTCATTTTCTACGAGCATAAGCTTTTATATAAAACAATCGGCGAAGTGCCTGAAGAGCCTTATTCGATTCCTTTAGGGAAAGCTGATGTGAAAAGAAGCGGGAAGGACGTCACGATTGTAGCAACAGCGATTATGGTACACAAAGCGTTAGAAGCGGCGAAGGAACTAGAAGCAGAGGGAATCGATGTTGAAATCATTGATCCAAGAACACTCGTCCCATTAGATGAAGAAACCATAATCGAATCTGTGAAGAAAACAGGTAAATGTATCGTGGTTCATGAGGCGGTCAAACGAGGCGGCTACGGCGGAGAGATTGCAAGTATGATAGCGGAAAGTGAAGCGTTTGACTACTTAGATGCGCCGATTAAACGACTTGGCGGTCTTGCAGTCCCAATACCATACAACCCGACACTGGAAAAAGCGGTCATTCCACAAGTACCAGATATTATTGAAGCAGCAAAAGAGCTTGTACGCTCTTAAATAAAGGGGAGAAGATCATGCCAAAAGAGATATTTATGCCGAAGCTAAGCAGTACGATGGAGATCGGAACCTTGCTTCAATGGTTTAAAGAAGAAGGAGATTCGGTTGAAATCGGTGAGCCTCTTTTTGAAATTATGACAGACAAGATCAACATCGAGGTGGAAGCCTATGATGACGGCATTTTTCTAAAGAAATACTACGAAGCTGATGATCAAATTCCAGTTAATGCTGTCATTGGATATATCGGAGAGGCAAATGAACAGGTACCAAGCGAGCCGCCAGCACAGGCAGATGAAGATTCCTCAGAAAGCGGCGAATCGTCTTCACCAGACACAGCTTCATCCAGTTCTACTGAAGCCCCAAAAACATCTGATGAAAAAGTACGTGCCACGCCCGCAGCGAGAAAAACGGCAAAGGATCATCATGTGGCGATTCAAGAGGTATCTGGCACAGGGCCAAAAGGCAGAGTCCAAAAGCGGGACGTCGAGGCAGTCGTTCATTCTAGCGAGAAAGACCAGCGCGTCTCACCGCTTGCAGAAAAAGTCGCTGCTCGTGAAGGAATCGATTTAGCAGCAGTTTCTGGATCTGGCGCTCATGGCAAAATCATGAAGAGTGATGTAAAAGCAGCAGCACAAACAGCAGAGGCTTCGCCTGTGAAAACACAAAAACTAGCTGGGATGAGAAAAGTGATTGCTGATCGCATGTCACAAAGTGCCTTTACAGCACCGCACGTCACATTAACAAGTGAAATTGATATGACGAAAGCAAAAGAAGTGCGTCAGCAGCTACTACCAGCGATTGAAAAAGAGACAGGCTACCGATTGTCGTTTACAGAAATCATCATTCATGCGGTCAGCCATGTACTCACGCGCCACCCGCATATCAATATGACATTTGAACAAAATGAGCTCCATTTCCATGAAGATGTACACATTGGTCTCGCTGTTGCGGTGAAAGACGGCTTGATGGTACCAGTCATTTCTCATGCGAATCAAAAAGGATTAAAACAACTGACAAAAGAAGCGAAAGAAATTGGCAAAAACGCACGTGATCAAAAACTGCTGCCAGACCAGCTGAAAGGGTCCACTTTTACGATTAGTAACTTAGGCATGTATGCCATTGATACTTTTACCCCGATTATTAATCAGCCAGAAGTGGCAATTTTAGGTGTAGGACGCATTCAAGATAAACCTGTTGTGGTAGATGGAGAGATTCAGGTGCGGCCAATGATGGGTGTCAGTTTATCGTTTGATCACCGAGTCGTAGATGGCGCACCAGCGGCTGCCTTTTTAACAGACCTTAAAAAAGTGCTTGAACAACCATTTGAATTGCTAATGTAGGAGATGAATCGGATGACGAAAACGTATGATCTGACAGTCATTGGCGGAGGACCTGGCGGGTATACTGCCGCCCTTCAAGCAGCTGAGCGCGGACGGAAGGTTGCTTTGATTGAAGAGGATTTTTTAGGCGGTACTTGTTTAAATCGAGGCTGTATCCCTTCAAAGACCCTGCTGAAACATGCAGAAGTGATTGAATCCATTGAAAAGGCGAAAAGCTGGGGAATCGAAACAGGTGACATGATCCTTTCCTTCGATAAAATGAGAAAGCGCAAAGATGACGTCATTGAAAAGCTCAGAGGCGGAATCGCCTTTTTATTAAAGCAAGGAAAGATTGATGTGTATAATGGCAGAGGCACAGCTGTGACAAAGCATCGGATTGAGATTGAAAAACAAGGTGGATCACAATCGATTGAAACGAAAGAACTGATCATTGCCACCGGATCTACACCGGCCATTCCGCCAATACCGGGGCTTAGAGACATTCAATTTGATACAAGTGATACGATCTTTGACATCTCAGATATCCCAGCTTCTGTCGTCATCATTGGCGGAGGTGTCATTGGGCTTGAGCTTGCATGTATTTTCCAGAGTCTTCAATCAAAAGTCACCATTATTGAAGCAGCACCGTCCATTATTCCGCAAGAGGATGAAGAAGCATCTAAGCTGCTAGAAAGAGAATTGAAGAAAAAGGGCATCCATATCGCGAAGAAAACCACTGTGACAGAGGTAACGGAAAGCGAAGGAGTCAAAGCGGTTCATGCAACAGATGATAAAGGGGAGACACACATCTTTACGGCGGAAAGACTGCTTGTCTGCGTTGGAAGAAGACCGAATGTATCAGCTGTTAGCCAGCTTGATCTTCAACTGGATGGTCCGTTTATCAAGGTGAATGATCAGATGCAGACAAGTGCTGAGGGTGTATATGCAGTTGGGGATGTCGCTGGCGGCTATCAGCTGGCTCATGCGGCGATGGCAGAGGCAGCCGTTGCAGTCAGCAATATTTGTGGTGAGCATGAAAAAATGAATGCTGATATTATGCCTAGATGTATTTATACATTACCAGAGGTAGCAAGTGTCGGTCTTACGGAGAAAGAGGCAAAAGCCAAAGGGCTTCACGTACAAACAGAACGATTTGATTTAGCGGCTAGCGGTAAAGCGCTAGCGGCAGGTGTTCAATCAGGCTTTATTAAATTGGTGTACGATACAGTATATGGTGAAGTAATCGGCGCGACGATGGTTGGTCCGCACGTCACAGAGATGATTTCAGAAGCTTCCTCCTTTATGTATTTAGAAGGAACAGCAGAAGAGATGGCGAAAATGATTCATCCGCATCCGACCATCTCAGAAGGTTTTTATGAAGCAGCTCTTGATATCGTGAGTAAGCTGAGAAAATAAATGCCAAACAAGGGATAGGGAGGAGATGCATGTGCACGTCCAGCTTCATCATAAAGCGGCACTTGTGACAGGTAGCACAGATGGATTTGGAGAAGCCATCTGCCTGGCTTTAGCCCGGGCAGGTGCACATGTTTTTTTACACACATTTTATGATGAATCAAAGGCTAGATCCATTTATGAAGACATTCAAAAAATGGGCGGTCAGGCGAGTATCATCATGAACCCGCTAGAAACACCGCGTGATGCCACGCGTATGCTGAGGCAAGTGATCGATACATGCGGGAAACTAGATATTTTGGTCAATCAAGCAGCGCAAGGAGCGGAAGCGGAGCTTGATGCCGCTCACCCTGATAAATGGGTGGACGAAGTGGAATCAGCTGTGAATACTGTCTTTCTTTCCAGTCAAGCCGCCGTATGGCACATGGTGGACCAGAAGCAAGGCTGTATTATTAATATATCGTCATCAGGCAGTATTACAGGTGATGGCGGGATCTCACATGCTACATCGAATTCTATGCTGAATGCCATGACAAAAGGGCTGGCGCGAGAATTTAAAGACAAAGGTATCCGTGTGCTCGCCCTATTGCCGCCTCCTCTCCATTTGGTTTCTGACACAGAGCAAATCAAGGAGACTGTGGCCCATATGACGGTCTTTTTAAGTACATCATATGGCGCATTTACAGATGGTGCAGCGATTATGCTTGATGGGGGTGAGAGTGCTGGATAATGATCAAAAACCAGTTCTCATCGTTGGCGGTGCCCAAGGGATTGGAAAGGAAATTGCCGAGCGTTTTTTAAAAGAAGGATACAGAGTGGCTGTGTCCGATATAGATGAACAAGGACTTTCACTTTTAAAAAAACAGCACTCTGAGCTGCTGACATTTCAAGCTGACGTTTCATCGTGGGAAAGTGTTCAGCAGATGATCTCAGCAGCTGAAAGGGAGCTAGGCGGCATTGCTCATCTTGTGTATTCAGCAGGGATGACAAAATCACTTCCTTTTTTAGAAGTCGATTTTTCACTTTGGAAAAAGACACTGGCTGTGAACTTGTATGGTCTTTATTATTGCATCAAAGCGTCAGCACCTTATATATGTGAGCGGCAAGAAGGAAGCATTGTCATGATTGGATCAGGATCTGCTATAACTGGCTCAGGCGGCGGAATTCAGTATTACGCCTCAAAAGCAGGTGCTTTTGGCCTGATGCGTTCGCTTGTAAAGGAATTAGGGGCACACCAGGTGCGTATCAATGTGATTGCACCCCGTGTGATTGAATCTCAAATGCTTGATACGCTCTATCCTACTGAGGAGGAGAAAAAGCAGCTGCAATCGCTTATACCTGTTGGGAGATTAGGAAGACCTGAGGATATCGCAGGACTCACTTTATTTCTCACAAGTGACGAGGGAAGCTATTTGCACGGACAAATTATCCTGCTAGACGGCGGGAGAACGTATCAGCCAAAATATACGGAGGGAAAAAGAGCGAAGAGGTAATCGCTCTTTTTGTCATTTTCGTAACAATTGTTCCAATTAGAAACGAATGTTTGGTATACTGGGAATCATAGTATATTAAAAGGATGATGTCACATGCTGAATTGGGAAGAAAGACGACAGCTCGTCAAAGTTGCTCATCTTTATTATACAGACGGGTGGACGCAGCAGGAAATCGCAAAAAAGCTCAATGTCTCAAGACCAGTCATTTCAAAGCTCTTACAAAAAGCAAAAGATGTGGGAATCGTTGAGGTGTACATTAAGGACGAAAGTATTCATACGGTGGAGCTGGAAAAGCAGCTAGAAACAACATTTCAATTAACAGATGCTGTCGTTGTCCCAAGTGTCGGGACAATGTCTGAGATGGTGAAACGGGCAGTCGGTCAAGCAGGCGCCTATTATCTATCTAAAAACATGAAAGATGCGGAGAAAATCGGCATTTCATGGGGAACCACACTGGCTGAGCTTGTAAAGGAATACCCGTTTGAGCGAAGAAACGATGTGAAGGTCATTCCATTAGAGGGCGGAATGGGCAGGCAGGCAGTCGACATTCATGCCAATCAGCTGGCATATGAGCTGGCAAAGAAAATGAATGGCACGTGTTCCTATTTATATGCCCCGGCGATTTTAGAAACAGAAGAATTAAAAGAGCGGCTTATGGCAATGCAGGATATAGAAGCTGTGCTTGAAGAAGGTAGAAATGTAGATATTGCCCTCATCGGTATTGGCAACCCGCATAAAGGTTCAACGTTAAAAACAGTTGGTTACTTAAAGGAAGAGGATTTATCTGGTTTAAGGCAATCAGGGGCTGTTGGTGATATTGGCTTTCGTTTCTTTGACGGTCAAGGCAAACCTGTCCAAGATGAACTGAACCAAAAGGTCATTGGTTTATCACTGGAGCAGTTAAAGAGTGTCAAAACGGTCATCGCTGTTGTAGAAGGAACCCATAAAGCTGAAAGTATTTTAGGGGCTTTAAATGGCGGCTTCATACAAGTGCTGGTGACAGACGAACTAACGGCGGCAGCCATTTTAAAGGAAGCTTCCGTCCAATAAACGGCTGATAGCAATCGTATTGTATAAAAAGAGCAACATCAAACGAGAAAGGAGCTGTGTATCTTGAAGAAAACCGAAATGGAAGCAAACCTACATTGTACTCGGTGCCAAGAAGAGACCCTCCACAGCATCGTTTATGTGAATGATCAGATGAAAAGCGTTGAGTGTACAGAGTGTCATCAGAAGATCAGTGTGCAAGTCGACATCATGAAGGAATTTTACAAAGAAGTATACGAAAAAATTGCGACAAAGCCGAAGCGGATGACGCAGGAATATAAGGCGAATTTGAATGGATTTATATCAAGACTCCCAATCCGCGTGCTTAGTAAGCCATACCGGCTCATGAGATATTTAAACGAATCATACAAAGTGATCAAGCAATATAAAAAATAGCAGAGCGCTGTTTAGCGCTCTGCTTCAGCGTGTAGATAAACCCTCGCATTCTTTGTCAGTTCTGCGCGCCGGTGCTCACGAATGTCAAATTCGCTCCGCTCCGGTACTCGTCCTTCCTAGGGCTGCAAAGGTTTTCTATCACGCTGAGAAGAAGGAAAAAAAGCAGAGCACTGTTTAGCGCTCTGCTTTTTTTTGTGCTTTTTTCATATAATAATAAATAGGCAGTCCAGCAATCCCGATCAGCATGGAGATTAGACAGCTTTTCCAGTCGGTGATCATGGTGCTGATTAAGACGAATAAAGAACCGATAATCGCAACGATCGGTGTGAGCGGGTAAAGTGGTACGCTATAAGCACGCTCCATTCCGCTATTTTGTTTTCTCAGCTTAAAGACTGCGAAAAAGGCCATGACATAAAAGATGTAGATCATGAAGATCGAAACCTCTGACAGCTTTTCTGGATTACTGACGATCATAAACACAATGGCGATCAAAATTTGCACAAATACAGCAATCCAAGGTGTTTTGAAGGTAGGGTGAATCCGCGAAATCGCGTTTGCGAAAGGAATTTGCTTTCGTTCAGCCATCGCGAAAATCACACGTGGGAATGAAAGAACCTTTCCGTTCAAACAGCCAAAGATACTAATGATGATTCCGATACTAATGACCTTACCGCCGATTGGTCCAAAGAGCATTGTCGCAGCAGTACTTGTCGCATTTTCACCTAGCTGGACGATTTGATCTGCTGGTAACACGTGCAAAAGAGCGACATTAATAAAGAGATAACAAGCCGTGACGATTAAAATCCCGCCTGCCATTGCACGAGGAAGCAGCTTCTCTGGGTTTTTCATTTCACCGCCAAGTGCTGCAAGCAATATCCAGCCATCATAGGCAAACAACGTAGCCAAAATCGCTGCACCGAAGTTCATTTGAGCGATACTATCGTTGACAGCCATAAAGATATTTTCGTTTCCTTTCCATAAGCCAAACACAATAATAGCGGCAATCGGGACAAGCTTTCCGATGGTGGTCAGCCCTTGTACAAAACCGCCGTATTTCGTTCCCATAATATTGATCAAACATAAAAATAAAACAGTGATAATGCCAATTGTTGTCGACCATAAAGAAGAAAGAGAAAATAAATTGGCTAATAATGAACCAAAATAAAGACCGAGCGCTCCAATGATGGCAGGTCCGTAAATGATAATCTGCACCCAGCCGCATAAGTAGCCCCAAAACTCACCGTACACTTCTTCAAGATAAGCGTACAATCCGCCAGTCCGAGGGATTTGTGTACCAATTTCAGCAACAGTTAGTCCGCCTGCAAGGGTTAAAATTCCACCTAGCAGCCAAGCAAATAAGGCGATGTCTGAGCTTCCTGAATAGGAAAGGACGTTGCCTGGCTTCATAAAGACGCCGGACCCGATAATGGTCCCGATGACAAGAGATAGGGCAAAAAATAAGCCGATGTCCTGTTTTAACGCTGGTTGTTCTTTGTTCATTACACACGACCTCCTGCATCACTTTCGTACGTTACTGTGACATGTATTTTGTTCATTGTAATACGATTTTAGGAAAACAAGAATTAAAAAAATTTTCTGATTTTCGCATTTGTATTTAAAAGTGTTCGTTTATTGGAGATATCAGGATGAACGTTGCTTTAAAAACGAACGATAAAAGATTATTTTTGATTTAATGTTAATTTTATCGTCAGAAACCGAACTTCTAGCCAAATGGTTGACTTTTCTTGAAAAATGACCTATTTTATTCATAAGGGTATTATCTTGAATTCGAGATATTTTGAAATAGGAGTGAACGTAATGAAAATCAATGGGATTCACCACGTATCTGCATTAACAGCCAATGCTCAAAAAAATGTTGATTTCTACCGCCAGATTCTTGGCTTAAAACTTGTAAAGAAAACTGTCAATCAGGATGACCCATCTATGTATCATTTGTTTTATGGAGATGAGGTTGCTTCACCGGGTACGGAGCTCACCTTCTTTGAAATTCCAATGCTTGCCCGTCGTTTGAAAGGAACAAACGCCATCACAAGCACAGGCCTTCTCGTTTCTTCTGAAGAAGCACTTTCATTTTGGGAAAAGCGGTTTGATGAGACAGGTGTGCAGCAAGAAACGGCTTCCTTGAGAGGCGGAAGACCTGCCTTGCGTTTTCAAGATCCAGAAGGGCAGCAGCTATTTTTAACAGTAGAACCGAACGCACAAGAAGCGGGCTCACCGCCAGTGCATGACGATATTCCGGCAGAGTTTGCAATTAGAGGCTTGGGTCCAGTTGAATTAACCGTTGCAGAAGCGGACAAAACGATCCGTGTTTTAACAGACATCCTTGGCTTCACTGAAAGAGCGCGTGAACAATCAAATGATGGTGAGATCGTGACCATTTTTGAGTCAGGAAATGGCGGTGCTGGAACAGAAATTCATGTGATCGAAAAAGCTGAAGGACCTTCTGAGCGTTCCGGCAGAGGAAGTGTGCATCACGTAGCTTTTCGCGTGGAAGATGCAGAGGAGCTGGAAAAATGGTATGACAAAATATCAAAAGCAGGCTTCACGAACTCTGGTGTTGTGGAACGTTTCTACTTTAAAGCCCTTTACTTTAGAGAGCCGAATGGTATCTTATTTGAAATTTCAACAGACGGCCCTGGGTTTACAGTCGATGAAGGGGTAGATGAGCTTGGTGATCAATTAGCCCTTCCGCCATTTCTAGAGCACAAACGAGCAGAAATAGAACAAAGATTAACGCCAATTCAGTCATCATAAAAAAGCAGCTCATTCATGAGCTGCTTTTTGCTTTAGGAACTTACCTGCTTAGATTCAGATTGTATTAATGTAACCTTCTTTGTTTCTTCTTTTCCGTTTCGAATGAGTGTGATGCTCACGGTGTCTCCTACTTTTGTATTCGTGTATAGCTCATGACGTAATTCACTTCCGGTTTTGATTTGTTTCCCATCGATGGCGGTAATGACATCCTCTGACTTAAAGCCAGCTTTGGCGGCAGGTGAGCCTGCGGCGATTTCTTTGACGTACACACCTTTATCCCGCTGACTATTTTTGAGCCCGAGTGTTTCTTTCTGATACACGTCCGGGACTTGTTCGAGATCCAGCATGCTGATGCCGATATATGGACGCTCAATCTTTCCTTTTGCGAGAAGCTGATCGGCGATTGGTTTGACATCATTGATTGGAAGTGCGAATCCAATGCCTTCAACACCTGTTTCAGAGATTTTCATACTCGTGATCCCCACAACCTTTCCGTCTGTCGTAAGAAGCGGGCCGCCGCTATTACCTGGGTTAATGGCTGCATCTGTTTGAATGACATTAATGCTGCTTTCGCCTGCTGATGTGTTCATAG
This sequence comes from Bacillus sp. GBSW19, assembly GCF_002998655.1. Taxonomy (NCBI): domain Bacteria; kingdom Bacillati; phylum Bacillota; class Bacilli; order Caryophanales; family Bacillaceae; genus Bacillus; species Bacillus sp. GBSW19. The sequence goes on from NZ_PVRF01000001.1 coordinate 335,132, forward strand.
AGACTGTTCGGTCGACACCGCTGACAATTCCTTGGGTCACCGTTCTTGATAGATCTTCACCAAGCGGGTTTCCAATTGCGATGACGGTTTCCCCAGCACGCAGCGAGGAGGAATCGCCTAATGCCGCGACCTTTGTCACATGACTGCTGCTAATTTCTACAACCGCTAGGTCAGTCAGGGGGTCAGCTCCGACCAGTTTTCCTTCAACAGTTTTGCCATCGTGCAAGGAAACCATTAGTTTATTTGCCCCTTCAATGACGTGGTTGTTTGTTAAGACATAGGCTTTACTTCCGGATTTTTTGAAAATCACCCCTGAGCCTGTACCTGTTTTTTCCTCTTGACTGTTTTTGTTTTGCTGTGATTCATCAAAAGGCGTATTGAAATCGCCAAAGCTCATGTCTGTTTGACTTTGCGCTTGGTAGTTTGTAATGCCGACAATGGCTGGTGATATATTTTCGACCATGCTTGAGATACTGCTCGATGAATGTGATGTTTGGACGGCGGTTGTTTTTGACGAATTGGCACTCGTATCATTTGTCGATACAGCTTCTGTTTTTGCTGCTGAATCGTTTGCTGTGTTGTCTGATGCGTGCTGGGCATATGGCGTAAGGACGTAGACACCTAATGCTAGCGTACCACCCACAATGCCGCTGACGAATGGCTTAAACCAGCCACTGGGCTTCTTCTTTTGTTTTTGTGGCTGTTCAATTGTTTGAAGTTCATGAGAAGGGTGTTTTTCATTTTTGTGATGTGTCATTCGAATCACTCTCTTTCTTCAATTTTTCATGTATGGTTCGAGGGATTTTACCTTATGTGGTGGATACTGACTATATCGTAAGAAAAAAGTGTGGGATAAAAATGAAAACATTGTGGGAAATTGTTAAAATAAGTAGTGAATCTAAGCAAAATAGAGGAGATTAAACTGTGGAGACAATTGGAATGATTGGATATGGAAGCATGGCTGATATGATGGTGCAAAAATGGCTGGAAAAAGAGGTACTCAATGCCCATCAAATCATGATCCATACAAGAAGTGAAACGGACCGCCTGCATCAGCTCAAAGACAAGCATCAAGAAATAAATATCTGCTCATTAGACGAACTTTCTGCCTCATGTGATGTACTTTTTGTCTGCGTGCCGCCGCTTGTTGTACTTGATGTGCTCGATCAACTGCCTTCAGCAGCCAAATCGGTACATATTGTGTCAGTAGCCGCGGCTGTGACGTTAGACAAGTTATCAAAGCATACGACTCAACCAGTTTCCAGATACATCCCAACGCTCACGTCAGCTGTTGGAACGGGCGTATCCCTCGTTGCGCATGGTGAAACCGCAGGTCAGGAAGAAAAGGCGCGTTTGCACCGTCTCCTTTCAGCTTTTAGCATCGTCCGTGAAGTAGAGGAAGACCGGTTTGATGCGGCGAGTAATTTGACGAGCTCTTCTCCTGGTTTTATCGCTGCTCTTTTTGAAGAAATGGCGAGAGCGGCTGTGAGAAATAGTGAGCTTTCCTTAGAGGAAGCGTATGAATTTTTAACGTATGCCCTCTTAGGCACAGGTCAAGTCCTTGTAGAACGCGGCCTCACCTTTGCTGAAACCGTCAATAGAGTGGCGACAAAAGGGGGCATTACAGGTGAAGGCGCTGAGGTCATTCAAAAGCAGGCACCTCAGATGTTTGATGATCTATTTACACAAACCATGAAGAAATATGAACAGCTGAAATCACAGATTAACGAAGCTGACAAACACCACTAAAGACATAGTTAGTGGTGTTTTATTTGTTAAAAAAATCCTTTGTCATACAGTCTTTTGACCTGTATTAACTGAGTCTAATTTCCTTATTTTCAGACATTGTATTGAAAAATCAATCAAGTAATCATATAATTTTTTAGAAAATTTAGAAAAATATACACAAATTTTAAGTTTAATTAAAGGGGGATGGGGATGAAACTCTATGTATCTGTTGATATGGAGGGGATTACTGGTCTAGCTGATCATACATTTGTCGATGCCCGTCAGCACAATTATGAACGGGGCAGAAAGATCATGACAGGTGAAGTGAATGCCTGTGTAGAGGCACTTCTTCAGCATGGCGCAACCGATATTTTGGTCAATGACAGTCATTCTAAAATGAATAATCTGTTGATCGAAGAGTTGCATGAAGAGGCTGCTCTTATATCTGGTGACGTCAAGCCTTATTCCATGGTGCAAGGATTAGATCAAACCTATGACGCTGCTGTTTTTTTAGGCTATCATGCGAGGGCATCTATGAAAGGCGTGATGTCTCACAGTATGATTTTTGGTGTCAGACATTTTTACATAAATGATCACCCAATTGGTGAAATGGGCTTTAATGCGTATGTTGCAGGCTACTATGGTGTGCCGGTGATTCTTGTTTGCGGAGATGATCAAGCAGCACTTGAAGCGGAAAAGCTGATGCCTGGTGTGAAAACAGTAGCAGTGAAAGAGACCATATCAAGGTCTGCTGTGAAATGTTTCACGCCTGCCAAAGTCAATCAACAAATCTCGCAGCAAGTGGAAGCCGCAATGAAACAGATTCATCACATCAAGCCGCTGACGCCTCCTGATCAGCCGCTGCTGAAGATTGAGTTTGCCAATTATGGACAAGCTGAATGGGCGAATTTAATGCCGGGTACTGCCATCATAGAAGGAACAACAACGGTGACGTATCAAGCAGAGAATATATTAGAAGCCTACCAAGCGATGCTTGTCATGACAGAGCTTGCCGCACGTACAACATTTTGTTAAGCGAGGGGGAGACGGCAGATGACCAGCTTTTTGCTCAAGCGTTTTATTGCGATGATTGCCACGATCTTAACGATTACGACTTTAACGTTTATTTTAATGAAGGTCATCCCAGGATCGCCCTTCAATGAAGAACGAAATACAAACGAAACCGTCCAGCGAAACCTCGAAAGCTACTATCACTTAGATGAACCACTGTATGTTCAATATGTCATCTATTTAAAATCCATCGTTACCTTTGATTTTGGTCCTTCCATTAAAAAGCCTTCAGAAAGTGTCAATGATCTATTGGCAAGAGGCTTCCCAGTCTCATTAGAACTTGGTCTTATCTCAATATTGATTGCTGTCATCTCCGGCATCCTGCTCGGGGTCATGGCTGCCCTCCGGCATAATGGCTTGATTGATTATATCGCCATGACCATTGCTGTTTTCGGTATATCCATTCCAAACTTTATCTTTGCTACCTTATTAATTCAGCAGCTTGCTGTGAATTTGAAACTCTTTCCTACAGCGATGTGGACAAGTCCGATGCACATGGTGCTGCCAACCATCGCTCTTGCTGTCGGTCCAATGGCCATTATTGCCCGGTTAACAAGATCGAGCATGATTGAAGTGCTGTCGCAGGACTATATTCGCACTGCCAAGGCAAAAGGACTTTCTCCCTTTAAAATTGTATTTAAACATGCGCTTCGAAATGCGCTTTTGCCCGTTGTGACCATTCTTGGGACACTTGTCGCAAGCATTTTAACAGGAAGTTTTGTCATTGAAAAAATATTTGCGATTCCTGGAATGGGAAAATACTTTGTTGAGAGTATTAACAACCGTGATTATCCTGTCATCATGGGGACCACTGTTTTTTACAGCATTATTTTAATCACACTTCTTTTCATTGTCGATGTGGCGTATCGCCTGCTTGATCCAAGGATTCAGCTGCATCAGAAAGGAGGAAAGGCATGAGTATACACCTACAGCAGGATCAACCGAATCCGCATCATGAAGTGCCAGACGAATGGTTTTCTCCGAGAGAGCAAAAGAAAACGGAGGCCCATGCCATTAAAAGACCCTCTCTTTCGTATTGGGCAGACACGTGGAGACGGCTGAAGCAAAATAAGCTTGCGATGTTTAGTCTATCGGTACTGATTTTTCTTTTTATCATGGCGCTATTAGGCCCATTGCTTGCGCCTAATAGTGTGACAGAGCAACGTCTTTCGATGCAAAATCTGCCTCCATCAGCTGCTCACTGGTTCGGAACGGATGAGCTTGGACGAGATGTGTTTACGCGTACATGGTACGGGGCGCGTATTTCGTTATTCGTAGGCGTCATGGCAGCCCTTATTGATTTTGCCATCGGCGTGATTTATGGAGGGATTGCCGGTTATAAGGGCGGGAGATATGACCATGTCATGATGCGAATTGTCGAGGTGCTCTACGGTCTTCCTTATTTACTCGTTGTCATTTTATTAATGGTCCTGATGGGGCCAGGGCTTGTCACCATTATTGTAGCGCTCACTGTCACCGGATGGATTGGAATGGCAAGAATCGTAAGAGGTCAAGTTCTTCAGCTGAAAAGCCAGGAATATGTCCTTGCCTCAAAAACCTTTGGTGCAAAGAGCCTGCGTATCATTCGCCGCAACCTGCTGCCGAATACGATGGGGCCGATTATCGTTCAGATGACCTTGACTGTGCCGACCGCGATATTTGCTGAAGCGTTCTTAAGCTTTCTTGGTTTAGGCATTCAAGCACCGTTTGCAAGCTGGGGCGTGATGGCCAATGATGCGCTGCCGACAGTACTGTCAGATAACGGACATTGGTGGCGTTTATTTTTCCCTGCGTTTTTTATTTCACTCACGATGTTTTGCTTTAACAATTTAGGTGATGGCTTGCAAGATGCGCTTGATCCAAAGATGAAGAGGTGATGGCGCTTTGAAAAAAGTTCTACAAATCATCGATCTGCACGTCAGCTTTCGGACATATGGCGGCTCAGTTCGAGCGGTACGCGGAGTGAATGTGGATGTATATGAAAAAGAAACCCTTGCCATTGTGGGAGAATCAGGCTGCGGGAAAAGTGTGACTTCACAAAGCATTATGAGGCTGCTGCCAGCTTACAGCGCTCATGTCGATCAGGGAGAAATCTGGTTTGAAGACCGCAATTTGCTGTCATTATCTGAAAAAGAAATGCGCGCCATACGAGGTGTCGATATCTCGATGATCTTTCAAGATCCAATGACCGCACTGAACCCAACCTTGACAATAGGGGACCAGCTCATGGAGGCGGCAAAGGAGCATCAAAAGCTGACGAAAAAAGAAGTGAAAGAAGCCGCCATTCGGATGCTTGATTTGGTCGGCATTCCGCAGCCGAAGGAAAGGTTAAAGCAATACCCTCACCAGTTCAGCGGGGGAATGAGGCAGCGGCTCATGATTGCCATGGCACTGATTTGCGAGCCCAAAGTGCTGATTGCAGATGAACCGACGACCGCGCTGGATGTGACCATACAGGCACAAATATTAGAGCTGTTTAAAGAGATTCAGAGAAAAACAGGTGTCACCATTATTTTAATCACACATGATTTAGGGGTCGTAGCCCAAGTCGCAGACCGAGTGGCGGTCATGTACGGGGGGAAAATGGTGGAGGTCGGAACGAGGCGAGATATTTTTTACAGTCCGCAGCATCCTTATACAAAAGGACTTCTACAATCCGTTCCAAGACTTGATATGAAAGATGAACTCATTCCAATTGAAGGAAGCCCGCCTGATTTATTTGCTCCACCAAAGGGCTGTCCGTATACAGATCGCTGTCCGGCCGCCATGAAGGTGTGTGATCATATCATGCCGCATGAAACGCAGCGGTCACCTACCCATACAGTGCATTGCTGGCTCCAAGATGAGCGAGCGAATCAAACGGTTTTATCTTCAACACAAAGGGGGAGTTTTTGATGAGAAAAAAAGGGTGGATCATCAGTGTATGTTTGTTCACGATCATGCTGCTCGCAGGATGTACAGCCAATGAGCAAGCAGGGAAAGGATCATCAAGCAATAAAGGTGAAAAGAAAGTGTTAACCTTAAATAACGAAAATGAACCGACGTCGTTTGATCCGCCGATTGGTTTTAATAATGTATCGTGGCAAGGACTCAATAACTTAATGGAGGGATTAACAAGACTGAATGAAAAACACGAACCATCTCCTGCAATGGCGGAAAAATGGGAGATATCAGAGGATGGAAAAACGTACACGTTTCATTTAAGAGATGGCATCAAGTGGTCAAATGGTGATCCAGTGAAAGCGAGTGATTTTGAATATGCGTGGAAGCGGCTGCTTGATCCGAAAACAGGCTCTTCTGCATCGTTCTTAGCGTACATGATTGAAGGCGGAGAGGCATTTAACAGTGGAAAAGGCAAGAAAGAAGACGTGAAAGTCAGCGCTGTAAATGACAAAACGCTTAAGGTCACACTGGCTTATCCGCAGAAATCGTTCTTAAATATGACCGCAAACCCTGCCTTTTTCCCAGTCAATGAACAGGTAGCTAAGAAGGACCCAAATTGGGCAAAAGACGCCAAAACCTTTGTCGGAAATGGACCGTTCAAGCTGACAGAGTGGAAGCATGATGAGAGCTTCACAATGGAAAAAAGTGAGACGTATTGGGACAAAAAAACAGTCAAGCTGGATCAAGTGAAGTGGCTGATGATCAGTGATCGAAACACAGACTATCAAATGTATCAATCAGGAGATTTAGATACTGCCTTTGTTCCAGCAGAGCAAAGTGAAAATCTGCTGAAAAATAAAGATGTACAAATTGAAGACCAGGCTGGATTGTTCTTTTATCGTCTGAATGTGAACATAGAACCATTTCAAAATAAGAACATTCGCAAAGCTTTTCAAATGGCGATCAACCCGCAAGATATTGTGGATTATGTGACGAAAAATGAAGAGAAGCCAGCACGCGCTTTCGTCTCGCCAGGCATCCTAGATTCAAAGGGTGAGGATTTCAGAGAAGCTGGCGGTGATCTTGTGAAGAATGATAAGAGTGAAGCTGCGAAGCTATTAGAAAAAGGGCTGAAAGAAGAGAACTATTCGAAACTGCCAGCCGTCACATTAACATATAGTACAAAGCCTGAGAACAAGAAAAAAGCGGAAGCCATCCAGCAGCAGCTGAAAGAAGCGTTAGGTGTAGATGTGAAGCTTGCAAACATGGAAGCCAATGTATTTGCAGAAGATCAAAAGGCGCTGAAATTCCAATTCTCACAAAGTTCATTTTTAGCAGACTATGCAGATCCGATCAACTTCCTAGAGAGCTTCCAAACAGGGAATGCCATGAACCGGACAGGATGGTCTAATGATACCTATGATCAGCTGATCAAAAAAGCGAGCCAGGAAGCAGACGAACAAAAGAGAAACAGCTTCCTTCATGATGCAGAGGCACTTCTCATTGAAGAAGCACCGATCATTCCGATTCATTTTTATAACCAAGTCCATTTACAAAAAGAAGGCGTGAAGGGAATTGTCCGCCACCCCGTTGGGTATATCGATTTGAAATGGGCACAGGTAGATGGAGAGTGATATTAGGATCAAAAGACGCTTTTAGATAAAAGCGTCTGTTCCTTTATTCGTTCATGTTATGAAGCAGAAGCCCATAGATTGAAAGAAACAAAGAGAAAGAGGGGATATGGCATGAGCCAGCTGCCAGTGGCACTTCAAACAGGGGATACGGTGGGGATTATTGCACCAGCAAGCCCGCCTGATGAGCTGAAATTAGCAAAAGGGATTGCCTTTTTAGAAAGCCTCGGGCTAAAGGTGAAAAAAGGAAAGTATATCGACTGCCGGTATGGGTATTTAGCAGGCTATGATCATGAAAGAGTGGAGGATCTTCATCGCATGTTTCAAGATCCAGAAGTGAAGGCGGTTATTTGTGCTTGCGGAGGATATGGGACTGGAAGACTTGCGGAAGTCATTGACTATGACCTGATTCGCCGGAATCCAAAAATCTTTTGGGGCTATAGTGATATTACGTTTTTACATACGGCCATCCAGCAGCAGACTGGTCTTGTGACCTTTCATGGTCCAATGCTTTCCTCTGATGTGGGACTTGAGGAGGTTCATCCTTATACGAAAGATACCTTTTTACAGCTGTTTGCACCGAAAGCCTTTACGTATGCGCACCACTTGTCACCCCTTCATACTTTCTATCCGGGCACCGCTTCAGGTGAGATTGTAGGAGGAAATCTTGCCCTCATCGTGACAACACTTGGTACACCTTTTGAAATCGATACGAAGGGAAAGCTTTTGTTCATTGAAGATATTGACGAAGAGCCCTATAAAATTGATCGAATGATGCAGCACCTCACATCTGCTGGGAAATTGGATGATGCGGCTGGATTCATCATTGGAGATTTTCATCAATGTGAGCCAAAAAAGAAAGATCAGTCCCTTACATTGAATCAAGTATGGGGCACCTATATTGTCCCGCAAAAGAAACCTGCACTTGGGGGCTTCCGGATCGGTCATTCTTCGCCGAACTTTGCTATTCCAATGGGCACGCAGGCTACATTAGATGCGACAGGAAAAAAACTGCACATTTCTCCAGGCGTTGCAGCGAAAGAGGCGATCAAATGAAAATCGTCGATGTTCGTACATGCAGAATGAGTGTACCGCTAAAAAAGCCTTTCAAAACCGCTTTACGAACGGTGTATGACGCAGCATCTCTGATCGTTATCATCACATATGATCAAGGTGACGTCAGCTTCGGAGAAGCAGTCCCGACAACGGTGATTACAGGTGAAACGCTGGAAAGCATCGACTATGCCATATGCGAAGTGATCAGACCGATTTTGCTTGGAGCTTCCTTGTCAGAATATGAACAAATTTTTTCTCATATGAACCGAGTGCTCGCTTGCAACACAAGCGCAAAGGCAGCGGTTGACATGGCCATTTATGATGGCTTAGCGAAGCAGGCAGGACTTCCGCTTTATCAATACCTTGGCGGATATCGCAGTCAGCTTGAAACCGATTATACGGTCAGTGTAAACCGTCCGCTTGAGATGGCGGAAGATGCGAAGCAATACGCAGCTGAAGGCTTTCAGACGTTAAAGATCAAGGTAGGAAAAGATGACATAGATACGGATATTCAGCGTATCAAGCGAATTCGAGAAAAGGTCGGGCCGGATATTCAGATCAGACTCGATGCGAACCAAGGATGGACGTGGAAGGAAGCGATCATAGCCATTCGGAAAATGGAGGCGCTGAATATCGAACTAGTAGAGCAGCCGGTTCCGAAAGAAGATATCGAAGGCCTGCGCCGTGTGACAGAAGCAACAGATACATTGATTATGGCAGACGAAAGCATTTTCAGTTTTCATGATGCGATCAAGGTGCTTGAAACGAGAAGCTGTGATCTGATCAATTTAAAATTAATGAAATCAGGCGGCATAAAAGAAGCCCTAAAAATCAATGCTCTAGCAGAAGCATACGGCGTAAAGTGCATGGTTGGCAGTATGATTGAGTCAAAACTTGGCATTACAGCAGCCGCTCATCTCGCCGCCAGCCAGCCGAATATCACCCGCTATGATTTTGATGCCCCGCTGATGCTAAAAGAGGACATGGTAGACGGAGGAATCGTGTACAAAGGAAAAGATATCTTTTTCCCGCCGCATCATGGGTTAGGCATTCAAGGGGTGAAAGGAGTCTCATGATGATATTTGAATCAAAGGTTGCAGTTGCGAACGTATGGACAGCGCCGCAGTCACCGAGAGAAATCGATCAAAAGGTACTTCAGGGCTCCTTCAAAATCAAAGAGTGGATTGACAAGCAAACATATGAAGAAAAACTGGCTTTATGTGAAGAAAATCTGATCCAATCGCAAGTACTGCTCGGCGAACGAGTCATTGGATTAGAAGAGACAGACGGCTGGATGAAAGTCGTCATTCCGCAGCAGGCCAGCCGGAAACATCCGCAAGGCTATCCTGGCTATATACCTACGAACCATCTAAAGCAAGTGACAGAAGGAAGTGCGCCAGCTATATCTCATATCGTTTGTCAGAAAAAAGCCATGCTCTATCGAAATGGGCAAGCGGACATGAAAATTAGTTTTTTAACAGAGCTCGCAGCTGTAGAAGAAACGAGTGATTGCTTTCGCGTTGTCACACCAGCAGGGACGAGAGAAATCAATAAAGTAGATGTGCAGTCAGTTTCATCCATTTCTTCTATGACCGGCAAAGATGTTGTAGAGAAGGGAAAACAATTTATTGGTCTTTCGTATTTATGGGGCGGCATGAGCAGCTTTGGCTATGACTGTTCAGGCTTTGCTTACAGCATGTATAAAGCGTGCGGATATCTTTTGCCGAGGGACGCAAGTGACCAAGCAGTGCAAGGAACACCGGTCGCATCAAGCCATTTAGAACAAGGCGACTTATTGTTTTTTGCCAATGACAACGGAAAGGGAGCTGTCCGCCATGTTGGGATCTACGCAGGTGACGGTATGATGCTTCATTCGCCTAAAACCGGCAGAGAAATTGAACTTCTTTCCCTTTCTGGCACTTCATATGAAAAAGAATGGGCAGGTGCAAGACGGTATTTGCCAAGCGAGAGGAGGAATGGTCATGGCAGTTGAACCACTTTTACAAGTAAACAATCTCAAAAAACATTTTCATCTATCGAAAGGAAGAACGCTTAAAGCGCTAGACGGTGTCTCCTTTCAGCTGAAACAAGGCGAAACGTTTGGCCTTGTTGGCGAGTCTGGCTGCGGAAAATCCACACTTGGAAAAGTGCTTATGCGTCTTTATGAACCGACAGATGGGGAAGCCTTATATGAAGGGAAAAGTCTTCATCACCTTTCTAAAAAAGAATCATTTGATTTTAATCGGCAAATTCAAATGGTGTTTCAAGATCCGTATTCCTCCTTAAATCCGCGGCTGTCTGTAAAAGATATTATGCTGGAGCCAATGGAGATTCACAACCTTTACGGGAGTCAAAAGAAAAGAGTTGCCCGGGTGAAAGAACTACTTGAAGCTGTTGGACTTAGCTATGACTTTGCGACTCGCTATCCTCATGAATTCAGCGGAGGGCAGAGGCAGAGAATCGGTATTGCAAGAGCCCTCGCCTTAGCGCCGAAATTTATTGTGGCAGATGAGCCAATTTCTGCACTAGATGTCTCCGTTCAAGCGCAGGTTGTGAATTTGCTGAAGAAACTGCAAAAGGAGGAAGGGCTGACATTTCTCTTTATTGCGCATGACTTGTCGATGGTCAAATATATCAGCGACCGAATCGGTGTCATGTATTTAGGTCATCTCGTCGAATTGACCAGCAGTGATATGTTATATCAAACACCGCTGCACCCATATACACAAGCCTTGCTGTCAGCGATCCCCATTCCAGATCCTGACGTGGAGGACAAGCGCAAAAGGTTCATTTTAAAAGGAGAAATTCCAAGTCCAGTGAACCCGCCAAGCGGCTGTGTATTTCGAACAAGGTGTCCTGCAGCGATGGATGTGTGTGCTGAAAAAAAGCCAACATTACAAGCAGTAGAAGAAGGACATGATGTCGCCTGTCATTTATACGATCGAACATAAAAATAGACAGAAAAAAAGCCAGCAAGTAGACAAGCTGTTCTACACGCTGGCTTTTTTAGTGGATGAACGCCGAATCGGCAATGTGCAGCATCTAAAAGAGCCGCCAGATTTAATGATTTCTGAAAAATCCACTTCAATGACAGTGTACCCGTGAGCGGTTAATGCAGCATTTGTTTGTTGATTGATGGGCAAACTGATCACTTTTTTCTGTCCAAGGGATAAAACGTTTGGTCCGAGTGTGAATTGCTCTTGTTCGCTTATTTCAATTAGATGATAATGCATTTGAAGCAGGTGAAGATCCTCTTTTTTGAACGCTTCAGGATAAATCAATATCTCATCATGAGAGAGAATATTCATCACACAATCGAGATGCAAAATGTGAGGAGGAAGATGAATGGGAATGATGTCATGATCAGGCAGTCCTTTTTCGAGCTCATGGATAGCGGCTGGGTTTGTTCTCTTGCTCGTTCCGACAAATACGCGTGTTTGATCCACAAGTACATCGCCGCCTTCAATCGTTCCATTTGTCAGTGTGACAGTTTTCCAGCCTTTTCCCTGTGCCCACTCTTTTAATAATTGTTCTTCTCCTTGCCGAACTGGAGCGGCCATGCTTGAAACAAAGAGTGTATGTCCAATCGTAAACCCAATATCCCGAGTAAAGACTTGCTCAGGAAAGCGGTCATTTGCAGGAAGCATAATGGGGCGTACTTGATGGTCTTTTAGTGTTTGGATCAATTGCTTATGCTGAGCAATGGCTTTCATTTGAGAAATATTTTCTCTTGCAAAATGTTTTTGGGTTTCGTTGATGATCTGTTTGATTTCCATATAGATGGGACTGCATAAAAGGACTTCTTGTAAATCGTCATATTCACTCATGCATTGCGGCATTTTGTGTATTTGTTCTGCTCTCATAGAATCCATCAAATGGCCTCCTTGTTTGTTCATAGTTCTATTATTCCTCGTTCTAGTCATAGTTGAAACATTTCCGAAAGAAAATCTCTCACAAGAGACTAAAGCAAAAAGTTTAGACAAACCTAAAAGAATAGTGTTTAATAAAAGTCGTTCCGCATTCACGAAAACAGCAAGAAGGAGCTATGATGATGAGTGAAGAAAATTTCAAATACTGCAAGGAATCGAAAGTTGTCAAAACCAGCAGGGTATTCCCTCTCGATACGAATAACCACCAAACCTTATTTGGCGGGAAATTAATGAGTTATATAGATGACATTGCCTCCATCTCAGCAGCAAGACACAGCCGCAGTGAAACGGTCACGGCGTCAATGGATTCTGTTGACTTTTTAGAGCCGATTGGACAAAAAGAGTCAGTATGCTTGGAATCCTATGTGACGTGGGTCGGCACGTCTTCCATGGAAGTGTTCGTCAAAGTCATGAAAGAAAACTTGATGTCTGGAGAGCGCAGACTTGCAGCGACTTCATTTCTGACTTTTGTCTCGCTAGATGAAAACGGAAAGCCAAAACGAGTTCCACAAGTCGTACCGGAAACAGAGGAAGAAATCATGCTGCATCAAACAGCGAAGCAGCGGGCAGAGGAAAGAAAAAGCCGCCGAAAGCATAGCAAGGCACTGGCTGACGCACTTGGAACAGATAAACCATGGGCGTAAAAATCACCCTTTCAGCGGTGATTTTTTTCTAGGATAGTATCTTGCATGACAAGATAGTGTGTGGTAAGATGATGCTATCTTGTGATGCAAGGTACTGGAATCGGAGGAACAAAGATGACAACATCCACACAAATGTTAAAAGGAATTTTGGAAGGCTGCCTGCTATCGATTATTTCTGAGGGTGAGATTTATGGGTATGAAATGACAAAGAAGCTCGCGCATTACGGGTTTGATCAAATTAGTGAAGGAAGTATCTATCCGATCCTGCTGCGTATGCAAAAGGAACAGCTGGTGACTACTGTCACAAAAACATCAGCGAGCGGACCGAAAAGGAAATACTATACGCTCACACAAGCTGGAGAACAAGCGCTCACAGAGTTTATGACCCGCTGGAGTGAGCTTTCAAAAAATGTAAACCGCTTATTACAAAAAGGGAAGTGAGATTATGGTATCAAAAGAAACAAGACACATCCTACTAGAGCTGAAATTATATCTCATATCAAAGGGAAAAAATGTGGACGAAATTGATGAGCTGATGGATGAATTGACGACACACGCGGTAGAGGCTGAAAAAGATGGTAAAACAGGGGAGGCTGTGTTTGGCGGAGATCCGCGGAGCTATGCTGATGAACTCGCAAAAGAGCTGTCAGGACACCATAAAGACTGGGTTCCATTCATCAGTGCCTTCTTAATCGGGTCTCTCTTCTACATGATTTTATCAGATGCGATCAGTCAAAGCTTATCCTATTCTTGGTATGCATTGATTGGCTATCCGCTCGTTTTAGTGGCCAATGTCATCATGATCATTGTGATGTTTAGAGCGTCTGCCTTTCAGACAAGCCGCCGGGCATTTCTTTACTTTTGGATCTTAGGAATCTTTCAGCTGACCGCGATGGTCACAATCAAACTATTGGATCAAAAACTCGGCACACCATTACTTGTCCTGACCTCAGGTCAAAGATGGGGCGTCATCCTGCTCATGCTGCTATGTATCATTGTCTTTAATGCGATCTTAAAGGCGAATGTCGTTTCATTGATTCCGATCATCTTTTTCGGACCGCAGCTCCTATTTGAATGGATTGGCTGGACATCACCAAGCGTGCTTCTCTTGCAAAGTCTACTATCGGTTGTGATCTTAATAGGGCTTATGCTCATTGTTTTACGCCGGACGAATAAGAAAAATGAAAATACATTGTAAAAAACAGAGCACATCTATAATCCTATAAGATGTGCTTTTCTTTTTCTAAAAAAATGTAGAAATGGTATCGTGTTTTTCATTACAATGGGAAGAGGACAAAAATGAAAAGGGGTTCTGTGCTTGGATATTTTATGGGGATATGTACTTGTGTTTGTATTGGCTGCTTTGCCTTTTTTTGAAGTGGTAGGGGTCGTTCCGTTGGCCATTTTAAGTGGCATGCATCCTGTACCGACTGCGGTCATTGGATTCATCGGCAATTATTTTACCGTTTTCCTTCTCATTGTTTTCGTAGACCGCTTCAAAGCATGGCGGTTGAAGAGAAAAGAGGACAAAAGTGATGAAAAAGGAGAGAAAAAGCAGCTGCGGGCCAGAAGAATTTGGGAACGATATGGTCTCCCAGGATTAGCGCTCGTCGGACCTTTTATCATCGGCAGTCATCTAGCGGCATTTATGTGCATGAGCTTCGGAACGAAAAGAAAGCAAGTCGCAGTGTGGATGACAGTCAGTTTAATGATGTGGACAGCGCTGGCAGCTAGTTTAACCGGTGCGGGAATCCATTACTTTGCCCCAGATTCAAATGGATTGTTCGGAGATATTTTTAGTAAGTAAGTGAGGGGAGGATCATAAATGAAACTTCAAACACGGACAGTGCTTGAAACAGAGCGGCTCAGGCTAAGAACGATGAATGAACATGATGCGCCATTTTTATATGATATGTTGTTCCAAGATGAAGAAGTGATGAAGTATTATCCTTCTTTGAAGGATGAGCAGCAGACGAAAGAGTGGATTGCATGGAATCAAAAGAATGACCGTATGTATCATACTTCCCTCTGGATCATTGAAGACAAAGAAACGAATGAACCACTTGGACAAAGCGGGATTGTTCTGCAAAACATTGAAGGACAAACCGAACTTGAAATCGGCTACATGCTAAAGAAAGAAGCGTGGGGAAATGGCTATGCTGCTGAAGCCGCAAAAGGCTGTCTCACCTATGGCTTTGATGAAATGAAAGTCAGACGAATGGTGAGCTTAATCCGCCCAGACAATGAAGCATCGGTAAAGGTCGCTTTAAAAATGGGCATGAAAAAAGAAAAAACCATTTCGAAATGGGACCAAATCATTGATGTCTACAGCATCACCCGCAACGAAGAAAACGGCTCGCTTACAAAATAAGCAGAGCCGTTTTTATTTTATATCCGCTGTTCTAGCTGAAGTAAATATTTCTTCCGTTCTATCCCGCCGCCGTAGCCGCCGAGCTCACCACTTGTTTGAATGACGCGGTGGCATGGAATGATGATCGCCAATTGATTGGCACCATTTGCATTCCCTACCGCCCGGACCAAATGCGGATCGCCCAGCATCACAGCAAGCTCGCGGTAAGAACTTGTTTCGCCTGATGGAATGCGTGTGAGCAGGTCCCACACCTTCATTTGAAAAGGGGTGCCATGTAAGGAAAGTGGTACCGAGAACTGCGTGAGTTTTTTCTCAAAATATAAGGTCAATTCCTTTGCTAATTGCTGATGGACGTTTGTTTCCCCGACTAAAATACGGGCTTGATGCTTTTTTCTCATGTTCTCAATTTCCTTTTCGAGTCCCCGCCTGTCCACAAATTCCAGTAAATACACATGCGTCGCATCTGTCACGCTGATCATCCGCCCGATCGGTGTAGAAATAAAATTAGCGTGGAGAATCTTGGTTTGCGTCTTTTTAGGGGGATTTCCCATAATTTTCGTAAATGCATCATTGAAGGCACTCGAAGATTCATAGCCCAAGGCGACCTGCTGATCAATCACTTTTTTTCCATTCAGAATTTCTTTAAAGGCAAGTCCCATTCGGCGTGATCTCGCATATTGAACAAAGGTCATACCATAGATTTCTTTGAATTTCCGCCGTGCCGTTGCAGAGTGAATCCCTAATTGATGAAAGTCTTCTTCTTTCCAGCGTTTTTCAGGGTGTGTTTCAACTGCAGAAACGAGTGTTTTGACTTCTTCCGGAATGCTGTTAGGGTATGTTAATGGTGTGCAGCGCTTGCACGGACGATATCCTGCTAGCAGTGCTTCCTCTGCTGTAAAGAAAAACTCACAGTTCTCATATTTTGGTTTTCTAGCGGTACATGTGGCATGGCAGAAGATACCAGTGGTCTTAATGCCGGCAAAGAATGTGCCGTCATATTGCGGGTTCTTGTCAACCAGTGCTTGATAAAATTCATGTTTCTGTTCGTCGGTTATCATCATACGATCCACCTCTTGGTTTCCTATAAAATGTGATTCAGCGTACTTTGGGCTGGTAAACAAAGCGTCATCTTGGATCGTTCATCACATCAATCTTATTTCATTATATCAGCGATGTGATCATTTCTCTGTCTATCATTTAGTATACGCCGGTCTCATATCATTTCTTTCGAAAAATGAACAAGTATATTTGAAGAGGGAGAGCAAACTGGTAGACCGGCATATCGGGGTGTGATAAGATTTTTAATACAGAATCTGCTCTAAGTCAGGTCTGTATATCATGAATTGGTTTTCTAGGGTTCCGTGCGCTGGTGCAGTCTGGTCCGAGAGAAAACACATAGGGTCTTAGAAGAGGCCATATGGACACGGAGGGATAAAAGCCCGGGAGATTTGATCAAACGATCGATTTCCAGGCTTTTTTTGTTGGTTGGAATCGTTCAGAAAGGAGAAGATCAGATGAAATGGGGAAATGTCTTTATTGCGGCCATCTTTGAGGTCGGCTGGGTGATGGGGCTGAAATATGCCCACTCGCTCATAGAATGGGGCGCAACCATCGTTTGTATTATCGTGAGCTTTTATTTACTCATGAAAGCAACAAGTGTACTGCCAGTTGGCACACTTTATGCCGTTTTTACCGGGCTTGGGACAGCAGGTACCGTCCTCATAGGCATGGTGCTTGGTGAGCCGGTTCAGCTTGTCAAACTGCTTTTGATTGTCATGCTTTTGTGCGGTGTATTAGGACTGAAGCTGACAACAGGTGAAAAGAAGGGAGAGGCTGAATCATGAGCTGGCTTTTACTCATTGGAGCAGGCATCTTAGAAATGCTTTGTGTGACCATGATGAATCAATTCCAAAAAGACCGGCATGTCAAATGGATTTTATTCATTGCAGCTGGCTTTTCGATGTCTTTTCTGATGCTGTCTCTTGCGATGAATACGATTCCGATGGGAACGGCGTACGCTATTTGGACTGGAATCGGAGCTGCTGGAGGCGCCATGGTCGGTATGCTGTTTTACGGAGAGTCGAAAGACGCAAAACGTATTTTCTTCATCGCCCTGATTTTATCTGCGGCAGTAGGATTGAAAATCATTGAATAAGAAAAGGCTGGCAGATAGATGCCAGCCTTTTGTTACATTGAATGATGATTGGAATCGTTTTCATTTTTGCGGTAAAGCTGGCTCGCAAGCAGAAAACACACACCAAATGTGAGAAAAGGAATGAGTCTTTCACCGGCTATAAAAAGGGAAATACCTGTGATCAGACAAACGATGCCGAGCCAAAAGCTCACTTTACCAAACAAGGTCATACTTTTCATCTCCATCACTCCTTTTATGATAAAAGGTCTATTCACATTATATCATGCTAGGTGCAGAATTGAATGAATATTCAATAAAAAACAGGACTCTACATTGCTTTTTCTCTTTCCAGTCCAGTATAATATTTCATTAGAATGAAAACGTAAATGAGGTCATGATACATGAGAACTTTGATAACAGAGAAACTTGAATTACACAGACAAAAGCATGAGCAAAAAGGAAGGTTGCTTGTCAGCTGTCCGGATCAGCCTGGAATTGTATCAGCTGTTTCTTCCTTTTTATTTGAGCACGGAGCGAATATCATTGAATCCAGCCAATACACAACAGATCATGAAAGCGGCCGGTTCTTTTTAAGAATTGAATTTGATTGGAAAGACATCTCGGCAAATATGGATCAGCTGAAGCATCAGTTTGAGCCAATTGCAGCATCATTTCAAATGACGTGGAGCATGTCGCGTGCAAGTGAGCTTAAAAAGCTGGCGATCTTTGTGTCAAAAGAGCTTCATTGTTTACATGAGCTGCTATGGGAATGGCAAAGTGGAAATGTCATGGCTGAAATTGCGGTCGTGATCAGCAATCATGAAACGGCAAAAGATACAGTAGAATCGCTTGGAATCCCGTTCCATTTTGTGAAGGCGAACAAAGACATTCGCAAAGAAGCGGAAAAACAGCAGCTCGCATTATTAGAAGAGTATGATATTGATGCCATTGTGCTTGCTAGATACATGCAAATTTTAACGCCTGAATTTATTGAACAGCACCCGAACAAAATCATTAATATTCATCATTCTTTTCTGCCAGCGTTTATTGGTGCAAATCCATATAAGCGGGCATATGAGCGGGGAGTCAAATTAATTGGCGCGACTTCTCATTATGTGACCAATGATTTAGACGAAGGACCGATCATTGAACAGGATATTGAGCGTGTAGATCACCGGGATGATGCAGAAGCATTAAAAAATATTGGCCGAACAATTGAGCGGAGTGTGCTAGCACGTGCCGTCAAATGGCATCTAGAAGATCGAATAATTGTGCATGAGAATAAAACGATTGTATTTAATTGACGGCTTGACTTTTCCTGAGCAATTGGTGATAATATAAAAAAATTAACGAGCGTTGAAAAGGAATAGTAAGCAGGAACTGATGCGTAAAGAGAGCAAATGACATGCTGAAACATTTGCCGCAGACAGCTGCTGAACCTGCCCTTTGAGCCTTAGAGGAAAAATCTAAGCGCGTGCCTGGCGTTACAGGAGTTGAGTGGAATAAGCTAGATGTATGCTTATTCAATGAAGGTGGTACCACGGAAAATCCCTTTTCGTCCTTTAAACAAGGAGAAAAAGGGATTTTTTTGTGCCTAAAGGTATAGCGGAGGGAATCAATAATGAAAAAGCAAAGGATCGTCATCAAAATTGGCAGCAGTTCATTAACAGAGCAAAAAGGAGCCATTGATGAACAAAAAATGCAGGATCATGTGAAAGCGATAGCAAAACTGAAAGAGGCTGGGCATGAAATCATTTTAATTTCATCAGGAGCCGTTGCAGCAGGGTTTGGCAGCTTAGGGTATCCATCAAGACCTGTGACCTTAAAGGGGAAACAGGCAGCAGCTGCCGTTGGTCAAGGCTTGTTAATGCAGAAATATACAGAGCTATTTTCACAGTTTCACATGACACCTGCACAAATGCTTTTAACCCGTAATGACTTTTCAGATCGAACAAGATATCGAAATGCTTACGCAACGATGATGGAGCTGCTGGAAAGAAAAATTTTACCAATTATCAATGAAAACGATTCAGTTTCGATCGAGGAGCTTACCTTTGGGGATAATGACATGCTGTCAGCTCTTGTCAGTGGATTAATTCATGCAGACCAATTGATCATCTTAACAGACATAAATGGAATTTATAATGCAAATCCAAATGAGCATCCTGAGGCGAAGCGTTTTGATGTACTAACACACATTTCAGAAGAATTGTTTTCATATGCGAAGAGCACAGGCTCAAAGGTGGGAACAGGCGGGATGAAATCAAAGCTGTCTGCTGCACAAACGGCACTTTCACTAGGCGTGAAAGTCTTCATTGGCACAGGTACTGGTGAAGATAAGCTGCTTCATATTCTAGCGGGTCAAGGAGACGGAACGTATATCGGAGAACAGGACTTATCAGCGATCAACAACCGCCGTCAATGGATTCAATTCCATTCACCCGTTTCTGGCAAAATCATGATAGATGCAGGAGCAGAAGCGGCGATTTTGCATCATGGCAGAAGTCTTCTTCCAGCTGGCGTCATTGATGTCGCTGGTGACTTTTCTAAAGGAGAGGTCGTTGAAGTCGTCGGTCCGAACGGACTAGTAGGTAAAGGACAAACCTTGTACGCATCCGATGAGCTTCTCGGCATTAAAGGGATGCGAAGTGATGAGCTTTCAAATGAGAAGCCTGAGGTTATACACAGAGATCACTGGGTACAGCATGTACAAAACTGAGGAGGGAATACGATGAATGAAGTTCTTGAAAAAGCAAAAAAAGCAAGTACAGCCAAAGATCAGCTGCTGCTAAAAACGACGGAGCAAAAAAATGCAGCTTTACATGCCATCGCAACTGCACTTAAAGCATCTTCCGCTTATTTATTGGGGGAGAATAAAAAGGATGTTCAGGCTGCTGAGGAAAATCAGTTCACGCCTTCTGTTATTGACCGGATTACACTCACAGAAGAGAGAATTGACGCCATTGCAGACGCTACTCTTCAGCTGATTCACTTAAAAGACCCAATTGGTGAAACATTAGAAACCATTCAAAAAGAAAACGGTCTGTTCATCGAAAAGGTGCGTGTGCCTCTCGGAACGGTTGGAATGATTTATGAAGCAAGGCCAAACGTGACAGTAGATGCTGCCACCCTTTGCCTCAAAACTGGGAATGCTGTTATTCTTCGCGGGAGCTCCTCTGCCATTCATAGTAATAAAGCGATTGTCAAGGTGATCCATGAAGCGCTTCAGACAACGGATATTCCAGTAGACAGTGTGCAATTGATTGAAGATACAGGCCGTGAAACGGCGAAAACGCTGTTCACTTTAAATGAATATCTGGATGTCCTTATTCCGCGCGGCGGGAAAAATTTAATTGATCTTGTCGTGAGAGAGTCTACCGTGCCAGTGCTTGAGACAGGTGCAGGGAACTGTCATATCTATATTGATGAAACAGCGAAAAACGAAATGGCTGAGCAGATTGTGCTGAATGCTAAAACCCAAAGGCCATCTGTTTGCAATGCGATTGAGAGCATTGTCATTCATGAAACATGGGCAAAAACATATGGCGCTTCGTTATTTGAAGCCCTGCATGCAAATGGGGTAGAGATACGGGGCGATGAAGCCGTATGTGCCCTTGCGCCTAGTGCTTCATTAGCGACAAAAGAGGACTATGAAACAGAGTTTTTAGCGCCGATTGTCAGTATTAAAATCGTAGAGAGCATAGAAGAAGCGATTCAGCATATTCAAACGTATAGCTCCAAGCACTCTGAAGCGATCATTACGGAAAATGATCAGCATGCTTCACTTTTCTTAACAGCTGTCGACGCTGCCGCTGTCTATCATAATGCTTCTACTCGGTTCACAGATGGCTTTGAATTTGGCTACGGAGCAGAAATAGGGATTAGCACACAAAAACTGCATGCAAGAGGGCCGATGGGTCTGCCGGCTTTAACCTCTGAAAAATTTGTCATTCGTGGTCAAGGACAAATAAGAGAATAACGAATTCAAAAGAGAGTCTTGTGACAGCAGGCTCTCTTTTTCCTTTCATTTCATTTTTGTATTTCTTCGGTCAAGTATGATAAAATATGGTAATGTTTTATATTTTGAGAAGATTGGAGAAGGCAACGTATGGCGAAAATCATTCCCTCTTCGGATATTGGAGTGAAAATCAACAAGTGGTATGAATTAATCCGCAGATTTGATTCAGAACAAGCAGAACAATTAAAGCAGGAAATTCGCACCTCTCTTGATTCAATGGAAGAAGATCAGAATTTGCTTCTCTATTTTTCTTTAATGGAATTCAGGCATGAGGTCATGCTCGATTACTTAAAGCCATTAAAGGAAGGAAAGCTTCGCGCCAACTTTTCCGAGCTTTCGAAAGAAATAGATGAGCATCAAACACATGTCACAGGCATGCTTGAATACTACTATCATTTTTTCAGAGGCATGTATGAATTTGGCCGTAGGCAGTATATTGCTGCCATCTCGTCTTATCAAAAGGCAGAGCACAAGCTTTCTTTTGTGTCAGATGATATTGAACGTGCGGAATTTCATTTTAAAATGTCAGAAATATATTATCACATGAAACAAACACATATCTCGATGCACCATGCCAAACTGGCGCTGGATGTCTATATTCAACATGAGCTATATGCGCTTCGCACGATCCAATGCGAATTTATTGTGGCCGGTAACTATGATGATATGAGAAGGCATGAAAAGGCATTACCACATCTCGAGAGAGCGCTTGCGAGATCAAGAGACTTTCAGAATGTGCGTTTTATTGCTTCCTCTTTGTTTAATATGGGCAACAGTTATTACCGAATGGGAGATCTTGACCGCGCACTCGAACTAATGAAAGAATCCATCTCGTTATTTGACCAAAATCAATCCGATCACCTTCGTCGATCTATAGACCCTCTTTATACCGCCGCTCAGATATTATACAAACAAGGTAAACACGAAGAAGCCTTACACTACAGAGAAGAATGTATGAAGCGAGCAGAAGCACTTCAGGATGATATTCATATTCAGAAGACGATATTTTTAGAAGCATTGTATTTAAAGCAAGATGCGGAGCATATTAAACGAATTTTTCATTTTTTAGAGTCTGCCTATGCATATCCAGATATAGAGGAGCTGGCATTAGACACCGCAAAGTATTATAATGAAATGGGAGATTATGAAAAATCTTCCATGTTCTACGGAGAAGCGGAACATGCTCGAATCTATATTCAGAGAGGGGATTGTTTATATGAATTTTAAAAAATGGGCAGTCGTCTGTACAAGCATCACCATCCTGGCGTTATGGCTGGCAGCAGCAAATGCCGACCCGGATAACAGAAACCATACGCTAGAACAACCAAATGCGCAGTATGACATCATCTAAAAGCTCTTGTCAACAATCTGAAAGCCCTTATTCAAGGGCTTTTTTTACTGTCTAAAAATGAATCTGCGTGACATGCTCATAAAATAGAGGTGAGAAGGAAATCTTAAAAAAAGAGTGTTTATTCATTGACTCTTGAATTTAAATTGTGTACAATTAAATTGTAGAAAATATTATTAGAGAGAAAGAGGGTTATATTCATGTCAGATATTTTATTTACTGCAACGGTATCAGCTGTCGGAGGAAGAGAAGGAAAGGTTGTTTCAACCGATGGTGTGCTTGAGCATGATGTAGCAATGCCTGGAACACCAAGAGCGAAAAAACTTGAAAAAGCAACAAATCCAGAGCAATTATTCGCAGCAGGCTACTCTGCATGTTTTGATTCAGCCCTTCAAATGGTCGCGAGACAAGAGCGTATCCGTTTTGAAAGTGAAGTAACAGCACATGTGAGCTTAGTGAAAGATAGTTCAGATGGCGGCTTCAAACTAGGCGTTAAGCTAGAAGTAAAAGGAACTGGAATCGAGCAATCAGCATTAGATGAACTTGTTCATAAAGCACATGGCGTATGCCCATATTCAAAAGCAACTCAAGGAAATATCGAAGTAGAACTAGTAGCTGTCGTACAATAATTGACATCATAAAAGGCTGAGGGAATGTTCCCTCAGCCTTTTGGTTGTGTTAATTTTTGCAAAAGCTCATGCAAAGAGGCGCGCAGCGTTTTTAACTCTTCTTCCGATCTGCCTGTCCCAGACAGCATATGAAATGGAATCGCAGTAGCCTTCTCTTTTAGTTGTTCGCCATATTCCGTTAAACGAATTTGCACAGAACGTTCATCCTCTTTCGAGCGCTCTCGGATGATGAGTCCGTTTTGCTCCATCCGTTTCAGCATAGGTGTGAGTGTACCGGAGTCTAAATATAAAAGCTCTCCCATCGTTTTCACATTTAATGTCCCATGCTCCCACAATAAAAGCAGTGCCAAATATTGCGGATACGTAATGTCTAACTCTTCTAATAACGGTTTATATTGCTTCGTCATCTCTCTTGAACTTGCATATAACAAGAAACAAAGCTGATTTTCCAGCTTCATATGCTCGAATTCATTTGTCATGTCAGTCACCAACTATTTTTTGTCATACTTATTATTGTATAAGATTTTCTTCCTTTTTAAAATAAATACAGCCCAAAAATGAAAAATTCTTTAATGTGCGATAAATGTTTGAGAAATGGATAGAACGTGAAAAGAATAAATAGATAAAGGAGGAGATGAAGATGAAACCATTATTCACAGCAAAAGTAAAGGCGCAGCATGGAAGAGCTGGACATGTTCGTTCAGAAGATGGTGTACTCGATCATAACATTGTCATGCCTAATGCTAAGAAAGACGGAGAAACTGGTACGAATCCAGAGCAATTATTTGCAGCCGGCTATGCAGCTTGTTTCGGAGGGGCACTTGAACAAGTAGCGAAGAAGCAAGGGATAGACATTGAATCGGAAGTAGAAGGACATGTCAGTCTTTTAAAAGATGAAAGTGATGGCGGCTTTAAGCTTGGTGTCAAGCTGATTGTGTCTGCAAAAGGCCTTGACCATGACAAAGCGAGAGAGCTTGTCGAGGCTGCGCATGAATTCTGTCCATATTCAAAAGCAACAAGAGGGAACATCGAAGTAGAGCTTGAAGTGGCTGAATAAAAAAGGTTTTCTATCACGCTGAAAATCAGAAACACCTGCTGGTAAGCAGGTGTCTTTTTTTAATATTCTTTCTTTTGTTCGTATGTTTCCCAAGCTTCAAACGGTGCAAGGGTTTTTTGAAGTGTCAGCTGGTAAAATGGAATATTTCTTGATTCGTAATCCTTGTTGATTTCTTCATAAATAAACGAGTCATCAAAACCAGAAGTCGCTGCATCCTGATGTCCAGCAGCAAAATACACGGCTTTTGGTCTAGCCCAGTAAATAGCGCCAAGGCACATCGGGCAAGGCTCACAGCTTGTATATAAAATACAATCTTCTAATTGGTATGTATGTAGCGTCTGGCACGCCTTTCGAATAGCTGTGACTTCTGCATGTGCGGTTGGATCATTTGTTGTTGTCACATTGTTGCTTCCTTCTGCAATAATCTGTCCATCCTTGACAATGACTGCTCCAAAAGGGCCGCCAGTACCACTATTGACTCCTTCTACTGCAAGATCAATTGCGCGTTGTAAAAAATCTTCGTGATTCATTGTCTTCCTCCCTTTGTTCGACTGACTTCTCTAGTATAAACGAATCATGCTTGAAAAGGAAACATCCTAGTAGATGGTCAAGCAGGACAATCTGCACATAAAAACCCCCGCCATGTTCGGCAGGGGAGAGGGAATCAATTATGCATGCTGCGCCAGCTTTTTACGAGCGACTTCAGCAGCCGTCACCATGTTTTTCAAAGCATCAATGGTTTCAGGCTCTTGTCTCGTTTTTAGACCACAGTCAGGATTCACCCAGAAGCGATCTGTCGGACATACGTTCAGCGCATCATCAATGATTTGACTCATTTCTTCGACAGATGGAACTCGCGGGCTATGAATGTCATATACACCAAGTCCAAGTCCTTTCAAATACGGATGCTTTTCTAAGTAATCGAGGAATCCGCCATGACTGCGTGAATGTTCAATCGTAATTACGTCGGCATCAAGGTCTTCGATCGTATCGACAATATCCTCGAAGTTACTGTAGCACATATGTGTATGAATTTGCGTTTCATTTTGAACAGATGATGTTGATAGTCGGAACGACTCTGCTGCCCAGTTTAAATATTCTGCCCAATCACTTTCTTTGAGTGGAAGACCTTCTCTTAGCGCAGGTTCATCCACTTGAATAACTTGAATCCCTGCTTCTTCTAACGCTTCTACCTCTTTACGTAATGCGAAAGCGATTTGGAAGGCAATGTCTTTCCGGGAAATATCTGTTCTTGGGAAAGACCAGTTTAAAATGGTGACAGGTCCTGTCAGCATTCCTTTGACCTTTTTCTCCGTTAAGCTTTGTGCGTAAACCGTCTCTTTCACGGTCATTGGCGCTGTAAACTCGACATCTCCATAAATGATTGGCGGCTTCACGCAGCGTGATCCGTAGGATTGTACCCAAGCAAATTTCGTAAAGGCAAATCCGGCTAGCTTCTCACCGAAGTATTCAACCATGTCTGTACGTTCGAATTCTCCATGTACGAGAACGTCCAGACCGATTTCCTCCTGAATATCAATCCATCTTTTTGTTTCTTTCTTAATAAATTCATCATATTCTGCATCTGTCCACTCATTTTTACGCCATTTTTGACGAGCACTGCGCACTTCAGCAGACTGCGGGAAGCTGCCAATGGTTGTTGTTGGCAAAAGCGGCAGTTCAAGAGATTCGTTTTGGATACGAAGGCGCTCTTCAAAGGCAGCTGGACGTTTAAAGTCTTTCGATGAAAGATTGTTGCGTTCTGCTGTGAAATCCGCATTGGTTCCTTTTGCAAATTCTTTTAAAGTAAGAAGTGCTTGCGTGGCTTCATTGATGGCGGCTTCAATCGCTGCGGCTCCTTTTGTTAAGCCTTCTTTTAATGTTGTTAATTCATCCAGCTTTTCAGTGGCATAAGACAGTCCGTTTAATAGTTTCTCTTCAAGCTGTTCGCTTGGGTGTTTTGCAACTGGTACATGCAGCAAACTGCTTGATGGCTGCAGCCATACTTCCTTCGGCTGAACGTCAGCAATGACCTCAGAAATGAATGACAATCTTTCTCCAAGATCTGATCTCCAAATATTTCTTCCATCAATGACGCCTGCTGCTAAAATTTTATCTTTCGGGAAGCCATGCTTTTTCACTTGATCAAGATTGCGCCCTTGATCATGGACAAAATCAAGACCGATGGCTTCAACAGGATATGTGACAAGCTCTTCATAGGCATCTACTGAATCAAAGTATGTTTGAAGAAGAATGTTTAAGGCAGGTACGGCTTCTTTAATCGTTTGATAGATTTCTTTTACGGCTTTCACGTCTTCATATGAAGCGGTGACAAGTGCTGGCTCATCAATTTGAACCCATTTGACGCCAGCTTCTTCAAGTTCTTTTAAAACCTGAGTATAAAGCGGCACGAGACGCTGCTGAATCTCTTTTACTTCATTTGGTTCATAGCCTTTAGAAAGTGAGACAAATGTATAAAGACCAAGTACAACAGGTTTTGTTTCAACACCAAACGCCGTTTTCACCTTTTCGTAAGCTTCAAGCGGTTTGTTATGTGTGAGTTTGAATTCGGTGCTTTTTTCGTATTCTGGAACGATGTAGTGATAGTTTGTATTAAACCATTTTGTCATTTCACTTGAGACAGCATCTTTTGTTCCTCTTGCCATCGCAAAGTATGTATCTAGCGGGTCTTTTAAGCTGCGGAAGCGCTCTGGAATCCAATTGAACATGACAGCAGTATCGAGCACGTGATCGTAGAAGGTAAAATCTCCAGAAGGAACAACATCAATTTGTTGATCAATTTGCGTTTTAATGGCCGTTAAAAATTGTTCATCCAGTGTGCTTAAGAGGGTTTCGCGGTCTGTTTGACCTTTCCAATAAGACTCAAGTGCTTTTTTCCATTCTCTGTTTAAACCAATTCGCGGAAAACCTAGATTACTTGTTTTAACAATTGTCAATTCCAATTCCTCCTCTAAATATAAAAAGACATTTACACTCATGGCGAAGATTGATGAGGGCAAATGTCTGGTTTAAAAAGACAAAATGTGTGTGCGAAATAAGGCGTGAGCATAACTGACGCTTTTTCCGACATCTCCTATCAACCGTAGGGGGTTTGATGTGATAGAGCGGCTGGTATCCTGGCTGGTGAATCTGCAAGCTTTTCATCCTTCCCATCCTTATGACAGTGGATTCATGAGAAAAGCTCTCCTCACTCACAGTGGCGGGACCGCGCCGGATTTTCACCGGTCTTCCCAATTAAAATTCGACGTGTGATCGAATTACCGACTCTCAAACTATGAATTTATTGTGTTCGATTATATAACGTCCACTTCATTTCGTCAAAGTAAATTTTGAATAATTTTAATTAAAAAAATCCTGAGAAAATTCAATCTATTCTCAGGACCTTTATTCAAGCTATAGAGATAAAAGATCTGCTTCCAATGTTTTTTCTAAAAGGACATCAGGCGCAGTTAAATATAAAAATCCATTACCGACGAGGGCTTTCGACTGCTTCAGTGGAAGGGTTCTTCTGACAAGCTGAGCATAGACCTCAGGCTCTGTCAGCTTGCGCTGGAACGCTTCTTCCTCGGCATTTTTAATAATGGCTAGTGCACCGCTTACGTGAGGGGCGGCCATTGAGGTGCCTGTGAGTCTGCCGTATTTATGGTTAGGGAGAGTGGATAAAATGTCTTCTCCTGGAGCGACGAGGTCGATTTCTTTATTGGCATTGGAGAATTCAGAGGATTCTCTTGCAAGGGAGACAGAGCCGACGGCAATGACTTCATTGTATGCTGCTGGGTAGGAGAACTCTTCTGTACGCTCGTCCCCATCCCCTTCATTTCCTGCTGCGCACACAACAAGTACACCGCTTTTCACCGCGTTTTGAATGGCTTCCTGCAAGGCGGGCTCATTGCTTGGACCACCGAGAGACATGGAGATAATATCCACCTTCTGCTCAGCGGCATAGTTGATGCCATTAATGATCCATTCGTATTTCCCGCTGCCATTTTCACCGCCAAGAACTTTCACGATCAGCAGCTTGGCTTCAGGGGCAACCCCTAGAATTCCGCCATTTTGATCTGTTGCTGCAATCGTCCCTGCTACATGGGTGCCATGTCCGTTGTAGTCTTTCACATTTTCAGCATCTCCGTTGTCATCATCGGTAAAGTTCTTGCCTCCGATAATCTGATCTTTTAAGTCGGGATGCTCCGTGTCGCAACCTGTATCAAGGACAGCAATGGTTATGCCTTTTCCTTTGAAGCCACTTGACCAAAGTTCGGGTGCTTTAATCTCCTGAATACTTTCCGGCGTCTCTTTCGCTTCCATCACATTGGCTTTTACTTCATACGGAATTAAGCGAATTTCACCTTTCATAAGAAAGCCCTCCTTATTTTGTTTTCAAAGTAGATTCAGGCTGCGTAATGTTATTGTATAAAAGAAACTTTTGATCGGAAAGGGTCAATTGTAATAATTTTTCAAATAATCAATCTATTATCAAAAGTGCAGTTCTCCTCACTTCTTGACGAAAGAACTCAACTTTTGAGGAAAACTCTTGATATCATATGAAAAAGGAGGATATGCTGCATAGTGAGTTTGCACCTGTACAGATGAAAATGGGTTAAAAGGACTAAAAGAGGCAAACTAAAAAACAAGGAAATCAAGCAATAAATGCGATATAAAAAGTATGTATAATGTTTTTGTTCAAAAATAAATGTTTCTTTCATAAAAAATAGACATGAAGATTGTGACTGTTCCAAATGCGAAAGGCAACATATAATAATGAAAAGACAAGCTTGCCTTTCAGATAGGAGAGATAGAGATGAATAAAGGGAAGATACTCGTAGTCGAAGATGAAAAGAAAATTGCAAGGGTGCTGTCACTAGAGCTTGAATATGAAGGATATGAGGTGACAGTCAAAGAGACTGGAATGGATGGACTTCAGGCTCTTGAAGAAGCAAGCTTCGATTTGGTGCTGCTTGACGTCATGCTTCCAGAATTAAGCGGTCTTGAAGTGCTGAGAAGGGTTCGAAAGACAAATACAGCGACACCTATTATGTTGATTACAGCAAGAGGAAGTGTTCCTGATAAGGTAAGCGGGCTCGATCTTGGGGCGAATGATTATATTACAAAGCCCTTTGACATAGAAGAATTATTAGCACGAATTCGCGCGCAGCTAAGGTTGAATATTCATGCGCAAGAAGAGATGGAGACAGAGCTGAGCATAGCAGATTTGACTGTCAACGAGAAAACAAGAGACATACAAAGGGCAGGCCAAATGCTTGAACTCACACCGAGAGAATATGATCTGCTTGTCCACTTGCTGAAGCATCAGCAGCAAGTGCTCACAAGAGATCAACTTTTAACAGCCGTTTGGGGTTTTGATTATTTTGGTGATACGAACGTGGTGGATGTCTATATCCGTTATTTAAGAAAAAAAGTCGATTACCCATTCGAAAAACAGCTGATTCACACAGTGAGAGGTGTGGGTTATGTGATGAAAGGATAAAGAATGAGATTAAAAAATAAGATCCAGCTTTATACGTCGTTGTCTTTGTTTTTAATGGTGCTCTTATTTCATACAGCCATTTATTTTATTTTTTCGATAACCTTGACGCAAAAAGATATGTCCCGGCTGTCTGAGGTGGCTGAAAATATCGCCATTGCTTTAAAAAAATCAGAAGAAGAAGGTCTTCCATCTTCGGAGCTTCTGAAAGCGTACTTGCCCCAAAATGGCATGATCCGTGTCGTGACAGAAACGGGTGAATCAAAGCTGACTGTCACAAAGGAGTCAACGTTTAGTTCACTGCCTTTCACATATGAATCTGGGCAGACAGCAGAAATCAAAGAATACAACAAGCATATGACTGCGTTCGCTGCGATCCCGGTTATTTGGACAAATGGAGAGATTGTGTCGCTCCAAGTATATGAAGAAATCGAAAATACGGAAGAGAATTTGGCGTTATTAAGAATGATTTTAATCGCTGCTGGCGTTTTAATTATAGTGCTTTCCTATTTTGCTGGCCACATTTTAACAAAACAAATCGTACGCCCTATTAGTAGAATGACGAGCACCATGAAGGCAAGTATGAAGGAGAAGGCGTTTAAACGAATCAAACTAGCAGGCGATTCAAAGGATGAATTGTATCAAATGGGACAAACCTTTAATGAAATGTCAGAAATCCTCGAGAAGCATTATGAGAAAGAGCAGCAATTCTTGCATGATGCCTCTCATGAATTGAAGACACCGATTACCGTCATTATGAGCTACAGTAATTTACTGAAGCGCTGGGGGCAAACACGTCCAGAGGTTGTTGAAGAATCCTCCCAAGCGATTCATGATGAAGCGAAAAAAATGAAAAGGCTGACAGATCAATTGCTGACACTGGCAAAAAATGGTCAGCCTCTATATGTGGATATGAAGCCAGTCGATCTTGGTCATTTGTGCAAGCAGATATGCCATACACTTGAAGTGGCCACCAATCGAACCATTCAAACTCATGTGCAAACAGATCAGCCGCTTATTGTGGAAGGAGACGAAGAGAAAATCAAACAGCTTTTGACCATCTTGATTGATAATGCGGTCAAATATAGTACAGAGCCAGTTGATGTGACATGCGGATGGGCGGGAGAGAAGCCGTTTATTTCAGTCGTTGACCATGGGATTGGCATAAAAGAAGAGGATTTGCCGAAAATCTTTGACCGCTTTTTCCGTGTGGATGAAGCAAGAAACAGTGAGACGGGCGGAACGGGTCTTGGTCTTTCAATTGCGAAGCAAATTGCAGAAGAGCATAGAGCTGAGCTGAAGGTAGACAGCCGAATCGGCGAAGGGACAACCATGACCATTCTTTTCCGGAAATAAAATAGGTCTTTTCTCATCAATTTCTCATTTCCTCCTTATAAAATAGGAAATAGGAAGGAGGCGCTGCATGTCTAGAAAAACGAAAATGGTGCTTGCGCTCGCAGGATGTCTCGTCGTTCTTGCTGCCTTTGCAATGCTCATGATTCAAACCATTGATCAAAAAATATTAAGTGAAGCAGAAATCAAAAAAATCATCGCAAAAGACTACAATGGAAACATTACAAATATTGATTTAATCAATCATAAACAGGACTATACATTGACGCTGGAAAATGCAAATGGCATCTATCAAATCATTGCATCTTCTGCAAGCGGTCAAATGAAAGAAATCAGACAGACCAAAAGCTATCAAAAGCCAAATGAAAAAAATGCTGAGCTCCAGGCAGAGGAAGCGGCTGTTAAAAAAGTAAGCGGTACTGTCATCCAAAAGAAAGAAAAGTCAGATCGTTTTATCTTTACGATCCAATCAAAAAAAGAATTATATCAAGTCGATGTCGACAAGCAAACGTTTAAGGTGCTTGAAGCAGAAAAGAAAAAACCAACCTCTAAAGAAAAGAAACTGACGAAAATCACGGTTGAAGAAGCCATCCGAATTGCGGTAAAAGAAGTCGGAGGGACAGTGGATGATGCAGATCTTGAAACATTTAGCGGTATGCTCGTCTTTGAGGTGGAGCTGGATTTGCCTGACGGGCGTGAGGCAGAGGTGCTTGTGAACGCATATACAGGAGACATTGAAGGTATTACGTACGAAAACTAATCCTTTTCTCATGATTTTCTCATGTTTCTTTCCTTTCTTTATCATCTTGTTTCTTTAAGATAAAGGAGAAATCAAATAGAGGAGGACATGAACATGATGAAAAAAGTACTAGTAGCTACAGCATTAACAGGAACTCTTGTCGCAGGTGGTTTCACACTTCAAGCGCAAAATACAAATCAAACAGCACACGCCGAGCAGGTGGTGCAAAAGAAATCATCGTTTGTCTCAAAGAAACAAGCTGAAAAAGCAGCCCTAAAAGTCGTGAAAGGGTATGTGGACGATGTGGATCTTGAGCGTAAAAAAGGAAAATGGGTGTATGAGGTCGAGATTAAAAAAGGCGGCTTTGAATATAAAGTATATGTCGATGCGAAAACAGGAAAAGCGCTGAACGATCCAGTCAAAGAAAAGAAACAGAATGTGAAAATCACTAAAAAGCAGGCTGAAAAAATTGCCCTTGCAAAAGTAAAAGGAACAGTCACAGATTCTGATTTAGATAAAGAAAATGGTGTGTACTTGTATGAAGTCGAAATCACCACACCAAACGGCGAGGAAGTTGATTTTGAGATTTCCGCTAAAACAGGCAAAATCCTGAAGCAAGAATGGGATGATTAAGCCATCACCAAACCTTACACTTTCATGTGTAAGGTTTTTTCATTGGGACAAACTACGGGAAAGGAGGCGAGAGAATATGAAGAAAAAAGAAGAAGAGCAGACAATGGACCATGCGGAATATGTTCCGCATCCTAATGGAGAAGGATATGCTTTGTTTTTGCATGATTCCTTTCATCTCCTCTCCCAAGAGGATATGAATCAGCCAGAAGAGGAATAAAAGACATGAAAGGGCGATGGTCAACTTTGTCTATCGCTCTTTTTTTCAAAAGTAAGCGAATACATGAGGAAACTTGGCATCTTGCTTATTGACATCACTGCGCTTTTTCTGTAATCTCAGTGTGTCAACAATATGAGACTTCGTTAGGTGAGGCTCCTGTATGGAGATACGCTGCTGCCCAAAAATGTCCAAAGACGCCAATGGGTCAACAGAAATCATCGACATAAGGTGATTTTTAATGCAGCTGGATTTTTCCTATGCCATACAGTGCTAAAGCTCTACGATTGAAGGAGCAAGTGTTTATTTTGTTATGCTTACAAAGCGCCTTCATTCGGTTGAAGGTGCTTTTTTATGGGAAAAGGAGGTGTGGGGAT
Organism: Bacillus sp. GBSW19; assembly: GCF_002998655.1. NCBI lineage: Bacteria > Bacillati > Bacillota > Bacilli > Caryophanales > Bacillaceae > Bacillus > Bacillus sp. GBSW19. The sequence goes on from NZ_PVRF01000001.1 coordinate 368,450, forward strand.
GGATCATCCCGATTCGAGACACATAGAGAATATGTCAAAAGATCAGATTGAGACATCAGATAGAGGAGATCCTGACCCCCCGCACATTCTAAGGGATTCGGGTATCTCCTGACTTTGGGGAGGTAACAGCGATGATACAAAATATTACGTACGATGAACTCATTTTACGCATCATTATTTTACTAAGAGATGGAAAACGCAAAGAATTTAAAAACATCATGGAAGAACTTCAGCCATATGATATGGCCTACTTATTTAAAGAGCTTCCAGAAAAACACCGCGGCCGCTTCCTCAGCTTTTTACCAGTCGATGACGTGACAGAAATGATGGGTGAGCTGGAGCGGGAATACCAAGAAATCGTTCTTGAAAAAGTAGGGAAAGACAAAGCTACCTTCGTCACAAACAAAATGGATAACGATGATCTAGCCAACTTGTTTGATGAGATGGAGGATGAGCTAAAGGATCAGCTTTTATCTAACATGGAAGCAGAGGAATCAAAGGCCGTCCAGCTTCTTATGAATTACCCTGCTGAGACAGCGGGACGGATCATGACCAACCGGTACGTTTGGATTCCTCAGCATTATACGGTGCAGGATGCCGTTGTGAAGCTGAAAAGCTTTGCAGAAATTGCGGAATCAATCAACTATTTATATGTGATTAATGATCAAAAACAGCTTGTAGGCGTTCTCTCATACCGTGATCTCATTTTAGGTGAACCGGATGAAAAGGTGCAGGATCTCATGTTTACAAGAGTCATTGCCGTTGGAGCCTTTCAAGATCAGGAGGAAATCGCAAAGCTGATTGAACGGTATGATTTTCTTGCCATTCCTGTTGTGGAAGAGAACAATGTCCTAGTCGGAATCGTTACAGTCGATGATATCATTGATGTTGTCATTCAAGAGGCAGGCGAAGACTATGAGAAGTTTGCTGCCTCTGGTAAAGATATTACGTTCGACACGCCGGCATTTGTGGCGGCATACCGCCGTCTTCCATGGCTCATTCTGCTCTTGTTCATTGGGCTGATTTCAGGCAGTATTTTAAATTATTTTGAAGATACCCTTCAGCAAGTCGTTGCTTTAGCGTTCTTCATGCCGATGATTGCCGGGATGACAGGGAATACAGGGACACAGTCTCTTGCCGTCGTGATTAGAGGGCTTTCAAAAGAAGAATTAACGAAAAAAACCATTATGCGTCTTATTTTTAGAGAGCTGAGAACAAGTATTTACATTGGGATCGTCTGTTCCATTATTATTACAGTCGTCGCAATGGTGTGGCAGGGCAATATGATTTTAGGTTTTGTTGTCGGCTCCTCACTGCTTGCAACACTGATTATTGGGACAATGGCAGGTACGGTCGTGCCGATTATTTTACACAGATTAAACGTGGACCCAGCCATTGCATCTGGCCCGCTGATCACAACATTGAATGATATTCTATCCTTACTGATCTATTTTGGAATTGCAACAGCATTCCTTCATACACTGATGTAGCAAGAAGACTGTAAAACGTTACGTTTTACAGTCTTTTTTGAATAAAGATTGCATATAGCGCTTCCATCCTTTACATTTTAAGGAGAAGGTGGGAGAGAAAAATGAAGAAGTTTTTATTCATTTTAATGTGCATGGTATTGCTAGGTGCATGTTCAAGGGAAGACGAGGGGAAAGACAGAAGACTTGTGGCAGCAGAGTATATGATTGAAGCGATTACCGAAGGAGATAAACGAAAAATAGAAAACATCTATGTTGAAGGTGCTGTCCCAAGCCCAAATGACATTCTAAAGCTGAAAAAGGAATGGGGCATAGAGACGCTTTCTTATGAAGATTTTCAATTGGAAGAAGCCAGCATTCACGTCTTTCATGCGAATTACGAAGATGAAAAAACAGGGGAGAAAAAGGCACTTGCCATGCGGGTAATAGAAGATCCTGAAAAAGGCGGTGTACGGATTGACTTTGTAGGGGTCGTTGAAGGAACTGACGCTTCCTCTCAATGAAAAATTTTATTAGAAGACAAGGTATAATCTAAAATGATTTTATTTAAAAGGATAGAAGAGCTGAAAGAACTTCGCTCTATCTATCCTCTTTTTTACCACAAATGACCTGATCACATATGAGTTATGCCCATTAACTCCATAAATCGTGAGAGGGCACTGGTCATGTACGAATCGCGGCGCCTTATAAACACAGTGGGCACGATTCTATGTGGTTCCGGTAATGGATGACAGGTAAATCTGCCTTGCATCCGAGATTCAACCATAGATTTTGGTAATACGGTGACTCCAAGCCCGTTTTCAACGCATTTAAGCACGCCCTCTAAAGTGCCATATTCCATTACCTTCATAGGAGGGTAGCCATTGCTCTCTAACCATCGCTGCCAACGCCCCAAATAGATGCAATGCGCAAATGACGAAAGCAATGGTTCATGTAAGATTGATTCTACCAGGAATTCCTCCCGGGAGTAGCTTGTAATCAGAACAAGTGATTCTTCCAATACAGGGTACTCAATAATGTCCGGATGAAGAATTGGCCCATCAACCAATGCACCGTCTACCTTGTAGTTAAGAATAGCACTAACCTGATCTACAGTAGGTGCCATATACATGCTCAATTCTACTTGTGGAAATGTCTTATGATATTCTGTAAAAATGATTGGCAATCTTGTAGAAGCGGTTGACTCTATAGATCCAATGTGTAAAGTTCCCCGCGGAGTAGAGGAAAGCTTTACTGCTTCTATCGCTTCTTCAAAATCGTAGAGTAATTTGTTTACATATGGCAACAGTTCACGTCCTGCAGGCGTTAAGGATATCTTCTTGTGATATCGATAGAGAAGAGGAACACCTAATTCTTGTTCAAGACGTTGGATTCGTGCAGTGACATTCGACTGCACATAATTTAATTTCTCGGCAGCTTTTGTAATGCTTTGTTCAATAGCTACTGCTTTAAATATTTCCAAAGATTTAATATCCAAAATAACGCTCCTTTTTGCATCATAAATTGTGATGAACTATACACTATTTTTTGATTTTACGTGATCCAATAGAATAAGTAAACTTAATGATATAAGAGATTTATCATGAGGAGGAGAATTGAAAGGTAGAGAGTTTTAACTAGGAAAAGATAAAACAGGCGTTTCCAATTAAATGAGGAGGGAATCTATTGATTTCAAAGATTAATATCCAAGAGAAATTTTTGCAAATAAATGATTATTGGAATCCTAGAATAAGTGGAGAGTTGAACGACTCATACATTAAAATGGTAAAAATTAAGGGTGAATTCATTTGGCATCACCATGATGACGAGGATGAAATGTTCTTTGTATGTAAAGGGAATCTAGTCATCCGTTTTAGGGATAGAGAAATAGCTCTTAATGAAGGGGAGTTTCTTGTGATTCCTAAAGGAATTGAACATCAGCCAATTGCTGAAGAAGAAGTTCATTTGCTCTTAATTGAGCCCAAAACGACTCTAAACACGGGGAATGTGGTCAATGAACGAACTGTTTCGATTCCTGAACGAATGGATGAACACTAGATCGTTGCACTTAACAGGTGCTTTAGTTGAAAAAGAGGCAGCAATCGCTGTCTCTTTTTACTACGTTATCATACATTCACTTGTCTTTAATTTTAAAGAGTAAGCGAATCTTTATTTGTTTATCGATTTTTGTACCGGAAGTGTGCGTTAATCTGGCCTTCCAGCATTTTTTTCTTATATTGTCCGCTTTTTAATGCCTGTTCTTTTTTCTTCATGTCTTTCAAAATCTCGGCTGTTTGCACACCGTCTTCTCGTTTGTTGGCGATGTCCATTAAACGTTCTACATCAGAAAAAGAATATTTACGCGTGCCTCTTGTTGAGCGCTGGGGGTAGATGAGTCTGCGTTCCTCATAATATCGGATTTGCCTGACGGATAGCCCTGTTAATTCACTGACAATCCCGATTGAAATGACTTTTTTATCTTTATAAGATACATCTTCCTGCGTCATATACTCACCCCTGCAAGTCTTTTCTTCATATTATACAGAATGAGAAGGAAAAAAACCTATCATTTGTCAGAAAATATAACACAAAAACGAAAAAACGAAAAAATCATGGAAGGAAAGATAACAACAAATGTGAAATGAGTGTTGTGCGTGCATATAATGATGATGAGTTGAAATAGGAGGAGGAGCAAATGATGGAGCAAACACAGATCATCTGTATGGCAAAAGAAATCATCGCATTAGATATGAAGAGGGATGAATTACTGGAGCGATTCATGCAGGCGGCAGGTCAGAATGCACATGCTCTTCTAAGAGCCGTACAAAATGATTTGTATAAAAGATCTTCATAAGCACCTGGTCCAGATCACTTGATAGGAGGGGATAATCGGTGCGGCGTATCTTAACAGAAGCTTTAGCAAAGGAAAGACATTATTATACGAAGCAGCTCTGTTCATTAGGAGTTTACAGCCCTGATGCGGCCAAGAACATGACAATTAGTGACTTAAAAAAAGAGTATCACTTCTTTTTCAACAAAACAGAGCGTAATTTGTGAAAATCCCTTGAAATGTGCGTATGTCACATAAAGGGTTCTTTTTTTGCGTGCTTAATATTATAGCAATATTGAATTTTGTAGAAATTTGACGAATACAGTGTAAGGAAACGCAGTTCCTTTACAGATTATGTTAAACTATGTCGCATCTTGATGGTTTGCTAAAAAAGCTTTTTTTCGAGATGATTGTGAAAAATAAGAAGGATTTTAAAAGTTTATATCGAAATCTTATACATAACACGAATGGAGTCACTTATGTGGTTGAAAGGGTTTTCAAAAACGTACTTCTATTTTTTACGAAAGGCTCCAACTGCACCGCAAGAAAGCCTTGAAGTTAAAAAAATATTATAAGAGGTAGATATGTGATGAGACTATCGTTTAATGAAGAAGAAGTAGAACGTTCAATGACACTTTACAAGGTATTTGCAAGAGCATTTAAAAGCGTTTCAGAACACAGCATTAGAGACAGCAAAGAGCATGGATTTAATCCAACTGAATTTGCCGTTCTTGAATTGCTGTACACAAGAGGTGCTCAAAAACTTCAGCAAATCGGCTCAAGACTCCTGCTTGTCAGCGGGAATGTGACGTACGTAATTGACAAATTAGAACGAAATGGTTTCATTGAAAGAGAGCAGGACCCAAAGGATAAACGGTCGGTTTATGCCCATTTAACGGATAAAGGGCGCAGTTATCTTGATAAGATTTACCCGATTCATTCTCTCCGGATTGCGCGTGCGTTCTCTGGCCTCTCGCGTGAAGAACAAGAACAATTGATTAGTCTATTGAAAAAAGCAGGCATTCACAGTCAACATTTATTATTTAGATAGAACGAAAAGGTGCCATGATTGGCACCTCTCAGATTGTTGACAAAGGGCTAAAATGATCTTTATTTTAGCCCTTTGTCTTCTTTTCAGCGTGACCTGAAAACCTTTGAAGTCTAGGAAGGACGAGCACCGAAGCAGAGCGAATTTGACATTCGTGAGCATCGGAGCGCAGAACTGACAACGAATGCGAGGGTTTGTCTACACGCTGAAAGGTGCCATGATTGGCACCTTTTTTATGTGTCCAGCTGATGAGCCGGATAGGCAATGAATTTTTCGATATCGGTTGCTGGAAGGGGCTTTGCATAATAAAAACCTTGCAGGTCGTCACATCCTTGCGCAGATAAAAGCTGCGCCTGCGCAAAGGTTTCAACACCTTCTGCTATGACTTCGAGAGATAATTGATGTCCCATCGCGATAATGGCACCTGTAATCTGTTCAGACTTCGAATCATTTAAAATATCTTCAATGAAGGATTTGTCGATTTTCAGTCGATGAATGGGCAAATCCTTTAAATAGCTTAAGGAGCTATGACCTGTACCAAAGTCATCAATACTAATGCGAACGCCCAGATGTTTCAGCGACGTCAGCACCTGTTTTGATTGCTTGATATTGTCCATTGTCATACTTTCTGTGACTTCAAGCTCGAGCAGTGACGATGTCAGGTTGTATTTTTTCAGTGTCAGCTTAATCAAATCAATTAAGTCTTCAGAATTGAATTGTTTCGCAGATAAATTGACAGCCACAGGAATTTTCAGCCCGTTGTCATACCACGTTTTAGCCTGCCTGCATGCGGTATCAATGACCCATCTGCCAATATCAATGATCAGCCCTGATTCCTCTGCCAGCTCAATAAAAGCCTCAGGTGATTTTAAGGAACCATCTGGTGCCTTCATTCTTAGAAGAGCTTCTACGCCAGTCATCTTTCTTGTTTTCGCACTGACTTGCGGCTGGTAATGAAGCACAAACTGTTCTCTCTGAATGGCATCCCGCAACTCAAGCTCTCGATTTAACCTGTCTTCACTTGATCTTTCCATTGATTCGGTAAAGAACTCATACCGGCTTTGCTTATGTTTTTTGGATAAATACATCGCCATATCGGCTTTCCTCATCAATTCCATCCCATCTTTGCCATTTTGAGGTGAGATGGCGATCCCAATGCTGATAGATGTAATGAGCTGATGATTCTGGATGAAAAAAGGACGTTCAAATTGACGAATGATATTTTGAGAAAGCTGCTCAATTTTGTGTGTGTCATGTCCCATGTGAGGGAAGATCATTAAAAATTCATCCCCGCCTAGTCTTGCAATAAAGCCATTGTCCGGTAAACATTGCGTCAGTCTGTTTGCAGCTGCTTTAAGTAGTAAGTCTCCTATGTTATGACCAAGTGCATCATTAATAATTTTAAAACGATTCAAGTCAAGAAACAGAACAGCCGTTGATGTTCCTGTCTCTTCTTGAGCGGAGAGAACATCATTTAAATGGTTGATGGCGTGGCGCCGATTAGGAAGCTCAGTTAACGCATCATAATGTGCCATGACATGAATTTCTTTTTCTGCAATCCGCTGCTGCGTTAAATCTTTTAAGACAAGATAAATACTGTCAAGTGTATTGTTGACATGAACAGGTATGTAAGTGACATGATAATAATAAAAACGATCTGCTGCTTTCAGTTCTGCTTCACGTGTGATGGCTTTTTTTGACCGGGAAATAAATTCTTCCCACATCTCAGTCGGCATCACGTATTGACTGACATCATCACCAATCCAAGAATTGCACATTTTTAAGATTTGTTTACCTGAGTCGTTCGCAGAAAGCACCTTTCGATCGACAGATAACACGATAATGCCATCGATATTATGTTTAATGAGCGATTGAAACCGCTGTTCATTTTCCTTTAACTGATCTGACTGCTTCATGATTCGGTGATCTATATAGGCACCAAAGATCATCAGTGTTTGGACAATCAGTGTCATCAAGCCGATGAAAATCGACAGACTGAATGGCGACATTTCAAGAGAGCCGCCTGCAGCGGACTGTCCATCTGAATGAAAAAACATAGTAGAAGCAGCCATACCAGTATAATGCATGCCAGAAATAGCCCCACCCATCACGAGTGCACCAGCTATTTTTAACAGATGAACCTCCTTTTTTTTCTCGGATCGATGGAGCCGAAAAAAGAGATGCAGTGAAAAGAAAGATGCCAGCGCAGCAATGAAAAACGAAAGAAAAAAGAGGACTGGATCATAGCTGATTGAGACATTGGCCATTGATTCCATTCCAAGATAATGCATGCTGCAAATAGCAGAGCCCATGGTGATTGAACTAATGAGCAGCCGTCTTATGGAGAGCTGCTCTTGAATGCATATCGAGAATGCGATCAAAGAACCGACAAAAGACGCCAAAATCGATAAAATCAGTAAGGGAGTTTCATATGTGATGCCGGTTTGCATGTGAAATGCCATCATGCCAATAAAATGCATCGACCATATGCCCATCCCCATGATCATTGCACCAATGACCAGCCATACCTTTTTCTTTGCACCGCTTGACTGTATCACTCGGCTGGCTAACTGAAGAGCTGAGTAGGAGGCCACAGCGGCGACAGCGACTGACAGAAAGACAAGCCATCCGTTGTAGCTTCCTGTTAATTGGGTCATGTGAGAAAACCTCCAGTATCTTAAAACAGACATATACTTAATATATCGGATCGAATGGCTTCTGTGTTCACTTTTCCTTCACTTAAATACCACAATCAACGTTTTTTTCACGTGTCTTTTATAGTAAAATCAAATTTAATGTAAAAAAACGACGAAAAGTGAATCGTTTCTTCGGTTTTATTCGTTTAATATATGGTGTGATTCTAAAAGAGATAGAATCGTCAAACGATTATGTGTGAAAGGGATTGATAAACATCGAAGATTTTATTATTTCTTTAGCTGATGCTTTTAAGAACTTGTCGTACTTTGGCATCTTCCTCGCATTATGCATTGAATTTGTTCCTGCTGAAGTGGTTCTGCCTCTTGCGGGTTACTGGGTCTCAGAAGGGGACATGGCCTTCATCGGTGTTGTGGCTGCCGGCTCCATTGGCGGCGTGGCTGGCCCTTTGACCTTATACTGGTTAGGACGTTATGGCGGCAGACCCTTTTTAAATAAATATGGGAAGTACTTTTTTGTCAAACCTGAGTCGCTTGATAAATCGGATGCTTTCTTTGAAAAGCATGGTGGTTTCGTCGCCTTTAGCGGCCGGTTTATTCCAGGGGTCAGAACGCTTATTTCCATCCCGTGCGGTATTGCCAAGATGAATGTGTGGGTCTTTTGCTTGTATACGTTTTTGGCGATTACGCCCATTACATTTGTGTATGTGTATCTTGGGTTTGTGCTCGGGGAGAACTGGAAAGAGGTTGGCGCTATGTTAGATCCATATCTTTTACCGATTGGGATCGGGGTTGTGTTGTTGTTCGTGATGTATATATGGCTGAAACGTAGAAAAAGAAAAACAGAAACACCAACGGCCTAATCACTGAAAGTCACCTGTTGACAATACAGTGTGTATTGATTATGATATAAGTAATCTAAATATTCTTAAATCCCACCAAAGGGGAGTAGCGTCCGGTTTTACCGGAAACAAAGTCGTCATTACATGGACTTACGTTCCATCGGCTTTGTTGGCATGATTCTACATATCACATGTCTAGCAAGACCTTTGCCATTACAGGCAAAGGTCTTTTTTGTATTCATAAGCCTTTGTCTGTTGTGGGACAATAGATAAAAACAAGGAGGAATGATGATGGATGCAGCAATTATTTTAGAGTACGGGTGGGTTCTTCTCGTGCTGATTGGATTAGAAGGGATTTTAGCAGCTGATAACGCGCTGGTCATGGCTGTGATGGTTAAACACCTTCCTGAAAAGCAAAGAAAAAAGGCATTGTTTTACGGACTTGCGGGTGCGTTTGTCATGCGATTTGGTTCCCTGTTTCTTATTTCGTTTTTAGTGGATGTGTGGCAAGTTCAAGCCATTGGTGCAATTTATCTTCTTTATATTTCCATTCACCATATTTTAAAATCGCACGTATTTAAGAAAAAGGAATCAGACACAAACATGAAGCAAAGCGGCTTCTGGGCAACAGTCGTAAAAGTCGAGCTTGCCGACATCGCTTTTGCTGTAGATTCCATCTTAGCGGCCGTCGCATTAGCCGTGACATTGCCGAAAACGAGTCTTCCGCAAATCGGCGGACTCGATGGCGGTCAATTTATTGTCATTCTTTTAGGTGGTATCATCGGTCTTATCATCATGCGATTTGCAGCTACTGTCTTTGTGAAACTGCTCAAAACAAGACCGAGCCTAGAAACAGCAGCCTTTGTCATTGTCGGATGGGTTGGTGTGAAGCTCACGCTTTATACACTATCACATCCAGCCATTGGCGTCGTATCGTCTCATTTTATTCATTCAACATTATGGAAAGTGATTTTCTGGACGGTGCTTCTCGCAATTGCAGCATTTGGCTGGTTTTTATCAAGTCCATCAAGAAAAGGCGGCCAAGAAAACGATGGAAAACAAGAGGGACGCCTAGAAGAGTAGGTTTTTTGAAAGAAATATCATTTCATTTTCATAACACGTATATTACAAATAAGGGGGAGATACCCCCTTATTTCTTTGCTTTTAGACGAAACATTGTAAAGTAGATGATGATATACATGTCATAATTGAGTAACAGGAAATGAATTCCTCATTTCTTCCTTTGCGCTTCCCTCATAAATTAGCTATCATAAATGAGTAATATAGGGAGAACTGAGGTGAAACCATTGCTTAGCCTTTTGTTTAAAAAAGGAAAGAAAAAGCAAACATTAGAGCAGTCGGCTATCAGTATTCAACAAGGTGATATCGAGCTGCAAAATGCATTAATAGAGCAATACAAACCATTTGTCGCTAAGACGGTTTCATCCGTTTGTAAACGATATATAGATGAAAAAGATGATGAATTCAGCATAGGCTTAATTGCCTTTAATGAAGCGATAGAAAAATACTCTGCCGAAAAAGGAAACTCACTCCTTGCTTTCGCAGAATTAATTATTAAAAGAAAAGTGATCGACTATATTCGAAAAGAAGCGAGAAATGCGCCAACGGTTCAAATGGACCTGCAAGAAAGTGAAAATGGCGAGTACTCTCAAAGCATGATTGAAGCAGAGCTGTCTACAAATGAATATAGACGTTTAATTGAACAAGAACATAGAAGAGAAGAAATAGAACATTTTAAAGAACGATTAAAAGTATACGGTCTCACGTTTCAAGAGCTGCTTGAACATTCACCAAAGCATGCAGATGCCAGGCAAAATGCTATTAAAGTAGCTCACACACTCGTTGAACACGATGAGCTCAGAACCATTTTATTTCAGAAAAAACAATTGCCGGTCAAACAGCTTGAAAAGCTAGTGGAAGTCAGCCGCAAAACGATTGAGAGAAATAGAAAATACATCATTGCGATGGCGATCATTATGACGGGTGATTATGTGTATTTGAAAGATTACCTTAAAGGGGTGCTTAATTCATGAGAAGAGGCATTATAGTAGAGAAAAACAAAAAATATGTCACGCTGCTGACCCCTGATGGACAATTTCTGCGGACAAAATATGAACAGCAAGACTATGAAATCGGTCAAGAAGTGACATTTCCGAATGAATCACGTCTCGAAAGAAAAAGGGCCGGTTTTTTTGACCTGCTTCGTTTACGTCCGTTAAATGCAGGAATCCTATCAATCGCAGCGATTATTGTCGTGATTTTTACTATGATGCCATCTTTCTCAAGTCAAAAAGCATATGCATATATGACAATTGACATTAACCCAAGCTTTGAACTGAAGCTTGATCACGATTATCAAGTGATCGGTGTCACACCACTGAATAAAGATGCGAAACAAGTACTGGCCAGTATGAAGGATTTAGAAAAAAATGACATGACCAAAGTCGTGCAGGAAATCATAGACGACTGTGACAAAAAAGGTTACGTGAACCACTCTAAGAGCATTTATATTTCAACGGTTTATGAAAACACGCAGGACCATACATATAAAACCAACGTCAAAAGTAAAATTAACACCATCTCTGGTGAATATCAAAAGCGTGATTACAAGCTAGAAACTGTGGAAAGTGACCTGGAAACAAGAGAAAAAGCTCAAAAGGCAGGCATCTCAACAGGCACATATATCAGAAATCAAGAAATGCAAGACAAAGATCAAGAAGACATTCAAAAGGATGAAGACGCAGCAGAGAGTGATGCTGTCAAAGAAGAAGAGCCTAACAAAGATGATGAAGATCAAACAGACAAAGACAAACAAGATGACGTCAAGACAGACGATAGCGAAGAGGTGAAGCCAGATCAAGAGGCTCCTGAAGCTGAAGACAAAGAGCAGAAGGAACTAGAGAGGGAAGAGCAAGGATCTGTTCAAAAGCCTCACCAAACAAAACCTGATGATGAAAGCAAAGACAATCAAATAAAGGAAGAAAAGGATCGCTCTTTCGATAAAGAACAAAAAAAAAATCACTCAACGGAACCTGATGACAAAAGAAATCCAAACGGCACATCACGTGATGGCGCTGAAAAGCACACAAAAAAAAACGACAGGGATCAGAAACGGCCGTCCGCTGAACGAAAAAGAGAACATATGAAGCAAGGAAAAGGTGTACCGTCCCCTTATCGTGAGAACCGGGGCGAGCACACATATGAACAATAAAAAACGCCAGAATAGCTCCGGCGTATTTCACCATGTTTTTATTTAGATTGATTGCCCATTTGTGATTGAGCCTGTTGAACGAGTCTTTTTGTAATTTCACCGCCAACAGAACCGTTTGCACGTGCGACTGTATCTGAACCGAGAGTCACGCCAAATTCTTGAGCGATCTCGTATTTAAATTGATCTAATGCTTGTTCTACTCCAGGAACAAGAAGTTGATTTCGGTTTGCCATGTCCATATTCCTCCTTTCACCTCATGTTTGTTGCGCCTTCTTATTTTGAAGAAAACAGCGTACAATTATGCTGGCAATTGCTGCACAAAAAACCGAGGTGATGATTCACCTCGGTTCTTCTTTATCCTGATGCTGCAGTGTATGAAACATCATTTCTTGTGCCGTACTTTGCAAGTGTGAAGTAAAGACAGAAAAAACGGTTGAACTGATAATGCCTTTGATCAAATGCCATTGGTGCTGTGTCAATTCAGAAAATTCTTCACGGAGCTTATCTGTCTGTTCCTCTGTGATTTCCCGTAAGTTTGTTTCTTTTAACGGAAAATGAGTATGATGATAAATAAAATCAAGGACATGCGCATATGCTTCATAAAAGCGCAGTGGACTAATAATATCATCAGTTCGATCCGTAATTGTGTTAAATAAGGCAGATAAGATGGTACGGATGGCATCAAAGTCAAAAACTGATTTTAAATCTCTAACAATTAATAAAATAACGACCTGATCAATTGAGTACTTCTTTCCAAGCTCAGGGTGGCCAATCATATCTTTAATATCACGTTTGATCCAGTTTTGAATCGCTGTCGATTTAAGAGAAGTCAGTTCGCATAGGTTTCCTAATTCTACAATTTCATTTGTGGAGAGTCCATGCTCTGATTTGTGTTTCCGACGTTCAAGCCTCTCAAAAAAAGAAGGGATTTTTAGCTCGTCATGTTCGTGATGTTTGTCTTTTTTTACAGATAAATTTAATAGCTGAAGCGGAGTCAGATCTCCCTCTCCTTTTAGAGAATAGAGAAGACTTGTCATGTCAATTCTCGTTAATTTAAAAGCACCCATTATTCCACCTCGTTTGTACGTCAAAAACGTCATAATTGATCTAATTCAACATCATAATCTCTTTTTGATGAAAATGCAAAATAAACTAAAATCCAGAAAGCGGCGTCACAAATTGTTCACTTTTCAGCTGTAGCAAATGTCGTAAATATTGAAGTGACGGGGCTTAAGCCGTTATGATAAACATAAGTAATGATTCCTTTTTCCTTGCAATTTGAGACGTTTATTTTTATAATTTTATTAATAAGTTCAAATGAACTTAATATGACAGCGGAGGTTATGTATGGGTAAAAGAATATTTCTGTTTATATTAACGAACATTCTTGTTATCACTACGATTGGTATTGTACTATCGGTTATTAGTGCAGCAACTGGTGTTGGTTCTTATATAGGAGCAGATGGTGGAATTAATTTTGTAGCATTGCTAGTATTCAGTGCAGTTGTTGGTTTTGTTGGCTCGTTCATGTCACTTGCAATGTCTCGCTGGATGGCAAAAATGATGATGGGTGTGCGCGTGTTAAACCCTGAAAAGGATTCATTAACATATGATGAGCAGCAGCTTGTTGACCGCGTGCACAGATTATCAAGAGCAGCAGGCCTTTCTAAAATGCCTGAGGTTGGTATTTATCAATCATCTGAAGTAAATGCTTTTGCGACAGGTCCTTCTAAGAGAAGATCACTTGTTGCGGTTTCCACTGGATTGCTTCATGAAATGGATGATGCAGCAGTTGAAGGTGTAATCGCTCACGAAGTTGCTCACGTTGCGAACGGTGATATGGTGACAATGACGCTGCTTCAAGGGATCGTCAACACGTTCGTTGTCTTCCTTTCAAGAATTGCGGCATGGATCGCAAGCCGCTTTGTTCCGCGTGAAGAGCTTGTGCCGATTGTTCATTTTATCGCAGTGATTGTTTTCCAAATCATTTTCTCTATCTTAGGAAGCCTTGTCGTGTTTGCATATTCTAGACACCGTGAATTCCATGCAGACCGCGGCGGAGCTGACCTTGCCGGTAAAGATAAAATGATTCATGCGCTTCGCTCACTTGAGGCGTATACGTCAAGAATCAAAGATGATGATCAAACAGCAGTTGCTACGCTTAAAATCAGTGGTAAACGAAAAGCTTCTCTTTTCTCAACACACCCTGATTTAAACGAAAGAATCAGAAGACTAGAAGCAAAATAAGAGAGACGAAAAGACATTCTGTTACAGGATGTCTTTTCTTTTTTGATGAAAAAGTAAATAAAGCATAAAATACCTTTAAAATCATGTCTCTTTTCATTAAAATGATAAGTATTGAAAAATGAAAGTTAAAAGAAGGAATGACAATGAACCCAATTAAAAAGCTAATTGACCGGCTATCGGCTTTCCAGCTGATTGCCCTTTATTATTTTCTCGCTGTGACCGTCTCATTTATTCTTCTAAGTTTGCCAGTCGCTCATCAAGATGGGGTGAAGTGGACATTTATCGATGCATTATTTACGGCAGTGAGTGCGGTAAGTGTCACAGGACTCACCGTTGTTGATACCTCCCAAACATTTAGTGTGGCAGGTATGTGGATCCTTGCGTTTGTCCTGCAAATCGGAGGTATCGGCATTATGACGCTCGGTACCTTTGTGTGGATTGTCATGCGAAAAAGGATCGGGATTAAAGAAAGAAAGCTCATCATGGCAGATCAAAACCAGAGCAATTTATCAGGAATTGTGAAATTAATGAAGCAGGTCTTATATTTAATTTTGCTCATTGAGTTTGTAGGCGGTCTGATTTTAAGCATGTATTTTCTCAAATATTACGATGTGCAGGCAGCATTCTTACATGGCTTCTTCTCAAGTATTAGTGCGACCACCAATGGGGGCTTCGATATTACAGGGAACTCGCTCATCCCTTACAAAGATGATTATTTTGTCCAATTTATTACGATGCTGCTGATCATCTTTGGAGCCATTGGCTTTCCTGTCCTCGTAGAAGTAAAGGATTACTTATTTAATCAGGACCGAAAGCACGCATCGTTCTCATTGTTTACAAAAATCACAACGATTACGTTTGGCAGCTTAGTCATTGTTGGCGCTATTGGGATTTATGCCCTTGAAGCCCGGTTTACGTTTTTAGGGAAGAGCTGGCACGAAGTTTTGTTTTATTCATTGTTCCAATCGACCGCCACAAGAAGTGGTGGACTTTCTACATTAGATATTACTCAATTGACAGAACCGACGCTGTTATTTTTATGTCTGCTCATGTTTATCGGGGCATCTCCAAGCTCGGTTGGGGGCGGAATTCGGACAACCACCTTTGCCCTTAATTTACTCGCACTGTTTCATTTTGCTCGGGGAAATAAGTCCATTAAAATCTTCAAAAGAGAGCTGCATCAAGCGGATATAAACAAATCTCTAATGGTGACGATGATGGCCTTTATATTGGTGTTTGGCGCTACATTCTTATTAACCTTATCCGAGCAAAATACGCTTCTTCAAAATTTATTTGAAGTCTGTTCTGCATTCGGAACAACAGGACTATCACTAGGGATTACCTCTGAGCTCTCTGTTTTCGGTAAGTGTATCATTATGATGGTCATGTTTATTGGACGGATCGGCATTCCAAGCTTCTTGTACTTAATTGGCCGAAGAGAAAGCGAAGCGAATTACCATTATCCGAAAGAGCGTGTCATCATCGGCTAAACAGCATTCCGAGCGAATGCTGTTTTTTTATTTCCATTATCTAACTGGCTAAATCACGCGAGATGTTCGCAATCTATAGGTAAGAGGTGAACGAGACGTGCTGGATGTAATATGGAAAGCAATTGTCATGCTGCTAGTTGGTACCTTGCTGCTGAGAATAGCAGGGCCTAAATCCATTAGTCAATTAACTGTTCAACAAACAGTGATCATGATTTCAATCGGATCGATTATTATCCAACCCTTTATTGAGCACAATTTACTTGAAACGATTTATGCCGCTGCTACATTTATCATTGCACTCGTCATCATGGAAAAATTGTCTATCCAATCTGATTTCTTTGAAAAATTGGTTTCAGGGAAATCTGTGGTCATTTTGCAGGATGGAGAAATGCTTGATCACAAGCTGAAGAAAACGAGGCTCACAAGGGATGAATTCAAAATGCGCTTAAAGCAGCAAGGCATCACAGACATCAGCTGTCTCAAAAAAGCCACCCTAGAAGCCAATGGACAAATTGGCTATGAGTTAAAGCCAGAAGAAAAGCCCGTGACGGTCAAACAAATGAAGGAACTCCTAGACCAATTAAGAGAAGAACTAAATATGTTAAAAAAGGACTGATTTCAGATGAAAAGAAAAGCAGCGAAAAATGAAGCACTGACAAATAATATGACACCGACAGAAAGCATGGCACATGATCAAGGACAAACCCAATTTGATGAACAATCAAGAGATCGTCAGGCAAACCGAAATTCTCACAAAGGGAAACAAGGGGGAGGATCTCGTGACTAAAAAGCATGTGAAGAGCAAGGACATGAAAGACCATAAGAGGCCAATGGACCCAGATATCTTAGAAGAGGAATTTGGCAGTGAGCTTGGAGATATCAACAGCAGCAAATGGATTGATACTCTTGTAAAACCTAAGAAAGATGCTGAATGTCACAATGGACACATGGATGAAAAATAGAAAAAACGATCCTCGCGGGATCGTTTTTTATTTGATATAACTGCCTTGCCTGCCGGTGATTGTACGCAAAAGATTGTTCATTTTGAGCTCAATCACTGGCTGTGCAACGTTTTTAACAAAGGTGCTAGACAGGGTAAAGGTTAACAGAATGGTCAGCAGCAATAACATCAGTACACTTGCTGCATTCAGGGCCCAGTCGTCAAACCAAGTCGTTCTAAGCAGCTTGATCACAAAGCCATGTAGTAAATACACATATAACGTTCTTGTGCCCCATTTTGTAAAGAAGAAACGGCGTGTTGGCACTAATGCAAAGAAGCTGAATGTAGCGCCAAATGCAAGCATGTACCATGCCATTCGTTTCATTGCCGCAATCAATCCCTCATCTCCAAGAGAAGCATATGACTGTGATCCAAATAAGAAGGAATAATCAAATTCATAGAAATAGCAAAATAAAAATACAGCCATTAATACAAGAAGTGCTGCCAGCTTTCCTTTGCTTGTACGGATGAATTCAAAATGCTGCTTTTTTAAATAGAAGCCAGCTAAAAACATCGGCAAAAACACAAACGTACGCGATAAGCTGAGCGTATTGCTGATGCTGTCCACGTAACCGACAAGTAACGCAATTGACAAACTGACGATCATCGCCCAGTGAAACGGAAGTTTAGAAAAAGGAATGAGCAGCAAATTCCAAAAAAATAAACTAATTAAAAACCATAAAGACCATTGCGGATCAATTGGATTTAAATTGGCCATGCTTTGATCCTGCAAGAGATAATAGTAAACTGAATAGATCACCTGAAAAATTAAATATGGGATGATCAGCTTAACGGCGACTTTTTTCATAAAACCTGGCTTTCTAAAGCCTTTTGCAAAGAAGCCGGAAACCAAGATAAAGGCGGGCATATGAAAAGTATAAATAAACTTGTATAAATAGAGCATCCAATCATTATCATGAATGAATGATCGTAACAAATGACCAAAAACAACTAGAAAAATCAGAAGAAATTTCGCATTATCAAAATAACTATCTCGTGAAGATGCCATAACATCACCTTTCCTGCTTGATTTCAAACATAAATGTCTCTGTGCACTGTTCCCGTATTTGCCCCATTTTAAAATACATTTTGGCTCATTTCGCTATTTGATGTGAAATTGTAGAACGGTTGTAAAAGAAGCGTAAGAAAAGAGAATCGCAGTTCGATCCTGTCATCCAAATGAAATAAATGAGACAGTCTTCGTGTAAAAAGTTATTTTTTTTTATGAGTCGAATGAAGGAACAATGAAAATATTGTAGAAATATTGTAGAGGAATGAGGCTGGAAAAGGAGTGTAAGAGAATGACTGAAACGCTCGATGGCGCAGAAGATATCAGAAAATTAGAAAAAGAGAACGAATATTTGCGAACAGAGTTGATGCAGCAAAAGAGGCTGTTAAATAAGACGTTAGATGCCATTTTCATATTTGATCAGCACCTCAATATTATCCAAGCCAACGAAGCGACATGCAGGCTTGTACAGACATCGAAAGAAGACCTCCTCAATAAATCCGTTCTAGATTTCCTATACGGCATCCCGAAAGACAAAATTGAATGCTCCCTTGATTTATTTTTTCGAAAAGGAAAGT
This sequence comes from Bacillus sp. GBSW19, assembly GCF_002998655.1. NCBI lineage: Bacteria > Bacillati > Bacillota > Bacilli > Caryophanales > Bacillaceae > Bacillus > Bacillus sp. GBSW19. The sequence goes on from NZ_PVRF01000001.1 coordinate 386,846, forward strand.
TAAGAAGAGAAATCTCCATTCAGCTTGAAAACGGGGAAACAAAATACATTGAATTTGTCGCAGAGCATGACGTCGTGAATCAGCAATATATCGTGGTCATGCGAGATATTTCCTCAAAGAAAATACTAGAACGAGAACGCTCCATGAATGAGCAGCTGTTCAAAGATTTGTTTGACCGAGCCATTGACGGGATGGTCATTTTTGATCAGGATGGCTGCATGATCGACGCCAATCACTCTTTTTGTCAGAGCTTTGAGCTGCAAAAGACCGATTTAACCGATCGTTATTTAAATGAATTTGTCGAAGATGAAAATCTTCCAGCCTTGCAGCACCTTTTAACGTCACTTAAAGAAACAGGGAAAGCCAAGGGAGAGCTTCCCGTTACCCTTCAATCTGGCCAGCAAAAATTATTCGAGCTCACCATTACATCAAATGTCATGAGCGGTTTTTATATGTCCATCATGCGGGATATTACAGAAAAAAGGTTAATGGAAGAAAAGCTGTTAAAAAGTGAGGAACGCTTTAGAGAAATTTTCGAAAATGCAATGGATGCGATCATCATATGGGCAGATGATGGAGAGATTGTGAGAGCCAATGAATCAGCCTGCCGAATTTTTGAATTGCCTATGCACTCACTGATTGGCAAGAAACTCACAGACTTTCTCGTGAAATCTGATCAGAGATATAGGCCGACTAGAAGACGTTATATTCGGAATCATGAAATAAGGGAAGAGCTGTTGTTCAGAATGGCAAATGGTCAGTTTAAAGAGCTCGAGTTTACATCAAAGCATGCGGTATTAGAAGGACAGCACTTAACCATTTTACGTAATGTGAGTGATCGAAAAAGAATGGAAGAGGAGCTGCGCGAAAGTGAGCTCAAATTCCGTAAAGTATTTAATGGATCAATGGACGGCATTGTTCTTTTTGATAACCAGTACCGCATTATCGAAGTCAATCCATCCGCAAGCGAGCTGCTCGGATTGAAAGACGATCATTTAACGGAAATGAACCTTTTCCATATCCTTGCGCCTTATCAAATTGAACATTTGGCACAGCCTGCTCAGGCGATGTCGTTAGATGAAATGGACAATGAAGTTCCGTTTGTGCTGAACCATCCAGATCAGCGTATATTGGAATTCTCTTTTAAACGCAACATTATTCATAATATGAATTTGGCGATCTTTAGAGATGTGACAGAGCGGAAGGAATTAGAAGAGCGGGTGAGAAAATCAGATACCCTTCATGTGGTGGGAGAGCTTGCCGCTGGAATTGCGCATGAAATTAGAAACCCGATGACAGCATTAAAAGGCTTCATTCAGCTGTTAAAAGGGAATATAGAAGGGGAGTATTCGCTCTATTTCAATGTCATCACATCTGAGCTGAAAAGAATTGAATCCATCATCACCGAATTTTTGATTTTAGCGAAACCGCAAGCCATCGTATATGAAGAAAAAAATGTGGTGCAAATTATGAAAGACACGATGGATCTTTTGCACGCACAGGCGAACCTCGGCAACGTTCAAATGCATCTCAATGTGTTGGATGAGATTCCGCTCATTTATTGTGAACAAAACCAATTAAAACAGGTCTTTATTAACATTTTAAAAAATGCAATTGAAGTCATGCCGAGAAAAGGAAATGTCTATGTGAGCATTCAGCGGAAGGGCGAAGAGCATATTGTCATTTCACTGCGGGATGAAGGCTGCGGAATGGCAGAGGACAAGCTCAAGCGTCTAGGGGAACCATTTTATACGACAAAAGAAAGAGGAACTGGACTTGGCTTAATGGTTAGTTATAAAATTATTGAAGAGCATCAAGGAACGATTGAGGTAGAAAGTGAGGAAGGGGTAGGAACCGTCTTCCATCTCACGCTTCCACTGAGGCAGAAGAAACAAGAAGGAGAGCACTAACGTGTATTATACCGTCTATCACGCACCAATTGGGGCATTATACATACTAGAAAAAGACGATGCCATCATCGAGGTGATGTTTGATGATGAGCCATTTTTAGTAAAAAAGCAGAAAGCCGATCTAAAAGAAGAAGAAACGCCTGTATTACAAGAAGCGAAAAAGCAGCTAGATGAATATTTCAAGGGAGAGCGCCAAGTATTCGATCTCCCGCTCAAGCAAAAGGGATCTCCGTTTCAAGAGCAGGTGTGGGAAGCACTTTCGACTATTCCATATGGTGAATCAAAAAGCTATGCAGACATTGCAGAAGCGATTGGCAACCCAAAAGCTGTAAGAGCGATTGGACAAGCGAACAGACGCAATGCATTACCTATTTTTATTCCCTGTCACAGAGTGATTGGAAAAGACCGCTCTCTGACGGGCTATGCAGGAACAAAAACAGACATGAAAGCGGTCCTGCTAGAATTAGAAGGTATCCCATTTGTTCAAAAATAAATCGATTGACCTGTTCCAAATGTTTGTCAAGCGACATATCCTTTTATTAAGCTAAAAAAGTTGGTTGAGGGAAAAAGGAGGGCGCTAGGGAATGTTTTGGGGCAAAAAAAATAAAATGTATGCCGTCACATCACTATGTGTCAAAATGAACGTTTTGACAGAAGAACAGAAAAAAGAAATCTTAGCAAAAACGAGTGAAATAAAAAAGCGCGGTGCTCTTAAATAATAAGTACACGGCGCTTTTTTTATGATCAGAGTGAGATGTTTTCAGCGAACAGAGTATCAATCTCTTCTGTATAGTTCGATGTGATAATCCCTTTCTCTGTAATGATACCTGAAATGAGATGGTGAGGAGTGACATCAAAGGCGGGATTGAATACCTGAACATCAGGCGGTGCAATTTGGACGCCGTTTAATTCCTTTACTTCCAGCGGATCGCGCTCTTCAATTGGAATATCTGCCCCGTCTTGGGTTGATACATCAAAGGTGGAAAGCGGTGCAGCTATAAAAAACGGAATTTGAAAATGCTTAGCTAAAATGGCGAGACTTAACGTTCCAATCTTATTCGCCGTATCTCCATTACGGGCAATACGATCAGCTCCGACAATGACAGCAGAAATTTTCTTTTCTTTCATCGTATGGGCTGCCATGTTATCTGTGATGAGCGTCACATCTACGCCGCCTTGCATGAGTTCCCATGTTGTCAGCCTAGCCCCTTGAAGAACAGGGCGTGTTTCACAGGCATAAATGTGAAGATCGAGATTTTTCTTTTTGGCTAAATAAAATGGAGCAAGGGCTGTTCCGTACCGGCTTGTGGCGATGGAGCCTGCATTGCAAATGGTCATAATACGATCACCCGATTTAAAGAGCTGGAGTGCATTTTGACCGATTTGTCTGCATGTTTCTTCATCTTCAATTTGAATTTGAATGGCTTCATGGACAAGGTCTGTTTTGGCTGCATTGACCGAAGCTGCACGCTCAATGCGCTGCAATAATCGCTCTAAAGCCCAGGCTAAATTCACAGCGGTTGGACGAGCACTGTTTAAATATTCTTTTATCTGAATGACTTCTTGCTTAAAAACATCAATTTCTTCTGTCTCAATGTCTTGGGCACTGAGCGCCAGTCCAAAAGCTGCTGTAATGCCAATGGCAGGTGCTCCCCGCACTTTTAACGTGACAATGGCATCATACACGTCTTCTTTTGTATATAAATGCTCAAACTCAGTTTCGGCCGGTAATTTTTGCTGATTCAAAATGTTAATATGGTTTTCTTCCCATTCGACAGAACGGGGGACTTCAAATTCTTTAGACAAAACCCGTCACTCCTTTACAGATTGATGGAATAATGCGACGAGGTCAGACGCTGCTTCCACTGCATGATATTGTTTGATCATTGTTTTTCCGAGCGTTAGTGCTGCTTTTTTCTGCTGAATCCTTCTAGATGGTGATGGAATCGCATCGAGATCAGCGGCATGAGCAAGGCCGATTGTTCGGCGGACAAGCTCACAGCCCGCAAAGCCTGCCGCTTCTTTTAAAATACGGTCAAAGGTTGTTGCTAAAAAACTGTCAGATACACTAAATGCTTCAATGCTGTCTTCTTTCCAAGCTTTTGCGAACACTTCTTTGAATGTCGTCCATACATTGATGACATGGTCAAAAAGGTGCTGCTGATCGTGTTCATTCTCACGAGACAAAGCATTCAGGAACAGGTTAGCGATAAAGTGGCCAATATCGAATCCAAAGGGACCGTAAAAGGCGAATTCTGGATCAATGATTTTTGTTTCCGTCTCATTTGCAAAAATACTGCCTGTATGAAGATCTCCATGAACGAGTGTTTCAGCAGATGTCAGGAAAATACGCTTCAGTTCGGCTGCTTTGGCCTGCACTTCAAGATCTGCCCAAAGCGCTTCGGCAGCTTCTCTTAATTCTTCTTCGAAATCATTTGTGCCGCTATCAAAGAAAGGATCTGTGAAGACGAGTTTTTCAGTAATGTCACAAAGGTCCGGATTCGTAAATTGCTTCACAAATTGCTTTTTGATTTTAGGATTTGTGGCAAAGTCAGAAGTGTAAAAAAGTGTTTTTCCTAAAAATTCTCCTACATGATCGGATAAATGCGGATATTGTTTTCCGGCAATTAGCCCTTTTCTGACGATTTCCAGGTGTGATAGATCCTCCATTGCCGTCACAGCAAGAGCTGTATCTGAATAATAGACTGCAGGTACAAGGTGCGGCGTATATTCTGACTGCTTGATCAGGGCAGCACTTTCAATTCTCGCACGGTCTAATGTAAGCGGCCAGCTCTCTCCGACCACCTTGGCATAGGGCAGGGCCTGTTTGATGATCAATCCTTTTTCTTGTTTGTGATCAAAAATATGAAAGACGTAATTTAAATTCCCGTCACCGATTTCCGTACATGTCAAATGACTGCTTTCTTGGATCAAGCCAAGTCTAATTGCGAGTGCAACTGCCGAGCTTTCTGTTAATTCTTCATATGATGCCGTAAGTGTAACCAATTGCTATCCCTCCAAATCATATAAAAAAGCCTCTTTCTCCTGAGAGAAAGAGGCTTGATGGCGTGTATGCTCAAAGCCTCTCTTATCTCTCAGCACATACGTCTGATGGAATTAGCACCGTGCCCTATAAGACAATTGTCTTGGCGCTTACTTGCTGCGCCCCACTTCACAGTGGTATTAACGGTCGGTTGCTGTTGGGGTCAAAAGGCCAAATCCCTCGCCCAACTCTCGATAAGAGAAATCAATATGTAATTATTTCGTGTCTGTTTGCATTTCTTAATTCAAGATATTATCAGAGCTGCGCTTCACATGTCAATCTTTTTTCAAAATTGCTTTACAATTCATAAAACAATCCATTACAGTGTTTGTATTGTTACGTAACTTGAATAGAAGGTGAAGAAATGGAATTCCAGCAATCAGATGTATTGAAACAATTACCGAAACAATTTTTTGCGTCTCTTGTCCTAAAGGTGCAGAAAAAGGTGCAGGAAGGGGCAGATATCATTAATTTAGGGCAGGGAAATCCTGATCAGCCAACCCCTTCGCATATTGTAAAAGCCATGCAGGAAGCGGTATTAAAACCTGAAAATCATCAATACTCGTCATTCCGCGGAACAGCGAAATTAAAAAAGGCTGCCGCCGCCTTTTATGAAAGAGAATATGGTGTCACGCTTGATCCGATGAAGGAGATTGCGATTTTATTTGGCGGAAAAGCGGGACTTGTTGAGCTGCCGCAATGCCTGCTGAATCCTGGAGATACACTCCTTGTCCCAGACCCTGGTTACCCTGATTATTGGTCAGGTGCCGTGCTTGCTGGAGCTCAGATGGTGACGATGCCGCTTCTTGAACAAAATGATTTTTTACCTGACTATGATCGATTGCCTGAGAATGATAAGAAAAAAGCAAAGTTGATGTATTTAAATTATCCTAACAATCCGACAGGTGCCACGGCAAGTCGTGCATTTTTTGAAGAAACCGTTACGTTTGCGAAAGATCACAAACTCTGTGTTGTCCATGATTTTGCCTATGGCGGCATTGGGTTTGATGGGAAAAAGCCGATCAGCTTTTTGCAAACAGATGGAGCGAAAGAGACGGGTATTGAAATTTATACATTGTCTAAAACGTATAATATGGCCGGCTGGAGAGTAGGTTTTGCAGCAGGAAATCCGTCTGTTATTGAAGCGATTGAGCTTTATCAGGATCACTTGTTTGTTTCACTGTTTAAAGCAACTCAAGATGCAGCAGCGGAAGCCCTATTAAGCGACCAAACGTGCGTACAGGTGCAAAATGATCGATATGAAAATAGGCGAAATGTGTGGATCGCTGCATGCAAGGAGATTGGCTGGGAGGTCACAGCACCAAAGGGGTCATTTTTTGCTTGGCTAAAGGTGCCAGAAGGATATACATCTGAATCTTTTTCTGACGTATTATTAGAGAAAGCACATGTTGTTGTGGCTCCGGGGAATGGGTTTGGTACTCACGGTGAAGGGTATGTGAGAGTTGGGCTTTTAACAAGTGAGGAGCGGTTACAAGAAGCCGCTCGGCGTATCGCTGCCTTGAATCTGTTTGAAAATAAGCCATTGACAACATAAAAAAATGGTGCGATAATTCAGACAATATTTAAGAAAATTGAATATTCTTATCAAGAGTAGGCAGAGGGACTAGCCCAATGAAGCCCGGCAACCGACTTCCATGAAGCACGGTGCTAATTCTTGCAGCAAGCGCTGAGAGATAAGATTCGGATGAATGACACGAAACAACCTCTTTAAGGCGCTGACAAAGCACTTGAAGAGGTTTTTTATTGACCATATGCATGACGAAATTGAAAGGGGATTCCTAGTGAGTGAATTACTGGCAACATACGTATTAACACATCGAGAGGATGAACAAGTGAACCGAAAAGCGGAGCAGATCGCACTTGGTTTAACAGTGGGATCATGGACAGATTTGCCGCAGCTCAAAAAGGAGCAGCTTCAAAAACATAAAGGGCGGGTAGAAAAAGTATCAGAAAAGGTTGCTTCAGCCGAAAATGGCGTATATCAATCTGAGATGACCATTGCTTATCCTGAGGCTAACTTTTCAGCTGATATACCGGCCGTTTTGACGACGATCTTTGGAAAGCTTTCACTTGATGGAAAAGTGAAGCTAGTCGACATACAATTCTCGGATAGATTTAAAAGAAGCCTGCCAGGACCGGTATTTGGAATTGATGGCATACGCAAAAAATTAGGCGTGTTTGATCGTCCGTTGTTGATGAGTATTTTTAAAGGTGTCATTGGCCGTGATATGGCGGATTTAAAAGAGCAGCTCCGTTTACAAGCATTAGGCGGCGTTGACTTTATCAAAGACGATGAAATTTTATTTGAGAGCCCGCTAGCCCCTTTTGAAGAACGAATCAAAGAAGGAAAAAAGATATTAAAAGAAACATATGAAGAGACAGGGCACCGAACGTTATATGCCGTTAATTTAACAGGCAGAACCTTTGAACTGAAGGATCGAGCAAGAAAGGCAGCTGAACTCGGAGCGGATGCACTCTTATTCAATGTCTTTGCCTACGGACTAGATGTCATGCAAAGCTTAGCTGAGGATCCAGATATTCCATTGCCTATTATGGCCCATCCCGCAGTAAGCGGCGCTTTGACATCATCGCCTGAATATGGATTTTCGCATTCTCTTCTTTTAGGTAAATTAAATCGATATGCTGGCGCTGATTTGAGTCTTTTTCCCTCACCTTATGGGTCGGTTGCACTTCCGAAAAAAGATGCCTTTGGAATCTATGAAGCTTGTGTAAAAGAGGATTTGGTTCAAAAAACGTTCCCAGTCCCGTCAGCAGGCATTCATCCTGGAATGGTTCCAGTATTGATTAAAGATTTTGGACTCGATCATGTGATTAATGCTGGTGGAGGAATTCACGGACATCCGCGTGGAGCCATCGGTGGAGGGAAAGCATTTCGATCGATCATTGATGCGGTGATACATGGAGAGTCGATCCAAGAGAAGGCAGCTTCTTGCCAAGACTTAAAAGCAGCACTTGAACTATGGGGAAGGGTAGCAGAATAAATGAAAAAACCAATTGTATGTTGTGATTTTGATGGAACAATTACAAAAAATGATAATATCATTCGCATCATGAAACACTTTGCACCAAGTGAATGGACGAAGCTGAAGGATGATGTTCTCACAAAGGAGATCACCATTCAAGAAGGCGTCGGGCAGATGTTTCAATTACTGACGAGTGATCAAAAAGAAGCTATTCAGTCGTTTATTTTAGAAGATACAGAGATTCGAGAAGGATTCAGGCAATTTGTTGATTATGTGAAAAAGGCTGATATTCCTTTCTATGTGCTAAGCGGCGGGATGGACTTTTTTGTCTATCCCATACTCGAGGGCATTGTGGGCAGAGACAATATTTATTGCAATCATGCCTCATTTGGGGAAGATCATATTCAGATTGAATGGCCGCATGTCTGCGATTCGCAATGTCAAAATGGCTGCGGATGCTGCAAGCCGTCAATCATTCGAGAGCTGACCCATGAGAAGGACTTCATCATCATGATCGGAGATTCAGTCACCGATGTGGAGGCGGCAAAGCATGCGGATCTCACATTTGCGCGCGACTACTTGCTGAATGAATGTAAGGAGCTTGGGCTTGTATATAAAGAGTATGAAACATTTATTGATCTTAAAGCGCAATTTGAACAAATAAAGGAAGTGAAGGAATGGCAGACGCAAAGAGCAAGCGCTGGCAGGAGCTAGCAGACGTCAAACGTGAACTGGCACAAAGAGACTGGTTTTACGGAACAAGCGGCAATTTATCGATCAAGGTGTCGGATGATCCAATCACGTTTTTGGTGACGGCAAGCGGTAAAGATAAACGAAAAGAAACGGATGAAGATTTTGTTTTAGTGAACGCAGCAGGCAAGCCTGATGATCCGAACGAACAGCTTAGACCTTCAGCCGAAACACTGCTTCACACATACGTGTATGAGCGGACGAAAGCAGGTTGCTGCCTCCATGTCCATACAATCGATAATAATGTGATGTCTGAGCTGTATGGGGGTAAGGGCGAGGTTCGTTTGAAAGGAAACGAAATCATCAAGGCGCTTGGTTACTGGGAAGAGGATGCAGAAGTGTCGATACCGATTATTGAAAATCCAGCCCATATTCCGCATCTTGCAGCACAATTTGCAAAGCATCTCACTGAAGAGTCAGAATCAGGTGCGGTGCTCATTCGAAATCACGGCATCACTGTCTGGGGAAAAACAGCCTTTGAAGCAAAACGAGTATTAGAGGCGTATGAATTTTTATTTAGCTACCACTTAAAATTAACGCTTTATCAAAAGCAGCTTGTCAGATAAAAAGGAGGAAAAGCACATGGCGACGATTTTGATTCATAACGAAGAGAACACATTACTTGAAAACGAGCAAGAGGTAGCAGCATATTTAGAAAAGCAGGGGGTCATTTATGAACATTGGGATATTGCAAAGCTGCCAAACCGGTTATCAGAAAAGTATGATTTAACAGATGAGGAAAAGGAAGAGATTTTGACTGTTTTTCAAAAGGAAATCCAGCGTATATCTGAAAAACGAGGGTACAAAGCGCAGGATGTGATTTCATTATCTGACGCCACACCAAATCTAGATGAGCTGCTCCAAAATTTTAAGCGTGAGCATCATCATACAGATGACGAAGTACGTTTTATTGTAAGCGGGCATGGAATCTTTGCCATTCAGGGTAAGGATGGCGTCTTTTTTGATGTGAGACTGAATCCAGGCGATTTAATTTCTGTCCCGCCACATATTCGTCACTACTTTACACTTCAAGAGGATCGCAAAGTGGTCGCAGTTCGCATATTTGTCACAACTGAGGGCTGGGTGCCAATTTACGAGGAAGAAACGGTTTAATGACAGGAGCTGATCATTCCGCATGAGGCGGATGATCAGCTTTTTTTTAGGAAAATAGGCATAAAATGAGAAAGAAAATAGTTGATTTTGATCTTCTGCATAGGATAAAATTCTGTTTAATCCATGTGTCAGTCCTGTCCAAATTTGAAGTTTACCCCCAAATTAGATTGGGTAAGAGGTCTTTAGGCTGTAAAAAATTAAATAAAATAAGCATATTTAATTTAATTTACAAATAAAGTATAATTTTGGTGTCGGATCATTTTGAGCATAGACAGTCGAATTCATTGCGGGAGCTGAGATCATGAATATTTATGTAAGGAAAGAACAATTGCTGATGTCCATTGATGAGAAGAGAAAACAGATGGTAGAAGCTGCTCAAGCGGAAGGCTACACTGGTGAGACGACAATTAAATATAGTCAAGAACTAGACAACCTGATGAATGAGTATCAGTATCTCCTTTTTCATGAGAAACAATCTGCCCCCTCCTTTCATGATCTTGTATCTCAAATGAGTCTTCTATCTGTGAACCGCCCTTCTTATTGACATGAAAAACCGGTCTTGCCTAAGCAAAACCGGCTGAATGTTTCAACTATGCTGAGTGAGCAGAAGGAAGCATGATCATGACGGTTGTTCCTTTATTCACTTCGCTTTGAATATCAATTGTCCCGCCATACATCGAAATAATTCGTTTACACACGACAAGCCCAAGACCTGTACCTTTTTCCTTCGACGTAATAAAAGGAAGGAAGATATGCTTTAACATTTCTTCTGGTATGCCTTCACCCGTATCTTTCACTTTAATGATGACATGTTCTGTTTCAGCCTCAATCAAAATCTTCAAATGACCGCCATTTGGCATCGCTTCTAACGAGTTCTTCGCTACATTTAATACGACTTGTTTAATGTGATCCTTTGTGCAATATACCCCAACATCTTGAATCGTATTAATTTGCAAATCAACCTCAACATTATAAAGGTTCGCCTCAGAGAAAACGATCGGCATGATCTCACTTACAATTTCTTTTACAGAGTTATTCTGCCATTTTTCTGCTGTTGGTTTCCCTAATACAAGAAACTCACTGACGATTTGGTTGATTCGTTTAATTTCTTCTTCAATGACAGAAAAATAGAGCTGATCTTCTTCTGAATGATACTTCTTTTGCAAAAGCTGTATAAATCCGCTGATCCCTGTTAATGGGTTGCGAATTTCGTGTGCCGTACTTGCTGCGAGGGTTCCGATTAATTCAAGCTTTTGCGCTTCATTTTGGTGACGCTCCTGCTGGGTTTGACGCCTTAAAATGATATATTGAACAAGTGTGAATAAAATATTTAATAAAATAAAAGCACTGGATAAAGGGATCAGCATAACAGACAGCACTTCACCTGTAGACGCGCGCTGCGGAAAGACCTCCAGCTTCCAGCTGTTTTCATCTAAATATGTAGACACGGTGCTGCCATTTTCTGATGCTGGCTGCGGACCACTTGTAAACACCACATGTCCATTTTGATTCAGCATCTTAAAATGAAGATCAGGGTTCAATACATTCATAATATTTCTTAAATAATCAATTTGAATGGCGGCGACTAGCACATTGGTGACTTCTTCATTTTCATCTAGCACAGGCACGCAAATGGAGAGAATCCGCTGTTTTGTAATTCGGCTCACATAGTTATCTGTGATCACCGTCTGCTTGGTCACTTGAATGCGCTTAAAGTAATCTCTAAATGACAGGTTGATTTTTTCCTTTAACGGTGTGGTGCTTACTGATACATTTCCTTTTTTGTCTAGGAGATACAGACCTGAAAAACGAGGTTCTTGTTTATAGATTTTCTCTAGGATGTTTTGTACTTTTTTCGTCTCAAGAGGCTGGTCAAATCCCATGGCAAGTGAAGTTAATCTCGCTTCTGTTTCACTAATTAAATAATTCATTTGGTTTTTGTGAATATTTAACATAAGTGTAGCAGTTTGTTTGTTTTTTAAGTCGATTTTTTCCGTTTCTTTTTCGTAGATAAAATAACTAATGATTAGGGTTGGAATCATGACCAAAATAAGGTACAGCCTGATCTTCTTCCAAAACCCTTTCAGTATACTCATCATTCATCGCTCCAACGTATTACCTAATAGACTTATTATAGCATTGAACCTATCTTTATTACGATGACTTGTGTGATTTTTAAAAAATTAGGTGATTCGTTCTGGTCTCATTTTCATGCTAAAGATGGATCAAGATGTTGACATTTTACTTATTGTTTATTAATGTCACATTAGTGGGTTGCATTTCATAAAGGATGATAAAAAAATGGAAAATCATAATGTTGAGAAATCTTTGAAATTATTTATTGTATTATCACGTGCCTATCGCTCAATTAATCATCACATGAACAAACATATTGTGAAGCACGGGCTGAATCCGACTGAATTTGCAGTATTAGAATTACTGTATCATAAAGGGGATCAGCCTCTTCAGCAAATCGGTGATAAGATTTTACTTGCAAGCGGCAGCATCACGTATGTGGTCGATAAATTGGAGAAGAAAGAACTCCTCAGTCGTAGGGCCTGTGCAGAAGACCGCAGGGTGACATTTGCGCATATTACCAAGCAGGGACGAGCTTTGCTTGATGATATCTTCCCAGATCATGCGAAAGAAATTCATGAGATGATCAGTGTCCTTAGCGAAGAAGAGAAGGATGCCTGCATTGATATGCTCAAACATGTGGGACTGCGTGCAAAGCATTTATATGATCATACAGAATAAATAGAAAAGGAAGCCGAGGGCTTCCTTTTTTATTTCGCTTTTTTCTCAATCGGTAAAATGAGTACTTCTACGCGTCGGTTTTTACTTCTGCCTTCTGCTGTATCGTTTGAAGCAACCGGCTTGAATTCACCGAAACCTTTTGTACTAAAGTTCTCTTGGTCTAAATTGCTGTTCTCAAGAAGAATACTCAAAAAGTTTACAGCACGAATGGCACTTAAATACCAGTTGGATTCAAATTCTGAATTTCTGATCGGTACATTATCAGTATGTCCGCTAATGACGATGTCACGAGCGGGGTTTATGACAAGTAGTTTTGAGATTTCCTTTGCTAACGGGACATCTTGAGGGCGAATAACCGCCCGGCCAGAATCAAAGAAGATACTGTCTTCTATCGTAATGAGCAAACCTTCGTCCGTGAGCTTTGTTTCGAGCTTAGCTCCAAGTTTCTTATTGGCAATGAAGGAGTCCACTTGCTTTTTGACCTTTGTGAGAACGGCATGGTCTCGAGCTTTCGCTTTGGCTTCTTCATCTTCTTCGGCTGCTTTCTTGGTCTGGTTGCTATTTTCAGTTTCTTCAGTGCTTTGCATGCTGGTTTGATCCATGACACCAGTACCACCCGTAAAGACGACATTAAAAGACTTTGCCATCTGTTCGTATTTTGCCGCATCAATCGAACTAGATGCAAATAGCACAATGAAGAGAGCGAGTAGAAGCGTCAGAAGATCGGCATAAGGGATCAGCCAAGATTCATCTACATGGTCATCGTGATCATGTTTTTTACGTTTCCTAGCCATTTTGTTTTTCTCCTTCTTCAATGACAAGATTTGCACGTTCTTTCGCTGGTAAGTACATGAGAAGTTTTTGTTCAATCACTTTTGGAGATTGACCTTCAAGAACAGAAAGGATCCCTTCGATCATAATCAGACGAAGCTTTACTTCTTCCTTTGATTTACGCTTCAGCTTGTTGGCAAATGGATGCCATAACACATACCCGGTAAAAATCCCAAGCAGTGTGGCAACGAAGGCTGCACTGATTGCATGTCCTAGTGCTTCAATATCTCCCATGTTTGCAAGTGCGGCAATAAGTCCGACAACGGCGCCAAGTACACCAAGCGTCGGAGCGTATGTACCTGCTTGTGTAAAGATTAATGCGCCTGACTGATGTCTTTCAGACATGGCGTCAACCTCTTCTGTTAAGACGTCGCGAATAAATTCTGCACTCTGACCGTCAACCGCCATGCTTAAGCCGTTCTTAAGGAAATCGTCATCTACTTCCTCAATGCTAGCTTCTAATGCCAAAAGACCTTCACGACGCGCAATTTGTGCCCAGTTTGAAAAAAGAGGGATCATTTCTTGAATCGTTGGAAGCTGGTTGTCTTTGAAAATTTTGCCGAACAATTTTGGTGTTTTCTTAATTTCACTAGATGGGAATGCGATGACAACAGCTGCAATCGTCCCAACAACAATGATCAATATAGCCGCTGGGTTGATAAGAGCGGTTAGACTCACACCTTTCAAAACCATACCGACACTCAGTGCAATAAATGCTAAAATAATACCAATTAACGATGTTTTGTCCATTATCTCACCAAATCCTTTAACTATCTTTTTCTATAGTTAATATCGGTGTCTTCTAGAAGGGTTTTAGTCAGAATATAAAATTAAGGCAGTTTCTGTGAAGAAATTTTGACGAAAGCGCTTTCTATTACCTTAAAAAAGAAACTCCCTCTGATATAAAGGGAGTTTCTTTTTAATTTCTTTGAGCAGTTTCATTTAAAAGCAGCTCTTTTAATTTTTCTTCATACATAATTTTGACAAGATCATAGCTCCAATTCATCATGTGATCCACCTCTTTTTCTTTTATCGTAAAGGAAAAGAGGCGGAGGGGGCGTCGGCGTGCGGATGGAACTTAGACACCGCAACATGATGGAGCTGTAGATCCTTCTTAGGATGTACTTATCCTTTTTTTACTACAATTTCGTTATCTTCAACATCTACAGTAAATCCTGAAAGCTTTTCTTCTTCAAGCAATATTTCCGTCATTTGATCTTCAACATGCTCTTGAATGGTTCTTCGCAGTGGACGAGCACCAAATGCAGGGTGATATCCAAGTTCTGCAATTTTTTCTTTCGCTTCTTTTGACACATGGACTGTTAAATGTTGCTCTTTTAATTGCTCTGACAGCTCATTGAGCAGAAGATCCACAATCTTCACTAAATCATCTCTATCTAATGAGTCAAACTGAATGATGCTGTCAAAACGGTTCAAGAATTCTGGCTTGAAATAGGCGCTGAGTGAATCAATGAGTGATTGTTCCTCAATCGCTTCTTCCTGATCAGACTGGAAGCCGACTTTGACCGTTTTATCTGTGCTGCCTGCGTTACTTGTCATGATGATGACTGTATCTTTAAAGCTGACGGTTCTGCCTTGGCTGTCTGTTAACCGGCCATCTTCCATGATTTGAAGGAACATATGCTGCACATCAGGATGTGCTTTTTCGATTTCATCCAGCAAAATGATGCTGTATGGTTTTCTGCGCACTTTTTCCGTCAGCTGACCCGCTTCATCATGTCCAACATAACCAGGAGGAGAACCAATGAGCTTGGATACTGAGTGTTTCTCCATGTACTCACTCATATCTAAACGGATGATCGCATCTCTTGAACCGAATAATTCTTCAGCTAGCGTTTTTGACAATTCGGTTTTCCCGACACCTGTTGGTCCAACGAATAGGAAGGAGCCTGTTGGTCTATGTTTCGATTTTAAGCCGGCTCTGCTTCTTTTCACAGCTTTCGCCACTTTTTCAACCGCATGTTCCTGACCAATCACCCGTGCTTTTAAGCGGACGTCCATTTCTTTCATTTTGGTTTGTTCGTCTGCTTGCAGTTTGCCGACAGGGATGCCTGTTTTTTGTTCCACAATGGCTTGAATGGCTTCTGCTGTGACGACATGTTCTTTGTCATTTGTTTTGTTTTGAAGTCTTGCTTCAATGGCTTCTTCTTCATCTCGAAGCTTCGCTGCTTTTTCGTATTGTTCTTCTTTTAAAGCAGCTTGTTTTTCAGCAGCAATTTCTCTCAGACGATTCGTTAGTTCATCTTCACTTGCTGCATCAATGGAGAGGTTCGCTTTTGAACCTGCTTCATCCATTAAATCAATGGCTTTATCCGGCAAATGACGGTCTTGAATATACCGGGAAGATAATTGAACACACGCTTGAATAGCTTCGTCTGAATAAGTGACGCCATGATAACTTTCGTACTTATCTTGAATGCCTTTTAAAATCTCGACCGCTTCATCTTGTGTTGGCTCATCCACAATGACGGGCTGGAAGCGTCGTTCAAGTGCGGCATCTTTTTCAATTTGACGATATTCTTTTAATGTCGTCGCACCTACTAGCTGGAGCTCGCCTCGTGCAAGGGCTGGTTTTAAGATGTTTCCAGCATCCATTGACCCTTCGGCAGATCCTGCGCCTACAAGAAGATGGATTTCATCTACAAATAAGATAATATTTTTACGGCTTTGCAATTCTTTGATTAACTGCTTCATTCTTTCCTCAAATTGACCACGTATCCCTGTATTCGCTACAAGGGAGGAGACATCTAATAAATAGATTTGTTTGTTCTTTAATTTATTTGGTACATCGCCACTTGCAATTTTCAGTGCGAGTCCTTCAGCGATCGCTGTTTTCCCAACACCTGGTTCACCAATCAGAACAGGGTTATTTTTATTTCTTCTATTTAAAATTTCAATGACTCTTGCGACTTCTTCATCACGGCCGATGACTGGATCAATTAAACCAGCATTTGCGCCATCTGTTAAATTCCGGCCAAGTTCATCGAGTAAGCCTTTTTGCTTTGGCTGCTCTACGCTTTGTGCATGTCCTGCTTGCTCAGAGAAGAATGAGCTTCCCCCGAACAATTGAGGTCCCATTTTCATTTTTGATTGCTCCATCAAAGAGGTGTAGCAGTCTTCACATAAAACCATTTGGCTCCGGGACGAATTCACTTGCATATTCAGGCGAATAGTTGCTTCATTTACTTGACAATGTTGACAACGCATTTGCCATAACCTCCTTAAAATAAAGTTTGACTTTATTTGACCAATGAATGTTAAAGAAAATGGTCTGTTGTTTGACCATCTTTGACTATAGTATACTCTGACCTATTTTGACTTTCAACTGTTTTGCTCAAAGGCAGTTGAAAATCCTTTTTTGCATTTAATCATGGTTTGTCCTTCTTTTCAAGGAACTCGTCTCATAGGATAAAAAAAGACAATCGAAAGTGATGGGTGCGGAGGGGTCACATGAAACGTTCAAATGAATCCGCTTTTCAGCTTGCCTTTTTATATGTAGGAACAGTGGTTGGAGCTGGGTTTGCGACAGGAAAAGAAATCGTAGAATTTTTTGTTCGTTTTGGCTGGATTGGACTATTCGGAATCTTGATTAGCGGCGCTATTTTTACTGGACTTGGTGCAAAAATGATGCTCATTTCTAAACGAATTGAAGCAGAGTCTTATCAAGATATGAACCGGTTTCTATTTGGCACAGCTGCAAGCAGGTATATTAATGTCGTCATGTTTTTTATTTTACTAGGCGTCACTTCAGTGATGATTTCTGGCGCAGGGGCTATTTTTGAAGAGCAGCTTGGCATATCAAAGGAATATGGAATCTTTTTGACGATCATTCTGAGCGTCATTGTGCTTTTGAAAGGTTCAAAAGGATTATTTGGTGTCAATGTTCTCGTCGTCCCAATGCTTATTTTCTTTTCATTGATCGTATTTCTTGATTCATTCGTTTTTAGCAGTAGTGAAAGTTATGTTCTTGCGCTTCAAATGGGTGAGGGAGAGTGGATTTTATCAGCTATCTCATATGGAGCTTTTAATTTAGCACTTTCTCAAGCAGTGTTAGTGCCCGTCGCAAATGAAATGACCTCTGAAGCGGTGATTAAAAAGGGAGCTGTGCTTGGGGGCGTCATGCTGACCCTTATTTTACTGGCATGCTTTTTATCTCTTTCTTCATTAAATATGCTGGAGGCGTTTGATATTCCAATGGCTCAGGTAGTGTATCAAGTAGCAAACTCCATTCACCTCATTTATTTATTTGTGATCTTCGGCGAAGTCTTTACATCCGTCATAGGCAATTTATATGGACTCGAGAGACAAGTGAGGGCGTATATACGAATGAACAGTGTCATGACAATATCCCTTATTCTCTTATGCTGCTATGTGATTAGTAAAATCGGTTACGGTACATTGATATCAACGGTTTATCCTATTTTTGGCTATGTGAGCATCTTTTTTATCCTCTTTCTTTGTCTAAAAAAAGTGCCTGCATCTCTTGATAAGTAAAGAAGGGATAGCCTGCATGAAAAATATGTGGTACACTATCCTCTGTGAAAATTGAACAAAAATCCGTGTAAAACGGGAGAGGTTCTAGCAAAACCCTCTATAAAAAACTAAGGACTTGCCGTATCCTTGGATGTGGCATTTTTTATTTTTTATGGCTGGGACACCTCATACACTTGTAAAGGTGTCTTTTCTTTTGAGAAAATAGGGGTTTTCAAGAGCCTTTCAGATGCAGCTTTGTACGATTGTATAGATCTGCAAAAGGAGGAGAACAGAAAATGAAAAATGAAAAAGCAGTCGTTGTCTTTAGCGGGGGACAAGACAGTACGACATGTTTATTATGGGCACTTCAACAATTCGAAGAGGTAGAAACCGTGACCTTTCATTATAATCAGCGTCATCAAGAAGAAATTGATGTCGCCAAAAGAATTGCTGACAAGTTAGGTGTGAAGAATCATCTATTAGATATGTCTCTTTTGAATCAGCTTGCACCAAATGCTTTAACAAGAGATGACATTGACATTGAGGAAAAAGAAGGAGAGCTGCCTTCCACATTTGTACCAGGACGAAACTTAGTGTTCTTATCCTTCGCTTCTATTCTTGCATATCAAATCGGAGCAAGACATATTATCACCGGTGTATGTGAAACAGACTTTAGCGGCTATCCAGATTGCCGTGACGAGTTTGTAAAGTCTTGTAATGTCACAGTGAATTTGGCGATGGAAAAACCATTTGTGATCCATACACCACTCATGTGGCTCAATAAAGCAGAAACATGGAAGCTTGCGGATGAGCTGAATGCGCTGGATTTTGTAAAAAATGAAACGCTCACTTGCTATAATGGCATCATTTCTGATGGCTGCGGGGAATGTCCTGCGTGTAAGCTTCGGAAAAATGGCTATGACACTTATATGGAAATGAAGGAGGCAAAATAAGTGCTTTCTCAAATCTATCCACAAACGAATCATCCATACTCATTTGAATTGAACAAAGATATGCATGTATCGGCTGCCCATTTCATCCCAAGAGAAGATGCAGGTGCTTGTAGCCGCGTACATGGTCATACGTACACCATCAATATAACCATTGCGGGAGACGAGCTAGATGAATCGGGTTTCCTTGTCAATTTCAGTACATTGAAGAAGCTCATTCATGGTCAGTATGATCACACACTGCTTAATGATCATGAAGAGTTCTCGTCAACCGATCCATACGCGATGCCTACTACAGAGGTTGTGGCAAAGACAGTCCATGACAAAGTGGCAGCGTATTTATCGACTTTAGCGAACAAACCGGTATGTGTTCAGGTCTTTGTGAGGGAGACTCCAACAAGCTACTGCATTTACCGGCCGAAACGAGTTGAAAACAATGGCTAAAGCGATTCCTGTATTAGAAATCTTTGGTCCGACCATTCAAGGAGAAGGGATGGTCATTGGACAAAAAACCATGTTTGTCAGAACAGCTGGCTGTGACTACTCTTGCAGCTGGTGTGATTCCGCCTTTACATGGGATGGCTCAGCGAAGCATGACATTCAGTGGCTTCACGCAGAAGACATTGTCAAAGAATTAAAAAGAATAGGCGGACAGGCTTTTTCTCATGTCACCATTTCAGGGGGGAACCCTGCGCTTTTAAAACAAATGGAATCACTTATTGATTTGCTGCACGAAGAAGGAATTGATACAGCGCTTGAAACACAAGGGACGATGTATCAGGACTGGTTTTTGAAAATCGATGATTTAACCATTTCTCCGAAGCCGCCAAGCTCAAATATGAAAACAGATTTTACGAAACTAACACGAATCATAGATGAGCTGAAAAGCGGAAATAGATTGCAGCATGCAAGCCTGAAGGTCGTGATCTTTGACGATCATGATCTAGCCTATGCAAAGGATGTTCATGCGAAATATCCAGAGCTTCCTTTTTATCTGCAGGTAGGAAATGATGACACGACGACAGGTGATGATGCGTACTTATTGACGCATTTATTAAAGAGATATGAAGCGCTTGTCGATCAAGTAGCGCAAGATCCAGACTTAAATCGCGTAAGAGTGCTGCCGCAGCTGCACACATTATTGTGGGGAAATAAACGAGGCGTATAGAAAGGAAGAGAAGACATGACGACAAGAAAACCAGAAGAATTAGAAGGTGTCACTTTACTAGGAAATCAAGGGACCAATTATTTGTTTGATTATGCACCACAAGTGCTTGAAACGTTTCCGAATAAACATACAAATAGAGATTATTTTGTGAAATTCAACTGCCCAGAATTTACGTCACTTTGTCCGCAAACAGGTCAGCCGGATTTTGCGACAGTTTATATCAGCTATATCCCAAATGAAATCATGGTCGAAAGTAAATCACTAAAATTATATTTGTTCAGCTTCCGTAACCATGGTGACTTTCATGAGGATTGTATGAACATTATTATGAACGATCTCATTGAATTGATGGACCCAAGATACATTGAAGTGTGGGGCAAATTTACACCAAGAGGCGGTATTTCAATTGACCCGTATACGAACTACGGAAAACCTGGTACCAAATATGAAGAAATGGCATCATATCGTATGATGAACCATGATATGTATCCAGAAACGATTGATAATCGCTAATCAATAGGAAAAGACATGCCTGATGACATGTCTTTTTTTACGGGGTTAAAATGAATCAATCAGGCTGAACTTATAAAAAAAGAGAAGAGTCATGTCGCTCTTCTCATACAAATGGGAATAGAACTTGCTAGGACGGCTGGGGGCTACCAGCTCGTAAACATATTATATATGACAGAACGTATGTTTGTAAAGATAAATCGTGTTTTTTGCTTATCCTATTTGCTTTGAGATAAAATAGGGGGCAATGAACGGAAAACGGAGGCGTTTGAGTTGGCAAACAAAGAAGAAAAGACAGAGAAGCTGCTGATGGAGCTAAGAGAAGAGCTTCAAATGCTCGAACATCAAAACAAAGAACGATATAAATGGAGTGCCTCCACATTGCTTGGAGTGATTGCACTTTTGATTGATAAAGGCGTTATCACCCCCGAGGAAGTTGACATGTACAAGACGAAAGCGGAAATGCAAACCTTTCATACGCAAAAAGACTGACACCGCTTCATATAGTGTCAGTCTTTTTCATATGTGATTGTCAAAGAGAGCTAAACTGTCAAACGAGAGCAGCTTTGCTTCGTATTTACGTATGTAACGATAGTCTGAATTGAGGATTGCAAATTAATGTACGGAGTCTTTGATGATTTTATAGTTTTTATGATTAACGACTGTTAGCGAATCCAGTTCTAAATCTCTATAGTTGTCCATAATGGTGACATCCACAATGACAGAGTTTTCATTCACTTTTTCAACTACACCTGTTAAACCATTTCTAAATTCGATCACATTTCCAATTTTTGCAATCTTCAACCGATCCCTCTCCTTTAAAAACAGATTTCATTCCCTATTAAAAAGTATTTTGCAATATTTTCATACCAATGTAAAGGATAAAGACGTTTTTGTTTCGTTTTCGTTGTATGCTTTCCTAACGGATGGTATATTTAATATTTGATGATGGCTGTAAAGGAGCGGTTTTTTTGACTGAAGAACAAATCCTCACAATCCTTGAATCGTTACGAAATGGGACGGAAAAGCAAGTGACCATCCAAAAAGATGATTTTTTAACGTTTCGTTCGGTCTTGGTGAATCAAGATGATTTTAAGCATTTTCGCGGGATTGCGAAACATGGTGGAGATGTTATTTTTGAATATCTTACAGAAGCAAGAAGCTAAAGCTTTTTCTCATGAATGAGAGAAAGCTTTTTTATTTTAGTTCTTTTGTCACACTTCAAACGAGCTTGATACATCTGAAAAGAAAATGTAATAACCCATAATCAGGTGCATAAGGATGATTATAGGCGGAAACAGGACCTTTTTAAGCGCTAACAATGCCAGTTTATATGCAATCAAACTAATAAATTCCATTTAATGACGGAATTTGGACAGGCATGCAAATCTTTGTGCGTGAAAATAGAAGGAGCTCTTGTTAGAGTGGACAAGTATCTTACCGCCTATTTTGATTAAAGGAGGAATGAGGCGAATGATGAAAATTCATACAGCTCTTTTTGTCATCCTTATGCTGGTCGCAGCCATGAAGATGGACAACCTACAAGAGAAGCAAGGCACATTAAGTCACGAACTTTCACAAGCACCTGTTAAGCATGAGCTTTCATATATAGATCAAGATGATCACGATCAAGTCATCCCAGCATTTTCAGAGGAGAAGCGTCAGCCGAAAGTCAAAATGCTTAGTACGTCTACAGAAGAAAAGTCTTCAAAAACGAAGCAAAAGAAAAGAGTAAAATCAGAAACGACGAATGAGGAAAGCGCCAAACGCTATTCTAATGAAGAAATGGAGCTACTCTCACGATTGGTACACGCTGAAGCGAAAGGTGAATCTTACGCAGGTAAAAAAGCTGTGGCAAGCGTCGTCTTAAACAGGGTGGAGCATCGCTCGTTTCCTGACAGTGTCAAAGGTGTTATTTATCAGCGAAATGCTTTCCAGCCAGTATCGAATGGAAGTATTCATGATAAAGCAGATCAAGATTCTGTTAAAGCTGTGAAACAGGTAGTGAAAGAACATGACAGAACAACAAAGGCCATCTATTTTTATAATCCCAAAACGGCAACAGATAACTGGATTCGTTCCCGCAAAATTGTAGAACGTATCGGTCGTCACGTATTTGCCGTATAAAGAAAAGAAGCGATCAATCAGATCGCTCTTTTTTTTGTCTTCAATTATCAAAATATTTTCAGGACTTGTCTCATAGAATGTGAAAAGAATTTGCTTTTAGACAAAGGGGAGGCTACATGAATCGATTTGTAAAAGGGGTCATTCTGCTATCTGTCGCAGCTTTCATTGCGGAGTGTATAGAGTTTTTAGTCAATATGATTTTAGCGAGAGAGCTTGGAGAACATGGAATGGGTCTATATATGAGTATCCTTCCAATCATCATGCTTGTCCTTGTGATCGCCAGCTTAGAGCTGCCAGTCTCCATTTCTAAATTCATTGCAGAATCGCATGAGCGGCTCCACAAAAGTATGCTCCGCCATGCGTTTAAAATGACGTTTGTGGTGACATGTACAACAACGGGGATCGCAGCGATTGTACTGCCGTTCATTCCTGTATTTCAGTCATATCATCCGCTCATGAAAGGGCTGGTGCTGTCTCTTATTCCGATTATTGCGTTTACCTCTATCGCACGCGGCTATTTTATGGGAAAGCAGCAAATGGGCAGGATCGCTCTCGCCAATATGCTGAAGAAAACGATCCAGCTTATCTGCTTGTTTTTGTTTTTTCATTGGTATTCGTTTGATATTGAAACAGCGGTACTCATTGCCATCGGTGTCATTGTCGCGAGTGATCTCGTCGTCTTTATTTATTTATACTCCCAATACGTCATGGCGAAAAATGCTGTCAATGTCAGGTCTGTTGAATTAAGAGGGATTGACGTGAGAAAGCGCCTCTTAGCCGTCTCCATTCCGACAACGGGCATGCGGATTTTTCATGCGATCGCCAATGCGGTTGAACCGTTTTTAATCAAAGGAGCGCTTATTGCAGCAGGCATCTCTGGCACACTTGCTGTTGATCATTACGGCATGCTGGCTGGTGTCGCGATGTCGATTGGTTTTTTCCCAGCGTTTATCGCCCATTCCATCATGATTGTGATGATTCCCAATGTATCTGAAGCCTATGCATTAGGTCAGTATGATCTTGTGAAAAAACGTGTCAGGCAGGCAATACTCATTACGTTTGGGTACGGGGTGCCGGCAGTGATGGTGATGTATTATTTTGCTTATCCGCTCACACATCTCTTTTTTGATTCACCGCAAGCTGCTGTCTATTTACAGCTGCTTTGGCCGTACTTTTTATGCCATCTGTTTGTGATGCCATTTCAAGCGTGTTTAATCGGTATGGGGCTCATTAAAGATGTGTTCCTACATAATATATGGGTGCATGTCGTCTCGTTTTCTATGGTCTATTTTCTTGGTTCAATTGAAAGCTTAAATATGATGGGGGTTATATTAGGGATGAATACGGGGATGCTGCTGCTGACTGCACTGCATTATGCGACAATATGTAAGGAGCTCGGCGTTTCCATGTTTCTTAGAATGAAAAAAGCTTGAATGTCATTGTGATCGAGAGGGCAAGCTATAAGAAAACTGGGAAGGAAGATCCTGATGAATCGTAAATGTCTACCCGCCAGGCTTCTCATGATGATCCTGCTTCTATTACTCATAGGCAACGATGCTGAAGCAAAAGAATCCGTTATGGCGCCAAGGATAGAGGCTTCTACATTAACTGGTGATACGCAGATGATTCCGCCGAAAGGAAAAAAGACCATCCTGCATTTTTGGACAACATGGTGCCCGTCCTGTAAAATGGAGCTGCCCGTATTTGACCAAATCGTGAAAGAAAATCAGAGTGATGTTGATATCTTAACCGTGAATTTACTAGGGGCTGAACAAAGTAAACATGCGGTTGCCCAATTTGTGAAAGACAGAAAGTTTACATTCCCGGTCATTCTAGATGAGCACGGAGAAATGATGAAGAAATACCAAATCATCACCATTCCAACCACCTTTTTGATAAATGAAAAAGGGGAAATAGTGAAAAATCATGTAGGTCCACTGACGAAAAAACAAATCAAAGAGTGGACGGATTTTTAGAACGAAACCTTATTGTTAAGAACCAAGGCTCATTCCTTTGGTTCTTTTTTGTGTTCAATTGCTTTTCATCTGAATAAACTGTGCTCAGAAGAGACGGAATGGTCCACATCAATAATGATAATTATTATCAAAAAGAAATTATAATAATTATTAATTGAAAATTGATCAGAACCTGTTATAATGAATGACAGACCTATAAAAAGCTTGAAATAGCAGAAAATATAGATGAAAAAAGGAAACGGGCAACGATTGATGATGTGAAAACCATTATCAATTAGAGAGGAGAAAACAATCATGAATGAGAATACAGCACTTTATCAAACAACAAATCAAAAGGAATCGAAATGGTCCCTTCATCAATGGGCACAGCACGGAGAATTAATAGCAGCAGGTATCTCGGGGATTCTCATTTTGATTGGATGGATTCTAAAGGATGAGAGCATGTGGAGTATTCCTTTATTTATCCTTGCGTTTATGATTGGAGGTTTTGCAAAGGCGAAGGAAGGAATTGAAGAAACCATTTCGTCTAAAAGCTTGAATGTTGAACTTTTAATGATTTTCGCAGCCATAGGCTCAGCTATCATTGGATATTGGGCAGAGGGCGCTATCTTAATTTTTATTTTCTCACTAAGTGGTGCGCTTGAAACGTATACGTCAAATAAAAGCAAGAAGGATTTAACAGCTTTAATGAGCATCGCACCAGATGAAGCGACTTTAATTGAAGAAGATGGCACGACCATTCAAATCGCTGCTTCATCTTTAACACCAGGTGACCGTATCATGATCAAAGCTGGGGAACGTATTGCAGCAGATGGTGTGATTTTAAGCGGGAGAACAAGTGTAGATGAATCTGCGCTCACGGGCGAGTCTGTACCACAAGAAAAAGGGCAGGGCGAAGACGTGTTTGCAGGAACAGTGAACTTAAATGGTTCCTTAACAGTAGAAGTCACCAAACATAATGAAGAAACGCTTTTCCATAAAATTATTAAACTTGTCGAATCGGCTCAGGAAAGTGTGTCACCAAGCCAGGCATTTATTGAAAAATTCGAAGGTGCGTATGTAAAAGGTGTACTGATCACCGTCGCGATTTTAATGGTTCTGCCTCATTTTGTACTAGGCTGGAGCTTGAGTGAAACCTTCTACCGGGCCATGGTATTTATGGTTGTTGCATCACCTTGTGCGCTTGTTGCATCCATTATGCCAGCTGCTTTGTCACTGATCTCAAACGGCGCAAGAAACGGAATGCTTGTCAAAGGAAGCGTCTTTTTAGAAAAGCTAGGCACAAGCAGCATGATTGCTTTTGATAAAACGGGGACGATTACAAGCGGAAAGCCGGCTGTAGATCAAGTTGTGATAGCTAAAGGACAAGAGGAAGCTGCTTTTTATCAGGCGCTTTATCAAATTGAAAGTCAATCAAACCACCCGTTAGCGAAAGCGATCTCTGATATGGCAAAAGAGCACCACATAGAAAGATCAGCTCATGTCACCATTGAAGAAACCTCTGGTTTTGGTGTAAAGGCACAATTGAATGGAGAAACGTGGCGGATTGGGAAGAAAGACTTTGCCGGCAAGGCTTCAATGGACCGCGAGATCGAAGAGAAGGAAGATTATCTTTCTGAAAAAGGATACACAGTGGTGTATGTTCAAAAGGATCAAGAAGTCGTTGGCTGCCTTGGCCTTAAGGATCAAATTAGACCTGAAGCTAAAAAAATGATTCAAGAGCTGAATGATTTAGGCATCCAAACCGTTATGCTGACAGGAGATCAGCAAAAAACGGCTGAAGCCATTGCGCAGGAAGCCGGCATCCAAACGGTTGTCGCTGAGTGCCTTCCAGATGAAAAGGTACATGAGGTCAATCAACTTAAAAAACAAGGTAATTCCATCATCATGGTAGGAGACGGAATCAATGATGCACCGGCACTCGCCACAGCAGATGTGGGGGTTGCGATGGGCGGAGGCACAGACGTGGCCTTAGAAACAGCAGATCTGATCTTAATGAAGAACAATTTAAATAACTTAACAAAGATGATCCGTCTTTCAAGAAAGATGAATCGAATCATTAAGCAAAATATCATTTTCTCATTAACGGTGATTTGTTTGTTAATTTGTGCGAATTTCTTACAAGTGCTTGATTTGCCTTTTGGCGTCATCGGGCATGAAGGAAGTACGATTTTGGTCATTTTAAATGGACTGCGTCTTCTTCGGGCATCTTAAGCGAATCATCATAGCGCACTTGGCTTCTGCCAGTGCGCTTTTGTGCGAAATATAGCAAAAACTGATACAATAGATCAGTAGAAAAACGTGTGAGGAGGATCACGATGAACCGAATGAAGAGCTTGTCTTCTTGGCTAAAGGAAAAAGACATTCAAGGTGCATTTATACATACAAAGGAAAATGTGTTTTATCTATCTGGATACTTCACAGAGCCGCATGAAAGAGTAATGGGGCTGTTTGTGTTTCAAGAGGCAGATCCATTTTTTGTTTTGCCTAAAATGGAAGTCGAGCAGGCGAAAAATGCTGGATGGTCAGGCGATATCATTGGTTATGAAGACCATGAGAATCCATTTGATTTCATTCAGTCAGCAGTAGAAAAACGCGGTGTAAGAGCAACTCAACTTGCAATTGAAAAAGAGTCGATTCCGCTTCAAAGAGCAGAGCAGCTTCAAGCTGCCACCGGGGCAGAAACTTTTGTCCGGGCAGAAGAAGAGCTCAATCAGCTAAGACTGATTAAAGATGAATCTGAAATAGCTACACTGAAAAAAGCCGCTCAATTGGCAGATGAAGGTGTAAAAATTGGGGTGGACGCCTTAAAAGAAGGAATCACCGAAACAGAAGTGCTCGCTGTCATTGAATATGAGCTAAAGAAAAAAGGCATTCAAGGCATGTCCTTTTCGACGATGGTTCTCTTTGGCGAAAAATCAGGAGAGCCTCACGGAAATCCAGGGCAGACAGCCTTAAAAAAAGGCGATTTTGTGTTATTTGACCTTGGTGTCATTGTTGATGGCTATTGCTCAGACATTACAAGAACATTCATCTATCAGGAAGCTTCTGACAAGCAAAAGGACATCTATCAAACCGTCCTGAACGCAGAAATGGCGGCACTTGAAATGAGTAAGCCGGGCGTGAGAATTGGAGACCTGGACTTAAAAGCACGCGGGCTGATCACAGAAGCTGGATATGGGGCCTATTTCCCTCACCGCCTTGGGCATGGTCTAGGGGTGTCTGTTCATGAGTTTCCTTCTATGAGCCAGGCAAATGATGATCTTCTCCAAGAAGGCATGGTGTATACGATCGAACCGGGGATCTACGTCCCAGGAGTCGGCGGCGTCAGAATTGAAGATGATGTACTGATCACAGCAGATGGTCCAGTCACTTTAACCAATTATCCGAAAGAGCTGACGATCATCAAGTAATAAAAAAATCACGATGAACGTCCATGTCTTGGAAGTGTCATCGTGATTTTTTGTCACTCTTTTCGATCCTTATCAACAAAAAAATCATCAATTGATTCAAACGGTTTGATTTTATGTTCTTTTCCTAAAGGATGTAGTGCAAAACGAGCAGAAAACAAAACAGTCATACATAATATAATCCATATGATGATACCCATCTTGAATTCCCCTTTCCATCCAGTGATTTGTTCAGCTCACATACATCTTAAAGTATGAAACGCTTACCATATCAAGAGAAAGTAGGAGAAAAAATGCCAAACATAAGGGAGATTGCGAAAAGAGCGGGCGTATCTGTGACAACTGTATCACGTGTGTTGAATGATCATCCTTATGTCAAAGAAGAAAAACGAGAACGAGTGCTACATGCGATGAAAGAGCTCAAATATACGAGAAACATTCAGGCTGTACATTTAGCAAAGGGCTATTCAAATATGCTTGGCATTGTTCTTCCAACGATTGATCATTCTTATTTCAGCAGACTTGTCACAGGGATTGCCGAGAAAGCACAGGCGCGCGGTATGCATTTTGCTTTATTTCAAACAGGGTATGATCCTTTAAAAGAAAAAGAAGCATTGATGAGTTTAAAAGAGCGCCGCGTGGATGGGTTAATTTTTTGCTCAAATGCGTTAAGTGATCGAGACATTTTAAGGTGGCAGGAATCCGGGCCTATTATTTTTTGCCATCCGGCGCCTTTTGAAGACTGCTCAAGGGTGTCGATTGCACATGATCAAGCATTTAAAGAAGGGCTGCATCATTTAGCAGCATGCGGACATCAGCGAATCGCGATTGTTCTAGCCAGAATAGAAGGCGCAAACAGCCAGTCACGACTTCAAGCTTATCAAGATATGATGAAATCGCTCGGGCAGGAGATTGATGAAGAATGGATCATCGAAGGGAAGCTCACACTTTTTGATGGAAAACAATTATTCACAGAGTGGCAGGAGATGAAGAATCGCCCCACAGCATTATTCATCACAAATGACGACGTATCAGCAGGCTTTTTATTAGAGGCGCAGCGTCATGATATAAAAGCAGGAGAATCTCCAGCCATACTCGGCTTTCAAAATGATCAATTGAGTGAGGCTTTGGGGATTTCCAGCATTGATATTCCGCTTAAACGTATGGGTCAGGAAGCGTTTGACTTGTTCGACCGGGCCGTAAAGGGAGAGGCACCAGAAAAAAGAATGCTGCCATTTCGCCTGATCGAGCGATCAACCACCGTTTTCAAAAACAATCGTTGACGCACGTTTCATCTGTTTTGTACGATAAGAGGGATTGAATAAGAAGGAGGTGGGGATGTTCATGGAATCCTTCACCGTTGATAAAGCGTTAAATAATAATGTCATCATCGCAAGACACCCTTCTTGGGGCGAAGTGGTTCTAATTGGGAAAGGAATCGGCTTCGGGAAAAAATCGGGTGATGTTCTCGATCAAGACACATTTGAAAAAATGTTTGTACTTAAAAATACAAAAGAACAAACAGAATATAAACAGCTGCTTCACCACATTGATGAGAACATGATCGAGCTTGCCAATGACGTCATTTATCATATACGAGAAAAAATGGGGCACCGTTTGAATGAGCATATTCATATTGCCCTGACTGACCATATTGCCTTTAGTTTTAAGCGGGTGCAGCAAGGATATGATATCACCAATCCCTTTATGCTTGAGACTAAATCGCTGTATCCGAAAGAATACGAGGTCGCAAAGGAAGTCGTTGAGCTGATTAACGAGCGTTCAGATGTCGAAACAAAGCTGCCAGAAGGAGAGATTGGTTTTATTGCGCTCCATATTCACTCAGCTTTGACGAATCGGCCCTTATCTGAGGTGAACCGTCATTCGCAGCTTATTACGCAGATGGTCCAAGTCATAGAAGATTCATTTCATATGAAAGTAGACCGTGAAAGTATTCATTATTTACGCTTATTGCGCCATATTACATTTTCGATTGAGCGCATTAAACGGGAAGAATCATTAGAGGAGCCAGAAAAATTGCTTCATCTATTGAAAAATGAATATCCTTTATGCTACAATACTGCTTGGAAAATGATCAAAATATTACAACATGCTTTGAAAAAGCCTGTACAGGATGCGGAGGCTGTCTACCTGACACTTCATCTGTACAGATTGACAAATAAAATTTCATAGTTTCCTTGAAACGTGTAACTGATTCGATCAGGCATGAGTGACTTAAGGTAAATACAGGATAAGATCCTGTTATTTGCGCAACCTTATATCACCATGCCTTTTTTTGTGTTTGAAGGTGAAATGTAAACGGTTAATTATGAAATGTACGTCAGGGAGCGTCCCGCATGTATGTTGTAAGCGAAAACAAAAGGAGGTTCAACCAGTGTTTAAATCACTTTTTGGTGTGTTGCAAAAAATTGGACGAGCACTTATGCTTCCAGTTGCGATCCTTCCTGCTGCTGGTATTTTACTAGCACTTGGGAATGCGATGCAAAATCCGCAGCTGATTGATGTGGCTCAATTTTTAAGCAATGATACAATTCAGCTTGTTGCAAGTGTCATGGAAAATGCGGGGAACATTGTCTTCTCGAATCTTCCGCTCTTATTTGCTGTAGGGGTTGCCATCGGTCTTGCTAATGGAGACGGTGTGGCAGGGATTGCCGCAATTATCGGTTATCTTGTCATGAACGTGACAATGAGCGCCGTATTAATGGCCAATGGATCGATTCCATCCGATTCCATCAAATTGGCTAAGTTCTTTAAGGAAAGCCATCCAGCGTATATTAATATGCTCGGCATTCCGACCTTGTCTACCGGCGTCTTCGGCGGGATTATTGTCGGGGTATTAGCAGCTTATATGTATAATAAATTTTACAAAATTGAGCTCCCGCAATATCTTGGTTTCTTTGCTGGTAAACGTTTTGTTCCAATCGTTACATCTATTTCAGCACTTATTTTAGGGCTTTTGATGCTAGTCATTTGGCCGCCAATTCAAGGTGCACTGAACTCGTTTTCAACAGGACTGCTCGCAGCGAATGAGCCGCTTGCTGCCTTTGTATTCGGTGTGATTGAACGCTCATTAATTCCGTTTGGTCTGCACCACATTTTCTACTCGCCATTCTGGTATGAGTTCTTTAGTTATAAGAGCTTATCAGGTGAGCTTGTCCGTGGTGATCAGCGTATCTTCATGGCACAGATCAAAGATGGTGTTCAGCTGACAGCTGGTACATTCATGACAGGGAAATATCCGTTCATGATGTTTGGTCTGCCAGCAGCAGCACTTGCGATTTACCATGAAGCAAAACCAAAGAATAAAAAGCTTGTCGCTGGAATTATGGGATCAGCAGCCCTGACTTCTTTCCTAACAGGGATTACTGAACCGCTTGAATTCTCATTCTTGTTTGTTGCACCAGTGTTATTTGCAATCCACTGTGTATTTGCTGGATTATCCTTTATGATTATGGATATTCTAAACGTGAAAATCGGTATGACCTTCTCAGGGGGATTAATCGACTTCTTCTTATTCGGTATCTTGCCAAACAGAACCGCTTGGTGGCTTGTGATTCCAGTTGGTCTCGTACTTGCTGCTATTTATTACTTCGGATTTAGATTCGCCATTCGCAAATTTAATCTGAAAACGCCAGGCCGCGAGGATGAAGCAGCTGACGGTGCAGATAGTGCTAAGTCTGAAAAGGGTAATGACTTACCTTATGAAATTCTTGAAGCAATGGGTGACCAAGAAAACATTAAACACCTTGATGCTTGTATTACGCGTTTACGTGTCACTGTCAATGATCAGAAGAAAGTGGACAAGGACCGCTTGAAAAAGCTTGGTGCTTCAGGAGTTCTCGAAGTAGGAAACAACATCCAGGCCATCTTTGGACCACGCTCTGATAATTTAAAAACACAAATGCAGGACATCATTGCAGGCCGCACGCCTCGTCCAGCGAAAGACCCTTCTGCAAAAGAAGAAGTCAGCCAGCAGGTCGAAGAAGTCATTGCAAAACCGCTTCAAAACGAGCTAGGTGAAGAAATTTTTGCTTCACCAATTACAGGGGAGCTTCATCCGATTACAGATGTACCAGATCAAGTATTTTCAGGGAAAATGATGGGTGACGGTTTCGCCATCTTGCCAACAGATGGAACGGTGGTTTCACCGGTGAAAGGGAAGATCTTAAATGTATTCCCAACGAAACACGCAATTGGCCTGCAATCTGACGGTGGACTTGAAATTTTAATCCACTTCGGTATTGATACGGTCAGCCTTAAAGGAGAAGGATTTGAAGCATTTGTACAAGAGGGAGATCAAGTAGAAATCGGTCAAAAACTCTTAGAGGTTGATATTGATAAAATTAAGTCTGAAGTACCATCTTTGATGACACCAATTGTATTTACCAACTTAGGTGAAGGACAATTTATTGACCTTCAAGAATCCGGTGAAATCAAAGCTGGTCAAGAAAACATCATGAAAATTTCAAAATAATTTTCATAACTGCCGTTCTTGTTAGATGACAAGCTCGGCAGTATGATATAATATTGTGGATGTATTAATTGTATAAAAAGGAGATTGATAAAAATGGCTCAACAAACATTCAAAGTAACTGCAGATTCTGGAATTCACGCACGTCCTGCAACAGTTCTTGTACAAACTGCTAGTAAATATGATGCTGATATCAACTTAGAATATAATGGTAAAACAGTGAACCTGAAATCTATTATGGGTGTAATGTCTCTAGGAATTGCGAAAGGTGCTACAATCACAATCTCTGCTTCTGGTTCTGATGAAAATGATGCACTTGCTGCGCTTAAAGACACAATGAAAAGTGAAGGCCTAGGCGAGTAATGCAACAACTGAAAGGAATCGGTGCTTCAGCAGGCGTTGCGATTGCAAAAGCATATCGTCTGGAAGAACCAGATTTAACAGTTCACCAAAAAGACATCAATGATCCAGAGACAGAAGTGAAGCGTTTTGAAGAAGCAATTCATGTTTCTAAACAAGAACTTGAAGCAATTAAAGAACATGCGCTAAAAGAGCTTGGCCAAGACAAAGCAGATATCTTTTCTGCACACCTTCTTGTGTTAAGTGATCCAGAGCTGCTAAACCCAGTAAAGGATAAAATCAACTCTGATAAAGTAAATGCTGAATTTGCTTTAAAAGAAACAGCGACAATGTTTGTCACCATGTTCGAAGCAATGGACAATGAATACATGAAGGAACGTGCAGCGGATATTCGCGACGTAACAAAACGTGTAACTGGACATTTGCTAGGCGTTGACATTCCAAATCCAAGCATGATTTCTGAAGAAGTCATCATCATCGCTGAAGATTTAACACCTTCTGATACTGCTCAGCTGAACAGACAATTCGTCAAAGGTTTTGCGACAGATATCGGCGGTCGTACTTCTCACTCAGCGATCATGGCAAGATCTATGGAGATTCCAGCAGTTGTTGGAACAAAAGAAGCAACAAAAACGGTGAAAAACAATGATCTGATCATTGTCGATGGTATTAGCGGAGACGTCATCATTCAGCCTTCTGAAGATGAAGTGAAAGCGTATCAAAAAAAGCATGAAGACTACTTAGCTAAAAAAGCGGAATGGGCGAAACTGGTGGACCAGCCAACGGTCACAAAAGACGGCGTTCACGTAGAGCTAGCTGCAAATATCGGAACACCTGAAGATGTAAAAGGTGTACTTGAAAATGGCGGCGAAGCAGTCGGATTGTACCGTACAGAATTTTTATACATGGGCAGAGATCAGCTTCCAACAGAAGAAGAACAGTTCAATGCTTATAAAACAGTGTTAGAGAAGATGGAAGGTAAAGCGGTTGTTGTCCGCACACTTGATATTGGTGGCGATAAAGAACTCCCTTACTTGCAGCTTCCAAAAGAAATGAACCCGTTCCTTGGCTTTAGAGCGATCCGCCTTTGCCTCGAAGAACAGGAGATTTTCAGAACACAGCTACGCGCCTTACTTCGTGCAAGTACATATGGAAACTTGAAAATCATGTTCCCTATGATCGCGACATTATCAGAATTTAGAGAAGCAAAAGCCATTTTACTTGAAGAAAAAGAAGCATTGGTTGCCGCTGGTACAGACGTATCCGATTCCATTGAAATCGGTATAATGGTAGAAATTCCATCAACCGCTGTCATCGCAGACCAATTCGCAAAAGAAGTTGATTTCTTCAGTATTGGAACAAATGATTTGATTCAATACACAATGGCTGCTGATCGAATGAACGAACGAGTGTCTTATCTTTACCAGCCTTACAATCCAGCGATTTTACGTTTGATTACGCTTGTTATTGAAGCAGCGCATAAAGAAGGTAAATGGGTTGGCATGTGCGGTGAGATGGCAGGAGATGAAATCGCAATCCCACTTCTACTTGGATTAGGATTAGATGAATTCTCAATGAGTGCAACATCTATTCTTCCAGCAAGAACACAGCTAAGCAAGCTTTCTAAGGAAGAAGCTGCATCATTTAAAGAGCATATTTTATCACTTAGCACAACAGAAGAAGTGGTTGATTTCGTGAAGAAAACGTTTCAACATCACTAAGTGAATTCAAACCAGACAGTAACCCTGTCTGGTTTTTTTGTCGAATTTTATCATATTGGGTCATATCCGGCAGAGAGAAGGGCATCCTATAAGAAAAATGGAGGTGACCAGATTGCCTTTCTCAGACTATAAACCGGGTGATCAAGTATATGTGATTTATCGAAATCCACATGCAGCAAACGTAGCACAAATCAAAGAAGCAGAAATTGTATCACATCCATATAACGAAGAGGAGCTTGCCCTATTTTTACTTGAAACGTATCATCCTTTAGCTCCAGATGATGCGGTCTTTCCAACATATGAAGAAGCAGAAGCTCTTTATCAAGATTTGTTTGAATAAGGGAGATTTTAGAAAGGATAAAAGCCATCCTGCGCGGTTAAAGTAACCGTATGAAAACCTATAAGGTAAGGATGTGCTAAATATGATCAAACCTTTTGTGCCCCAGCTTGTTTACATTGAACCAAGGGCGTTAGAGTACCCGTTAGGACGAGAGCTGAAGGAAAAGTTCGAGGGTATGGGTATTGAAATAAGAGAAACGACTTCACATAACCAAGTAAGAAATATTCCGGGTAAAAATGACTTGCAAAAGTATCGTAATGCGAAATCAACGCTTGTCATTGGTGTGAGGAAAACGTTGAAGTTTGATACGTCTAAACCATCTGCAGAGTATGCGATCCCATTTGCGACAGGATGTATGGGGCATTGCCATTATTGCTATCTGCAAACGACAATGGGAAGTAAGCCGTACATTCGAACATATGTGAATGTTGAAGAAATATTAGATCAGGCGGAGCAGTACATGAACGAGCGTGCGCCTGAAATCACGAGATTTGAAGCTTCTTGTACTTCAGATATTGTAGGAATTGACCATTTGACACATACACTAAAGGCAGCGATTGAATACTTCGGCCAGACTGATCTTGGTAAGCTTCGCTTTGTCACCAAATTTCATCATGTCGATCATTTACTTGATGCAAAGCATAATGGCCGAACAAGATTCCGCTTTAGTATCAATGCGGATTATGTCATTAAATATTTCGAACCCGGAACATCACCGTTAGATCAGCGGATTGAAGCAGCTGTTAAGGTCGCAAAAGCAGGCTATCCTCTTGGCTTTATTATTGCCCCAATTTACATTCACGAAGGCTGGCAGGAAGGATATAAAGTTCTTTTTGAAAAGCTCGATGCAGCCCTAACTGAGGATGTCAGGCACGATATCACCTTTGAAATGATTCAGCATCGTTTTACAAAACCAGCGAAGCGTGTGATCCAAAAAAACTATCCGAAATCAAAATTAGAATTGGATGAAGAAAAAAGACGTTACAAGTGGGGGAGATATGGAATTGGGAAATATATCTATCAAAAAGATGAGGAACAAGAACTAAGACAGACGTTAGAATCATATATCGATCAGTACTTTCCGTCTGCAAAAATTGAATATTTTACTTAAAGCAAGCCTTTATGGCTTGTTTTTTCTATTTAAATTTTCTTGCAACTATTGAATGCGGTACCAATTTTGCCGATATACAAAATAAGATGCGAAAGTAGGATGTAGGGGTGATGAGATGTTTAAGAAACTTCAAGTGAGAATAGCTGTTTTCATCTCAGTTATTTTAATTTTAACCGTCGTGGCCGTTCAAGTGGGTTCCAACATAGTATTAACACCACTCATTGAACGGGATGCAAAAACCACCACAGCGGCAACAGCAGAAAGCATGAGAGATATTATTGCACAAAAGCTTGATAATTACGGGGGTACAATTAACAAACTGGCAACAAGTACACTGACTGAAGATTTTGCACAAAAGCAAACAAAACAAACATTAGCCTTTGAAAACGATGAACTAAAAGTCTTGCAGGAGCAGGATGAACTCATCTCACTTGCCTATATAGGAACAAGTGACGGTAAAATGTTTGCCTTCCCAGAGTCTGATTTTGGTGAAGGATATGATCCAACTAAGCGAGATTGGTTTATCAATTCGGCTGAAAAGCCTGATGAAGTCATCTGGACAGATCCGTATATTGATAAAGCAACGAATGAAATGGTTGTCTCAGCCACCAAGGCAATTGTGCGAAATGGAAAGGTTGTTGGAGTCGCAGGACTTGATTTGAAGCTGTCTTCCATTCAATCGTATATAAAGGAACAAAAGATTCCTTATATGGGAAACGCTTTTTTAGTTGATGGCAAAGGAACGATTTTGGCACATCCAACTGAGCAAGGAAAAAACATATCAAAAGTCGCTTCTGTAAAAAAAGCGATCGACAATTCCGGTCTTGATGATAACAAAGAACTGACGGTCATATCTAAAATCAAAGAGGCCGATTGGACAATAGGTGTCAGCTTTGAGAAAAAGAAACTGCTTTGGATCACAGAACAAATGAATCAGACAAGCATCATTATTTCAGTCATTGCCATTGTTCTTGCGATCATTCTCAGTTTCTTATTAGCAAGAAGCATCACAACGCCAATCAAGCGTCTGATCGAGCATGTGCGTAAGGTGTCTGAAGGTGATTTAACCAGCTCACTTGAAACGAAATCTCAAGATGAGATTGGTTTCCTCACGAAGAGCTTTAATCAAATGACCGAGGGGATCAGAGAGTTAATTGAAAAAGTAAAAGGGGCTTCAGACCAAGTAGTGACATCAACGGATGAAGTCACACAAATATCAAATGAAACCTTGCTGTCGAGCGAACAGATTGCAACGGCCATTCAAGAGGTGGCAACAGGGGCGTCTAAGCAGGCATCAGATGCAGAAACGATTAATGAGAAATCAGAGCATTTGTATGAGAAAGTGCGCCATATGGGTGAGCTTGCCTCACAAATGCAAACCAACTCAAAATCATCTGAAGATGCAAGCTATAAAGGGCTTGATGCACTTGGTGTGCTCGTCCAAAAATCAACACAAGCGAGCGAAGAATCGAAAAAGGTAGAGCAAATGCTGCTAGACCTTGAGCATAAAACGAAAAATATTGAAAACGTTGTGACCGCCATCTCTGAAATCTCTGATCAAACGAATTTACTTGCACTGAATGCAAGCATTGAAGCAGCAAGAGCCGGAGAAAGCGGACGAGGATTTGCTGTTGTTGCAGAAGAAGTCAGAAAGCTTGCTGAACAATCTGCGCAATCAACAAAGCACATTAGTGAAACCGTCAAACTCATTCAAGATGAATCGAAGAAGGCGGCTGAAGCGATGACAGCAGCAAGTAAGATGAATGAGGAACAAGGTGAAGCCATTAATGCAACAGGCGAGGCACTGAGCAGTATCACAATGGAAATGCAGGCACTTGTCGGTTCAATCGACAGCATTCATACACAGATCAATGAAATGACAGAAGAACAGCAGAAGATGAGTGACTCCATTCAAAGCATTGCTGCAATTTCAGAAGAATCTGCTGCTTCAGCAGAGGAAGTGCATGCATCTACAGATGAACAAGTCCAAGCGTTAGAAAGAACGAAAACCTCGACTGAAATGCTAAACGAATCAAGCCAGGCATTACGTCAGGCGGTTGACCGGTTTAAGCTGTAATCAAGCGGAAAGGAACCTTGCGGCGTGAGCAAGGTTCTTTTTGTATGATAAAATAAAGCAGAGGAGGTGTTGACATGAATGTCAATTTATCTGGGAAAAAAGCATTGGTCGCTGCAAGCAGTCAAGGTATCGGAAAAGCGATTGCCTTTGCTCTAGCAAAAGAGGGAGCGGATGTGATGCTTTCAGGAAGGCATGAGCACACGCTGAAAGAAACGGTGAAAGAATTATCTCCGCTTGTAAAAGGAAAGCTGACTTATCAAGTATGTGATGTGTCTGACGCGCAGCAAATCAAGGCGCTCGTTCAAGCGGCAGCTGGTGATGAGAAGTGTCTAGACATTCTTGTGAACAATACAGGCGGGCCAAAAACAGGGACGCTTGAAACCTTAACAGATGAGGACTGGTTGGAATCATTTCAGCTTCATTTACTCAGCTATATTCGATTATTAAAAGAGGCCTTGCCTTATTTGAAAAAACACGGCGCACGCGTATTAAACATTGCGTCCATGTCAGTAAAAGAACCGATCCCAGGCTTGATGCTGTCAAATACTTTTAGACCAGCTATTGTCGGCTGGACAAAAACAGCCGCTCAGGAGCTTGCAAAGGATGGAATTTTGATTAATACGTTAGCCCCAGGGAAAATTGAAACAGACCGCGTTAAACAGCTGGACAAGCACCGCGCACAGGCAGAGCACCAAACAGTTGAAGAAATCAAAGCACAGGCTGAACGTGCGATTCCGCTTGGCCGCTACGGACAGCCAGAGGAATTTGCAGCATATGCAGCTTTTCTTTTATCTGAAGCAAGTACATATATGACAGGTCAAACACTCATCATTGATGGTGGATTGACAAAGTCTCTTTAAGGAGGAACATGGGGTGACAATCAAAACAGTTGGTTTTATTGGAATTGGTGTAATGGGACGCAGTATGGCAGAACATTTAATGGATGCTGGTTATGAAGTTCTCGTTTATACAAGAACAAAAGCGAAAGCAGATGCGCTCATTCAAAAAGGCGCATCATGGAAGCCGGCAGTGAAGGAAATTGCAGAACATGCAGATGCTGTCATCACAATGGTAGGATATCCATCAGATGTAGAAGAAATCTATTTAGGTGAAGAGGGGATTGTGGCACATGCTACGCCTGGTACTTATCTGATAGATATGACGACATCGAAGCCTCAGCTGGCAAAAGAAATTGAAGTGAAAGCGAAAGAAAAAGGATTGTTTGCGTTAGATGCACCAGTTTCTGGCGGAGACGTAGGCGCAAAAAATGGAACGCTTGCGATCATGATTGGCGGAGAAAAATCAGCCTATGAAGCGTGCCTGCCCTTATTTGAGCAAATGGGCGAAAACATTCAATATCAAGGACCTGCAGGAAGCGGCCAGCATACCAAAATGTGTAACCAAATTGCGATCGCAGCAGGTATGGTAGGCGTTGCAGAGGCTATGGCCTATGCCGAAAAATCAGGACTTGATCCAGAGCACGTGCTCAAAAGCATCACAACGGGCGCAGCAGGAAGCTGGTCCTTGTCAAACCTTGCACCAAGAATGCTGAAAGGTGATTTCGAGCCAGGGTTCTACGTGAAGCATTTTATCAAGGATATGGGCATTGCACTTGAGGAAGCAGAACTGATGGGAGAAGAAATGCCAGGACTTTCACTTGCAAAGTCACTTTATGAAAAGCTGAGCGAACAGGGCGAAGAAAACAGCGGCACACAGAGTATATATAAATTATGGGTAAAATAAAAAGACCTGTCCCATTTAGGGACAGGTTTTTTAGATATCTTATTTTCCGATGAATTGCTGCGTCCAGTAGTTACCAGATTTCACATAACCAACACCGATATGTGTATAGCTTTTATTTAAGATATTTGCTCTGTGACCTTCACTGTTCATCCAAGCAGTCACCACTTCTTGAGGAGATCTTTGACCTTGGGCAATGTTTTCACCTGCTGTTTTGTAAGTGATACCGAATTTCTTCATTTGATCAAATGGAGATCCGTAAGTTGGGCTTGTATGAGAGAAATAGTTTTTATCTTTCATATCTTGAGATTTTGCGCGAGCAGATTTGCTTAGTTTTGAATCAACAGAAAGTGCTTTTAATCCTTGCTTTGCACGCTCTTTGTTTGTAAGCTCAACGACTTCTTTTTCAAATGCATTCAAGCTGCTGTCTGCTTTTGCTGTCGTTGTGTCTTTTTGATCAGCTTTTGTATTGTTATTGTTGTTTGTATTTTGTTTTGCTGGCGCACTTGGTTTAGAAGCAGTAGGTTTTTTCACTGATTCTTGTTTTTGTTCATTTTTTGCTTTGTTTACTTCTTTCACCACTTTTGTGCCAGTAACAGGTTGACCGCTTTTGATCAGCTTGTTTAAAAGAGCTTCGATCTCTTTTTGATTCGACTTGCTTAGCTTGTTTACATCTGAAGAGATATGTAATTTTGCAGCTAATGTATGAAGATCAATGGTTTGATGCTGTACATGTATTACTTGTTTCAGGTTAAGCTCCTTCGCATCAGCTGAATGTCCCCCAGTGAACGTGATGAGTGCAGCAGCCGTTAGCGCTGAAAAAAAGAATGATTTCTTCTTCATATTGTAACTCCTCCTAAAATCTTTGTTTTGTTTTCTCACAGAAAATCATAACATGGACTTTTTGTTATAAACGTACCAGCATCCTCCATTGACAATGCCTGTTTGTCATTTTTGTTAAAGTCACAAAAAAACCCGCCTCATATCAAAGGATAGGGAATTCTTCCATTTAATGAAAACGACATAAACATACCAATATTTTAAAGTGTTAGTATATTTTTTTGCATAATAGGGATTGACAGCTTTTTTTCACTTGTTTCGCTGTAACAACTATTACAAAAGTGTTACAATAATGAGTGGTAATTGTAAAAGATTGAAAGGATGAGAGGAGCTACATAAGTGGGAGAGAAACAGCATCAAGGTGGTGCCGAGCAGAAAAAATTCAAGCGCCGGAACGCCTGGAGGATTAATCTCTTTTTCTTCGCTGTCTTTAGTTTATTTGCTGGACTTGTGATCAAGCTTGGTGTGCTGCAGATCGTCAATGGTGAGGATTATAAAAAGCAAGCAAACCGAACAGAGGTCAAAACAGCATCATACCCGTCTCCGAGAGGAAAAATGTATGACGCGAGAGGAAGAGTCGTCGTTGATAACGAAAGTGTACCTGCCATCGTTTATACATCAGAAAGTGGTGTGAAGGCGAAGGATAAGATTAAAGTAGCAAGAAAACTTGCAACTTATATAAAAATGGATACTGATTTTTTGAGAGAGCGTGACATTCGAGATTTTTGGCTGGCGAGCCACCCGGAAAAAGCGGATAAGCTCCTTTCAAAAGCAGAGAAAAAGGATCTTAAAGCAAAGGATGTCTATCCGCTTCAAGTAGAGCGTGTGTCTAAGAAAGAAGTCAAGGCGATCGAAAACGATG
Organism: Bacillus sp. GBSW19; assembly: GCF_002998655.1. Classification (NCBI taxonomy): domain Bacteria; kingdom Bacillati; phylum Bacillota; class Bacilli; order Caryophanales; family Bacillaceae; genus Bacillus; species Bacillus sp. GBSW19. The sequence continues at coordinate 428,433 of NZ_PVRF01000001.1, forward strand.
CAGAGGAAAAAGCAGTTGCAGCGATCTATCGTAGATTTACAGGCGGATATGCCTTTGAGCCTCAAATTGTGAAAGCAATGGACCCGAACGAAGAGAAAAAAGGGGACGAAAAAGTGGCTTTACTCGATGAAACAAAAGAGTCAAAGCAGACGTCATCCGTGAGTTTGACATATGAAGAGATTTCACTTGTGTCAGAGCATCTGGATGAACTGCCTGGTGTAAATGTCATCAATGATTGGACAAGAAAATACCCGTATGAAAAGACGCTTTATAATGTACTTGGCGGTGTGACCACACCAGAGCAAGGCATTATAAAAGAGCGTGAAGATTACTATATGGCAAGAGGCTACTCACGAAATGACCGGGTAGGGAAGAGCTATTTAGAGTATCAATACGAGGATTTTCTGAACCCAGAGAAAGCGACCGTTCAATATACTCAGGTTGGCGGGAAGCTGCTCGATGAAATCAAGCGGACAGAGGGACGAAGAGGACTTGATCTTGCACTGACATTTGATATGGAGCTGCAAAAGGAAGTCGACAAGATCGTCGAATCAGAGCTTAGATCCGCTAGTGCGAGAAACTATATGATGGACCGCGCATTTGTCGTGATGATGGACCCTAACACAGGGGATGTTCTTGCGATGTCTGGCAAGAAAATGGATGGCAGAGACGTCACAGATTATGCCATCGGAACATTTACGACCCAGTACGAAATGGGCTCTGTTGTCAAAGGAGCCACAGTACTTGGCGGTTATCAGGACGGGATGTCACACAACCAATCCTATATGGATACACCGCTTTATTTTGCAGGAAGTAATGGAAAGCCGAAACAGTCTTACAAAGTTCTTGGATGGGTCAATGACCTTCAGGCTCTCCAAAAAAGTTCCAACGTCTACATGTTCCAAGTAGCGATGAGAATGGCGGGCATCACCTATCAAAAGGATGGGCCGTTACCGGCAAGACCTGAGCACTTACAAAAAATGAGAAACTACTATGCGCAATTCGGTCTTGGCGTGAAAACAGGGATCGATTTGCCGCAGGAATCAAGCGGGATGCAGACACATCCTAAGACGGTCGGCGGACTTTTGCTCGATGAAGCAATTGGCCAGTATGACACGTATACACCGCTTCAAGTTGCCCAGTACATGTCGACGATCGCCAATGGAGGAAATCGCGTTCAGCCAAGAGTGGTGAAAAGCGTTCACCTTCCAACGAAGAAGAATGAAGTAGGCCCAGTCGTGAAAAAATATGAGCCGAAAGTGCTGAACACCATTAACAACTCGAAAGCAGATATTGACCGCGTCAAAATGGGGCTGAAAATGGTCACATCAACAGGTGGAACTGCCGCTGGCCGTTTTGGTCAGCATGATGTCGCAGGAAAAACAGGGACGGCCCAAACCTTTTACTATGGTGCTAACCGCAGCTGGTGGGGAAATGCCACGTACAATTTAACCTTTGGGGGATATTATCCATCGTCCAATCCGAAGGTGGCTTTTAGTGTCGTGACACCTTATGTCTCAGATAAAGATTCCGTCATTAAAACCATCCCAAGTAAAATTATTGATAAGTACGTTGAATTACAAAAGAAATACGAAAAGCAGTAAACAGCAGAGAGCACAGCAAGAGAATGTGCTCTTTTTTGCTGAAAATATGGACGTTTCCCTCGATGACGGAAGGAAAATACGGGTTTTCTAGCGAATCTTTTTTATACATCAATCTAAGGACAACCCTAAAAAATGAAAAGGAGGGTCGGACGACGATGGAACAAAAAATGAAAGATTCGAATCAGCTTTATTCGAATATTGATTTACATGCCGTTCTTTCTTCTAATGGCCGCTTTCTCTACATTTCTTCTAACTGTAAGCAGCTTTTGCTCTATGAACAAAAGGATTTACTAGGGTGTTTTTTGAAAGACTTTGTTCATACCGAAGATCAATTTCTCGTCGAGAGTTATTTCTACAATCAGCACATGCTAGAGATTTCCCACTTTAGGCTGCTTAGAAGTGACCTAACAGCTGTATGGATTGAAGCTAGTATTGATTTTGTTGCTTGTGATGAGTTAGACAGTGAATTAAGTAGAGAAATGATCCTAAAAATGAGGGTGCTGGACGCTGAACCGCAAAAAGCAGCATTTCAAACAACATCAGAAGTGTCAGAACAGTCGTTAGGCAGTCTGCCGGCTTTCCAACATGTCAGTGAAGCTGAACAATTGATTGCCATGCTGCCAAATCCGTTATGTATTACGATTTTAGGGGAAATTGTTTATGCGAATGATGCGATGCTTCAATTAATGGGGGTAAGTACAAGAGATGACATGATCGGCAAAACTGCATTTGACTTTATTGCTGAGGAGTACCATGACATTGTGAGAAGCCGAATTACGAGGCTGCAGCAAGGCCTTCCAGTCGGAATGATTGAACAGATATGGAAGCGGAAAGATGGGAGCAGCATTCATATCGAAGTGAAGTCATCACCTACGATCTATCAAAATCAGCGGGCAGAGCTTTTGCTGTTAGTGGACATTTCATCCCGTAAGAAATTCCAAACCGTTCTTCAAAAAAGCCGGGAGCGGTATCAGCTGCTCATCCAAAACTCCATTGATACGATTGCGGTCATTCATGATCATAAATGGGTGTTTATGAATGAATCAGGCATTAAATTATTTGAAGCCGAACATTACGATAAATTAATAGGAAAGGATATTTTCCACCAGATACATTCCTGTGACCAGCAAAAAGTGAAAAAGAGCTTGTCGCGTATTATTGAAAGAGCATCAGATTCCGAGATTGTCACGATGAGCTGTCATACATTTAAACACAAGCTGATTTATACTGAAATGGTGTGTATCCCAACCACATTCTTTGGGGAAACAGCCGTTCAAATTATTTTAAGAGATATATCGGAACGTAAGCAGACAGAAGAGCTCATGCTCCGATCTGAAAAATTATCGATCGCAGGTCAATTGGCAGCTGGCATTGCACATGAAATCAGGAACCCATTGACCGCTATCAAAGGCTTTTTGCAGCTCATTAAACCGAAAACAAAAGATCGCGATCAATATTTCGAGATTGTTTTCTCTGAGCTGAGCCGGATAGAGATTATATTAAGCGAGTTGCTCATGCTGGCAAAACCGCAGCAAACGGCATCGATGCAGACACTTGATTTGAAAAAAATCATCAGCGAAGTCACGGCTCTATTAGAAACACAAGCGAACTTAAATGGTATTTTAATGAATACAAGTGAGATAGAAGAGGATCTCCTGATGAACGGGGATCAAAATCAGCTCAAGCAGGTGTTTATCAATTTAATCAAAAATGCCGTCGAATCCATGCCGGACGGAGGTAAGGTTGACATTACGGCCAAAGCAGAAAGAGATGGGATTCTCGTCACCATTCGTGATGAAGGGGTCGGCATTCCTGAATCGGTCATGAAGCGAATAGGAGAGCCTTTTTTAACGACAAAGGAAAAAGGCACTGGACTTGGCCTCATGGTGACATTTAATATTTTAGAAAATCACAACGGGACGATCCGTGTGGATAGTCATCCCGAAAAGGGCACCGTATTTCACATCATGTTTCCTGCAAAATAAAAACAACGGCAAGAGAGCCGTTGTTTCAGTCTGTTAAATGAATGGAACGTTTTTCAAGGACGAATTGTTCTAGGCGGTCAAGTCCTTCTTTCAGTGTTTCAAGTGAATAAGCATAGGACAGACGCACATACCCTTCGCCGAGTGGAGAGAAAGCAGACCCTGGTACAACAGCAAGTCTTGTACTTTCTAACAGCTCCATACAAAAATCAAAGGAACTCATCCCAAACGATTCAATGGATGGAAAAATATAAAAAGCGCCAGAAGGCTTAATGACCGGAAGCCCCATAGAAATGAGCCGATCATATACATAATCGAGTCTTTTCTTATATTGCTCTCTCATGATGAGTGCATCATCCACACCATTTGTCACAGCTTCAAGTGCCGCCTTTTGTGAGACAGCCGAGGCACAAGACACGTTATATTGATGTACTTTTAATACATGTTTAGCAATTGGAGCTGAAGCAAATAAAAAGCCAATTCTCCAACCGGTCATGCTATGAGATTTAGACAGTCCGTTAATCACAATGGTCTGTTCCTTTAAGAAAGAGGCAATTGAATGATGCGGCCGGTCAAATGTCAGCTCGCTATAGATTTCATCGGATAAAATAAAGATGTCTTTTCCTTCAAGGAGCTGGGCAATCTCTTTCAATTCTTCTTCCGAAAGCGTGACACCAGTTGGGTTCGAAGGATAAGGAAGCACAACACACTTTGTCTTTTCCGTTAATGCATCCTCAATCAGCTTGGCATTTAATTTAAAGCCAGCATTCGTTGTGTCGATATGTACAGGCTTCCCGCCACACATTCGAATGATCGGTTCATAGCCAGGGTAGACAGGTCCAGGTAAAATGACCTCGTCACCCTCTGACAAAATGGTTCGAAACGCAGCATCAATCGCTTGACTTGCACCTGTCGTCACAATGATTTCTGACTCTGCATCATAATCAAGATTGACTTTCTTCTTGATGTAGTGCTGGATCGCTTGTCTTAGCTCTAGGAAACCAGCATTATGAGTGTACGAGGTGAAATTCTCGTCAATGGCTGCTTTGGCAGCTGTTTTGACATGATGCGGCGTATAAAAATCGGGCTGGCCTATCGTCAAAGAAACGACATCCTCATATGACGATACGAGATTTGAAAATGTTCGAATGCCTGAAATTTCAATATCCTTTACTCTTGGATTCAGCAAATGCTCCATTTCTCATCACCTTAAAAATTTATGTTTTTATCCTATTTTACCATTCACTGCATAAATGTCACCCGCGAAAGGCACTGGATATCATTATCTGTAGTCTATTCTCCTATTCATCACAGCATGAGTGATATATTGAAGAAAGAGCAACATTTATTATAGCGTAACCTCACGAGAAAATACAGGCTGCGGTGAACAGGATTAGAAAACGTCACAACTGTGTAAACTGAAAGAACGTGAGAATCAGGTCATGGGAATTGCTTTCATAGACATACGATCTCCTAAAGGAGGACGATAGATGGAACAATCAGCGAAGACATCGAAAATCGCGTTTCTATCCGTGATGAGTAACACATTTGTTGTCATCTTAAAAATCATTGTGGGTCTGCTCACTGGATCTGTTGCGGTTTTATCAGAAGCCATTCATTCTTTTCTCGATTTAATGGCATCTTTTATTGCATTTATCTCTGTTCGTATTTCAAGAAAGCCAGCAGATTCTAAACATCCTTATGGACATGGAAAAGTCGAAAATATTTCTGGAACGATTGAGACCTTGCTGATTTTCGTTGCTGGCATTTGGATCATATACGAATGTGTTCACAAATTAATGCACCCAGAGCCAGTCAAGCTGCCTGTGCTTGGCATTGTGGTGATGCTGATAGGCGCGCTCATCAATTTTATCGTATCGAAGGTTGTGAACAAAGAGGCGGAGCGAGTGCATTCTGTTGCCATGAAATCGAATGCATTGCACCTGTTAACAGATGTGTATACGTCACTAGGGGTCGCATTCAGTTTATTGCTTGTAGCATTAACCGATTGGTATTTCTTAGATCCGATCATTGGAATGATACTCGCTCTCTTTATTATGCGTGAAGCATTTAAACTCATGAAAGAAGCCTTCCCGCCGCTTGTAGACGCCCGGCTAACACCCGAGGAAGAAAAATCGATAGAAGCAATCATTCAAGGATTCAGTCAAGAGTTCATCGAATATCATGACTTTCGAACAAGACGATCCGGTGCAGAGGAATATATTGATTTCCATTTAATTGTAGATGGTAAGACAACGATTGAAGATGTTCACCAATTATGTGATCGAATTGAAGAGAAGATTCAGCAAGAATTTCCGCATGCACAAATCTTTATTCATGTAGAACCTGAAAGTGAAAGAACTTCACAAACGTAAAAAAGGCGATCAACCAACTTAGGTTGTATCGCCTTTTTTTACGCTTCATCTATGAAATGAAATCAATATCCATAAGCAGTATCGTAATCTTCATACCAAGAGATATAAGCTGCGTCATCATTTGACAAATCATGCTTCATGTCCAAAAAATCAGCTTCGCAAATATCTTCAATCACAGTCATTTCGTTGTTCTTTAATAGTACGACAGTTCCCATCATGAACACCTTTCTTTAAAAAATCCTTGACTATTGTACCATGTGAAGAGCGGTTGTCAACAGCAGAATGGAAACAAGACGAAAATATCACAAAATGTTAAAAAATCAGGAGGTAAAAGAACTAGAAGAGCCATGACTTTCACAAATTTTCAGTATTTATTCACATAAAACATTAAGAACAAACTGATCTAAAATATATGTAAAAGTGTACAACTCCATTGATCTTACTATATTCATAAGATATAATAACGAATGATTATAAGAAATTTATAGAAAACATACATAATAAAGGAGAAATAGGATGGAAACAAACATAACAGAACCACACATTCAAGAAAAGAAGCATCCTGAGCTAGCAGGCGTGGGCTACCGCTTTCTTGCCCACCTTTTGGACGGCGTCATTATCAGTGTTCCTTATGCCTTCATTATGTTTATTTTGTTCACACTCTTTTTTGTCTCAAGCCCAGAGGCAGCATTTATGCTAGAGGATGACAGCTATTACTATTCCACAACCGTCATGACGGATGAAGAATGGGCTGTCATTATGGGACTTATCTTTTTCTACGTAGCATCGATCTTAATCGGTATCGTGTTGACATGGCTTTATTACGCTATTATGGAAGCATCAAAACTGCAAGGAACTCTTGGTAAGATGGCTCTTGGGATCAAAGTGACAAAAGTAACAGGCGAAAAAGTAACATTCGGACGAGCAACTGGCCGCTTTTTTGCAAAAGTCTTTTTGTCTCCAATCTTATGTATTGGGTACATCATTGCCTTTTTCACAGAGAAAAAACAAGCGCTTCACGATTTAATTGCAAGTACGATTGTTGTGAAGAAATAAAGAAAAAAAGCACCTCTGCTCAATCGTAAGGGGTGCTTTTTGTATAGATTGCTTGTATGGAAGAGTGAAGCATAACATAAAATAGAATGATAGTGAAAAATCAGGCAGGGAAGGGAGACAAACGATTGAGAACAGGAAAAAAGACCATGCAGAAAAAAGGGGCAGGCTTCGGGTTGTTTTTGACAGCACCCGTTTTGGCCTGGGCATTGTATGACTTTGCAAATACGATATTTTCATCCAATATGATCACCATTTTCTTCCCGTTCTACTTGCAGGAAACGATTGGAGAAAGTGCGAGAATGGATCAGATCGCCAGTACGTTTATTTCTTATGCAAACGCACTAGCCAGCATTTTTCTCGTCATTTTTACACCATTATACGGGGTTCTGATCGATCGTACAGGAAAAAAGAAGCGCTACATCACAGTGTTTACTTTAATATGTATAACTTGTACGTTTTTGATGGGGATCTTTGCTGGAATTGATTTCTCAAGCGAATGGTTTGGGCTGCCTGTCTCCTTATTAGTAGTGGTCACCTTGTTTGTGATCGCAAAATTTTTCTATCACTCGAGCCTAGTGTTTTATGACACCATTCTGCCCGATCTTGGGACAAAGGATGAAATACCGCTTATTTCTGGGTTTGGCATTGCCGTTGGTTATTTAGGGACGCTTGTCGGTCTCTCAGTTTATTTACTTGTCGGCAATGACCAATTTCATGAAGCATTTATTCCGACAGCGCTTTTATTCTTTCTCTTTTTCCTGCCCTTTCTCTTTTTTGTAAAAGACCCTCATCCGCTGCCGCAGCAAGAGAAAAAGGCGTCATTTTTCAGCGGGTATAAAGAAATTATTCGCACGTTTAAAGAGATGAAGCAATTCAAGCCGGCTTTTATCTTTATGATTGCTTTCTTTTTTATGAATGATGCCTTACAGACAGCGATTGCGATGATGGCTGTTTATGCCAAAATCATCATTGGCTTTACCGCTGGGCAATTTATTCTGCTTTATCTGGTGTCGACCATTTCAAGTATCATTGGCTCCTTTCTATTTGGATATATCACAAAGGCGATTGGGGCAAAGCGCTCGATTACAGTCGTGTATGTGATTTTGATCGTGGCCCTGATTTTGGCTGTGACAGCCACAACGGAATGGGTTTTCTGGGTGGCCGGCAGTTTATTCGGAATTTCACTCGGCGCAAGCTGGGGGGCATCACGAATATTGATAATTGAGCTGACACCTAAGGAAAAGAGAGGACAGTTCTTTGGTCTCTTTGCATTCTCAGGGAAGGTGTCTTCCATTATTGGACCCATCATTTATGGCTCAGTCACTCTGCTGTTTGCAGAGCACGGAAATCTCGCAAGCCGCCTTGCACTAGGGTCTTTACTCATTCTTGCAGCGATAGGACTTGTGATTCATCAATTCGTACGAGAGAAAGCGTAAAGAAACGTCAACTTTTTACCTATGCTGCCGATATAAAAAGTACAATCTTATATTGAAGAATAGAGGGATTTCCGTGGCTTTAAACAAACAAGAAATTTTACTTGACTCTGGTACCAATGAATTGGAAATTGTGAAGTTTGAAATTGGTTCAAATCAATTCGGCATTAACGTCATGAAAGTAAGAGAAATCATTCAGCCGGTTGAGGTGACGGTTGTACCGCACTCTCATCAAGATGTAGAAGGGATGATTAGTTTACGAGGCGAGATTTTACCAGTCATCAATCTATTTTCCTTTTTTAATGTCGAGTCAGATCAGTCAGAACAAGAGAAATATATTGTGACTGAATTCAACCAACGGAAATTTGTGTTCCATACAGGAACGGTATCACAAATTCACCGCGTCAGCTGGGAAGAAATTGAAAAGCCAACTGCACTCAATCAAGGGATGGACCGTCATTTAACGGGCATCATTAAGCTTGATGAAAAAATGATTTTCCTTCCAGATTACGAGAAAATCATTTATGATATTGAATCCGCTTCTGGAGTAGAAACGTATCATATGTTTGACGGTGAGAAAGACGAGAGAAGAACAGGGAAGAAGCTTTATGTCGTTGAAGACTCTCCGCTTCTCATGCGTTTATTAACAAATGAATTAACCGAAGCAGGCTATAAAAACATTGTGACCTTTGAAGATGGCAAACAGGCATATGACCACGTCATGGACCTTGTCAGTAAAGGAATCAGTGTGACAGAAGAAATTGATATGATTATTACGGATATTGAAATGCCAAAAATGGATGGTCACCGATTAACGAAACTGTTGAAGGAAAATCCTTTAACGAGTTCCATACCGATTCTCATCTTCTCTTCGTTAATCACTGAAGATTTGCGCCATAAAGGGGAAACAATCGGTGCAGATGATCAAATTAGTAAACCAGAAATTCATCAGCTGATTGAAAAAGTCGATCACTTTATTATCTAAACAAAAAACCACTCGGCATGAGTGGTTTTTTTGTTTAAAAATAACTTTCCCCGAGTCGTTTGAAGACGGGCTTTGTGTAATGTGATTTTTGTTTTGTGGCGGTAGGTTTTTCTTTTAAACCGACATACGTTTGAAGTAGTTGCTTTGCTCGGTTTAATGACATATTCGCTTTCGGATTGCGATATGATTGATTTAAATTTCCTAAGTGTGGCAAAAATTCGAAGTCTTCTTTGGTTGGTGGCAGGTGAAAATAATAATCTCCAATTTCAATCAGCACGTCGGACTGTTGTTGACTATATTTGGGATTGTTAGAGAAATGTAGGCCCACTTTTCTTCCTTTACCTTCTTGCAATAGTTTTTGCAGCGCACGTTTTTTCAAAAGATAAAGAAACTTGGGGTTTGGTGCGGTTTTAGCATGGCGGTTAACAGTATAAATGGCTTTTGCGATGTTTTCTGCTGTAGGTTCTATGTCTTTAGTATGAGCATAATCGTCCATTTTTTCTCTCCTTTGTCTTTCGTCTTCCTGTGCTTAGTATAAATTATACGTTTTTATTAGTAAATTGCAAATAGAGATATTGTAAAAGCGATAGGATTCATAGCCCTCTTATCTACAATAGCCATTCAGGAGGGTTCTAAAACGTGGTTGAATATAAAAATGGCAGAATGATCAGCAAAGACACAGCATCTATTCACTATGATTTTTCTTCTATCTGTTTCAGGTGGAAAGAATGCGGCGCATTTCATTTTCTATATGCTAAAGGTGTTGTATATTCATTCTTTTAAGCATAGTTGAAGCTGCTTTGGTAAGCAATTTCTGTATTGAAGTCCGTTTTTTGAAGCAGGATGAGGCTTTGTTGAACTTTCACATAATGAGGAGGTAACTTCTATAAACTTCTTTAATTGAAGGATCTGCAGCATTCAGAGCGGTTTAGCTGACCAGCATGAGGGATATCTTGAAGTAGCATCTTTTCGATAATGTTGGCAAATCCATTGCTGACGGTGTCATTGGTGGGCAAAGGAGAAGAGACGTTCATTGCAAGAAGGGCAGAAGAATTGACTGAATGAAATATATATGAAGTGAACTATTAGTTCATGATAACTACCTATTTAAATAAATGGGTAGTTTCTCAATTTGGATTCATTTTTACATATTGCGTCTGAAACTTTACCATATGCCTGACAACATGTCGAACATATGGTTTAACAACATGGTCTATTTCTTATGACTTGAATAAGCGCAATAGAAGCAACCATTAAAATCAGTTTCATTCGTCATTTGTTTAGCTTCATCAATGGCGCTCTCGCCACTCATGTGCAGACCAATCAATTTACGGCTTGCAGCATCACCTAAAAATGCACAATCTTCTGTATGTACAACATACTGTCCTTGATCATCTTTTGTATGAATAAAATAATAACTTTTTAGCATACCCCTCACCTCCAACCTGACTATCCTACTATAAAACTTCCAAAGATGTAAAGAAATTTTATAAAAATTTTTGCAATTTTATACACGTTCCTGTTTTTTGAAAAAAAGAAATAAAGGCTAAATAATGAAAGGGATTGATAGAATGGATGTAAGAGGTAAAAGTTAAAAAAGAAGAATGGATCGATTGAAGGGTATGTTGACTCCTCTATTGGTTGATGTTGCTTCAAATAGCTTCAATCAACAGAGTAAATAACGTCGTAGGGCGTTTCAGCTATGAAAAAAAGGACTTCCTTTTAAAGAAAGCCCTTTTTCCTGTTCAATTATTGCGCTCCCTGGCCTTTTAGTTCTCGCTGCACGTCTAAGTCGGCAGCTTCTCTGCTGAACTTCGGCAGTGTAATGAAGTAAAAAAGGAAAACGAGTAAAATAATAACGCCCATTCCGTAATAAATATAAGAAACGTTTGTAATGAGTTTTGGAAATAGTACCGCAATCAGACCTAATGTCATGGATTGAGCAAACATGGTAAGTGGATCAACCCATCCTGACACACGTCCCATCAGACGAGGATGGACGATTCTCGGCAGCCAGCCGCCAATGACAATGTTGACCGGTCCAATACATGTACCAATGACAAATGATGTGACATAAAACAACCATAGTGTATGGGTGGAACCAAGTACAAAAATCAGAATGCCTGCAACCAAAATCGGAAGCGACATGAGATATTGCATCTTTACTTTTTTAGCGAGAACAGAGCCCATTAAGCTGCCAACAAGTAGACCGGCACCGATCGCGATTGTAAAGAAGGATGTATGCAGTTCAAAATGGTCCGGTGAAAGGCCATATTTCATTGTAAACATTGGAAGTACAGCAAATGCGCCATTGACTAGACCAAAAACAAAAAAGCCAAAAATTAAAGAAGCCAATAATTTATTTTTTATAATGTAAAGAATGCCTTCTTTAAAATCTTTTAGAGACGTTTTAATGGTCATGCCTCTCCAGCCTGCTTGTCCATTTGGCTGACGTGCTTCAATTGGAATGTTACATGAACGAATCAGGATGCCTGAAACAATAAAACTGATCAAATCAATGGTAATGGCACCGTGAAGTCCAATTGTCTTATACATAATAGCACCGATTCCAACACCAAATACCATGAATAAACTAAACAGCATTTGATTTAAGCCAGCGGCTTTGGCATATTGATCTTTATTTAAAATCGCCTGAACGAGAGAGGCTTCAGCTGGATAGAAGAACTTCGTAATGGCACTTCGTATAAACAAGATCAAGAAAATAAGTGGAAGTGAATTGAAATAAATCACAATGAATAAAACAATCGTCAGCCCAGCTCGTATCCAATCGCAATTCTCTGCGACTTTTTTACGATCAAAACGATCTGCTACTACACCGACCATAAAAAAGACAAAGATCGTTGGAAGTGAATACATGAGCTCTGCTAATGTGGCATAGGCGGGCTGATGACTAAAATGATCGAGCAAATAAAAGGCAAACGCCATATTGCCTACTGTTGTCCCCATTTGCGAAGCAAGTGCTGCAAAAAAGAGACGAACAAAATTTCTGTTTTTAAAAATATCCATAAATACGCTCCTTAACCTGAAGATCCCACTTTATATCATATAAAATTTTAAGCATTCATACAATTAATTTCTCCTACTGGCTAATGGTCACAGGTGTTCCGTTTGGAACGATTGAAGCAAGTTCGATGACATTCTGATTATACATACGAATGCACCCTCTAGACACAGCTTTACCAATTGAAGACGGGTTATTCGTACCGTGGATGCCGTAATGAATTTTCGATAGGCTCAGCCAATAGGCGCCAAAGGGACCTCCTGGGTTTGGCTGTCTGTTGACAATATAATAAGAACCTGTCGGTGTCATATTTAAAATTCTTCCTGTTGCGATCGGATACGACCGAATAAGCTGTGATCCAGAAAACAATACGAGACGTTTCCTTGAAATCGAAACAGAGATGCGGTAAGGGATCGAACTAGGATCGGGCAGACCAGGAATGATGATGACCTCATTTTGTACAGGCTCTTGACCTTGAAGTGACGGATTTGCAGCCTTTAAAGCATCTGTTGTTGTTCGGAAATCAAGTGCTATAGAAGCAAGGGTTTCTCCATTTTTCACCGTATATCGCAGCACCAAAGGACACTCCTTTCACTCAAATAAAAGAAGCCATGATGTCCGTCACTAGATATATATATGGACGGAATCAGGCGAAGGAAGGTTTCTCCTAACATTTGTCATGAGAAAGATCTTTGATTATACATATGCAAAAAGGAGCAATTTGGCTTCTGTCTAAATGCGAGAGGAGAGGGTGAAAAAGGTTAATTCAGGTTTGGCTAAAAATCGAAGTGGCAGTCTTGTTGTCCCAAGTCCGCGGTTGACATAGATTCGGTGCTGATAACTTCCGTATAAACCTTCCACATATGTATGGCCGTAAGGTGCTGTGAGAATGGGGCCATAGAAAGGAAGCTGCACCTGTCCGCCATGGGTATGTCCAGAAAGCTGCAAGTTAATGGGAGTTGTATTTAACTCCAATGCTGCATCAGGCTCATGTACGAGCAGTAACGTAAATAAATCAGAGGATACTTCCCGCTTAATCAGGTCATAATCCGGCACACTCATCATCAGGTCATCCAATGTAGCAATCTGAATATGCGCCCCTTCTTTTTCTAATTGAAACACATCATTTTTACATATTGTAAAACCGCAAGCTTTCATCGTTTTCTCATAAAGATCAACGCCAAATGGTCCGTAGTCATGATTTCCGCATATTGCGAGCTTACCAAACGGGGCATGGAGCTTGGTCAAATATGCTTTCGCTTTTTCATGCTCTTCAATCGATGCTTGAAAATCAACGAGGTCACCTGTGAACACAATGAGGTCTGGAGACTCAGCGTTGATTTGCTGGACGACGGATTCTAATTCTTTCGCAGGAAATGTATCACTTAAATGAACATCACTAAATTGAGCGATTTTAAACTGGTCAAATGAAGCTGGAAGTTGAGCATCCTGAATGGTCAGTGACACGGTATCGATCATGCGTGGTTCGATGTATCTGGCATATCCGTATCCACATGTTGTAGCTAAAAAACCGAGAATGCTCGCGCCAGCTGCTCCTTTTAAAAACTGTCTCCGAGAAAGTTGCTTCATATAAGACTCCTTTATAAATAAAATTAAGTATAGCATCATATTTGATGAATCTCCCATATGGTGCATCTAGGGTCAATCATGATATGATAGAAAATAATGAATGAATAGTCATTCAAAACCACAGAGGGGGAGAACAAATGACGAAACAAACAGTGATTGTCACAGGGGGATCAAGCGGAATGGGGAAGGCGATGGCTGCCCATTTGGCACACGGAGGCTGGAATGTCGTGATTACTGGAAGAACGGAAGAAACGTTAGAAAAGGCGGCAAATGAAATAAAGCAGAATGGCGGCTCGATCGCTTACTTCCAAATGGATGTGCGAAATCCAGAGGATGCCGATCAAATGGTCAAGTTTGCGGTAGATACATTTGGTGATGTGGACGCTCTGATTAACAATGCTGCAGGAAACTTTTTGGTTCCAGCAGAAAAACTGTCTCCTAACGGCTGGAAGGCTGTCATTGATATTGTATTAAATGGAACATTTTTTTGCAGTCATGCAGTGGGCAATTACTGGATTCGTCAAAAGAAAAGGGGAAGTATGATCAATATGGTGGCTACCTATGCATGGGGTGCTGGTGTAGGTGTGGCGCATTCAGCGGCAGCAAAGGCAGGTGTTTTATCTCTCACTCGAACGCTTGCAGTGGAATGGGGAAAGCAATATCGAATTCGCGTCAATGCCATCGCACCAGGACCAATCGAGAGAACAGGCGGTGCGGATAAACTGTGGGAATCGGAAGAGGCAGCGCAAAGAACATTAGATAGTGTTCCTCTTGGCAGACTGGGCACACCAGAGGAAATTGCAGAGCTTGCGAGCTTTTTATTATCTGAGCAAGCCTCATATATAAATGGAGATTGTATCACGATGGATGGGGGTCAATGGCTCAACCAATCCCCATTTTGAATGACGATGTAAGACCTGCTTTTGATGTGTTATAATCACACAAAGAGAGAAGCAGGTGATGAAAATGGTCGATCCATTGGATATTTTAACGAATATTGAAGATGTTTTCCCGCACTATCAAGCCATATTCAGTGCGGAAGAGCAAAAAGTGATAGGCTATGAGATTTTAGGAAGAATGAAGCTTGAGTCTGAAACAGTTAGCCTAGGCTCCTTCTTTACGGATTCATCTATTCCTGACGAATATAAAGTGGAAGTAGATCATAAAGTACTGACGCAAGCACTCGATCTTTTCACAACAGCAGATGATGATTTGCTCATTTTTATTAATCATGATGCAAATATCCTGATGCTTGATCATGGTGAAAGCTTTTTAGAACTTTTGAAGGAATATGAAGCAAGGGGCATTCAGCTTAATCGGTTTGTTATCGAATTTACAGAGCATACGTTTAGCGGCGATATTGAACAGCTTTACCATACGATAACGTATTTTCGTACATATGGTATTAAAATCGCCATCTCGAATATTGGAAAAGAAAGCAGCAATCTTGACCGGATTGCCTTGCTCTCACCCGATCTATTAAAAATAGATTTACACGCATTAAGGGCATCGGCTCCTTCTCCTTCCTATGAATATGTCTTGTACAGCATTTCATTGCTTGCGAGAAAAATAGGGGCGGCTTTAATTTATGAAGACATTGAAGCAAATTTTCAGCTGCAATATGCTTGGAGAAATGGCGGCAGATACTTTCAAGGGTTCTATCTTCACGAGCCGGTGGCGGAATTAATCGACCGCAATAAACGAAAAGATCAGCTGAGAGAAGAATTCCAGCAATTTATTGCCCATGAGAAAAAGAAACTTCAAACTGTCTACGAACATTCTGAAACATTTTATAAGCGAATTCATCAAGCGGTCACGACATTAAAAAAATCATGCAGCACAAATGATGAACTCATACAAAAGCTGGCATTAGAATTAACGGATTGCAGCTTTCGGATTTATATGTGTAATGAAGAAGGCTTTCAAATCACTGGTAATGTGTTTAAAAAAGAAAAAGAATGGCTGTTTCAGCCTGAATATATCGAGAAAAACTGGAGCTGGCGCCCTTATTTCCTAGCGAATATTCTCCAAATGAGAATGAGCGGGAAAGGATTTTTCAGTGATATTTACAGCGATTTAGAAACCGGTGAGAGGATACGTACGTTTTCTTATCCGTTAGAGGGAGACATGTATTTGTTTATAGACCTTCCGTATGCCTATTTATATGAGCAAGATGGATTAATTTAAAAGCAGCCGTTTAGGCTGTTTTTTTAAATAGAAAAAAGAAATAAAAAATGGTTGACAATGAAACTGATAATCATTATCATTTAGTTATAGAGAGAAGCTACTCTCTGTTCCCCAACCCCTCTATCAGATCAAGATCCAAAAAACTTGGCGCTACCCCCGCCAAGTTTTTTTTGTGCTTTTCATCTTCTCCTCATGCATAGGACATCCCAATCCCTCCATACATCTTAAGTGATGATAGTTAGACGGTAGGAGGGAACGTCATGATCAAACGCGACAAGCGGCTGCTGATTGATTTGCCAAGACCAGATCACCCAGATGCAAATGGTGCTGCTGCTGTGCAAGAATTACTCGGCGGAAAATTCGGTGAAATGTCCACATTAAATAATTACATGTTTCAATCCTTTAACTTTAGAGGAAAACGAAAACTCAAACCGTTTTATGACCTCGTATCCAGTATTACGGCTGAAGAATTCGGTCATGTAGAACTTGTGACCACAGCTGTGAATCTTATGATTACAGGGACCACCCATGGCGGAGATCCAGATACGACACCGATGAAAGCGGCTGTCGATAAACGAAATACACAGCATTTTATTCAAACGGCTCAAACAGGCTATCCGTTTGATTCCATGGCAAAACCTTGGACCGGGGAGAATGTGTTCTCAAGCGGCAACCTGATTCTTGACCTCCTTCATAACTTCTTCCTTGAATGCGGAGCTCGTACACACAAAATGCGCGTATATGAAATGACAGATCATCCTACAGCAAGAGAGATGATCGGTTATTTACTCGTCAGGGGCGGAGTGCATGTTGTGGCATATGCAAAGGCGCTTGAGGTAGCCACGGGTGTAGATCTAGGAAAGATGTTGCCGATCCCAAACCTCGACAACAAATACTTTGATTCAGCGAGGAAATTTGAAGATCAAAATGTCCATACAAAGCTGTACACATTTAGTGATACGGATTACAAGGACATTAATAAGATTTGGAAAGGCAGCCATCCGATTGATGGAAAGCCGCTCACAGTGATTGAGGGTACGCCTCAAGGAGCACCTGTGCCAGATTATAGAGAATTACCGGAAGAGTTTGCCCCAGGCATTTCCAAAGAGGATTTTGACGAAATTGCCAAACGGCTGATGAGATCTGCGGGTTTATAAAAAACATGGCGCATGAGATCAGAAAAAAGACTCAAACTAAAAAAACAGATTCTTTTTCTTTTTTTGAATTCAAGAGGAAAAATATCATCTGAGAACACTTTATGGTATGATGCTTTGTAGGACTTGTGTATAATCAATACGGGTTCATCTTGAGTTGTTTTTTGAAAGGAGTCTTTTTTTAGAATGTCACAATTAATGGGTATCATTACAAGGCTGCAAAGTCTTCAAGAGACAGCAGAAGCTGCAAACGAACCGGCACAGCGTTATTTCGAAGTGAACGGTGAGAAAATCTGTAGTGTTAAGTATTTCGAAAAGAATCAAACGTTTGAATTGACTGTTTTTCAACAAGGGGATAAGCCAAATACTTTCCCATTTGACAACATTGATATGATTTCGATTGAGATTTTTGAGCTTCTACAATCCTAAGCTGAATCGTATGAAATGTTTTTTCTAAGGATTCCTTCGTTTATTTGCGGCAATATACATGTGTCATTATTGGCTGTGTACAAATGGAAGATGATCAATCAGCGCATATTTCGGATAAGAGACCATTAAAAAGGAGTTCCTTTCTGTGAGTGATTCTTTTTACTACAATCTTTCTGAAGATTATTTAGCGTTTTCTGATGTCGTCATGAGAATGAAAGACTTTATTCGAAAAGACCCTAGATCCGCCTATGTGTTATCAATTGGTACGGACTCTCAGGTCAATCAAAATGTCACAAGATTTATGACTGCAATTCATCTCCACCGGATTGGCAAAGGGGCTTGGGGCTGCCTCACACAACAAGTGATCAGCAGGCCTGTGCAAAGTCTTAGAGAAAAAATTTCATTAGAGACAGCGTTTAGCCAAAAGGTATGTGCAGACATCCTTGAGGGACCTTTAACAGAACTGATGGATTTGCTTCTTCCGTTTGCTGAGGAAGGGGCAGACCTCCGTTTTGAAGCCCATCTAGATATTGGCAAAAAAGGAAGTACGAAAGAGCTGATCCAGGAAATGACCGGAATGATCACAGCTATGGGAATTGAAGCTAAAATAAAACCCGACTCATACGCAGCATTTTGCTATGCCAATCGATACACAAAATAAAATCCGTCATTTTTCTCCAAACCTTGTCGAAACGTGCGGTTGACGATTCGATTCTAGTTCCTTATTCTAGCTGTATAGAGAGGAAGCAGACATTCAAAAGCCTGCTAATCAATATAAAAGCATATATGAAACAGGGGGCCTGATGTTGGATGAGCGTCATCGAAAATCGTTTTAATGAAGAAGAGAAAAAGCTATTATTAAACGTATTGCTGAATCAGGAATATGCTGTCGAATTACTAAGCAGTGAGATCAATGATATAGAATGTGGAACAAAAAATGTCGATGACAATACGTATAAGCAATTGATCACATTGTATGACAGAGTAAGGTTTGAGAATTAATATTGATTTAACATTCTATTAGATACTCGGGAGCTGAGTATCTTTTTTATGCAGAAAAAATCTTTCGACAAATTTCGTTTTAGTTTATGCTTAATGGTAAAGGGGAATGTATGATTGATGATCGAGAGAAAAGGGGTCGAAGAAACATGATAGAGATAGAACCAACTCAATTGCTTGAGTCAACAATAGCCGAGCATATGATTGATGCAGATAAAGTGGCACATGTTCAAATTGGAAATAACCTTGAGCATGCCTTATTGGTACTAACAAAAACAGGATATACAGCCATCCCGGTTTTAGATCCTTCTTATCATCTGCATGGGTTAATTGGAACGAATATGATCATGGATAAGATCTTTGGTTTAGAACGAATTGAATTCGAAAAGCTGGACCAACTGAAGGTAGAAGAGGTCATGCTGACTGATATTCCAAGACTTAAAACAACGGACCCTGTGCTAAAAGGCGTTCACGCTGTGACGAATAATGGATTTGTTTGTGTAGAAAATGAGGAGCAAGTCTTTGAAGGAATATTTACACGACGTGTTGTATTAAAGCGCTTAAATGAAGTGATTCATGCCGCGAA
Source organism: Bacillus sp. GBSW19 (assembly GCF_002998655.1). Taxonomy (NCBI): domain Bacteria; kingdom Bacillati; phylum Bacillota; class Bacilli; order Caryophanales; family Bacillaceae; genus Bacillus; species Bacillus sp. GBSW19. Next base: position 447,835 of record NZ_PVRF01000001.1, read on the forward strand.
AAAATGAGCTGAAGCCCAGCTTATTTTTTTGCCTTCATAAGCTATAATTTATATAATGACCATATGGAATAAGAAAATCTTATAGAGAGAAAGGGGACGCCCATGCAGCTTCAGGAGTTACATATGCTTGTTGTGCTTAGTGAAGAATTGAATATGAGAAAGGCTTCGGAGCGGCTCTTTGTCTCTCAGCCTGCTTTATCCCAAAGATTGCAGACGATCGAAAAAGAGTGGGGAACCAAAATCTTTTTTCGTTCTCAGAAAGGGCTCACCGTGACTTCGGCAGGTGAACAGATCATTCAATTTGCAAAAGAGGTGACGGTTGAGCAAGATCGAGTGAGAGAACGAATCGATGAACTTGAAGGGGAAATTCACGGTACACTAAAGCTTGCGGTTGCATCCATTATTGGACAGCACTGGTTGCCGAAAGTGTTAAAGCGGTATGTCGAAAAATATCCAAATGCGAAGGTATCACTTGTGACCGGCTGGAGTAGTGAAATGCTCAAAAGCTTATACGAGGACCACGTGCACATTGGAATTATTCGCGGAAACCCTGATTGGAAGGGAACAAAGGAATATTTGATGACAGATCATTTATATTTAGTCGATTCTGTCATCAAAGACGTGGACGAGTTAATCGAGACAGAACGCCCGTTTATTCAATTTAAAAGTGACAGCACGTATTATCAGGAAATCCAGCACTGGTGGCACCAAAAATTTAAAGTGTCTCCAAAGCAGACGATTCTAGTGGACCAGATTGAGACATGTAAACAAATGGCCTACCACGGCATCGGCTACGCCATTTTGCCTTCAGTCACCTTATATGACCACGAAAAAAGTGTTCATAAAACACCGCTTGTTGACGTGAATGGAGAGCAAATCGGACGTGACACATGGCTGCTAGGCTATGAAGCTTCTTTTCAATTAAAACAGGTGCAAGCATTTGTCGGTGTGGTCAAAGAAATGCTTGAAAGTGATGCGGTGTAAGTACCTTCTTGGAAGAGGAAGGTGCTTTTTTAGGTAAATAATCAGTTTGATTAAATTTACTTATTGCACGCATATCCAATAGATAGATGGAGCGAATCATAGAGGAGACTTCGATCTTATGAAAAACAATCAATTAATCAAAATGAACAAACCTGAATGGGGAGATCGTTTGCGCGTGAGGTGGCGTGAACGTTTTGCTAGTCATCTTTCAATTAAAGAACAAAACGAGATATCAATAGATGATTTTTTATGGCATTTATGCAGTTTTGGAATGGTTACATGCCTTGAAAAGGCTGAAGCGATAGACGCATTTTTTCACCAATCAAAGGATAAGTGTACTGTTTTTTATCAATTTGTTGACGAGGCGTATCTTTTCGAAAATGCCAGCTCTCTTTTAATCAATGATTTACCATATGAGTCTAATAATATGGATTATAACGATATGTATGTGATGGATTGGAATGAAAAATGGACATTTGTGATGACGCACGAAACGGATTATGGTCCATATTTTATTCGAATAGATGAATTGAACGAATGAGGAACCGATGATCTCTTCGATATGAAAAACCCGCCTTCCAATTGGAATGAGCGGGTTTTTCATTGGGTTATAGTAATGATTGGTCAAAGCTTTTTCATAAAATCATTTGACAATGAAAATCATTATCATTTAAAGTGTACATATAATAATTGAAAATGATTATCATTTAGATGAGGTGACCGATAGATGAAAGCACTAATTGCATTTGCGAGTATGTCTGGTAATACAGAAGATATGGCAGCAATCATAAAGCAAACACTTGAAGGAAAAGGGATAGATACGGAGATGATGGAATTTGATGATACGAATGCAGAGGACCTTTCTTCATACGATTATGTGTTCATCGGTTCTTATACATGGGGTGATGGTGATTTACCTTATGAAGCTGAGGATTTTTATGAAGAGGTCTCTACGCTTGAACTAAGTGACATCAAAGCAGCTGTGTTCGGATCTGGAGATTACAGCTACCCGAAGTTTTGTGAGGCTGTCCATACATTTCATAACATGCTCAAATCAACCGGTGCATCCGTATTTCCTGAAACATTGAAAATGGAGCTTGCGCCAGATACAGATGAGGATGTGGCGTGCTGTCAGGAATTTGCTACGAGCTTCTTAACGTGGGCGGCGTTATCTGAGAAACGAGTTGAAAATCATGTTTCATAAAGGAGCGACAGCTGTTGCTGCTTCTAAAAGTGGTGGATACTTTGTCGCTGTAAAACGGGAAGGTATTTTTCACTACAGTGTGGAGAGCGGGTGGCAGCAGCTCTTTAAGCTCAAGCATAAAATTCATGCCATCAGCTATATCGGACCTTATTTATTCGGTGTTGGTGAAAATGGCACAGTGATTAGATCAGGAGATGAAGGCAATACATGGGCGCTATCATCATTTCCAACAAATGCAGTCGTTTGGTCTATTACAGGACGCAAAGACGGGTTTGTGTGTGCACATGGAAAACATAGTATTTATGTGTCAAATGATTTCGGGATTTCCTGGGAAATTATGAAGCCATTTGCTCATGTGAACCACCCGCCTGTTATTCGTTCTTTATGTGCTGCAGGTGATCACCTTTATATTGGAACACAGATTCATGAGGTTCACGGAGGAATATGGATGTATGACTTGGAGAGTGAGCAGGTTTTCCTCCTAAACAGAGAGGAGCACCGGATGACAGCTTCTATGCTGCTCTGTCAGGAACATCTTCTTGTTTGCGCATTAGGATCAAAAAAAGGAAAAAAGGGGTCTGTTCAAATTTTAGATTTACATACAAATATGCTGCATGATATTCAATCACAGGCCTTTGCTAGAGAGGAATCATTTTTGGATGTGTCAGAGGATAATGGCATTGTATATGTGACCACCTCACAAGATGAACACGGATTTTCTAAAGTGTATCAGCTTGATATTGAGCAAAAAGAGCTCAAATGGTTTGATACGATCAAAGGACACGGTTTTCGTGTAGCCAATCAAAATGAAAACTTTTTCTGTGCTGGTTTATATGAAAGCAAGTTTGTGAGGCCATATGAGGAGCCGGCATTGATTCATTGATAAGGAGGAAGAAAAAGTGACAGAAAAGGTTTTATTGGTGTATGCCACGATGTCTGGGAATACAGAAGCGATGGCAGATTTAATTGAAAAAGGAATAACAGAAGCGGGAGCTAGCGTGGACCGGCATGAAGCGATGGATATTGATGCAGAGCTTCTCAATGATTACACGCACATTATGTTAGGTGCGTACACATGGGGAGATGGTGACCTTCCTGATGATTTTATTGATTTATATGAAGAAATGGAAGAGCTTGATTTAACGGGAAAAGCATTTGCTATATTCGGTTCTGGGGATACATCTTATGAGCATTTTTGCGGAGCTGTTGACCTAATCGAAGAAAAAGTGAAGGAACTTGGCGGTGACATTGTCTTGCCATCAGTCAAGATTGAGCTGAATCCAGAAGGAGAAGAAGAAGAGAAATTGATTTCTTTTGGCAAACAATTTGTTCATCTTCACCAGCAGGAAGCGGGGTAATCGGTCCCGCTTGTTTTATTTTCCATTGAAGAGTCAACTCTTTCACTTGTCATTAAAACTCTCCTTTGGTACAGTAATGAAGTATAAATTAAGAGGAGGACATACATACATGAAACAAATGGACGCTAATGAAATTATTTCATTTATTCAAAATAGTACAAAATCAACACCTGTGAAAGTCTACATCAAAGGTGATTTAGAAGGTATTAAATTTGGTGAACATGCAAAAACGTTCATCACAGGAAACACTGGAGTTGTTTTCGGTGAGTGGAGCGAAATCCAAGAAGCGCTGGAAACGAACAAAGACAAAATTGAAGATGTTGTCGTGGAAAATGACCGCCGCAACTCTGCAATCCCGATGTTAGATTTAAAGAACATTAAAGCACGTATTGAGCCAGGTGCTATCATTCGTGACCAAGTAGAAATCGGTGATAATGCAGTCATCATGATGGGAGCTTCTATTAATATCGGTTCTGTGATCGGTGAAGGTACCATGATTGACATGAACGTGGTGCTTGGTGGCCGTGCAACAGTAGGTAAGAACTGTCATATCGGTGCTGGGTCTGTTCTTGCAGGTGTCATTGAGCCGCCGTCTGCTAAACCAGTTGTTGTAGAAGATGATGTTGTCATCGGTGCGAACGCTGTTGTTCTAGAAGGTGTGACAATTGGTAAAGGTGCAGTCGTAGCAGCTGGTGCGATCGTTGTGAACGATGTGGAGCCTTACACAGTTGTAGCAGGTACACCTGCAAAGAAAATCAAAGACATTGATGAAAAAACAAAAGGTAAAACGGAAATCAAACAAGAACTGCGTCAGCTTTAATTCACATAATTCGCAGTTGAAGACATAGACGTGGATGATATATATCCACGTCTTATTCGTATAGAGGAAAGGAAGCGAGTTCACTTGTTAAATCGTGAGCAATTAATATCCATTCGAAGAGATTTACACCAAATCCCTGAGCTTGGTTTTAAGGAATTCAAAACACAAGCGTATCTCATCAAGCATCTTGGTGCTTATTCAAAAGATCGAGTTGAGATGGAAACGTGGCGCACTGGACTTTTTGTTAAAGTAAAGGGAACAAATCCTGAGCGCGTTTTTGCTTATCGTGCAGATATGGACGGCCTCTCTATTCCTGAGGAGACAGGGTATCCATTTCAATCAGTACATGAAGGGAACATGCACGCATGTGGACATGACCTTCATATGACCATCGCACTTGGAATCATTGATCATTTCGTTCATGAGCCAATCAAAGAAGATCTATTATTTATGTTCCAGCCGGCAGAAGAAGGTCCAGGCGGAGCTGAACCGATGCTTACAAGCGATGTGCTGAAAAAGTGGACGCCAGACTTTATTACAGCGCTGCATATTGCACCTGAATATCCTGTCGGAACGATAGCCACAAAGCCAGGGCTGTTATTTGCTAATACGAGTGAGCTTGTGATTGATCTTGAAGGAAAAGGCGGACACGCTGCTTACCCTCATTTAGCGAATGATATGGTTGTGGCTGCGAGTGCACTTGTAGGTCAACTGCAATCGGTTATTTCTCGTAATGTCGATCCTCTTGATAGTGCGGTCATTACGATTGGCACGATTAACGGCGGAACGGCTCAAAATATCATTGCCCAGCATGCAAAGCTTGACGGCACTATTCGTACACTTTCACCAGAGTCTATGGATAAGGTGAGAAAGCGAATTGAAGCACTAGCAAAAGGGATTGAAATTGGCTACGAATGCAAGGCAACCGTGCGATACCCTTCATCTTATTACGAAGTGGACAATTCAAAGGATCTGACAGAGGAATTTATGTCATATGTTGCCGGAGAAGGGCTTGCGAATGTGGTTGAATGCAGAGAAGCCATGACAGGAGAAGACTTTGGCTACATGTTGAAAAAATACCCTGGATTCATGTTTTGGTTAGGGGTCGATTCAGAATATGGTCTGCATCATGCAAAACTCATGCCTGATGAAAAAGCGATAGAAACAGCTGTAAACGTTATGACAGCTTATTTCAAAAAGCAAGCAGGTGAATGAATAATCAAGCTGCCTCCTGTACACCTTATGAACAGGAGGTGTTCTTGATTATGACAAGAATTGGTGTAGAACCATCTTTATCCGATGTAGAAGAACTACTGAAGCAAAAAGGGTATGACGTCGTACGTATTCAAAATGAACAGCAAATGGATCAGTGTGACTGCTATGTGGTCACAGGGCTGGATTCAAATGTTCTTGGCATTTCAGACACAACGACAAAAGCATCTGTGATTACTGCGTCAGGTATGACGGCTGATGAAATTTGTCAAGAAGTAGAACAGCGTGTTCAATAAAACAAACAAGAAAAAGAACCGGTAGATTATAATCCCGGTTCTTTTTGCTCTTTTTCTATATCGAGTACTTCTTTCATTTTTTTGCGCAAGATTCGTTCTACCCGCCATTGCTCCATTGTTTCGGTTTTAGCTATGATGCGCAGTACGAGGGAAGAGGAGCCGAACGCCTCCACGCCGACAACTTGAGGTCCTTCGATAATTTGAGGGATTTCTTCCCGAACCTCATCACACGCAGCTTGAAGGGCTGTGATCATTTGATCCACATTCTCTTCTGGAGATAACTCGATATCAACGAGTGCCTGCATCGTCCCTCTTGAATGGTTGCTCACGTTCAATATACTTCGATTTGGGATAAAATGAAGGGTGCCGTCAAAGCTTCGAAGCTGAGTGGTTCTAAGTCCAATTTGTTCTACGATCCCATCAAAGCCAGCAACTGTTATATATTCTCCCACATCGAATTGTTTCTCTAATAATATAAAGAATCCTGTCACAATATCACTCACTAGTCCTTGAGCGCCAAAACCGATCGCAAGCCCCACAACGCCTGCGCCAGCTAGCAAAGCGGTCGGGTTATAATGAAATAAGTCGAGGATCATGACCACTAGAATAAAAATCAATATGTAGGCGAAAATATTTAACGTGAGACTTTGCAGCGTCTGAGCTCTTGATAAAGAGACGTCATGCTTTTCAGAGAATGTGGAATAGGCACGCCTAATCATCTTGTTTCCGATGACTCTGATGATAAAATAAATCGCAAAAATAACGATTAGTTTTAGCAAAATCATACTGCTATTGAGGATAATGGAAACCCAATCTACTTGTTCAAATGCTTTCATGTTCTTCAAAACCTTTCTATGTATGCTCTAATAGAGAAGCTAATCATTTGTTCCCTTATGCAAGACATGTTAAACTTTTGTTAAGTGGAGCAAGAGATTGTGACAAATCGTTAATTAAATTTATTATTAATTAATATTGACTAAAAACCGCTTAAGTATTATAATTGTAATTGTGAAGTTATTAACTAAATGAGAATTTCAACTTTTGATTCTCATTTTATATACAGCTTAGAAGTCTGTATAAAGATATTATTTTTTGGAGGGATTTACATATGGCAGAGCGTTTTGTAGGAAAACAAGCTCCACGTTTTGAAATGGAAGCAGTACTTGCTAACAAGGAATTTGGTAAAGTGAGTTTAGAGGAAAACATGAAGAATGACAAATGGACAGTTCTTTTCTTCTATCCAATGGATTTCACATTTGTTTGCCCAACTGAAATTACAGCAATGAGCGATCGTTATGATGAGTTCGAAGATTTAGATGCAGAAATCATTGGTGTATCTACTGATACAATCCATACGCATCTTGCTTGGATCAACACAGACCGTAAAGAAAATGGTCTAGGTGAATTGAAATATCCGCTAGCTGCTGACACAAACCACACAGTATCTAGAGAATACGGCGTTTTAATTGAAGAAGAAGGTATTGCACTTCGCGGTCTATTCATTATCAACCCAGAAGGCGAACTTCAATATCAAACAGTATTCCACAACAATATCGGTCGTGATGTAGATGAGACATTACGTGTTCTTCAAGCATTACAAACTGGTGGACTTTGCCCAGCTAACTGGAAGCCTGGTCAAAAAACACTTTAATTGATAGCTGAAGAAACAGGAGGGTCTAACTGATGTTAGACCTTTTTGTTTCGACACATACAATGGATGGAGGCGCTTCAAAATGAAATTACGTCAACCAATGCCAGAACTAACTGGTGCAAAAGAATGGTTAAATGGAGAAGTAACAAAAGAAGATCTAATTGGTGACAAACCAACATTGATTCATTTCTGGTCAGTCAGCTGTCATCTTTGTAAAGAGGCCATGCCTCAAGTCAATCAATTCCGTGATGAATACAAGGATCAACTAAACGTTGTAGCCGTTCATATGCCGCGTTCAGAGGATGACCTAGATCTAGATAAAATCAAAGAGGTTGCGAAAGAGCATGAAATCACGCAGCCAATTTTTGTGGACAGTGATCATCACTTAACAGAAGCCTTTGAAAATGAATATGTACCAGCATATTATGTATTTGATAAAACAGGTGCTCTGCGCCACTTCCAAGCTGGCGGAAGCGGAATGAAAATGCTTGAGAAACGTGTCAATCGAGTGCTTTCTGAGTCTGAAAAGGCCGCAGAATAGGCTTTCCCCCATAAATGGGGGTTTTTTCATGGACAAAAATAGGCGACCTATTGCACGGAATGGACTTTTATGTACGTGTCATTCCTAAGAAAAGAGAAATTGAGGGAGTTTATTAAAAAATATTCCTGAAACAAAAGGGCATTAAGACCTATTTACTTTTTTGTTTTGAAATGAAAATGTAAAGATTTTAACTTTTTACTATTCAGAACGTTTTTGCACAAAAGAAATTTCAGTTTGGTAAATAACGATGTAAATCAAGTAGTATAAGTGTTTATTCAAATTTTTTACAATATTTTAAAGTTTGTCAAAAGCCTTTAGTGGCAATGAAATGGATGCCGATTGTTCCTCTTTGGCAAAATTTTAGTTGAAAATACCTATCTGATAGCAAACTGTAAAATGATAAAAAAATAGTTGATAAAATTAGTTTTCTAATCTAATATTTACTATAGAATATTTTTTATATGATGAGGGGGAAATCCATTGTTTAATGAGAGGGAAGCGTTACGATTACGATTGGAACAACTAAACGAAGCAGAAGTAAAGGTCATCCGTGAATATCAAATTGAGCGAGATGCGATTTATGCAAAATTAAGAGAATTAGACCGTCAAGGAACAGGTCTAGTGTCAGATACAAAAAAAGAAGTGCGTACAGAAAGAAAGACGGATTCGCTGCCTGTATTAGCTGAACTGGCTGCACAAGAAATGAGAAGCTACCAGCCGCCGGCACAATCACAATCAAATCCTGCATCATCTTTAGGAACAGGACAGCTAAACGGTGTACCTGTAGGTATTCCTGAAGGATCTACTAGACGCAGAAGAGGCACAGCCCGCCCTGGTTCAAAGGCAGCTAAGCTTCGTGAAGCTGCGATTAAAACGTTAAAGCGTCATAATGCGGCGATTAAAAGCTCTGAGCTTCAAAAAGAGATTGAAAAAGAGAGCGGTCTTGAAATTCCAAATATGACAACGTTTATGCAAAGCTTAATTAAAATGTATCCTGAAGTGAAAAAGCCATATCGCGGACAGTATATTTTAGAAGGCGACATTCAAACAGAAGACGAATAAATAAAAAGAAACTGCTGACGTAAAAGCCAGCAGTTTTTTATTGCGAGAATTACTTTTTTTGGTCAACTGTATAGACAATTTTTCGTTCCTTTGACAGGTGATCACGCTGTTTTTTGAAGCCATCGATCTTCACTGTCATGACCTCTCCATTTCGCTGCACCGCATCGACTTGTGCCTGGAGTATTTGAACTTGTTCGTTCAGCTTTTTCAAGATGGGTTCGATTTCTTCCGTTGTTTGCAGGAAGCTGTCTCGAGAGAATGGCTGTGAATTTGTTTGAGCTGACTGGTCAATATCAGCAAAATGAGATGCGATCCATTCCTCACTTTCTGCTAACTGCTTTTGATAGCTTGTGAGCGTTTCATAAAAAATCGTTTCCTTTGCTTTTTCAATTTGCAGTAATTTCTCTTGTGTTTCATAAAAACGCTCCTGAAGATGTCTGACGCCTTCCTGTAATAAATGGAGCTCTGCGTTTTTATCACCCAATGTTTGCTGCAGTTTCTCAATCACAGCGGATAAAGTATTTCCTTTTTTCTCCTCTTTTGCAAGCCGTTGATCTTGATCTTGCATCCGTTCATTTAATTGTTGAGAGATTTCTTTATATTTGATCACTTTTAAATGCAGCCGGTGTTTTTCTTCCGTTTCTTTTCTTCTATGAAAGGTTTCCTTTTGCAGCATTTCATGAAGAAGGACTATTTTATGTAATAATTCAGATTTGCTGTAGGAGAGATCCTGTATTTTTGAGGCTGCATCGTCTTGATCAATGGTCATTTCATCCAATTGTTGTTTTAATAGCGTGTAATCCTTTTTCATCTCATGATATTCTTGAGTTAACTTCTTATTTTTAGAATACGTATATGAGGACTGTAAATCAGAGATCATTTGTTGATATTTGGCTGTTTCAGCTTTTAAGTATAAATTCTCTTGAGATAGGTCATGGAATAGGGGAGAAGCATGGCGCCTGTTCATAGATAGACCCTCCTTATTCATGTTACCAATAAAGTATGCGAAATGAGTGCGATTAGAACAACCATATCCAAGGAGGGTGAGAGAATGGATGTAGTGAATGTCATTTTAGCTGGAGGAGCTTCCAGACGTTTTGGAGAGCCAAAGGCAAGTTATATGTATCAAGGAAAACCACTATATGAGCATGTGAAAAATCAGCTTTTGAAAGGACAGACGGTCATCATCAGCCATCCATCACTTCTGCCCTTTTTTAAAGAAAGAGGTGAACGAAGTGTGTGGTTAGATGATGAACGGGTGCGCGGATGCGGGCCGCTTGCCGGCATGTATACGGCGATGCAAAAGCAAGAAGCAGCATGGTATTTGGTGATGGCATGTGACATGCCCTTCATACGGAGGGAGACCGCCGAAGCATTATCGTCCTATTGCAGCGAGCACGTAGATGCTATCATCCCGCTTGTTCAGGGCAGATTACAGCCTTTATTTGCGCTTTATCACCGCCGCTGTCTGCCGTCCATTGATGCGTGTTTAAAAGAGAATCAATTAGCCATCAAAGAGTTACTTCAAAGGCTTAAGGTGCGCATCGTCCCAGAGGAGGAACTGAACGTAACACCAAATGAATTTCGAAATATCAATAAAAGAAGCGATTTACCTGAAAACGGTATGATATGATACATAAAAATGGTGAGGAGAGAACAGCATTGAATGACCGATATTCAAGACAAATCTTGTTCCCTCCGGTTGGGGAAAAGGGTCAGCGTGCGCTTGCTGACAGTCATGTTCTGATCGTTGGAGCCGGTGCACTTGGAACTGCCTCCGCTGAAGGGCTTGTCCGGTCTGGGATCGGCACGTTGACGATTGTTGATCGTGATTATGTAGAGTTTTCAAATTTACAGCGGCAGCAGCTGTACACAGAACATGATGCAAAGGCACATGTGCCAAAAGCAGCTGCGGCAAAAAAACGTCTCCAAGAGATCAATCATGAAGTGATCATACACGCCCTGATTGAAGATGCAGGCGCGAGGCTGTTAAGACCGTTATTTCAGAGCGCAGATATTGTCATTGATGCGACGGATAATTTTGAGACGAGAATGGTGATGAATGATTTATCGCAGGAAACGAAGACGCCGTGGATATATGGCGCTTGTGTGAGCAGCCAGGGGATGTATATGACCATTTTGCCGGATAAAACGCCGTGTTTATCGTGTGTCTTTACAGAACTGCCTGTTGGCGGCTTGACGTGTGATACAGCGGGGATTATTTCTCCAGCAGTTCAAATGGTTTCTGCTTATCAGCAAACAGAGGCGCTAAAATATTTAACAGGACATGAAGATCAAATCGAACGGAAATTTGTCACATTTGATCTTTGGCAGGCGACATCATTTAAAATGGATTTGTCTCGTACTAAGCAGAAGAACTGCCCATCCTGCGGTGAAGAAAGAACCTATCCTTATTTACATGAGCAGCGTAAAAAAACGACGATTCTTTGCGGACGGGATACAGTTCAAGTTGTATCTAAAGATTTAGCAAATCTATCATTTCAGCATATGAAAGAGAGGCTGTCATCTATTTGTGAGGTGGAAGTGAATGACTTCTTAATCCATGTCCGCTATGAATCTTATCGTATTGTCTTTTTCAAAGGTGGACGTGCATTAATCCATGGGACGAATGATGAAAAAGCAGCCAATTCATTACTAGCAAGACTGCTAGGGATATAGGAGTGAAGTGTGATGGAAAGACGTCAGCCAATTCCAGTAGAAGAAGCCATTCAGAAAGTCCATCAATATGAAAAGCATGGAGAAGCAGAATGGGTGCCTTTAAAAAATAGCCTTGAAAGGTTCATTGCAGAAGATATTTTAGCAGATCATGATGTTCCTGCATTTGATCGTTCCCCGTATGATGGTTTTGCACTTCGGGCAGAAGATACAAAAGAAGCGTCAAGCGAGCATCCGGTTGAATTTGAGGTCATTGACCATATTGGTGCAGGAATGGTCTCAGCAAAAACCATCGGTCCCTTTCAAGCCATCCGTATCATGACAGGAGCAAAAATCCCGGATGAAGCAAATGTCGTCATCATGCTTGAGCTGACTAAGACCTTCGAAAAAGACGGCAAATCATACATGTCACTTAAAAGACCGCTGAAAAAAGGGGACAATATTTCTCGTCAAGGAGAAGAAGTACTTGAAGGAAATGTGATGGTCAAAAAAGGAACCAAAGTAACTCCGGGCGTTACGGCCCTATTGGCGACATTTGGATATGGTGTAGTGCCAGTTGTCAAAAAGCCAGTGATCGGCATCATCTCAACAGGTACAGAGCTTCTTCAAGTGAGTGATGCGATGGTGGACGGTAAGATTAGAAACAGTAATCTTAGTATGGTTTATGCCCAGATACTTGAGGCCGGGGGAGAGCCGCTTGATTTAGGCGGTGTGTCTGATGATTTTGACAAAAGCTATCATGCAGTCAAAGCAGCCTTAAGCAAGGTAGATTTCTTAATCACAACAGGCGGTGTGTCAGTAGGTGATTTTGACTTTCTCCCTGCGATTTATGAAAAGCTGGGAGCTGAGGTGCTGTTTAATAAAGTGGCCATGAGACCCGGAAGTGTGACGACGGTTGCTGCAATGCCAAATGGTCAACTGCTGTTTGGGCTGTCAGGAAATCCCGCTGCCTGTTTTGTTGGCTTTGAATTATTTGTGAAACCGATGATCTATAAATGGTCTTTGAAGAAGCAGCCGTTTCCTGCTTTTGCTGAGGCGAAGCTGACACACGATTTTCCAAAAGCCAATCCGTTCACTCGATTTGTCAGAGCGGCACTACAATTCACGGGCAGTCAGCTCAGTGTGACCCCAACAGGTCTTGATAAATCAAGTGCCGTGACCTCTATTGCAGATGCTAACTGTTTCATCGTGCTGCCCGGAGGAACAAGAGGTTTTAAGGCCGGTGATCAGGTCCATGTTCTGCTGTTTCAGCACGAAGGAGAGGGTTCCCCATGCTGGATGACACATTAAGCATATTACAGGTGGTCGGTTATCAAAACAGCGGCAAGACTATGTTGATTGAAAAGCTCTGTCAGCTGGCTGTACTTGACGGGCTGAAGCTAGGCTGCTTTAAACACCATGGACATGGCGGTAAACCAGATCGTCTTTTGAAAGAAAAAGACACCGATCGATATGTTCAAGCAGGTGCATTTGCCGCTGGCGTGGAAGGAGAGGGTGAATTTCACTTTTCAATGCAGCACATCACGTTAGAGCAGTTGCTCAACATGTGTCAGCATCTTCCATTAGACGCTGTCTTGATAGAAGGGTATAAACAGGCACCATACCGCAAAATCGTTTGTGTAAAGAATGAAGAGGAGCTCATTGATCTTTCAACTCTTTCCAATATACAAGCAGCTATTTATTTTTCTCAAGAGTTTCAATTAATCGAAAATTACTCGTTTCCAGTGTTTTCAGCCTTTGAAAAGGGCGCAGTCACATTTGGTTTTAACTTATTGAAGGGAGGCGTCTCTGCTTGAGTGAATTTTTTAAAATAACAAAAACGCCGATTGATGTAAACGAATTGATTCAGCATGTGACAAGGCGAAAGGCAGGGGCCATTACGACGTTTATCGGGACGGTCAGAGAGTGGACAAACGGCAAAAAAACATTGCATTTAACTTATGAAGCATACATACCAATGGCTGAAAGCATGCTAAGTCAAATTGGACAAGAAATCAAGAAACAGTGGCCTGAAACTGAAGCAGCCATTGTGCACCGGATCGGGACACTTGATATAACGGATATTGCTGTTGTGATAGCCGTTTCATCTCCTCATAGGAAGGCTGCATACGAAGCGAACGAATATGCCATTGAGCGAATTAAGGAAATCGTTCCAATTTGGAAAAAAGAATATTGGGAAGACGGGGAAGCCTGGATAGGTGATCAGCTTGAAACGGTTTCATATCCAGAGGGGAAACCTAGCGATCTTCAACTTGCAAAGAAAGAAGGTGATCAGCTTGATTAGTGTATTATTGTTCGCCGGCCTTGCTGAGAAGGCCGGTAAACAACAAATCATCATTCAAAAAGATCAAACAACGGTTGATGAGATTAAATTAGAATTACAGGAGGTATATGGTGTTGATGCTGCACAAAACGTGATGGTTGCAGTCAACGAACTATATACGAGGGAAAACGCTGAAGTGCGTAGCGGGGACACTGTTGCATTCATTCCTCCTGTAAGCGGTGGATAATAGATATTAGAGGATTTGGTTATGGCCAGCGGCTGTAACCAATTTTTTATGTGTGAAAAGATTGTAGAGGTATTTGGGTGTGATCTTCGTAAATAAAACATCCCCTTCGTGCTTTAGAAATGTGAGGGTCGAGCTGCTGGATCAGATCATACAATTCGCTAATTCGTCTCACATTGAAATCTGTCTGGGCTTGAAGCTGTTCTTTTAATTCTTTTGTACTCACAATGCTTCCCTTTTTCTCTTTAATAATATCTACACATCTAGCAGCGTAGTATATTTTGTCATTAGAGGGTCTGCTTTCTTTCATATCAAGTAATTTGAGCTCATGATAAATTAGTTCTCTTTCCTTTCGAAAGTATTGCCATGCTTCTTGTTCCTTTTCATAAAGTAAAATCAATTGTGTTTTCAATTTTTCTCTTAACATTCACTTGACTCCATTTCCACTATCATTTAACCTACCTCTATTTTACATTATATGAAAAAATAACTTTCGATCAAGTAAAAACCTTATATTTTTCATTTTTTAATATGAAAGTATTGATACTAAAGGCTCATTTGTTCTATAAAAGAAACCAATCATAGTCCTATAAAGCCGGGATTTGTCGAAATTACTAGGATTATTTTAACAAAAAATTGTTGTGTCTAACTAAGACCATCCGAATTCAAAGGAAAAGGATATTTATTCCGAAAGACATGTGGTTTTTTGATAAAATGTTTTTAGGTCAGTAAAACCTCTATTTTTTGATATGAATATGGTCTGGTCATGGTGTCATTTGGAGGATGTCATTCGTGATAATAGAATAATAGATAAATTTTTTCCTCAATGAAAATAATAAAATCAAATCATCCATCACTTATTGGCAATCTTTTGATAAAATAGAAAGAACAAGAGAGAACATGTGCGTTTGCATACTTGCATGACATAGAGAGGAGACATTTGATGAAAGAAAATATGCAAAAGCCCACGATCATTGGAGTGAGCACAAGACCTTCAGAGCACCTGAAAAGAGTATGGGAAAACCCGGTGGTTTGGTGGCCTTTATCCTGGGTGCTTCTTTTAACAGTGATTGTGACTTATTTGTCAGAGCTAGTGAATGAAGGAATGTGGGCAGATTTAAGCTTGCCGGTATCGGTCGTTTATGTGGTGACGCTAATTGGTCTAATTCTCGGGCTTGTGATTAATGCTGCTATATATAAGTTCATCGTATTTTTAGCAAAGGGTGATGCATCGTTTCAGCAGCTGTTTTCAGCGGTCCTGTTTATTACACCAGTTACGATCATTGGTACGATTATTTCTCATCTGTCCGTCATCCTGTTCCATGTGCCAAAAAACATCACAATCACCTCATTAAATGCACTCATTCAAACTTCTGGTCCATGGCACGGTGTGTTTGCTAATATTGATCTCTTTGTGATCTGGAATCTTGTTTTAACAGGCTTTTTATTGATCAAAGTCGGTCATATATCTCCAAGAATATCTTGGATCATGATAGGAGTCTTTTATGTCATTTCTTTCATTCTTCAATATGTAGGAACCGCAATCAACATATCAGTAAGCTGGGGGTAGAATGTCTTTATGAGAAAGAAAATCATCATCGGATCCATTTTTATTATTGTCATCGGTCTATTTATTGGCTTTAACATTGCGAAAAATCAATCAAAGCCTGCTTCGACAGCAGCTATTAAAACAGTAAAACCCACGCAAAAAGAAATCACCACTACGGTAATGACGCCAGGGACACTTTCATTCTCTGAAGAGCAGTTCATTTATGCAGAAGAGGAAAAAGGATACTTGAAGGGGATTTCTGTGAAAGAAGGAGAAAAGGTAAAGGCTGGAACGCCGCTTCTTACATATGAAAATAGGGAGCTGGAGCTTGAAGAGCAGCAGCAAGCTCTTGCGGCTGAATCAAGTACGCTAAAACGCGAACAATTACAAAATAGACTGAGCGAATTAGATGAAAAACAAGCAGGCGACTCAGTCGCCCATCCTAAAAACGAGCGAGACCAGCTCGAATTAGAGCTGAAAGCGGCTGAATTAGAACAAAAACAAGCAGAGATCAGCCAAGAAAAAGTAAAAGCACAAATAGAAGATTTAACCGTACATAGTAAAATTGACGGTACAGTGATTTCCATTGAGCAAGAAGAAGGGGCAGGAAAGCCGGAAGAAAGACAGCCGATCATTCATATTGGCAATGAGAAAAAAATGATTGTGCGAGGATTGATTTCTGAGTATGACGCCATAAAAGTGAAAAAGAAACAAAAAGTAAAGGTTACATCTGATGTCATTCGCGGAAAGAGCTGGCAAGGGGTCGTGAAAAAAGTGGGGGCTGTACCTGCTCAGGCAGCATCCGAAACAACTGCGGGTGATCAAACGGTACAATATCCTGTTGAAATCGAAATAAAGGGAAAAAAACCTGAAGCGAAACCTGGTTTTAAAATGATCATGGAAATTGAAACAGATAAGCGTCAAGCCCAAACGATTCCTGAATCAGCTGTAAAAAAAGAGGATGATGGACAATACGTTTATATTGTCAAAAAGAATGTACTTAAAAAAGTAAAAGTGGTGCTAGGGGAAACGTCAGGTAATGACCTTGAAGTGACAAAAGGTGTCAAGGCAGAGGATCAAATCATTGCTCATCCATCAGATGACATGTATGACGGAATGGAAGTGAATGCTGAATGATTCAGCTTTCAAACGTGACAAAAAGCTATGAGGTCGCCCAAGAAACATTTGATGTATTAAGTGAGATCGATCTTGTCATTGAAAAAGGCGAGTATATGTCCATTATGGGCCCGTCCGGCTCTGGAAAATCGACGTTAATGAATATCATTGGCTGTTTAGACCGGCCAACCACAGGACAATATCATTTTCAAGGAAGAGAGCTGTCAGCTGCAAAGGATCAAGAGCTTGCAGTGATTCGAAATCAATTCATTGGATTTGTCTTTCAGCAATTTCACCTGCTGCCGAGGTTAAATGCGAGGCGTAATGTTGAGCTTCCGATGATTTACGCTGGTATCAGTCAAAAGGAAAGAAAAGAACGCGCAGAAATGGCACTTGAAAAGGTTGGTTTGGCAGACCGAATGAAACATATGCCAAGTGAGTTGTCGGGAGGGCAAAAGCAAAGGGTGGCAATTGCTCGTGCCATTGTCAATAAGCCGCAGCTTATCTTAGCAGATGAACCAACAGGTGCTCTTGACTCAAAAACAAGCTTCTCAATCATGGAACAGTTTACTAAGCTGAATGAGGAGGGGACAACGATTGTGCTTGTCACCCATGAAGAAGAAATGGCTGCGTATACAAATCGGACGGTCGTTGTAAGAGATGGACGGCTCGTTGAAGATAGATTGACACAAGGGGACGCTATGAATGAAACTCTTTGAAAATATCAAAATAGCGATGAATTCTGTTTTAGCTCATAAATTACGTTCTATTTTAACGATGCTTGGGATTATTATTGGTGTTGGATCGGTCATTGCGGTCGTGGCTATCGGTCAAGGCGGCGAGCAAATGTTAAAAGGGTCGATTTCAGGTCCAAACAATACCATTGATATGACATATACGCCTTCTGACGAAGAGTTAAATGCAAATCCAAACGCTTTATTCGACGCCACATTTACTGAGGAAGACATAAAAAGCATTAAGACAATCAACGGGGTGAATCAGGTTGCCTCTTCGACTGCACAAGGAATGCAGCTGAGATTTCAAGATACGACAGTGGATGCGACAGTTAACGGTATAAATGAAGGGTATACGAATGTCCATTCATTACAAATAGCAGAAGGACAGAATTTAAGAGATGTTGACTTTAGAAGCGGCAGAAGAGCCGCTCTCATCTCTGAAGGCTTACAAAAAGAATTATTTAATGGACAGAAGGCATTGGGCGAAATGATTTGGATGAACGGACAGCCTGTTGAAGTCATCGGTGTTTTAGCAAAACAGAAAGGGATGTTTTCATTTGATATGAACGAAATATTTGTCCCGTTTGCTATGCTCACCTCCACATTTGGGATCAATGAATATGATAAGTTGTCAATTCAAGTCGCACATGCTGATCAAATGAAGGAATTAGGAAAGAGTGCGGCTGCATTATTAAATGAAAATCATCATACAGAAGATGCTTATGAAATGATCAATATGGAAGAAATCGCAGAAGGCATTGGTCAAATCACATCTGTTATGACAACAATCATTGGCTCAATAGCTGGGATTTCTTTGCTTGTCGGCGGTATCGGTGTGATGAATATCATGCTTGTTTCTGTGACAGAGAGGACAAGGGAAATCGGTATCCGAAAGGCGATTGGAGCAACAAGGGCTCAAATACTCGTTCAATTTTTAATTGAATCTGTCGTCTTAACATTGATCGGCGGGTTGATGGGGATCGCACTTGGCTTAGGTGGCGCCGCGCTAGTATCACTAGTTGCCGGCTGGCCGTCCTTAGTATCTTGGCAAGTCATCTGTGGCGGTGTGCTGTTTAGTATGCTTATTGGGATTGTTTTTGGGTTAATTCCTGCGAATAAAGCAGCAAGACTAGATCCTATTGATTCTCTTAGATATGAATAATTTGGAGAAGAACAAAAGCATACAAACAGTGTGAATTCGCCTGTAATCCACCATCAAAAGCTTTTATGCACATCGCATAAAAGCTTTTTTTAGTTCCATTGAATGAAATGAAAAATGATAGAAATGCTAAGATCATGACTTTCATCTTAATGTCACATATTTTTCAGTTTACAAATGGTACATATAAAGGTAAGATGACCATGGTGAAAGATTTTGATAGTTATTGAATGTATTTGATTGTTTTGTATTGATAATGTTGAAAAAAGCGATTACAATAAAGGTGCGCGCAAAATGAATACGTTTTCAAAAGGGGGTGTTTTCTTGTTGACACCGGAAAGACATCAACTCATTATCGACTGTTTAGAAGAAAATGATGTCATCAAAATACAGGACTTAACGATTATGACGGATGCGTCTGAATCTACAATTAGAAGAGATCTATCAGCCCTTGAAGAAAAAGGATTTCTTAAAAGAGTCCATGGGGGAGCAGCCAAGATATCAAGTATCCGTCTTGAACCAGATGTATTTGAGAAATCTGCCAAAAACCTTCAAGAAAAGTCATTGGTTGCAGAGGCAGCTGCTTCACTTTTAAAACAAGGCGATTGTATTTATTTAGATGCTGGTACGACCACACAGCAAATGATTGAATATATCGATCCCGATCAAGATATTGTTGTGGTGACAAACGGTGTTATGCACATTGAAGCACTCATGAGAAAAGGCATTTCTTTTTACCTGATAGGCGGATCAGTGAAACATCGAACAGGAGCCATGGTGGGAGCCGCAGCTTTGACAGCGATGGAAAATTACCGTTTTGACAAAAGCTTTGTTGGGACGAACGGCATTCATCCCGAGGCGGGGTTTACAACACCTGATCCAGAGGAAGCGCTCATGAAAAAAAGAGCCATGAAGCAGGCGAAAAAAACCTATATCTTATCAGATGCCTCTAAGTTTGGCGAAATATCGTTTTCAGCCTTTGCTAGTTTACAGGAAGCCACCATTATCACAAACGACGCAAAAGAGGATTCATTCGATAATTACCATGAAAAAACGGTTATAAAGGTAGTGAAAACATGATTTATACAGTTACTTTAAACCCATCAGTTGATTACATCGTACACGTGGAGGATTTCGCAGTCGGCGGTTTGAATCGTTCAACCTATGACAAAAAATATCCAGGTGGAAAAGGGATCAATGTCTCAAGGCTTTTAAAACGTCACGGTGTTGAATCAAAAGCGCTTGGATTCATAGGCGGATTTACAGGAAAATATATTCAAGACTTTTTACAAAACGAACAATTACAAACAGCCTTTCACGAGGTGTCAGAAGATACACGAATTAATGTGAAACTAAAAACAGGTGAAGAAACCGAAATCAACGGACTCGGCCCATCTATTACTGAAGCGCAATTTGAGTCGTTTCTGTCTCAATTTTCTTCATTGACTGAAGGAGATGTCGTTGTCTTAGCTGGCAGCATTCCTTCTTCATTGCCTCATAACACGTATGAACGTATTGCTGAGGTGTGCGAAAAGCAAGGTGTCAGAGTTGTCCTTGATATTTCCGGGGAAGCACTAAAAAAAGCAGCAGGCTTGAAACCGTTCTTAATGAAGCCAAACCATCATGAGCTAGGTGAAATGTTTGAGACGAGCATCTCATCTGCGGAAGAAGCCATTCCTTATGGGAAGAAGCTGTTAGAACAAGGTGCTGAACATGTCATCGTATCAATGGCTGGAGATGGAGCTCTCTTATTCAGTAAGGAAGGGGTTTATCAGTCCAATGTTCCAAAGGGCACGCTTGTTAATTCAGTTGGTGCAGGGGATTCAGTCGTTGCAGGATTTTTAGCCGGCGTTTCGAAAGGCCTTTCGATTGAAGAATCATTTAAGCTTGGCGTCACATCAGGCAGCGCTACAGCATTTTCTGAGGAGCTTGGAACAAAAGAGCTTGTCGACACACTATTACCACAAGTAAAAGTCACACGCATTTAAAGGAGGAGTCATCATGAAAATTACAGAACTACTCACAAAGCAGACAATTAAGCTTCAATTAGACAGCCAGCAGAAAGAAGCAGTCATTGAAGAACTAGTCACTGTTTTAGATACAGCAGGCAAGCTAAATGATAAAGAGGGCTACAAAGAAGCAGTGATCAACCGTGAAAAACAGAGCTCTACTGGTATTGGCGAAGGAATTGCTATCCCTCACGCTAAAACAGCAAGTGTAAAAGAGCCTGCCATTGCATTTGGCCGCTCGACAGCTGGTGTAGATTATGAATCACTGGACGCGCAGCCGAGTCATCTTGTCTTTATGATTGCCGCAACTGAAGGCGCAAACAACACGCACTTAGAAGCACTTTCTCGTTTATCAACACTTCTCATGCGTGAAGAAATCCGAAAGCAGCTTCTTGAAGCGGCTACTGAAGATGAAATCATCGATATCATCAATACGCATGACAAGGACGATGATGAAGAAGAAGAGGAAGTTCAAGAAGAGCCGGCTGTATCAGGTAAACCAGCTAAGATTTTAGCAGTAACAGCTTGCCCAACAGGTATTGCGCATACATTTATGGCAGCAGATGCTTTGAAAGAAAAAGCAAAAGAAATGGGCATTGACATTAAAGTCGAAACAAACGGCTCTGGCGGTATTAAACACGCCCTTACGGCAAAAGAAATCGAAGAAGCACCAGCCATCATTGTGGCAGCGGACAAGCAAGTTGAAATGGAACGCTTTAAAGGCAAACATGTCATTGAAGTACCTGTGACAGCTGGAATCCGCCGTCCTCAGGAATTAATTGAAAAAGCAGTCAATCAAGATGCGCCGATTTATAAAGGCTCAGGCGGCAGTTCTTCAAAAGACGAAAATGAGTCATCTGGCAAAGGTAGAAGTGGTTTCTACAAGCACTTAATGAGTGGTGTAAGCAACATGCTTCCATTTGTTGTCGGGGGCGGTATCCTTGTTGCAATTTCATTTTTCTGGGGAATTAACTCAGCAGATCCTAAGGACCCTTCATTTAATTCATTTGCAGCTGTATTAAAAGGAATTGGCGGAGATAATGCGCTTGCCTTAATCGTTGCTGTTTTAGCCGGATTTATTGCAATGAGTATTGCAGATCGTCCAGGTTTTGCGCCAGGTATGGTCGGTGGATTTATGGCGTCGGCAGCAGGTGCAGGATTCTTAGGCGGACTAATTGCCGGTTTCCTTGCAGGTTATGTCGTTGTGCTACTTAAAAAAGTATTCACATTCGTACCGCAGTCACTCGACGGGATTAAACCGGTTCTGCTGTATCCATTGTTCGGTATTTTCTTCACAGGCATCATCATGCATTACATTGTTAACACACCGGTAAAAATGGTGATGGATGGATTAACTCACTGGCTTGAAACTTTAGGTACTGGAAACCTTGTCTTAATGGGCATTATTTTGGCAGGTATGATGGCGATTGATATGGGGGGCCCAATTAACAAAGCGGCTTACACATTCGGTCTTGCGATGATTGCTGCTGGAAACTATGCACCGCATGCTGCCATTATGGCAGGCGGAATGGTACCACCATTAGGTATTGCACTTGCTACAACAATCTTTAGAAATAAATTCTCAAAACGTGACCGAGAAGCAGGGATTACATGCTACTTCATGGGAGCTGCCTTCATCACTGAAGGGGCGATCCCGTTTGCAGCGGCTGACCCTCTGCGCGTAATTCCTTCAGCTGTTATTGGAGCAGCAGTGGCTGGCGGATTAACGGAATTCTTTAGAGTCACGCTTCCTGCGCCGCACGGCGGACTATTCGTTTTCTGGGTAACAAATCATCCGGTTCTTTATATCATCAGCATCTTAATCGGTGCCGTTGTAACAGCGATTTTACTGGGTATTTTGAAAAAACCAGTCAAACTAGAAGCGTAATTCAGAAGAGAAGCATCGTGAAGAGCGGTGCTTCTTTTTGTTTAATCATGAACAAATTAGGAAAAAATATCTAATTGAATGGTTGTCTTGTGAATTTTTAAATGACATGTGATAAAGTAAAGTTATTCAATTCACGTTTCAAGTCTTTTAGCAGAAAGTCTTAGGAGGAAGCAGTATTTTGAACGAAGAAAACAAACAAAACGAAAATGATATTCAATCTGATGCAAAGCAAGACAAAACAGAGAAGAAAAGTTCACTGTTTGAATGGATCAAAGCCATTTTAATTGCACTTGCGCTCGTCCTGCTCATCCGTACGTTTATATTTGAGCCGTATGTGGTGGAAGGAGAGTCAATGGAACCGACTCTTCATGATGGGGAAAAGCTGTTTGTCAACAAAACCATTAACTATCTAGGTGGTGTCAAACGAGGTGACATCGTGATTATTAATGGAAAAGATGGCCAGAAGATTCATTATGTAAAACGATTGATCGGCCTTCCGGGAGACACGATTGAAATGAAGGATGATACGCTTTACATTAATGGTAAAAAAGTTGATGAGCCTTATTTAAAAGAGAACAAGGCACATGCGAAAGAGTATGAAGTGCATTTAACAGGGGATTTTGGTCCAGTGAAAGTACCGAAAAACGATTACTTTGTGATGGGGGACAACAGACTCAATTCCATGGACAGCAGAAATGGACTTGGACTCATTGAAAAGGATCGGGTTGTCGGGACATCAGAATTTGTTTTCTTCCCATTTGGCGACATTCGGCAAACAAAATAAAAGCACCCTTCTCAGGTGTGTGAGAAAAGTGCTTGAATGGACGACCCTTTAAAAGAAGGGTCGTTTTAATTTGGCGTGAGCACCGTAACAATGATCACAATCGCCAACACAGAAGCGAAGACAGACCCAGTAATGGCTAAAACGGACCGAAACAATCCGACCTTTTGATTTTCTTTCCCTCGCTTTTGTAAAAAGCGTTTCGAAAAGATGTGTACCAGTGTGTAAATAAGCACAAGCCCAATATAAAGGCCAAAATCCCTTGCATTAAAGCCTGTTGCAGATAAATAAATACCCATAAAGAAAATCAATAAACAGTATTCCATAAGTGTAAGTAATCTCAAATCGCACGAACTCCTTCAATAAATCATTCCCATTTATTATACCATAATGGACAAATTGCCTTCGTTCTTAGCGAGAGACGTTTCTATCAAACGTTATTCATGTTATACTTCATAATGATGAATGAGTGATGGAGGATTAATAAATGATTGCAGTAAATAATGTTAGTTTGCGTTTTGCTGATCGTAAACTATTTGAAGAAGTAAATATTAAATTCACTCCTGGCAACTGCTACGGTCTAATTGGTGCCAATGGAGCTGGTAAATCAACGTTTCTAAAGATTCTTTCAGGTGAAATTGAAGCTCAGACGGGCGATGTTCATATGAGCCCTGGTGAGCGTTTAGCGATTTTAAAACAGAACCATTTTGAATACGAAGAATTTGAAGTATTAAAAGTCGTCATGATGGGTCACAAACGTCTATATGATGTGATGCAGGAGAAAGATGCGATCTATATGAAACCTGATTTCTCAGATGAAGACGGGATTCGTGCAGCAGAGCTTGAAGGTGAGTTCGCTGAGTTAAACGGCTGGGAAGCAGAAAGTGAAGCAGCGATCTTATTAAAAGGTCTTGGCATTCCAGAGAGCCTTCAATCGAAGAAAATGTCTGAGCTTGGTGGTTCTGAAAAGGTAAAAGTACTACTAGCCCAAGCTTTATTTGGTAAGCCTGACGTTCTTCTTCTTGATGAGCCAACGAACCACTTGGACTTACAAGCAATCCAGTGGCTGGAAGAGTTCCTCATTAATTTTGAAAATACCGTGATTGTCGTTTCGCATGACCGTCATTTCTTAAACAAAGTATGTACACATATTGCGGACCTAGACTTTGGAAAAATTCAAGTATATGTCGGTAACTATGATTTCTGGTATGAGTCCAGCCAGCTAGCGCTGAAGCTCAGCCAAGATGCGAATAAGAAAAAAGAAGAACAAATTAAGCAGCTTCAAGAGTTCGTTGCCCGGTTCAGTGCGAACGCTTCTAAATCGAAGCAAGCGACCTCAAGAAAGAAATTGCTTGATAAAATCTCTTTAGACGACATTAAGCCATCTTCACGTAAATATCCGTACGTTCATTTTGCGCCAGAGCGCGAAATCGGAAATGATGTCCTTCAAGTAGAAGGTCTATCGAAAACAATTGATGGTGTGAAAGTACTTGATAACGTCAGCTTTATCATGAATCGCGAGGATAAAATTGCGTTCTTAAGCCGTAATGAGCTTGCTGTATCCACTTTATTTAAAATTCTTGCTGGTGAGATGGAGCCAGACAGCGGGACGTTTAAATGGGGCGTTACAACATCTCAAGCCTTTTTCCCGAAAGACAATAGTGAATACTTTGAAGGAAACGATGTCGATCTAGTGGATTGGCTTCGTCAATATTCTCCTAATGATCAAAGTGAAAGCTTCTTACGCGGGTTCTTAGGACGTATGCTTTTCTCTGGGGAAGAAGTAAAGAAAAAAGCAAGCGTCTTATCAGGAGGAGAGAAGGTTCGTTGTATGTTATCGAAAATGATGCTGTCAGGAGCGAATGTTCTGCTGCTGGATGAGCCGACGAACCACTTGGATCTAGAATCCATTACAGCGCTGAATAACGGTTTAATGAGCTTTAAAGGAGCTATGCTCTTCTCATCTCATGACCATCAGTTTGTTGAAACAGTGGCAAACCGTATCATCGAAGTGACGCCAAATGGCATCGTCGATAAACAAACAACATATGATGAGTTCTTATCAGATCAAGACATTCAAAAGAGACTCGATGAGCTTTATGCATAAATAAGCAAAGACATCCAAAAGTGGATGTCTCAGCGTGTAGACAAACCCTCGTATTCGTTGTCAGTCCTGCGTGCCGGTGCTCACGAATGTCAAATTCGCTCCGCTCCGGTACTCGTCCTTCCTAGACTGCAAAGGTTTTCTATCACGCTGAAAAGAAGACAAAAGGCTAAAATGAAGATCATTTTAGCCCTTTGTCAACAATCTGAGACATCCATAAGTGGATGTCTTTTTTTCGATTAAATCGCCCAGTTTCCATTACGGAAGATCGGTTCGCGTTTCCCGTCTTTTGTAATCCCGTCAATATTCATTTCCTTTGAACCAATCATGAAATCGACGTGTGTAATACTGTTGTTCACACCAGCTGCATCCAATTCTTCACGATTCATCTCTTTTCCGCCTTCGATATTGAACGCATACCCGCTGCCGATGGCAAGGTGGTTCGATGCATTTTCATCATAAAGGGTATTGTAATAGAGAATATTCGAGTTTGAGATTGGTGAATCGTCTGGTACGAGAGCAACCTCACCTAGATAATGGGAGCCTTCATCTGTTTCAACGAGCGAAGTTAAAATGTCTTCGCCTTCCTTCGCTTTCACATTGACAATTCGACCATTTTCAAATATTAATGTAAATTCATCAATGATATTTCCTGCATAACTGAGCGGTTTTGTGCTTGAGACAGTCCCATTTACACCGTCTTTTTTAGGTACGGTAAATACTTCTTCTGTCGGCATGTTGGCCATGAAAGAGACGCCGCGCTCACTCACGCTGCCGGCACCTACCCAAATGTGCTGCTCTGGGAGCTCAATCGTTAAATCTGTGCCAGGAGCATCATAA
The DNA here is from genome assembly GCF_002998655.1 of Bacillus sp. GBSW19. Classification (NCBI taxonomy): domain Bacteria; kingdom Bacillati; phylum Bacillota; class Bacilli; order Caryophanales; family Bacillaceae; genus Bacillus; species Bacillus sp. GBSW19. The sequence continues at coordinate 474,329 of NZ_PVRF01000001.1, forward strand.
TGAAGCTTGTGGTAGTGGCGCTCATTTAGTATTTTGACCTTTTCATTTAGTGACTCATCGTGCTTTTTCCAAGCCTCAACAGGATCTGCTTGATCAGCGCGTGCGACTTTAAAGATTTGATCCCATAATAAAGCGACAGCTTCTTCATCTGTATGGTCAGGGAAAATCTTTTTTGCCCATTCTTTTGATGCAGCGCCTACGACCGTCCAAGCAACTTTGTCTGATTGAACGTATTGGCGATATGTATGAAGGGCTGATCCAGCGGCCTTTTGCTGTGCAGCGATTTTTTTCGAATCAATGCCTCGCAGAAGGTCAGGGCTTTCTGACAAGATCGTGATAAAAGCGCCGCCGCGTTTTGCGATGGTTTCCATCATCTGTGCTTCCCATTCTGGGAATTGGTCAAACACATCCTGCGGTGCATGTTCATATTTTAAACGGGCAAGAACACCATCACTCCAGCGGATATGTACGTTTTTCGCCCCGCGCTCATACGCATGTTTCGCGACAAGACGAACAAGGTCTGCAGATTCAGTAGATGCAGATACGACGACTTCTTGTCCTTTTTGAACATTCACACCGACTTCAACAATGGTCTTAGCATATTGATCTAGTTGTTTTTCAAATGAACTCATAAAAACCCTCCTTTAGTCATGTTCATCATATCAGATTTAAGACCGAAAAGGAAAATGGGGAGCATGCTTAAAGCCAAAATAAAAAAGCCGCTTTCGTGCGGCTTTTTTAGCGGTTCAGTTGTTTCACAGGCTGTGCATTAGAAGGGGGCATATGTGAAAACGACAGGCTCATTCCTCCTAAAATAATACCCGTTAAAATAACTGTGACAACGACTCGTTTACCTAAATCAAGCAACATGTTCTTCCTCCTTCACGTTTATCCATTTCTCACGATATGATCGAAATGATAAAAAAAGAAGTAGAACAAGAAGATTATTTTAATGTTTTTTGCAATTTATGAATGACTTCTAGTGAACGACCTGTTCCGATTGCGACAGATTCAAGTGGATTTGCTGCAATATGAACTGGAACGACAATCTCCTGTGAGAGCCATTCTTGAATCCCATTTAACAAAGCGCCGCCGCCAGTTAAGATCACGCCGCGGTCTACAATGTCACCACTAAGCTCTGGAGGGCTGTCCTCTAATGTGGCACGAATCGCCTCTAAAATATGAAGAAGTGATTCTCGCATGGCACCTTGAATTTCATGAGATTTAAGTGTGATCGTTTTTGGAAGACCTGTCACCAGATCACGTCCACGTACTTCTAATGATTCCGGCTCATGCTCAATGAGACCATAACCAATTTCCATTTTAACCTGCTCGGCTGTCCGCTCGCCGATTAATAGATTATATTTCTTTCGGACAAACGTAATGATATCTTCATCCAGCTGATCTCCGCCAATTCGAATGGAATGACAAGAGACAACGCCGCCAAACGAAATAATTGCAACTTCCGTTGTTCCTCCGCCAATATCGACCACGACGTTTGCAACAGGCTCATCTACCGGGAGATCAGCGCCGATTGCGGCTGCAACAGGTTCTTCTATTAAATGCACGTGCTTTGCTCCGCAGTTTTTCACAGCATCGCTGATGGCACGGCGTTCAACAGCTGTTGAACCAGAAGGTGTACATACCACGACCGTTGGTTTTCTGAAGGTAAACCCGATATTTTTCCCTGCTTTTTTCATGATTTGTTTGAGTAAATCTGTTGTCATATCATAATCAGCGATGACACCGTCTTTCATCGGACGGATCGCCACAATTTTACCAGGTGTTTTCCCAATCATTTCTTTTGCTTCTGCTCCGACTGCAAGTACAGTTTTTGTTTCTGTATCGACTGCCACGACGGACGGTTCATTTAAAATAATTCCCTTATTTTTACTATAAACCAATATGTTAGCTGTTCCTAAATCAATTCCAATTTCGGCATTTTGAAACATGTTTTCACCCAACCTCTATTTTTGCTGTTTTAAACAATTTTACATTTAAAAGTTCAGAGGGTTGATGTCATTTGTGGGGGTTTGTGATGACCTTGAAATGAACTTGTAAAATTCAAGTATCATTTTGACAATCACAATAAATTTTCCCTTTGTTTTTTCTTTTATGAAAAAAATTTTTATAGAGGAGAAACCTTTTGAGAATCTCTTACGTCTACGATATATCAATTGGTGCAAAACAGATTGATCTTGAGCTAATGAAAGAAAGAGGGAACGAAATTGAAATCTATCGGAGTCGTAAGAAAAGTAGACGAACTAGGGCGTATTGTGATGCCAATCGAATTAAGAAGAGCACTTGATATTGCTATTAAAGACAGTATGGAATTTTTTATAGATGGGGAGAAAATCGTCTTGAAAAAATACCAGCCAGAGGGCGTTTGCCTCATGACTGGTGAGATTACATCGGAGAACCATGATTATGGAAATGGTCAAATTACATTAAGCGCTGAAGGCGCAGAACTACTGTTAAAAGAGCTGCAAGAAGCTCTTCAGCAGTAATTAAAATAGCCTGCTCTCTTCCTTTGTGCTGAGAACAGGCTATTTTTTTCTGAAAAAGTTCCTTAAAAATGCCCCATCACCCTCAAAAAATAAGTGGAAAATGGTACAATTGACAAAGAATCTCAGGGCGGCAGGTGGAATCATTTGAACAAAACATATCAAGTGCGGATCGTGTTATCTGTTCTTGCATTTATTTTAATCTTAAGCTGGGATTTCTTTTATTATCTAGGCGGCTATCAAATTAATTGGCCGCTCGATCTAGCCTTTACAGTCTTGGTTTTAACAGGGATCTGGGTTGTCTCAGGCTATGTAGACCGCTTAAATCTACTTGTGTCAGACTTAAATAAGAGAGAAAAAGAAGCACACGAACTGACAGAGCGGCTGAATCGAATCACAGATAACTTGCAAGAAATCGTCTTTGAAACAAACGAGAAAGGTGAAATTATTTTCTTAAATCAAGCATGGACACAAATGACAGGCTATGACATAGATGAATGTCTAGGCACCATGTACAATCAGTACTTTGATCAAGAGGAGCGCGTGGTCCAGCATTTGTTATCTGTGATCAAGGAACATAAGGATGCGGGGCGGGTAGAACTGCAGCTTCTCCATAAAGAGGGAAAGAAGGTATGGGGAGACGTTCATTACAAGCTCTATTTTGATGAGCATCACCAGTTTACCGGAGGGATTGGGACGGTTGCTGATATTACGAAACAAAAGCAGGCAAAGCTTGAGCTTGAAAGATCCAATCAGCAATTGCAAATGCAGGCGCAAAAGCTGGCTGTTGCTGGACAAATAGCTGCTGGGATCGCCCATGAAGTCAGAAATCCACTGACATCAGTAAATGGCTTTTTGCAGCTGATGAAGACACAATATCCTGAAAGAACCGATTATTTTGACATTATCTTTTCCGAAATTAAACGGATTGATTTTGTTTTAAGTGAGCTGCTTGTATTGGCTAAGCCTCAAGCGGTCCATTTTCAAGAAGTCCAGCTTCATGAGCTCCTAGAACAGGTGATTACCTTATTAAAAACAAATGCAGTTCTTTCAAATATTGATCTCAAACAGCCATTTAAAAAGCAGGATGCCGGTGCTATCCTAGCAGACGCTAATCAAATGAAGCAGCTGTTCATTAATTTAATTAAAAATGCTATTGAGGCAATGCCTGAAGGTGGCAGCATATACATATCTACAGAAAAAGTATTGAATGAATGGAAGATTACCATTCAAGATGAAGGAAAAGGGATGTCTGAAGAGGATATTCAAAAAATATATGATCCTTTCTTTTCCACGAAAAAAGAAGGGACAGGGCTTGGTTTGACCATCTGTGCGACGATTTTAAAAGATCATCACGGAAGAATGGACGTATCCAGTGAGCTTGGAAAAGGCGCAGCTTTTCAAATCTATTTGCCTGTGTGTCAAAAAAGCAGGCAGCAGCAAGTTGAGAGGACGTGATGTCATGACGATGAAAGCTTTATTTGTATATGGGACGCTATTGCTGCATGAAGAGCACCACGAAGCGTACATGAAGGAAAGCAGGCTTTTAGCTAAATCAGCTTGGATGAGTGGAAGGATCTATGATACAGGTCAAGGATACCCAGCGTGCGTTCCCGCAGGAAAAGGCACTGTATACGGGGAATTGTACGAGGTGACCGCTGATGCGTTGAATAAGATAGACGTACTAGAGGAAGGGTATGACAAGCAGGAAATTAATGTCATGACGGATCAAGGTCAGGTAGAGGCCATGACATACACTTTGCCAGAGCAGAAGACATCAGCTCTGAAAGAAATAAAGAGAGGGTGCTGGAAAGCTTATAGACTGTGGCAGCAGAAGCCGTCATCCTTCTATTATTTTGCCTATGGCTCCTGTATGGACGATGCTAGATTTAAGCTGGCAGAAGTCGATCATCACTTCAAACAAATCATCGGCGGCGGTGTACTAAACGGTTTTACCACGAGATTTACATTGGTGAGGCCTGATGGATCAAGGGCTGATATGGTAGAAGACGGCGGCGAAACAGAGGGTGTTTTATATGAGGTTCCTTTTGATGCCATTCGTTATTTGTATAAACGAGAAGGAGTATATGAGGGCACATATCGTCCGGCTTATGTCGATGTCAAAATAGGTGATCAAATTTATGAGGACTGTTTAACCTTTCTTGTGCTTCAAAAGAGCGAAGAAATCGCTCCGCCAGCTCATTATCGCAGTGAAATCGAAAAAGGAGCAGACCTCTACTTAAGTGAAGCGTTCCGCAAAAAAATTCGTTCGCATATGGATTCATTAATCAAACCGTAGTAAAATACATGATAAGTGAAATAAAAGGAGTCTGAACATGAAAAAGGAATATGCAGTCATTGGTCTTGGACGCTTTGGCGGAAGTATTTGCAAGGCGCTGAGCGAAGAAGGACTTGAAGTCATGGCCATGGATATGAATGAAGATCGAGTGAACGAATACGCGAAAATTGCCTCACACGCGGTCATTGGCGATTCGACCGACGAATCCGTTTTAAAAAATCTTGGTATTCGTAATTTTGATCATGTCATCGTTGCAATTGGCGAAAACATTCAGGCAAGTATTTTAACAACGATTATGCTGAAAGAGCTTGGCGTCAAAATGGTCACCGTGAAAGCGCAAAATGACTACCATGAAAAGGTGCTCAACAAAATTGGAGCGGATCGCATCGTTCATCCAGAGCGAGATATGGGCAGACGGATTGCACATAAAATTATTTCAAATAACGTGCTCGATTACCTCGAGCTGTCAGATGAGTACAGCCTGATTGAGATTGTTGCAAACAACAGGCTTGCGGGGCATTCTCTTTTAGATCTTGATATTCGGGCAAGATACGGCATCAACATTGTGGCGATTAAGCGCGGAAAAGAAGTCATCGTTTCCCCTCTGGCAGATGAAATGATTCAAAAAGAAGATATCCTCATTGTCATAGGGGCAGTAGCCGATATAGGACGCTTTGAAAAACGAGAAATGCAGAACGATTATTAAACACTCCGATGACGGGGTGTTTTTTATATGAATGTGTACATGACAGGTGGACATTGAGAAGGAAATAGACACTGAAAAGGGTTGCTTTGTTCATGTATAACCTCAAAAATGAGTCATCATATTTTTCGTGCAATTATCACTATTCAGAAATAAAAAACAGTGTTTTGATATGGTTGATTTTCTCTAAATGTCATTGACTGGGCAAACAGATTCGTTTACGATAAGAAACATTATATTGTTTACTTGGAGGAGGCAGTGTCGTTGGATAAGGAGCTTTTCAGACATCAAATTGAGGTAGCAGCAAAGAGAAAAAAAGCAGCCCTCGTGATTAAACATGCGAAAGTCATGGATGTGTTTAACCAGGAATGGATAGACGCTGATGTCGCTGTTGAAAATGGACAAATAGTCGGGATAGGGGAGTACGAGGGAGAACAGGAGCTGGATGCAGCAGGTCAAATGCTTGTACCTGGTTTTATTGATGGCCACGTTCATATCGAGTCTTCTATGGTTACCCCTGCTGAATTCTCCAAAGCTGTCGTTCCGCGCGGTGTGACAACTGTCGTAACAGACCCGCATGAAATCGCCAATGTGTCAGGTATAACAGGCATCCGTTTTATGCTTGAAGAAGCGAGAAAAGCTGCCTTACATATTTATTTCATGCTGCCATCCTGTGTACCGGCAGTCAGTTTTGAACGATCAGGTGCTACATTAAAAGCGAAAGATTTAAAGCCCCTTTATCAAGAGAAGGAAGTGCTTGGTCTTGCTGAGGTGATGGACTATGTCGGTGTGGAGCAGGCAGAAGAAGATATGCTTCAAAAGCTGCTTGATGCTCAAAACGAGAATAAACTGATTGATGGCCATCTAGCAGGCTTAACAGACCGATTAATAAACGTTTACCGCACGGCCAATGTCCAAACAGACCATGAGGTGACAACAGCACAGGAAGCCCTTGAACGTGTAAAACGAGGCATGTATGTCATGCTGAGAGAGGGATCTGTTGCCAAAAACGTGAAAAACGTTTTACCTGCTGTGAATGAGAAGAATGCGAGACGTTTTTTCTTTTGTACAGATGATAAACATTTAGATGATTTAATGGCGCAGGGAAGTATTGATGAGCAAGTACGGATGTCCATAAAAGCAGGCTTAGATCCATTTTTAGCCTATCAAATGGGAAGCTTAAATGCCGCAGAGTGTTTTGGTCTTAAAACAAAGGGAGCCATTGCACCAGGCTATGATGCTGATTTTATGCTCGTCTCAGACCTTCATCATGTAGACATCTCAAGCGTATTTATTGCGGGAGAATTGGTTGCGCAGCATGGAGTGTACAAACCGAGTGTCGAAAAGATCGCACCGAGCTCAGCATTATTACAATCTGTTCATGCAGTAGACGTTCAAGAGCAAGATATTGCACTGCCTATCACAGACGATCAAAAAATGAATGTCATCCGTATTATTCCGAATCAGCTTGAAACAAAATTAGAACAAGTCACTCCTTCAGAAACGAACGGACAATTTACAAGTGATACAGACAGAGATGTATTAAAAATGGTGCTTGTCGAACGTCATCAAGGTTTATCTGAAATGGGGGTAGGGATTGTCAGCGGCTTCGGCATCAAACAGGGTGCGATTGCAACAACGGTTGCACATGATTCACATAACTTAATTGCAGTTGGCACAAATGATGCCGATATTATTAAAGCGATTGAGGCGTTAAAAGAAGCAGGCGGCGGTTTGACCGTTGTCAAAGAAGGCCAGTCTCTTCATACGCTGCCATTACCGATCTCCGGTTTATTGTCAGATCAGCCGGTACATCTCGTCAATGAAAGCCTCCATGAACTCCATGAAGCACTAAAAGAAACTGGTTTTTCCTTAGACTTTAATCCGTTTTTGACGCTGTCCTTCTTGGCACTTCCAGTCATTCCTGATGTGAAAATGACGACAAAGGGCTTGTTTGATGTCAGAAGCTTTCAGCACCTCCCAATTCAATCATAAAAGAATGAGAAACTGCATGTATACCTTGTATTATATGTGCGGTTTTTTTCAATGCTTGATGAAAAAAAGAGACACAGCCAGTCGGCTCGTGTCTCTTTTTGTTATTACACTTCCATAATAATCGGTAAGATCATTGGGCGGCGTCTTGTTTTTTCATAAAGGAAAGGTGCAAGTGTGTCCGTAATTTCGTTCTTAATTTCCGACCACTGAGTTGTCTTACGTTCCATTACTTTTTCAAGATGCTTTGAAATCAAATCTTGTGCGTCGTTGATGAGGTCTCCAGATTCTCTCATGTAGACAAAGCCTCTTGAGATGAGATCAGGACCAGCAGAGATTTTGAATTCTTTCATGTCCATGCTGACGACCACAATGACAAGACCTTCTTCTGAAAGAATGCGGCGGTCTCTTAAGACGATATTCCCGATATCGCCAATTCCGCTTCCGTCGATATACACGTTACCTGATGGAATTTTGCCGGCGACACTTGCTTCGTCACCTTTTAGTGCAAGAACTTCACCGTTATCCATGATAAAGCAGTTTTCCTCAGGAATTCCGCAATCATTCGCAAGTTTAATATGCGTTTTTTGCATGCGGTATTCACCGTGAATCGGCATAAAGAATTTTGGTTTAATTAAACGGAGCATCAGCTTTTGTTCTTCTTGTCCGCCGTGACCAGATGTATGAATATTATTGAGTGAGCCATGAATGACCTCAGCGCCAGCACGATAAAGCTGGTTAATGGTGCGGCTTACACTAATATTGTTACCCGGAATCGGTGAAGATGAGAAGACAACAGTGTCTCCAGGATTAATCGAAATCTGGCGGTGAGTGCCGTTTGCAATACGTGAAAGAGCAGCCATCGGTTCACCTTGGCTCCCAGTACAAAGAATGGTCACTTTGTTTGCTGGTAGACGGTTGATTTCATTATGTTCAATAAACGTGTTTTTCGGACATTTAATGTAGCCAAGATCTTGTCCAATATCAATGGCAGACTCCATACTGCGTCCAAACACAGCAACTTTTCGGCCGTTGGCAACAGCGGACTCAATGACTTGCTGAAGTCTGTGAATGTTTGAAGCAAACGTAGCAAAGATGATACGTCCGTCGACTTTTCTAAAGATGTCATCAATGCTTTCGCCTACGCGTCTTTCAGACATCGTAAATTCTGGAATTTCACTGTTTGTACTATCGGATAAAAGACATAGAACGCCTTCTTTCCCGATTTCAGCCATTTTTGTTAAGTTGGCAGGCTCGCCAACAGGCGTAAAGTCAAACTTGAAATCACCTGTATGTACGATGTTACCAGGAGGTGTCTTCACGACAATTCCATAAGAATCTGGAATACTGTGTGTTGTTCTAAAGAAAGACACAGCTGTTTTTCTAAATTTAATGGTATCTTCTTCTTCAAAAATGTGAAGTTTTGTTTGTCTCAAGAGACCGTGCTCTTCCAATTTATTACGAAGTAGGCCGATTGCGAGTTTGCCGCCGTAAACTGGAATATTCACTTGCTTGAGAAGGTAAGGGATACCGCCGATGTGGTCTTCATGTCCGTGAGTGATGAAAAGACCTTTGATTTTATCTTCGTTTTTAACTAAGTACGTATAGTCAGGGATGACGTAGTCAATTCCAAGAAGCTCATCTTCAGGGAACTTAATACCAGCATCAATTAAAATGATTTCATCTTGAAATTGAACGCCATACGTGTTTTTACCGATCTCGCCTAAACCGCCGAGCGCAAAAACTGCCGCCTGATCGTTTTTAACAAATTTCATTCCTCTCATAGCTCCAATACTTTAAAATTTTCACTTTCTCGTTCATAGTCTAAAAAAGCACCGTCTACAGGCTGAATGAATTCAATGTTGTAGCTATGTTTTTTCAACTTATCGCGTACGTCTCTTTCAGAAACCGCTTCAACGTATAGTGAATCTGTGTGTTCTCTTACAGGTACCTCAGTAGTACTTGCCTGAAAAAATACCTTATATATCATCCAAATCTCTCCTTAAATACCGTATGTTACACTCGCTAATTCTATTATATTAAAAAAACGCGCATAAGAAAAGTCTCTGAGAAAAAAGGACCTTCGGCAAATGTGCGGAAGATCCTTTTAAGCGATCGATTTTTTACGAAGCATGTCCTTCCATTGTCTTCTAATTTTCTTGCGCAGACGACGAAGCATCACAGGTCGCCTCCTTTCGGTTTGAAGTCAGATTAGACCATGTATTCCGTGCTCTCTTTATACTTGTATTATATGACGATTCCATTGAATGTTACATGGTTATATGTGGGAAATAGGCGTTTTCATAGGAAGTGGTTTCGAAAGAGGAAATCTTTCTGTATGATGAAAGGGAGTGGGTATACATAACAAGAGACAGGAGACGGGATATGAATAAAAAAGTCATCTTCTTTGATATCGACGGTACTTTATATGATCATGATAAAAAAATACCTGAATCAACGAAGCGAGCGGTTCGCTTATTAAAAGAAAAAGGTCATCATCTCTTTATTGCATCTGGGCGTTCGCCTTTTTTGATTCAGCCTATTTTAGAGGAATTAGGGCTTGACTCCTTTATTGCTTATAACGGTCAGTATGTCATGTATGAGGGAGAGGTCATTTACGGCAATCCGCTGAAACTGGAGCTGATGGAGCAAATTTATGAAACGGCGGATCGTCATGATCATCCGCTTGTTTTTATGGGGGAAAAAACGATGAAGGCTTCTGTGCCAAATCATCCGTTTATCCATGAGGGGATTGGGACTTTAAAAACAGAGCATCCTGAGCATGATTTGTCTTACTTTAAAGAAAACGAGATTTTTCAAATGCTGTTATTCTGTAAGGCTGAAGAGGAAGTCCAATACGAGGCGTTCCGCGAAGAAATTGATCTTGTCAGATGGCACGAGCTGTCAACAGATGTCCTGCCAAAAGGCGGGTCGAAGGCTGAAGGCATTAAACGAGTCATCGAAAGGCTGCCTTATGATCAAAAGGATACCGTTGCCTTTGGAGACGGTCTGAACGATCGAGAGATGATTTCATTTGCTGGAACTGGCGTTGCCATGGGTAATGCTGTGAATGAATTAAAAGATTTGGCTGATTTTGTGACAAAGCCAGTAGATGAAGACGGCATATTCCATGCAGTGACTCATCTAGGCCTCATTGAAGAGTAAAAAAAGAAGACCCTTAGGCTAATGGGTCTTCTTTTTATTTTATGATCTGCCGATCGCAACAGAGTTGTCTGGCTCAGCGAAGGGCTGATCCTTTTGAATATGATCATAAAACATAATGCCGTTTAAATGGTCGATTTCATGCTGAAAAACAATGGCCGGGAACCCTTTTAGGCGAATATCAATGTCTTCTCCTTCAAGCGTTGTGGCCTTCACCCTGATCTTTTGATATCGAGGGACAAATCCAGGAATGGCTTCATCAACAGATAAGCAGCCTTCACCAGTTGCTAAATAAGCTCTTTTGACCGAGTGACTGACAATGCGCGGGTTGAAAAGGGCATAGCTGTATTCCTCTCCATCTTCGTCCTCACAGTGAACAGCGATCATCCGTTTACTGATATTAATTTGCGGAGCTGCTAGTCCAACGCCGGGTCTGAGTCCATACTTTTCAGCCATGTCAGCATCCTGACTATTTTTGACGAATTCAATCATGTCAGCTAATTGCTGTTTTTCCTCTTCTGTCGGCGGGAGCTCGACCGCTTCAGCTGTTTGTCTTAAGACGGGATGTCCGTCCCGTACGATATCTTCCATGGTAATCACAAATCTTCACTCCTATTTCCTTTGTATGTAAAGTATATAAAATGATACACAACATATGCAATGAAATAAAGAAGACCGGTCCTATGAGACCGGTCAGAGGCTTAAACAGCCATTAGCAGCAGCCGCCACCGCCGCCGCCTAAGAATGCTGCGCCAACGATGATTAATAGGATGAAAAGGACAACGATTAAAGCGAATGTCCGTCCTCCGCCGTATCCGTAGCCACCGCCATAACTTGGGTAACAACAGCCACCGCCATATCCACCACCGTATCCATACCCGTGACCGCCGTATCCACCATACATACTTCCATGACTATAATTAGACATACTTTTGACCTCCTTTGGAAATACACTCGGCCTCTCATAAGTGAAGGCGAAGCGTGTAATATAAACTATGTATGAATGCACTATTTGTATAGTCATGCGCCTATCACTTGAAAAAAATCTTCTCCGGCTCATCAGGATGACCTCTTTCCTTGTCACAAGCGCCTATAAAAATTATAGTGGTATGTGGAGATGTAAAGGGGGAACCTTGTGATGAGACAGATGAGAAGAAGCATGAAAGCATGTGCTGCTTTAGCGGGGATATGTACCCTTTTGCTGGCGGGATGCGGAGGTCAAAGTCCATTTCATGACATGCAAGATGCGATGACGAAAATGAGCGAAAAAGAGGCATCCTTTGAAAAAGAGCAAGGTACACTGCAAAGCTATGAGAAAAAAGAGCAGCAGCTCTATACAAAAATGATTCAAACCACAAAAGATCATACAAAAACAGTGTCAAGCCTTTCTGATCAGGCGTTAGCATCTGCAGCGAAACGAAAAGAACATTTAAAAACAGAAAAAGACAGCATGGATGAATCGAAAAAAGAATTGAAAACGGTAAAGGAATCTGCCGGACGTATAAAAGATACGGATTTAAAAGAAAAAGCAGATGAAACGGTCAAATCGCTTGAGAAAAGATATGCGTCGTATGACCAGCTTTACAAGGAATATCAAAAGGCGCTGAAACAAGATCAGCATTTGTATCAATCTTTAAAGAAGAAGGACTTAGGATATGAAGAGTTGAAATCCAAGCTGAAGACGGTGAACCGTTCTTATAGCAAAGTCAGAAAAGAAGGTAAGAAGTTCAATCAATATACAAAGCAATTGAATGAGCATAAACAGGCTTTGTCTAAAGCGGCAGATCAAGAGTCCCAAAAGAGCTGAAAAAACAGCTCTTTTTTTATTTTTCGACAAAAACAAACATTTTCTATTGTAGTACAGTAGTACAATCTATACTAGTACAGTTCGAGGTGTTTGTTAAACAGATTGATACAGCTCACTATAAAAAGTAAAGCGAATACATTTATTTAAATAAAGCCGTTAAATCAATTGACGGACTATTTTTCTTGTTGTAAACTAGTCCTTGTTAACAGAAGTTGTATTAGTTTTTTGTGAACTATCGTTAATACAGTTAGAAGAACTCAAAAACGAGCGATCATCTAATGTTTCGACAACGATCCTAGTGGCTATTAAATACAGGAGTCATATGAGTATTTTGGGTTATCCTATATCTGTATGTATAAATGGATTCACGACAAATTGACTGTTAAAAGAAAGGAAGAGGTGACTTTAGAATGGCTGCAAAAACAAAAAAAGCAATTGTTGATAGCAAAAAGCAATTTGATGCCATCAAAAAGCAGTTTGAAACGTTTCAAATTTTAAACGAAAAAGGCGAAGTCGTAAACGAAGCGGCAATGCCGGATCTCTCAGATGACCAATTAAAAGAATTAATGCGCCGTATGGTGTTTACACGTGTATTAGATCAACGTTCAATTTCATTGAACCGTCAAGGACGTCTTGGCTTCTATGCGCCTACAGCTGGACAAGAGGCTTCTCAGCTTGCAACTCACTTTGCACTTGAGAAAGAAGATTTCATTCTTCCAGGATATCGTGATGTACCACAATTAATCTGGCATGGCCTTCCATTAACAAAAGCGTTCTTGTTCTCTCGTGGACACTTTGTTGGTAACCAAATGCCTGAAGATGTGAATGCACTTTCTCCACAAATCATCATCGGTGCACAAATCATTCAAGCTGCTGGTGTAGCTCTTGGTTTGAAAAAGCGCGGTAAAAATGCTGTTGCAATCACTTACACTGGTGATGGCGGAGCTTCACAAGGTGATTTCTACGAAGGTATCAACTTTGCAGGGGCTTACAAAGCGCCAGCGATTTTTGTTGTCCAAAACAACAGATATGCAATCTCTACACCTGTTGAAAAGCAATCTGCTGCACAAACAATTGCACAAAAAGCAGCTGCAGCTGGTATCGTAGGCGTACAAGTTGACGGTATGGATGCATTAGCTGTATATGCAGCAACTGCTGAAGCTCGTGAGCGTGCTGTAAATGGCGAAGGTCCAACATTAATCGAAACTCTTACATTCCGTTACGGTCCACATACAATGGCTGGTGACGATCCAACAAGATATCGTACAAAAGAAGATGAAAATGAGTGGGAGCAAAAAGATCCATTGGTACGCTACCGCAGATTCTTGGAAAACAAAGGCCTATGGTCTGAAGAAGAAGAGAATAAAGTCATCGAAGATGCAAAAGAACAAATCAAACAAGCGATCAAAGAAGCTGACGAACAGCCTAAGCAAAAAGTCACTGACTTGATTGAAAACATGTACGATGTGAAACCATTCAACTTAGTTGAACAGCTTGAAATTTACAAACAGAAGGAGTCGAAGTAAGCCATGGCGCAAATGACAATGATTCAAGCGATCACTGATGCGTTACGCACAGAACTGAAAAATGACGAAAACGTTCTCGTTTTCGGAGAAGACGTTGGTAAAAACGGCGGCGTATTCCGTGCGACTGAAGGATTGCAAAAAGAGTTTGGTGAGGATCGTGTATTCGATACTCCACTTGCTGAATCTGGTATTGGCGGTCTTGCAATTGGCCTTGGACTACAAGAATTCCGCCCAGTAATGGAAATTCAATTCTTCGGATTCGTTTACGAAGTATTAGATTCTGTTTCTGGACAAATGGCTCGTATGCGCTACCGTTCTGGCGGACGCTGGCATTCTCCAGTGACAATCCGTTCTCCATTCGGTGGAGGGGTTCATACTCCTGAGCTTCATGCTGACAGCTTAGAAGGTCTTATCGCACAACAGCCTGGTATCAAGGTTGTCATTCCTTCAACACCTTACGATGCAAAAGGACTATTAATTTCTGCAATCCGCGACAACGATCCGGTTGTGTTTCTTGAGCATATGAAACTTTATCGCTCTTTCCGTCAGGAAGTTCCTGAAGAAGAGTACACAATTGAAATCGGTAAAGCTGACGTGAAACGTGAAGGTTCTGACCTTTCAATCATCACTTATGGTGCAATGGTTCACGAATCACTTAAAGCTGCTGAAGAACTTGAAAAAGAAGGCGTTTCTGCTGAAGTGATCGACCTTCGTACAGTAAGCCCGCTTGATATTGAAACAATCATCGCTTCTGTTGAAAAAACAGGTCGTGCGATCGTTGTTCAAGAAGCACAAAAACAAGCTGGTATTGCTGCAAACGTAGTAGCTGAAATCAATGACAGAGCAATCCTTAGCCTAGAAGCACCAGTACTTCGTGTAGCTGCACCTGATACTGTATTTGCTTTCTCTCAAGCTGAGAGCGTATGGCTTCCAAACCATAAAGACGTGCTTGAAACAGCTAAGAAAGTTCTTGAATTTTAATTAAATGACAGAGGGGAAAAGAATTTATTTCTCTTCCCCTTTATCAATTACAAGACCGTGTAAACATACACAACAAGGATTCAACAAAATCTAGGAGGCGAAAAACAGTGGCATTTGAATTTAAACTTCCGGACATCGGAGAAGGTATCCACGAAGGTGAGATCGTTAAGTGGTTTGTTAAACCAAACGACGAAATTAATGAAGATGACGTTTTAGCAGAGGTACAAAACGATAAAGCAGTTGTAGAAATTCCTTCACCTGTTAAAGGAAAAGTATTAGAATTAAAAGTTGAAGAGGGAACAGTTGCAACTGTAGGACAAACAATCATTACGTTTGATGCACCTGGTTACGAAAATCTTCAATTTAAAGGCAGCGAAGAAGAAGGCGAAGCAAAAACTGAAGCTCAAGTACAAGGTACTGCTGAAGCTGGTAACGAGCCAGAGAAGAAAGAAGTGGCACAAGAAGAAGCGGCAGCAGCAACTGGTGCAGGCGCACAAGAGCAAGTAGATGCTGATCCAAACAAACGCGTCATCGCTATGCCATCTGTACGTAAATATGCTCGCGAAAAAGGCGTTGAAATTTACAAAGTTGCAGGTTCTGGTAAAAACGGCCGTGTGTTAAAAGAAGATATCGACAGCTTCGTTAATGGTGGTTCTGCAGCTCAAGAAGCAGCACCTCAAGCAGCTGAAAGTGCGAAAGAAGAAGCAGCTCCAAAAGCGGCAGCAGCTCCAGTTCTTGAAGGAGAATTCCCAGAAACTCGCGAGAAAATGAGCGGCATCCGCAAAGCGATCGCGAAAGCAATGGTGAACTCTAAGCATACAGCTCCTCACGTAACATTAATGGATGAAGTTGATGTAACGAACCTTGTTGCACATCGTAAACAATTCAAACAAGTTGCAGCTGATCAAGGAATCAAGTTAACTTACTTGCCTTACGTTGTAAAAGCTCTAACTTCTGCTTTGAAAAAGTACCCAGTACTTAACACTTCTATCGATGATAAAACAGATGAAGTTGTTCAAAAGCATTACTACAACATCGGAATTGCAGCTGACACTGAAAAAGGCCTGCTCGTTCCAGTTGTGAAAAATGCAGATCGCAAAGCAATTTTCGAAGTGTCTAACGAAATCAATGAGCTTGCAACAAAAGCACGTGATGGTAAACTGGCTCCAGCTGAAATGAAAGGTGCATCTTGCACAATCACAAACATCGGTTCTGCTGGTGGACAATGGTTTACTCCAGTCATCAACCACCCAGAAGTAGCGATCCTTGGTATTGGCCGTATCGCTGAAAAAGCGGTTGTTCGTGATGGCGAAATCGTTGCAGCTCCAGTCTTAGCTCTTTCCCTAAGCTTTGACCACCGTATGATCGACGGAGCTACTGCGCAAAATGCCCTTAACCACATCAAGCGTTTATTGAATGATCCACAATTAATTTTAATGGAGGCGTAATGTCATGGTAGTAGGAGATTTCCCAATCGAAACAGATACTCTTGTCATCGGTGCAGGTCCTGGTGGATATGTAGCTGCTATTCGTGCTGCACAGCTTGGACAAAAAGTAACAATCGTTGAAAAAGGAACACTTGGCGGCGTATGTCTAAACGTTGGCTGTATTCCTTCAAAAGCATTAATCAATGCTGGCCATCGTTTCGAAAATGCTAAGCATTCTGAAGACATGGGTATCAAAGCTGAAAACGTAACAGTTGATTTCACAAAAGTTCAAGAGTGGAAAGCTTCTGTTGTTAACAAATTAACAGGTGGAGTTCAAGGTCTTCTTAAAGGAAATAAAGTAGACATCGTTAAAGGTGAAGCTTATTTCGTAGACAGCAACTCTGTACGTGTAATGGATGAAAATTCAGCACAGACTTACACTTTCAAAAATGCAATTCTTGCAACTGGATCTCGTCCAATTGAATTGCCTACTTTTAAATACACAGACCGCGTGATCAACTCAACTGGTGCTTTGGCGCTTAAAGAAGTACCTAAAAAGTTAGTTGTTATCGGTGGTGGATATATCGGTACTGAGCTTGGAACTGCTTATGCAAACTTTGGAACAGAAGTTGTCATCCTTGAAGGTGGAGACGAAATCCTTCCAGGTTTCGAAAAGCAAATGAGCTCATTGGTTAAACGTAACTTGAAGAAAAAAGGAAACGTTGAAATTCATACAAACGCTCTTGCAAAAGGCGTTGAAGAAAAATCTGATGGTGTCACTGTTACTTTCGAAGTAAAAGGTGAAGAAAAAACAGTTGATGCTGATTACGTACTTGTTACAGTTGGTCGTCGTCCAAACACGGATGAGCTTGGTCTTGAGCAAGTTGGTGTTGAATTGACTGATCGCGGAGTTGTCAAAACAGACAAACAATGCCGTACAAGCGTATCTAACATCTATGCAATTGGTGACATCGTTGATGGACCACCACTTGCACACAAAGCTTCTTACGAAGGTAAAATTGCAGCTGAAGCAATCGCTGGAGAGCCAGCTGAAATTGATTACCTTGGTATTCCTGCTGTTGTATTCTCTGAGCCAGAACTTGCAACTGTTGGGTACACTGAAGCAGAAGCAAAAGAAGAAGGAATCGAAATCGTTGCAGCGAAATTCCCATTCGCAGCGAACGGACGTGCACTTTCTCTTGATGCAACTGATGGCTTCATGAAAATGATCACTCGTAAAGAGGATGGTCTTGTTATCGGTGCACAAATCGCAGGTGTTGGCGCTTCTGATATGATTTCAGAGCTTAGCCTTGCAATCGAAGCTGGAGTGACTGCTGAAGATATCGCAATGACAATTCACGCTCATCCAACTTTAGGTGAAATTACAATGGAAACGGCTGAAGTAGCAATTGGAAGCCCAATTCATATCGTAAAATAATGAACCTATTAAAACCCTCTCTTGATGGAGAGGGTTTTTTTGAGCGCTCCCATATGAAAAACCCCTCATGAGATGAGGGGCTTTTTCATATGGATATATAAGTGCAAGGTTAGGCCATTAATTTGTATTCACGCGGTCTAAAGCGTGGCATAAGGGCGATAAAATATCCTCTTTGCTGCTGACATTTCCTTCAATCTTCACAATGACTTTTTCATTATTTACAAGTAAAATAGCCGGCAATTCGTCTACTTCATTTTTCCAGCCTTTACGATCTTCTTTCACAATCATCTTTGACATTTCCTTCGGATATTCATTCTTTAAATCGAGGACTGCATCATAATAAGGACTTTCTTTATCAAGATTTTCTGCATCTGTAAAAAAGAGAATTCTTGGTTTCTGAATATGACTGACTTGGTCGGTCTGATTCGGTATGATATACGCAAATGAGCATGAACTAAGTACAAAGAGCATGGGGAATATAATGAGAAGTGACCTCATAAAATTCAATCTATTCACCTCAAAATCCTTTGGGGTTGTCCCAACATTTTTAGGAGCTGGTTACCTGTTAGTCACTCTAGTGTATCATGTCCTTTTTGACAATTTTCGATTGTTACTCAATTGTTACAGAATTGATATGAAGCAAAATACAATTGAAACGTTCCCTCAATATGATGAGAAAAAAGCACATATTCATAAAAAATATTTAAATGTGTCATACAATTAACCGTTGACAACTTAAATGTGACATCATATTATAGAGATATGAAATAGATTAAACGCTTTCAAATTATGAATGAAGAAAAGGGGAATGTACGTGGGTACAATTATTTGTCAAGATTGCAATGAAACCATTGATCAATTTGAAAATGAAAAAGTGACAACGCTATACGGAACGTGTGGTCACTGTCATTGCTGTGATGAAGCCTCTGAATAAATAAAAAAGCATGCAGCTCCATTTGGGGCTGCATGTTTCTTTTTTATAAAATTGGTTTTTGTTCTTTAATCACGCGGATCATTTCAAGCGTTGAATCTTCTGGTCCTTGGACAGGGAGACCAATTTCAATGTTTTTAAAGATATATGAGATATTTTCTTCTGTGATAATTTCTCCTGGTATAAAAATAGGAATGCCTGGCGGGTACACCATAACAAACTCTGCGATGATGCGGCCCGCTGCTTCTTTAAACGGAACCACTTCTGTTGTGGCGTAAAAGGCGTCACGGGGCGTCATGGCAAGCGATGGAATCTCAGGCAGCAGGACTTCTGTGACCGCTTGTGTGCCGCTCTCACTTGTAGAGGTTGCGGCAATTTCCTTTATAGCCGTTATAAGCGTATCGATTGTTTCATCAGAATCACCAGGGGTCACAATACATAAAATGTTGTAAAGGTCAGAGAGCTCCACTTCAATCCGGTAGCTTTCTCTCAGCCATTTTTCGACATCATGGCCATTTAGCCCAAGGTCTTTAATTGAGATAATTAATTTCGTTGGGTCATAATCGTACGTAGAAGCTGAACCGAGTATTTCCTTGCCAATACACGTAATGCCATCAATTTGGTTCAAACGGTTTCTCGCTGATTCAGCCAAACGGATGGCTTCATCTGCAAGTGCCTTTCCTTCAGTGGCTAATCGCTTTCGAGCGACATCAAGTGACGCCAAGAGCAAATAAGAAGTAGACGTTGTCGTCAGCATGCTCAAAATCGATTGTACGCGATCTTTTGAGACAAGCCCTTCCTTCATATTTAAAATAGAGCTCTGGGTAAGGGAACCGCCGAGTTTATGGACACTCGTTGCTGCCATGTCGGCACCTGCCTGCATCGCAGATAGTGGAAGCTCATCGTGAAAATGAATATGCACGCCGTGTGCTTCATCGACAAGGACAGGCACATGAAATGAATGGGCAATGTCTACAATCGATTTTAAGTCTGCTGAAACCCCAAAATACGTCGGATTAATCACAAGCAGACCTTTTGCATCTGGGTGCTCCGTGAGCGCCTTTTTCGCTGATTCTGGTGTAATGCCGTGAGAGATGCCAAGTTCTTTGTCTATTTCTGGGTGAATAAAAACAGGAACTGCGCCAGAAAATACAATGGCGGACATAATCGATTTATGGACGTTGCGCGGAATGATGATTTTATCTCCAGGTCCGCATACGGTCATCACCATTGTCATGATGGCGCCGCTTGTTCCTTGAATAGAGAAAAATGTATGGTCAGCACCGAATGCTTCAGCAGCGAGCTCCTGTGCTTCTTTTATCATCCCTCGAGGTGAATGTAAATCATCGAGAGGTTCTATATTAATGAGATCAATGCTTAATGCATTGTTGCCAATGAATGCTCTGAATTCAGGGTCCATCCCGGCTCCTTTTTTATGGCCTGGAATGTGAAATTGGACTGGATTGGTTGCAGCATGCTTTTTTAGTCCAGTGTATAAGGGTGTATCATGTTGTGACAATTGCTTTCCCACCTTCATCGAAATACCTGCTATTATTGTGCCAATAATGGCAGATTTCATTGCATAAAACAAAAGAATTATATTATGAACTGATCGGAATGTAAAGCATAAAATCAATCGGTTTCTGATCGAACAGATGCTATAATAAAAGTTCAAATAAGAAATGAGTGTTAAAGTGAGGGACAAGTAAATGGAATATCAATATCCAATGGATGTCGACTGGACGACAGAGGAAAAGATTGCCGTTATTTCGTTTTTTCAAGCTGTTGAAAAAGCCTATGAAAAAGGAATTGCGAAGCAGGAGTTATTAGATACTTATAAACGATTTAAAGAGGTTGTGCCATCAAAAGCAGAGGAAAAGACGCATTGTGCAGCGTTTGAAAAGGAAAGCGGGTATTCTCCTTATCGTACAGTGAAATCTGCAAGAGAGGCAGAAGAGACAGCCGTTATACGTATGTAAGAAAAAACGAGCCTGCATGGGCTCGTTTCAGCGTGTAGACAAACCCTCGCATTCGGTGTCAGTCCTGCGTGCCGGTGCTCCCGAATGTCAAATTCGCTCCGCTCCGGTACTCGTCCTTCCTAGACTGCAAAGGTTTTCTATCACGCTGAAAAGAAGACAAAAGGCTAAAATGAAGATCATTTTAGCCTTTTGTCAACAATCAGAAACGAGCCGCATGGGCTCGTTTTTTTTATACAGATTCTTTTTGTGTAAAGCGGTATAGATAAGTCAACGTGCGGAAGGCATCTTCGATTTTTGATAAGTATTCTTCATTATTCATTTGAACGACTTCTTCTCTAGGCAGCTGAATGCCGCAAAGGAGCTCAGCTTTTTTCACCGTTTGGACACGTTCAAACAGCGTTTTCAGCTGTTCTGCATCAAGCTCGCTGTGACGCATGACATCTGGTTTCATATGATCTTTAGACCAAACAAAATCTTGTGGTATTTTCTTCTGAATGGTATCTAGTTCTTTTTCGAACAGCTGACCATACTCGCCTTTCACAGGAGATTCATAAATGAGCGCAAACCATACAAAGACATGTGTTTTCCACAGCCCAATTTGAAAATGAGGGAGTTTTTTATACCCACGCTTGCTGTTTGCAAAAGCAACCCACGTATCATTTGGCGGATTGACTGATCTTCTAGCATGCTTTGCGACATGTACAAACATTTCGTCTCCTGTAATAGAAGAAAGAAGTGGTGCAAAGTGTTCACCAAGTGCCTCGAGCTTTGGACGGACTCTTTCTTTTAATACGGTCATTCGTTCATCTAAACCGTCAACTGTAAATGTCTCAAAATCTTCATCTCTAAAACGCATTTCACTCATATTATGCCTCCTGTATTCTTTAGCTGATCATATTTTATCATAGCTTGGGTCAAGCTCAAAAAAAGATGCACTGTCAGATCAAAGATTGTAGAGGAAGTAGGACAGCGTTTAAAAACAACGATTTTGTGGTACATAATAAATAGGTAAAGACACAATTTTTAGAATGTCGTTGCGGTTATGCGATCGCTTCATACGATATAAGCAAGAACCAATTCTCTTATCGATTGAATTTTTTATCAATGAAAACTGACAAGGAATGAATCATTCTCTGGAAGGGGCGTTGACCAAATGAAGCAAATCGTGAAGCAGGGGTATAGACAGGAGAAGAAGAATCGCATCGCTGTGTGGAGATTAGAGGTGGATTATGAGCTTTCTACGCTTCATGAAGCCATCGAGCAAAAAGATGACATCCAAATCGAACGCAGCAAACGAAAGCTTGAGCGCCTAAGAAAAGAATGGGAGCAGCTTAAAGGGTAAAACAAGGTGAGGTAAAAACGAACCAATTCATCGGTTCGTTTTTGTATGAAGCTGCTTTTTTCTTGCTTTTACGTACATAATATCAGTATGCTAATACAAATAGGTATTACATAGAAAAGAGGTTTACAGTCTGATGACAAACTGGGTGGAAATTGACCGTCTTGCAAAGCTTTGGGTAAAAGAAGCAGGAAGCCGTATTAAAGCGTCCATGCAGGAAGGTCTATCAATTGAAACAAAATCAAATCCAAATGATCTTGTCACTAATATCGATAAAGAAACAGAACGTTTTTTCATTGGAAAGATACAATCGACATTTTCAGATCATCACATTTTAGGAGAAGAGGGACAAGGGGAAGAGGTGACCTCGCTGGATGGGATTGTGTGGATCATTGATCCAATCGATGGCACAATGAACTTTGTCCATCAAAAACGCAACTTTGCCATTTCCATCGGGATATTTGAAAATGGCATAGGGAAAATCGGTCTCATTTATGACGTCATTCATGACGAGCTTTACCATGCGGTCAAAGGGGAAGGGGCCTATATGAATGATACCCTGCTTCCGCCATTAAAAGATGTAGCGATTGAAAAAGCCATTGTCGGCATTAACCCGACCTGGGCGATCGAAAGCCCTTATTTTGATGCTAAACCGTTTGCCCGTCTCGTGCGTGATGTGAGAGGGACGAGAACGATTGGATCAGCTGCCCTTGAGCTCGCTTATATCGCAAGCGGCAGAAGTGACGCATACGTCACGTTAAGGCTTGCGCCGTGGGATTATGCAGCAGGCTGTGTGATTCTAGATGAAGTAGGGGCTGTCTACTCAAATATACATGGAGAACGCCTAACTTTTCTAGAGAAAAACAGTATAGTCGCCGGAAATCGATCCGTTTGTGAAAAGATTTTACACGATTACATAAAAGGCAGAGGAAATAAAAAATAAACCAAATCACTTCATGAGAATGAAGTGATTTTTTGTGTTTGATGAAACTTTTTGGTAGGAGAAATGTCTATACGAACGAGGCCTTAATTTGATGTAAAGGATTGTGTTTTAATGTTAGATTTGTTTAGTGATTTATCCCTCCATTTTGAAAGATATTTTATTTTAAATGAGTACAGTATCCACATCATTCAATGGTGTGTACTTGGACTATTTGTCCTTTTTATTACACTGCCTATATGGAAAGAAAAGAAAAGTGATTATGTATTTTATGCTGGGCTTGTATTAAGAGTAGTCCTGCTAGGCGGAATGACACTTGAAATGAGCCACCAAGTCCTAGCCAGACAGTATACGATTGAAACATTTGAAGTGCTGACGGATTTCATGCAATTTCTCATCTATGGGTATGTCTTGCTTGCATCACTTTATTATGTGATCTCTCTTCCTTATTTAAAGAATAAAGGCATGTTTTTTGCATTTGATTTATCTGTCTTGCTTCTGCCTTTATGTCAGACAGTGTTTATCCTTTTTGCTGAAAGTAAAAAGTTCTTTCTCAGCGGTGATACAGGGCTAGTATGGAGAGACCTTATCACTGTAGTGATCATGGTTGGCTTTGCCGTTTTGGTACTGTACCTTTTTTTCCGTTTGTTTTGGCAGCAGAAGTGGAAGGAATCGCTGTTGTTTTATGGCCTGATTTTCGCTGCCCTGCTTTATATTTTTTATCCTTCTATCACGAAGTATGAGCTTCAATCTTCATTTAAATCGATTGTGATTTTAGCTGCAGCAGCAGGAAGCTTTATGATGATTTATTTGTTATGTGCTTTACTACGAGACAAGGTGAGGCTAAGGCAGTGGGGTGCTGGGTGTATAGCTGTCTTTTTTCTACTATTACTCAACCCGATCGTTAATATCCCTCATACCATGTTCCAATTCACCAAAACGGAATTGGTCGATACTTTCTCAGAAGAATATCGCCCTTTATCTGCCATAAGTGCAAAAGAACTTGCTTCAAAATTTGTACCAGCTGATCAGAAATTATATTTAAATGCTAGTTCTGAGCCTATTCCTTATCAATATGTGTTTGCAGCTGATCAGTATGAAGTTAACATTTCTGCATTTACGGGCGAATTGAGCGGTTATTCTTATCGAGGCCGTGTAGAGGGGAAGGAACTGACCGATAAAGAATATAGAAAAAAAACAATTGAATTTTTTGAAAGAAGCGGACGGTCAATAGATCTCAATCGCATTCAAGTAGTTGTCAAAAAAGAGGGCGGGGAGACGAGTGTTCTTCTTCTGCCAAAAGTAAAAATGTCTCATAACGAGAGTGAAAGCTTTGCGTTTGCTACTTGGAAAAAGGGGACACTTCGACAAGCGCAATATGGAAATGCCATCTTTAAATTAAAGGATATTGACGGAATCAATATAACGGAAACTGAGATAAAAAACACAATAAACAGTCTGTATCAAAACTTACATCTAAAGCCGCCAGTTTATCAAATCACAGGTATTGATGATTTTTATTTGGATTGGCAGCATGAAGTGAATGTGACAACAAATGATCAATCGGAGTTTCGGTTTAATGGCTCCACAAAAGATGTTATCAATTTAAAGCTGTCTAAATCGCTTCTTCAACAGAAAAAAGGGGAAATCAGCGATGAGAATTTGTTAAAGCTCATAGAGAAAAAGCCAGAAGACGTGAAGAAAAAGACAGGCACTAATGAAACCAAACAGTATACATTTAACCGATCCTCTCATCTACTGCGTGTGTTTAGAGATCATGATGGAATTGAACTGAGGCTGGAACCAGTGTCCTTTATACCGGATGCCGTATCGAATAAAGATCGTGATGAAGTCTATCAACAAGTATTGAAAAGTGAAAAACCATCTATGATTTATAAAAAACAAATAAAACCAGTCAGAATGATCAACGAAGAAGGGGACATGGACATTTCATGGCTTGTCATCATTCAAACCTTCGGATCAAATGAGCGTAAAATCTATGAAGTAAATGGACGAACAAAAGAGGTGCACCGTTTTGACAGATAAAGAAAAACAAGCCATCTTTCAAGACTTATATGAACTGTATCAAGAAGGGGAGCTGGGTGACGAGGCAGCCAGCTGGATGAAGACACATGAACAGCAATTTCAGCATGTTGTCATAGGGAATGAACAGGGTTCAGCGCTGATTGAAGATCAGAATGACTATAATGAGTTAAAGCGCATGAAGGGGTTTATTTACTCGTTATACTTCTTTTTCATTGTCTTATCGATTTGGATGACTGTGTGGTTTTATTTCTAATGTCCAGACCAGCTGATCAAATTGAAAAAATCTATGAAGAATATTTTCAGGAAATCACCAAATATTTATATCGGCGGACAGGAAATATGGAAACGGCCAAGGATCTTGCGCAGGATGTTTTTATGAAGGCTTTACATGGATTATCCTCTTTTAAAGGACACTCTAGTATGAAAACATGGCTTTATACCATTGCTTATCATACATTTGTGAATGACTATCGCCGGAAAATCAAATGGACATTTACGAATGTAGAAGATGTTGATTACTTAGAGCAGCAGTCCTTTATGACACCAGAGGACCACATCGAAACACAAGCTGACATTCAAAGGCTGTGGCATCATATCAATCAGCTGAAGGATTCATACCGAGAGGTCCTCATTTTAAGAGATATTCAGGAATTGTCATATGAAGAAGTAGCTGAAATTTTGAATTGGACTTTATCTAAAGTCAAAACAACCCTTCATCGAGCCAGATTAGAGCTGAAGCGAATGCTACATTGTGAGGAGTTCAATAAATGAGCTGTTATTTGATCGAAGAATTGTTACCACTTTATATAGAGGGAGACACAAGTGCAGAAACCAATAAAATAATAGCCGAGCATCTACAATCTTGCGAGAGCTGCCGGCAACTTTATCAAGAAATGAAAGAACCAATCACTCTTATACAGACACCTGATCGGACGCCATATATAAATGAAAAGGAAGAAAAAAGAAGGTTCGAGAAGCGCTACTATGGCAAGTTAATATTCCGAGCAAGCATCGTGTTTGGTTTAGGGTACGTCATGATGATCATTCTTTATTGGCTGAAATAAAAAACCCCCATCTGGGCGAACCAGATGGGGGGTTTGTGCTTAGCTTAATTTTTCTTTTGCCATTTGAACTGCATCATAGAACGTTTTTAATTGCTCTTGAGGAATTTTCTTCAGCATTTGGTTGAAAACAAGTAATTCAGTAGAGCTGAATCCAAGGCCTTTTGCAATTTTTGAATCAATTACAACGTTTCCTTTTTTGTCTAGAACAAGTGCATCACCAGCAAGATCAGCAAGTCTGATCACTGATTTGAAAAGTTTTTCGAATTTAGCTGCTTCTTCTTTCGTAAGACCAAGTTCAACAGCTTTTGCTGAATCAAAGATCAATTTCCCTTTTTCGTTTTTAGTGATGCTTTCACTGAAAACGATTGTAAGAACAGCTGCGCGATCTAAGAATTTCTCAGCAGTCGCCGCTTCTTCTTCAGTTAGTCCGAGCTCAACAGCTTTTTTCACATCAAATGTGTAGCTGTTGTCTTCTTCAACAAATGAATTGATGAGAATGTTGATGACGCGCTCGTTTTTCTCCAATAATTCTTTAATGATTTGCTGCTGTTCAAAAGGAATCCCTTTGAAAGTTGCAGCACTTGCTTGCCCAGGAGCTACTGTTGTGAAAGTAAGGATGATAGCTAAAGCGAAAAATACAACAGAGCTGAGCGATTTACTCAAAAACTTCTTCATGCTTCTTTTCTCTCCCTTTTCTGTTAAATTTTGTTGCAAGAACAGCATACCATGAGAAACTTTGTGGAAGAATAGGAAAATTGTAACTTTATGTTTGGTTTTGGAGAACTATAAACGTTATTGTCGAAAAATGAAGAGGTTCAGATTGCTTACTTTTGCCAATTCTATATGATATGTTTCGTCTCTACACTCGAGCTTTCATAGGTGATTGGTCTTGTTTTTACTCAAAATAAAAAGCCTTCTACATGTAGAATGTAAAAGGCTTTTGAGGAATTTTATGATTGCACGTTTAATTTTCTTTTTAATGTAAATCCTGTACCCATGAAAATCATGGCGAACATAATACTTAGACAAATACCCAGCACGTTTTTTTCTGCAAGAGATACCCCAATAAACGCCATACTGACAACTGCAAGTAATGCACATAATAATAGAAGCCATTTGATTTGTTTCATTTGTCTCCATCCCTTTTTTTAGAGTTAATATAAGTTTACAGAAAAACGATCGGCATTTAAAGGGGATTGTGATATAATATGAAAGTTATCTAATTATTTTAGGAGATGAAAATGTGAAACTTCGAAAAGATCTTCGCAACATCGCAATTATTGCCCACGTTGACCATGGTAAAACGACGCTTGTTGACCAATTGCTCCATCAAGCTGGTACTTTCCGTGCGAATGAAAATATCGCTGAGAGAGCCATGGATTCAAATGATTTAGAGCGAGAGCGCGGTATTACGATTTTAGCTAAAAATACTGCGATCCATTATAAAGATACACGCATTAATATTTTAGATACACCAGGACACGCCGATTTCGGTGGTGAAGTTGAGCGTATCATGAAAATGGTAGATGGTGTACTTCTCGTTGTGGATGCTTATGAAGGCTGTATGCCTCAAACACGCTTTGTGCTGAAAAAAGCACTTGAGCAAAACTTAACACCAATCGTTGTTGTCAACAAAATTGACCGCGACTTTGCTCGTCCGGCTGAAGTAGTCGATGAAGTAATTGACTTGTTCATTGAATTGGATGCAACAGAAGAACAGCTTGAATTCCCAGTTGTCTATGCATCAGCAATCAATGGTACAGCAAGTAACGATGCGAGCACGCAAGATGAAAACATGGAATCTTTGTTTGAAGCCATTGTTAACCATATCCCTTGCCCAGTTGATAACCATGAAGAGCCGCTTCAATTCCAAGTGGCACTACTTGATTACAATGATTATGTTGGAAGAATCGGGATCGGCCGTGTCTTCAGAGGAACAATGCAAGTAGGACAGCAAGTGGCCTTAATGAAAGTTGACGGCAGTGTGAAACAATTCCGTGTGACAAAGATTTTTGGTTTCCAAGGGTTAAAACGAGTGGAAATCAACGAAGCGAAAGCAGGAGATCTTGTTGCTGTATCGGGAATGGAAGACATCAACGTAGGTGAAACGGTTTGTCCGGTAGAACACCAAGAGGCCCTGCCAATCCTTCGTATTGATGAGCCGACACTTCAAATGACGTTTGTTGTAAACAACAGCCCATTTGCAGGCCGTGAAGGAAAATACGTGACATCACGTAAAATTGAAGAGCGCTTAGAGCAGCAGCTTCAAACAGACGTCAGTCTTCGTGTGGATCCAACTGATTCACCTGATGCTTGGGTTGTATCTGGACGCGGAGAGCTTCACTTATCCATTCTTATTGAGAATATGAGACGTGAAGGATTTGAATTACAAGTATCGAAGCCAGAAGTTATTGTAAAAGAAGTTGATGGTGTTCGATGTGAGCCTGTTGAACGCGTTCAAATTGATGTACCAGAAGAGCACACTGGCTCTATCATGGAATCAATGGGCGCAAGAAAAGGTGAAATGATTGACATGATCAATAATGGTAACGGTCAAGTTCGCCTGATCTTTACAGTGCCATCACGTGGTTTAATCGGATATACAACTGAATTTCTTTCATTAACTCGTGGTTTTGGTATTTTAAACCATACGTTTGACAGCTACCAGCCAATGCAGTCTGGCCAAGTTGGCGGACGCCGTCAAGGTGTACTTGTTTCAATGGAAACAGGTAAAGCGACTGCTTACGGAATCCAAGGCGTTGAAGAGCGCGGTGTGATCTTCGTTGAGCCGGGTACTGAAGTATACCAAGGAATGATTGTTGGTGAGCATAACCGTGAGAACGATCTTGTTGTCAACGTTAGCCGTATGAAACAACAAACAAACGTACGTTCAGCGACGAAAGATCAAACGGTGAGCATGAAGAAACCACGTATTATGTCACTTGAGGAATCTCTTGAGTACTTGAATGAAGACGAATACTGTGAGGTTACACCTGAATCGATTCGTTTAAGAAAGAAAATTTTAGATAAAAACGAACGTGAGAAAGCAGCGAAGAAGAAAAAGCTAGCAGGATTATCGTAATTCCATGAAGAATTAAAAAGATAGAACCCTGAAAGATAAGGGGAGGGAATCTTTTTGAATGATCAGGAAGTAAGTGAAAATCTATCCTTTTTCGCGATGCTGTTTCGTGTCGATGAAAATCCGCAAACAGGGATGTGGCTCCTATATGGTACCATCCTTGTTTTAGCGATTATTGTTTTTAAGCTCGGCTTTGCTAGACGTTTACCGATTTTAAAAGCACTCGTGATTTACTTGTTTTTGATTTTTGGCTGCACGTTTCTCACATTTCTAGGAATCTTTCTGCCAGTAGCGGAAGGCCTAGTCGTGGCAGCTGCCATTTTGATTATTTATAAAATACGGCTGCATCGTGCAAAAAAAGAAGGAACAGTGAATACGTAAAAAAAAGACCTGAACATGTGTCAGGTCTTTTTTATGTCTTTTGTTCTTTTTTTCCTTTTTTCTTCTTTTTCTCTTTCGTCGCAGGATCTTGATAAAGAGAGAATCTGCCAGTTTTGATGCGTGCTTCTGTCTTTACTTTAATGCGTTCCTGACAGTCATCGCACATATATGTATGAATCGGTCGATTTCTTAACCGCTTAGCAACGAGTGTATCATCATCAATTGTTTCAAGCTTCTCACATAATGAGCACTTCACTCTCATCATTTTCACCTCACTTATTGCATTTATTATAGCATGTTTTCCAAGCACTTGAAATCAGCGTAGAAAAAGGCTTATATCACAGGAGATATAAGCCGTTCTCTTTATTTCTTCTGATTCATATGATGGTTTGATTGATCATTTTGATGTTTGTCTAACTGCTTTTGATCGTTTTGTTTGAGCTGATCATTTGGCTCATTCGTCGGGTCTTTTTCGTGACGATCGATTTCATTTCTCGGCATCTCTGGCATCACGCGGCCGACAATGGCAGCTAGTTCATCCATAATCCCACTTACAGGACGGCCTGCTTGTATTTCTTTGCCCATTTCTTTTAACCGGCTGACTGTATCCGGATCAGCGACTACAACAGCATTCGCACCTTCTGGGTCATTTTTCAGCGCTTTTGCAACTGAATATTTAATGGTTTCTACTTTGCTTCTATCTAAATCATCTTTTACATCAATACCAACAACAGCATAGCGGCCGATGACGATCGCCGTTGCATCATTGACATCTGCTACGTTCTCTGTCACTTTGACAAGATGCTGCGCAACATCTGTGGATGACCGGGCTTGATTGGTCTTTTTCTTTGTTGAGTCTGACACCCGTACTACGTGCTGGCGTCCATCTTGCTTGTCCAGTGCTTCTGGCTTTTCCTGCTGCTGGCAAGCGCCCAACAGAATGATGGCTTGAATCATGAATAATTTCATAAATAGTCGCATCTATATTCCCTCCTTCACAAACTGCATGATTTATTTTATTGTTGAATTAACCTTCTAACTTTATTCATGAAAACATATATTTTAACAATCGTTTTGGGAAAGACAAGGATGAATGAAACCCCGATCAGGAGGCGAAGGACCTGAGTAAAATTTATGTATTAGACACAAATGTGTTATTACAGGATCCGAATTCAATCTTTTCATTTGAAGACAACGAGGTCGTCATACCAGCCGTTGTGTTAGAAGAAGTAGACTCGAAAAAGAGATATATGGACGAGGTTGGGCAAAATGCCCGGCGTGTCTCACGCTTAATCGACGGTTTAAGATCGAAAGGGAAACTGCATGAAAAAATTACACTAGAATCAAAAGGGACGCTGCGCATTGAACTGAATCACCGCTCCTTCCATGAGCTTCAAGAAATTTTTATTGAAAAAACGAACGATAATCGGATTTTGGCAGTCGCGAAAAATTTGAGCTTAGAGGAAGAAACAAAGCCTCATGGCCGGCCTGTCATTTTGGTCAGCAAGGATGTGTTAGTGCGGGTAAAGGCAGATGCTATAGGGCTTCAAGCAGAAGACTTCTTAAGTGACCGTGTCCTGCAAAATGAAGACATCGATAATGGCTATCATGAGCTCTACATTCCGACTGAGCAATTGAATACATTTTATAAGCACAATCAATTACCAATAAAAGAGGTCACAAGTGCACCATTTAACCCTCATCAATTTGTCATCATGAAGGGAAATGAAGGCGGTTCTGCTTTAGGAATGCTTGATCAAAAGGCAGAGCATATGAAACGTCTCGTTTATGATCAAGAGTATATTTGGGGAATCCGTCCAAAAAATGTCCAGCAGACGATGGCACTCGAGCTGCTTTTGCGCCGTGACATTCCGCTCGTGACGCTGATCGGAAAAGCAGGGACTGGTAAAACATTGCTTGCACTTGCTGCCGGATTAATGCAGACAGAGGATCTCGGTATGTTTAAAAAGTTGATCGTGGCGCGCTCAATCGTGCCTGTTGGGAAAGACTTAGGCTACTTGCCAGGAGAAAAGGAAGAAAAGCTCAGACCATGGATGCAGCCGATCTATGACAACCTAGAGTTTTTATTTAATACAAAAAAACCAGGTGAGCTTGATGCGATTTTGGCGGGAATTGGATCTATTCAAGTCGAAGCATTAACGTATATCCGGGGAAGAAGTATACCTGATCAATTTATCATCATTGATGAGGCACAGAATTTAACAAAGCACGAGGTGAAAACATTATTAACGCGAGTCGGAGAAGGAAGTAAAATTGTGCTGATGGGAGATCCAGAGCAGATTGATCATCCTTATTTAGACAGCTTAAATAATGGGCTTACGTATGTGATCGAGCGGTTCAAAGGACAGCAAATCTCTGGACATGTCAAGCTTGTCAAAGGAGAAAGGTCTGGACTTGCACAGCTTGCCGCTGATTTGCTATAGTCCAGACCCTCTGACTTTATGTAATCATCAGCTCTTTGACACCTTTTATCGGCTGAGTGAGGTTGGACTGATCCGCGAAATAGACGTGGATTGGTCCTTCTTCTGTGATTGGCTTACCATTTTGACTGAAATGAGCAATGCTCTCCATTGCCTGAGAAAGCGGCACAGCAATTGTACCTGTTTCTGTGACAAATTCGCATGTATCCGCATGTTCAAGCGGCTCAGCATTTTTTAGCATATCGCCAAGCTTCATCCCGAAGCTGCCTGTGACGAGTCTTTCCTTTTCGTACTTCTTCTCTGTTTTTAACGTGGGTGGAAGTGTTTGACCTTCTCTTATGACCCGCTCTTGGTCAAGCTCCTGATCTAGCTGATTCTCTTCACTTTCTGCACTTTTTTCAAAGAATGAATCCATTAAAAATTTACGGTCATCAAAAATCCATACACTTGGATCAATGGTGATCTTGTACTGTACGTTCCCCTTGATTTGAATGATGCTCATGTTCAAGACAACCCCTTTCCAACATAAATTATAGAAGTTTTCCCCCGCTTTGTCACTTTCATAAACATGCGTCTCCTTGTACACACTAATCTTACATGAAGGATAGGGAGGATATTAGGCATGGCATGTCGCGACAATGAAGAGCTTCAGCGATTTGTAGAAGAAGCAAAAAAAGTGGCCAAAGATGGTCAAGTAGCATCCTATATTCCCGCACTCGGCAAAGCGGATCAGACGGATTTATCTGTGGCTGTGTATCATGTGAGTAATACGTGCCACTCGGCAGGAGATGTAGATAAACGGTTTACTCTTCAAAGCATTTCAAAAGTATTAGCACTTGCGCTCGTGCTCTCAGAAGAAGGACCAAAAAAAGTATTTCAATTTGTTGGACAAGAACCAACAGGTGACCCGTTTAATTCGATGATCAAACTGGAAACAGCGAGCCCGAATAAACCGCTGAATCCAATGATTAATGCAGGGGCGCTCGCAGTCACGAGTTTAATCAGAGGAGCGACTCCGCAAGATCAGCTGAGCCGTTTGCTTGGCTTCATTAGAGAGCTGGCAAATGACAAAAGCATTACATACTGCAAAGAAACAGCTGCCTCCGAATTTGAGAC
This sequence comes from Bacillus sp. GBSW19, assembly GCF_002998655.1. Classification (NCBI taxonomy): domain Bacteria; kingdom Bacillati; phylum Bacillota; class Bacilli; order Caryophanales; family Bacillaceae; genus Bacillus; species Bacillus sp. GBSW19. Next base: position 507,484 of record NZ_PVRF01000001.1, read on the forward strand.
ATCCATGATTAACCGGGCGATGTGCTATTATATGAAGCAATATCATATTATTAGAGGGAACGTAGAAGAAGTCATGGACGTCTATACGAAACAATGTGCCATCATGATGAATAGCTTGGATTTGGCGAAAATTGCTTGTGTTTTTTCATTAGACGGCAGACATCCAGAGACGGGTAAGCAGATTCTTTCGAAAGATGTCGCTAGAATTTGTAAAACCTTTATGGTGACGTGCGGCATGTACAATGCGAGCGGAGAATTTGCCATTAACATCGGAATTCCTGCTAAAAGCGGTGTCTCAGGCGGGATTATGGGGGCGGCACCATATGATTTCGGGATCGGTATCTTCGGTCCAGCTCTGGATGAAAAAGGGAATAGTATTGCTGGGATTAAGCTGCTTGAGCTGATGAGTGAAAAATATGAGATGAGTATCTTTTAATGAAGGAAGGCTTCTTTTTATTTTTACAAAGCGAACTGTACAAATCTGCTTGCAATTTTGGGCGTTTCGCTTTATGATAAATAGAAGAATTAGGTACTCGCCTGGGGAACGGAGGGATACTTTTGGCGTCAGAAATTTTAGTCGATCATCGGCAAAAAGCACTGGCTTTATTAAAATTGGATGCAGATAAAATTTTAAAATTGATCCAAGTGCAAATGGACAACTTAACGATGCCGCAATGTCCTCTTTATGAAGAGGTTTTAGATACTCAAATGTTCGGATTATCGAGAGAAATTGATTTTGCTGTCCGGCTTGGATTAGTTGATCAACATGAAGGTAAGAAACTACTCGATAAACTTGAGAGAGAGCTTTCCGCACTTCATGATGCGTTCACAAAAAAATAATGATTGAAAACTCAAACTTCCTCAACATAAGTTTGAGTTTTTTTGTCCTCTATTTTCTTTTCATTGATTGATGTCAAACGGACTTGATTCTTTCATGAATGACGAACAATATAAAAGAGGTAAAACGAGATCAAACGGAGAAAATGTAGTAGAATAAAAACAGCTAAGAGGATATCAAGCAGTAGAAACAGACGTTAGGAAGAGGATTATATGTTAAAGAGAATGCTAAAATCGTATGACTACTCATTATTGTTCGCCATTATTTTAATTAGCGCATTCGGTTTGGTCATGGTGTATAGCTCAAGTATGATTACATCTGTGATCAGATACGATGCCGCACCAGATAATTTTTTTAAGAAACAGCTTTTATTTATGATCGTTGGAGCGGTCATCTTGTTCTTTACAGCACTAGTTCCATATCAGCTGTTTTCAAATAAGAAATTCCAGATCGGTATGCTGCTGCTATCAGTGTTTTCACTCATCTATGTGTACTTTGGCGGTCATATTGCAGGGAACGCAAGAAGCTGGATCAAAATAGGCCCATTTAGTCTTCAGCCAGCGGAATTTGTGAAGATTGTCGTCATTATCTATCTTGCTGCTGTGTATGCAAAAAAGCAGCATTATATTGATCATATTTTAAGAGGAGTCACACCTCCCATCGTGATTGTCTCGATCTTATGCGGATTTATCATTTTGCAGCCAGACTATGGGACAGCCTTTATCATTGGAATGATTGCCCTTGCGATGATTTTATGCTCAGGCTTTAGCGGGAAAACACTTGCGAAGCTGCTGGCGCTATTTAGTGCCGTGATGGTCGTCGTGACCCCATTTATTATTCTTTTTTGGGATAAAATTTTCACGCAAAATCGTCTCGGGCGTTTTGAGAGTTTCCAAGATCCATTTAAAGATGCAGGGGCGACTGGACATCAATTGATTAATTCCTATTATGCTATTGGATCAGGCGGCTTTTTTGGACTGGGTCTCGGAGAAAGCGTTCAAAAGTACGGATATCTTCCAGAGCCGCATACAGATTTTATCATGGCGATCATTTCAGAAGAGCTTGGCTTTTTCGGTGTATTTTTTGTTCTCGCTCTCCTTGGCTTCATCGTCGTGAAAGGTTTTTATATTGCAAGAAAGTGTGAAGATCCATTTGGAAGTTTGCTTGCAATAGGAATTTCCTCCATGATTGCCATCCAAACATGCATTAATTTAGGCGGTGTTTCAGGTCTGATTCCGATTACAGGGGTCACACTTCCATTTATCAGCTACGGGGGATCGTCCATCATTTTACTTAGCGGCTGTATGGGAATATTGCTGAATATCAGCATGTTTACTGAATATAAAGAGCGTTACAAAAAGAAAAAATCAATGAGCAAGCCATCAGTTCAAAAAAATGGATTGCAGAAAACTTTGAATCTTTAGAAAACAAAAGTGTACAGTTTTCATTTCTTCCTTTATTATAGAGTACATATAAAATTTTAAGGGATATGGAGGAGTGAGAAATGTCACAGAGAACAATTCAAAAGGTTCTAGTTGCAAACAGAGGGGAAATTGCTATCAGAGTCTTCAGGGCCTGTACGGAGCTCAATTTACGTACAGTGGCCATTTATTCCAAAGAAGACTCGGGCTCTTATCATCGCTATAAAGCAGATGAAGCATATCTAGTTGGAGAAGGGAAAAAACCGATTGATGCCTACCTTGATATCGAGGGGATCATCGAAATTGCAAAACGAAATGACGTGGATGCGATCCATCCAGGTTACGGATTTTTATCTGAAAATATTCATTTTGCAAGACGATGCGAAGAGGAAGGCATTCAATTTATCGGTCCAACTTCTCAGCATTTAGATATGTTTGGAGATAAAGTAAAGGCAAGAGATGAAGCGAAAAAAGCTGGAATTCCAGTCATTCCAGGAAGTGACGGACCAGTTGATTCGGTCAAAGAAGTCGAAAAATTCGGTGAAGAATACGGTTACCCGTTTATTATTAAAGCTTCACTAGGCGGCGGCGGCCGAGGTATGCGGATTGTCAGAACGAAAGAGGAGCTAAAGGAAGCCTATGACCGTGCGAAGTCAGAGGCAAAAGCTGCTTTTGGAAATGACGAAGTATACGTTGAAAAACTGATTGAAAATCCGAAACATATTGAGGTGCAGGTGATTGGTGACAATCACGGCAATATCATTCATTTATATGAGCGTGACTGCTCTGTTCAAAGGCGGCATCAAAAGGTCATTGAAGTGGCGCCAAGTGTGTCTCTTACAGATCAACTGCGTGAAGATATTTGCGAAGCGGCTGTTCAGTTGGCCCAGAATGTATCGTATATTAATGCAGGGACTGTAGAATTCCTTGTCGCAAATGGAGAGTTTTACTTTATTGAAGTCAATCCAAGGGTACAGGTAGAACACACGATCACTGAAATGATCACAGGTGTCGATATCGTCCAAACCCAAATTCTTGTCGCAAAGGGTCATGGCCTTCACAGCAAGGAAGTCGGTATACCAAAGCAAGAAGATATTTTTACACATGGCTTTGCCATTCAATCAAGGGTCACAACAGAAGATCCTTTAAATGATTTTATGCCAGACACAGGAAAAATTATGGCCTACCGTTCAGGCGGGGGATTTGGTGTACGACTTGATACAGGGAACAGCTTTCAAGGTGCAGTCATTACACCTTATTACGATTCACTATTGGTCAAGCTGTCCACATGGGCGCTCACATTTGACCAAGCGGCTGCTAAAATGGTCCGAAATTTACAGGAATTCAGGATTCGCGGGATTAAAACAAACATTCCGTTTCTTGAAAACGTGGCAAAGCATGAGAAGTTTCTAAAAGGGGAATACGATACGTCGTTTATCGATTCAACGCCAGAGCTATTTAATTTCCCTAAGCAAAAAGACCGTGGAACGAAGATGCTGACTTATATTGGTAACGTGACCATTAATGGATTCCCTGGTATAGCGGAGAAAAAGAAGCCTCATTTTGACAAGCCAATTGTACCGAAGCTTCCTCTTCATCAAGAGATTCCGTCTGGGACAAAACAATTGTTAGACACACATGGACCTGAGGGCCTTGCCAATTGGGTGAAAGAACAAAATAGCGTCCTTTTAACAGATACAACCTTTAGGGATGCGCATCAGTCTCTGCTTGCGACACGCTTCAGAACACATGATTTAAAGAAAGTTGCCCAGCCAACAGCAGGTTTATGGCCAGAGCTGTTTAGTATGGAAATGTGGGGCGGTGCTACATTTGATGTTGCGTACCGTTTCTTAAAAGAAGATCCTTGGGAACGATTAAAAGAGCTTCGCCAAGAAGTGCCAAACACGTTGTTCCAAATGCTTTTAAGATCATCAAACGCTGTCGGATATACAAACTATGCGGATAATGTGATTAAAGCATTTGTAAAGGAGTCGGCCGAAGCAGGCATTGACGTCTTCCGTATTTTCGATAGCTTAAACTGGGTCAAAGGCATGACGCTTGCCATTGATTCTGTTCGTGAATCAGGCAAAGTGGCAGAGGCAGCCATTTGTTATACGGGGGACATTCTTGATCCATCTCGTCCGAAATATGATCTTGAGTATTATGTATCTCTTGCGAAAGAGCTTGAATCTGCCGGTGCACATATTTTAGGTATTAAAGATATGGCGGGATTATTAAAGCCGCAGGCAGCTTATGAGTTAGTCTCTGCTTTAAAAGATGAGCTCACGATCCCTATCCATCTTCATACGCATGATACGAGTGGAAATGGACTGTTCACCTATGCAAGAGCGATTGATGCAGGCGTTGATATTGTGGATGTGGCCGTCAGCTCTATGGCCGGACTCACATCGCAGCCAAGTGCAAGCTCACTGTACTATGCTTTAGATGGGCATGAAAGAAAGCCAGACATGAACGTCCAATCTGTCGAACACCTTTCTCAATACTGGGATTCTGTCAGAAAATACTATCGTGAATTCGAAAGCGGCATGAACTCACCTCATACAGAAATTTATGAGCATGAAATGCCTGGCGGTCAGTATAGTAACTTGCAGCAGCAGGCGAAAGGTGTTGGCCTTGGCGACCGCTGGAACGAAGTAAAAGAAATGTACAGACGTGTGAATGACATGTTTGGTGATATTGTGAAGGTCACACCTTCCTCTAAAGTAGTTGGAGACATGGCACTTTATATGGTGCAAAATGATTTAACAGAGGAAGATGTCTATGAAAAAGGAGCAACATTAGACTTCCCGGATTCTGTTGTGGAATTATTTAAAGGCTATTTAGGCCAGCCGCATGGCGGATTCCCTGAAAAATTACAAAAGCTGATTTTAAAAGGAGAAGAACCGCTCACTGTCAGACCTGGTGAGAAGCTGAAGCCAGTGGACTTTGAAGCTATTCAGCAGCAGTTCAAAGAATCTCATGACCTGACGCTGACAGAGCAAGACGCGATTGCGTATGCCTTATATCCAAAAGTCTTTTCTGAATTTGTCCAAACAGCAGAAAGCTATGGGGACATCTCTGTTCTTGACACTCCAACGTTCTTCTATGGGATGAGGCTCGGTGAAGAGATTGAGGTAGAAATCGAAAAAGGAAAAACCCTGATTGTCAAACTCGTGTCGATTGGAGAACCGAATCCAGATGCCACAAGAGTTCTTTACTTTGAGCTAAATGGACAGCCGCGTGAAGTGGTGATTAAGGATGAAAGCATCAAATCCTCCGTTCAAGAAAAAATGAAGGCGGACCGTTCAAATCCAAATCACATTGCCGCATCAATGCCAGGCACTGTCATCAAAGTGCTCGTGGAAAAAGGACAGAAAATCTCGCAAGGTGAGCATTTGATGATCAATGAAGCCATGAAAATGGAAACGACTGTACAAGCGCCATTCACTGCGGTCGTAGATGAAATACATGTGACAAATGGAGAACCGATTCAAACCGGTGATCTGCTGATTGTGTTAAAGCCTGAATAATAAGTGAGACACATCCGTCGTGATGTGTCTTTTTTTGAGCGCATTAAAATGTGCAGCAGCCTGCGAGAGTAATTACACTATAGAGTGAGGTGAAGAAAGTTGGAAATTGTCGTGATTTGGTTTCGCCGAGATATGCGATTGGATGATCATATCGCCTTATCAAAAGCGATCACATATGCAAAAAAACACGAGTACAAATTATTGGCTCTTTATCATCTAGATCCATTTTTTACTGAAATGGAACTGGATATAAACAACGAACATTTCTTTCAAAACTTGGCGCATTTCGTCAAGGAAGCAAGAGAATCTCAAGTGTATGTTCACCTTCTCCATGATGATGTCCTGCGCGTCTTTCAACAGGTCATGGATGTGTATGACATCAAAGCCGTCTTTTTTAATGAAGATGAAGTGGGTATCGGCCAAAGGCGTGACCAGCAAGTAACCGATTTTTTAGAAAAGAAGGGCATTCATGTGTCAACGTGGCAAGATACACACCTTCACGGGGCGCGAGATATTTTAAAAGCAGATGGGTCACATTATCAAGTGTTTACCCCATACTATCAATCATGGCGTAAGCAAGAAAAGCAGCCTGTGATAAAAGTTGACAAATCATTTTTCAGCAGTGAGCATACGATTTGTGATGAGTCACTTTCGCAAAAAGGAAATGACAAACTGCGAGACTTGTTAAAGGGCTGCTCAAGGAAGTTTGATCAAATCGGCTCAGACAAAGCGATGAACACGCTGCATCACTTTATCCAAAAAAGATTAACGCGTTATCATGAGAAACGAGATATTCCGTCTCTTTTTGGAACGAGCAAGCTGTCGCGTTTCTTAAAAACAGGCACTATTTCGATCCGAACGATTTTTCATGCGATGTATGAAGAAGCACTATTTGAAGACGAGGGCAGAGAGACCTTTATCAAAGAGCTGGCATGGCGCGATTTTTACCATATGATTTATGCACATTATCCAGAGATGAAAGAAAAAGAAATCAATTCGGCGTTTCAAGGAATGAAATGGAATGAAGATGAGGCGCTGTTTGAAGCTTGGTGTAAAGGGGAAACAGGCTTTCCGCTCGTTGATGCAGGGATGAGACAGTTAAATGAGGAGGGCTGGATGCATAACCGCTTGCGAATGGTCACAGCCTCATTTTTAACAAAGGATTATTTGATTGATTGGAGAAAGGGCGAAGCGTATTTTGCAAAAAAACTTGTGGATTATGATGAGGCGTCAAATATCGGAGGATTTCAGTGGGCTGCCTCTGTCGGGACAGATGCCGTGCCGTACTTCCGTATTTTTAACCCAACGACCCAGTCGAAGCGATTTGATCCGAGCGGGGAATATATTAGAAGATATGTACCAGAGCTAGAGCATGTCGATGAAAAATGGATTCATGAACCAAGTAAAATGCCGATTGATGAGCAATTGAAATCGGGATGTGTGCTAGGTGATACATATCCGCTGCCTACAGTTGATCATCAGGAAAGACGCAAAAAAGCCATTTCGCTATTTGAAGAAGCAAAACAACAATAAAACAAATCCCCCATTCCGCATGAAAGGGGGATACAAATTCTTATTTGAATGGTTCTTTGCTTTCATATTTAAACCGGGCAATGAGTAAGCAGAAGTAACAAAGTATCCCAAACAAACCGGAAATAAAGAATGAATGAGCCAGCGCGTAACCAAGTGCAAGCTGAGAATAAACAGACATCACACCTGAAATGGCTTGAAGTGTAATCAGAATGGCTGAAATAATCCATCCATAATACAGCTGCTTCTGTTCTTTATAATGTTTCATGGCATGGAACATCGCAACAAATATCCAGACGAATAAAAGAAGTGCTGCTGCTCGGTGAGACATTTGCACCCACTGATTAAAGTACGCTGGAAGTGCACCGTCTTTTGAACAAAACGGGAAGACAGAACAAGCAAGGCTTGACTTTGTATGCCTCACATAAGCACCCGTATACACCACGATATACGTATAGGTGATCAAACCATAAATATGGAACTGCATTTTTTTGCCGATATGAAGCGGCTTCACAAGCTTTGTTTCAGATCTGGTTGCTTCAAATACAAGAAGCGCAAGCAGTAACACTGAAGCAAAAGAAATGAGTGAAATACCGAAGTGCAGTGCCATCACAAGGGCGTTAGAACCAAACACGACGGCTAGAGCTCCTAAAAGCGCTTGAAGCAGTAAGAATATAATCGACATGATGACCAAAAATTTGGTTTCACGGAATACTGGACTAATCTTTTTCCAGCATAAGACCGCCAGTGCCAGAACAAGAATGGTGGAAACCCCTGTTGACATGCGGTGACTCCATTCGATGATGGAAGCAGGGTTCATTTCAGGGAAGAAACGTCCGTGGCAAAGGGGCCACTGCCGGCCGCAGCCAAGACCCGAGCCGGTTTTCGTCACAAGCGCACCGCCAATCAAAACGATCAGCATCACAAACGTTGTGATCACGCTCAATAACCTTAAAGCAAATTTCATCAAATTATTTCACCTTCTCTAAAAAACTTCTGATCTAAATGAAAAACCTCATATGCTCTCAAGTTTAAGCCAAATGCGTGTTCTGTTGCAATTCATAATGACCAAAGTTCACAAAAAAATGATATGTTAGTTCACAAAGTTTACAGATTTAGAGTGCTTGATCTTTCTTTGACAGTCTGATAGAAATAGAGGAGAGAATATTTCATTTTGCACCGCCTTCTGAAACACACATAAATCCTTATAAATTCACGAAAAGTTCACAAATAACTTCAAGATTGTCGTTTATTATTTAATAGGATGTTTTTTTACAGCTGTTTATCTTGTATGATAGAGTTGTAACGAATTTACGTTTCATTTGTTCGTTTGAAGGTTTGGGCAAGGGAGGTTATACACATTGGCAAATTCCAAAACAGCCGCGGAAGCAGCTATTCATGGACAAATAGAAGAAACAACAGCTTGGAAAGATTTTCTTGCTCTGATTAAAATGGGCATCGTCAATTCCAACTTCATTACAACATTTACTGGAATGTGGCTTGCTTTTTATTTTACAGGTATGAGTTTCCTTGGGAATCTTGATATTGTGCTGTTAACAATGATTGGTTCTTCTCTTATTATTGCCGGTTCATGCGCCATTAATAATGCGTTTGACCGTGATATTGATATATTAATGGAAAGAACAAAAACAAGACCGACGGTTACAGGTAAGATTCAGCCGGGGCAAGCGTATGCATTTGGTATTTTGCTTGTTGTACTTGGACTCATCATGCTTCTGATGACAACCATAACATCAGCAGTGATTGGTTTTATCGGAGTCTTTACTTATGCAGTTCTTTACACCATGTGGTCTAAACGTCATTACACCATCAATACCGTTATTGGAAGTGTATCTGGTGCGGTGCCGCCATTAATCGGCTGGACAGCTGTCACAGGTACAATTGACACAACGGCTTGGGTTTTGTTTATGATTATGTTCATTTGGCAAATCCCTCACTTCCTGTCACTTGCGATTAAGAAAACGGAAGATTACCGTAAGGCAGGTATTCCAATGCTGCCAGTCGTTTATGGCTTTGAAGTCACGAAACGCCAAATTATCATTTGGACAGCATGTCTTCTTCCACTTCCATTTTTCTTAGGTGGATTAGGATGGCCGATTGTCGCACTTGGCACATTGCTGAATATTGGATGGCTCGTCATTGGCCTTATGGGCTTTAAAATGAAAGACGTCATGAAGTGGTCAACGCTCATGTTCGTTTATTCATTAAACTACTTAACCATCTTTTTCGTCGCGATGATTATCATTACACTATTCTAGAGTAAAATACACTTTGATCACATCAAAACAATGGCTATATCTTATAACACAACATTTTCTAACAACTATGAAAGCCGCCTGATATTCAGTTCTATTTAGGCGGCTTTCTGTTTATACATAGATGGTATTTTGAGTAAAAACATCATTTTTTTATGAAAAGAGGAAATGTAAGTGCTTTTATAAGAGGCGGGGGTTATGAATGGGTGAAAAGTGATTTTATAAATAAGAGGTAAAAAGCGAAAGGCAAAGGAGATCAAGCAAAAGGGGTTGGGACAAATTATGATAAGAAAATGGCGTGTTTATTCACTGTTTCTCTTACTGACGCTCGTTTTGGCGGGCTGTGGTGAACCATACTTATCAACACTCAAACCAGTTGGGGAAGTAGCAGATAAACAGTTTTTCCTAACGGTACTGAGTACACTCATTATGGTTCTTGTCGTCATTGTTGTATCGATCATTTTCTTTTACGTCATCATTAAATTCAAACGTTCTAAAGTGGGAGAAGATACGATTCCAAAGCAGGTGGAAGGGAACCGTAACCTAGAAATTACGTGGACAGCGATTCCGATTCTTCTCCTCATTATTCTCGTTGTGCCTGTTGTGGCATACACGCTTGAGCTTGGGGATACAAGCGCTATGGATAAGAAAAAACGAGATCCTGAAAAGACACTTGTTGTCAATGTAAGAGCCAGTTTATATTGGTGGGAATTCGAATACCCTGATTATGGGATTGTCACAAGTCAGGAATTGATTGTACCGACAGATCAAAAGGTGTACTTTAAGCTGAAAGCATCCGATGTGAAACACTCTTTCTGGGTTCCATCGGCTGGCGGTAAAATTGATACAAACACAGAAAATGAAAACAAGTTTTATTTAACCTTTGATTCAAAACGAACGAAAGATGCAGGAGAATATTTCTACGGGAAATGTGCAGAGCTTTGCGGTCCCTCGCATGCTTTAATGGACTTTAAAGTTAAAACGCTTTCTCAAGATGAGTTTTTGGGATGGACGAAAAAAATGGCTGATTACAAGAAGCCTACATCCACAAAAGATCTCGCACTTGAAGGTGAAAAATTATTTAAAGAGAAAAACTGCTTGAGCTGTCATGCAGTAGAGCCTGGTGACGAACGGCCGGAAGCGGCAAGGACGGCACCAAACCTTGCGACCTTCGGAGACCGAACGAAAGTAGCAGGAATCAAAGATATGAACAAAGAAAATGTGAAAGCATGGCTGAAAGATCCAGAGAGCTTTAAACCAGGGAATAAAATGACAGGGACGTACCCTAAATTAAATGACTCAGAAGCAGATGCACTTTATGAGTATTTAAAAGGACTTAAAATCGAGTAATTTCTAATGCGAATGTGCAAGAGGGTATGTGATCGATGTGAAGTTTTTGTTAAGAGCTCCCGAATATGTCTCTACAACCGAGAAGTAGCCATCTGTCAGACACAGTCTGTGTAAAGTTAAGATAGACATCTATATGAAAAGGGGCAAATGGGAGATAAGAGGGGGATTTCATGGTGAGTACAATAGCTAAAAAGCGGGGGTTTGGCGCTGTCTTATGGGATTACTTGACGACGGTTGACCACAAAAAAATTGCCGTACTATATTTAGTGGCAGGGGGATTTTTCTTTTTAATTGGCGGCCTGGAAGCGATGATTATCCGTATTCAGCTAGCCATCCCTGAAAATGATTTTGTAAGTGCAGGGTTTTACAATGAAGTCATGACGATGCATGGAACAACGATGATTTTCCTTGCAGCAATGCCGCTTTTATTTGCATTAATGAATGCGGTTGTACCCATTCAAATTGGTGCACGTGACGTAGCGTTTCCGTTTGTGAATTCACTTGGTTTTTGGCTGTTCTTTTTCGGAGGAATTTTCTTAAACCTTGGATGGTTTATGGGTGGATCACCTGATGCAGGCTGGACTGCATACGCCTCGCTCACGCTGAATTCAGAAGGGCACGGCATGGATTTCTATATTTTAGGTTTGCAGATAGCGGGTATTGGTACGCTGATTGCCGGGATCAACTTTCTTGCAACGATTATTAATATGAGAACGCCTGGTATGACGTATATGAGAATGCCGCTCTTTACATGGACGACATTTGTCGCCTCAGCACTGATTTTATTCGCATTCCCGCCACTTACAGCAGGGCTTGCGATGCTGATGCTTGATAGAATGTTTGATACGAGCTTTTTCAATCCAGAGCTCGGCGGAAATACAATCATCTGGGAGCATTTGTTCTGGATTTTCGGACACCCAGAAGTATATATCTTAATCCTGCCAGCATTCGGAATATTCTCTGAAATCATTCCAGTGTTTGCAAGAAAAAGGTTGTTTGGCTATTCGTCCATGGTGTTCGCTACTGTATTGATTGGTTTCCTTGGATTCATGGTATGGGCGCATCACATGTTCACAACAGGACTTGGTCCGATTGCCAATGCGATCTTTGCTGTAGCCACAATGGCGATTGCGGTGCCTACAGGAATTAAAGTATTCAACTGGCTGCTCACCATATGGGGCGGTAATGTGAAGTTTACAACGCCGATGCTGTATTCCGTTGCCTTTATACCGTCGTTTTTGCTTGGCGGGGTAACGGGAGTCATGCTTGCAGCAGCTGCAGCAGATTATCAGTTCCATGATACGTACTTTGTCGTGGCGCATTTCCACTACGTCATTATTGGCGGGGTCGTATTCGGTATTTTAGCTGGTGTGCATTACTGGTGGCCGAAGATGTTTGGAAAAATACTGAATGAGAAGCTTGGGAAAATTGGCTTTGTGCTGTTTTTCATCGGTTTCCATTTAACCTTCTTTATCCAGCATTTTCTCGGGCTTTGGGGCATGCCGCGCCGAGTCTTTACATTCCTGCCAGGTCAGGGGCTAGACCTTGGGAACTTGATCAGTACGATTGGGGCACTGTTTATGTTTGTAGCTGTTGTCATCATGCTGATTAACATCATCTGGACTACAGCAAAAGGAGAGCGTGTATCAAGCGATCCTTGGGGAGACGGAAGAACGCTTGAATGGGCAGTGTCTTCACCTCCGCCAGAATACAACTTTAAACAGCTTCCGCTTGTCAGAGGACTAGATCCATTATGGATTGAAAAAATGGATGGTAAAACAGGAATGACAGCATCTGAACCGCTTGATGATATTCACATGCCGAATAATTCCATCTTACCTGTCATTATCTCATTCGGTCTATTTGTTTCAGCGTTTGGCTTCATGTATCGTCAAGAGCACAGCTGGGGACTTCCAGTGATTTTCATTGGTCTTGGCATTACATTTGCGACCATGCTGGTTCGCTCTCTTAAAGATGATCATGGGTACCATATTCACAAAGAAGATTTGACCGATGACGATGATAAAGGGGTGAAAGCATAATGGAACCACAAAAAATGACAGCAGAAACCTTTCCGGCTTCTCCTGAGAAAGCCACGTTAGAAGGAAAGAATAAGTTCGTCGGGTTCTGGTTGTTTCTTGGGGGAGAAACCGTTCTGTTTGCATCGCTCTTTGCCACGTATTTGGCGCTGAAAAACTCTAATGCAGGCGGAGCAAAAACAACTGATATGTTTGATCTCACACTTGTCTTTATTGCCACGATGCTTCTGCTGACGAGCAGTTTAACGAGTGTGTATGCAATGTATCATATGAAAAACTTTGCCTTTAAAAAGATGCAGCTTTGGCTTGGCGTGACTGTGCTATTAGGTGCTTCATTTCTAGGGGTTGAGATTTATGAGTTCTATCATTATGTGCATGCGTATGAATTTACAATTACCAGCTCAGCTCTTGGTTCTTCCTTCTATACACTTGTCGGAACTCACGGGGCTCACGTCGCCTTCGGACTTTGCTGGATTACCGCTCTTATGATTCGAAATATGAGACGCGGACTCGATTTATACAATGCGCCGAAATATTATGTGGCAAGTCTGTATTGGCACTTCATTGATGTTGTGTGGGTCTTCATCTTTACCGTTGTATATTTAATGGGAATGGTGGGATAAGAATGGGAAATAAAAACACAAATCAGTCTAAAGTCGATCTTGTATACCGTAAAAAGAAAAATGCCGAAGAAATGAAGCATCAGCTCATTTCTTTCGGCTTGATGATTGGATTAACCTTTGTTGCCTTTTTAACAATTGCTTCAGAAGACGTTGGGAACTGGTTCGCAGTACCATTTATTTTATTGCTTGCAGTTATTCAGGTGGCTTTTCAGCTTTATTATTTTATGCACATGAACCAAAAAGGGCATGAAACACCCGCATTGTTTCTTTACTCAGGTGTGTTTGTCGCGTTTATTACCGTATTAGCCTTTTTGACCATTATTTGGTGGTAAGCCCGCTTTGCCCTTGAAGGAGGCGCAGCAATGGAGAACTTAGAAATATTCGGATTTCGGGCATTATGGAGCCCTTACTATTTGACTAGTATTGTCATAGCAGCTGCTCTTTATTTGCTTCTTGTGACAAAGGGAAAGCACCGTGCGACGGTGAAAGAGAAAACGTTGTTTCTGACGGGGCTTGTCCTGTTATACGCCGTGAAAGGAAGCCCAATTGATTTAATGGGGCATATTATGTTTAGTGCACATATGGCGCAAATGGCGGTGCTCTATTTAGTCATTCCGCCTCTCCTTATTACAGGATTACCTGCGGCCATTTGGGAGCGGATCATACAAACACCAGGCATTCAGCAAATTTTTCGTTTGTTTTCCAAGCCTTTAATTGCATTGCTTGGATTTAACGGATTGTTTTCGATGTATCACATTCCGCTTGTGTTTGATTTTGTGAAAACAGATCCGTTTTATCATGCGTTGATGACGGTGGTCATTTTTATCGCTGCCTTTTTCATGTGGTGGCCGCTCGTTCATAAAGTCCAAAGTCAGCCGCAGATTACAGGCATTTTAAAGCTTGGTTATATCATGGCAGACGGAATATTGATGACTCCTGCGTGTGCTCTCATCATGTTTAGTGAGGCACCGATCTATGCAACCTATTCTGATGCTGGCGCTTGGATACAGGCACTGCACTTATGCGTGCCAAGTGATATGCTGGCAGGCCTTGCGCTTACAGGTCCTGAAATGTTCCATACCTTGCCTCTGCTAGAGGACCAGCAGCTAGGCGCGATTTTGATGAAAATTATTCAGGAGATTGTGTACGGCTCGATCCTTGCTGTTGTGTTCTTTGACTGGGCAAGAAAAGAAAGAGCGAAAGATGCCGTACCAGATGCGCTGATTCCGAAATATGAATGAAAAAAGCACAGCCGTATGGCTGTGCTCAGATTGTTGACAAAGGGCTAAAATGATCTTGATTTTAGCCCTTTGTCTTCTTTTATGCTTCAGCAGTCATTGCTTCTAGTTTATCTTTCAGCTGTTCAAGCGTTTTCTTGCTTGATTGGATGAGAGATTTAGGGAAATCTTCGCCTTCGCCGTATTCAACACCGTGCGGATAATAATGTTTTCCAAGTAAAGGTGTTAGAAGCTGTATGTGTGCTCTTTTGGAACCAACATCTCCTTCGGTGGCGTAGCCGGAAATCCGTAAATAAAAGGTTCCCTCTACCATGTTATACTTTCTGTCGTACGTCACACGCTCATAATCCCATTGATCGGCTCGTACAAATCCTTCACTTTCCATGATGAAATCTAATTTATTTAAGTCAGCTGCTACCTTTTCAATCCCCGTACCTTCAAACTTCACCCAAAACCCCTCCTTATAAAAATTCCCTTTACTGACAATCATAGTATGAAAGCGTTAAACTTTCAACTGTGAAAGGTATGTTCTTTTATAACCTGGTTACAGTAATAAAGAAAATAATAGATGGAGGAATCGATGTGAAAACGAAAAAAATCAAAGAAATTATGACAAAAAAAGTAGTGACATGTCAGCAAGACGACAATACGTATGAAGCGGCAGTCAAAATGAGAGACGCGGACATTGGGGCCATTCCGGTGGTTGACGGAGATCAGCTCGTTGGCATAGTGACAGACCGTGACCTTGTACTCAGAGGCATTGCAGAAAAAAAGCCAAACTCACAGGAAGTGGGCTCGCTGATGACGAAGGAAGTACTGACAGCTGAAGAAGATGCAACGCTTGAAGAAATTGTCCGGCTGATGTCAGAGCACCAGCTCCGCCGCATTCCTGTTGTGAAAAATGGCGCATTAACAGGGATTGTCGCTCTTGGAGATTTATCAGTCGAAGATTTATCAAATGATCGTGCGGGAGATGCACTGACAGAAATCTCTCAACAGGATCAAGATCACGGGCAAGGATTTCTTCATTAAGAGGGGCATATTTTAAATTCGTGTTAAATAGGCTGTATTGTCGTTGATAAATGAAGCGAGTTTTGTTTAAATGACAGTAGAAGGTACTTTTTGTACCTTGCCAATTTAACGGAGGTGTTTATTTGAAAACTGTGCTCAAAACACTCCTCATCCTCCTGATTATATCTGGAACGTACGTTCTGTTTATTCAATATGGATCTTCACCAGAAAAAGAAAACAGCAATGAACCGAAGGTGTCTAATGAAGAAACATCTAGCGATAAGCCGATCAACATCCCGAAAAAGGGGCTCATGTCCTTTATGGGGAAATCTTCAAACGAAGTGCTTAAACAGCTGGGAGAACCAGATCGCATTGATCCTTCCGCATATGATTATGACTGGTGGATATACAACCAATCGAAGAAGCACTATATTCAAGTAGGGGTAAAGGATAGTAAAGTGGTGACCCTGTTTGCAACAGGAGACGGGCTCAATGTCGAACCGTTTAAAATCGGTCAAGCCACAAGTGAAGTATTTAAAAAAACACAAATTGCACCTTACATTCATGTAGAGGATGAACAAAATTCATACCGCTTTGAATTCTCAGAAGATGATATGAATACAAGACCCACTGTGAAAGTGGGAGATGATGTGTATGTTCAGCTTTACATGGATAAGTTTGAAAGCACTCTTTCAAGTATCAGGGCGTTTAACGCAGATACATTTGTGAAACAAAAGCCATATGAGGTCGTCTATCGTGGTCAATTGATAGAACCTGAGGCAATATCAGGTGAAAAATGGAAAGAGATCGAAGCTTCCAGTCAAAAACAAATTTTTGATATGACCAATATTATCCGTCATAAGTACAAACTGCCGACCTTAAGGTGGGATGATGAAACCTCTGAAGTGGCATTCATGCATAGTGAGGACATGAAAGAGAATCATTATTTCTCCCATGAATCAAAAAAATACGGTACGCTGAAAGATCGGTTAGAAAGAGGCGAGGTGGCATTTCAGCTCGCAGGTGAAAACATTGCCTATAATTATGTAGATGGACCTGCAGCGGTAGAAGGCTGGCTCAATAGTGAAGGTCATAGGAAGGCGTTATTAAATAAAGATTACACACACCTTGGCGTAGGTGTGAAAGAAAAATACTACACTCAAAACTTCATCAAGAAAACATCTTAAACGAAAGCAGCTGCACAATCGCAGCTGTTTTTTTGATTGAAAAAGAGGCTCACCAAAATAGCTGCTGGTGTATATAGTATAGTAGGCATTTGTATGGGGGGTGAGGATATGACAAACAAACAAAAACAAACATCCATTGATGAATTTAAACAATTCGTCAGACGCCATCCGAAGTTAATTCAAGAAGTGCAAACGCAAGAAAAAAGCTGGCAAAGTGTATACGAAAATTGGATCATGTTTGGTGAAGAAGACGAGATGTGGTCTCCTTACCGGCAAACGCAATCTGAAGGCGGTAAAGAAGAAAAAGCCTCTAAGCCAAGTGAATTGGGAAAAGCAGATTTTATGTCTAAAATGGTTTCTGCCGTGAAAAAAATGGACGCTGATCAAATGAATGAACAAATCAACAAAATGAGCCAGTCTATTTCCTCTTTACAAAGCTTACTCGGACAATTTTCATCAAATGGCTCAAAGAAAGGTTCATCTGGAGGCAGTCAGCACCCATTCTCCTTCAGGAAAGATTAATTGAAAGGGGATGCTTTTGGTGCGGAAAGAAGTACAGGAGTTTGTCATGGCCGAAGAGGATCGAATCAAATTCATCAGACAGCGTCCTCTCTGGTACAGACAGCTGACTCGACATCCTGAAAAGCTATCGTCCTTTGAATTAGATAAAATGAATTTTTACGAAAAAACCATTCCTCATCGTGTGAGTCAGTTGAGCAACAGTGTTCAAATGGCTGAAATGATGATTCAAATGTTCCAAGCAATGCGCAATCAAAATGGAGCCGGGTGAGGCTTTTTTGAGTTGATTAAGATGTCTATTTCCTGAGCATCCTATAAAAGTAGATGAAAGGAGAATCAGAAGATGAAATGGATGCTGTCAATATGCGCATTGCTTTTTCTTGTCACCGGGTGTCAAAGTCAACATGGAGAGAAGCAAGTCATGAAGCAAGATCCAGCTGTACCAGTGATGCAGCAAGCCGAAAGCGAAATGAAGCAGCAAGGCTTTTTAAAATACAAAGTGCAGGGGTCTTCTGTCTATATAGAAAGTACACTACAAGATTTTCATCTTGAACCTTCGCGTCTAAAAAAGAATGAGAAGACGGGATATTTTACAGTGTATGTAGACGGAAAACGTGCAGGCAACGAGTATACTGCTGCATTTGTGGTCAAGCATCTTTCAAAAGGAAAGCATAAAATGACCGTTGTGCTCAATTCTCGTCATCCAGAATATAAGCAGAAAAGAGAAACATGGGATGTATTTGTCACGTAAAAGCATTTTCTGATCCATAGGTTTCGTGGTAAACTATGAATTGGAGGTGCAACATTTATGTATGCGACAATCGAATCTGTGGAGCTCCAAGAGGAAGCGAATCAATTGGCTGCCATGATTCTTCAGTCGGAGGAGGCTGAACATTACCGCAACTGCTTTAAGCGTCTCCAGCAAGACGAAGAAGCCCAACAAATTATTGCCCATTTTACAAAAGTAAAAGAGCAATATGAGGATGTGCAGCGGTTCGGCAAATACCATCCGGACTATAGAACGATCTCAAAGGAAATGCGTGAGGTCAAAAGAAAGTTAGATCTTCACGATACAGTGGTTGATTTCAAAAAAGCAGAAACAGCGATTCAATCCATCTTAGATGAGATTAGTATTGAAATCGGTCAAGCTGTATCAGCATATATCAAAGTTCCAACAGGGAACCCATATTTTGATGGTCTATCATCATGCGGCGGTGGCTGTGGATCAGGTGGCAGCTGTGGCTGTAAAGTATCTTGACGAGACTTGAATGTCTCGTCTTTTACATAATGACTGAAAAGAATTGAAAAAGCGGCAGGTGAAAAGATGGAAACCAAACGTCAAGGGATGGTCGTTTGGCTGCATTCGTTAAAGCAGTCAAAGGCGCTAAGAAAATTTGGAAATGTTCACTATATTTCAAGGAAAATGAAGTATGCAGTGATCTATTGTGATATGAATGATCTCGAGCGTCATATGGCTAAGCTCAGCTCATTGCCATTTGTGAAGCGTGTTGAGCCTTCATATAAACCTTTTATTAAATTAGAGTACGAATCCAAATTGGACAAAGCAAAAGAGTATGATTATAAAGTGGGCTTTTAAAGACACAAAAAAATCCCCGCGGCATCACCCGCGGGGTCCTTCTATTCTTAATGATTCATTAAGGAGAAGGCAAAGGGAGAGGAGAAACCGGAGGAAGAACTTATGGGGAAACGTAAGTCTTCTCCGCGGTTGGCAACAGCACCACATCAGATGCTGTTATAAATAGTATGACCCCGCATTCCTTGATCTATACATAGAAAATGAATGAAAATCCTTGCATTGTCCCCTGCGGAGTGTTGTGGTAAGATAATGTTGAATTTTTTGTCATAAACAATAACCAATAGAAGCAAGCAGAAAAAGTGGTGGGAAAATGAGAGTCATCTCTGGAACGAGAAAAGGCCGCACACTTAAAGCGGTACCAGGTCAATCAACAAGACCGACGACAGATAAAGTAAAAGAATCTATATTTAATATGATCGGCCCGTATTTTGATGGCGGATGGGCCCTTGATTTATTTGCGGGAAGCGGTGGTTTAGGAATTGAAGCGCTTTCCAGAGGATTCGATCATTGCATTTTCGTTGATCGAGATATGAAGGCAATTCAGACGATTAAAGGAAACCTCAACCAATTGTCGCTGCTCGATCAAAGTGAAGTGTTTCGAAACGAGGCAAAGCGTGCACTCTCAGCCGTTGTGAAACGAGAGGAATCCTTTCAAGCGATCTTTCTTGATCCGCCTTATAAAGATCAACAGCTGAAAGCACTTCTTGAAATGATTGACGAGCATGCCTTATTAACAGATGACGGCGTGATCGTGTGTGAGCATGATAAGGACGTCACACTGCCAGAGGAAGCTGGACAGCTTTACATATCAAGACAGGAACTGTACGGGTTGACTGGTATTACGATCTATAGAAAGCGGGGAAATTAAAGCATGGGAAACATAGCCGTTTGTCCGGGTAGCTTTGATCCAGTCACATTGGGCCATTTGGATATCATCAAAAGAGGTGCAAAGATCTTTGATGAAGTGTATGTATGTGTACTAAATAACTCATCCAAACAACCGTTATTTACTGTTGAAGAACGGTGTGAGCTCATTCGCCAGGCGACGAAGGATCTGCCAAATATCAAAGTTGAATCCTTTCACGGTCTGCTTATTGATTATGCGAAACAAAAAGAAGCCAAAGTTATTTTACGCGGATTAAGAGCTGTGACGGACTTTGAATATGAAATGCAAGGCACATCAATGAATAAAGTGTTAAACGATGAAATTGAAACGTTTTTCATGATGACCAACAATCAATATTCCTTCTTAAGTTCCAGCATTGTCAAAGAAGTAGCGAAATATCATGGATCAGTCAAAGATCTTGTCCCAAAAGAGGTAGAAGCAGCGCTGAAAGGAAAATTTAAAGGATGAGTGCACCGCACCGTGCACTCATCCTTTTTTTAATTTCTGATAGTATAGCGCGATATACAAGATCAAGCTGCATAGCGTGATCAATGGGCCAGCTGTCACAAGCTGATTCCAAAGCACACTGCTGTACACGACGATCTGCTGGCTTGCTTCAAAGGCACCTGCTGGGAGAGCCATGTCAGATCGAGAGACATAAAGAGGCTTGAACAATAAAAAGGCAAAAACAGCTGCATAAATTCCGTGAAGCAAACGAGCGAAGAAAAACGGTTTAAAGCGTATATCTGTTGCCGCCAGAATGCCGGCGACCTGAGCTTGAACAGAAAACCCGCTGAATCCTAATATAAAGCTGACGACAATCGTTTTAGCAAGAAGGGTGACTTCCTGTGACCCTGTCAGCTGACTTCCTAATGTGATTTCAAATAAACCGGCAATCATCGCAAGATCTAATTCTGGCGGAAGATGCATCGTTTGCAGCATATATCCGATCCCTATGGATAAGAGGTCCGTCACATGAACAACTGACAGCATTTTACTAAATACAGAAAATAAGATAATAAAGCCGCCAATCATAAAGAGAGTTTGGACTGATGACATCACCGCATCACTTAAAATTTGGCCGAGCGGTCTTTTCTCTGCGAGTCTTGCTGTATGAAGAGCGCTGAATGCCTCTTGAAACGGTGGGAATAAAAATCGCTTACGGCTTCTCAGATGTGCATCATGCCGCGCTTTATATCCCCGCATCGTCACACCAACAGCGAGATTCCCTAAATAATGTGCGCATGCCAAAACAATCCCTAAAGCTGGATGATGAAAAAAACCAACAGCCACCGCACCGAAAATAAACAATGGATTCGATGAATTTGTAAAAGAAACGAGGCGCTCTGCTTCGATTTGTGTCAGTTGTCCTTCCTGCCTGAGTCTTGTGGTTAATTTCGCACCAGAAGGGAAGCCTGATGCCATTCCCATTGCTAGGACAAATCCCCCTACACCAGGCACTCGAAAGATGGGGCGCATAAATGGCTCTAATAATACCCCGACAAATCTGACAATCCCGAAACTAATTAATAGCTCGGACAAAATAAAAAAAGGAAGCAATGATGGAAATACAACCTCCCACCACATTGCAAGTCCATTTTTAGACGCTTGCAAAGAGGCTTGTGGATGTGTAATCACAGTGGCTGTTAAAAAGATAAAAAAAGCAGCGATGAACAGAGTGTTCCATTTTTTCATGGAGATTTCGCCCCTTGCCGTTATGATCTATTGGCGAGCTCGTGATCAAAAAAGAAAGACACTAGCCGAGCCTGTCTTCTATTACTATACGAGCAGAAGGGGCATGTTTAGACCAATAGATTCGTATATATGCATAGAAAAGAGGAGGGTGGATTTTCATGAGGCGACCAGTCATTGGACTTGCGTTAGGCTCCGGGGGTGCGAGGGGAATGGCGCATATCGGAGTTTTATCTAGTCTTGAAAAACAAGGAATTCAGGTAGATATGATCGCTGGCAGCAGTATTGGCGCACTTGTTGGGAGCTTTTATGCGGCAGGACAAGACGTAGAAAAAATGAAAAAACTTGCACTTGTCTTCAGAAGAAAGTATTATGCTGACTATACACTGCCAAAAATCGGTCTTTTAAAAGGGAATCGAATGTTGCAGCTGATTCACACGTTTACATATGGGAAGAAATTTGAAGAATTAAGAATGCCCCTTGCGGTGGTTGCCTGTGACCTCGAGACAGGGGAGAAGGTCGTGTTTAAAAAAGGGTCTGTTTCACAAGCAGTCAGAGCAAGCATCAGCATTCCGGGCGTGTTTGTTCCTCATGAAATGGGAGGCAGACAGCTAGTCGATGGAGCGGTTGTTGACCGCATTCCTGTGTCTGTTTTAAAAAAAATGGGCGCGGACCTCATTATCGCCTCTGATGTATCAAGGGTGAAAAAAACAGAAAAGGCGACGAGATTATCGGATGTGATTATGCAGAGTTTGGACATCCTTCAAAATGAATTGGTCCGTCATCAAACCATTCACGCTGATGTCATGATCCGGCCGAGGCTTGAAACATTTAGCTCGAGTGCATTTACACAGGTGCAGGAGATGATTGAAGCAGGTGAGCTCGCCGCAGATCAACTAACAGGTAAACTGAAAGATGTCATTGATAAATGGGAGTGTTAATCGAATGAAAAAATTGAATATTCGCTGGCTCAGCTTTTTTGTCGTTATCCTTGTATTATTTGGCTTAACCTTTGTCAAACTGCCATATTACGTGACAAAGCCGGGTGATGCAACCGAGATTGCTCCCCACATTCAAGTAGACGGCGGATATGACGAGAAGGGCAGCTTCTCACTTATGACGATAAAAGTAGGTCCAGCCAATCCGTATACGTATTTGCTTGCGAAAATGAATAAATATGACGAGATCGTCCCGGAAGAAAATATTAAAGCGGACGGGGAGTCGGATGAAGATTATATGAAAAGGCAGCTTCAGCTGATGAAAAGCTCTCAAGAAAATGCCATGATTGCAGCGTATACAAAAGCAGGCAAAAAAGTAGATTATACGTTTAACGGGGTATATGCTAGCTACGTGATGAAAGGAATGCCTGCTTACGGCAAAATTGAAGTGGGCGACCGAATCAAAAGCGTTGATGGCAAGACCTATGATTCTGCTGATAAAATGGTTTCGTATATCAGCAGCAAAAAAGCAGGTACATCTGTCCGTTTTGTCCTTGAACGAAATGGCAAAGACATCACGGAGAAAGTGACGTTAAAACCATTTAAAGAAGAGCCGAATCGAGTTGGAATCGGTGTATCATTATTTACAGATCGAAATGTGAAAGTCTCGCCTTCCATTAAGGTGGATATTGAAAATATCGGCGGCCCATCAGCAGGTCTCATGATGTCACTTGAAATTTATAACCAGCTCACAAAAGAAGACGAAACACATGGCTATGCGATTGCGGGAACGGGGACGATTGACGCCGATGGAACGGTCGGTCCAATTGGCGGAATCGATCAAAAGGTCGTGGCGGCAGATAAAGCCGGAAAAGATATATTCTTTGCACCAAACGATAAAGGTGATTCAAATTCAGACTACCGAAATGCTGTCAAAACAGCGAAAGATATTAAAAGTGATATGAAAATTGTGCCTGTAGATACGATGCAAGATGCCCTGAACTATTTAAACAAATTAAAAGAGAAAGCATCTTAATCAAAGAAGAGCAGCCTTCATCAAGGCTGCTCTTTTTGTTAAGACTGGAAGAGACCAGTCTCTTCATCATATCGGATCGGTGAGGTTTTAAACTCCGCTTCCGTTAAGTCCGTTTGCATTGGCTCACTAACGGGCAGGCTGAAGACGCGGGACGCGCGAATATCAAGATCAAGTGCGGGATGTGAAAAGGCAGACAGCTTGCTTATGAGCGGCACGTCCAATTCTTTTTTCACAAGAGATAAGTATTGCTGCCCTTTCTTTGACATACCAAGTAAACGAATGTAAGGCGCTTCTCTCTCTTTCAGCAGCTCATGCATGGCACTCTTTTTCACCCTCATTAAGAGATGTGTATTCATCCGCTGCAGCCTTGTCCACGTATATCGTTTTGTTTTCACAAGAGATAGATATTCCTCGTAGGAGGACGCATGTGAAATCGCCTTTTGCATGCGGTGTTCGATGCCTTCTTCGATTTCATAGATGCCTTCTAGTTCTGCTGTATCCATTGTGTGAAAGACTTGTTTTAAGAAGCTAAAGTAGGCTTCTTGCGTATGTAAAAGACCATAAGAAGAATGATAGTCATGTAATTGCTTGAGCGTAGCTTCTGGGAGATATGGGGCGACTGTTTCAAATGTGCCGTGATCTTTTAAGGCTTTTCGTATACTTGTTGCGCTTGCGATTTTCTGATTTTTAGGAAGTTCTTCATCATGATAACCAGATGAAATCCTTTGAGAGGTAAAGGGCTGCATGTGAGGGGATCTCTCCAAGATGGCTTTGACATAATGGAAACCTAAAATGTTATTTGGCTTGGACAGATCCAGTAAGTGCTTAGGATCAATCACCTCTTGAAACGCAGCTGCTGCAGCTGCTGGATAACTAAGGCCTTCTTTCACCTTTTCTTTTGTGAAAAGGTCAATTTCTCCTTTTTTCTCAAGCCAAGCATGAGCCGTTCGCTCAAATGCTTTAATGTCACCATCCTCGCTGCCGAAAAAAAGGGAGCGGCATTTTAAAGCATCTAGAATCGCCACAGCACCGTTTGCAAAGGTTTCTGCCTTTTGCACTGCGTATATGTATGGAAGCTCACACACAATGTCTACACCGTTTTGCAGCGCCATTTTTGTCCGCGCCCATTTTGAGACGATGGCAGGCTCACCACGCTGGAGGAAGGAACCGCTCATGACGGCAATGGCAACATCTGAGGAGGTATGTGTTTTCGCCTGACGAACATGATAGGCATGTCCATAATGAAATGGATTATACTCGACAACGACTCCTGTTGCTTTCAATAGATGTTCCGCCTTTCTTGCTATGGTTAAATGGTCTATGCTAAAGTAGCATAAGGGAAAAATGAAGCCCATTTTTTTCAGTGTAGGCATTCCGCGAACTGATGTCAAACAACCCTCTGACATCACAAAGGACTGTAAAGAAAAAATATTGACAAATAACATGATGAAAGCTATAATCATGTTTGTTGCTCTTAGAGGTGATACAATTGAAATGGACAGTTTATCAGTTACATCAAAAAGCTAAAAACAGCTTCGATTTTCATGAGACGGTTGACTTAAATGAACTTACTAGCCTTCATTCAGATATACGTCGCATTTCACCGGTAGAGGTGAAAGGGACTGGAGTGATCGAATCAAAGCAAGTCGCATTTGATTTAACCATCACAGGTGAAATGACATTGCCTTGTTCAAGAACGCTTGTTGATGTAAATTATCCATTTGCGATTTCAACGAAAGAACTATTTGTACTTCATAAGACAGACGATATAGAAGATGAAGACGTTTCTATTGTAGAAGACGACATCATCGACTTAACGCCTATAGTCAAGGAAGAAATTCTTCTTGAAGTGCCGATGCAAATCTTTTGCGACCAAACGGATGTAAAAGGTGCTGCACCACAAGAAGGGAATGACTGGGCGGTCATTTCGGAAGATGCACATCAAAACCGAATTGATCCGCGTCTGGAAGGCTTGAAGAAGCTCTTAGAAGAAAATAATGAATCTTAACTTAACTCTTTAAGGAGGTGGGAATAATGGCTGTACCTTTTAGAAGAACTTCTAAAATGAAAAAAAGATTGCGTCGTACGCATTTCAAACTACAAGTACCTGGTATGGTAGCTTGCCCAGAATGCGGTGAAATGAAAATTTCTCATCGTGTCTGCAAATCTTGCGGAACATACAAAGGCAAAGACGTAAAAAGTAACTAATGCTTGATAAAAAAACGTGAGGGAATCTTCCCTTGCGTTTTTTTATTTGTCTATTTTTTAGGTTTCTCTCCTGCAAATAGTCTATCTACTCTAGTAGGCGCATATGATGTGGTATTCAGATTCAGGGGGGATGATCAATTGACGATTACAAGGCAGGACGCATGGACACAAGATGAAGATTTACTTTTAGCAGAAGTCGTCTTAAGGCACATTCGAGATGGAGGAACGCAGCTTTCCGCATTTGAGGAAGTCGGGAAAGCATTGTCAAGAACAGCTGCAGCATGTGGTTTCAGGTGGAACTCATACGTTAGAAAACAATATCAGGCAGGCATAGAGCTGGCGAAAAAACAGCGGAAAGAACTGCGTAAAAAAATCGGTATTCATTCCTCTGGTTTACCACAGCATGCGTTAACCATAGAAGAGAAGACATCTTCAATTCAGGCTGAATTGACCCTTCGAGAAGTGATTCAGTTTTTAGAGCAGCTTGAAAAAGAACCTGATGGACCTGCTCATTTACGCGAGGAACTGGCAGATGCACAGCATCAATTGAAGTCACTTACAGAAGAAAATGAACACTTAAAGCGGCAATTAAAAATGACAGAAGAAGATTACCGGGCACTCATTGGTATTGTTGAAAGAGTCAAACAGAATATCAGCTTAAAAGAATATGCTAAATAAAGAGACGCCCCTCACAGAGAAAGGAGGGGCGTTTTGTGATCAGTCTTTAAGCGGATTCACCTGTATTTTTTTGAATATGAGCGGGCTCCCAGATGAGTGGATTTTCACCCTTATCGCGCTCCATATCATATTTTACTGCTTCAAAGCCCATTTTATCCCAAAAACCGGCTGATTTGACGCGCGGATTGGTCCGAATTGGCAATCCGAACGATTTGGCGAATTCAACAAGTGCTTCGCCGTACCCTTTGCGCTGATACCCAGGAAGCACTTCCAGCTTCCACAGCTCTAAATAATCATGATTGTGGTTAAAATACGTTGTCGTTGAGCCGTCCACTTGATAAAGGCTCATACGTGCCACTAGCTTATCTCCAAAATAAATCCCGTAAAATGGAGAGTTGCTGTCATTTTCAATCATATTGCTTTCAAGGTCTTCAAGCATGGATAGCTCTTGTATGCCGTATTCCTTAAATTGTTTAAATTCCTCTAAAGTTTTGTAATTAATTAGAAGTCGTTTTACTTGTGCCATATGATCTTCCCCCTTACACACATAATGTCGACAGTGATGTCATTGAAGGCATTTTCATCCCATCCGCCTCGAAAAGTTTTTACACTTATTATTATAGTTTTTAAATTAAAAAAATTCAATCATAGCGCGCCATCTGCTTTTTGCATCACGACATGAACCTGTTACAATAATTGATATAATGAAGTAAACAGAAAAAGGGAAGTGCGGCAGTTGAACATTGGAATCATTGGCGGCGGTGCGATTGGTCTGCTTTGTGCTAGTTATTTATCACAGCATCATGACATCACGGTCTTTACAAGAAGAAAAGAGCAGGCAGAAGAGATTCGAGCATCAGGCATTCAGCGAACAGTAAAAGGAGAAACATGTCAGGCGGCTGTTCATGCACAGACAGGAATAACAGGAGTATTTGATTTGCTCATCGTGACAGTGAAATATCATCATTTGCAAGATGTGCTCGATGAATTATCGACATTACCTCGTCAGCGTATCTTATTTTTACAGAACGGAATGGCTCACTTATTAGATTTGGAGAATTGGAAAACGGCACATTCATTATATATAGGTGTGGTAGAACACGGGGCTATGAAGATGTCAGATCATGCAGTGAACCATACAGGTATTGGTGTCATCAAGTGGGGGGCATTTCAGCATGAGGAAGCAGCTGATATAAAAAATGCATTGAATGAGACATCATCTCATTTTCAGATGATCTATACGGATGAATGGAAAAAGGTGCTGGAGGAAAAACTGCTTGTCAATGTCTGTATTAATCCGCTGACGGCTTTGCTGCATGTGAGAAACGGGAAATTGATCGCAAACCCCTCATATGAATACATGATGAAATGTGCATTTGATGAAGCGGTATCCATCTTGGGATTGTCTGAAAAAGAGCGGCTCTGGCCTTATGTCATCTCTGTTTGTGAGAAAACGGCTGCGAATCAGTCGTCTATGCTTCAAGATATTGTGAAAGGCCGCCAAACCGAAAGAAAAGCCATCGTTGGCTATCTTTTAAAAAAGGCTCAAGTTCAAGGTGTTGCGGCGCCACATCTCACTTTCTTTTATCGAAGCTTGGAAGTATTGGAAAAAAAGCAAACAAAATCTTTTGAGTGAGATCATTTACATGCTATACTTTTTTCGGGAAACTAACTATTTATTGAAGAAAGGAAGTTCTAAACATGCAATTGACTGAACTTTCCATCCGAAGTCAGAATTTATTCATACGTGATTATATAGAAGAAAAAAAAGAGATGACGACTTTTTTTGATTATGATATACATTCTGAGCACACATGGAAAAAGAGATACGACGATCTCATGGAAATGAGCTTCCCGCGCGAGGCTTTAGCGGATTATATGAGCGCATACCATGCAAAGTTTGAATCGGCAGCGATGCGTCAGAACATTGAAAAGATCCGTGATGAACGGAGTGTCATGGTGGTTGGAGGACAGCAGGCTGGTCTATTAACAGGACCGCTTTATACCATACATAAAATCATATCCATCATTCAGTTTGCAAAAGAAAAAGAAACAGAGCTTGGAGTCCCAGTGATTCCGGTCTTTTGGGTAGCCGGTGAGGATCATGACGTAGATGAAATTAATTTTGTGTACACGTCTGGCGAAAAAGAACCAGTGAAACAAAAGCTGCCATTAAATAACGTCAAAAAAGCGGCTGCGAAAAGAATCCCGCTTGATCAAGAAAAAACCGAGAAATGGCTCCGTGATGTGTTTTCAACATATGAAGAATCTGCGTACACCAATGACTTGCTCGATCAGCTTCTTCGATGTTTACGCAAATCACAAACCTTTACTGATTTCTTTGAATGGATTGTAAGTGACCTCTTTGAAGAAGATGGACTGCTTTTATTTAATTCAGGTGACTTAGGTGTAAAACCACTTGAGCGTGCGTTATTCAAGCACATTGTTGAGACAAATGATGCAGTCACTGCTCGCTTAAAAGACACGCAGGCCGCCATGAAACGAGCAGGATATCAGCCGATCATTGAAGCTGGTGACAGTCAGGCAAACCTATTTTACGAATATGATGAGGAACGTTTCCTAATTGAGAAAGAGAACGGCCGGTTTTCTATATCAGAAGTGGGGCTTACATGGACAAAGGAAGAGCTTCTGCAGGAAGTTGAGGAGCACCCAGAACGGTTTAGCAACAATGTGGTGACGCGTCCCTTGATGCAGGAAAGCCTTCTCCCAACACTTGCTTTTATGGCAGGACACGGTGAGGTTAACTATTGGGGAGAACTGAAAGGAATCTTTGAGCATTTTAAATTAAAGATGGCGCCTGTTCTTCCAAGACTGCATGTGACCATTCTTGAAAGGCACATCGACAAGAAACTGCCGGTTAGAGAACTGTCGGTAGAAGAAGTGCTGACAAGCGGAGTGAATGAAAAGAAAGAATCGCACTTTGAACAAAGTCTTCCAGACAGCTTTGTTCAAGCAGTTCAACAGGCCAAACGTGAATTAGCGAATGCTCATGGTGTGATGAGACAAGAAGCACTGGAGATTGAACCAAACTTCGAGCAGCTGCTAGATAAAAATGCCAAATTTATCGAAGACCAGCTTCAATTTGTTTATCAAAAGGTGGCGCAGCGTGTGGAAGAGAAGGAAGGATATATCCTTCGGGACTTTGAACGGATTGAAAATAGTTTAAAACCACTGGACGCCCCGCAAGAAAGAATTTGGAATATCATGTATTTTTTAAACAAATATGGACCAGAATTCTTCAAAACGTTCAAAAATCTGCCATTTTCATTTCAAAACAAGCAACAAATTGTCAAACTTTGAAATAAAGTTTTAATGAACCCTGACTAGTTCAGGGTTTTTTTTTATGTAGAAACAGTGTAGAATAAGTTTTGTGGAGAGAAGTGGTGGATAGTGGAGAGTAAGGGTGAGAAAGTGGGGCTCTGATTATCATGTTCATGGGTGAATACCAGCATACGATTGATACAAAAGGGCGCATGATCATCCCTGCTAAATTTAGAGACGGTCTCGGAGAACAGTTTGTGCTGACGAGAGGGCTTGATCAATGTTTATTTGGCTACCCTATGAGTGAGTGGAAACTAATCGAAGAGAAACTCAAAGCACTACCGCTAACGAAAAAAGATGCACGTGCGTTTACCCGGTTCTTCTTCTCTGGCGCAGTCGAATGCGATCTGGACAAGCAGGGGCGTATAAACATCGC
Organism: Bacillus sp. GBSW19; assembly: GCF_002998655.1. Lineage (NCBI taxonomy): Bacteria > Bacillati > Bacillota > Bacilli > Caryophanales > Bacillaceae > Bacillus > Bacillus sp. GBSW19. The sequence continues at coordinate 537,799 of NZ_PVRF01000001.1, forward strand.
ATCAAACCTACTCCAATATGCAAAACTCGAAAAAGAATGTGTGGTCATCGGCGTTTCAAATCGAATTGAGTTGTGGAGTAAGTCGATCTGGGAACAATATACAGAAGAGCAAGAAGATTCTTTTGCTGAAATTGCTGAAAACATGATTGGATTTGATATATAATAATCCCTTGTGCAGCAAGCTTTCTACACATTCATTTCTATTTGAAAAAGGTGGGACCATAACATCATGTTTCAACATGAGACAGTATTATTAAAAGAAACAGTTGACGGTTTAAACGTAAAAGAAGACGGTACATATGTGGACTGCACGCTGGGCGGAGCAGGTCATAGCTCATATTTACTATCTCAATTATCAGAAAAAGGAACATTGATTGGATTTGACCAAGACGATGCTGCACTGGATCATGCACGAGAGAAGCTCGCGGATGCTAAAGCGAACATTCTTTTCATAAAAAGCAACTTCCGATATTTAAAAGAACGTCTGAATGAACAAGGTATTACAAGCGTAGACGGTGTGATTTTTGATCTTGGGGTTTCATCTCCTCAGCTCGACACACCAGAGAGAGGCTTTAGTTATCACCATGATGCACCTCTTGACATGCGAATGGATCAATCAGCCGCATTGTCGGCAAAAAAAGTGGTGAATGAATGGCCATTTGAAGATCTAGTTCGGATTTTCTACAAATATGGGGAAGAAAAATTCAGCAAGCAAATCGCACGCAAAATTGAAGAAGCAAGAAAAAAAGCGCCAATTGAAACAACGGGTGAGCTTGTCGACATTATCAAAGAAGGAATTCCGGCACCTGCAAGACGAACTGGCGGACATCCAGCGAAAAGAGTGTTTCAAGCGATTCGAATTGCCGTAAATGATGAATTGAAAGTATTTGAAGAAGCACTAGAACAAGCAATAGAGTTACTCAATCCGAAGGGGAGAATTTCTGTCATTACATTCCATTCACTTGAAGACCGGATTTGTAAAAGTACATTTAGAGAAATGTCTTCTCTTCCAGAACTTCCGCACGGACTACCAGTGATTCCAGAAGGACTTGAACCAAAGCTGAAGCTGATCACGAGAAAACCGATCGTTGCATCAGAACAAGAGCTGGAACATAACAACCGTGCCCGTTCAGCGAAGCTCCGAATTGCAGAAAAAAAGTAAAACGACACCATAGATGATGATAAAAAGGAGGTTTCTTATGAGTAATTTGGCTTATCAAAGAGAAGTGAAGCAACATCAAACAGAGCAGCAAGGCCAATCGGTTGTCATTAAAAGAAGAGGTTCTATCACACTTGGTGAAAAAATCTTACTTGTCATGTTTGTCATGGCTCTTATGTGCAGCTCCATTCTCATCATTTCTAAAGCCTTTGCTGTCTATCACGCCAATATTGAAGTGCAGAAATTAGAACAGCAAGTATCTTTAGAATCGAAGAAGATCACTGAGCTTCAAAAGGAAAAAGACTTGCTGAGTGAACCAGAAAGAATCATCGAAGCCGCGAAAAAAGCAGGCTTAAGCATATCGAAAGATGTTAAGAAGGTCGATTAACATGGCGATGCCTAAAAAGAATAAAATGATGAACAGAGGCGCGGCAATTGCAAGTATTTGCTTCGCCCTGTTTTTCTTTATCATCCTAGCACGTTTTATCTATATTCAGATTACAGGAACGGTTGATGGACAAGTGTTAGCCGCCAAGGCTAATGAACAATATCAATCGAAGAAAACACTTGAAGCCAAAAGAGGGTCTATTTTAGACCGGAATGGAAATGTGATTGCTGAGGATACATCTGTGTATAAGCTCATTGCGGTCATGAGCAAGAAAATGACAGTGGACCCTAAGCATCCAATGCATGTCGTCGATAAAGAAAAGACGGCAAAAGAGCTCTCAAAAGTCATCGACATGAGTGAAAATGAAATTTTAAAGCGTCTCAATACAAAAGATGCATTCCAAGTTGAGTTTGGTAAAGCGGGGAAAGATATTAGTTTTTCAACGAAGGAAAAAATTGAAAAGCTAAAGCTTCCAGGGGTCGCATTTGAAAAAGACACGAAGCGATATTATCCAAACGGCATGTTTGCTTCTAACCTGATCGGTTATGCCAGATTAGATGAGGCGACAAAGGACATGTCAGGTGCAATGGGACTTGAGAAGGCACTGAACAAATATTTAAAAGAGAAAGACGGCTATGTGACATATAACAGTGACAGAAGCGGATGGGCCTTGCCGAATAGTAAAGAAGACATTGTTGCCCCGAAAGACGGGAAAAACGTCACGCTGACCATCGATCAGAAAATTCAAGCGTTTCTTGAAGAAAGTATGACGCAGGTTGCCAAAAAGTATAAGCCGAAGAAAATCATTGCCACAGTCGTTGATCCGAAAACTGGAAAGGTTCTCGCGATGGGGCAGCGGCCAAGCTTTAATTTAAATGAACTAGACATTACGAATTATAACAATGATGTCATTTCATATGCGTTTGAACCAGGTTCAACGATGAAGATCTTTACCCTCGCTGCGGCGATCCAAGAAGGGGTCTACCAAGGCAGTGACAAATATCAATCTGGTACTTATAAAGTAGGCGGCGGCCTTGTGAGAGACCACAACAATGGAAATGGCTGGGGGAAAATTGACTTTCATCAAGGGGTTCTTCGCTCATCAAACGTGGCCTTTGCAAAGCTGGCGAAAGAAAAACTAGGCTTCACACGATACGAACAATATTTGCAGAAGTTCCATTTCTATGACAAAACGGGGATTGACTTGCCGAACGAAGCGTCTAGCAAAATCAATTATAGATACGAATATGACAAAGCATCGACGGCTTATGGTCAAGCGTCAGCCATCACACCGATTCAACAAATCGAAGCAGCCACAGCGATAGCAAACGGCGGAACAATGATGAAGCCATATGTCATTGACCATATTACAGACCCGAATACAAACAAAACGATTTTGCAGCACGAACCAACAGCAGCAGGAAAACCGATTTCATCTGATACAGCGAAGCAAGTTCGCGACATATTAGGTGAGGTTGTTTCCTCAAAAATTGGAACAGGTCAGCCTTACCAAATCAAAGGCTTCGACGTTGCTGGAAAAACAGGAACGGGGCAAATTGGCGGTGCCGGCGGTTACCTCCAAGGAAGAAACGATTACGTCTTTTCATTTATGGGAATGGCGCCAAAAGATGATCCGAAGCTGCTTGTTTATGTAGCTGTACAGCAGCCGCAGCTGTCTGAAACAGAAACAGGGTCTGCCCCGGTTTCTCAAATCTTTAACCCTGTGATGAAAAATAGTCTGCTATATTTAAATATTGCACCAACAAAAACAGACGATAAAAAATCAGGCGCAGAAAAAGTGAAACAAGAAACGATGCCTTCATTCCTGGATTTAGAAGTGAAGCAGGCGGAAACAGAAGCCAAAAATAAACACTTAGCGCCTGTTGTCATTGGAGACGGCCTCTCCATTAAACGCCAGTGGCCGAGTGCGGGCTCTGAATTCTCTGAAAGCCAGAAAGTCTTCTTGAAAACAGCAGGGAAAACCATTAAGATGCCTGATATGACAGGCTGGTCCAGAAGGGAAGTCCTTCAATATGCTTCGATTTCCGGTGTGCATATAGAAACAAATGGACAAGGATATGCTGTAAAACAAAGTGTCAAAAGTGGAGCGGAGATTTCAGACAAAGTCGTCACTGTGACATTTAAAAGCCCAAATTAACTTTAAACCTAGCAAACCGCTTGCTAGGTTTTTTCTTTTGCTCCAGCTGAATATCACGTAGCGTTCTACAAAAGGACGGGCCTGCATATGATGAAAACAAGCCATATGTAAGGAGTGAACCGGGCGTGCGAGTGTCAAGTGTAACAGTGAGAAAACGATTGCTTTTCGTGCTGCTGTTTGGGGTGATCATTTTTTTCATCATAGATACTAGATTAGGATATGTACAGTTTATAATGGGCGAGAAGCTGACAAGCTTAGCAAAAGATTCATGGAGCCGAAACCTTCCATTCGAACCGGAACGGGGAGATATTTTGGACCGGAATGGGGTAGAGCTTGCGACGAACAAAAGTGCCCCATCTATATTGGTCGTCCCTCGGCAAATTAAAGATCCCGCAGAAACAAGCAAGAAATTGGCAGCAGTACTGAATATGTCTGAAGAGAAAGCGTACAAGCATGTCACGAAGAAAACATCAATTGAACGAATTTCTCCTGAGGGCAGAAAGGTATCTCATGAAAAAGCAAAAGAAGTAAGAGAGCTTGATTTAGAAGGCGTGTATGTAGCAGAAGACAGCATCAGACATTATCCGTTTGGCAGCTTTCTTTCACATGTACTGGGCTTTGCTGGAATCGATAATCAAGGTTTACTTGGACTGGAAGCCTACTATGACGATGATCTAAAAGGCGAAAAAGGTTCTGTGAAGTTTTATTCCGATGCAAAAGGGCAGAAAATGCCAGATGAAGCAGACGATTATACACCGCCTAAAGATGGTCTTGATATGAAATTAACAGTCGATTCAAAAGTACAAACCATCATAGAACGAGAATTAGACAACGCGCAGGCAAAGTATAATCCAGATGGTATGATTGCGATTGCGATGAATCCGAAAAATGGTGAAGTGCTGGGAATGTCAAGCAGACCAGATTTTGATCCAGCTGACTATCAATCAGTTGACCCAAAAGTGTTTAACCGAAATCTTCCGGTGTGGAGCACATATGAGCCGGGTTCGACGTTTAAAATTATTACACTTGCAGCAGCATTAGAAGAAAAGAAAGTAAATTTAAAGCGCGATTCATTTTTTGACAGCGGATCTGTGACAGTTGATGGTGCAAGACTTAGGTGCTGGAAAAAAGGCGGGCACGGATCACAGTCATTCTTGGAAGTGGTTCAAAATTCCTGTAACCCCGGCTTTGTAGAGCTAGGAGACCGTCTTGGGAAAGATAAATTATTTTCCTATATTAAAAATTTCGGATTTGGCCAAAAAACAGGAATCGACCTTCAAGGGGAAGGGCGGGGGATTTTGTTCCCGCTTGATCGTGTAGGTCCTGTAGAGCAGGCGACCACGGCCTTTGGGCAAGGTGTATCTGTTACGCCGATTCAGCAAGTAGCTGCAGTAGCAGCTGCGGTAAATGGCGGGACACTTTACACGCCTTATATTGCAAAAGAATGGATAGATCCAATCACAAAAGAGGTCGTGAAAAAGCAATCACCGATTGCCAAAAAGAAAGTGATTTCAGCAGAGACATCTAAAGAAATCAGGTTTGCACTTGAAAGTGTAGTCGCCCAAGGAACTGGCCGAAATGCATTTGTTGAAGGGTATCGGGTCGGCGGAAAAACAGGAACAGCACAGAAGGTAAAGGACGGAAAGTATATGGAGAATAACCATATTGTGTCGTTTATCGGATTTGCGCCTGCAGATGACCCAAGTATTGTAGTCTATGTGGCTGTGGATAACCCAAAAGGCACCATTCAATTTGGTGGTACCGTGGCCGCACCAATTGTTGGTCATATTATGCGGGACAGCCTGCCAGAGATGGGTGTGAAAAAAAGAAAAGGGCAAATTGAAAAGAAGTACCAGTGGCTGGACACAAAAACCATTGAAGTACCGAATCTTGTAGGAGGATCTGTTTCAGATCTTGAAACCCTCTTGATCAACCTAAAGATCGATGCCTCAGGAACTGGCAGTAAAGTAGTGAAGCAATCACCTGCTGCTGGGACAAAGGTCAAAGAAGGCTCCACGATCAGATTATACTTAAACGATGAATAATAAAGAATGAACAGAGGGTAGCCGCACTCATTCGGCTGCCTCTTTTTGTTGAAAGAGAAGAACCGTTTGAAAAAAAGAGTCCAAAGTGTGTTTTTTCCAACAGAAACTTAAGGAATACGCTGGATGTATCCTTTTTTTTACGATAAAATATAGACTGTGTGTTTTTTTCACAAGACATGCACGTGAACGAATTTGAGAGGTTTGATATGAAAATGAAATTACAAGAACTGCTTACATACTTTAAAAGTGAAAACAACGAATTGATAAACGAAAATCCTGATATCACTTCCATTGAAATGGATTCAAGAGAGGTGAAAAAGGGAAGCCTTTTTGTCTGTATAAAAGGCTATACAGTAGATGGACACGATTATGCTGAAAAAGCGGTGAAAAGCGGGGCTGCAGCAATTGTAGCGGAACACCCTCTTAACATAACAGATGTACCAGTCATTATTGTGAAACACTCTCAAAGAGCACTTGCAAGAATAGCTGATGCGTTTTATGGACAGCCAACTCATAAGCTGAATCTCATCGGGATCACAGGTACAAACGGAAAAACCTCAACAACACACATGATCGAACAAATGATGAGAAAAGCCGAAAAGAAAACAGGCTTAATCGGTACAATGTATATGAAGGTGAATGATGACATTCTCGACGTGAAAAACACCACACCTGAAAGTGTCACACTTCAGAAAACGTTTAAACAGATGCTTGATCAAGATGTAGATACAGCCATTATGGAAGTATCATCACATGCACTCCATCTTGGCAGGGTGCATGGATGTGATTATGATATTGCTGTTTTCACAAACCTTACACAGGATCATCTTGACTACCACAACACAATGGAAGAATATAAACACGCGAAAAGCTTGCTATTTTCTCAGCTCGGAAGCGCCTTTCATCACAATAAACCCAAGCATGCGATTTTAAATGCAGATGATGAGGCTTCGAGTTATTTTGAAAAAGTCACAGCTGCTGAAGTCATGACGTATGCCTTAGAGCAAAAAGCAGATGTCATGGCAAAGAATATTCAAATTATGCCAAAAGGAACTCAATTTGATTTGGTCACTCCAATTGGCACCAAGAATGTGACGGTTGCCCTCGTCGGAAAGTTCAATGTGTATAATATCCTGGCAGCTGTATCAGTCGGGATCGTATCTGGCTTAACGTTTGAGTCGATCGTTAGTGCGATTGAAGAGTTGGAGGGAGTCAAAGGCAGATTTGAACTTGTAAACTGCGATCAAGATTTCCCTGTCATTGTCGATTACGCGCATACACCTGACAGTTTAGAAAATGTCCTCACAACGTGTAGAGAATTAACAGAGGGCAAAATTTTCTGTGTGATTGGCTGCGGCGGCGACCGTGATAAAACAAAGCGTCCTCAAATGGCCCAAATCGCTGTGAAATATGCAGATGAACCTGTATTTACATCAGACAACCCAAGAAGCGAAGATCCTTCAGCCATTTTAAAAGATATGGAAAATGGGGTGCCAGACGCGTATTATCATAGCTTTGTGAATCGGAAACAAGCCATCTTCTTTGCCATTGCCAATGCGAAAAAAGGCGATACAGTCTTAATAGCGGGTAAAGGCCATGAGACATATCAAATCATTGGCGATCAAGTCTATGACTTTGATGATGCAAAGGTTGCAGTTGACGCTATTTTAGATCTAAACAAATCTTAAAATGATGAAAAGAGTGTAATGAAATGAAGCATTTTGTACAAAAACAACATACGAAGAACGCGAATGAATACCATAATAATGAATGCAATTTTCTGATGGAAAACGGCTTTGGAAATTCGGAAGGAGTAAAGAACGATGCTTGAACAGGTGATATTGTTTACAATCATAATGGGATTTTTAATCAGTGTTCTTTTATCCCCGATTTTTATACCGTTTTTAAGAAGACTTAAATTTGGTCAAAGTATTAGAGAAGAAGGCCCGCAGTCTCACCAAAAGAAATCTGGTACTCCGACAATGGGCGGAATTATGATTATCTTTTCTATCACCATTACAACGATTGTGATGATCAACAAATTCTCTGAGATTAGTCCAGAAATGTTTTTACTGTTATTTGTCACACTTGGTTACGGCCTATTAGGATTTTTAGATGATTATATTAAAGTAGCGATGAAACGAAATCTTGGATTAACATCGAAACAGAAATTAATCGGTCAAATTGTGATCGCAGTGATCTTTTATGCAGTTTTCCATTATTATCAGTTTGCAACGACGATTCGCATTCCAGGAACAGACGTCAGCTTTGATTTAGGATGGGCTTACTTTATCCTTGTCGTTTTCATGCTTGTCGGAGGTTCTAATGCCGTGAACTTAACGGATGGACTGGATGGTCTCTTATCTGGAACCGCTGCTATTGCTTTCGGAGCTTTTGCCATACTGGCTTGGAATCAATCCCAGTATGATGTAGCGATCTTTTCAGTAGCTGTTGCAGGAGCCGTCCTTGGTTTCCTTGTGTTTAACGCACATCCTGCAAAAGTATTTATGGGTGATACAGGTTCTCTAGCATTAGGCGGAGCCATTGTAGCAATTGCGATTTTAACGAAGCTTGAAATTTTACTTGTCATTATTGGTGGAGTATTTGTTGTTGAGACGCTATCCGTTATTCTTCAAGTGATCTCCTTTAAAACAACCGGCAAAAGAATCTTTAAGATGAGTCCGCTTCACCACCACTATGAGTTAGTTGGCTGGTCAGAGTGGAGAGTAGTTGTCACCTTCTGGACAGCTGGTTTATTACTTGCTGTTTTAGGAATTTACATCGAGGTGTGGTTATAATTGAATAAGATGCAAATGTTAAAAAACGAACATGTACTAGTATTAGGTCTTGCAAAAAGCGGATATGCGGCAGCTTCAATTCTTCATGAACATGGAGTAAATGTGACGGTAAATGATCAAAAACCGTTTGAAGAAAACGAACCTGCTCAGCTACTTTCTGAAAAGGGGATTGATGTCGTTTGTGGCAGTCATCCTCTTCGTATATTCGAAGATAAAGAAATTACGATTTTAATTAAAAATCCAGGAATTCCATATGAAAATGTGATGGTTCAAGAAGCGCTTCGCCGCCAAATTCCAGTTTGGACGGAAATAGAATTAGCGTATCATTTAACCTCATCCTCTTTTATTGGGATTACTGGATCGAATGGAAAAACCACTACCACGACTTTGATTTATGAAATGCTGAAAAAAGACAGCCAAAAAACATTAGTGGCGGGTAATATTGGAACAGTTGCCAGCGAAGTCGCTGCAAATGCAGCTGGCGATGAGTGGATCGTAACGGAACTCTCTTCTTTTCAGTTAATGGGAACAGTTGAGTTTAGACCTAAAATCAGCTTAATATTAAATATTTTTGATGCACATTTAGACTATCACCACACTCGTGATGAGTATGAAAAAGCAAAGCAGAAAGTATTCGCACATCAACATGAAGATGATATCGCTGTAATTAACCTAGATGATCCATCGGTCGTAAAACTGGCAGAAGGTTCAAAAGCAAAAAAAGTGTTTTTCTCAGTGAAAGAGCCAGTAGAACATGGTGCGTTTATTCAACATGGTGCAATTTATTACATGAATGAACATATCATTGATGTAAAGGATGTTGTCCTTCCTGGTGAGCATAACCAAGAAAACATTCTGGCAGCTATTTGTGTTGTGAAAAATGCAGGCTGCTCAAATGAAGCAATCGTACACGTTCTCACGACATTTAGTGGAGTGAAGCATCGTCTGCAGTTTGTAGATACAATTCAAAGTCGGAAATTTTATAACGATAGTAAAGCAACCAATATTTTGGCAACAAGTAAAGCATTGTCAGCCTTCGAACAACCGACCATTTTATTAGCAGGTGGACTTGATCGCGGCAATGAATTTGATGAATTGAAACCTTTCATGAAAAATGTAAAAGGAATTATCACATTTGGTGAGACTGCACCTAAGTTTGTGAAGCTTGGTGAAGAGCTTGGAATACATCACGTAAAACATGTCGATAATGTTGAACAAGCAGTACCTGCGGCGTTTAACATATCTGAAGAAGAAGACGTGATTTTATTATCTCCGGCTTGTGCAAGCTGGGATCAACATAAAACATTTGAAGAACGTGGAGACATGTTTGTAAACGCCGTGCATATGCTTAAATAAGGGCTTGTCTCTCATATGACTGACAGCCCAAATGAAATTATGCTTGGGGTGTCGGTCTCTTGACGAATAAGAAAACTTCTCCGGATTTTTTGCTTGTTGTCATTACGTTACTTTTATTGACGATTGGTTTAATTATGGTGTACAGCGCTAGTGCTGTGTGGGCATCGTATAAATTTGATGATTCGTTTTATTTTGCAAAAAGACAGCTTTTGTTTGCCGGAATCGGAGTTATCGCAATGTTTTTCATTATGCGAGTCGATTATTGGACGTGGCGGACTTGGTCAAAGATATTGATTGCTGTTTGTTTTCTCCTTTTGCTGCTTGTACTCATTCCTGGTATCGGTATGGAGAGAAATGGATCAAGAAGCTGGATCGGTGTCGGTGCGTTTAGTATTCAGCCCTCTGAATTTATGAAGCTTGCGATGATTGCGTTTCTTGCAAAATTCTTATCTGAAAAACAAAAAAATATCACATCCTTTCGCAAAGGTTTTGCCCCAGCTTTAGGCATTGTATTTTCTGCATTTGCCATCATTATGCTTCAGCCGGATCTGGGAACAGGAACGGTGATGGTTGGAACCTGTATTATTATGATATTTGTTTCAGGTGCGAGAATTGCTCACTTTATATTTCTCGGTCTTATAGGACTCAGCGGGTTTGCTGCACTTGTCTTATCAGCACCCTACCGAATAAAACGAATTACATCGTACTTAAATCCTTGGGAAGATCCGCTAGGCAGTGGGTTTCAAATTATTCAATCCTTATACGCTGTTGGTCCAGGTGGTCTTTTCGGAATGGGACTTGGTCAAAGTAGACAAAAATTCTTCTATTTACCTGAGCCCCAAACGGACTTCATCTTTGCGATATTGTCTGAAGAGCTTGGCTTTATAGGGGGATCACTCATTTTACTCCTCTTTAGTGTTCTATTATGGAGAGGCATACGAATAGCACTTGGAGCCCCAGATTTATATGGAAGTTTCCTGGCAGTTGGTATTATTTCAATGGTGGCCATTCAAGTAATGATTAACATCGCAGTTGTCACTGGACTTATTCCTGTGACAGGTATCACGCTCCCATTCCTTAGTTATGGCGGCTCATCACTGACATTAATGCTGATGGCGATTGGCGTACTTTTGAATGTAAGCAGGTACGCAAGATATTAACGTGCTGAAGCTCATGAAACCATGTTGACGTTTATTTTGCAAAAGTACAAAAAAATGATTTGAAGAGTGAAAATGACAGTTTTTGTTTCGAAAACGTGTTTTTTGACTCTTCTTTACAGGTTTTAACGGAGCCCTGTTGTTTAAAACAGGGTTTATACTTTGTTCAGAGCAGAAAAAAATTGAGGGGAAATGGTATAATGCGTATAGTAATCAGTGGAGGCGGAACAGGCGGACATATTTATCCGGCCTTAGCCTTTATTAAAGAAGTGAAAAGACTGCATCCTGATGTGGAATTTTTATATATCGGTACTGAAAATGGACTTGAAAAGAAAATTGTAGAAAGAGAAAATATCCCTTTCAAGGCGATAGAAATTTCAGGTTTTAAACGAAAGCTTTCCTTTGATAACGTCAAAACGGTGATGAGATTTTTGAAAGGCGTTCAAAAAAGCAAATCTTACTTAAAAGAATTCAAACCTGATGCGGTCATTGGAACAGGCGGTTATGTGTGTGGGCCTGTGGTTTATGCGGCTTCTAAGCTGAAGATCCCGACTATTATACACGAACAAAACAGCCTGCCTGGTATTACAAATAAGTTCCTAGCGAGATATGTTAATAAAGTAGCCATCTGCTTTGACGAAGCAAAGGCACATTTTCCTTCTGAAAAGGTTGTATTTACGGGAAACCCTAGAGCCTCTGAAGTCGTCTCTATAAAAGAGGGGAAATCTCTTAAAGAATTTGGGCTCGATGAACAGAAAAAAACGGTTCTTATTTTCGGCGGGAGCCGAGGTGCTGCTCCTATCAATAGAGCAGTGATCGAAATGCAAGATGATTTAAAGGCTAAAAACTACCAGCTTTTATATATCACAGGTGAGGTTCATTATGAAAAAGTGTTGAATGAGCTAAAGGAAAAAGGTGCAGCACCTAATATGATCACAAAACCTTTCTTACATCAAATGCCGGAGTACCTGAAATCGATCGATGTGATTGTTGCAAGAGCGGGAGCTACAACAATTGCTGAAGTAACGGCTCTTGGAATCCCAACCATTTTTATTCCGAGCCCATACGTGACGGCAAATCATCAGGAAATCAATGCAAGATCACTTGAAAAACATGATGCTGCGATTGTTTTAAGAGAATCAGAGCTTTCAGGGGATCGTCTGCTGCATGCAATTGATGAAATTGCCGGTAATGAAGAAAAACTCAACCAAATGAGCCGTTTAACGAAAGAACTCGGAGTACCAGATGCGGCTGCACGTTTATATAATGTGTTAAAAGATATTACGACTACATGATGGAATGATATTAGGTAAGGCGGAGGGTAATATGGAGAACTTGAAGAATGAATTATTAGAAGCGCAAGTTGGTAAAGTACTTGAAAATGAGCCGCTTGCTAATCATACAACAATGAAAATAGGCGGACCAGCAGATCTTTTGATCATCCCAAAAGATATCGATGCAGTTAAAACGATCATGGATCAGGTGAAAAAACACCATACGAATTGGACGGTCATTGGAAGAGGATCGAATTTACTTGTACTTGATAAGGGAATTCGTGGAGTTGTTCTCAAGCTAGGTGCTGGACTGGATCACCTAACTGTAAATGATGAAGAAATTACAGTTGGCGGCGGCTATTCTGTCGTAAGGCTCGCGACATCTCTTAGTAAGCAGGGTCTTTCAGGGTTGGAATTCGCAGCTGGTATTCCAGGGTCTATTGGAGGCGCTGTTTATATGAACGCAGGTGCACATGGATCTGATATCAGTAAGATTCTTGTGAAAGCTAGAATCTTATTTGAAGATGGAAGCATCGAGTGGCTCACAAATGAACAGATGAATTTCAGCTATCGAACATCAGTCCTTCAAAAAGAACGACCTGGCATTGTTCTCGAAGCCGTGTTTAAGCTCAAACAGGATGATCGCGAAAAAATCACAAAGAAAATGCAGCAAAATAAAGATTATCGTAAAGAAACCCAGCCTTATAACCGGCCATGTGCTGGCAGTATTTTTCGAAATCCGCTGCCTGAATATGCAGGACAGCTTGTAGAAAAAGCGAATTTAAAAGGATACCAAATCGGCGGAGCTAGAATTTCCGATATGCACGGCAACTTTATAGTCAACGCTGGTGGAGCTACTGCTCAAGACGTGCTGGACCTAATTCAGTACATCCAAAAGAAAATTAAAGAAGACTACAACGTAGATATGCATACAGAGGTAGAAATTATCGGTGAAGAAAATTAACAGCTAGTTTTTATGAATGATGGCATCACAGGAAAACAAACGGCATGAAAGAATGCCGTTTGTTTTCTCATCAAAATGATGACCCAAAGATGTGGACAAGCAGCTTTGAATGAGGTGAAGAGTATATATGCGGCCTGATCATGAAAATGAAAAGATCGTCAATATAGAAGAGCGAATTCCTAAAATTAAAGAACAAAGGAAGCAAAAAGCGAATCGTAGACTGATCTCTTTTATACTACTGTTTTTTATCATGGTTTTAATTATTATTTATTTGCAAACACCAATCAGCAAAATTTCTTCTTTAACCATCACAGGTAACGAGCATGTCTCTACAAAACAGCTTGTTAAACTTTCACAAATTAAAGAAGGCGAAACAGAGTTTTGGAATTTAAATAAAGATATAACAGCAGATCATATTAAACAAAATAAACTGATTAAAAGCGTTAGGATCAAAAAGCATTTCCCAAATAAGGTCAGTATTGCTGTCAAAGAATATGCAAATATTGCGTATCTTCAAAAGGGAAATCTATATTATGAGCTTCTTGAAAATGGGACCGCTTTACCAGAAGAAGTTACACCGAGTCATGCAGGACCTATTTTTGTCGATTGGGACAACAAGGAGAAGCTGAAGCAAACCGTTAGATCTTTAAATCAGCTGCCAGCCTCTATTCAGGAACTCATCTCAGAAGTATATTATGTGCCGACAAATTCAAACCAGTGGCTAGTTAAATTTTATATGAATGACGGAAACACTGTGATTGCATCAATTAAAACATTCGGTGATAAAATGAAAACCTATCCAGCCATTGTAAAAGAACTTTCGTCTTCTGAAAAAGGCACAATCCATATGGAAGTCGCTACGTATTTTGAAGCGTTTAAATCTAAGAAAAAGGAAGATGAGCGTTGAGAGGCAAAACAGTTATATTCTCAATTGTCATGCTTGTTCTTGGTTTTCTGATTTCTTTTTCATACCAATATACAAAGCAGCATCAGGCAGATGTCATTCGAACAGAGCAATGGAAAAAAGAATACTCTCTGAAAAGTCAGCTCACAAAGCAAGAAAAGGCGAATCAGAAACTCGAAAAAGAATTATATAGTCTTCAATCAAAGGTTCAAGCGACAGAGTCCAATTTGAAAAATGAAAAAGAGCAGTATTTTAATGTACTGGAAGATGTTGAGAAATACAGAATGTTTACAGGAGAGATTGGTGTAAAAGGAAAAGGGGTCAATGTATCTCTTGAAGATGCATCTTATATCCCGAGTGGACAAAATGTCAATAATTACATTGTGCATGAGAGCCACATTTTTCATGTGATAAACGAACTATTTATATCAGGGGCTTCTGCTGTATCTATTAATGGGCAAAGAATCACACACCAATCATACATACATTGTAATGGTCCAGTTGTCACTGTTGATGGTGTTCAGCATCCAGCACCATTTGTCATTTCTGGTATTGGAGATCCGGCTGTGTTAATACCTGCTTTAAATATTGCAGGAGGAGTGGTCGATCAGCTGACAAGTGATCACATTTCAATGACGATTGAGAAAACGGATATTCGTATGAACCCTCTTTTAAGAAACAAAGATTAAAAGTGAAAAGGTGAGTGGTGTTGAGGAAAAAGAAGCCTTTACTTAGTTTAACAGCTTTAATGATCATATTTGGCATCATGGTCTCCATCCAGTTTAATTCTTTACAAAAGCCCAAAGTTCGTGATACTCGTGATGTTTGGGAACTGAGAGAGGATTTATCTGCATCTAAAAGTAAGGAATTGGATTTGCTCAAAGAAATTGATAAATACGACGAGATGCTAAAAAAATATGGTCATCAAGGAGATCAATCAAAAGAAGCACAATTAACAAAAACGTTAAAAGATTTAAAAGAAAAGGCTGGTTTTACAGAAGTGGAAGGGGAGGGGATTGAAATTGAAATTTCTCAGCTTTTTTCAAAGGACCTTACCGGAGAAGAAGTGAAAAATATCCCGCCTGATCTTCTGAAAAAGTTAATTAATGAAGCCAATATGTTTGGGGCAAAACATATTTCCATCAATGATCGCCGTGTAATTAATACAAGTGTGATTCGAGATATTAATGGCACGACAAAAATAGATGGTTACAGCTTAGATAGTGATGAAGTCAACATTAAAATGATTAGTGAGCAGGCCGACAAATTATACAGCCGTTTAAATGTATCAGATATTGGTGATTTGTTTGCTCAGGAAAACTTCAGCTTGAGTATGAGCCAGCCGAAGAAAAAAATCCATTTAAAAGCATATGACGGTGCAATTCAAGTAAACGAATTGAAGCCTCTTGAAGATGTAAAGGAGGGAAAATCTTAATGTGGCTTCCTGTACTTGGCTTAATCATAGGAGTTGCGATCGGTTTCTTAACAAATTTTACGATACCGAATGAGTATTCTAACTATCTTTCCCTCGCTGTACTTGCTGCGCTTGATACATTGATTGGTGGAATCCGAGCACATCTGCAAGGGGCATACGATGAACTAGTGTTTGTATCAGGCTTCTTCTTTAATATTATACTCGCAATAAGTTTAGCTTTTCTGGGCGTCCATCTTGGTGTAGACTTGTACTTAGTCGGAATGTTTGCATTCGGCGTTAGATTGTTTCAAAATATAGCAGTTATCAGAAGAATTCTACTAACAAAATGGACAATTTCAAGAGAAAAAAAGAAAAAAAGTGAGTCATAAAAAAGGATATACATATGATGTAACGAATATTTTCAGTAATCCTAATAAAAAATGTTGATTTTTTAAGTTTTGTTACACACTTGTAAAAACACATTCATTGTATTGTTGTTCAGCAAATAATAGAATAGAAAGTATTGATATGTGAGGAGGTGCCATAGAATGAACAACAATGAAATTTACGTCAGCCTTGACATCGGTACATCCAATATAAAAGTCATCGTCGGAGAAATGGCGGATGATTCGCTTAACATTATAGGTGTTGGAAATGTCCCTTCAGAGGGGTTAAAAAAAGGATCGATTGTTGATATAGATGAGACAGTTCATTCTATTAGACAAGCATTTGAACAGGCTGAGAGAATGGTAGGATTTCCTTTACAAAAGGCGATTGTCGGAATTAACGGAAACCACATTCATATTCAGAATACGAGCGGCGTGGTCGCAGTATCTAGTGAAAACAAAGAAATACATGCTGAAGATGTGAGACGTGTCTTAGATGCAGCACAAGTAGTATCTATTCCTCAAGAACATCTCGTCGTAGACGTGATTCCGAGACAATTTATCGTCGACGGAAGAGATGAGATCACAGATCCGAAAAAAATGCTTGGTGTTCGGCTAGAGGTGGAAGGATCGTTAATTACAGGTTCTAAAACGATTCTACATAACTGGCTCCGATGTGTAGAAAGAGCTGGAATTGAAATTATGGATATTTGCTTGCAGCCAATCGCATCGGGCTCAGCAGCATTATCGAAAGATGAAAAAAATCTCGGGGTAGCTCTTGTCGATATTGGCGGCGGATCTACAACGATTTCCGTATTTGAAAACGGGCATCTCTATTCTACTCACAGTATCCCTTTGGGCGGAGAGAACATTACAAAAGATTTGTCTATAGGACTTAGAACTTCCACTGAAGAAGCTGAACGAATCAAAAAACAATTTGGGCATGCGTTTTATGATGAGGCATCGACTGAGGAGACATTTGAAGTTTCTGTGATCGGTACCGATCAAAAACAAACGTATACACAACTTGATGCGGCTAACATTATTGAAGCGCGGCTGGAGGAAATCCTGCTCTTTGTGGCAGAGGAATTAAGAAATATGGGTGTCCATGATTTGCCTGGTGGATTCGTTCTAACAGGTGGACAGGCAGCCATACCAGGTATCCTTTCTCTTGCACAAACGGTCTTGCAAAACAATGTCAGGATTGCAAGTCCGAATTATATCGGGGTGAGAGAGCCTCAATATATGACAGGAGTGGGTCTGATCCACTTTGCTTATCGCAATGCAAAGATTCAGGGCAGACAGGTTGGATTCCAAATGCCAGATGAGGCGTTTCATGAAGTAGGCGCATCCATGGAGCCGGTTTCTTCTGCACCACAAGTGAAAGAAGCGCAGCCAAGACCGAAAGTAAAACAAAAAGCACAACAAGAGACAAATAAAAAACCGGGCAAAATGAAAAAACTATTTAATATGTTCTGGGAATAGAATTAGATTTTCGACGGATTAGGAGGATTCAGCATGTTGGAGTTTGAAACAAATATAGACGGCCTAGCATCAATTAAAGTAATCGGAGTAGGTGGCGGCGGGAATAACGCTGTCAACCGAATGATCGAAAATGACGTACAAGGTGTCGATTTTATTGCAGTCAATACAGATGCACAGGCGTTAAATCTATCAAAAGCAGAAACTAAAATGCAAATCGGTGCTAAGCTGACAAGAGGGCTTGGAGCAGGTGCGAATCCTGAGGTCGGTAAGAAGGCTGCTGAGGAAAGCAAAGAGCAGATTGAAGAAGTACTAAAAGGTGCAGACATGGTCTTCGTTACAGCTGGTATGGGCGGTGGAACTGGTACGGGTGCTGCACCTGTCATTGCAAAAATCGCAAAAGATTCTGGTGCATTGACAGTTGGAGTCGTGACTCGTCCTTTCACATTTGAAGGAAGAAAGCGTCAGCTTCAAGCAGTTGAAGGAATTGCTTCTATGAAAGAAGCAGTGGACACATTAATCGTGATTCCAAACGATCGCTTGCTTGAAATTGTTGATAAAAACACGCCAATGCTGGAAGCATTCCGCGCGGCAGATAACGTGCTTAGACAAGGTGTTCAAGGGATTTCCGATTTAATTGCAACACCAGGTCTGATTAACCTTGACTTTGCTGACGTGAAAACAATCATGTCCAATAAAGGTTCGGCTCTTATGGGTATTGGTGTCGCAACAGGTGAAAACCGTGCTGCTGAAGCAGCGAAGAAAGCCATTTCTTCACCACTTCTAGAAACAGCGATCGATGGTGCTCAAGGCGTCATCATGAACATTACGGGTGGCACAAACCTAAGTCTTTATGAAGTGCAAGAAGCAGCGGATATTGTGGCTTCTGCATCTGACGAAGATGTAAACATGATTTTCGGGTCTGTCATCAATGATAACTTGAAGGATGAAATTGTGGTGACTGTGATCGCAACTGGATTTATTGAGCAAGAGCCAGAAGTGACAAAACCACAAAGAAATCCACTAGGACAAGGATTAAAGCAAAATCAATCCATTCCTCAAAAACGTGAAGTAAAACGTGAGGAACATCAGCAGCCATCATCTCAGCCGAGACAAAATACACAATCAAGTGATGATACGCTGGACATTCCAACGTTCTTACGCAACCGCAATAAACGCTAATCGAGTATAGCTTAACCCCTTCCATTGGAAGGGGTTTTTTCATGTCTCAACGTATAAGGGGACTCTAATCAAAAAGTCTTAAATGTGTGAGAGCCACTTCATCTTTCATATGTAATTTGACTTAAGGTGCTTAAGAAAAAAGAATCATTTTTAATCCCTCTTACAAAAAACGACAAGATGATGACCTTTATTTGACTACATTAAAAAGAACACCATGAATCTTGTCATGAACAAAAGAAGGAAAGGAGTGAGACATATACTCTGTTTGGCCATTTGAGGAGGAGGGATTTGATTGAAATTGAAGTTTCGCAAAACCGCCGGCTATCGTTTGATGAGTCTTTTGGTGATAGGTACTTTAACGATGACAAGCTTTGGGATGGTTCAAGCAAAATCGACTTCTACCTCATATCAGGAGGAAGCTGTTTCCTCTAAGACAACAAAAGCAAAGATCTCATCTAGATTAATGAAACAGTTTCAACAGGATGACAAGGTGACCTTTTTAATCAAAATGAAGGAGCAAACAAATACGCAAAAAGTGGCGAAGGAAGCTGTGTCCAGAGCCAAAAAACAGAAATTAACAGCGGCTAAAACGCAGTACACAAAAAGATCAGCCGTCGTATCAGAATTAAGAGCAACGTCTGAGGAGACGCAGCAAGCGCTGCTTACGTATTTACAAAAGGAACAAAAGAAAAAGCAAGTGAAGGAGATTCATTCGTACTATATTGTGAATGGTCTAGCGGTGACGGGAACGAAAGAAGTCATGGAAAAGGTGGCTTCCTTCCCAGAAGTAGATCAAGTGCTGCCGAATGAAACCCGTCAAATTCATCGCCCCGTTGATTTGAAGACGTCTAAGCAGAAAAAACAAATGAAAGCAGTAGATGGAGTCGAGTGGAACATTTCTCAGATTCATGCTCCAGAAGCGTGGGCTTTAGGCTATGACGGTACTGGTACTGTTGTGGCAAGTATTGATACAGGAGTGGAATGGGATCATCCTGCTTTAAAGGAAAAATACCGCGGATTTGATCCAGCACACCCGAATGATCCATCTCATGAATTCAATTGGTACGATGCTACAACAGGATCTGAAGCGCCATACGACGATTTAGAGCATGGTACACATGTGACGGGAACGATGGTTGGCTCTGAGCCAGATGGAAAGAATCAAATCGGAGTCGCACCAGGCGCAAAATGGATTGCGGTGAAAGCTTTCTCAGAAGATGGTGGTTCAGATGCTGATCTGCTTGACGCAGGAGAGTGGATTTTAGCACCAAAAGATGAGGACGGAAACCCACATCCAGAAAAGGCACCAGATGTCGTCAATAATTCTTGGGGCGGTGGGCCTGGTCTTGATGATTGGTATAAAGATGTGGTCAATGCTTGGAGAGCGGCGGACATCTTCCCAGAGTTTTCAGCTGGCAATACCGATTTATTTAACCCTGGTGGTGAGGGATCAATTGCAAATCCTGCGAACTATCAGGAGGCCTTTGCAACGGGTGCAACGGATCAAGACAACAAATTGGGGTCTTTCTCGCTGCAAGGTCCGTCTCCATATGGCGTCATGAAACCAGATATTGCGGCCCCAGGGGTAAACATTCGTTCATCCATTCCAGGGAAAGGGTATGAAGATGGCTGGAATGGGACGTCGATGGCTGGTCCGCATGTTTCAGCTGTTGTGGCTCTTCTTCGCCAAGTACAGTCAGATCTTTCTGTTGAAGAGATTGAACAAATTCTCATTGATACAGCGAAGCCGTTGACTGATCAGCAATTCCCGGAATCCCCTAACAATGGCTATGGGGCAGGTTTAGTTGATGCAAAAGAGGCGATTACGGCATTAACAGATGGAATTGGCACGATTGAAGGACAGGTGACAAACGAAGATGTTAATTCAGGTGATATGAAAATAACAGATCAAGCCCTGCCTCAAAAAGAAAAGGCTGTACATCCACATAAGAAGCCTGCAAAAACAAAAGAATTGAAAAAGGAAAAAAATCTTGATGCTCCGTCCTTCAAAGCTCTTCCTATGAAAGCGGAAATTAGTGTTCTTGAAAGCGGAAAATCAACGTACACAGATGAAGCGACAGGGAGATATCAGCTTACTCACAGTGCAGGGGAATTCACAGTGAAAGCGGAAGCTTACGGGTTTGAATCACGCAAACAAACAGTCAATATTTCTTCAAATGAAACGGCTGAGGCAAATTTCGCCTTACAGCCACTTAAGAAACGAACGATATCCGGTACAATTGTCAATGAAGCAACGGGTGAAAAAGTAAAGGATGCCACGGTTTATCTTGTAGAGGATGCGAAAATTAAGCCGGTGAAAACAGATGAAGCTGGCGAATTTTCTCTAGAGGCATTGAGCGGTGTCTATACCGTCAAAGTATTTGCGAAAGGGTTTAAAGGTTATTCTTTTACAGCAGATGTGACAGAAAAGCCGGTTGGAAAATCCATTCAGCTGGAGCCATTCATCGGCTTTGCTGGTGAAATTGGCTACGATGACGGAACAGCTGAAAATGCGCGAGCCTTCTATGATCCTGGCAATGGCTGGGCTGTGAAGTTTTCATTAGAAAAGGGGAAGAAACAAGCGCAACTCACAGGGGGGCTTTTCCGTTTCTGGTCATCAGAGTGGCCAGCTCCTGGCGGGAATGAATTTGCGGTTGAGGTGTATGATGCTTCTGGGAAGAATGGAGCTCCAGGGGAGAAAATTGCAGGACCTCTAAAAGCGAATGCGCTGCGTAATGGTGAATGGACAAAAGTAGATTTAGAAGATCAAGCCATTACGGTGGATGGAGATTTCTATCTTGTCTATATTCAAACGAAAAAGAATACGGAGTCTCCAGGACTTGCAACGGACGAAGATGGTCCAAATGCTGAAAGAAGCTGGCAGCTGACAAGCGGTGCTTTTTCTCCTTCTCCAAAAGAAGAAGGGAATTATATGATTCGGGCGCTTGTTGACTATGAAGCAGATGTGCCAGAGATTATATCTCCGAAGGCCGGAACCATTTCGAACAAAGGTGAACTGGAGATTGAAGGCAAAGCCTCCCCTGGGCTTGATGTAGCGATTTATCAAAACGATGAAGAGATTGCCAAAGTGAAAGCAGATCAGTCAGGCGCTTTCAAAGAAAAGGTCACAGCTTCAAGTGGAGAGCATGTATTCACAGCTGCGACTGTTACGGATAAAGGCGCAACGAAACGATCAAAACCAGTAAAGGTCATCATTGATCAAACAGCTCCAGCACTCACCATAGATACACCTAAAAAAGGGGGAAAGTCTAATAAAGAATCACTCACTGTAGAAGGAAAGGTCACAGATGATCATCTTGATCAAGTCACTGTAAATGGAAAAAAGGCAACCGTAAAAGATGGAAAATATTCCGCAAGAATACTGCTTGAGAACGGGAAAAATACAATAAAAGTAACAGCGAAAGATGCAGCAGGAAACAAAACGACTAAAAAAGTCAATATCGATGTCCAATACGAGGCACCTGAAATTTCTAAGCTGACTCCAGCAGAGAATGTCCATCTATCATCAGGAGAGTCTGTTAAAATTTCATTTAACAGCAGGGAAAAGCTAGACGCAACGTTTGTTATTCACATGCCGCTGACAAACGCGAGATCAAAGCTTCAAAATACAACAGAGCTGCCGATTCGCGAAGTATCTAGCGGAACATATGAAGGCTACTGGACAGCTACTTCTACCGCCAAAGCAAAAGGTGCGGTCATTGAAGTAATTGTGCGAGATGATTATGGAAATGTCACAAGACAAAAGGCTTCAGGCACATTAAACATCAATGAAAAGTAACTTAAACAAAAGACACGATTTCCAGGAGCGTGTCTTTTTTTTTCGAGCAATTGTTTGAAAGCTTGTCCAGAAGAACACTCTCTTGCTCCGCGCTCTCATTCCTCGACAAAAACAATAACAATCCACCAAAAGTTCTCTATCATCCCCAACAAGAATTGACAGACTTCCATCTCTTGACTGTTTTATACTGGTACAAACAAGTGCAAGTACTGCTTTTGATTCTTTGTTTCAGATGAAAGGAGCAGAAGGTGGTCATTTATTTAGATGTGATCTGGCTGTTAAACTTTTGTTTTGATCTATTGCTTCTCTTACTCACTGCATTTATTCTCAAACGACAAGTAAAAAAAAGGCGATATATGTTAGGAGCTCTCATTGGATCGAGCATTGTTCTCTTGCTCTTTACACCATTTGCAATGGTTGTGTCACACCCTTTAGGCAAACTATTTTTTTCTGTCTTCATCGTTCTTGCAACCTTTGGTTTTCAAAGATTTCGTTCCTTTTTTCAAAATCTGTTTGCTTTTTACTTTGTAACATTTTTGATGGGAGGAGGCATGATCGGGGTTCATTCGTTTTTGCAAACCAACACAGTGATCCAAGATGGCCTGCTCATTTCACAAAATGATGGCTTTGGTGATCCCATTAGCTGGCTTTTTGTTTTAACCGGCTTTCCTGCGATATGGCTGTTTTCAAAGAAAAGATTAGGAGAGGTTGGTGCGAAAAAAAGACAATATGATGAACAAGTGCTTGTAGAGATACACATTCACGGGGAGACCATCCGCTTAAATGGACTCGTCGATTCTGGCAATCAGCTGTATGATCCTATGACAAAAACACCTGTCATGATCGTCCAGGCCGATCAGCTAACGGCCATTTGCGGAGAGCCATTTATAGAGCTCATGAAACAGTCTCATCCTGTTGAAGTGATGCAAAAGATCGATGATCAATTTCCCCTTCTTGATCGATTAAGACTTGTTCCATATCGAGCAGTGGGTCATGATCACGGTTTTCTACTATGCCTAAAACCAGATACAGTCTTCATTTATTCAAAGACGCTTATGATTCAGCCGGCCAAGTGTTTTGTAGGGTTGAGTCTGAGCGGTTTATCAGCAGATCAGGAATTTCAATCCATCATTCATCCAGATATGTTAGACGGGAAAATCATCCAGGGGGTGTCGTAGTTTTTTGTGATGTCTTTTATCTTACGAGGTCAACTTGACATTTAGAAGGGAGAAGAAGATGAAAAAATTAAAATTTAAACTCACTTACTACTGGTATAAACTCCTCATGAAGCTAGGTCTAAAGAGTGATGAAATTTATTATATTGGTGGAAGTGAAGCGCTGCCGCCTCCATTATCAAAGGATGAAGAGCAGGAACTGCTTGTCAAATTACCAAAAGGTGATCAAACCGCAAGGGCGATTCTGATCGAAAGAAATTTGCGTTTAGTCGTTTATATCGCAAGGAAATTTGAAAACACAGGTATTAATATTGAGGATTTAATTAGTATCGGAACCATTGGCCTGATCAAAGCAGTCAATACATTTAACCCTGAAAAAAAGATCAAGCTGGCAACATATGCTTCGAGATGTATTGAAAATGAGATTCTGATGTACTTGAGGCGAAATAATAAAATCCGTTCAGAAGTCTCGTTTGATGAACCGCTCAACATTGATTGGGACGGAAATGAACTGCTTTTATCAGACGTACTTGGAACAGATGATGATATTATCACGCGGGATATTGAAGCAAATGTAGATAAAAAACTGCTGAAAAAAGCGCTGGAGCAATTAAATGACCGCGAAAAGCAGATCATGGAACTAAGATTTGGCTTGGTCGGCGGTGAGGAAAAAACCCAAAAAGATGTCGCTGACATGCTTGGGATTTCCCAGTCGTATATTTCGAGGCTTGAAAAAAGAATCATTAAACGATTACAAAAAGAATTTAATAAAATGGTCTAAAAAAATTTTTTGAAAGCTCGATCCCTTTACTATCAAAGGGATAACCATTTTTTCACATGATTCTCGTCATCGCTCGTGCATATTTTTCCATCCCAAGGAGATACTGAACTTTGTACAACAGCTCCTGTAGGGAGGGAAAAAAGTGTCCAGAAATAAAGTGGAAATCTGCGGAGTCGACACCTCCAAACTGCCTGTTCTGAAAAACGACGAGATGAGAAAATTGTTCAGACAGCTGCAAGATGAGGGTGACGATACAGCAAGAGAAAAGCTAGTCAATGGCAATTTACGGTTGGTTTTAAGTGTGATTCAGCGTTTTAACAACAGAGGCGAGTATGTCGATGATCTCTTCCAAGTAGGCTGTATCGGATTAATGAAATCAATTGATAATTTTGATTTAAGCCACAATGTCAGATTTTCAACTTATGCGGTTCCTATGATCATAGGAGAAATCCGTCGATACTTGCGTGATAACAACCCGATTCGGGTGTCTCGTTCACTAAGAGATATTGCCTATAAGGCACTTCAGGTCCGTGAGAGGCTGATTAGTGAGACAAGCAAGGAGCCAACAGCAGAAGACATTGCCAAAGTGCTGGAAGTGCCTCATGAGGAAATTGTCTTTGCCCTAGATGCGATTCAAGATCCTGTATCTTTGTTTGAACCGATCTATAATGACGGAGGAGATCCGATTTATGTGATGGATCAAATTAGTGATGAACGGAACAAAGACACACAATGGGTGGAAGAATTGGCCTTAAAAGAGGGCATGCGCAGATTGAACGACAGGGAAAAAATGATTCTTCGTAAACGCTTTTTCCAGGGCAAAACGCAAATGGAAGTCGCTGAAGAGATCGGGATTTCTCAAGCACAAGTCTCAAGGCTTGAAAAAGCAGCCATCAAACAAATGAATAAAAACATCTTTTAAAGCCGCCGCTTGATGTGCGGCTTTTTTCATTCTTGTTAGAGAACACGCCTCTAGTATTGACTCGGTTATTTTTTTCATTTAATCTGTTTTTAACAAATGTTATTTTAGATATCATTTGTTAGGGAACACTTAAGCGGAAAGAAGGGTTATTATGACATTCCATGATGAAAGAAGGCTGCTCATTAAGGTTGCGCATATGTATTATGAAGAAGGCGCCACTCAATCTAACATTGCAGAAGCTGTTGGGGTTAGCCGTTCGCTCATATCGAAATATTTGGCAAAAGCACGTGAAGCAGGAATCGTGGAAATCATTATTCATGATGAAGTCAATCAACAGTATGGATCGTTAGAAAGAAAAATAGAACGCAAATATGGGCTGCGAGAAGTCGTCTGTGTGGAAACGCTTAGCAAAGACACAACCAAAAGCCGAATCGGTGCGGCGGCGGCGGGCTTTTTATTAAAAGTGATGAAGGATGGACAAGTTATCGGCTTTTCCTCAGGGACAACGCTGCATGAAATGGCGAAAGCGCTTACGTCTGTTCAGTACTATCCATCCGTGACATTTGTTCCGCTTGTCGGAGGTGTGGGAAATGAAGACGTCGATATCCACGCCAACTATATTATTGCGAGATGCACAGAGGCACTCAAATCTAAATGTGAGTTTTTACATGTTCCCGTCATGCTTGATACGAAAGAAGCGAAGGAAGTACTGATTAGACAGCCGTCGATCAAAAAAGTGATTGAACTAGGAGAATCATCAAATATCGCGGTTGTCGGAATTGGCGGTGTTCCGCAGCATTCAACGATGGTGAAATCTTATATGACAAGCGGCGAAGAGGACATCCTTCAAGCGAAGGGTGTAGCAGGTGACATTTGCTATAACTTTATTGATCATCAAGGGGAAGTATATCCCCACCCATGGAACGACCGGGTGATGGGCATAAGCCCGCAAAAGCTGAAAGAAATTCCGCTGGTCATAGGTGTCGCCGGAGGCGAAGAAAAAATTGAAGCGATCCGGGCGGCATTAGCAGGTGGATTAATTCATGTATTAATTACCGATGAACGAACAGGAGATGCCTTATTAAAGTAACTACCTAATATCATTAGGTAGTCAGCGTGTAGACAAACCCTCGCATTCGGTGTCAGTCCTGCGTGCCGGTGCTCACGAATGTCAAATTCGCTCCGCTCCGGTACTCGTCCTTCCTAGACTGCAAAGGTTTTCTATCACGCTGAAAAGAAGACAAAAGGCTAAAATGAAGATCATTTTAGCCTTTTGTCGACAATCTGTAACTACCTAATATCATTAGGTAGTTTTTTTTGAGTCTAAAGACTCAAAAAGATTGAAAATTTTATCGATTTTAGCTTGACACAAAGTTGACACATCATATAAACTAAGTTCATAACAAATGATAAATAAAATAACAAATGTTACAATAAGCAGATCTTTGTTAATTTTTATAACATTTGTTAAAAGTTTCAGATTATATTTCTAGCAATCTATTGAGAAGCAAGAAAACCTGAAAGGATGATTTAGATGTCAATCTATCAACAGTTGTTAGCTCGAGAACGCAGTGGAGATCCAATCAAAGTAGGGATTATTGGAGCAGGCCAAATGGGCTTTGGACTCATTTCACAAATTTCTAAAATTCCAGGCATGATTGTCGCTGGTGTTTGTGATATTCACCTTAGTGCAGCAGAGAAGGCAGCAAATTTCTACAAGCAGCATGCGAAGCCGCATCAAATGGTTGTCACAAATGATTACAGAGAAGTGATTCAATCAGATTTCGTGGAAGTTGTAGTAGATGCAACAGGTGTCCCAGAGGTCGGAGCAAACATTTCTTTGGAAGCGCTTAATTCGAAAAAACATCTCGTTCTTTTAAATGTAGAAGTTGATATTACTATCGGTTTGGTCATGCATAAGTTATTCACAAATGCAGGGCTTGTTTACTCAGGATCAGCTGGAGACGAACCAGCAGCAACACTAGAATTATATGAATTTGCGAAAACAATGGGTCTTGAGGTGCTCGTTGCCGGGAAAGGAAAGAACAACCCATTCTTCCCAGAAGCAAATCCAGATACGTGTAAAGCAGAAGCAGATAGTAAACATATGAGTGCACATATGCTGGCTGCATTCCAGGACGGCACAAAAACAATGGCCGAAATGAACTTATTAAGTAATGCGACAGGGCTTCTGCCTGATAAAGTCGGTATGCACGGAGTCGAAGCGAATTTAGAGAATGTAGCAGATAAATTGAATCAAAAACAGCAAGGCGGCGTGCTGGATAACTTCGGAGTCGTTGAATATGTAAATGGACTTGCACCAGGCGTATTTGTCATCGTCAAGAGTGATCTTGAGCCAGTGGATGAAGAACTGCGCTACTTAAAAGTTGGAAAAGGTCCGCACTATACACTTTACCGTCCTTTCCATTTAGCGAGTCTTGAAACACCTGTCACCATCGCAAAAGCGATCTTACAGCATGATTCATCCATCCACCCAATTGGTGTACCAGTGTCAGAAACAGTAGCTGTTGCGAAAAGAGAGATTAAAGCAGGGGAATCACTTGACGGAATTGGCGGGTACTCCGTAAGAGGTGTACTTGAAACACATCAAGACATGAAAACGAACGGCCACATTCCAATTGGCTTAATCAGCGGAAAAGTCGTAGCGAAAAAAGACATCAAATTAGGACAATTCCTGACTCATGATGATGTAGAACTTGATTCAAACACAACGGTCTGGAAGCTGCGTTCATTACAAGATCATTTATTTCAATCATAAGGACGTGAAGCTATGGAAAAATTAGCAATCGTACTTTGTATCATTCTCATTGTGCAGTATGGGTTATCTTTTATTCAAATCAAGTACTACCGCAAGAGCATGGATTCACTTATTGATGACTACAAAGGGAAGCAAGGCTATCACTTGTTTTCGGGAATGGAACGGCGCAAAGTTGGCCCTGGAGCCATAGCGCTCATCATTGTGGATGAATCTTATATCATTCAAAAATGCCATGTGCTTGGCGGTGTGTCGATCTTATCTAAATTTAAAGAAGTTCCTTCATATGAAGGAAAGCATGTTGGTGCAGTGCTAGACGAGCACCATATGATGAAGCAGACATTGAAAAAACGCAAAAAGGGGCCAGCTGTCATGCACGCACTTTCCATGGCGGCTGAACAAGCACTTGTCTCGATTTCGAAAAAAAATATAACAAATGTGAACTAAAGAAAGGGGAGATGAAACATGGAATGGATTCAATGGTTTGGAGAGCACTTTATCGGAATGTTTGAAGCCGGTGGAAAGCAATTCATGGGTCTTGTTACAGGCATCGTTCCAACGCTTGTTGTGTTACTTACTTTCACTTATGCTGTCATGAAGTTTATTGGAGAAGAGCGAGTGAATAGAGCGATCCAGTTTGCAGCGAAATATACGATTTTGCGCTACACGTTAATGCCGATCTTATCTGTTCTTATTTTGACAAACCCAATGGCTTATACGTTTGGCCGCTTCTTACCTGAAAAACAAAAACCAGCATTCTATGATTCAGCTGTTTCATTTGTTCATCCGGTGACATCACTGTTCCCGTATGCCAACGCAGGAGAACTGTTTGTCTACTTAGGGATTGCAAACGGGATTAAAGAAGCAGGATATTCAATGTCAGAACTTGCTGTTCGTTACTTCTTAGTCGGGATCGTCGTCATTTTACTTCGCGGTATTATTACTGAATGGATTACAAAATACTTAGCAGGAAAAATGAAAGCGAATTCACAATAGGGGAGGGTTAGACATGACAAACCACAAAGTATTTGTTGCAAAAGGTGCTGGCGGATGGGGAAAAGGCTTGGAGCTTGAACCGACTGGTAAAAGAAGAAAGGTTGTTTCCATTACAGGGGGAGGCATTCACCCAGTTGCACGTAAAATTGCAGAAATGACAGGGACAGAAGCATGTGACGGCTTTAAAAACTCGATACCAGAAGATGAAATGATGTGTGTTGTCATTGACTGCGGTGGAACTGCGCGAATCGGACTGTATCCAATGAAGCGCATTCCAACTGTAGACGTTTTGGCATCCTCTCCTTCTGGACCGCTTGCAAAACATATTACAGAGGATATCTTCGTATCAGGCGTAACAGAAAAGGATATTTCCTTTGCGGAAGCATCTGATGGTGAGTCGAAAGTAGAAGGTCAGGAAAACAGTGAGCCAATTGACAAGGAGAATTTCAAAGAAACCTATTCAAAACTGAAAGAGGAAAATATCGAGCGTCAGGAAAAAGGTAATTTCCTCATGAGATTCTCAAGAGGAATCGGGAAAGTCACCGGTACGTTCTATCAGGCTGGCCGTGATTCCGTTGATATGCTTTTGAAAAACATTATTCCATTCATGGCATTTGTCAGTATGTTAATTGGAATTATCAATTATACAAAAATCGGTGACTTGATTGCTCATTTTCTATCGCCACTGGCAGGATCTATATGGGGGCTCTTACTGCTCGTCGTGGTCTGTACATTGCCGTTCCTATCGCCTGTCTTAGGACCTGGAGCAGTCATTGCACAAGTCATCGGTGTTCTCATTGGTAGTCAAATTGCACTAGGGAATATCCCGCCTCAATTTGCACTCCCTGCACTATTTGCCATCAACGGTCAAGTAGGGTGTGATTTCATTCCAGTTGGTCTGTCACTTGGTGAAGCGAAGCCGGAAACGGTACAATATGGGGTACCAGCTGTTTTGTATAGCCGTCTCATTACAGGGGTTCTATCTGTTGTGATCGCATACGTTGCCAGCTTCGGTATGTATTAAACGTATTAAAGGAGGAATCGAGATACATGGTAACACAATCTGTCGTAAAAGAAATTGGGATCTTAGTCCCGCAATTTAAAGAAGATAAGCTGATTG
Organism: Bacillus sp. GBSW19; assembly: GCF_002998655.1. Classification (NCBI taxonomy): domain Bacteria; kingdom Bacillati; phylum Bacillota; class Bacilli; order Caryophanales; family Bacillaceae; genus Bacillus; species Bacillus sp. GBSW19. The sequence goes on from NZ_PVRF01000001.1 coordinate 568,035, forward strand.
TTTTATTTGGACCCGCAGCGCCGCAGGAATTAAGAGATATGTCCGTCATTCATGAGTTCGAACATTTAGAAGAACAGCCGCTGAAGCTGGGCGGTACCATTCAAGTGGGCGATCAAACGTACACGATCACAGCCCTCGGCAATAAAGCAAATGACAACTTTAAAGAGCTCGGCCATATTTCGATCTACTTCCAAGAGCCGTTTGATGATGTATTACCGGGAGCTGTCTTTGCATTCCCGCACACGTTTCCTGATATAAAAGAAGGCGTACGAATTGAAATTTCGTAACGATAAAGAAAAGCTGTTCCGTAAAAGGAGCAGCTTTTTTTATGTGAGGTTTACCAGAAAGAGCAATTGCGATATGCTGTAAACATTCATTATTTGTTTATTCAGAATTTTTACTCAGGGGGAAATGATGGTGTCACTTGAATTGAAGGATGTTTCTTTAAAACGAAATGGGAAATGGCTGCTGCAATCTGTTGACTGGCAGGTGAACAAAGAGGAGCACTGGGTGCTTTACGGTTTAAATGGTGCGGGAAAAACCGCTTTATTAAATATGCTCTGCTCATATTATTTCCCTACATCAGGTGAGATGACCGTGCTGGGACATGTCTTTGGCAAGGAGGCGCTTGGCGAAAAGCTCAGGAAGAAAATTGGCCTCATTTCTGCGGGACTTGAAAAGAAACTGCACAGAGACGACAATGCATTTGAAATAGTTCTCAGCGGAGCATTTGCTTCGATCGGGCTTTATGAAACCCCGACAGATGAGATAAGAGAGAAAGCCATTGATCTATTAAAAGCATTTGGTTCATTCAAATATGCGAACCGGACATATGAAACACTCTCACAAGGAGAAAAGCAAAAAGTCCTGATTGCGAGGGCTTTAATGAATGATCCCAAGCTCTTGATTTTAGATGAGCCTGTGACGGGTCTTGATTTTTTAGCAAGAGAACAGGTGCTGGAGACCATCTCATTCATTGCTTCAAAGCCTGATGCGCCTACTTTACTTTATACGACCCATCATGCAGAAGAGATTTTGCCTGTTTTTCAGCACACCTTATTATTAAAAGATGGGACTGTTTTTGATCAAGGAGAAACAAAAGAGATGATGACAAGCGATTTGCTTTCTTCCTTCTTTGAATGTCCGGTAGATGTGATGTGGAGAAATGGCCGTCCTCACTTAAGTAAATTGTAGATGAAAGAAACTATTGGTCTGTATCCCTGCTTTTCCATCATACATATTATAGTAGAAAACGAAAGGCGGGGAAGGACAGATGATCAGTATTTCTGAATTCCAAATCAAGGATGTCGTCGATGTGTCGAGCGGAAAAAAACTAGGCACCATTGGGGACATTGATATTAATGTCACGAGCGGTAAAATACAAGCGATCATTATCGGCGGCACAGGTAAAATGATGGGATTTTTCGGAAAAGAAGAGGAAATGATTGTGCCGTGGCGAAATATAGTAAAAATTGGCGAAGATGTGATACTTGTCCGATTGTCTTCTTAAAATTCGTATAACTCCTCAATGAATTATTCAATGATCCTTAAAATAAGCTCTCCATTCTTAGCAAACAATGTCTTTTTCGGGTAAAAAGATTACGTTTTCATATCAATTTGAAAAAAAACCTGTAGAAAGGGCACATTTGAGTGTAATATTTAATGAATCCCACTAACTGTCTACGCATGTCTTGTGGTAAAATAGGAGCGAAATAAAGAGAGATGAATGAAAGGTGGGAGGGCAGCTTTGACACACAAATATGACCCCTTTCAGCAGAAATCACCTTATGCAATGACCATTCATGATTGGACGAACATGACATGTTCTGGTAAAGAGGTATTGGCCGGATTTACGACAAAAAATGGCGGCTTCAGCCTTTCTCCATATCAATCATTGAACACTGGACTCCATGTAGGAGATGATGCTTCTAGTGTCCAAATGAATCGTCAAGTCATAGCAGATGCTACTGCTGTGCCGCTCTCTGATTGGGTGTTTGCAGACCAAACACACGATGACCGCATCAAGAAAGTCACCAAGGAGCAAAGAGGAAGAGGAAGTCTTCATTATCATGAGGCACTGCCTGGAACAGACGGCTTATATACGTCTGAACCGAACATGATGCTCGCTCTTTGTTTCGCCGATTGCGTTCCGCTTTATTTTCTAGCTCCGCAAAATGGACTCATCGGAACAGCCCATGCCGGATGGAAAGGAACCGTCAAGCAAATTGGTGCAAAGATGGTAGATCTATGGGTCAACCAAGAAGGTGCCAAGACCGATCAAATACAAGTCGTCATTGGACCATCCATTGGCAGCTGCTGCTACATAGTCGATGACGTGGTCATGGATCAAGTGAAACAGCTTCCTTTTTCAACAGAGGATGTGTATTCCGAGATTTCACAAGGACAATATAAATTAGACTTAAAAACATTAAACAAAAACGTATTGCTTCATGCAGGGATGAAAGAAGAAAACATACATGTCAGTTCGATGTGCACAAGCTGCAGTGATCAGCTTTTCTTCTCACACCGCCGTGATCAAGGGAAAACAGGACGTATGATGTCTTTTGTCGGGTTTAAGGAGGCATAAGTGCAATTGAATGTACGAGAGAATCTCAGACAAATAAATGAACAAATAAACGAAGCATGTAAAAGAGCCGGCCGGAACCCAGCGGATGTATCGGTCGTCGCTGTCACAAAGTATGTCTCGATTGAGCGAGCACAAGAAGCCAAGGAAGCAGGAATTTTGCACTTTGGAGAAAATCGTGACCAAGGGTTACTTGAAAAACAAGCGGCCATAACCGATGAAAGCATTAGCTGGCACTTCATCGGCAGTTTACAAACACGAAAAGTAAAATCTGTCATTCAAACAATTGACTACTTACATTCGCTCGACAGGATGTCTCTTGCGAATGAAATTGAAAAAAGAGCGGATCACACGGTTCGCTGTTTTGTACAGGTAAACACATCGCTGGAGGAGTCAAAACACGGCTTACAAAGTGAAGACGTGATTCCATTTGTGAAGCAGCTCGCTGATTTCAAAAAGATTGAAATTGCTGGACTGATGACGATGGCTCCATTTACAGATGATCACACTGTGATACGAAACTGCTTTCAAACATTAAAAAATCTTCAAGAAGAAGTAAAACATCTTAACCAAGTAAATGCACCTTGTCAGCATTTATCGATGGGCATGTCAAATGATTTTGAAATCGCAATTGAAGAAGGTGCGACATTCGTTCGGATTGGCTCTTCACTTGTTGGAAATGAAACAGGAGGTGCGTGACATGAGCATAAAAAATAAGTTTAAAAGCTTTTTCACTCTCGACGATGAAGAGTATGAGTACGAATATATTGATGAAGAAAGAGAACCAGTCCAAGAAGAAAAAGGAACAAAGGACAAAGCGGCATTTCAAGAGCGTCCGCAGACTGGAAAACAAAATGTCGTCAGCTTGCAAAGCTTGCAGAAATCCTCTAAAGTGGTGTTAAGTGAGCCGCGTGTTTATGCAGAAGCGCAAGAGATTGCAGACCATATTAAAAACAGACGTGCAGTCGTCGTGAATTTGCAGCGCATTCAGCACGATCAAGCAAAGCGAATCATTGATTTCTTAAGCGGAACTGTTTATGCAATCGGTGGAGACATCCAGCGCATTGGCTCGAATATATTCCTCTGCACACCTGATAATGTGGATGTATCTGGCACAATATCAGAACTTTTGACAGAGGAAGAACCTCAGAGGTGGTAAATCATAGTGATTCTAAATTTCATTTTTAATATTTTAGGAACGGTATTAACGATTTACTCATTCGCGATTATTATTTACATCTTTATGTCATGGGTGCCATCTGCAAGAGAAACATCGATTGGGCGTTTTCTGACAAATATTTGCGAACCGTATTTAGAACCATTTCGTAAAATTATTCCGCCAATTGGCATGATTGACATCTCGCCAATTGTGGCATTGCTTGTGATTCGTTTTGCATCATCATATGGACTAACTGGTCTTTACAATATGATTGTACGCTTCATGTAGACAGGCTGCCGGGCTTGGCGCTGCCAGGCTCTTTTACATAAGAGGGGAACAAAATGAGCGATATTTATCAACATTTTAGAAAAGACGAACAGCCATTTGTCGACCAAGTGTTAGGCTGGAAAAAAATCGCACTCGACCAGTATCGAATGAAATTAACAGACTTTCTTGATCCGCGTGAGCAGTTTATTACCGAGTCCGTCATCCAGCATGCTGATGAGCTTGGGATCATGTTTTTTGGCGGGTATGAAGGAGCGGAGCGCAAAAGAGCTCTCATTTATCCTGAATATTTAGAACCGGCTACTCAGGATGTTGAGCTGTCTTATTTTCAGGTGAACTATGCGAAAAAGTTTATTTCGTTAGAACACCCGAAGCTTCTCGGTTCACTGATTGGGACAGGCTTGAAGCGTCAAAAATTCGGAGATCTGTTATTTTCAGAGGAAGATGTGCAGTTTATTTGTACAAGTGATGTCGCTGATTTTGTGCGGGCGCAGCTGACGCATGTTGGCAGAGCCTCCGTTTCATTAGAGGAAATCACGCAGGCAGATTTAAAACCGGTTATGAGCAAGACTGACATCAAAGAAGATACTATTTCTTCACTGCGGCTTGATGCGGTATGTGCTGCAATCAGCCGTCAGTCTCGGCAAAAGGCACAGCTTTTGGTCAAAAATGGGCTTGTCAAAGTTAATTGGAAAGTCACTGAGGACCCTTCCTTTACAATCGGCGAAGGCGATCAGCTCTCTGTACGGGGATTTGGCCGATTTAGCTTGAAAACGATTGATGGGAAGACCAAAAAAGATAAATTTAAAGTAACATTTGAGCTTCTGACATAACGAACTTGAATCTGGAGGTGGCGAGGTTGCCATTAACACCTAATGATATTCACAATAAAACGTTCACAAAAAGCTTTCGCGGATATGACGAAGATGAAGTAAACGAGTTTTTAAGCCAAGTACGTAAAGATTACGAAATCGTGCTTCGCAAAAAGAACGAACTTGAAGAAAAAGTAAACGAACTTGACGAAAGACTAGGTCATTTTGCGACAATTGAAGAGACATTAAACAAATCAATACTTGTGGCGCAGGAAGCAGCAGAAGACGTCAAACGTCATTCTGATAAAGAAGCGAAATTGATTATTCGTGAAGCAGAGAAAAATGCAGATCGTATTATCAACGAAGCGCTATCAAAATCAAGAAAGATTGCGATGGAAATCGAAGAGCTGAAGAAACAGTCGAAGGTCTTTAGAACTCGTTTCCAAATGCTCATCGAAGCTCAGCTTGATCTTCTAAAAAATGACGATTGGGATCATTTACTGGAATATGAAGTTGACGCTGTCTTTGACGAAAAAGAATAAGCGCGTCATCTTGACATGACGTGCACATGTTGCATATAATACCATCATAAATTAACAAGAGATAAACGTTTGAAAGGGACACTCGCAGTTGTCATATGCGTAATAAAGCGAATCAGGGATGGTGGAAGCCTGACATTACGAGACGCTGCAATGAGATCACCCCTTTAGTTCCTTTTCTGAAATGAATGAGTAAGAAAAGGCGTCTGATCACGTTACGATTTTAGAGTGGATAAGCGGCTGTTTCATAGCGCTGTCTAAAAGGGTGGTACCGCGAGACAAGCCTTCTCGTCCCTTATGGGATGAGAGGGCTTTTTTTATTGTTTTTTAATCAGAATTTGCATATGGAGGAATGGGTATGAACTACAAAGACACCTTATTAATGCCGAAAACAGAATTCCCAATGAGAGGGAACTTGCCGAACAAAGAGCCTGAAATCCAAGAGGAGTGGGCAGAAAAAGACATCTATCAAATGGTTTTAGAGCGGACAAAAGGACGCCCGACCTTTATTTTGCATGATGGACCTCCATATGCGAATGGTGACATTCATATGGGGCACGCACTCAATAAAATCCTAAAAGATTTTATTGTCCGTTTTAAATCAATGAATGGGTTCCACGCACCGTACGTACCGGGCTGGGATACACACGGCTTGCCAATTGAAACAGCACTCACTAAAAATAAAAAAGTCAAACGTAAAGAAATGTCGACAGCTGAATTCCGTAAATTATGTGAAGAGTATGCTTGGAAGCAAATCGAGGGTCAGCGCAATCAATTTAAGCGATTAGGCGTAAGAGCAGACTGGGACAATCCATATGTCACGTTAAAGCCTGAGTACGAAGCGCAGCAAATTCTTGTCTTTGGAGAAATGGCGAAGAGAGGCTATATTTACAAAGGGCTAAAGCCTGTTAACTGGTCTCCTTCAAGTGAGTCAGCACTTGCTGAAGCGGAAATTGAATATAAGGACAAACGTTCACCATCCATTTACGTTTCATTTAAAGTGAAAGATGGCAAAGGCGTACTTGAAAACGGCGAACAATTCATCATCTGGACAACAACCCCTTGGACACTTCCTGCAAACCTTGGGATTTGTGTTCATCCAAACCTAGAGTACAGCGTTCTTCAAGTGGGTGCTGAGCGATATGTTGTCGCATCTGAGTTAGTTGAACAAGTGGCAAAAACACTTGGCTTTGAAGAGTATGAAGTCGTGAAAACATTAAAAGGAAAAGAATTAGATACCATCGTTGCAGAGCATCCGATCTATGGTAGAGACTCTCTTGTGATGCTTGGCGACCACGTGACAACGGATGCAGGAACAGGCTGTGTTCATACAGCACCAGGTCACGGGGAAGATGACTTTATTGTCAGTATGAAATACGGTCTTGATGTGCTATGTCCAGTAGACGAAAAAGGTGTGATGACAGAAGAAGCGCCTGGTTTTGAAGGATTATTCTACGAGGATGCCAATAAAGCGATCACAGAACAGCTTGAAGCAAAAGGCGCACTGAAAAAGCTCGACTTTATCACGCACTCTTACCCGCATGACTGGAGAACGAAAAAACCAACCATTTATCGTGCGACAGCTCAGTGGTTTGCATCGATTAAAGACTTCAGAGAAGCGCTATTAGACAATATTAAAGAAACGAAATGGGTTCCAGCATGGGGCGAAACACGCCTATTCAACATGGTGCGAGACAGAGGCGACTGGTGCATTTCAAGACAGCGTGTATGGGGCGTTCCAATTCCGGTCTTTTATGCGGAAAATGGCGAGCCGATCATCACAGATGAAACGATTCAGCATGTCTCTCAATTATTTAGAGAACATGGCTCTAATATTTGGTTTGAAAAAGAAGCGAAAGAACTATTGCCAGAAGGCTTTACACATCCAGGAAGCCCGAACGGTGAATTCACAAAAGAGCAGGACATCATGGATGTATGGTTTGATTCAGGTTCTTCTCACCAGGCCGTTTTAGAAGAAAGAGATGACCTTGTCCGTCCGGCAGACCTTTACCTTGAAGGCTCTGACCAATATCGCGGCTGGTTTAACTCTTCCTTATCAACAGCAGTTGCTGTTACTGGAAAAGCACCGTATAAAGGTGTTCTAAGCCACGGCTTTACGCTTGATAAAGAAGGACGCAAGATGAGTAAATCATTAGGCAATACGATTGACCCAACAAAGGTAGCGAAGCAGCTTGGGGCGGAGATTCTTAGACTTTGGGTATCTTCTGTCAACTATCAAGCCGATCACCCAGTGTCTGATGATATCTTGAAACAAGTAGCAGAGGTCTATCGTAAAATCCGTAACACGTTCCGATTCCTGCATGGAAACCTATTTGACTTTAACCCAGCAGTCAATGCGGTGCCGGTAGAAGAGCTTCGCGAAGTGGATCAATATATCTTGATCAAATTAAACAAATTGATTGATAAAGTGAAAAAGGCCTATGATGATTACGAATTTGCGGTCGTATATCATGCGATTCACAATTTCTGTACGATTGAGCTAAGCTCTTTCTATCTCGATTTTGCAAAGGATGTCGTGTACATTGAGCATGCAGATCATCCAGACCGCCGCAGCATGCAAACGGTCTTCTACGAAACATTAATGGCATTAGTGAAGCTGACTGCACCAATTCTTCCGCATACAGCAGATGAATTATGGAGCCACTTAAGTTTTGTTGAAGAGCCAAGTGTTCAGTTAACAGATATGCCAGAAGGTGTGACTGTTCCTCAAGCGGAAGCGACAGAAGTGAAGTTTGACCGCTTTATGGAAGTGCGTGACGATGTGCTAAAAGCGCTCGAAATTGCGCGTAATGAGAAAGTCATCGGACGTTCACTTGAAGCAAATGTGACTCTTTATGCGACAGAAGAAGTGAAAAATCTTCTTGCATCCATTAAAGAAGATGTGAAGCAGCTCTTTATCATCTCTGAATTAACGGTAGAAGATGAGCAAAATGCTGACGCATCAGCACCTGGATACACATCAGGACGGATTCTGGTTCAAAAAGCAGAAGGAGAACTGTGCGAACGTTCCCGCATTATTTCAAAAGATGTTGGTGCAAATCCGAAATACCCAACATTGTCACTGAAAAATGCTGAAATCGTGGAAAAATATTACCAGAATTAACAGTGTGATATGACCAACTAGCGCCCCGCCATATGCGGGGCGTTTTCTTTTTTGCGAAAATGACAGCGTTTAGAACGAAAGGAAAAATCTTATGGCTTTAAAGTGAGCAGCCGGGGCAACAATATGATTATCACGACAGGGCAGGAGTTGAAATAGCGACATGAATGGCGATCTAGAGACGATTTACACGGAACTCCTTCAAATGAAAGAAGAGCTGCAATCTAAACTGTTTGAATACGCATCATTTCGTTCACCCGCTGAGCATGTCACAATGAACGAGGTCCAAACGACCACGCTTCTTTATCACATCAAAGAAGAGTTGCAAGATGTGTCTCTTGCTATTGCAAAAATTGAGCAGGGAACCTATGGTATATGTGAGGCGACAGGTGAGGTCATTCCGCTTGAACAAATGAGTATTCTTCCTACCGCCCGCACGGCTGACGACTTTCTATATCATAAGCAATACGAGAAAAAAGCCTTCACTCCTTATCCTCACGAATCAGATGATTCTCATTTTGAAGCCTTCCACATGTAGGGAGGTTTTTGTCTGTCAACTAAAGTTTCTTTACTCCTTCCTGTTTTCTTGATAAAATGCTTAAAGATCAAAGTATGAAGATGGAGGAACGTGTGTGTTCTATTACATAATCGCATTCGTGATGATTTGTTTAGATCAATTAACAAAATGGCTCATTGTCAAAAATATGATGCTCGGAGATTCTTATCCAGTGATTGATGGCTTCTTTTATATCACGTCTCACCGAAATTCAGGAGCCGCATGGGGAATTCTCCAAGGACAAATGTGGTTTTTCTATGTGATCACACTCGTTGTTATTGCGGGAATTGTTTATTATTTGCAAAAGCATGGGCAAAAGGACAAGCTGCTTGGAGTAGCGCTGGCCTTAATGCTTGGCGGAGCGATTGGAAACTTTATCGACCGCGTTTTCCGTCAGGAAGTGGTAGATTTTGCTCATTTCGTCTTTGGGAATTATCACTACCCAATTTTTAATATTGCAGATTCTTCTCTATGTGTAGGGGTTATTCTGCTCTTCATTCAAATGCTTTTAGATGGAAAGAAAACGAAGGAGTCAACTACATGAATCAAGTAAATATTGCCGTTTCAGAAGATCAAACGAGTGAACGGCTTGATAAATTTCTAAGCACGACAGAACCAGAATGGTCAAGAACCCAAGTCCAGCAGTGGGTAAAGGATGGGCTGATCGAAGTAAACGGGAAACAAGTGAAAGCCAATTACAAAGTACAAGCTGGAGATGAGATTAAAGTCGAGATTCCAGACCCAGAAGTACTAGATGTAGAAGCAGAACCAATGGATCTTGATATTTATTATGAGGATGCAGATGTGCTAGTGGTGAATAAACCACGAGGAATGGTTGTTCATCCAGCGCCAGGTCACGTCTCTGGAACACTTGTAAATGGACTGATGGCACATTGCACGGACTTATCAGGCATTAATGGTGTGATGCGTCCTGGAATTGTCCACCGAATTGATAAAGACACGTCTGGACTGTTAATGGTCGCGAAAAACGATATGGCGCATCAATCACTCGTCAATCAGCTCGTGGCTAAGACCGTCACAAGGAAATATACGGCCGTTGTACATGGAATTATCCAGCATGATACAGGCACAATTGATGCCCCAATTGGCAGAGACAAAAAAGACCGCCAAAGCATGACGGTTACAAAAGAAAGTGCAAAACAAGCAGTCACTCACTTTGATGTGATTGAACGCTTTCAGGACTTCACGGTTGTGGAGTGCCGTCTTGAAACAGGAAGAACACACCAAATTCGTGTTCATATGAAATATATCGGCTATCCGCTTGCAGGAGATCCGAAATATGGACCGAGAAAGACAGTCGATTTTAATGGACAGCTGCTTCATGCAGGTGTTCTAGGATTTGATCATCCTAGAACAGGAGAATATATCGAGTTCACAGCACCGATTCCTGCTGATATGCAAGCTTTTATCGATTCATTAAGAAATAACGATTGACAGGCAGTTCTTTTTTTGAAATAATAAACGAAGAAATGAAGATTCTTTAAAACAGTCCAGAGAGGCTGAGAAGGATAACGGATCAATTTGTGCACGTGTATGCACAAATGAACGCCCCTCTCTGCCCTTTGCAGAAGGGGCTTTTTATTTGTCAAAAAGAGGTGTAAAAGATGGAACAAAAAGCAGTCATTCTTGATGAACAAGCGATCAGACGAGCGCTTACCCGAATTGCACATGAAATGATTGAGCGCAATAAAGGGATGAAAGATGTCATCCTTGCGGGGATCAAGACAAGAGGCATTCATCTTGCAAAGCGCCTTGCAGAGCGCATCGAGCAAATTGAAGGAAATCCAGTCACAGTGGGTGAACTTGATATTACGCTATACCGTGATGACCTGACAAAAAAGACAGACAACCAAGACCCGCTTGTAAAGGGTGCAGACATCCCAGCTGACATTAATGACAAAACACTGATCGTCGTTGACGATGTCCTGTTTACAGGCAGAACCGTCAGAGCGGCCATGGATGCCCTTGTGGATGTAGGAAGACCATCTTCCATTCAGCTTGCTGTTCTCGTCGACCGGGGACACCGGGAGCTTCCGATTCGAGCGGATTATATCGGGAAGAACATTCCGACATCAAAAGCAGAGACCGTCATGGTTCAGCTGAATGAAGTAGATCAAAACGACCTTGTCGCTATATATGAAAAATAACCTTTTTAAATGCATTCCAGAGAGTTTGCAAAGAGGGCAATAACAGAGATACCGAGCACACGGCTTAAGTGACGTGTACGGTTTTTCTAGGCCTCTTTGCGCATACTCGCAAAGAGGCTTTTTTAATGAAAAAGGACACATCTAGGAGGAAAATCATGAGTCAGCAAAAAGCCAATTTAGGCATTCGAGATATCCCAAAACCGTTCACATGGCTGTCACTTAGCCTTCAGCATTTGTTTGCCATGTTTGGTGCGACCATTCTTGTACCAAAAATCATTGATATGAGTCCGGCCGTCGCGCTCATCTCAAGTGGTGTTGGAACCATTGTTTACTTAATCATTACAAGAGGACAAATTCCGGCATATCTTGGATCGTCCTTTGCCTTTATCGCCCCCATACTGAATGTCAAAGCAACAGGCGGCCCTGGAGCCGCAATGGTTGGTGCCTTCATGGCGGGTGTCGCTTATGCACTCATTGCACTATTTATTAAATGGCTCGGCACAGGCTGGCTGATGAAACTTCTGCCGCCGGTCGTCGTAGGGCCAGTCATTATGGTCATCGGACTCGGACTCGCTGGAACAGCTGTCAACATGGCGATGTATGTTGATCCGAATGCAACCGAGCTTGTTTACAGCCTTAAGCACCTAATGGTCGCCGGCTTCACACTGGCTGTCACGATTATCAGCATGATCTTCCTAAGAGGATTCCTAAGCTTGATCCCAGTATTAATCGGAATTATTAGCGGCTATCTCTTTGCTTTAACACAAGGCATTGTGAACTTCCAGCCGGTCATTGACGCGAAATGGTTTGCTGTACCAGACTTCGTCGTACCATTTGTCGACTACACACCTGCTGTGACTTTAAGCATTCTCACAGTGATGGTGCCGGTTGCCTTTGTGACAATGTCTGAGCACATCGGCCATCAAGTGGTGTTAAGTAAAGTTGTAGGGCAAGATTTTATTAAAAAACCTGGTCTTCACCGCTCCATTTTAGGAGACAGTGCAGCGACGATCTTCGCTTCACTCATTGGCGGACCGCCAACAACAACGTATGGAGAGAACATCGGGGTCCTTGCCATCACAAGAGTGTTCAGTATCTTCGTCATCGGCGGAGCAGCAGTCTTTGCGATCTGCTTCGGCTTTGTCGGAAAAATTTCAGCATTAATCAGTACAGTGCCGTCCGCGGTCATGGGAGGCGTTTCGTTCCTGCTCTTTGGGATCATTGCCTCAAGCGGTCTGAGAATCCTGATTGATCATAAAGTGAATTTTGAAGAAAAGCGTAATCTCATTATCGCATCAGTCATCTTAGTCATTGGAATTGGCGGGGCATTCATTGAGGTGAAACAAATCAACCTCACACTATCTGGAATGGCACTTGCTGCCATCACGGGTGTCCTGTTAAACCTGATCCTGCCGCAGCAAAAAGCGGAGGATGACAAGTCAAATGAATCGAATACAGAAAACCTTTTAAAAGAAGTCCAGTGAGGCTGACAAGGGTTCTAAAATGAGCAGAATGCACGAAAGTGCCGCTGCTTCTTTTGGAGAACCCTAAGCTGCCGAGGCTTAGGGTTTTTTTGAACCTGAAAGTGATGAAAAACTAGAGGGGGAAGAAAAAATGAATGATCTATCGACAATGAGCAGCTTGTCTAAAGAAGAGATTTTACAGCTGATTGAAGAAGCAGCGGCTCTCAAAAAGGGGAAGCAAGAACTTGGCTTAGCGGGAGAATTTGTAGCAAACCTCTTCTTTGAACCAAGTACAAGAACACGATTTAGCTTCGAAGTTGCCGAAAAGAAACTGGGGATGAATGTACTGAGCTTAGATGCAGCAAGCACCTCCGTTCAAAAGGGCGAAACACTTTACGATACGGTAAAAACGCTCGAATCCATCGGCGTGAAAGCATGTGTGATCAGAGACAGCACCGATGAATATTACAATGAGCTGATCGGGAAGGTTGGGATTCCCATCATCAATGCTGGAGATGGCTGCGGGCAGCATCCGACCCAATCACTGCTTGACCTAATGACCATCTATGAAGAGTTTGACGGCTTTGAGGGCTTAACGATTTCGATTCATGGAGACATCAAACACAGCAGGGTGGCAAGGTCGAATGCTGAGGTTCTTTCAAGGCTGGGAGCAACAGTCCTTTTTTCAGGGCCTGCTTCCTTTCAAGATGAGCAAAACCCTCACGGAACGTATGTCCAAGTAGATGAAGCCATCACACAATCTGATGTGGTGATGCTGCTCAGAATTCAGCATGAACGACATGCTGAAAAAATGGGCAGTGAAGATTACTTATCGACTTATGGATTAACAGTAGACAGGGCAAACAACATGAAAGAACGAGCCATTATTATGCATCCAGCACCAGTGAACAGAGGTGTTGAAATAGATGATTCATTAGTAGAGTCAAAGCAGTCAAGGATTTTTAAGCAAATGGAAAATGGAGTCTATATCCGAATGGCCGTATTAAAAAGAGCTTTTCAAAATAGCAGACTACATCAAAAAGGGAGAGATTCTGTCTATGTCATATCTCATTAAAAACGGTTTTATCTTAACAAGCACAGGCGAAAAAGTGCAGCAGGATATTAGGGTAGAAGGAGAAGTAATTCAAGCGATTGGTCACTTAGAAAGAGAAGACGGAGAAGAGGTCATTGATGCTAAAGGGCTATTTGTTTCACCAGGCTTAATTGATCTGCATGTACATTTAAGAGAGCCAGGCGGAGAGAAAAAGGAAACGATTGAAACAGGCTCTAAAGCAGCCGCAAGAGGCGGATATACGACGATTGCAGCTATGCCGAATACACGCCCAGTTCCAGATACAAAAGAGCAAATGGAATGGCTCATGGATCGAATCGAAGAGACCTCTTCTGTCAGAGTACTGCCATACGCCTCCATTACAACTAGACAGATTGGGGAAGAAATGACGGACTTTGCAGCACTAAAAGAAGCAGGCGCCTTCGCTTTTACAGATGACGGAGTCGGCATCCAAACAGCAGGCATGATGTACGAAGCCATGAAAAAGGCAGCAAGTCTTGATCAAGCGATTGTGGCACACTGTGAAGATAACTCGCTCATTTACGGAGGATGCGTTCATGAAGGAGAATTTTCAAAAGCAAATGAATTAAACGGTATACCGTCCATTTGTGAATCGGTGCATATTGCAAGAGATGTTCTTTTAGCAGAAGCAGCGAACTGCCATTATCATGTATGTCATATCAGTACGAAAGAATCTGTGCGAGTCGTTCGCGATGCAAAAAAAGCAGGCATCCGTGTGACAGCTGAGGTGTCACCGCATCACCTGCTGTTATGTGATGCGGACATCCCTGGTCTTGATACAAACTATAAAATGAACCCGCCGCTCAGAGGAAAAGAGGATCGCGAGGCACTGATCGAGGGACTTTTAGATGGAACGATTGATTTCATCGCAACAGACCATGCGCCGCATACTGAAGAAGAAAAGAACGAAACGATGCAGCGTGCACCTTTTGGAATTGTCGGGCTTGAAACAGCGTTCCCGCTTCTGTATACACGATTTGTCAAAACAGGCGAATGGACATTAAAAGAACTCGTTGATTATATGACAATCAAGCCAGCAGAAGCCTTCTCTCTTCCATATGGAAAGCTGGAAGAAGGACAAACAGCTGATATCACACTCATTGATTTAAACAAAGAAATGGCAATCGATAAAAAAAGCTTCTTATCAAAAGGGCAAAATACACCGTTTGACAAATTGACTGTATCAGGATGGCCGGTCATGACACTTGCATCTGGGAAAGTCGTGTATGAAGAGGGGAGACTAGTAAAATGAAGAGACGCTTAGTGCTAGAAAACGGAACAGTATTCGAAGGAACAGGCTTTGGCAGCTTAGAATCGTCAGTCGGAGAAGTCGTCTTTAATACAGGGATGACGGGCTATCAAGAAATTTTGTCTGATCCATCATACTGCGGACAAATTGTCACACTCACTTATCCGCTCATCGGCAACTATGGCATTAACCGTGATGATTTTGAATCGATCACACCGTTTGTAAAAGGGCTGATTGTGAAGGAGCTTTGTGAAAAGCCCTCAAACTGGCGCTCTTCATACTCACTAGATGAATACTTAAAAATGAAAAACATTCCAGGTCTTAGCGGAATCGATACACGGAAGCTGACGAGAATGATTCGAAGTGCAGGGACTTTAAGAGGGGCGTTTGCAGGACCGGAAGAACAAGTGGAAGACGTAGTCCGCCGCCTTCAAACAATGCAGCTGCCGACTGATCAAGTGAGTCAAGTATCTGTGAAAAATGCGTATCCAAGCCCGGGAAGAGGAAAAAGAATTGTCCTTGTCGATTTCGGCATGAAGCATGGCATTTTGCGCGAGCTCAATAAACGTGACTGTGATGTCATCGTGGTGCCGTACAATATCACGGCAGATGAAGTGCTGCAGTTAAAGCCTGATGGGATCATGCTTTCAAACGGCCCTGGAGACCCTGTTGATGTACCAGAAGCAGTCGAGATGATTCAGCAATTGATTGGAAAGGTTCCGCTCTTTGGCATTTGCCTTGGACATCAATTATTCGCTCTTGCGTGCGGCGCAAGTACTGAAAAAATGAAATTCGGACACAGAGGCTCGAATCACCCAGTCAAAGAACTAGCCACCGGCAAGGTGACACTGACATCTCAAAACCACGGCTACACAGTTAGTGCAATTAACGAGGACGTGCTCGAAGTCACACATATCGCCCTAAACGACAATACGATTGAAGGGTTAAAACATAAAGAAGCACCAGCATTCACTGTCCAGTACCACCCAGAAGCGTCACCAGGTCCAGAAGATGCGAACTACTTATTCGACCAGTTCATGGACATGATTCATACAACTGAGAAAGAAGGGGAAGAAGTATGCCAAAACGCGTAGACATCAAAAAGATTTTAGTCATCGGTTCAGGTCCAATCATCATCGGACAGGCAGCGGAGTTTGACTATGCAGGCACACAGGCTTGCTTAGCACTGAAAGAAGAGGGCTATGAAGTCGTTCTTGTGAATTCCAATCCAGCGACCATCATGACAGATACAGAAATGGCCGATAAGGTATACATCGAACCACTGACACCAGAATTCTTAACACGAATCATTCGAAAAGAACGTCCTGATGCGATCTTGCCAACACTTGGCGGACAAACTGGACTTAACCTTGCTGTTGAATTATCAGACCTTGGCGTATTAGCTGAATGCGGTGTTGAAGTATTAGGAACAAAGCTGTCAGCTATTCAAAAAGCAGAGGACAGAGATTTATTCCGTAATCTGATGAATGAACTAAATGAGCCTGTACCAGAAAGTGAAATCATCCATAACCTTGAAGAAGCGATAGCGTTTACGAATCAAATCGGTTTCCCTGTCATTGTGAGACCAGCTTATACATTAGGCGGAACAGGCGGCGGAATTTGTACAAACGAGCAAGAGCTGAAGGAAATCGTCGAAAACGGCCTGAAGTTAAGCCCAGTCACACAATGCTTACTTGAAAAAAGCATTGCAGGTTTTAAAGAAATTGAATATGAAGTCATGCGTGATAGCGGTGATCATGCGATCGTTGTTTGTAACATGGAAAACTTTGATCCTGTCGGTATCCACACAGGTGACAGTATCGTTGTGGCGCCAAGCCAAACATTAAGTGACCGTGAATATCAGCTGCTTCGCAATGTGTCGCTCAAGCTGATCCGGGCACTTGGCATTGAAGGCGGCTGTAACGTACAGCTGGCGATTGACCCAGACAGCTTTCAATACTATATCATCGAAGTAAACCCGCGCGTCAGTCGTTCTTCTGCACTTGCGTCGAAAGCAACTGGTTATCCAATTGCCAAACTTGCAGCGAAAATTGCTGTCGGCTTAACGCTTGATGAAATGATGAATCCAGTCACAGGGAAAACCTATGCTGCCTTCGAACCGGCACTTGACTATATTGTGTCTAAAATCCCGCGCTGGCCGTTTGATAAATTCGAATCTGCTAACAGACGTCTTGGGACGCAAATGAAAGCAACTGGTGAAGTGATGGCGATCGGACGTACATTAGAAGAGTCCCTTCTAAAGGCTGTCCGTTCACTTGAAGCTGATGTGCATCACATTGAATTAAAAGATGAAGCAGATATCACAAACGAAGTGCTTGAAAAGCGGATTATCAAGGCGGGAGACGAACGATTATTCTATATCGCCGAGGCGCTTAGAAGAGGCTATACGGTTGAACAAATACATGAATTCTCAAAAATTGATTACTTCTTCCTTCATAAGCTGGAAGGCATCATCGCATTTGAAAAGACATTAAAAGAAAACAAAGGCAATACAGACGTATTAAAAGATGCGAAAGATAAAGGTTTCTCAGACATCTATATTAGCCGCGAGTGGAATATGAATGAAGCGGATGTCTACAAGCTAAGACAAGAAGCAGGCATCGTACCTGTCTACAAAATGGTAGATACTTGTGCGGCTGAATTTGAATCCGAGACGCCATATTTCTATAGCACGTATGAAGATGAAAATGAATCAGAACGCACAGACAAGAAAAGCGTCATCGTATTAGGCTCAGGTCCTATCAGAATCGGTCAAGGAGTTGAATTTGATTATGCGACGGTTCATTCTGTGTGGGCAATTAAACAAGCAGGCTATGAAGCAATCATTATTAACAACAACCCTGAAACGGTCTCAACAGACTTTAGTATTTCAGATAAGCTCTACTTTGAACCACTCACTGTAGAAGATGTGATGCACATCATTGATCTTGAGCAGCCTGAAGGAGTCGTCGTCCAGTTCGGCGGACAAACGGCGATCAACCTAGCAGATGAATTATCAAATAGAGGGGTGAAGATTCTCGGCACTTCTCTTGAAGACCTAGACCGCGCCGAAAACCGAGACAAGTTTGAACAAACATTAGAAGCACTCGGCGTGCCGCAGCCTAAAGGGAAAACAGCTACGTCTGTGCCTGAAGCTGTAGCGATTGCCAATCAGATCGGCTACCCAGTCCTTGTCCGTCCTTCCTATGTATTAGGCGGTCGTGCGATGGAAATCGTTTATCAAGAAGAAGAGCTTCTTCACTACATGGAGAATGCGGTGAGAGTCAATCCGCAGCACCCAGTGTTAATTGACAAATATTTGACGGGAAAAGAAATTGAAGTAGATGCCGTATCTGATGGGGAAACTGTCGTGATCCCAGGCATTATGGAACATATTGAAAGAGCCGGGGTCCACTCCGGTGACTCGATTGCGGTTTACCCGCCGCAAACATTGTCTGATGAGATCAAAGCGAAGATCGCAGAATACACGATCAAGCTTGCAAAAGGCCTCAATATTATTGGGCTGCTAAACATTCAATTTGTTCTCTCGAAAGGTGAAGTGTACGTACTTGAAGTGAATCCTCGTTCAAGCCGGACAGTTCCTTTCTTAAGTAAAATTACAGGCATCCCGATGGCAAATCTAGCGACAAAAGTCATTTTAGGTGACAAGCTTAAAAACTATGGCTACGAAGAAGGACTTCACACAGAGCAAGAAGGGGTGTACGTCAAAGTTCCAGTCTTCTCTTTTGCAAAACTAAGAAGAGTGGATATTACACTCGGGCCTGAAATGAAATCTACAGGTGAGGTCATGGGGAAAGATGTCACAATTGAAAAAGCCCTCTACAAAGGATTAATTGCATCGGGCATTCAAATTCCTAAAGACGGAACAGTTCTTCTAACAGTTGCTGATAAGGATAAAGAAGAAGGACTTGAGATTGCAAGAAGATTCCATTCGATCGGCTATCATATTTTAGCGACAGAAGGAACGGCGAATTACTTAAAACAAGCCTCCATCCCGTCAAGTGTTGTCGGCAAGATAGGAGAAGAAGGCAAAAACCTTCTCGATGTCATTCGAAACGGGGAAGCTCAATTTGTCATCAACACTCTAACAAAAGGAAAACAGCCGGCAAGAGACGGCTTTAGAATCAGACGTGAAGCTGTTGAAAATGGCGTAGCTTGCTTAACATCGCTAGATACAGCAGAAGCCATTTTAAGAGTGCTGGAAAGCATGACATTTAGAGCGGACGAAATGCCAGTAGTGAAAACGAATGCTGAGGTGACAGTAACGATATGAAAAAAGCATACTTGACGGTCGTCTCAAACCGAGAGATCGCTGATCATATTTACGAAATGACATTAAAAGGAGACCTTGTGGACTCCTTTCAAACGGCTGGACAATTTCTTCATATCAAGGTCAGCGAGTCCATGACACCGCTGCTGAGAAGACCGATCAGTATTGCCAATATTCATGCCGAGAAACAAGAAGCAACCATCATCTACCGCGCAGAGGGAGAGGGCACAAAGCTCCTTTCCCAAAAGCGGGATGGGGAATCCATCGATGTATTAGGACCGCTTGGCAACGGGTACGATCCTTCAGTTGTTCAGCCAGGTCAGACAGCCTTACTAGTCGGCGGTGGAATTGGTGTACCGCCTTTATATGAACTGTCCAAGCGTTTAACGAAAAAAGGTGTCATCGTCAAGCATGTCCTTGGCTTTCAATCGAAAAAGGATGTATTTTACGAGGAGAAATTCCAAGCACTCGGAGATACGTTTATCGCGACAGTTGATGGGACATATGGTTCAAAGGGCTTCGTGACAGGTGTCATTGAAGAGAATGATTTGAGCTTTGATGTCATGCTTTCCTGCGGACCGACACCTATGTTAAAAGCACTAAAAGACTCTTATCCCGATAAGCCTGTCTATATTTCAATGGAAGAACGAATGGGCTGCGGAATTGGTGCTTGCTTTGCATGTGTCTGTCATACCGACCAGCACGAAAAACCTTACGTCAAAGTCTGTCTGGATGGACCTGTATTTAAAGCAGAGGAGGTGGCATTGTCATGCTAAACGTTGAGTTACCCGGCTTATCTTTAAAGAATCCGATTATCCCTGCATCAGGCTGCTTTGGATTCGGAAGGGAATTTGCTTCATTATATGACTTATCAGTGCTGGGCGGTATCATGATCAAGGCCACAACCCTTGAACCGAGATTTGGCAATCCGACACCAAGGGTAGCGGAGACAGGTGCCGGTATGCTCAATGCAATCGGTCTTCAAAATCCAGGCCTAAAAGGCGTGCTGGAAAATGAATTGCCTTGGCTTGAGCAGTTTGATACGCCGATCATTGCAAACGTCGCTGGCTCACAGGTCGATGATTATGTCGAAGTAGCCAAGCAAATCAGCCAAGCAAAAAATGTCCATGCCCTTGAACTGAATATTTCATGTCCGAATGTCAAAACAGGCGGAATTGCCTTTGGTACAGATCCTCATATGGCAGCAGCATTGACAAAAGCGGTGAAGGAAGTCTCTTCGGTACCTGTCTATGTCAAGCTGTCTCCTAACGTAGCCAATATTGTGGAGATTGCTCAAGCGATTGAATCTGCTGGAGCGGATGGACTCACGATGATTAACACGTTAATCGGTATGCGTTTAGATTTAAAAACGGGGAAACCGATTCTTGCCAATAAAACAGGCGGATTATCAGGACCGGCAGTAAAACCTGTCGCTGTGCGCATGGTACATGAGGTCAGTCAAGCGGTTTCTATTCCGATTATTGGAATGGGCGGGGTACAAAATGCTGAAGACGTACTTGAATTTTTACTAGCAGGTGCAAGTGCAGTAGCTGTTGGCACAGCCAATTTTGTAAACCCGTTTATTTGCCCAGAAATCATTGAAGAACTGCCAAGAGTGTTAGCAGCATATGGCTATTCATCTGTAGAGGAATGTATCGGAAGGAGCTGGAAACATGAAGCACTTGCCCATCATCGCGCTTGATTTTCCGGTAGCGCAGGAAGCGCTCGCCTTTTTAGAACCCTTTGAAGGGACGCCATTATTTGTGAAGGTCGGCATGGAGCTGTTTTACCAAGAAGGACCTGCTATCCTTGACGAGCTCAAAGAAAAAAATTGCCGCATTTTCCTCGATCTCAAATTACATGACATTCCAACAACGGTGCAAAAAGCAATGAACCGGCTTGCCGCACTTGGTGTTGATTTGGTCAATGTGCATGCTGCTGGCGGGAAACATATGATGCAAGCTGCGTTAGAAGGGCTTGAAAGCGGGACGCCTGCTGGACAAAAACGTCCAGGCATTATTGCAGTGACACAGCTGACGAGTACGTCAGAAGACATGATGAGGAGCGAATTACTCATAGACCGTCCGCTGCAAGAGACTGTCATCCGGTACGGGCAATTGGCATATGAAAGTGGACTAGATGGTGTTGTTTGCTCTGTTCATGAATCCAAAGCCCTTCATGAGCACATCTCACCTGCCTTTCTCACTGTCACGCCGGGGATTCGCTTACAAAATGATCAAACCGATGACCAAAAGCGTGTGGCGACTCCTGCCTATGCAAAAGAGCAAGGTGTTTCACAAATTGTTGTCGGAAGGTCAATCACAAAAGCTGAAAAACCATTGGAAGCCTATCATCAAATTTTAAAAGAGTGGGAGTGACTGCCAGATGAAAACAAAAATCGCTAAACACCTATTACAAATCAAAGCGGTCTCATTAAAACCAGACGAACCGTTTACATGGGCAAGCGGTATCAAATCACCGATCTATTGTGACAACCGTCTTACCTTGTCCTACCCAGAAGTAAGACACGACATTGCTGAAGGTCTTAAAGAGTTGATTCTCACTCATTTTGAAAGAGCGGAGGTTGTTGCTGGTACTGCAACAGCAGGCATCCCGCATGCGGCATTAGCGGCAGACCGTCTGAACGTGCCGATGTGTTATGTGAGAAGTAAGCCAAAAGCACATGGAAAAGGGAATCAAATTGAAGGAGCCGTATCAAAAGGTCAAAAGGTGGTCGTCGTAGAAGACTTGATTTCAACAGGAGGCAGTGTGCTTGAAGTGGTCGCTGCTCTTCAAGAAGCGGGCTGTGACGTACTAGGCGTTGCCGCGATCTTCACATACGGACTGCCAAAAGCTGCAGCAGCTTTTCAAGAGAAAAACATTCCATATGTCACCCTAACAGACTATGACACACTGACAGACGTGGCACTTGAGCTGAAAGCGATCGAGCCTTCTGCTATGAATAAACTAAAACGCTGGAGACAAGATCCTTCCTCTGAATCTTGGATGGAAGAAACCGTCTAAAAAGCTGTGCGTACCCGCACAGCTTTTTTATTTGGTTAAAAATAGTAAAATAGACTCAAATTCAAATAAAAACTAATCCTATCAATAAAGTCGGGTTGACTTTTGTTTGAATTGTGTTAATATTTAAGACAAATTAAAACACTTATCCAGAGAGGTGGAGGGACTGGCCCGATGAAGCCCGGCAACCTGCGATTTGCAAGGTGCTACTTCCTGCAAAATGATTCTATTTTGAAAGATAAGGAAATGAGCTTCCTCATCTTTCTTTCGGACTGAAAGGAAGTTTTTTTATTTTAACGGTGAGGAGGAAGACGAGATGGAAGTGAAGCGAAATCAGGATGAAGACTTATTGAAGCATATGCAGAAACTGATTGGGGATATGAATTCGGTTCAGTTACGCTGATTGTTCAGGACGGTCAAGTGATTCAAGTGGAAGAAAACAGAAAAAGTCGGTTGACGTAGTGCGGAGAGTAGTGATACTCCGGAAGGGGAGAAACAATGTTAACTTATGAAAATTGGCAAGAGCCGTCCATTACATTTCAAGAGGATGATTTGTATAAAGGGGCCTTATCTGTGCTGAAATGGGCATACGGTCATTATGGTGATCAGCTCGTTTATGCATGCAGCTTTGGTATTGAAG
The DNA here is from genome assembly GCF_002998655.1 of Bacillus sp. GBSW19. NCBI lineage: Bacteria > Bacillati > Bacillota > Bacilli > Caryophanales > Bacillaceae > Bacillus > Bacillus sp. GBSW19. The sequence goes on from NZ_PVRF01000001.1 coordinate 591,016, forward strand.
GCATCGTCCTCATTGATCTTATTGCGAAAGTAAAAAAGGATGCAAGAATTGTCTTTTTAGATACAGGTCTGCATTTTAAGGAAACGTACGACACAATTGATGCGGTAAAGGAAAGATACCCAGGTTTAGATATTGTGCTGAAAACCCCTGAGCTGACGGTTGAGGAGCAAAACGAGCAGCATGGTGATCAGCTATGGAAAACGGACCCTCAAAGCTGCTGCCATATGCGTAAGGTCATTCCTTTGCAAGAAGCGCTATCCGGCTATCCGGCATGGCTTTCTGGCTTAAGAAGAGAGCAGTCACCCAAGCGAGCAGGGACGAACTTTTTAAACCAGGATGAAAAATTCAAATCAGTGAAAGTATGTCCGCTTATCCACTGGACGTGGAAGGACATATGGAGATATGCATCTAGAGAGGAACTTACTTATAATCCGCTGCATGATCAGGGATATCCAAGTATCGGCTGTGCCCCGTGTACACAGCCGGCATTTACTGCCGAGGATCTTCGTTCTGGCAGATGGTCAGGCACAGCTAAGACTGAGTGCGGATTACATGAGTAAGGGAGCATAATGTATGGAAATCGCCGCAATTTTATTTAGTTTATTTTTCGCTCTAAACATTGGCGCGAGTGGTGCAGCTGCTTCGATGGGCATCGCGTACGGGTCAGGTGCTATTCAAAAGCCTATCTATGCACTTAGCGTATGTGCAGTTGGGATTTTAGCAGGTTCAGTCATTGGCGGCGGTGAGGTCGTCAAAACGATTAGCTCTGGAATTATGCCTGAATCTGTCATTACACTTGAAATTGTTTGTATTATTATTGGTTCTGCTGCATTATCACTCTTTATAGCGAATCTGATGGCCATCCCTTTATCAACAAGTGAGGTCACAGTAGGTGCTGTCGTTGGAGTTGCAGTAGCGTATAAAGTATTGTATGTGAAATCCATTTTAGTCATTGTGTCATTTTGGGTCATCATTCCTATTGTTGCTTTTCTTTTTACATTCGTTGTAGTCAAAATCATCAGAATGTTCCCGAAACGAACCTTGTCAAAAAAAGGCAACATGATTTTATCGATCGTTTTGATCATCAGTGGATTTCTAGAAGCGTTTTCTGCTGGGATGAACAATGTCGCAAATGCTGTAGGCCCCCTTGTTGCTTCAGGCATTTTATCCGTTGGGCAAGGAACGCTTTACGGCGGACTTTTCGTTGCACTGGGTGCCCTTTTATTAGGAAGAAGAGTGCTTGAAACAAACGGAAAGAAAATCACCCGCTATCAAACAGGTGAAGGGATTTTGCTTTCGAGTACCGGTGCTGGACTTGTCATCGTCAGCTCTATTTTTGGGCTGCCAGTTCCACTTACCCAAATCACCTCCTCGTCTATCATTGGGCTTGGAATGGCAAAAGGCGGACCAAATATTTTTCATAAACATGTGGTGAAAAAAATGCTGAAAGTGTGGGTAGTGTCACCCTTTTTATCACTTAGCCTATCGTATTTGCTGGTGAGCCTTTTCTTAAAAGGAGACTATTATTCTATCTTTATCATGATGAGTGTACTGCTTGCCTCACTTGGTGCGCTGAGTCTGATGAAGGCAGTCAAAAATGAAAGCAGCTCGATTCATGAACAGGGCGGCGGGATTTAACGGCAAATCCGACTATTTACATCTAATAAATATGAACATTGAGAGGAAGATGAACAAATGAGTTTAACACCACATGGTGGCGTATTAATTAATCGAGTAAATGAAGAGTATGATCTCAGCACGGCTGCAAAGGAAATTGAACTAGATGCTATCTCCTTTGCAGACCTTGAACTCATAGCAATTGGCGGGTATAGTCCAATTGAAGGGTTTTTAACAAAAGCTGATTATGAAGCCGTTGTGAGCAGTATGCGGTTAGCAAGTGGTGTTGTTTGGTCTCTTCCTATTACACTGCCAGTGACAAAGGAAAAGGCAGCGGAGATCCATCAAGGTGATATTGTGCGTCTATCGTATAATGGAACTGTATATGGGGTGATTGAAGTAGAGGATCAATACACACCAGATAAGGAAAAAGAAGCGGTGAATGTATATAAAACTGATGACCGCAATCATCCAGGCGTGAAAAAATTATTTGAACGCGGTGACATATACATTGGTGGTAAAATTACACTGACGAAACGCAGTGAAAAACCATTCCCTCAATTTACGTATGAGCCAGAAGAAACAAGACGGCATTTCAAAGAAAACGGCTGGAAAACCATTGTTGGTTTCCAAACGAGAAACCCTGTTCACCGTGCCCATGAATATATTCAAAAGACAGCACTTGAAACAGTCGATGGTTTGTTTTTAAATCCACTTGTCGGTGAAACAAAATCAGACGATATTCCGGCAGACGTGAGAATGAAAAGCTATCAAGTGTTATTGAACGGTTATTATCCAAAGGATCGCGTCTTTTTAGGTGTTTTTCCTGCGGCAATGCGTTATGCTGGACCAAAGGAAGCAATCTTTCACGCGCTTGTTCGAAAAAATTACGGCTGCACTCATTTTATTGTGGGAAGAGATCATGCGGGTGTTGGTGATTATTACGGCACATACGAGGCGCAGGAGTTATTTGAACAATTTACAAGTGAAGAAATTGGCATTACCCCGTTAAAATTTGAACATAGCTTCTACTGTAATACATGTGAAGCAATGGCAACACCAAAAACATGTCCTCACGATAAAAGCGAGCATGTCATTCTTTCAGGTACAAAGGTTCGAACGATGCTGAGAAACGGTGAATTACCGCCAAGCACGTTCAGCCGAAAAGAAGTTATTGAAACATTAATCGAAGGATTAAAAACGACGGTATCTTAATGGGAGGGTATGACATGAGCAATGAACATATCGTGTGGCATGATTCATCTATTACAAAAAAAGAATATCAACAGAAAAACAATCATACGAGCGGCATTATTTGGCTTACGGGTCTAAGTGGGTCAGGTAAATCAACGATCGCAAATGCAGCGGCCAGAGAGCTGTTTGAACAAGGCTATCAAGTCACCGTTCTTGATGGCGATAATGTAAGGCATGGACTGAATAAAGATTTAGGGTTTTCAGATGATGACAGAAAAGAGAACATTCGCCGCATCGGAGAAGTGGCAAAGTTATTTGTTGAACAAGGAACGATTGTCATCACGGCTTTTATTTCTCCGTTTCAAGAAGACCGCCGCATTGTCAGACAGTTAGTTGAAGCGGGAGAATTTCACGAAGTGTTTGTGAAATGTGATCTGAACGTATGCGAAGAGCGTGATCCAAAGGGGTTATATAAAAAAGCCAGAAATGGAGAAATTCCGTTCTTTACCGGAATTGATTCACCGTATGAAGAACCAGCTGCGCCTGAGCTCGTACTAGATACAGGTGAATTATCTCGTGAAGAGTCCAAACAGCGTCTTGTTGATTATGTAAAGGGAAGAGCGAAATAATTGCCTGATGGCAGGGGGAGAAAAGCACGATGGGGAAAGTATACATTGTGGGGGCTGGACCTGGGGATCCAGACTTAATTACATTAAAAGCCCATAAGGCAATACAGCAGGCAGATGTCATTTTATATGATCGCCTTGTCAATCAAGAAATACTCGCCCACGCCAAACCCGAGGCGGAATTAATCTATTGCGGCAAGCTGCCAAATCATCATACGATGAGACAGGAAGCCATCAATGAAGCCCTTGTGGCCCATGCAAAGGAAGGGAACGTTGTCGTTCGGCTGAAAGGCGGCGACCCCTTTGTATTCGGCCGAGGCGGTGAAGAAATCGAATGCTTAGCTGAGCACGGAATTCCGTATGAAGTCGTCCCTGGAATTACCTCTGGTATTGCAGCGGCCGCTTATGCAGGCATTCCCGTGACGCATCGTGAATTCAGCTCAAATGTCGCTTTTGTCACGGGTCACTATCAAAAGGATGAGCATTTTGAAGAAAAGTGGGAAGCGCTGGCTACAGGGATTGATACCCTTGTGATTTACATGGGCGTCAAAAACGTGAAAAGAGTGCAGCAGCTTCTTTTAAAAAATGGACGCGATCCTGAAACGCCAGCAGCGTTTATACACTGGGGAACCACGACGAGGCAAAAGACGACTTGCTGCACTGTGGCGACACTGTCTGAAACAGTTGAAAAAGAAGGCATCGAGCATCCAAGTTTAATTGTAGTTGGAGATGTCGTTCATTTTCACCAAAAACTGAGCTGGTTTGAACCCGCCTTAATCGAGAAATGAGAATGATAAAGAAAAGACACGTACATCGATCGTGTCTTTTCGTCTGATCAAAACAAGTAGAGGGAGGAGCCACATGAAACAAGCTGTACTTTATGTTGGGCATGGAAGCAGAGTAAAAGAAGCACAAGATAAAGCCATTTCTTTTATGAAAAGCTGTATGCCGTTAGTAGAAGCAGATATACAAGAAATTTGTTTTTTAGAACTGACAGCCCCTTCTATAGAAGAAGGATTTGAAGCCTGTGTGAAAAAAGGAGCTACACACATTGCGATCGTCCCGCTCCTCCTTTTAACTGCCATGCATGCCAAATCAGATATTCCAGTCGAGATTGAGAAAGTACAAAAGCGATATCCGCAAGTGAAGGTCACATACGGAAAACCAATCGGGGTCAATCAAGAAGTGACAAAAGCGGTTGTTGCAAGAATTGAAGAGGCAGGATATCAAGGCGGGAAAGCACGGATTCTTTTAATTGGCCGCGGAAGCTCTGACCCCGATGTGAAGCGGGATGTGTTTGGCATTGCGGACGATGTCCGGCGCCTGCTCCCTCTCGCAGAGGTCTTGCCATGTTTTATTACGGCATGTGAGCCAAATTACCGAGATGTTCTTGCGCAATTAACAGCAGATGATGATGCGCCTGTTTATCTCGTTCCTTACTTGTTGTTTACGGGTATTTTAATGAAAGAGATTGAAAATGAAGCGGCTCAGGCGAGAAAGAGGCTGAAAGATGTCCGGGTATGCCGGTATATTGGCTTTCATCCGCATGTAAAAGCGGCTTATATTGAACGCGTGCAAGAAACCATTTTAAACAAAGACGATGCGTTTCATTTCCAAGGAGAAAGCCATGCTTCCAGTCCATCTTGATTTAACCGATCAACAAGTGCTCATCGCCGGCGGTGGACGAATAGCCGCAAGAAGGGCAGAGGCGCTATGCATGGAGCCTTGCCATATAACCGTCGTGAGTCCTGACATTTCTAAAGAGATGGCACGTCTCATTGATACATACAACCTGAATTGGAAGGAAAAGAAAGTGGACGTGGAAGATTTAGAGGGTGCATTTTTCATTGTAGCTGCTACAAACGATCCAGCGGTAAATGAATGGATTGCACAAACAGCCCGGCCTCACCAGCTAGTGAATTGTGTGAGCCAATCAGAGCTTGGCAATGTGATCGTGCCAAAGGTGGTCAAAGCAGGGAAAGTGACGATTTCAGTCTCTACAAGCGGTGCGAGCCCAGCCCGGACAAAACAACTGGCTGCGGAAATTGAGGCGTTGCTAGAACAAGAGGATGTAGATGCACTTGACGCTCTCTATATCGAAAGAAAAAAACAACAAAGAAAAAGCCGATAAAATCTCTTTAAGGGATTTTATCGGCTTTTATTATTTTCGCAGCTTTAGGACCACATCTTCGTCAGGCGTGACAAATAATGTTTGCTGCTGATCATACGTCACAAATCCCGGCTTTGCTCCATTTGGTTTTTTCACATGCCGGATTTTCGTATAATCGACAGGAACGGAGCTCGACTCCTTTGCTTTCGAGAAGTAGGCAGCGATTTGAGCCGCTTCACGCAGCGTCTCTTCATCAGGTGCTTGATGACGGATGACGACATGTGATCCAGGAATATCCTTCGTGTGCAGCCAAATGTCGTCACGGGCAGCAGCCTTTGTGGTTAAATACTCGTTTTGTTTGTTGTTTTTTCCGACTAAAATCGGAATACCTTGAGACGATTCATACGTTTCAAGCTGAATGGCCGCCTGTTTTTTCTTTTTGGCGTTGCGCTTTTGTTTGGCGCGTAAATATTTTCCTTCAACAAGTTCTTCTCTCATTTCCTCTAAATCCTTCGGTGAGGCAGAGGATAGCTGCTGAATCAACTCTTCAAAATAAGCAATCTCTTCATGCGTCCGCTCAATTTGTTCATTGACCGCTTCTACTGCATTTTTTGCCTTTTGATATTTTGTGAAATACCCTTGCGCATTTTCAGAAGGGGTTTTGTTTGTTTTGAGCGGGATCGTGATCTCTCCGCCATCTTCATCGTAATAATTGATGACAGTCGCTTCTTTATCCCCTTTTTTGATGGCATATAAATTGGCTGTTAACAATTCGCCATAGAGCTGATATTTATGTGCATGTTGAGATTCTTCAAGAGTTCTTTTCAGTTTTTTGAGCTTGTTTTCATTTTTCTTTTTTTCATTTACGACAAACCGTTCAAGGTCAGACGCCTGCTGTTTAACTCTGTCTCTCTCAGCTTTTCCGAAATAAAAGCGGTCAAGCAGCTGGCTGAGAGAGTCGAATGTCTTCATCTCGCCATGGACATGCTGAAGTTCTAATAAATAGAAATATTCTTTCCCGTCTTTTCTTGTGAGCTGCGGGGTAAAGGAGTGCATGCGAATAAGCTGGAACATGTCGAGCAGTGTATTTGGAATCGTTTCCTGATTGACAAGACCGGCCCTGTGTACAGCTTCCTTTGCAAACAGCGGAGAAACCCCAGAGAATGTATCGACAATTTGATTTGCGATCTTTCCTTCTTGAAAGCGTAAATGCTTTAAAATATCATTCTTCGTCACTTCAAACGGATTCAATTTTTGCTGTGCAGGCGGCAGAAGGTATTCGTGACCAGGAAGTACCGTTCGATAGCTGTTCACAGATGGAGAAAGATGCTTTAGGCCATCGATGATCTGCTGCGTGTCATCTTCTACAAGAATCAAATTACTATGCCTTCCCATGATTTCAATGTAGAGCTTTCGAGTCTGTTCGTCGCCAATTTCATTGCGGCTTCGTACATGAAGTACGATCACCCGGTCAAATCCAATCTGTTCAAAACGTTCAATGAATCCGCCCTCAAGATGCTTTCTGAGGAGCATACAAAACATTGGAGGTTCGCTTGGATTGTCATATTGATGCTCTGTGAGCTGAATTCTAGCGTAGCTCGGATGAGCGGATAAAAGGAGCTTATGATTTTTTCCGTTTGCCCGGATATGAAAAATCAGCTCGTGCTTATATGGCTGATGAATTTTTGAAATTCTTCCGCCAGTTAATGTCTCTTGCAATTCATTTGTCATACCATATGTAAAAATGCCGTCAAATGACATGTTGGATACACCCTCTTCTTTCACACAAATCTACTGAAAGAACCTTCCGTTTCTCGTTCTTTAGGCAGTCTTATTATTATAGCATGATTTAGGACGAGTCTGAATAAACTGGCTTATAGAACACTGCATATGAGAGAGAACAAAAGAGGAGTGGACGAGGTCAAATGAATTGGCATGAACTGAACCAAACCGATTTATTAAAAACAATGAATACATCGATAGGTGACGGACTGTCAGAAAAAGATGTACAAAAACGGCTTGAAAAACACGGGCCAAATGAATTGCAGGAAGGGAAAAAGGCGTCGGCTCTGATCATTTTTTTAGCGCAATTTAAAGATTTTATGGTGTTAATTTTGCTTGCGGCAACGATCATTTCTGCTTTTTTAGGCGAATACATTGATGCTGTAGCAATTGTAGCCATTGTTCTGATTAATGGAGTGCTCGGCTTTTATCAAGAACGCCGCGCGGAAAAATCTCTTCAAGCGCTAAAGGAATTATCAACCCCGCATGTGTATGCTAGGAGAAATAATGAATGGGTCAAGATCCCGTCTAAACATCTCGTGCCAGGGGATATTGTGAAATTTTCGAGTGGAGACCGGATTGGGGCAGACATTAGATTACTAGAAACCAAAAGTTTAGAAATTGAAGAGTCCGCTCTCACTGGCGAGTCCATCCCTGCGGTCAAACACGCAAGTCCGCTTTCACGAGACCATGTCTCGCTTGGAGATTTGACGAACATGGCCTTTATGGGGACGCTTGTCACTAGAGGAAGCGGCGTGGGCGTTGTCATTGGTACAGGGATGAATACAGCGATGGGACAAATTGCCGGCATGCTGGATGCAGCAGGGAATATGGAAACACCGCTGCAAAGACGTCTCGAACAGCTGGGGAAAATCCTAATTGTTGCTGCTTTATTTTTAACGGTTCTCGTTGTTGTTCTTGGCGTTGTGCAAGGACATGATTTGTACCATATGTTCCTGGCGGGAGTATCTCTTGCGGTTGCTGCCATTCCTGAAGGACTGCCGGCGATTGTCACCGTCGCACTTTCCTTAGGAGTGCAGCGGATGATCAAACAAAAATCGATTGTCAGAAAGCTTCCGGCGGTGGAAACACTTGGCTGCGCGTCGATCATTTGCTCAGATAAAACAGGAACAATGACGCAAAATAAAATGACTGTGACACATGTATGGGCAGAGGGCAAAACGTGGAATATTTCTGGTACGGGCTATGAGCCATCTGGTGATTTCACCTTAAACGGAGAACTTGTCCATGTAGACAAACATCCAAGTCTGCAAAAGGTGTTATTATACGGGGCGCTTTGTAATACATCAACCATCGTTGAAAAAGACGGCGAAATGAGGCTTGATGGTGATCCGACAGAGGGGGCGCTTCTCACAGCAGCACGTAAAGCAGGGTTTACTGAGCAATTCATCGAAGCCGGATTTCACGTTGTAGAGGAGTTTCCTTTTGATTCAGAAAGAAAGATGATGTCAGTCGTCGTCGAAACGAATCAAAAAGAGCGGTATGTCATTGCAAAAGGTGCGCCGGATGTCCTGATGAACCGTTCAAGTCATATCATGCACGGCGGCCGCACAGCTTCTTTTTCAACCACTCACAGGCAAGAAACAGAGGCTGCGATTCAAGGCTTAGCAAGACAAGCGCTGAGAACGATTGCCATTGCGTATAAAAAAGTCGGTCTGACAGAAAAAATCAACTCTGTCCAGCAGGCTGAAACCGATTTGACATTTATCGGGTTAGAGGGCATGATCGATCCACCTCGTCCTGAAGTCAGACGAGCGATTAAAGAGTGCAGGGATGCTGGTATAAAAACAGTCATGATTACAGGGGATCACGTGGAAACAGCCAAAGCGATTGCCAAAGACTTGAGCCTTTTACCAAAGCAAGGAAAGGTGCTCGACGGAAAAGCGCTGGATCAGATGAGTGACAAAGAGCTTGAGCAAACGGCTGAAAATGTATACGTCTTTGCACGGGTATCACCTGAACATAAGCTGAGAATTGTGAAGGCCTATCAAAAAAATGGACATATTGTGGCGATGACAGGTGACGGGGTCAATGATGCGCCTGCGATTAAGCAAGCAGATATCGGCATCTCCATGGGCATCACTGGAACAGACGTAGCCAAAGAAGCATCTTCTCTTATTTTACTTGATGACAACTTTGCGACCATTAAATCCGCCATTAAAGAAGGCCGGAATATTTATGAAAACATTCGGAAGTTTGTCCGGTATTTGCTGGCATCCAATGTGGGAGAAATTTTGGTTATGCTGTTCGCGATGCTCCTAGCACTTCCGCTTCCTCTCGTTCCTATTCAAATTTTATGGGTCAACCTTGTCACAGATGGTCTTCCAGCGATGGCACTTGGCATGGATAAGCCAGAAGGCGATGTCATGAAGCGAAAGCCGAGGAACATGAAAGAGGGCATTTTTGCTAGAGGGCTCGGCTGGAAGGTTGTATCTAGAGGATTCCTCATCGGGCTTGCGACCCTTTTAGCATTTATGTTTGTGTATCACCGCGATCCAAACAACCTGCAATATGCACAGACTGTTGCATTTAGTACGCTTGTTTTGGCGCAGCTCATTCATGTATTTGACTGCCGCAGTGAACGGTCCATCTTTGAACGCAATCCATTCGGGAATCTTTACTTGATCGGTGCGGTTTTGTCATCACTTTTACTTATGTTTGTGGTCATTTATTATCCGCCGCTTCAGCCGATTTTCAAAACGGTGGCCATTGCACCAATTGATTGGCTGCTGATCATCGGTATGTCTGCACTGCCAACTTTTTTACTGGCAGGATCACTTTTGACAAGAAAAAAATAATTCGTTATGGTATAATTTTGAGGTAATAGTGTCTGCTATTACCTTTTTCATTTTATTAATATGAAAGAATTGGGTGTTTTGACATGATACGCAGTATGACGGGATTCGGCCAAGCGAGTAAAACGGATGGAGAACTGACAGTGTCAGTTGAGCTAAAATCGGTCAATCACCGTTTTAAAGAGGTTCATGCCCGTTTGCCGAGGCCGCTTTTATATTTCGAAGACACATTAAAAAAAATCATTCTTCGTCACGTGCAGCGCGGTAGAATTGAGCTGTTTGTCACGATTGAAGGCGGTAAACTAGCAAGCCGGTCCTTGCAGATCGACTGGCCGCTGCTTGATGAATACATGAAAGCCGCAAAAGACCTCGAGAAGCGCTATCACATTTCAGGCATTCAGCATGCACATGACTTACTGGGGCTGGAGCATGCCGTTCAAGTAGAAGAGTCGGCCAGCCGAAATGAGCAGTTAGAGCAATTGCTGATGGATGCTTGTGAAACGGCTGTCAAGGAGCTTTGCTTCATGAGAGAGCAGGAGGGGACATCACTTCAAAAAGACTGTGAGCTGAGGCTTTCTGAATTAGAGGCCTATACAGAAGAAATCAAAGTCTTTGCACCAGAGGTTGTGAGTCAGTATAAAGACAGGCTCAATCAGCGATTGCAAGAATGGATCGGAGAGGCGCTTGACGAAAGCAGATTGACAACAGAGGCTGCCATCTTTGCTGACCGCTGTGACATTACAGAAGAGATTACGAGATTGAAAAGTCACTTTCAGCAATTCCGGCAAATCTTGATGCAAGGCGGTGCTGCCGGCAGAAAACTTGATTTTCTTGTACAGGAGCTCAACCGTGAAGTGAACACCATTGGCTCAAAAGCGAACCATCATCATTTAACAAAGCTGGTGGTTGAAATGAAAAGTGCTATTGAAAAAATAAAAGAACAAGTGCAAAATATAGAATAGTCATTGTGTAAGCTGTTTACAGTGCGTCTCTTTCGGCGAGACTAGAGACGTTTATATTACAGGGGGACGTTAGAAGATGACCATAAAGTTGATCAATATCGGATTTGGAAACATCATTTCAGCGAATCGGATGATTTCGATCGTCAGTCCAGAATCAGCACCGATTAAACGAATGATACAAGACGCAAGAGATCGAGGCATGCTCATAGATGCTACATACGGAAGAAGAACCCGTGCTGTTGTCATTATGGACAGTGACCATGTCATCTTATCTGCCGTTCAGCCTGAGACTGTCGCGCAAAGACTTTCTGTAAAAGAAGAAATCATAGATGAAGGGCAGGGGTAATACGCCATTATGAAAGAAAGAGGACTTTTAATCGTTCTCTCTGGACCTTCGGGAGTTGGAAAAGGAACGGTCAGACAAGCCATTTTCTCCCAGGAAGATACGAAATTTGAATACTCTATTTCTGTGACGACACGTAAACCGCGTGAAGGTGAAAGAAATGGTGTCGATTATTTCTTTAAATCCAGGGAAGAATTTGAACATATGATTGAAAACAAAAAGCTGTTAGAATGGGCAGAGTATGTCGGGAATTACTACGGCACGCCTGTTGACTATGTAGAACAGACATTAAGCGAAGGAAAAGATGTTTTCCTTGAAATCGAAGTGCAAGGTGCACTTCAAGTAAGAGAAGCATTCCCAGAAGGTCTTTTTATTTTCCTTGCACCGCCTAGTCTTTCGGAACTTCAAAACCGCATCATTACACGTGGTACAGAGTCTGAGGAGCTCATTCGCAATCGAATGGCTGCTGCAAAAGAAGAGATTGAAATGATGGATGCTTACGACTATGTCGTGGAAAACGATGATGTCGAGCTTGCTTGTGAAAGAATCAAAGCGATCGTCCTTGCAGAACACCTGCGCAGAGACAGAGTCGCACCAAGATATAAAAAAATGCTGGGGGTAGAATAAACTATGTTAGATCCTTCAATTGACTCATTGATGAACAAACTTGATTCAAAATATACACTTGTGACAGTGTCTGCACGCCGTGCACGTGAAATGCAGATCCACCAAGATCAGCAAATCGAAAATACAAAGTCTTACAAATTCGTAGGCAAAGCACTGGAAGAAATCGATGCCGGTCTTTTGACATTTGAAAAAGAGGATCAAGAATAACACATCGCTTCTGCTATGCAGATACGATACGTTCAAAAAAGTCAAAACTATGATTGGTTTTGACTTTTTTGAATTGTAGACGAATTTGTGAAAAAGGCCGTTAAGGGGGACAAACAAATGTTACAGTCAAAAAATATTTTGCTCGGCGTCAGCGGAGGAATCGCCGTATATAAAGCAGCTGCTCTTACTAGTAAACTCGTACAGGCGGGCGCAAATGTAAGAGTGATTATGACGGAATCTGCCCGTGAGTTTGTGTCTCCGCTTACCTTCCAAGCTCTGTCTCGACATGAGGTGTATGTGGATACATTTAAAGAAAACAATCCAAAAGTCATTGCGCATATTGACGTAGCTGACTGGGCCGATCTCATTCTTGTTGCCCCTGCAACAGCACATACGATTGGTAAAATGGCGGCAGGGCTTGCAGATGATATGCTCACGACGACCTTACTTGCTTCAACCGCTCCTGTATGGATCGCACCAGCAATGAATGTGCATATGTATGATCACCCGGCTGTAAAGCGGAACATTCGCACATTATATGAGGACGGCTACCGGTTTATTGAGCCGAGTGAAGGTTATTTAGCCTGCGGCTACATTGGAAAAGGGCGGTTAGAGGAGCCCGAAAAAATTGTTGAGCACATCCGTGCATTTTTTGAAGAGCCAAAAAGCTTACCGCTTTCAGGTAAAAAAGTCGTGGTGACAGCAGGTCCTACACGAGAAGTCATCGATCCTGTGCGTTTCTTTACAAATCGATCGTCAGGAAAAATGGGCTATGCGATTGCAGAGGCTGCGCAGCAAATGGGGGCTGATGTCACGCTCATTTCAGGACCTGTTTCTTTAACGGCACCTGACCATGTACATGTGGTGCACGTTGAATCGGCAGAGGACATGTATCAAGCCGTATTAGATGTGTACGAGGAAGCGGACCTTGTCATTAAATCAGCAGCGGTCGCCGACTATACCCCTGTGACATCATATCCTCATAAAATGAAAAAACAGGACGGCGCCTTAGAGATTGAATTCACCCGGACAAAAGATATTTTAAAAGAGCTGGGGAAAAGAAAAGAGCATCAAGTGCTTGTCGGTTTTGCAGCTGAAACGCAGGATGTAGAATATTACGCGAAAAAGAAAATCGAATCCAAGCATTTAGATATGATTGTGGCCAACAACGTCACAAAAGAAGGTGCAGGCTTTGGCACAGACACAAATGTAGCAGCAATCATCAAAGCAGATGGTACAACAAAAGAGCTGCCGATGATGAGCAAAAAAGACCTCGCTTTTGAAATCTTAAAGGAGGCAAAACAGCTGTTGCCAAAAGAGCGTGATCGAGCATGATTGCTGAAGTCATCGTGGATGTCACAACGAAAGCCATTGACCGGCCATTCGATTACCGTGTACCAGATCGATTCAAAGATCTCGTCAAAGCGGGAATGAGGGTGGTCGTTCCCTTTGGCCCAAGGAAGATTCAAGGGTTTGTGACAAAAGTCAAAGACGAAACAGACATAAAGACAGGAAACATCAAGGACATTGTCGATTTATTTGATTTATCACCTGTTCTGACAGATGAGCTATTGGAGCTTTCCCACTGGCTGACGGAAAAAACATTGTCCTATCACATTACGGCACTTCAATCGATGCTGCCTGCAGCCATGAAGGCGAAGTATGAAAAAGAAATTCAGGTGCTGTCAGATGAAGAACTTCCGCAGTCATTGAAAGAGCTTTTCGGTCAGCGAGATAGCATCCTTTACGATGACATCCCGGCCGAACAACTAAAACAGATTCAAAAGCATGTCCAAAAAGGTCATCTAGAGGTAAGGTATCACGTCTCGCAAAAATCTGGAAAGAAAAAGGTGCGCATGCTCCATCTAGCTGTATCGAAAGATAAGCTTGAAGAAAAACAACAGCAGCTTAAGAAAAATGCGGTGAAACAAAAGGCACTGCTCTCCTTTTTGCTTCAAGCGAGTGAGACGACCTTTTTAGCGAAAGACTTGCAGCAGCAAACAGGCGCGAGTTCTCAAACGCTTAAAACCTTTATTCAAGAAGGGCTGCTAACAGAAAGCTATGAAGAGGTCTACCGTGATCCTTATCGTGACCGGGCGTTTACACCATCTGCTTCACTTGATCTCATGCCAGAACAAGCAGAAGCGGCAAAACATATTCATCAAGCAGTCAGTGATGACCGGCATGAAACCTTTCTGCTGCACGGGGTGACAGGAAGCGGTAAAACGGAAATATACTTGCAGACGATTGATCATGCCCTTCAAAAAGGAAAAGAAGCGATCGTCCTCGTTCCTGAAATCTCGTTAACCCCTCAAATGGTTCAGCGGTTTAAAGAACGGTTCGGCTCAAATGTGGCTGTACTTCACAGCGGCTTATCGACAGGGGAAAAATATGATGAATGGCGGAAAATCCACCGCAAGGAAGTCAAGCTTGTCGTGGGCGCGAGATCTGCTGTTTTCGCTCCATTTGAAAATCTAGGCATGATTATCATAGATGAAGAGCATGAATCTTCTTATAAACAAGAAGAAATGCCTCGTTATCATGCCAAGGATGTCGCCATTGAACGAGCCAGAAGGCATCGATGCCCAGTCGTTTTAGGCAGTGCAACCCCTTCACTTGAAACCTACGCGCGTGCGAAAAAAGGCGTGTTTACATTGCTGACGCTTAAACATCGCGTCAACCAGCAGCAGCTGCCGCACGTTTCGTTAATTGATATGAGAGAAGAATTGAGAAATGGCAACAGGTCCATGTTTTCAGAAGAATTAATGCTCAGATTAAAGGAAGTGCTTGAAAGAAAAGAACAAGCCGTCTTATTTCTGAATAAAAGGGGCTATTCATCCTTTGTGATGTGCCGTGATTGCGGATATGTGGAGCAATGTCCTCATTGCGAAATTTCTCTCACCTATCACCGCTATCAAAAACGGCTGAAATGCCATTATTGTGGGCACGAAGCACCGGTGCCTGCTGAATGTCCAGAATGCCATAGTGAGCATATTCGCTATTTTGGGACGGGTACGCAGCGTGTAGAAGAAGAGCTCACAAAAGTACTGCCTGAGGCAAGAGTGATCCGAATGGATGTAGATACAACGTCTCGTAAAGGTGCTCACGAAAAGCTCCTCACGTCTTTTGGCAATAAAGAAGCGGACATTTTGCTCGGGACGCAAATGATAGCAAAAGGGCTAGATTTCCCAGATGTCACACTTGTTGGTGTTCTCAGTGCGGATACGTCTCTTCATATTCCTGATTTTCGTTCAAGTGAAAAAACATTTCAGCTTCTCACGCAGGTCAGCGGCAGGGCAGGACGTCATGAAAAAGCGGGTTCTGTGATCATTCAATCGTATACGCCTTCTCACTATAGTATTGAATTAACGAAGCAGCATGACTATGAAGCCTTTTATGAACAGGAGATGCTGCATCGCCGCCACCAGTCCTATCCGCCGTATTACTATTTGGCAATGGTGACGGTATCACACGAGGAAGTGACGAAGGCAGCGCATGTCACTGATCAAATTGTCCAGTTCCTAAAAATGAACTGTGCACCGAATACAAGAATCCTTGGTCCGGCTGCATCACCAATCGCTAAGATCAAAGATAGATATCGATATCAATGCGTGATAAAATACAAAAGGGAAAATGAACTGGCAAGTTTACTACGGAAAATACAAGATCATTATCAAAAGGAAATGGAACAAAAACAATTGATGATTTCAATAGATATGAATCCATATATGATGATGTAAAACGGAGGGCTTTAAGTGGCAGTAAAACCAATAGTCATACATCCGGCAGAAGTACTTGAACAAAAGGCAGAGCCTGTTGATACGTTCGATAAAAAGCTCAAAAAACTGCTTGATGATATGTATGATACAATGCTTGAGCTAGATGGAGTCGGACTAGCAGCACCACAAATCGGCATTTCACAAAGAATGGCTGTTGTCGATATCGGAGAGGAACCTGGCAGAATTGATTTAGTGAATCCCGAGGTTCTTGAAGTGAAAGGAAGTCAAACAGATATTGAAGGCTGCCTGAGCTTTCCATCTTTATACGGCACAGTAGAAAGACCGAGCTATGTGAAGGTAAAAGCCTTTGATAAGAAAGGCAAACCATTTACAATAGAAGCAGAAGGATTTTTAGCAAGAGCCTTATTGCACGAAATTGATCATTTAGACGGTATATTATTCACGTCGAAAATCATTCAAACCTATACAGAAAAAGAACTTGCGGAAATGGAAGGGTGAAGAAAATGGCACGTATTGTATTTATGGGAACCCCTGATTTCTCAGTACCTGTGCTGCAAACACTCATAACAGAAGGATACGAAGTTGTCGGGGTCGTCACGCAGCCAGATCGCCCAAAAGGCAGAAAACGAGTACTCACACCGCCTCCTGTGAAAGTAGAAGCCTTAAAGCACGGCATTCCTGTACTGCAGCCTGAAAAGGTGCGTCTTGATGAAGAAATTGATAAAGTGCTTTCATTAAAGCCCGATTTAATTGTAACGGCGGCATTTGGACAAATTCTACCAAAACGATTACTGGATGAACCTCAGTTTGGCTGTATCAATGTTCATGCCTCACTGCTGCCAGAACTAAGAGGCGGCGCGCCGATCCATTATGCGATCCTTCAAGGTAAAAAGAAAACAGGCGTCACCATCATGTACATGGTGGAACGACTCGATGCAGGGGACATGATCAGTAAAGTAGAAGTAGAAATCGACGAATTAGACAATGTCGGTACATTACATGACAAATTAAGTGTAGCAGGCGCCGCATTGCTGAAAGATACTGTGCCAAATGTTCTGAGCGGATCTATTTCTCCAATTCCGCAAAATGAAGAAGCGGCAACCTACGCACCTAATATAAAGCGAGAGCAAGAAAGGTTAGACTGGACAAAGACCGGAGAAGAGCTTTACAACCAAGTTCGCGGCTTAAATCCATGGCCAGTTGCCTATACTGAATGGAACGGGGCTCATCTAAAAGTATGGGAAGCGAAAAAAGTTCCACTTCAAGTGCAAGAAGAACCTGGGAAAGTGATTGAGCTTCAAAAAGAAGGTCCGGTCATTGGAACTGGGAATAAGCAAGGCCTTTTATTAACAGGTGTGCAGCCAGCTGGTAAGAAAAAAATGAGCGGCGAAGACTTCTTAAGAGGCGCAAATATCGAAATTGGACAGAAATTAGGGTTAATGAATGAAGAAAAGTAATGTGAGAGAAGTAGCGCTGGACGCTTTAATCAAACTTGAACAAAACCAAGCTTACAGTAATTTGCTTTTGCAGTCAGTCATGAAAGACAAAGACTTGGCAGATCAGGACAAACCGCTCTTAACAGAGCTTGTGTACGGTACACTGCAAAATAAGCTGGCATTAGATTATATGCTGGCGCCATTTGTGAAAAAACCGCAAAAGGTGGCTCCATGGGTCATGCAGCTTTTGCGAATGTCTCTTTATCAAATGGTCTACCTTGAAAAGATTCCAGACCGTGCAGCCATCCATGAAGCAGTTGAGCTAACGAAAAAGAGAGGGCACAAGGGCATTTCTTCACTTGTGAACGGCGTTCTTCGTTCCGTGCAAAGAGAAGGTGTTCCGGCTTTTGATGACATCAAAGATCCGGTCAAGCGGCTTTCAATTGAGACAAGCCACCCATTATGGCTCGTGCAGGAATGGGTTCAGTCGTACGGATTTGAAGCGGCAGAAAGCATGTGCCGCATTCATTTAGTACCGCCAAAGCAAACCCTCCGTGTCAATCGAATGAAAACCGGCCGCGCGGCATTGCAGCAAGAACTGCTGGATGCCGGAATCGAAACGGAGCTCGGCGACTTATCTGAAGATGCACTCAAGCTGATGAAAGGGTCCATCGTTTCAACCCCTTCTTTTCAAGAAGGCTATGTGACCATTCAAGATGAAAGCTCAATGCTTGTCGCAAGAGCACTAGACCCTCAGCCGGGAGAAACAGTGCTTGACGCCTGTGCGGCTCCAGGCGGAAAATCAACACATATCGCAGAGCGTATGAACGACGAAGGACAAATTGTTTCACTTGATTTACATGAACACAAAGTGAAACTCATCAAACAAGCAGCAAAACGCCTGAACCTTACTCAGATTGAGGCAAAAGCGCTTGATGCGAGGAAAGCGAAAGACTATTACAGCGAAGCTTCATTTGACCGTATTCTGATTGATGCGCCGTGTTCTGGTTTTGGCGTCATCAGACGAAAACCAGATATGAAATATACTAAGTCTCCAGAAGACTCAGCAAGGCTTGCTGCTATTCAGCAGGCAATCTTAAAAGAAGCAGCTCCGCTTTTAAAGCCTGGCGGATCCCTTGTATATAGTACATGTACAATGGACCCAACAGAAAATCAACAAGTGATTCATGCGTTTTTACAAGAACACCAAGACTTCGAACCCGATCTATCTCTTAATGAACGGCTGCCTGAGCAGGTTGCTCCGTTTGTTCAAAACGGAAGTGTACAAATTCTTCCTCATTATTTCGGAACAGATGGTTTCTTTATTTGCAGCATGAGAAAGAAGGGATAAAAAATGACAGAACAAAAAGTAAGAAAAGAACTGAAAACAGATATGCCGTCGATTTATTCATTTGAGCTTCACGAAATGAAAGAATGGTTAAAAGAACAAGACGAAAAGCCTTTCCGCGCAGCTCAAATTTTTGAGTGGCTTTATGAGAAACGTGTGACATCCTTTGATGAAATGTCTAACCTCTCCAAAGATTTAAGAGAAAAATTAAAAGATCAATTTACAATCACAACTTTAAAAACCGTGATCAAACAAACGTCTCAGGACGGAACGATCAAGTTTTTATTTGAACTGCATGATGGCTATACAATTGAAACAGTGCTTATGCGTCACGAATATGGAAACTCTGTCTGTGTCACGACTCAGGTTGGCTGTAGAATTGGCTGTACATTCTGTGCATCTACACTTGGCGGTTTAAAACGAAACCTTGAAGCGGGAGAAATCGTTGCACAAGTATTAAAAGTGCAGCAGGCACTTGACGAAACAGATGAGAGAGTCAGCTCTGTTGTCATCATGGGAATTGGCGAACCGTTTGATAACTTTGAAGAAATGCTTGCCTTCCTTAAAATCATCAACCATGACAACGGCTTAAATATTGGTGCACGTCATATTACAGTTTCGACAAGCGGAATCATTCCAAAGATTTATCAATTCGCTGATGAGCAAATGCAAATCAACTTTGCTGTATCTCTGCACGCACCGAACACAGAGATCAGAAGCCGCCTGATGCCGATCAATAAGGCATATAAGCTGCCAAAATTAATGGAAGCCATTGAATACTACATTCAAAAGACGGGTAGACGTGTCAGCTTTGAATACGGCCTGTTTGGCGGAGTAAATGATCAAGTTCACCATGCGGAAGAACTTGCAGACCTTTTAAAAGGAATCAAGTGCCACGTAAACCTCATTCCGGTGAACTATGTACCAGAGAGAGATTATGTGAGAACACCTAGAGAACAAATCTTCCTATTTGAAAAAACGCTGAAAGAACGCGGCGTAAACGTAACGATTAGACGAGAGCAAGGCCATGACATTGATGCTGCTTGCGGTCAGCTAAGAGCGAAGGAGCGTCAGGAAGAGACGAGGTGACGAATGTTGATAAGGGCAGCCTTTCTAACCGATACAGGAAAAGTCCGTCAGCATAATGAAGATGATGCAGGTATTTTTGAAGCAAAAGAAGACTCACTTCTCGCTGTTGTAGCAGACGGCATGGGAGGTCATCTTGCTGGTGATGTCGCCAGCAAGATGGCAGTCTCTTCTTTGAAAGAATACTGGGAAAAAACATCTTCAATTCCAGAAAAGCCAGCCGATCAAGAAAGCTGGTTAATCTCAAAAATCAGTGACATTAATGACCAAGTATATGAACATGCGAAAAACAATGAGGAGTGCCAAGGAATGGGGACGACCATTGTGTGTGCGCTCGTTCATTTGCAAACGGTCACAATTGCGCATATTGGAGACAGCCGCTGCTACCTGCTAAGAGAAGGAGCGCTGACCCAATTAACGGATGATCATTCACTTGTGAATGAACTTGTGAAAACAGGTGAAATTTCAAAAGCGGATGCAGAATATCATCCAAGAAAAAATGTGCTCACGAAAGCATTAGGAACAGATAAACGTGTTCAAATTGATGCACGCACCTTTGAAGTGGACCCAGGAGATCAAATCCTGCTTTGCTCAGATGGTCTATCGAATAAAGTAGAAGAAGAGAATTTGATTCATATTTTAACGCAAACGAACGCACCAGAGGAAAAAGTAACAGAGTTAATTCAAACAGCGAATGACAACGGCGGTGAAGATAACATTACAGCAGTACTGTTAGAAATCTCCTCCCAGCCAGAGGAGGGTGACAGCAAGTGTTGATCGGAAAAAGGATCAGCGGCCGTTATCAGATTCTTCGCGTCATAGGCGGAGGCGGAATGGCAAACGTCTATTTGGCGGAGGATATGATTTTAGATCGCGAAGTAGCGATTAAAATTTTGCGGTTTGACTTTGCGAGCGATGATGATTTTATTAGACGATTCCGACGGGAAGCGCAATCAGCTGCAAGCTTAGATCATTCGAATATTGTCAGCATCTACGATGTAGGGGAAGAAGATGATATTTATTATATTGTGATGGAATATGTCGAGGGGATGACGCTGAAAGAATACATACACGCCAATGGCCCGCTTCATCCGAAAGAAGCCGTTCGCATCATGGAGCAAGTCGTTGCGGCGATGGAAGAAGCCCATGCGAAACAGCTCGTCCACCGTGACATTAAGCCTCACAATATATTAATAGACAATATGGGGAATATCAAAGTCACTGATTTTGGGATTGCCATGGCACTCAGCTCAGCGACCATTACCCATACAAATTCTGTCCTAGGCTCCGTGCACTATTTGTCTCCAGAACAAGCACGCGGAGGTCTTGCAACGAAAAAGTCAGACATCTATTCGCTTGGGATTGTGCTTTATGAACTCATCTCAGGACGCATGCCATTTGAAGGGGAATCGGCTGTCAGTGTCGCACTGAAGCATTTGCAATCAGAGCCTCCATCTGTGAGGAGATGGAATCCTTCTGTTCCACAAAGCGTGGAAAACATCATTTTAAAGGCGATGGCCAAAGATCCATTTTATCGATATGAAGATGCATCTGAAATGCAAAAAGACTTAAAAACCGCTTTCGATCCAGCCAGATTAAAAGAAAAACGCTTTGTCATTGAAGAAGACCATGAAGCAACGAAAGCGATCCCAATCATTCAAGATCATCTAATCGATCAAGACAATGAAAAAACAGCTGTCCACCCGGCTCAAAAACCGAAGAAAAAAGAGAAACAAAAGCCGAAAAAGAAACGAAAAAAATGGCCATGGATTGTGGCATCCATCTTATTTATTTTGACCGCTGCGACGATTTTAGCCATCACTGTGTTTCCAGGGCTGCTTTTTCCAAAAGATGTTGAGGTCACGGATGTATCTGGCATGACGGTTGAAAAAGCAGAAGATACCTTGAAGAAAGCTGGGTTCACCGTCGCTTCGGAACCAATTGAGATCGCTGATGAGAAAATTGAAAAAGGGCTTGTCGTCAAAACAGATCCGAAAATCGGCACAAAGGTAAAAGAAGGGACAGAAATTCAGCTTTACGAAAGTACTGGCAAGGAAAAGACCGAATTACCTGATGTTACAGGCGAAAAGGTCGATAAAGCAAAAGAATTATTAGAGAAAAAAGGGTTTAAACAGGTCGTTGTGGAGGAAGTGAATGATAATGACACCGAATCTGGGATTGTCATGGAACAGAATCCTTCAGCGAATACAGAGCTTGTAGCAGCAGATGAAGAAGTCACGTTGACTGTCAGCATAGGTCCTGCCGATATTACATTACGTGATTTAACGACGTATAGTAAGCAGGCGGCATCGAATTATTTAGAGGATAACGGATTAAAGCTTGATGAAAAAGAAGCGCATTCTGACGATGTGCCAAAAGGCGAGGTCATGAAGCAGGAACCAGGAGCAGGAACTGCTGTTAAACCAGGTGATACGGTTAAGATTACATTCTCTCTTGGACCGAAGGAAAAACCAGCCAAAACGGTGACTGAAAAGATTGCGATCCCTTATGAACCAGAAACGGAAGGGCAGGAGATGAATGTCCAAATTTCCATTGATGATGCGGAGCATAGCATCTCTGATTCATATGAAAGCTTTAAAATCACTGCGCCGACTGAGCGGACCATTAAGTTTAAGATTGAACCAGGTCAAAAAGGATATTATCAAGTGACGGTTGATGATAAAGTCGTAAGCTCTAAAACGATCGAATACCCTGATGATGAATAAAGGAGGGACTTTATGCCTGAGGGCAAAATTATTAAAGCATTAAGTGGATTCTACTATGTGCTGGATGAGTCACAAGAAAGTGGAAAAGTGGTTCAGTGCAGAGCAAGAGGCATTTTTCGAAAAAACAAAATCACACCTCTTGTTGGAGATTATGTCGTGTATCAAGCAGACAACGATAAAGAAGGCTACTTATTAGAAGTAAAAGAACGGACAAACGAACTTGTTCGTCCGCCTATTAGTAACGTCGATCAAGCGGTACTTGTTTTCTCAGCAGCAGAACCAACCTTTAGCACATCACTTTTAGACAGATTTTTAGTGCTTGTTGAAGCCAATCATATTGAGCCGATTATCTGCATCACTAAAATGGACTTATTGAAAACAGACGAAGAGCGTGAAACGATCATGGCATATGCAGACGACTATCGGCAAATGGGCTATGAGGTTCATTTAACCTCTACGATTGAAGGAGATGGCATTGAGAAGCTGACCCCGCATTTTCACAATAAGATCACTGTATTTGCCGGTCAGTCTGGTGTAGGCAAGTCCTCCCTTTTAAATGCGATGAGTCCTGAATTGGCGCTGAAAACAAATGATATCTCATCCCATCTCGGACGAGGAAAGCATACGACAAGGCATGTTGAACTTATTCGAACAGCAGACGGGCTCATTGCAGATACTCCTGGCTTTAGCTCGCTCGAATTTACTGGGATCGAAGCAGAAGATCTAGGTCTATACTTTTTAGACATCAGAGAGCGGAGTGCAGATTGTAAATTTAGAGGCTGCCTGCACGTGAAAGAGCCTGGCTGTGCGATAAAAGATGCGGTCGAGCATGATCAAATCAGAGAGTATCGCTATCAGCATTATTTAGAGTTTTTAACTGAAATCAAAGACAGAAAGCCGAGGTACTAAATCATGGTTTATATTGCCCCTTCCATTTTATCGGCAGATTTTGCCAATTTGGAGAAAGATATCCGTGATGTGGAACAAGGCGGTGCGGATTACATTCATATCGATGTCATGGACGGTCATTTTGTACCGAATATGACATTTGGGCCGAATGTTGTCGAAGCGATCAGACCGCATACGCGTCTTCCGCTTGATGTTCACTTAATGATTGAGCAGCCAGACCGGTATATTCCTGCATTCGCAAAAGCAGGCGCTGATATTATTTCTGTTCATGTGGAAGCTTGTCCGCACTTACACCGAACAATACAGCACATTAAAGAACAAGGTGTAAAAGCAGGGGTCGTCTTGAATCCTCACACACCTGTTTCTCACATTGAGCATGTATTAGAGGATGTGGACCTTGTGTTATTCATGACGGTAAATCCTGGTTTTGGGGGACAAGCATTTATTCCATCTGTTCTCACGAAGGTAAAAGAAGTAAAAGCACTGAGTGAACAAAAGGGCTTAACCGATTTACTGATAGAAATAGACGGTGGTGTCAATGTAGAAACTGCAAAGGATTGCAAAGAAGCAGGCGCTAATTTACTTGTAGCGGGCTCAGCGGTATACAGTAAAGACAACCGCGCAGCAGCGATCCAGGCAATTCGAGAAGCGTAAAGAAAGGAACCAAAGTCATTGTGATCTTTGGTTCTTTTTATATAGAGAGGAGCGTATATCATGCACATACATATCGTAGCCGGCGGTCCTTTTGGATACATTCCGCCACTTGAACATGAAGCATCACAGAAGGATATTCTCTGGATTGGCGTAGACCGTGGAACCCTCTTCTTACTAGAGCAAGGCATCATCCCTGCCAAAGCCTTTGGTGATTTTGACAGTGTGACAGAAGAAGAGCTTCGGGAGCTGAAAGAAAAATTGCCTGCCCTGAATGTATTTCAAGCTGAAAAGGATGAAACCGATTTAGAGCTTGCACTGAACTGGGCATTGAGTCAGCATCCAGCACATATTTACATCTACGGTATTACGGGAGGAAGGGCTGATCATTTTCTAGGAAATATCCATCTTCTTTACAAAGGGATTCAGCACAAGCAGAATATCACCCTTGTAGACAAACAAAATATCATTCAAATGTTTGAACCTGGTACATACGAAATAAAAGAAGATCAGGATAAAAAATATGTGTCGTTTCTACCCTTTGGAACACCGGTTCAAAAGCTGACATTAAAAGGTTTCAAATATCCTCTGAAAAATTGTCATATTGAGCCTGGTTCCACACTATGTATTAGTAACGAACTCATCCACTCAAATGGTACTTTTTCTTTTCATGAAGGCATATTAATAATGGTAAGAAGCAAAGATTGACCAACCTATCAATGTGGATGGCTGATTAAGCTCAATTGTGCTGCAAGCGGTACTTTTAGGAGGGGGACAAAATGAAATTTTATACAATCAAACTGCCTAGATTTCTTGGCGGCATTGTCCGTGCGATGCTTGGTTCATTTAAGAAAGATTAATGAGTAATCTCCTTTATTTCCACATAAAAACGCCTGCTACAATTAATTGTAGCAGGCGTTTACTCTTGCTTATACACGCTCAACTTTACCAGATTTCAAAGCTCGAGCTGATACATATACTCTTTTAGGCTTACCGTCCACTAGAATACGAACTTTTTGAAGGTTCGCGCCCCATGTACGTTTTGTAGAGTTCATTGCGTGAGAACGGTTGTTCCCAGCTTTTGTTTTTCTGCCTGTAATAACGCATTTACGTGCCATTTGTTTCCCTCCTAACTGCGAAAACATCATCATATTCTTCATATACGTACTTAGAGATGCCTCAAGATACTTTAATAATTTACCACAGCTTCAAGGGGTTTGCAAGGATTGTTTACTCCTCTTTCAAGAAAAATACCTTGACATCTTGATAAAAAATCGAGGCTATAGTATAAGTAGGATTGGGTCGGATTGAATGATTTCTTTTAAAAAGAAGGGTCTTATAGTAAAATAGTGATAACTCAGGGCAATTTCTCAAAAAGGGGGAACCAATGTGTCCATTGAACTTAGAACGAAATACGGACAAATTGATATATCAAATGAAGTCATTGCAATGGTGGCAGGAGGCGCTGCGATCGATTGTTATGGTATTGTTGGGATGGCGTCCAAAAATCAAATCAAGGACGGCTTGACGGATATTCTCCGCAAAGAGAACTTCAGCCGGGGTGTTCTTGTGCGTCAAAAAGAAGACCGCATTCATATTGATATGTACATCATCGTCAGCTACGGTACAAAAATATCAGAAGTCGCACATAATGTTCAAACGAAAGTCAAATATACGATTTCTCACACAGTTGGACTTTCTGTTGATTCGGTCAACATTTATGTACAAGGAGTAAGAGTTACGAACCCGTAGTAAGGAGGAAATATATTGTCTATTAGAAATCTTGATGGCCGCTCATTTGCAAAAATGATTCTTGCAGGTGCTCACCATCTTTCTCAAAACGCACAAATTGTTGATGCGTTAAATGTTTTTCCAGTGCCAGACGGAGACACGGGGACAAATATGAATTTGTCGATGACTTCAGGGGCAAAAGCAGTTGAAGAAACAAATACCGATCATATTGGGAAGGTCGGCGTGGCCTTGTCAAAAGGGCTATTGATGGGCGCAAGAGGAAACTCAGGCGTGATCCTTTCACAGCTCTTTAGAGGTTTCAGTAAACATATTGAACAAAAAGAAACGATTGATGCAAAAGAATTTGCCCTTGCCTTACAGGCAGGTGTTGATACAGCATATAAAGCCGTGATGAAACCGATTGAAGGGACCATCTTAACGGTTGCAAAGGATGCAGCAAAGAAAGCGGTTGCTGTTTCAGCGGTAGAAAATGACATTGACCGCGTTCTTGAGTTAACGATTGAGGAAGCGAGAGCATCACTTGATCGAACGCCGGATCTGCTTCCTGTTTTAAAGGAAGTGGGCGTTGTCGATAGTGGGGGTAAAGGACTTCTGTGCGTATATGAAGGTTTCCTTGCTTCATTAAGAGGAGAGGACCTCCATCTGAAAGCGGCCTCTTTGCCAACGTTAAAAGAACTTGTCAGTGCAGAGCATCATAAAAGTGCACAAAGCCATATGAACACTGAAGATATCGAATTTGGTTATTGTACTGAATTTATGGTGAAATTTGAAGAAGACAAACAGTCCTTTGATGAGAATGCCTTCAGAGAAGACTTAAGCGAATTCGGAGATTCACTTCTTGTAGTGTCTGATGAAACGCTGGCGAAAGTTCATATTCATGCAGAGCAGCCTGGAGATGTCTTATCCTATGCACAGCGCTACGGCAGCCTGATCAATATGAAAATTGAAAATATGAGAGAGCAGCATAGCTCGATTGTGAACGAAGAAAGAGAACACGCGCCCGCTGCACCAAAGGCACCTGCTGCTGAAAAACAGCGCTTTGGAGTAGTCAGTGTCGCAATGGGAGAAGGAATTGCTGACTTGTTTAAAAGTATCGGAGCTTCCGTCGTCATTGAAGGCGGACAGACGATGAACCCGAGCACAGAAGACATTGTCACAGCAATTGAAAGCGTACATGCCGAAACCGTCTTTATCTTACCTAATAATTCTAATATTGTCATGGCAGCGAAACAGGCGGCAACTGTCTCAAGTCGTGAGGTCGTTGTCATTCCGACGAAGACCGTTCCCCAAGGAATGTCGGCACTTCTTTCTCTAAATGAAGCAGCTTCAAATGAAGACAACGAAGCAGCGATGCTAGAAGCGATTGACCACGTGAAAAGCGGCCAAATTACCTTTGCAGTAAGAGATACCCAAATTGATGGTATTGATATTGCCAAAGGCGATTATATGGGTCTCTTTAACGGGAAAATTACCTTAACCGCGAAAAATCAATTAGATGCAGCAAAAGAGCTTTTGACCAAAATGGTGACAGAAGATGATGAGATTGTCACGATCATTAAAGGGGAAGATGCATCATCTGAAGAGATGGATGCGTTAGAAGCCTTTATTGAAGAAACATTTGAAGAGGTAGAAGTTGAAGTCCACGATGGAAAACAGCCGCTTTATTCATATATTTTGGCTGTTGAATAACGAAAGAAGGGCAAATAAAGCCCTTCTTCTTCTTTTGCAATTTTTTACTAGTGATTCAACGGTGAAATGAGTTGCGGGAAACGAATGAATCCATTAGTCTAAAGAAAGAACCAAACCAATATGTGAGTGGTTATGAGAGGGGAAGACCTATGAAATTTAGAAGTGTGTTTGATATTATTGGACCCGTCATGATTGGTCCATCAAGTTCGCACACAGCGGGTGCGGCTCGTATAGGAAGAGTGGCTCGCAGCTTATTTGGAAGAGAACCGAAACAAATTGTCGTTTCATTTTATGGCTCTTTTAAAGATACGTATAAAGGACACGGTACAGATGTCGCCATTATCGGCGGTGTTCTTGACTTTGATACATTTGATGAACGCATCAAAACAGCGATTGATATTGCAAAAAGCAAAGAGATCGACATTGAATTTAAAGAAGAAGATGCGGTGCCAGCGCATCCGAATACAGCAAAAGTAGAGATATCAGATGCAAATGGAAAGCTTGAATTAATCGGGATTTCCATCGGCGGTGGTAAAATTGAAATCACTGAACTGAATGGCTTTGAGCTCAGGCTTTCAGGAAATCATCCTGCCATTCTTGTGGTTCATAACGATCGCTACGGCACGATTGCAGCAGTGGCCAATGTGTTAGCGAAATTCGCCATCAACATCGGTCATATGGAAGTGGCACGTAAAGATGTCGGGCAAGAGGCTCTGATGACCATCGAAGTGGATCAAAATATTGACCCAGCTGTCCTATCAGAGCTTGAAACGCTGCCAAACATTATTCAAGTCACACAAATTGCAGAGTAACAACAAGGAGGTTATGAATGATGTTTAAAAACGTCAAAGAACTCGTGCAGCTAACAGAAGAACGGAATACCTCCATTTCAGAAATAATGATCGCGCAAGAAATGGAAGTGACAGGGAAGTCACGTGAAGATATTTTCTCCCAGATGTACCGCAACCTAGAAGTGATGGAACAGGCCGTAGAAAACGGGCTGAAAGGTGTGAAATCATTATCAGGTTTAACAGGCGGAGATGCGGTCAAGCTTCAAGCATATATCGCATCAGGCAAAACGCTGTCTGGACATACAATATTAGATGCTGTCAGTAAGGCAGTGGCAACGAATGAAGTCAATGCCGCAATGGGGACGATTTGTGCAACGCCTACAGCAGGCTCAGCAGGTGTTGTGCCGGGTACGTTATTTGCAGTAAAAGAAACATTAAAGCCAACTAAGGAACAAATGGTCAGATTCCTATTCACCTCTGGCGCATTTGGCTTTGTTGTGGCCAATAATGCGAGCATCTCTGGTGCAGCAGGCGGCTGTCAGGCAGAGGTAGGTTCAGCATCAGGTATGGCGGCAGCAGCCATTGTCGAAATGGCAGGCGGTACACCTCAGCAATCTGCTGAAGCGATGGCGATTACACTGAAAAATATGCTTGGACTTGTTTGTGACCCAGTAGCTGGACTTGTCGAGGTACCGTGCGTAAAACGAAACGCAATGGGTGCATCAAATGCGATGATCGCAGCAGATATGGCACTTGCCGGCATCACAAGCCGTATTCCATGTGATGAAGTCATTGATGCGATGTATAAAATCGGTCAAACCATGCCAACGGCACTTCGTGAAACAGCACAAGGCGGACTTGCTGCAACACCGACAGCAAGAGAGCTTGAAAAGAAGATTTTCGGAGGTGTGACCTCATCTCGTGATACAGAAACTGCAAGATAATGTCTCTGTCCTCAAAGGGATTGGAGAAGAAACCGAAAAAACACTCAATGAACTTGGAATCTATACAGTAGCCGATTTGCTTGGCTATTTTCCTTATCGATATGACGACTATGAGCTTCGTAATTTAGAAGAAGTTAAGCATGATGAACGTGTCACAATTGAAGGGAAAGTGCACAGTGAGCCCGTCCTCACCTATTATGGAAAAAAACGAAGCAGGCTGACATTCAGGCTGCTTGTCGGGCGTTTTCTCATCACAGCGATTTGCTTCAATCGCCCTTATTTAAAACGAAGCCTTGTTTTAGGTGATACAGTATCCGTCACTGGGAAATGGGATAAAAACCGTCAATCCATCATGGTGCAGGAATTTAAAAAAGGGACGCACGAGCAAGATGGCAGTATAGAGCCTGTTTATTCAGTAAAAGAAAATGTAACCGTGAAGATGATGAGGCGTTTTGTAAAACAAGCCCTGTCACTTTATGTAGACAAAGCCGAAGATCCACTGCCAAAGCAGCTTGCCTTTGCCTATAAACTCATGTCCTATCAGGAAGCGTTAAAAACCATTCATCTACCAGAAACAAGAGACTCGCTCAAGCAAGCAAGACGCCGCTTTGTGTACGAGGAATTTCTCATCTTTCAATTGAAGATGCAGGCAATCAGAAAGAAAGAGCGAGAAAAAACATCAGGCATCCAGCATCCGTTTTCCAAAGAGGCTGTTTTTGAGTTTGTTCACAGCCTGCCATTTCCGCTGACAAAGGCACAATCAAGAGTGCTTGATGAAATTATGTCTGATATGGCATCCCCGTACCGGATGAACCGTCTGCTTCAAGGGGATGTAGGCTCAGGGAAAACAGCTGTTGCAGCCATTGCGCTTTATGCCGCTCATTTATCCGGCTATCAAGGTGCATTGATGGTCCCAACAGAGATTTTGGCAGAACAGCATGCAGATTCACTTTACCAGCTGTTTGAAAAATGGGGACTGAATATCGCCCTTCTGACAAGCTCTGTGAAAGGAAAGCGCCGCAGAGAATTGCTGGAACGTCTAAAAGAGGGCGAGATTGATATATTAGTCGGTACGCATGCGCTCATTCAAGACGAAGTCGAATTTCAGCAGCTCGGTCTTGTTATCACAGATGAGCAGCACCGGTTTGGCGTAGAACAGCGAAAAAAACTAAGAAGTAAAGGGCAGGACCCAGATGTCTTGTTTATGACTGCCACACCTATTCCGCGAACACTTGCAATCACTGTCTTTGGAGAAATGGACGTATCCGTCATTGATGAATTACCAGCCGGCAGAAAACAGATCGAAACGTATTGGGTCAAGCATGACATGCTTGAGAGGATTCTTGCATTTGTGGATAAAGAGCTGAGAAAAGGAAGACAGGCGTATATTATTTGTCCGCTCATAGAAGAATCAGACAAGCTGGATGTGCAAAATGCGATCGATGTCCACAGTATGCTGACAGAGGCTTACCGCGGTAAGTGGTCGATCGGCTTAATGCACGGGAAACTGGCGAGTGACGAAAAAGATCAGGTGATGAGAGACTTTACAGCAAATGAAGTTCAAATTCTCGTTTCAACCACAGTCGTTGAAGTCGGGGTCAACGTACCGAATGCGACTATCATGGTCATTTATGATGCAGACCGCTTCGGACTGTCTCAGCTTCATCAGCTCAGAGGCCGGGTTGGACGCGGAGAGCATCAATCATTTTGTGTTTTAATGGCGGATCCAAAATCAGAAACGGGGAAAGAGCGGATGCGGATCATGTCCGAAACAACCGACGGTTTTGAGCTGTCTGAAAAGGACTTAGAACTAAGAGGACCCGGCGATTTCTTCGGTAAAAAACAAAGCGGAATGCCTGAATTTAAAGTAGCAGATATGGTTCATGACTACAGAGCGCTGGAAACCGCTAGAAAAGATGCGGCAGAACTTGTGCAATCAGACGCATTTTGGACAGACCCCGAATACAAAGAACTTCGGCAAACACTTGTAGACAGCGGGGTGCTGGGCGGAGATAAATTAAGCTGATCAAGCGCTGGAGGAATTTTCTTGTCTTTTTGAAACAAGGATTGATTTATCATCTATGAGATTATATACTACTATTAGTACCTAGTCATAAATGTACGGATGGTGTCTGCATATGAAACTAAATAAAAAAGAACGTCAAAAGCTTCTCCAGCAAACGATCAGCTCGACTCCGTTCATTACTGATGAAGAATTGGCAAGTAAATTCGGTGTAAGCATTCAAACGGTTCGTCTTGATCGTTTGGAACTGTCGATTCCTGAATTACGCGAAAGAATTAAGCATGTGGCCGAAAAGACATTAGAGGATGAAGTGAAGTCACTTCCGCTGGATGAAGTGATTGGAGAAATGATTGATGTAGAGCTTGATGACCAAGCCATTTCCATTTTAGAAGTGAGAAAAGAGCATGTATTTAGCCGAAATCAAATTGCCAGGGGACATCATCTCTTCGCCCAGGCTAATTCGCTCGCAGTAGCCGTCATCGACGATGAACTGGCGCTGACAGCAAAAGCGAATATCAGATTTACAAGGCAGGTTAAACAAGGCGAACGAGTCGTCTCAAAAGCTAAAGTAGCCTCACATGATAAAGAAAAAGGCAGAACTGTAGTTGAAGTAAACAGCTATGTCGGTGAGGAAGTTGTCTTCTCAGGTGACTTCGTCATGTATCGCTCAAAACAAAAGTAAAAGGTGGCACGTAATATGAGAATTGCAGTCGATGCAATGGGGGGAGACCATGCCCCTAAAGCCATTATTGACGGTGTGCAAAAAAGCTTAACGGCATTTTCAGATATCGAGATTACACTTGTCGGCGATGAAAACAAAATCAAACCATACATAACAAATAACGAGCGCATCACGATTTTAGATGCAAAAGAAGTCATTGAACCGACAGATGAACCAGTGCGTGCAGTTAGACGTAAAAAGGATTCATCTATGGTGAAAATGGCGCAGGAAGTATCCGAGGGACGTGCAGATGCCTGCATCTCAGCAGGAAATACTGGAGCTCTCATGACAGCAGGATTGTTTATCGTAGGCAGAATCGACGGCATAGACAGACCGGCACTTGCTCCAACACTGCCAACACTTGATGGCAGCGGGTTTTTATTACTGGATGTCGGCGCAAACGTTGATGCCAAACCAGAACACCTAATGCAATATGCCATGATGGGATCAATCTACGCAGAGCGTGTCTTTCCAAAGAGCAATCCGCGCGTTGGATTGTTAAATGTAGGAACAGAAGATAAAAAAGGTAACGATCTCACGAAAAAAACCTTTGAATTATTAAAAGCATCAGACTTGAATTTCGTAGGGAATGTGGAGTCTCGTGATTTACTAGAAGGTGTTGCTGATGTTGTTGTCACAGATGGTTTCACAGGAAATATCGCCTTGAAAACGATTGAAGGCACAGCCCTTTCTGTATTTAAAATGCTGAAAGAAACATTAACATCCAGCTTCACAGCAAAAATAGCAGCTGGCATGATGAAGCCGAAATTGATGCAGATGAAGTCTAAAATGGATTACTCCGAATATGGCGGTGCCGCTTTATTTGGTTTAAAAGCACCTGTCATTAAAGCACACGGCTCCTCTGATGAAAACGCCATTTTTCATGCAATTCGTCAGGCACGTGATATCGTAGAAAAAGACGTTTCAGCCATCATTCATCAAGAAGTCCAAAAAGAAACCACGAACGAGTCTTAATGGAGGTAAAGCAGCATGACTAAAATTGCATTTTTATTCCCTGGCCAAGGCTCTCAAAAAATTGGCATGGGAAAAGATTTATTTGACCAAGAAGCAGTATCTAAAGCTGTATTTGAAGAAGCAGACAAGACCCTCGGTTTTGACTTATCTTCGATGATTTTTGAAGGAGATGCAGAAGAACTGACGCTCACTTATAATGCGCAGCCAGCTCTTTTAACGACAAGTATCGCCATCTTAAAGAAATTTGAAGAGAGCGGAATCAAAGCAGATTACGCAGCAGGACATAGCCTTGGTGAATATACGGCCCTCGTTGCAGCAGGCGCACTTTCGTTTCAAGATGCTGTCTATGCAGTAAGAAAGCGCGGCGAATTAATGAACGAAGCTGTTCCAGCAGGAGAAGGCGCCATGGCAGCGATTCTTGGCTTAGATCAAGCGGCGCTTCTAGAAGTGACAAAAGAAGTGACAGAGAGCGGTCACCTTGTAGAACTCGCTAACCTAAACTGTCCTGGTCAAATCGTCATCTCTGGTACAGCAAAAGGTGTAGAACTAGCTTCAGAGAAAGCGAAAGAAAAAGGCGCAAAACGTGCGATTGCCCTTGAAGTGAGCGGACCTTTCCATTCTGCCTTAATGAAACCAGCCGCTGAAAAATTCACAGATGTTCTGTCAAAGCTAGACATTTCGGATGCCAAAACACCAGTGATCTCAAATGTAACAGCAGACATCGTCACATCTCGTGATGCTATTGAGACAAAGCTCATTGAACAATTGTATTCTCCTGTTCGATTTGAAGAAAGTGTGGAACGCCTCATTGATTTAGGCGTGACAACGTTTATTGAAATTGGTCCGGGCAAAGTACTTTCAGGCCTTGTGAAAAAGGTCAATCGCCGCCTGACAACCATTTCTGTTTCAGATCAGGAAACAATTGAAGCAGCTATTCAAACATTGAAGGAGGATTCTTGATGCTGACAAATAAAACAGCCGTTGTAACAGGTGCATCACGCGGGATTGGCCGTTCCATCGCGATCGATTTAGCGAAGAATGGTGCAAATGTTGTCGTCAACTATTCTGGAAACGAAGCAAAAGCAAATGAAGTCGTAGACGAAATCAAAGCACTTGGCCAGCAGGCATTTGCCGTTAAAGCTGATGTTTCAAATGCTGAAGAAGTACAAGCGCTCATGAAACAAGCAATTGACACATTTGGTTCAATTGACATCCTTGTCAATAATGCAGGGATCACAAAGGACAACCTGCTCATGAGAATGAAAGAAAATGAATGGGATGACGTCATTAACATAAACTTAAAAGGGGTCTTTAACTGTACAAAAGCCGTGACACGTCAAATGATGAAACAGCGCAGCGGAAGAATCATCAACTTGGCTTCAGTGGTTGGCGTATGTGGAAACCCTGGACAAGCAAACTATGTTGCAGCAAAAGCTGGCGTCATCGGGTTAACGAAAACAACAGCAAAAGAGCTGGCAACCCGTCATATTACAGTCAATGCAGTAGCACCAGGCTTTATTTCGACAGATATGACAGACAAGCTTGATGAGAATGTGCAGTCTGAAATGCTCAAACAAATCCCGCTTGCACGCTTTGGTGCACCTGAAGATATTAGCAACGTCGTTGTCTTTTTAGCTTCAGAAGGAGCAGGTTATATTACAGGCCAAACCATCCAAGTAGATGGCGGAATGGTTATGTCCTAAGAAATATCAAAATTTCATTAGGTTTTCTCTAGTTTTTTAAAAACGAATCAACTATAATACTTTGAGGGGAGGTGAAAGGCAATGGCAGACGTATTAGAGCGTGTATCAAAAATTATTGTAGACCGCCTTGGCGTTGATGAGGCTGACGTGAAAATGGAAGCTTCATTTAAAGAAGATTTAGGCGCTGATTCCCTTGATGTAGTTGAGCTAGTTATGGAACTTGAAGATGAGTTCGATATGGAAATTTCTGACGAAGATGCTGAAAAAATTGCAACAGTCGGTGACGCTGTGAACTACATAAATAGCCAGCAATAAGCGTAACAAAGTCCCGTCTATTTTCATGACGGGACTTTGAAAATTTATGTTAGTTTCAACACATTCAGCTGATCAATTGTCAGCCTTTTTCAGATGCTAAGGAGCAATGTTTCCTTGCATGTAGAAAGAGAGACTCCATATAATCAGTATCCTTAAAGGCGATTAAGCCTACCTGGAGGTTGCTATGCCAAAACACTATAAAGACAAACAGAAACAGAGCAAAAAACTAGAGCAATTTAGAGAGTTCCAGCAGCGCATTTCTGTACACTTTCAAAATGAAAAACTTCTATATCAAGCCTTTACGCATTCCTCTTATGTGAATGAACACCGGAAAAAGCCATACGAGGATAATGAAAGACTTGAATTTCTAGGAGATGCTGTTTTAGAATTGACGATCTCTCAATTCTTATTTGCGAAATATCCAGCGATGAGCGAGGGAGATTTAACGAAACTGAGAGCGGCAATCGTATGTGAACCGTCACTTGTGTCACTGGCACATGAGCTGTCCTTCGGAGACCTTGTTCTTTTAGGAAAAGGCGAAGAAATGACAGGCGGGAGAAAACGCCCAGCACTCTTAGCGGACGTATTCGAGGCGTTTATCGGAGCACTTTATTTAGATCAGGGGCTGGAGCCAGTGGAACGATTCCTAGTTGCCTATGTCTATCCGAAAATTAACGATGGAGCGTTCTCGCACGTCATGGACTTTAAAAGCCAGCTGCAAGAATTCGTTCAGCGCGATGGAAAAGGTGTACTGGAATACCACATCCTGCATGAAAAAGGACCAGCACATAACCGGGAATTTGAAGCAAATGTATCCCTTCGCGGAGAAGTGCTCGGAATTGGAAATGGCCGCTCTAAAAAAGAAGCAGAACAGCATGCTGCACAGGAAGCACTTGCTAAATTGCAGAAACATCATATGAACCAATAAAATCCCCCTCGTCATTCAGGGGGATTTCACTCTGTTTTCCATCATCTTTTTTCACTTCATATGGTAAGATGATAGTACTTTAAATACATAAGGAGGATCACTCTCATGTTCCTCAAACGTTTAGACGTGATAGGATTCAAATCTTTTGCACAGCGAGTGACCGTGGACTTTGTCAAAGGGGTCACAGCTGTTGTTGGACCAAACGGAAGCGGCAAAAGTAATATTACCGATGCCATCCGCTGGGTGCTTGGAGAACAATCAGCGAAAAGCCTCCGCGGAGGAAAAATGGAAGACATCATTTTTGCAGGAAGCGACTCAAGAAAAAGAGTCAATCTAGCAGAGGTGACTTTAACATTAGATAACGAAGATCACTTTTTACCGATCGATTTTCACGAAGTCAGTGTGACAAGAAGAGTCTATCGTTCAGGAGAAAGTGAATTTCTCATAAACAATCAATCTGTCCGCTTGAAGGATATTATTGATCTTTTCATGGATTCAGGTCTTGGAAAAGAAGCTTTTTCGATCATCAGCCAAGGAAAGGTAGAGGAAATTCTATCAAGCAAGGCAGAAGAGAGAAGAAGCATCTTTGAAGAAGCGGCTGGTGTTTTGAAATATAAAACAAGAAAGAAAAAAGCCGAGAATAAACTGTTTGAAACGCAGGACAACTTAAACCGAGTAGAAGATATTCTGCATGAACTAGAAGATCAAGTAGAACCATTAAGAATGCAGGCATCTATTGCAAAGGACTATTTGCAAAAAAAAGAAGAGCTTGAAAATGTCGAAATTGCCTTAACTGTCCATGACATCGAAGCACTTCATGAAAAATGGACAACACTTGGTGAAGCTGTCGAGCGCTTCAAACAAGATGAAATGAAGCAGTCCACAGATATTCAAGCAAAAGAAGCCAAAATTGAAGAGTCAAGAGACCGCATTCAAGCACTTGACGAATCAATTAATGACCTGCAAGAAGTTCTTCTTTTCACAAGTGAGGAATTAGAAAAGCTTGAAGGAAAAAAAGAAGTATTAAAAGAACGGAAAAAAAACGCAGCAGCAAACCAAGGACAGCTAGAAGAAACGCTCATTCGCTTAACTGAAAAGCAGACGCAGTTAACCGAAAAGATTCAGCAGCAGAAAATCACGCGGGACAGCCTTCAAAAAGAAGTGCAGCAGCTAAAAGATGAAGTGAAAACAAAGCAGCATCAACTGTCGCTCCATAGTGAAGATGTGGAAGGTCAAATTGAACAGCTGAAAAGCGATTATTTTGATCTGCTCAATGAACAGGCTTCCATCCGCAATGAACGTAAATTACTAGAAGAACAGCAGCGCCAAGCGGCCATGCAGCTGGAGCGGCTTACGCAAAACAACCAAAAACACATCGAAGAACGTGTGTCTGTCAAAGAAAAGAAAATAGAAGCTGAGCAGCAGCTTTCCGCACTAGAAGAAGACATACTGGGTCAGGTCAAGCGCTTTAGGGAAGCGGAACAAAAGCTTGAGCAAATGAAACGTCAATACGAGAAAAAAGAAACGGCTCTTTACCAAGCCTATCAATATGTGCAGCAGGCAAGATCAAAAAAAGAGATGCTAGAATCCATGCAGGAAGACTTTTCAGGCTTTTTCCAAGGAGTGAAAGAGGTCTTAAAGGCAAAAGAGCGTTTAGGCGGTATTCACGGTGCCATTGCAGAGCTGATTCAAACAGATCAGCAGCATGAGACAGCGATTGAAATCGCGCTAGGCGCAGCAACGCAGCACGTAGTCACAGAAAATGAAGCAGCTGCGAGACAAGCAATTGCATACTTAAAGCAGCACTCCTTTGGACGTGCGACCTTCCTGCCAATGAATGTGATCAAAGAACGAACCATTCAGCATAGGGACGTCCAAACAGCTGAGCAGCTTGCTGCATTTATCGGTGTAGCAAGTCACCTTGTTTCCTTTGATGAAAAGTATCAAAAAGTCATACAGAACTTGCTTGGAACGGTACTTATCGTTAGAGACTTAAAAGGCGCCAATGAACTGGCAAAAATGCTTGGTCATCGTTATCGCATCGTGACCCTTGATGGAGATGTCGTGAACTCCGGCGGTTCAATGACCGGTGGCGGTGTAAAGAAAAAGAACAACTCCCTTCTTTCAAGAAACCGGGAGATCGAAACATTAACAAAGCAGCTCGTTGAAATGGAAGAAAAAACAACGATCCTTGAAAAAGAAACAAAAGAAACGAAGCAATTGATTGCAGCAAACGAAAGCCAATTAAACGAACTGCGTCAACGCGGAGAAACCCTTCGAGAAAAGCAGCAAGAGCTCAAAGGGAAGCTATACGAACTGCAAGTAGCCGAAAAAAATATTAATGCTCACCTTGAACTCTATGATCAAGAAAAAGAAGAATTGCAGCAGCGTTCTACTGAACTTACAGATAAGGACAAAACGCAGGCAGCCCTTGAAGTTTCAATAGGGGAGAAACTGACCACGCTTGATCAAGAGATCAATACATTAACAAAGCGTAAGCAGACTCAAAGCTCAACGAAAGAAACCATTTCTGCCGAATTAACAGAGCTGAAAATCTCGCTGGCCAAAAAAGAGCAGTCCTTAGCGAATGAACAAGAAAAGCTTTCGAGCTTAATGGCCGAATTAGAAGAGGCTGAACAAACGCTGATGGAAACAAAAGAAGACCTGTCACTCTTAACAAGTGAAATGACGTCTAGCTCAAGCGGAGCAGAACAGCTGGAAGAAGCGGCGAAAGAGAAACTGGAAAACAAAAACAAAACAACCGCACTTATTTCAGAGCGTCGTAAACAGCGCCTGGCTCTTTCTGAAACGTTAGAATTTGCTGAACGTGAACTGAAAGAGCAAAAGCGCCTTTACAAGCAGCTCACCACAAGCTTAAAAGATGAAGAGATTAAGCTTGGCCGTATGGAAGTTGAGCTCGACAACCTCATCGCTTATTTGAACGAAGAGTATGCCCTTTCGTTTGAAGGGGCAAAAGAGATGTATCATCTGACGTTATCACCAGATGAAGCAAGAAAACGAGTGAAGCTGATCAAATTAGCCATTGAAGAGCTAGGAACAGTGAACTTAGGCAGCATTGATGAGTATGAACGAGTAAATGAACGCTATCTCTTCTTAACAGAACAGCGAAACGATCTGACAGAAGCGAAAAATACATTATTCCAAGTGATCGAAGAAATGGATCAAGAGATGACAAAGCGCTTCTCTGAAACATTCTCGCAAATTCGCGGGCATTTTGAATCAGTTTTCCAAGCGTTATTTGGCGGCGGAAGAGCAGATCTTAAGCTGACAGATCCAAACGATTTACTAAACTCTGGCGTTGATATTGTCGCGCAGCCGCCAGGGAAAAAACTGCAAAACTTAAGCCTGCTTTCAGGCGGAGAGAGAGCATTAACAGCGATTGCTTTACTATTCTCTATTTTAAAAGTCAGACCTGTTCCATTCTGCGTGTTAGATGAGGTCGAAGCGGCGCTTGATGAAGCAAATGTTTTCCGCTTTGCGCAATATTTAAAGAAATACAGCCAGGAAACACAGTTCATTGTCATTACGCACCGTAAAGGAACAATGGAAGAAGCAGATGTGCTCTACGGCGTTACTATGCAGGAGTCAGGTGTTTCTAAGCTTGTATCCGTCAAACTAGAAGAAACGAAAGAGCTTGTCCAGTAATTAAAGGAGGTTTTTGAACCAAATGAGCTTTTTTAAGAAATTAAAAGAAAAATTTACGCAGCAAACCGATTCAGTATCAGAAAAGTTTAAAGATGGACTTGAAAAAACGAGAAACTCCTTTCAAGGAAGAGTAAACGAACTAATTTCTCGCTACCGTAAAGTCGATGAAGACTTTTTTGAAGAATTAGAAGAGGTTCTGATCGGCGCGGATGTCGGTTTCACAACGGTGATGGAACTGATTGATGAGCTGAAAAAAGAAGTGAAACTAAGAAACATTCAAGACCCAAGTGAAGTACAATCGGTCATCTCTGAAAAACTGGTTGAAATCTACAATAGCGGAGAGGAACAAATCTCTGCGCTGAACATCGAAGAGGGCCGATTAAATATCATTTTATTTGTAGGTGTCAATGGCGTTGGGAAAACAACGACTATCGGCAAACTTGCGAATAAGCTGAAAAATGAAGGGAAATCCGTCATTTTAGCAGCAGGTGATACGTTCCGTGCCGGTGCGATTGAGCAGCTTGAAGTATGGGGAGAGCGTTCAGGTGTCCCTGTTGTCAAACAGACGGCTGGCTCTGACCCTGCAGCGGTGATCTATGATGCCGTTCAATCAGCAAAAGCGAAAAATGCGGATGTACTCATCTGTGATACAGCAGGACGACTGCAAAACAAAGTCAACTTGATGAAAGAGCTAGAGAAGGTCAAGAGAGTTATTGAACGCGAGGTTCCAGATGCACCGCATGAAGTACTGCTCGCTCTTGATGCAACAACCGGTCAAAATGCGATGGCACAAGCGAAGGAATTTTCTAAAGCGACGAATGTGACAGGAATTGCTTTAACAAAGCTTGACGGGACTGCAAAAGGCGGGATTGTCCTTGCAATTCGAAATGAGCTGAACATCCCCGTGAAGCTTGTCGGTTTAGGTGAAAAGGTAGACGATCTGCAAGAATTCGATGCAGAATCGTATGTGTATGGATTATTCTCAGACGTGATTGATCAAGAGGACTAACAAAAATGCCGGCAAAACTGCTGGCATTTTTATTTATACGCCGCTTTATGGAGTGACAAGATAAAAACTTGACACACAGTAGAGAACCGTGTAAACTTAGTTGATGTAAAGGGAATGAACTTAACAAAGGGGAGAGAGCCCATGACGCTTGAAAAAACAACGAGAATGAACTACTTGTTTGACTTCTATCAATCGTTGTTAACCGCAAAGCAAAAGAGCTACATGTCGCTTTACTACCTAGACGATTTTTCCCTCGGTGAAATTGCGGATGAATATGAAGTATCAAGACAGGCTGTTTATGATAATATTAAACGGACTGAAGCGATGCTTGAACAATATGAAGAAAAGCTGCTCTTGTTTAAGAAATTTAAAGAGCGTAAAGAACTTCTCAAAAAAATGAGAGAGCTCGTAGCAGATTCCGCTCAGACGGAAGAAGCAGAAGCTTTAATTGAATCGCTTGAGAAATTAGATTAGGAGGCGGCACAGTATGGCATTTGAAGGATTAGCCGACCGACTGCAGCAGACGATTTCAAAAATCCGCGGCAAAGGAAAAGTGTCAGAGCAAGATGTAAAAGAAATGATGCGCGAGGTACGCCTTGCCCTTCTTGAAGCTGACGTCAATTTTAAAGTAGTCAAAGACTTTGTGAAAAAAGTAAGCGAGCGGGCAGTTGGACAAGAGGTGATGAAAAGCCTTACCCCTGGACAACAGGTCATTAAAGTTGTAAAAGAAGAACTCACTGAATTAATGGGTGGGGAAGAGAGTAAAATCGCTGTAGCGAAAAAATCTCCGACAGTCATTATGATGGTTGGTCTTCAAGGGGCAGGTAAAACAACCACAACTGGGAAGCTTGCCAATTTACTTCGCAAAAAACATAATCGCAAGCCGATGATGGTGGCTGCAGATATTTACAGACCAGCAGCGATCCAGCAGCTTCAAACGCTGGGGAAACAGCTTGATATGCCTGTGTTTTCATTAGGTGATCAAGTCAGCCCTGTCGACATTGCCAAACAGGCAATCGAAAAAGCGAAAGAAGAACACCACGATTATGTCATTTTAGATACAGCAGGACGCCTTCATATCGATGAAGAATTGATGGATGAACTTCAGAAAGTAAAAGAAGTAGCGAGTCCAGAAGAAATTTTCCTTGTTGTTGACTCTATGACAGGTCAAGATGCTGTCAATGTAGCAAAAAGCTTTAATGAACAGCTTGGTTTAACAGGTGTCGTTCTAACGAAACTAGACGGGGATACACGAGGCGGGGCAGCACTTTCCATTCGAGCTGTCACCAATACGCCGATTAAATTCGCCGCACTAGGAGAAAAGCTGGATGCGATTGAACCATTCCACCCGGAGCGGATGGCATCAAGAATTCTTGGCATGGGAGATGTGCTTACACTTATTGAAAAAGCACAGGCAAACGTTGACCAAGATAAAGCGAAAGAGCTTGAACAAAAAATGCGGACCATGAGCTTTACGCTCGATGATTTCCTCGAGCAGCTTGGGCAAGTTCGTAATATGGGTCCACTTGATGAATTGATCCAAATGATGCCGGGAGCCGGTAAAATGAAAGGGCTCAAAAACGTCCAAGTAGACGAAAAGCAGCTCAATCACATCGAAGCGATCATTAAATCAATGACGACCGAGGAAAAAGAACAGCCAGAGGTCATCAATGCAAGCCGAAGAAAACGGATTGCAAAAGGAAGCGGAACATCTGTACAGGAAGTCAATCGCCTTTTAAAGCAATTTGACGAAATGAAAAAGATGATGAAGCAAATGACCAACATG
Organism: Bacillus sp. GBSW19; assembly: GCF_002998655.1. NCBI lineage: Bacteria > Bacillati > Bacillota > Bacilli > Caryophanales > Bacillaceae > Bacillus > Bacillus sp. GBSW19. The sequence goes on from NZ_PVRF01000001.1 coordinate 633,498, forward strand.
TCCAAAGGGAAGAAAAAAGGCTTTAAATTACCATTTATGTAATTGGTTATACATGATAAAACCGTTGTTAAGAAAAAACACTTTACAAACCCTTTTATCATTGTTAATATACTATCTTGTTGAAATATTTTCGGAGGTGCTAGTAAAATGGCAGTAAAAATTCGTTTAAAACGTATGGGATCAAAAAGATCTCCTTTCTATCGTATTGTTGTAGCAGATTCTCGTTCACCACGTGACGGTCGTTTCATCGAAACAGTTGGAACATACAATCCAGTGTTATCACCAGCTGAGGTGAAAATCAACGAAGAATTAGCGCTTAAATGGCTTCAAAATGGTGCGAAACCATCTGATACAGTTCGCAACCTTTTCTCAAGCCAAGGAATTCTTGAAAAATTTCATAATGCGAAAAACAGCAAATAATGAATGAGCTGTCCTTGGAAGAATTGATTGTGTCCATCGTCGAGCCACTTGTTGATTTCCCTGAAGATATTCACATATCTTCATTAGAAAAAGATGAGCAAGTGATTTACACACTGTCTGTCAATGCTGAAGATACCGGAAAAGTGATCGGAAAGCAGGGACGTACAGCAAAAGCGATACGAACAGTCATGTTTGCAGCAAGTGCAGAGTCTTCTAAGAAAGTTCAACTTGAGATTGCTGACTAAAAAGGGAGAGGGCTTAGGACCTCCCCTTTTTTTACACGTTTAAATCTATTTTTCGTTATACTGTAGAGGACAAATGCCTTCGGATAGGGGGACAAAAAGGAAGATGCAGATCATTCAACATGTCACCGTCATGCAAGTATTAACTGAAAGCAGTAAGGACAAACTGTTAACGACTTTTTTGGAGAAAAAAGAAAGACTAGAACGTGAGTGCAATCAACTATATTTTCAACTGAAAAAACATGAAAAAGAACCACATCAGCAAGAAGCCATCCCTCAATTTCAAAAAGCCATCGATAAACGGCAGGAGAAGATCCAGCAAATTGACTTTCAAGTAGAACAGCTGCATATTTTGCCGCTTGGGAGTGAATTGAAAGAGACAGAAGTGGATGCGCTGGTTGAAGTGAAAATAGGTGATAAATGGGATGACAAGATGCAAGATAATGTCATCGTCGTGAAAGACGGCACCATTGTGGAAATACGTCAGGGGTGATTGAGAACATGGAACAAGAATGGTTAAATGTTGGAAAGATTGTTAATACACACGGAGTTCGCGGAGAAGTACGCGTCGTGTCAAAGACAGATTTCCCAGAAGAGCGATACAAAAAAGGAAGCGTCCTCTATATTTTTAAGCAAGGTCAAGGGGAGCCGCTGAAAGTCACTGTCGCATCACATAGGCAGCACAAACAGTTTGATTTGCTCACATTTGAAGAAATTAGCTCATTAAATGAAGCAGAGCTATTGAAAGAATCAATCTTAAAAGTAGAAAAAGAACATCTCGGCTCTTTAGATGAAGGAGAGTTTTATTTCCACCAAATCATTGGCTGTGAAGTATACGATGAAGATGATCAGCTTGTCGGTCAAATCAAAGAGATTTTAACACCAGGGGCAAATGATGTCTGGGTTGTCGGAAGAAAAGGTAAAAAAGATGCCTTGATTCCTTATATCCCATCTGTCGTCAAAAAGATCGATATCTCATCCAAAACCATACACATTGAAGTGATGGAAGGACTCATTGACGAATGAAAATCGACTTCTTAACACTTTTTCCTGAAATGTTCGAAGGTGTGCTCCACTCATCGATCTTAAAAAAGGCACAGGAGAAAGAAGCTGTCTCATTCAATGTTGTCAATTTTAGAGAGTATTCGGATCATAAGCATAAAACAGTAGATGACTATCCGTATGGCGGCGGTGCTGGTATGGTACTGAAAGCACAGCCCGTATTCGATGCGGTAGAAGATTTGACGAACAAAGCAAGCAAGAAGCCCCGAATTATTCTTGTCTGTCCTCAAGGAGAAAGATATACGCAAAAGAAGGCAGAGGAACTTGCAAAAGAAGAACACCTTATGTTCATTTGCGGCCATTATGAAGGCTACGATGAGCGCATCAGGGAGCATCTTGTCACAGATGAAATCTCAATCGGAGATTTCGTTCTCACAGGCGGAGAGCTGCCAGCGATGATGATTGCAGACAGTGTGGTCAGGCTTTTGCCTCATGTGCTTGGAAAAGAAGCGTCTCACATTGAAGATTCATTTAGTACAGGTCTGCTAGAGCATCCTCACTATACAAGACCAGCCGATTATAAAGGACTAAAAGTGCCGGATGTGCTCCTTTCTGGAAATCATGCCAAAATAGAAGAGTGGCGGCGCAAAGAATCTTTGAAGCGAACTTATACAAGACGGCCAGATTTGATCGATTCTTGCAAAACGTTAACAGAAGAAGAAAAAAGATGGCTTTGGCAGCTTCATAATGACTAGATTGTATTGCACACTGCATATAGGTATGGTATGATACTACTTGTGACTTGGACGGCTTGCCGATTCAAGTTTGAAAACGATGTTCCGCTGCAATGAAGAAAGAGGACATGAGCATCTGTTGGAAGGAGTTGAAAACGATGCAACATTTGATTGAAGAAATCACAAAAGAACAATTACGCACTGATCTTCCTGCGTTCCGTCCTGGTGACACTTTACGTGTACACGTTAAAGTTGTCGAGGGTACTCGTGAGCGTATCCAGATCTTTGAAGGTGTTGTAATTAAGCGTCGTGGTGGTGGAATCAGCGAAACTTTCACAGTTCGTAAGATTTCTTACGGTGTAGGCGTTGAGCGTACATTCCCTGTACACACACCAAAAATCGCTAACATCGAAGTTGTACGTCACGGTAAGGTACGTCGTGCGAAACTTTACTACCTACGTGAACTTCGCGGTAAAGCGGCTCGTATCAAAGAAATCAGACGATAATGATATCAAAAGAAAGAGCTTGTTACCTGTAACAGGCTCTTTTTTTGTACAATGTATAGAGATAATCGATAGAAGAGAAGGTGCACATATGACGATTCAATGGTTTCCAGGCCATATGGCAAAAGCAAGACGTGAAGTCACAGAAAAATTAAAGCTCATCGACATCGTATTTGAATTAACCGATGCTAGAATTCCGATGTCCTCTAGAAACCCAATGATCGAAGAAATCCTTCAGAACAAACCCAAAATCTTGCTATTAAACAAAGCAGATAAAGCGGATCCTCGTGTGACAAAGGAGTGGCAGGCGCACTTTGAGCAGCAAGGTGTTCGGTCACTTGCTATTAACTCTGTCGATGGACAAGGGTTAAATCAGATCATCACAACTTCAAAAGAAATCTTAAAAGAAAAATTCGACCGCATGAAAGCAAAAGGTGTCAAACCGCGTGCAATCCGGGCGCTGATTATCGGAATTCCCAACGTCGGGAAATCGACCTTAATCAATCGTTTAGCGAAAAAGAACATTGCCAAAACAGGAGACCGGCCTGGTATTACCACCTCACAGCAATGGGTGAAGGTAGGTAAAGAACTTGAACTGCTTGATACACCTGGAATCCTCTGGCCTAAGTTTGAAGATGAGCAAGTAGGACTCAGGCTAGCGGTGACTGGAGCGATCAAAGATTCTATCATCAACTTACAGGATGTCGCTGTGTATGGACTTCGCTTTCTAGAAGAGAACTATCCAGAGCGATTAAAAAAACGCTATGACCTGGCGGAGATCCCTGAAGATACGGTTGAGCTGTTTGATGCAATAGGTACAAAGCGCGGCTGTCTCATGAGCGGTGGATTTATTAATTACGACAAAACCACCGAAATCATTATTCGGGATATTCGAACAGAAAAATTTGGTCCCCTCACTTTTGAGAAGCCTGAAAGCTAAAAGACACGCAGCTCATGCGGGTCTTTATTTTTTGCGGAAAACTGCCGATATAAAGAAGGAGGCTGACGAAAAGCTGATGTACACGGTGAAACAAATAAAAAAACTGATAGAAAAGCATTCGCAAGACGAGTCATACATTCGTGAGCTGGTAAAAGATGATACGAGAAAAAGTGTCCAAAAACTGATAGAGAAGTGGCACAAAGAGAGAGAAAAGCAGCAGCAACTTCGTGCAGCATGGAATGAAATGCTGCAATTTGAAAACAAAGCTAAGGCGCAGGGATACACATGTATTGCTGGAATAGATGAAGCAGGAAGAGGACCGCTGGCAGGCCCCGTTGTCGCAGCAGCTGTCATATTAAAGGAAGACACAGTCCTGCTCGGTTTAAACGACTCAAAGCAATTATCTGAGAAAAAAAGATTGGCGTATTATGACCTGATCCAAAAAGAAGCACTTGATATCGGAATCGGCATTGTTGATGCGGCTACGATTGATGAAATCAATATTTACGAGGCATCAAGACTGGCGATGGTGAGAGCGGTGGAGCAGTTAACTCATATACCTGATTATCTACTCATAGATGCCATGACGCTCCCGCTTCCTATTCACCAAGAGAATATCATCAAAGGAGATGCAAAAAGTGCGTCCATCGCAGCTGGTGCATGTATTGCAAAAGTGACAAGGGATCAGATGATGGAAGAATACGGGCGTAAGTACCCTGAGTATCAATTTGAAAAACATAAAGGGTACGGAACAAAAGAGCATCTGGCTGCCATTCAAACACATGGAGCTGCCCCAATCCATCGATTATCGTTTGCGCCAGTGAAATCCGTTATATCATAAATTTTTGACCTAAGGAGGCTGCCTGTGATGACAAGAGTTGAGGACATACATACAGCACTGAATAGCCGGTTAAGTGCGGCAGAATCTGTTACATTAAACACCGAAGGAAAGGAAAATGTGCATCGGCTGATTCTCGGTAAAGTACTGAAAATGCTTGGAGATGATACAGCCCTTGTTCAAATAGGCTCAACAAAAATAAAAGCACAGCTAGCGGCTCAGCTCAAAGCAGACGCATTTTATTGGTTCCAATTTGAACAAGAGGGTGGAGGCAGCCTCAATAAACTAAGGCCAGTACAGCAATTTGATCAAGACCCTAAGACATTAAAGGATGCAGCTGCCAAACTATTAGAAGGTCTCTCACTTAAAAACGGACTTGAAAACATCCTAACAGCCACAGCTTTTTTAAAAGAAAAATCCGTTATCAACGAAGCAGAGTTAAAAACGGCAGTGAAGTGGATCGAACAGCTTCAAGGAGCTGATGTGAAAAAAGGTCTTCAGGCACTCCTATTTGCTTTAAAAAAAGACTTGCCGATCCAGGAAGGAGTGCTTCAATCAATTTTAGCCGTGAAATCATCCTCTGCTCTTCATCAGGATATGACAGCGTTGCTAGAACGATTAACACAGCTCCCGAAGCACTCAGACGCCACACAGGCCCTTACACAAGCCATTCGATCAGTCATAGATGCTGAGACGAACGTCCATGCAGAAAAGCTCTTATCGGTCCTTCTAGCAGCGAGAGAAGGGGCGGCGAAGCAAGGAGGCAGTCTACCTGTAACGCCTCAGCCCAATCTGTCTCAGCCAAAAGAAAATAGCCAAACTCCAATCGCTCAAGAGCGTCAGACGACCCAAGTTCTTCAAACTAACGTGCAGCAGTCAACAAGTCCAAAAGAGCTGCAAATCCCGCTTCAGCAAATTGAGCGGATAATGGCAAGTTTGACGAAGCAAGGTGCAGACGGGCAGCAAGAGCCTAGCTTAAAACAGCTCACGTCATTGCTGCAAGGGCTTCAGCAGGCAGGATCTCAGCCTGACGCAAAAGCATCCGTGCTTCAAAAAGAATTTCCGTTCCTGTCAAAAACAGAGGCGAAAGCATTGGCTCAGGTGGTGCAGCAGACGGAACCCGCATTAAGCAATAAAACCGATGTGCTCGATTTACTCATGACGATGAAAAAGGCAATAGGTGTACGAGATGAAATCGGTATGCTGAAACTACTCGAAAAAGGCAGCCAGGATGTAAAAAGTCAGGAGCTTCACCAATTAAAGCTCGTCTTAAATGATGTGAGGCAGGCTGATTTACCAGAACCCGTAAAAAAAGAAGTCGATCAATTGTTTCATAGATTGAACGGGCAGTTATTTGTGCAGCAGGAGAACCAAACCATCAGCCAAATGATGGTCTCTTATCCGCTCTTTTCAAAACATAGTGTTCAAGATTTAACCTTTATTCTAAAAGGACATAAGAAAAAAGATGGCTCTATTGATATTTCTCAGTGCCGTCTCATGTTTTACTTAAACATGGAAAACCTCGAAGAGACATTAATCGACTGTACGATTCAGCAAAAGGTCATGTCAATTACAGTTGAAACCGGTCATGAACTTCAAGGAACCATTAATCCGATGATTCCAGCTGTTCGGGAGAATTTAAATGCCTTAGGATACAGTCTAACGGGAATTACAGCAAAGAAGAGACAAGAGCCAGTAGATCCGTCTCACTTTCTAGATGAACACTTTCATAAAATCAGCGAGAAAGGGCTGGACTTACGAGTATGAAGGATTCAAAACCGCTTAGAAGGGCGGTCGCTCTACATTATGATGAAGAAAAACAAAAGGCGCCAAAAGTCGTCGCAACAGGGAGCGGCTATGTGGCAGACCATATTATTGAAGAAGCAAAAAAGTCGGGAGTTCCTATCCAAGAAGACCGTAATTTAGTCGAACTCATGCGCCATTTAACACTTGATGAGGAGATCCCTGAAGCGTTATACGATACTGTAGCAGAAATATTTTCGTTTATCTATAGGTTAGATCAAAAAATGAAAAAATAAGGAAAAATAAGTGATTTGGCTGAAAAATTTATATTTTTAATAAAATAAAAGTTTGAATGTTTAGAAGGATTTTACGATTTTACATAGAACCCTAGACATTCTCTTTTTTATTCTTTAAAATGAAAGCGCAGTCTATTTTATAATTTTTGTTTCTACATATGTTGGGAGGATGGGAAATGAATATCCATGAGTACCAAGGAAAAGAAATCCTAAGAAAATATGGGGTTTCAGTTCCAAATGGTAAAGTAGCATTTACACCTGATGAAGCAGTGAAAGCATCAGAAGAGCTAGAAAGCTCTGTATATGTCGTAAAAGCACAGATTCATGCAGGCGGCCGTGGTAAAGCAGGCGGGGTAAAAATTGCAAAAACAAAAGATGAAGTGAAAGGGTTTGCAGAGGAATTGCTCGGTAAAACACTTGTCACACATCAAACTGGGCCTGAAGGGCGCGAAATAAAACGCTTACTTATTGAAGAAGGCTGCGATATTCAAAAGGAGTACTACGTTGGACTTGTTTTGGACAGAGCGACATCAAGAATTGTATTGATGGCTTCTGAAGAAGGCGGTACTGAAATTGAAGAAGTAGCAGAAAAAACGCCAGAGAAAATCGTCAAAGTGGTCATCGACCCAGCGATTGGCTTGCAAGGCTATCAGGCAAGAGAAGTAGCGTTTAAAATTAATATTCCAACAAAATTAGTTGGCCAAGCTGTTAAGTTTATGACAAGTCTTTACAATGCGTTTATTGAAAAAGATTGTTCAATTGCTGAGATTAATCCACTTGTTGTAACAGGCGATGGAAAAGTCATGGCACTTGATGCGAAATTAAACTTTGATAGCAATGCTTTATATAGACAAAAAGATATATTAGAATACCGTGACCTTGATGAAGAGGATCCAAAAGAAATTGAAGCATCTAAATATGATCTAAGCTACATTTCTCTAGATGGAAATATTGGCTGTATGGTCAATGGTGCAGGTCTTGCGATGTCTACAATGGATATCATCAAGCATTACGGCGGGGACCCTGCAAACTTCCTGGATGTTGGGGGCGGTGCAACAGCTGAAAAAGTAACGGAAGCATTTAAAATCATCTTATCTGATCAAAATGTAAAAGGGATTTTCGTGAACATTTTTGGCGGTATCATGAAATGTGATGTCATTGCAGAAGGTGTCGTTGAAGCGACGAAACAAGTCGGCTTAACATTACCACTCGTTGTACGTCTTGAAGGAACAAACGTTGAATTAGGGAAGAAAATCCTGAGTGATTCAGGCTTAAATATCACTTCTGCTGAGTCTATGGCTGACGGGGCAGAAAAGATTGTATCTTTAGTCAAGTAGAGCAGAAAGGCAGGGAACCTAAATGAGTGTATTTATTAATAAAAATACGAGAGTAATTGTTCAGGGGATTACCGGTTCAACCGCATTGTTCCATACAAAACAAATGATTGAGTACGGAACAAATATTGTTGGCGGTGTCACACCTGGAAAAGGTGGAACTGAAGTAGAAGGAGTTCCTGTATTTAATACAGTATCTGAAGCTGTTCAAACAACTGGAGCAAATGCTTCTGTTATCTATGTACCAGCACCATTTGCAGCAGATGCCATTTTAGAGGCTGTTGATGCAGAAGTCGATCTAGTCATTTGTATCACAGAACATATTCCAGTGCTTGACATGGTCAAAGTGAAACGGTATATGGAAGGGAAAAAGACAAGACTTGTTGGCCCTAACTGCCCAGGTGTCATTACACCTGAAGAATGTAAGATTGGGATCATGCCTGGCTACATTCATAAAAAAGGTCATGTGGGTGTTGTTTCTCGTTCTGGAACGCTTACATATGAAGCGGTACATCAGCTTTCAGAAGCTGGCGTTGGTCAATCGACAGCTGTAGGAATCGGCGGAGACCCTGTCAATGGGACGAACTTTATTGATGTATTAAAAGCATTCAATGAAGACCCTGATACACATGCTGTGATTATGATCGGTGAAATCGGCGGTACGGCTGAAGAAGAAGCAGCTGAATGGGTAAAAGCAAATATGACAAAGCCAGTCGTTGGCTTTATTGGCGGTAAAACGGCGCCTCCAGGAAAACGCATGGGACATGCTGGTGCCATTATTTCTGGTGGTAAAGGAACAGCTGATGAAAAAGTAAAAACAATGCGTGAATGTGGAATTGAAGTGGCAGAGACACCATCTGTCATGGGAGAAACTTTGATTAAAGTGTTAAAAGAGAAAAATCTCTTCGAAGCTTGTAAAACGCATTAATGACACAAGAAGACTTGTTCTTTGACAAGTCTTCTTCTTTCTATCTTAAACTGGAGGAATGGTATGTACAACGTGTCCGAAAGAATGATTTTTCACCGCTTAAAAGGCCTCATCTCACCCTCTTTGTTAACAAAATGGTGGAAAGTCGATCCTGAGCTATATATAAATGAAGAAACACAACATTTCAAACAGGATCGATCATTACAAACGATCGACTTTACCCGCTTAAAACAAGCCGAAGAAAATGAATTCCCCATTTTTCAACACATCGTTCAAGCCTATTTAAAGCAAAACATTCACATGATACCCATCACATCACCCTTATATCCCAGCACACTAAAACATATTTATGATCCTCCCCCTGTGTTATTCCTAAAAGGAAACATATCATATTTAAATGAAGAAAAAAGTTTAGGTGTAGTAGGCACACGAGTTCCATCGTCTTATGGAGAAGCATGTGTGAAGAAAATTGTTGGTGAGCTTGTAAAGGAAGATTGGACGATTGTCAGTGGCTTAGCAAAAGGAATTGATGGACTTGCACATAAAGAGTGCATTCGGAATAAAGGGAAAACCATCGGTATTATAGCAGGCGGATTTCAGCACTTATACCCAAAGGAACATGTGCAAATGGCTCAATACATGGGAGAGCATCATTTGCTTTTATCCGAGCATCCGCCTTATGTGAAACCAGAAAAGTGGCATTTCCCAATGAGGAATCGTTTAATTAGTGCGCTGACAAGTGGAACCATCGTGATTCAGTGCAAAGAAAAGAGCGGTTCGCTCATTACCGCGTATCAAGCACTTGAGCAAGGTAAAGAGGTATTTGCGGTTGCAGGATCTATCTTTGATCCTAATTCCACAGGACCAGCCAGACTTATACAGCAGGGAGCAAAGCTTGTTCATTCAACGAAGGATATTTTAGAGGAATTCTCCTTCCGCAGCGTTCAATATACTGAACTCTCATAAAAATATCGTTTGACAAAAGACATAGGAATATTTAATAATAGTGAGGATTTAAGTTTACACTTTGTTTTTCGTGTTTATAATGATGTTCATCATAAAGAATTTTTAATGATTGCCTGTTAGATAAGTGCAATTAACATAAATATGAATTGTGAAATGTATAAAGAGAGAACACCTCTTAAGGGGGATTTTGAGTATGGCTGATTATTTAGTCATCGTTGAGTCGCCAGCCAAGGCGAAAACGATTGAGCGTTATTTAGGTAAAAAGTATAAAGTAAAGGCTTCAATGGGGCACATAAGAGATTTACCGAAAAGTCAGCTTGGTGTTGACACTGAGCATGACTTCGAACCGAGATATATTACGATTCGCGGGAAAGGCCCCGTTTTAAAAGAATTAAAAACAGCTGCGAAAAAAGCAAAGAAAGTCTATCTCGCAGCTGACCCTGATAGAGAGGGAGAAGCGATTGCTTGGCATTTAGCGCATAGCCTTGACCTTGACCTCTCTTCTGACTGCCGCGTTGTCTTTAATGAGATTACAAAAGATGCCATTAAAGATTCCTTTAAGCATCCACGTATGATCAACATGGATTTAGTTGATGCACAGCAGGCAAGACGGATCTTAGATCGTCTCGTCGGGTATAAAATCAGTCCGATTTTATGGAAGAAAGTGAAAAAGGGCTTAAGTGCCGGTCGTGTTCAATCAGTTGCACTCCGCCTGATTATTGATCGCGAGAATGAAATTAATGAATTTAAACCAGAAGAATACTGGACAATTGACGGTACATTCCTAAAAGGAAAAGAAAGCTTCGAAGCGAGCTTCTTTGGCGTCAATGGCAAAAAGCATCCACTGAAAACAAAAGAAGATGTAAAAGAAATCCTTTCGAAACTAAAAGGGAGCAAATTCTCTGTAGAGAAAGTGACGAAAAAAGAGCGTAAACGCAACCCAGCTGTTCCGTTTACAACATCTACTTTACAGCAGGAGGCTGCAAGAAAATTAAACTTCCGTGCGAAAAAGACGATGATGATTGCACAGCAATTATATGAAGGAATAGATCTTGGTAAAGAAGGTACAGTCGGACTCATTACATATATGAGAACGGACTCAACACGTATTTCCAATACGGCGATTGAAGAAGTATCTGCTTTCATTGATCAGACGTACGGTAAGAATTTCTTAAATACAACAAAACGAACCGCTAAAAAGAACGAAAATGCACAAGATGCTCATGAAGCCATCAGGCCGACTTCTACGCTAAGAAAACCAGCAGATGTCAAACATGTCTTAAGCCGAGATCAGCTTCGTCTGTATAAATTGATTTGGGAACGATTCGTGGCAAGCCAAATGGCGCCGGCTGTTCTTGATACAATGAGTGTAGACCTTGACAATAACGGGCTTACATTCCGTGCTAACGGGAGCAAAGTGAAATTCCCTGGATTCATGAAGGTATATGTAGAAGGGAAGGACGACCAGCTAGAAGAAAAGGACAAAATGCTGCCTGATCTTAAAGAAGGTGATACGGTTCTTTCAAAAGATATCGAACCTGAACAGCACTTCACGCAGCCGCCTCCGCGCTACACTGAGGCAAGACTTGTCAAAACACTTGAAGAGCTGGGTATAGGCCGTCCGTCTACGTACGCACCAACATTAGATACGATTCAAAAGCGCGGCTATGTCGCACTTGATAATAAACGGTTTATCCCAACAGAGCTTGGGGAAATTGTTCTTAACTTAATCATTGAATTCTTCCCTGAAATCATTAACGTGGAATTCACAGCGAAAATGGAAAAAGAACTTGATAGCGTTGAAGAAGGTACGATCGAATGGGTTCGCATTATCGACAGCTTCTATCAAGACTTTGCAAAACGGGTAGAAAAAGCAGAAGCAGAGATGCAAGAAGTTGAGATTGAGCCTGAATACGCCGGAGTTGACTGTGAAGAGTGTGGACATCCGATGGTGTACAAAATGGGTCGATACGGTAAGTTCATGGCTTGCTCTAACTTTCCTGACTGCCGTAACACAAAACCAATTGTCAAAGACATCGGTGTGAAATGCCCGACATGTCATGAAGGAAACATTGTTGAACGAAAATCTAAGAAGCGCCGCATTTTTTATGGCTGTGATCGTTTTCCAGAGTGTGAATTCGTCTCTTGGGACAAACCGATTGAAAGAAAGTGTCCAAAATGCGAAAATATGCTTGTAGAGAAAAAACTGAAAAAAGGCATTCAAGTTCAATGTGTGAACTGTGATTATAAAGAGGAACAACAAAAATAGCGGTGAACAGCCTTGTTCACCTGCTTTTTTATGTCATCAAACAGAACTTACGAAATAGGAGAGTTGTACAATGAGTCAATTTGTAAATGTGATCGGAGCAGGTTTAGCCGGAAGTGAAGCGGCATGGCAAATTGCCAAACGCGGAATTAAAGTCAACTTGTATGAAATGAGACCTGTCAAACAAACGCCAGCTCACCACACAGATAAATTTGCAGAGCTTGTATGCAGCAATTCACTGCGTGCCAACGCTTTGACGAATGCGGTCGGTGTATTAAAGGAAGAAATGCGTCATTTAGATTCAGCGATTATCGCAGCAGCAGACGAAAGCTCAGTCCCTGCTGGCGGAGCGCTTGCAGTAGATCGTCATGAATTTGCAGCAAACGTTACCGATCGCGTGAAAAATCATCCGAATGTGACGGTTTTTCAAGAAGAAGTGCAAAGCATTCCTGAAGGTCCGACAATTATTGCAACGGGCCCGCTTACATCTGAAGCACTTTCAAAAGAATTAAAATCTTTAACTGGTGAAGAGTATCTGTACTTCTACGATGCAGCGGCACCTATTCTAGAGAAAGATAGCATTGATATGGATAAGGTGTACTTGAAATCACGTTATGACAAAGGAGAAGCCGCTTATTTAAACTGTCCAATGACAGAAGAGGAATTTGATCGTTTTTATGAGGCGCTCATTTCTGCTGAAACTGTGCCATTAAAAGAGTTCGAAAAAGAAATCTTCTTTGAAGGCTGTATGCCAATTGAAGTCATGGCGAAAAGAGGAAAGAAAACGATGCTGTTTGGTCCGATGAAGCCAGTAGGACTTGAAGATCCGAAAACAGGAAAAAGACCTTACGCTGTTGTTCAATTAAGACAAGATGATGCAGCAGGTACTTTATATAACATCGTCGGCTTCCAGACACATCTGAAGTGGGGCGACCAAAAGGAAGTATTCCGCTTGATTCCAGGTCTTGAAGAAGCAGAAATCGTTCGATACGGCGTAATGCACCGCAATACATTTATTAACTCACCAAGTCTTTTAAAACCAACGTATCAGTTTAAAAATAGAGAGGATCTATTCTTTGCCGGACAAATGACAGGCGTTGAAGGCTATGTCGAGTCCGCAGCTTCCGGACTAGTGGCTGGAATTAACGCCGCTCGTTTTGTCAAAGGAGAAGAGCTTGTGACACTTCCGGAGGAAACGGCGATCGGCAGCATGGCTTATTACATCACATCGACAAACAAGAAAAGCTTCCAGCCGATGAATGCGAACTTTGGCTTGCTGAAAGATCTTGGTGTTCGGATTAAAAACAAACAAGAGCGTTATGCAGAGTACGCTAAGCGCGCAATCGAAACTATTCAAACTATTTCGAAATCTCTGTAGTAAAACATTGCACGGAAAGCAAGATATGTGATACCATTTAAAAGCCTTAAAGAGGTGTAAAAATGACGAATAAACAGCGTCTTGTCCACTTATTCATTGAATATCTGCAAATTGAAAAAAACTATTCTGCTTTAACAATCTCAGGATATACAGAAGCGATTGAAGAGTTTGTCAGATTTATGAACATTCAAGGAATAGACGGTTTTGAAGAGGTATCCTATCAAGATACGAGAATTTATTTAACAGAAGCTTATGAAAAAGGCCTGACAAGAAGAACGATTAGTAAGAAAGTCTCTGCGCTTCGCAGCTTTTATAAATTTCTATTAAGAGAACAGCTTGTGAAAGAAAATCCTTTTTTACTCGTTAGCTTACCAAAGCAGGATAAGCGAATTCCTTCATTTTTGTATGAAGAGGAACTTAAAGAGCTTTTTACAGTTTCTGATGTCAGCACACCGCTTGGGCAAAGAAACCAAGCGATTTTAGAACTTCTTTATGCAACAGGTATGAGGGTCAGTGAGTTATGTTCATTAAAAGAATCTGATCTTGATTTATCGTTGGATACAGTGCTTGTTCATGGGAAAGGCAGCAAGCAGCGGTATGTTCCTTTCGGTTCATATGCTCATGAAGCGCTCATCACTTATTTAGAGGATGGAAGGCAGAAACTGAAAGCTAAGGGGAATGATCGTGCTGATGCATATGTGTTTTTGAATCAGCGCGGGGCGCCTCTTACAGACAGAGGCGTTCGATTCATTCTCACTGAATTAATGAAAAAGGCGTCAGGCACACTACATATCCATCCTCACATGTTAAGGCACACCTTTGCCACACACCTCTTAAATGAGGGGGCAGATTTGAGAAGTGTTCAAGAACTTCTCGGTCATTCGAATTTATCATCAACTCAGGTGTACACGCATGTATCAAAAGATTCTTTAAGGAAAACATACATGTCTCATCACCCAAGGGCTTTTAAACGATCCTAAAAGGAGGTTTTTTCATGTCATCATTTCATGCAACAACCATCTTTGCCGTTCAACATAAAGGAAAAAGTGCGATGGCTGGAGACGGTCAAGTCACTTTCGGGCAGGCTGTCGTGATGAAACACACGGCAAAAAAAGTGCGCCGTCTTTTCGGAGGCAAGGTGCTTGCAGGTTTTGCAGGTTCAGTAGCAGATGCATTTACACTCTTTGAAAAGTTTGAAACGAAGCTTGAAGAATATGGTGGTAACTTAAAGCGGGCAGCCGTAGAACTAGCGAAAGAATGGCGAAGTGACAAGATGCTCAGACAGCTTGAGGCCATGCTGATCGTTATGAACAAAGACAGCATCCTGCTTGTCTCTGGGACAGGAGAGGTCATCGAACCAGATGACGGTATTTTGGCCATCGGCTCAGGCGGCAATTATGCGCTTAGCGCCGGGAGAGCACTCAAAACACATGCAGGTGATCACCTCACAGCGAGAGATATTGCAAAGGCTGCTCTTGAAACCGCCGGAGAAATCTGTGTCTACACGAACGATCAAATCACTTTAGAAGAGCTTGAATAGAAAGGACATGAGACGTATGGAGAAAAAGCCGTTCACCCCAAGAGAGATAGTTGAAAAGCTTGATCAATATATTATTGGTCAGCTTGATGCGAAAAAAGCAGTGGCGGTGGCTTTAAGAAACCGTTACAGAAGAAGCCTTTTACATGATAAGCTAAAGGATGAAGTCGTTCCGAAAAATATTTTAATGATCGGCCCAACAGGTGTGGGGAAAACAGAGATTGCCCGCAGAATTGCAAAAATTTCTGGTGCGCCTTTTATTAAAGTGGAAGCGACGAAGTTTACTGAAGTTGGTTATGTCGGCCGTGATGTAGAATCGATGGTCAGAGATCTAGTTGAGACAGCGATCAGAATTGTCAAAGAAGAAAAGATGAAAGACGTTCAAGAAGAAGCAGAAAAACAAGCAAATAAACGTCTTGTTCATTTACTTGTTCCTGGCAAGAAAAAAAGCCAGTCTGTGAAAAATCCTTTTGAGATGCTGTTTGGCGGTTCTGATGAAGATGACCGTGATCGAGATCAATCAAGTGAAGAAGTTGAACTTGAATCGACAAGAAAGCGAATCGCACATCAGCTGGCTATGGGAGAACTTGAAGATCATTACGTCACGATCGAAGTTGAAGAGCAGCAACCATCCATGTTTGATATGCTTCAGGGCTCGGGTATGGAGCAAATGGGCATGAACATGCAGGATGCGCTCGGCAATCTCATGCCTAAAAAGAAAAAACGCAGAAAGCTGACCGTCAGAGAAGCAAGAAAGGCGTTAACTGCTGAGGAAGCTTCAAAACTAATTGACATGGATGAAGTCAGTCAGGAAGCCGTTTATAAAGCAGAACAGCAAGGGATTATTTTTATCGACGAAATCGACAAAATCGCCAAAAGCGGTGGTGCATCATCTGCAGATGTTTCTCGTGAAGGTGTTCAACGTGATATTTTACCGATTGTAGAAGGTTCAACTGTGATGACGAAATATGGGGCAGTGAAAACAGACCATGTGCTTTTTGTAGCAGCAGGTGCATTTCATATGGCGAAACCATCAGATTTGATTCCAGAGCTTCAAGGGCGCTTCCCAATCCGTGTAGAATTAGATAAATTAAGTATCGAAGACTTTGTGAAAATCTTAACGGAACCAGATAATGCATTATTAAAGCAATATAAAGCTTTACTTGAAACAGAAGGTATATCTCTTGAATTTTCTGACGATGCTATTCATAAGATTGCCGAAGTGGCTTATCATGTCAATCAGGAGACAGATAACATCGGTGCAAGAAGGCTTCATACCATACTTGAAAAGCTGCTTGAAGAGCTTTCATTTGAGGCGCCTGATATTACACTGGAGACAGTGACCATTACCCCTCAGTATGTAGAAGAGAAGCTAGGAAAGATTGCAAATAACAAAGACTTAAGTCAATTTATACTTTAACAAATGAATAAAGTAATCTAGGAGGATCATTAATATGGCGTTACTACAAAAAAC
Source organism: Bacillus sp. GBSW19 (assembly GCF_002998655.1). Classification (NCBI taxonomy): domain Bacteria; kingdom Bacillati; phylum Bacillota; class Bacilli; order Caryophanales; family Bacillaceae; genus Bacillus; species Bacillus sp. GBSW19. The sequence continues at coordinate 650,099 of NZ_PVRF01000001.1, forward strand.
AAGGATTATTAACTCAATGCTGCAAGATGCAGCGGGGAAACCAGTTAATTTTAAGGAAATGGCAGAAACGTTGAGAGATGTCATTGATTCAAACATTTTCGTGTTAAGCAGAAGAGGGAAGCTTCTAGGCTACTCGATCAACCAGCAGATTGAAAATCCGCGTATGAAGAAAATGCTTGAAGACCGTCAGTTCCCTGAAGAATATACAAAGAGTCTATTCAACATCCCTGAAACATCTTCAAACCTTGACATTAATAGTGAGTATACAGCTTTCCCGATTGAGAACCGTGATTTATTCGAATCAGGTTTGACAACCATTGTTCCAATTATCGGAGGAGGAGATCGTTTAGGCACGTTAATCCTGTCTCGTTTGCAAGATACATTCAAAGATGATGATTTAATTCTTGCTGAATACGGTGCAACAGTTGTTGGAATGGAGATCCTTCGTGAGAAAGCAGAGGAAATCGAAGAAGAAGCAAGAAGTAAAGCCGTTGTCCAAATGGCGATTAGTTCTCTATCATATAGTGAGCTTGAAGCCATTGAGCACATCTTTGAAGAACTTGATGGCAACGAAGGGCTTCTTGTGGCAAGTAAAATTGCTGACCGTGTAGGAATCACTCGTTCAGTGATCGTGAACGCCTTACGTAAGTTAGAAAGTGCAGGCGTCATCGAATCTCGTTCTCTTGGAATGAAGGGAACGTATATCAAAGTGTTAAACAACAAATTTTTAATCGAACTTGAAAATTTAAAATCTCATTAATCAAAACCCCTTTTCGGCCAAAATTACAAGCTGAAAAGGGGTATTTTTTTATAAAAAAGAGGATTTGTCCGAAAAATGACACTCTTTTTTCCAAGAAAACCCTTACAATTCTTAGTTCTTTGAATCTAGGTCTTTATACCTATTCGTAAAATAGATATATATTACGAGTTTTTTTTACATATACATCATAGACTTTAATCCTATTATTTCTTACAATGAACATATGGTTTTACAAATCTCGACATGATTAAATGGAATGAAATACATATGATTGGAGGTATATGGTTTTGGATATATTTTCTGGAACGATAAGCAACCTTGAGAATGCCTTGGGCAGAGCGAATGTTAAGCAAAAAGTCATAAGCAATAATATCGCGAATATAGACACACCGAACTACAAGTCGAAAAACGTCGCTTTTCATGATATGCTAAACGATGCGTCGATCAAGTTAGATGCTAAAAAAACATACCAAGGTCACATTGATTTTTCTAAAACAGGGTCTAATTATTCAGTTGTTTCGAGCAACCGTACTTCATATCAAGAAAACGGAAATAATGTCGATATTGATCAAGAGATGAGTGAACTCGCTAAAAACCAAATTCAGTATAATGCGTTGGTTGAAAGAATGAGTGGAAAATTCAATTCTCTTAAAACAGTTTTGACAGGAGGTAAGTGATGTCAATTTTTTCAGGCGTTAACGCTTCGGCCTCAGCATTAACAGCTCAGAGGCTCAGAATGGACGTTGTATCCTCTAACCTTGCAAATATGGATACAACAAGAGCGAAACAGGTTGATGGCAACTGGGAGCCTTATAGACGTAAGCTCGTCACATTACAGCCGTCAGGTGAATCGTTTTCATCTATATTGAACTCAAGTATGAATTCGAGCGGCAAATTAGGAAACGGCGTGAAAGCAACGAAGATTACAGAAGACGAAACTCCATTCAACCTTCAATATGATCCTACAAATCCCGATGCCAATGAAAATGGATATGTTCAAACACCTAATGTTGATCCATTAAAGGAAATGGTTGACCTCATCAGCAGCTCAAGGTCATATGAAGCAAACGTGACCGCACTAAATGCGAATAAAAGCATGTTGATGAAAGCTTTAGAAATAGGAAAGTAAGGTGAAAAGAATTGGTTAACGCAATATCTCCTTTCCAGCTTCAAACCGCTCAGCAAGCAAGTGAATTGACGAATGCATCGTCCGTTCAGGCGGCTGCACCTAAAAGTCAAACGAATTTCTCTGATGTGCTGAAGAATTCCATTGAGGCATTAAATCAATCACAGCTGAAATCAGACCAGTATACAAATGCTCTTGCACAAGGAAAAGATGTCAATCTCGATGAAGTCATGATTGCCTCGCAAAAAGCGAGTGTGACACTCACAGCTGCAACGGAGTTTCGAAATAAAGCAGTCGAAGCGTACCAAGAGATTATGAGAATGCAGATGTAGGAGGTGCTGACGGACAAAAAAAGACTGAATGGAATGACCGGGGGTTAAGATGAATCGTACTTTAATGCAATTAAGAACAAAAACAGTTGAGTTTTGGCGAAATCGATCAAAATTACAAAAAATACTCATGATTGGCGGCGTTGCTGCCCTAGCAATCATTATTACGGTTGTTAGCATCTTTGCTTCTTCTGAAAAAATGGTTCCATTGTTTAGAGATTTGTCTGAGGCAGAAGCTGGGCAAATCAAACAGGAACTGGATGGCAAAAACGTTAAATCGGAACTTGCGAATAATGGAACAACGATTCTCGTTCCAGAAAAGCAGGCCGACACTTTAAAAGTAACACTCGCATCTGAGGGTCTCCCTAAGACAGGGAATATTGATTATTCCTTCTTTGCGAACAATTCCGGCTTCGGTTTAACAGATAATGAATTTGATGTTCTGAAAGTAGACGCAACTCAGACAGAACTATCCAATCTGATCAACACGATTGATGGGATTAAAGATTCAAAAGTTATGATTAACCTGCCAAAAGATTCCGTTTTTGTTGGAGAAGAGCAAAGTAATGCATCAGCATCCATTGTGCTGCAAGTTGAGTCTGGCTACACGCTCGCGCCGCAGCAAGTAAAAGGCCTTTATCATCTTATTTCAAAAAGTGTGCCGAATTTAAAGACAGAAAACATTGTCATTATGGACCAAGATTCCAACTACTACGACTTAAACAGCAGTTCCGATTCTTATGCAAGTGGAATGGATGCACAGCAGCAGAAAAAAGAAGAGATTGAAAAGAACCTTCAAAGAAAAATTCAACAGCTGCTCGGAACAATGATGGGTCAAGAAAAAGTGGCTGTATCGGTCACAACAGACATTGATTTTACTGAAGAGAAAAGAAAAGAAGATCTTGTAGAACCAGTTGATAAAGAAAACATGCAAGGCATTGCTGTCAGTGCTGAAAAGATTGCTGAAACTTATTCAGGAAATGGTGCAGCAGCTGGAGGCACCGCTGGAACAGGCGACGATGATGTCACAAATTATCAAGGCGCCGATGGAGCGAACGGTAGCGGAGATTACGAAAAGAGCGAAGATCGTATCAACTATGAAGTCAACCGCATTCATAAAGATATCAAAGAGAGCCCTTATAAAATTAGAGATGTTGGCATTCAAGCATTGGTCGAACCACCAACTGCAAACGATGTGAACTCTTTAACACCTGAAAGGCAAGATGATATCAAAAAGATTCTTTCAACGATCATTAGCACTTCAATTGATAAAGAATACACAAATGGTCAAGCGCTCACTCAAGCGGACTTAGATAACAAAATTGTTTTATCTGTATCAAAATTAGACGGTAAACAGCAAACTGCAGCAGAAAACCCATCAAACAATATTCCAATCTGGGTTTATATTGTAGGCGGTGTGCTACTACTTGCAATTATCGCTCTCATTATTCTTCTTGTGCGTAAACGCAGAAAAGAAGAGGAAGAAGAGTTTGAGTTTGATGAACGTACACCAATCCATGTTCCTGATATCGACACTGAACCAGAAACAGAAGAAATGGTGAGAAAAAATCAGCTTGAAAAAATGGCAAAAGAAAAACCAGAAGACTTTGCTAAATTGCTACGCAGCTGGCTGTCCGAGGATTAGGAGGAATACACATGTCGAGAAAAGATCCAAATCGACTAACAGGCAGACAAAAAGCAGCAATCCTAATGATTTCCTTAGGGCTAGACGTGTCAGCATCTGTATACAAACATCTGTCTGAAGACGAAATAGAAAAATTAACATTAGAAATTTCCAATGTACGAAGTGTAGATACTGCTAAGAAAGATGAAATCATCGAAGAGTTTCACAGCATCGCCATCGCGCAGGACTACATATCACAAGGCGGTCTTATGTACGCAAGACAAGTGCTTGAAAAAGCGCTTGGTGAGGACAAAGCGGACAGCATCTTAAACCGATTAACATCCTCGCTTCAAGTGAAACCGTTTGATTTTGCTCGAAAGGCTGACCCAGAACAAATCTTAAACTTTATCCAGCATGAGCATCCACAAACCATCGCGCTCATCCTTTCCTACTTAGATCCAGTCCAAGCTGGGCAGATTTTATCTGAATTAGGAGAGGAAGTACAAACAGAGGTTGCGAGACGTATTGCTTTAATGGACCGCACATCTCCAGAGATCATCAATGAAGTGGAACGCATTCTTGAACAAAAGCTTTCTTCAACCTTTACGCAGGACTATACGCAAACGGGCGGGGTCGAAGCGGTTGTAGAAGTACTAAATGGTGTAGACCGTGCGACCGAGAAGACCATTTTAGACACACTTGAAATTCAAGATCCTGAGCTTGCTGATGAAATTAAGAAACGTATGTTTGTCTTTGAAGATATTGTCACTCTTGACAGTAGAGCGATTCAGCGCGTGATCAGAGATGTTGAAAATGACGACTTATTGCTCGCGCTCAAAGTGGCAAGCGAAGAGGTCAAAGAAATTGTCTTCCGCAACATGTCACAGCGAATGGTCGAAACGTTCAAAGAAGAAATGGAGTTTATGGGACCTGTCCGGCTTAGAGATGTCGAGGAAGCACAAACTCGTATTGTCAGCATCGTAAGACGACTCGAGGAAGCTGGAGAAATCGTCATAGCTCGAGGCGGAGGAGACGATATCATTGTCTAGGATTATCAAACATGAAACATCTGTTATTCCTGAGCAAGGCCGGCAAACGATTCCTTTGCAGCAAGTGGAGTTTAAAAAAGAACATCACGAAGAAGAGCTTGTCAATGAAACAGAAGCATCGCAGCTTGTACTAAGTGATGCTGAAGATCAAGCAAGCCGTATAGTAGAACAAGCAAATAGTGAGCTTGAAAAAACAATGGCTGAAATCAATCAGCGCCGCGCTGCTTTTGAAGAAGAAAGAATGCAGCTCATTGAAGAAGCGAAACAAGCAGGTTACCAAGATGGCTTCCAAAAGGGTGAAACAGATGCGAATATGCAGTACCAATCGATTCTTGATCAAGCGAATGACATTGTCAGTCTTGCCAAGCAGGATTACGAAGAAAAAATTGAAAGCTCCGCAGAAAAAATTGTGGAACTGGCTTTCGAACTCGCCAAACGCGTTTGGTACTCGGCTGAGGACACGAAAGATCAATTTTTGGCTCTCGTGAAGCAGGTCATTTCAGAAGTGAAAGAATATGACGATATTTCCATCTATGTTGACCCTGAACATTACGATCATGTGATGGAGTATAAAGACGAATTAATCAGAATCCTTCAAAAGGATACACACCTTGCCATTTACTCGGATGAAAAAGCGCCAAAAGGGACTTGTTACGTAGAAACAAGCTTTGGAAAAGTGGAAGCGAGTGTTGATACCCAAATGAATCAGTTGAAAGAAAAGTTACTAGAAGTCATTGATTCAGGTGATCACAAATGAACATTGATGTGTTAAAAGAAACAATTGAAACCGCCGATCCTTATAAACGATTTGGCAAAGTCAATCGAGTTGTTGGGCTGATGATTGAATCTAAGGGGCCGGAGAGTTCTATCGGAGACGTGTGTCTCATTCATAAAAAAGGGCGTAGGCACGATCCGATAAAAGCAGAGGTCGTAGGGTTTAGAGATGAAAACATTCTGCTCATGCCTTATGTAGAAGCATCCAATATTTCACCAGGAAGTCTAGTTGAAGCGACAGGTGAGTCGCTGAAGGTCAAAGTTGGGACTGGATTAATCGGCGAAGTCGTTGATGCCTTCGGTGATCCGCTGGACGGCAGTATGCTTCCAAAGGGACTTGCGCCTGTTTCGACAGAACAGTCTCCCCCAAATCCGATGGACAGGCCGCCGATTCGAGAAAAGATGGGCGTTGGTGTCAGAGTGATCGATAGTCTGCTCACAGTTGGCACTGGTCAAAGGATCGGGATTTTTGCTGGAAGTGGTGTTGGAAAAAGTACCTTAATGGGGATGATTGCAAAGCAGACAGAAGCAGATCTGAATGTCATTGCCCTTGTAGGAGAGCGTGGCCGTGAAGTTCGTGAGTTTATTGAAAAGGATTTAGGTGCCGAAGGACTGAAGCGATCAATTGTTGTTGTCGCAACTTCTGACCAGCCTGCACTGACGAGAATGAAAGCTGCTTATACAGCAACAGCTATTGCGGAATATTTTAGAGACAGAGGGAAAAATGTCATGTTCATGATGGACTCTGTTACACGGGTCGCTATGGCACAAAGGGAAATCGGTCTTGCAACTGGCGAACCGCCAACGACAAAAGGATATACGCCTTCGGTGTTCGCTATACTGCCTAAATTACTTGAACGAACTGGAACGAATCAGCTTGGTTCCATCACAGCGTTTTACACAGTGCTTGTTGATGGTGACGATATGAATGAGCCAATCGCTGATACAGTCAGGGGGATCTTAGATGGCCACATTGTACTTGATCGTGCTTTAGCCAACAAAGGACAATTTCCCGCTGTCAATATTCTGAAAAGTATCAGCCGCGTTATGAGCAATATCGCAAGTCATGATCACAAGGAGGCGGCCAACCGGTTCCGCCAGCTTTTATCCACTTATCAAAACGCTGAAGACCTCATTAACATTGGAGCTTATAAAAAAGGCTCCTCGAAAGACATTGATGAGGCCATGCAGGCTTATCCTCATCTGATTTCATTTTTGAAGCAGGATGTAGAAGAGGCTGTATCTATTGAAGACAGTGTGAATTTATTGCTCCGTTTGATGAATAGAGAGGATTGACAAAAACAGTGAGATATCAATACAAATTTCAAAAGCTCTTAGAACTGAAAGAAAGTGAAAAAGACAAGTCACTCGCAGCGTACCAACAATCCGTTTCAGCATTTGAGCAAGTCGCTGAAAAACTCTATGAAAATATGAGTAAAAAAGAATTAATGGAAAAAAGCAAAGAAGAAAAGCTGAGAAGTGGTATGAGTGTTCAAGAAATGCGTCATTACCAGCAATTTGTGACCAATTTAGATAACACCATTCAGCACTATCAGCAGCTTGTGATCATGAAACGCCATCAAATGAATGAAAAACAATCTGATTTAACTGAAAAAAACATTGAGTTTAAAAAGTTTGAAAAAATGAAAGAAAAGCAGTATGAAAAGTTTTCCCTTGAACATAAGGCCATTGAAATGAAAGAAATGGATGATATCTCTATCAGCCAATTCATGTTTCAAGGACATTAGGAGTCGAGATAATGCCTAAGAAGGAAAAAACGAAGGAATCAAGCGGCGGTAAATTTCAATGGATCTTGTTTATTGTCATTATCCCATTGATTGTGCTTGTGATTGTGACTGGCACAATCCTTTATATTGCGGGTTTTGATCTAAAGAAACCGCTCCAAAACATTCCGGTGATCAGCAGTTTGGTTGGTTCAGATGACACCTCAAAAACGTCATCTTCACATAATGATCAAAGCGATGCAGAATTGAAGGAACTGAAAAAGACCATTAAAGAGCAAAAAAATGAACTTGAAATTGCGCAAAAAGATTTAAAAACAAGTGATGAAGAGATTAAAAGACTGAATCAAAAAATCAGTTCGCTTGAAAAAACATCTAAAAATGATGCGAATAATACGTCAGCGAGTGATAGTTCAACAAACAACAGCTCATCAAGAGATACATCAGGTAATAATGCGTCAGGGACAACTTCTGATGGGGCAGGAGCCTCTAACCAGAAACCTAAAGGGAAGATTGTCAGTATCTATGAAAGCATGGACGCAGGGAAATCCGCCAAAATTTTATCAGAATTAAGTGATAAAGAGGCATTGAAGATCCTCGAAGAGCTGAGCAAAAATAAACTAACAGACATATTAGCAAAACTAACACCTCAGAAGGCAGCTACGTTTACGAAAGAGCTTTCTAAAAAAGAAAGTGAAAATGGGGGTGGACAATAAGTGAAGCTATTGGATATTGGAGCCTTACAGCAATCGTCTCAAGGTCTCTCGGGACCAAAGGGGAGCGGCGTGGCCTCTGCAAGCGGGTTGTTTAAACAATTACTTAGCGGGGCAGGCGCTCAAAGCGACCTTGTGAATACTGAGACAGCGGGTGCCACTCTTTCCATCAATGATGCGATGCAAATCATTGAAAAATGGATGCAATCACCTGAAGAAGGCATCAACGGAGACCTTCTTAGCGCGCTTCAAACACTTCAAGGTCAAACGCTTGATTCGTCTGATCTCAAGTCACTAGAAGAGCTATTTAAAAAAATGGAATCATCCATTTACGGTGATCAAGCTGATAAGCCAGCTTCTGAACATAGTGAGCAGCTCATACAAGTCCACTTTTTCTTATATCAACTGCTCAATCAACAGCCGCTCAGCTTTGATGCAAAGTTAGTGCAGGATATTGAAGCAAAGGGTCAAGACTTCATTCACTTTCTTTCAAAAAATGGGGTAGATGAGAAACTGATTCAGCAAGTAAAAGAGCAGTTTTTCTCGCAGGGTTCAGCACCAAAGCTGAATTCGATGTCTCAAAGTGAGCTGAAACACTTTAATCAGTTAATCGACCATATGATGGCAAACGCAAAAGGATCAGACAAAGAGTTGAAAATTGCTTTAGGAGAGTTAAAAGAATTGGTCTCTCCAAGACAAGAATCTACTCTTGCTTCTCCGGCAAAAGGTGCTTCCTCCCTTGAATGGCTCATCAAAAAGGAAGTTGTCAAAGGACAAAGCACTGCTGCACCTGCTTCTGAAAAAAACATCACTCATACGCTTTTGCCAGGTCATAAGCAGTTTTTTCAACTGCAATCAGCAGCTCCTGTTCAACAGACACAAACAACTGATGAAAAGCCAGGAACGGTTGATCAACAAATACTAAATACGTGGAAGCAAATGAAATTCACGCCATTTGGAAACTCAAGCGGACGCTTCACAGTTCGATTAAATCCAGAAAATCTCGGATTTATCACGATTCAGCTGACGAAGCAAAACGGCATGTATGCGAGTAAAATTACAGCTTCAACGCAAGCAGCGAAAGAGCTGTTAGAGCACCATCTGCCGCAGCTCAAACAGGCGCTTCCGAATATGTCGGTTCAAGTGGACCGTTTCCATATACCGCTTCAATCAAATGAGCAGTCGTTATTTGGACAGTTTAATGAAGAAAACAAGCAGCAGCAGTCAAAAGGGCAGAATTTCCAGAAGCCTGATGAACAGGAAGCAGAATTCCAAGATGTACTGGATGCTCTTGTTGGGTCAGATGAAGAAGAGGAGGAAATCTAATGGCAACAGTTGATGCTACAAATAGAACAGTCGCACAAACAGACACTTCTTCAAAGACAGAAAAGAAAACAGATACGCTCGGTAAAGATCAATTCTTGAAAATATTGCTTACACAGCTTCAAAACCAAGATCCAACAAACCCACTAGATGACCGTGAGTTTGTCACACAGCTTGCAACATTTTCATCTTTAGAACAACAAACCAATATGAATGATTCTATTACCAAGCTGAATCAGCTCATGTCTACATTTGTTGCTCACCAAGATCCGTTTACGACGTATGTAGGATGGATTGGTAAAGAAGTATCCGGTAAACAAGATGATAAAGAGATATCAGGCACTGTGAAGTCTGTTAAAAACATAAACAATGAATACTTCTTGTATTTAGAAGATGGAACGAAAATCAGCCCTTGGGATGTTACAGCAGTTGGAGAAAAAACGAAGTAATTCGAGGAGGAAAATAAATGTTACGCTCACTTTACTCAGGAATTAGCGGAATGAAAAACTTCCAATCAAAATTAGATGTTGTAGCCAACAACGTAGCCAACGTCAATACACACGGATACAAAAAAAGCCGTATCACTTTTAAAGATATGGTCAGCCAAACCATTGGAAGTTCTGGTGGACCAACGAACAACTCTGGTTCAATCAACTCAAAACAAATTGGTTTAGGATCATCTTTATCTTCTATTGATAAAATCATGTCAGCGGGATCTTCTCAAAATACAAATGAACCTTACGACTTCTATATCAATGGAGATGGGTTTTTCCGGATTGAAAGTCAAGGAGAAATTCTTTATACAAGAACAGGGAATTTCGACACTGATTCAGAGGGAAGCTTAGTCACCCCTGATGGAAATTATCTGCTTGGAATGAATGGACAAAAGATAACGATTCCAGACGGCGTTTCGAGTGTGAGTGTTGGTCCAGATGGAACGGTTTCGGTTGTTGAAAACAATGTATCAAGAACCGTTGGTCAAGTATCACTCGTATCTTTCCGTAACGCAGGAGGATTAGACAAAGTTGGTGACAACCTTTACCGCCAAACGTTAAGCTCAGGTGCTCCAAGTAACCCTATCGTACCTGGTGAACAAGGAACGGGCGTCATCCAAACAGGTAGACTTGAAATGTCAAACGTTGATTTAACAGACGAGTTTACTGAAATGATTATCGCACAGCGTGGTTTCCAATCGAATGCAAAGACGATCACAACATCTGATGAAATCCTGCAAGAGCTTGTGAATCTGAAACGATAGGAGGTAGGGGGAGCGGTTTATCGCTTCTCTGCTTAATATGATTGAAGTGACAAGATTAAATGGCAAAGGATTTATGCTGAACGCTCTCCATATCGAGCAAATCGAAAGCTTTCCAGACACGACCATTACATTAGCCAATGGAAAGAAATTCGTTGTGAAAGAAGATAAAGAGCAGCTTCAAGAGAAAATCATTTCTTTCTACAGAAAAATCCAAGTCATTTCATTGAATCAAGGAATAGAGGAGTTTGAATGAAGAAGAAATTAGTCGTAGTAATGCTAATCATGATTATTGCCATCGTCGGAATTGGAGCAGGCATCTTTTTTCTGCTGAATGGGTCAGACGAAGCAAAAGCAGAAAAAGAGCCAACAGCAGATGAAGTCGTAAAAGCTTCTGTTGAAATTCCTGAGATTATTACTAATTTAAAGTCTGAAGGAAATGCTGTCAAACTTGTATTGAATATTGAAACGGATTCTGAAAAAGCAAAAGAAGAGCTCGAGAAAAGAAGTTTTCAAGTGAAAGACGCCGTAATCGACATTTTATCAGACACGAATGCAGATGAACTTGATGGCAAAAAAGGCAGAGAACATTTTAAAACACTAGTCAAAAACAAAGTGAATAACTATTTGCAAGATGGCAAGGTGAAAGAAGTATATATAACCTCCTTTAATCTGCAATAGAGGCGATTAATTGACACGATGGAGGTGAAGAAATGTCAGGAGAAGTGCTTTCCCAGAATGAGATCGATGCATTATTATCCGCCATATCTACAGGCGAAATGGATGCAGAAGAGCTGAAAAAAGAAGAAACGACGAAAAAAGTGAAGGTGTATGATTTTAAACGTGCACTGCGCTTTTCGAAAGACCAGATTCGAAGTTTAACAAGGATTCATGATAACTTCGCTAGACTGCTCACCACGCACTTTTCAGCTCAGCTAAGATCATATATTCAAATTACTGTCAGCTCGGTTGACCAAGTACCATACGAAGAATTTATTCGTTCGATTCCTAATATGACATTATTAAACTTATTTTACGTCAGCCCGCTTGAAGGAAGAATCATGCTTGAAGTGAACCCAACAATCGGCTATGCCATGATGGACAGGCTGATGGGCGGGATTGGCATTAGTCATAATAAGACAGAATCACTTACAGAAATCGAAACAAAGATTATCTCAAACATGTTTGAGGGAGCTTTGGAAAATTACAGAGAAGCGTGGCAGTCCATAACCGACATCGAGCCTGAAATGGCAGATTTCGAGGTAAATCCCCAGTTTGTTCAAATGGTGTCACCAAACGAAACAGTTGTCGTCATTTCTCTTAATACACAAATTGGTGAGGTCAGCGGGGTTATTAACCTATGTATTCCTCATGTTGTATTGGAGCCTATTATTCCGAAGCTGTCTGTACACTACTGGATGCAGTCTGAACGAAATGAACCAAAACAACAAGAAACAAAGGCCATTGAAAAACGGATTATGACGGCAAAAATACCGGTAGTCGCAGAGCTAGGGGAATCGGAAATGACGGTGGAAGAGTTTTTGAATTTGGAAATTGGTGATTGTATTGCCTTGGACAAACCAGTAAATGCGCCTCTTACTGTTATGGTCGGAAATAAACCGAAATTCTTGGGACAGGCCGGCCGCGTGAATCGGAAACAGGCGATTCAAATTCTAGATCACGACATAAGAGGTGAAGAAGATGGAGAATAACGGAAGTAAATTATCACAAGACGAAATCGATGCGCTCCTTAAAGGAGGCAGCAATGACGATATAGAGCCTGATACAATCCTTTCTGCAATGGAGCAAGATGCCATTGGGGAAATCGGAAACATTTCATTCGGTAGCTCTGCAACAGCACTTTCAACCCTATTAAATCAAAAAGTGGAGATTACTACTCCAACTGTTACAGTGATTCAAAAAAGTATGCTGAATGAGGAATTTCCTCATCCGTATGTCGCTATTGAAGTGAATTATACAGAAGGCTTCAGCGCAAGTAACTTGCTTGTCGTCCAGCAAACAGATGCAGCAGTCATTGCGGACTTAATGATGGGCGGAGACGGGACAAATGCTGACCCTTCTTTAAGCGAGATTCACTTAAGTGCAGTGCAAGAAGCGATGAACCAAATGATGGGGTCTGCTGCGACATCCATGTCGACGGTCTTTAATAAAAAGATTGATATTTCTCCGCCGCGCGTCGAATTACTTGATGTGAAAGAAGGAGAAGGGACAGACCGCATTCCAGCTGAAGAAATGCTTGTCAAAGTATCCTTCAGATTAAAAATAGGTGAACTCATCGATTCAAATATTATGCAGCTTTATCCTATTACATTTGCAAAAGATCTAATCGCAGAATTAACAGACCCAGCGCAGGAAGAAGAGCCGGTTCAAGACACGCAAGTGAGCACACCTGAACCTCAGCCAGCAGCACCTCAAACGCAGTCTGCACCAGCGCAGCAAACTGCTCCGCCGAAAAGACAGGCAAAGCCAAAGCCGGCAGCACCTGTAAATGTGGCACCAGTTGAATTTGAAGCATTCAGTGAGCCTCAGCATACAACAAGCCAGCTTGGAAATCTTGATATGCTGATGGATATTCCGCTTTCCATTACGGTGGAACTTGGCAGAACTCAGCGAAGTGTAAAAGAAGTCCTTGAGCTTTCAGCAGGAAGTATCATTGAACTGGACAAACTTGCTGGTGAGCCAGTAGACATTCTGGTGAACAAACGAATCGTCGCCAAAGGGGAAGTCGTTGTCATTGATGAGAACTTTGGTGTTCGTGTGACTGATATTTTAAGTCAGTCAGAAAGACTTTCTAATTTAAAATAAACAAACATATAGGGAGAGAATAAGTAAATGGCTACTAAGGTATTAATCGTAGATGATGCAGCATTCATGAGAATGATGATAAAGGATATTCTTGTAAAAAACGGATTTGATGTCGTAGGAGAAGCAGAAAACGGCGCTCAAGCAGTTGAAAAATACAAAGAAACGTCTCCAGATCTTGTCACAATGGATATCACAATGCCAGAAATGGACGGGATCACAGCACTAAAAGAAATTAAACAAATTGACGCTTCTGCAAAAATCATCATGTGTTCTGCAATGGGGCAGCAGTCAATGGTTATTGACGCGATCCAAGCAGGTGCAAAAGACTTTATCGTGAAGCCGTTCCAGGCAGACCGCGTACTTGAAGCAATTAATAAAACGTTAGGCTAAAAAAGGGTGTAAGACTTGTTGAAAAAACGTTTGATATGTATAGCAATGATCAGTTTTATGCTTTTCTTGACGATGCAGCCTGCCTCACTGCTTGCTGAAACGAAAGATCCTGAAAATGGCACAGTGAATGAATGGATCAAAGAAGAGAAAAGCAGCAAAAAGGATACAGAAAAGACAACCACTGACAATCAAACGAATCCGGCAGAAGAAGTTCCCTCTTCTTCTGTCTCCATTATGGATTTTGTCAAAATGATTGGTGCCTTACTTTTTGTCATCCTGCTCATATATGGATTGGTGAGATTTGTTGGTAAGCAAAACCGCTTACTCAAACCATTTCGCTATGTTGAAAATATTGGCGGAACGACGGTTGGCCAAAACCGTTCAGTCCAGCTTATCAAAGTGGGCAAACGAGTATTAGTTGTCGGTGTAGCGGACTCAATCCAGCTGCTAAAAGAAATTGATGATGAACAAGAATGTGAAGCGATCGTGAAACAATATGAAGAAGCGATGGAAAGCAAAACAGATTTACCAAAAATCGTTCAAAAATTCACATCGCAGGTAAAGAAACAAAATCAGCCAACCACTTCTTCTTTTTCAGCCAATTTGAAGGCGCAGCTAGCCGAATTGAAAAAGACCCAATCAGAAGTCAGAAAGAAAGGCCCGAAACAAAATGAATGAGTTTATCGATTTATTTAATTCCAGCGGTGCAGGGAATATTAGCACGTCTGTCCGTCTTCTTTTACTTTTAACCGTATTTTCGGTTGCACCAGGCATTCTCATTTTAATGACGTGTTTTACACGGATTGTGATTGTACTTTCATTCGTTAGAACGTCACTTGCAACCAACTCAATGCCGCCAAACCAAGTGCTTGTAGGGCTTGCTTTGTTTCTCACATTTTTTATCATGGCACCCACGTTCTCAGAGATTAATAAAGAGGCACTGACGCCGCTTTTAAATGATGACATTACGCTAAATCAGGCATATGAAAAAGCCGAAGTGCCGATTAAAGAGTTTATGAGTAAACATACGAGACAGAAGGATTTGGCTTTATTTCTTAGTTACGCAAAAATGGATACACCTGAATCGATAAAAGATATTCCGTTAACGGCGATGGTACCCGCTTTTGCGATTTCAGAATTAAAGACGGCATTTCAAATTGGTTTCATGATCTTTATTCCATTTTTAATTATTGACATGGTGGTCGCAAGTGTCCTGATGTCAATGGGGATGATGATGCTTCCGCCGGTTATGATATCGCTCCCTTTCAAAATATTGTTATTTGTTTTAGTCGATGGATGGTATTTGATTGTTAAATCTTTGCTGCAAAGCTTTTAGAGTAGGTGCTTAAAACATGAGTTCAGAATTTGTCATTACGATGGCTGAAAGATCAGTGTATGTGGTATTGCTTGTCAGTGGGCCGCTTCTAGCGCTCGCTCTTATTGTGGGACTGATTGTCAGTGTGTTTCAGGCGACAACCCAAATTCAAGAACAGACGCTTGCGTTCATTCCTAAAATTGTTGCAGTTCTGATTGGGCTTGTTGTGTTTGGTCCATGGATGCTGTCAACCATTGTGTCCTTTACGACAGAGCTGTTCTCGAATTTAGATCGATTTGCAGGTTAACCAGCGATGTCAATCATAGAATTATTCCCTGCTTTTCTGTTAGTTTTTATTCGGATCACCGCTTTTTTTGTGACAGTACCGCTTTTAGCGCATAGAACGATCCCAGCTGTACACAGAGTTGGCTTCTCACTGTTTTTAGCCGTGATTAGTTTTAGCACGATTAAGGAACCGCCAGCACTCGACATAGACGGTCTTTATATGATGCTTGCGGTGAAAGAAGCAATGGTCGGACTTCTGCTTGGGCTGATTGCATATATCATGGTGTCCGCTGTTCAAATTGCCGGCTCATTCATTGATTTTCAAATGGGCTTTGCGATCGCCAATGTGATTGATCCACAAACAGGGGCGCAAACGCCGCTGATGGGGCAGTTTTTTTATACGGTCACATTGCTATTGATGCTGGCAACCAATGCACATCACCTGCTGCTTGATGGAATCTATTACAGCTTTCAATATATTGCAGTTGATCAGTACGCACTGAATTTCGGCAGTGAATCCTTTGCTTACTTTATTGCAAAGAGCTTCAACCAAATGTTCATCATTGCCTTTCAAATCTCAGCACCGGTTGTCGCCAGCTTGTTTTTGGTCGATTTGGCACTGGGCATTGTGGCACGAACAGTTCCTCAGATGAACGTTTTTGTGGTCGGACTTCCTATTAAAATGGGTGTGAGTTTTATTATGATCATCATCTGTATGGGCGTCATCTTCGGTGTTGTCCAAAATACATTTGATACGATTGTACTCACCATGAGGAATTTCTTAGCATTGGTCGGTGGTTCGTCATGATGACAAGGCTTAGACTAGACTTGCAATTTTTCGCAGGTGAAAAAACAGAAAAAGCAACGCCGAAAAAGAGACAAGATTCACGTAAAAAAGGTCAGGTTGCCAAAAGTACCGACGTCAATACAGCCATCTCATTTCTATTAATCTTTTTATCATTCTTTTTTATTGGGCCTTTTATGAAAGAGCGTATTATTGCGCTTATTGAACGTTTTTATTCAACAACCATGCTAATGAAGGTTAGCACATCTAATATTCATCAACTATTCATGGAATTGCTTCAGGAAACAGCGCTCCTTCTCATGCCAATCCTTGGTGTTGGTATGCTGGCAGGTGTCATCAGTAACTATTTACAAGTTGGCTTTCTCTTTTCAACAGAAGTCATCAAACCGAAATTAGAAAAGCTAGATCCTATCAAAGGGTTTAAACGGATATACAGTATTCGAGCCCTCGTAGAGCTATTAAAATCTATTTTGAAAATTGGTTTTGTTGGTTTTGCGACATTTATTGCACTTTGGATGCACTTTGACGAAATTCTGCGGCTTCCTTTATTAACAGCAGAGGAAACCCTTCATTTCGTCGCAAATATGACCTTGATTATGGGTCTATATGCAGCAGGTGCTCTCATGATCTTAGCAGGGCTTGATTATATGTATCAGAAATTTGATTATGAAAAAAACTTGCGGATGTCCAAACAAGACATCAAAGATGAGTATAAAAAATCTGAGGGTGACCCGCTCATAAAATCAAAGATTAAACAGCGCCAGCGGGAAATGGCCATGAGACGGATGATGCAGGAAGTCCCAAAAGCGGACGTCATCATTACAAACCCAACCCACTATGCAATTGCTTTAAAATATGACGAAGAAAAGATGGAGGCGCCCTTTGTTGTGGCAAAGGGAACAGATATTTTGGCTTTGAAAATTAGAACGATTGCGAAAGAGCACGATATCATGACCGTAGAAAACCGGCCGCTCGCTCGTGCACTATATGATCAGGTCGACATCGACCAAGCGGTGCCAGAGGAATACTTTAAGGCGATCGCAGAAATTTTAGCTTACGTATATAAAACGAAACAAAAGATTTTATGAATTTTTGGTTTTAAAAGGAGAGAACAGGCATGGCAGCAAGAGATTTATCTGTTTTATTCAGTGTTATTTTAATTGTGGCGATGCTGGTCATACCATTTCCGCCAATGCTATTAAGTATTTTAATCATTATTAATATTTCTCTTGCGCTTATCGTGCTTCTCACCACAATGAACATGCAAGAACCACTGCAATTTTCAATATTTCCATCATTGCTTTTGCTCTTAACGCTGTTCCGCTTAGGGCTTAACATCTCTACAACACGATCTATCCTATCAACTGGAGACGCTGGAAAGGTTGTAGAAACGTTTGGTTCATTTGTTGTTGGAGGTAATGTACTCGTGGGTCTGGTGGTCTTCCTTATTCTGATCATCATTCAATTTGTTGTAATCACCAAAGGGGCTGAGCGTGTTTCAGAGGTTGCGGCAAGATTTACCCTCGATGCAATGCCAGGGAAACAAATGAGTATTGATGCAGATTTAAATGCAGGGATGCTGACAGAAAGTGAAGCAAGAAATCGCCGTGAAAAAGTAGCGAGAGAAGCAGACTTTTATGGTGCGATGGATGGTGCAAGTAAGTTCGTTAAAGGGGATGCCATCGCAGGTATTATTATCGTCATTATTAATATTATTTTTGGCATTATTATTGGGATGCTTCAGCAAGGAATGTCGATTCAAGAATCAGCTTCCCACTTTACACTATTAACGGTAGGAGACGGGATTGTTTCACAAATTCCTGCACTTCTCATTTCAACAGCGACAGGGATTGTCGTCACAAGGGCTGCTTCTAATGGGAACCTTGGTTCAGATATCACTGAACAGCTGTTTGCATTCCCGGCTATGCTTTACGTCACATCAGGTACGATCTTCCTTCTTGGGTTGTTTACTCCAATCGGCGTACTTTTGACAGGACCGATCGCAGGTTTACTTGCCCTCGGCGCATACTTGATGTCGAAAAACAAACAGGATCAAGAAGAAATCGAAGAGGTACTAGAGGAACAGGCAGAGGTAGAAGAGATGAAAAGTCCAGAAAGCGTCATTAACCTTCTGCAAATGGATGCCATTGAATTTGAATTTGGCTACGGCCTGATTCCGCTAGCCGATGCAAATCAAGGCGGTGACCTGTTAGACCGAATTGTGATGATCCGAAGGCAGCTTGCCCTTGAACTAGGTCTTGTGATTCCAGTTGTCCGAATTCGAGACAACATTGCACTTAACCCAAATGAGTATCGGCTCAAAATAAAAGGGAACGAAGTGGCAAAAGGTGAGCTGCTGCTTGATCACTACTTAGCGATGTCTCCTACGCCTGATGATGATCCGATTGAAGGGATTGAAACAATCGAGCCATCCTTTGGTCTTCCGGCTAAATGGATCTCAGAAGCAGAAAAAGATCAGGCTGAGATGCTTGGCTATACGGTTGTAGATCCTGCATCTGTTGTGTCTACTCACATCACAGAGAAGATTAGACAAAACACACACGAACTGCTCGGACGCCAAGAAACGAAGCAATTAATCGATCATCTGAAAGAAAGTTATCCTGTCTTAGTGGATGAGGTGACGCCAAATCCACTAGCAGTTGGTGATATTCAAAAAGTATTGGCAAAACTGCTGAAAGAAA
Source organism: Bacillus sp. GBSW19 (assembly GCF_002998655.1). Taxonomy (NCBI): domain Bacteria; kingdom Bacillati; phylum Bacillota; class Bacilli; order Caryophanales; family Bacillaceae; genus Bacillus; species Bacillus sp. GBSW19. The sequence continues at coordinate 669,117 of NZ_PVRF01000001.1, forward strand.
AGGTTTCTATTCGAAATCTTGTCACCATTTTTGAGACGCTTGCAGACTACGGAAAATTAACGACGGATACAGATTTGTTAACAGAGTATGTCAGACAGGCGCTGGCAAGACAGATTACCGCACAATATGCAAGAGAAAATGAATCGCTCAAAGTCGTGACATGCTCAGGTCGAGTCGAAAAGGTAATTGCTGACAGCGTACAGCAAACAGAGCATGGCAACTACTTATCATTAGATCCAGAATCCTCTGAAAGTGTGATTCAATCAGTGGCGAGAGAAATTGAACAGCTTTCGCTTCGTCAGGAAACGCCGGTTCTATTGTGCTCACCTCCTATAAGAATGTACGTCAAGCAGCTGTTAGAAAGATATTTCCCGGATTTACCGGTACTATCTTATAACGAACTAGAAGCAAATGTGGAAGTACAGAGCATCGGAGTGGTGGATATCTAATGAAAATGAAAAAAATCACAGCGAATTCAATGCAGGAGGCAACGATTCAAATTAGGCAGCAGCTTGGGAAGGATGCCGTCATTTTAAATTCCAAAACCGTTGTTAAACGAAAGCTATTCGGTTTAAAGAAACAGCAAATGGTTGAAGTAATAGCTGTGCTGGATCAAGATTTTGAAGAAAGAGCGGGTAAAGGTGTACATCCTGCGCCTCCTCTTCCAGTAATTCCGAAAAAGGAGCAGGTTCAACACCGGCCTGCAGAGCCATCCCTTGCTCCTGAGGCAGTGAAACCAGTACCTTCTCATGCTCAGCCTTTAGAATATGCGAGGAATGAGCGGCATGCTGGTATTCTGCCCGATCCTCTCATGGCAATCGATCAAAAGCTTAAGGATCAAGGTCTTGATGATTCAATTCGAGACGAATGCCTAAAAGGTCTTTTAACGAAGGGTGCTGTCAAGGAAGATCAAATTCAAAAAGAACTTGAACAACTGCTGACAGGTATGCTGCCGGCTCATACCTCTGATGAGCCGATGATTCGTTCAAAATACATTGTGCTGTTTGGTTCAACTGGGGCTGGTAAAACAACAACAATTGCAAAGCTGGCTGCCAAAACTGCCATTCAGAAGCAAAAGAAAATCGCTTTTATTACAACAGATACGTACCGAATTGCAGCGATCGAACAACTGAAAACATACGCGGAACTGCTCAATGCACCGCTTGAGGTTTGTTATTCGAGAGAGGATTTTGTGAAAGCTCAAGAGACCTTTAAAGAGTATGATCATATTTTCGTAGACACAGCCGGTCGTAACTTTAAAGAAGAAGCGTATATCAAAGAGCTGACAGACATTATTCCATTTGATGAAAGCTTTCAAAGTTTCCTAGTGATGAGTGCGACCTCGAAGTATCAGGACATGAGAGCCATGGTTAAACGATTTGAACACGTTCCAATCGACCAATTCATTTTTACAAAGGTAGATGAAACAGACACGATGGGAACAATCTTTCAAATCATTACAGACTCTCAAATCGGACTTGGCTTTTTAACAAATGGTCAAAATGTACCTGAGGATATTCTTGAGGGCTCTCCTCTTGAATTAACAAGGATGGTCTTACAATGATGAAGCCCGACCAAGCGGAAGGTTTAAGAAAGCTCGTTCAGCAGAATCAAACGATTACACCAGCTCCTCTTGGTATAAGCAAACAGGCAAAAACCATTGCTGTCATGAGCGGTAAAGGCGGAGTAGGAAAATCAAATTTGACGCTGAATATGGCACTGTCTATCGCAAATGCAGGCAAGCGAGTGTTAGTCATCGACCTTGATTTTGGTATGGGGAATATTGATATTTTACTAGGAAAAACATCGACTAGCTCTATATTAGATGTTCTTGTCAGGAAGGAATCTATCCGAGCAGCTATGACACAAGGAACGAACAACCTTTATTACATTTCTGGCGGAAGCGGACTTGAACAGCTGTTTTCTTTAGATAAAGATCAATGGTCTTTCTTTCTAGAGGAAATGGAAAGAATGATGCACGACTTTGATTGTATCTTCTTTGATATGGGTGCCGGCTTGTCAAAAGATCAACTGCCTTTTGTTTTATCAGCAGGAGAAGTTGTGGTTGTGACAACGCCAGAACCAACATCGATCATGGATGCTTACAGCGCAATTAAACACTTAGCTATTCATCAGTTTGAACAATCTGTGCAAATCATTGTCAACCGGTGTAAAACCCCGTCAGAAGGGTCTGAAACCTACCGGAAATTAGCAGGAGTGGTCACATCATTTCTACACAGAAAGCTAGTATTTGCTGGTGCTGTGCCAGATGATCCTGCGGTTCCTAAAGCAGTGGCTGAACAAATTCCATTTTATATCAAGCAGCCTCACTCAAGGCTGAGTAAAACGATCAAGATGCTGGCAGAAACACTTTATCAACAGCAGATAAGAGAGGCACAGAGAGAGCAGCATACGTTTATAGATAAGTTGTCCTCTTTTTTTAAAAGGAGGAAGGTGGACTCATGATTAGAGTGCTTGTAGTAGATGACTCGGCCTTTATGCGAAAGCTCATTAGTGATTTCCTAAGTGCCGAGCAAGAAATAGAAGTCGTCGGAACGGCGCGAAATGGGGAAGATGCCTTAAAACGGATCAAGGAACTGAATCCAGATGTTGTCACACTAGATGTGGAAATGCCTGTTTTAAATGGAACAGAAGCATTAAAACAAATTCTGGCTGAACATGACCTTGCCGTGATTATGGTGTCAAGCCAGACAAAGCAAGGGAAAGATTTAACTATCCATTGCTTAGAACTTGGTGCGTTTGACTTTGTGACAAAGCCTTCAGGAAGTATTTCCCTCGATTTGCACAAAGTAAGAGGCCAAATTGTAGAGCGGGTGCTTGCGGCAGGGATGTCAAGGAAACGCACAGAAGTGCAGATTTCTCCTAAGCCGGTGATGAAGACGCCAAGTCCAGTGGCTTTTCCTCGCCCGCAAGCAGTAAAAAGCAGCTCACTCCGAAAGATTATTTCAATCGGAACATCGACGGGAGGGCCAAGAGCACTTCAACGAGTCGTCACGAAGCTGCCAAAGGACATAGAAGCACCCATTTTGATTGTGCAGCATATGCCGGCAGGATTTACGGCATCACTTGCTACTAGGTTAGACCATTTATCTCAAATTTCGATTAAAGAAGCACAAGATGGAGATATCGCTAAAAATGGAGTGGCTTACATAGCTCCTGGTGGAATGAATATGTCACTTCATGAACAAGGGGCATCCTTAGTCATCAGGCTGTCTCCAGAGGACACGGAAAGCCGGCACAAACCTTCTGTTAACTATTTATTTGAATCCATCAGCAATATAAAGGGTTACGAGAAAATTGCTGTCATTATGACAGGCATGGGTAGTGACGGCACAGAAGGTGTCAAAAAAATGGTCGCAAGCGGTCATACGAAAGTCATTGCAGAAAAAGAAGAATCATGTGTTGTTTTCGGAATGCCTAAATCAGTCATTAAAGCAGGCCTTGCACATGAAACAAGGCATGTGGATGACATCGCACATGCAATTATAAGCTCCATGAAAAAAGAGAGGGCGTGAACACGTTGGATGTAAACCAATACTTAGATATCTTTTTAGATGAAAGCAGAGAACACTTACAAACTTGTAATGAAAAACTTCTTGATTTAGAAAAGAACCCAACCGACTTGCAGCTAGTGAATGATATATTCAGAGCGGCTCACACATTGAAAGGCATGAGTGCAACGATGGGCTACGCTGATATGGCTCAGCTCACACATCATTTAGAAAACATGTTTGATGCCATTCGAAATGAACAAATGATTGTCACACCTGAGTCAATGGACACGATGTTTGAAGCACTTGATCACCTTGAAGCAATGGTTCAATCAATTGCAGAAGGCGGAGATGGGAAACGCGATGTCACAGAGGTTAGTAAAAAGCTAGATGTGACAGGAAGCCATGCTGAGGCAGCTCCTAGTGTTGAAACAGCGGATGTATCAGCTGCGGCTGCTAACGACTTAGACTATAACGAATTTGAACGAACAGTGCTTGATGAAGCGAGAGAACAAGGCTTTAAATGTTATGAACTCAATGTAACATTAAGTGACGCATGCTTATTAAAAGCTGTTCGTGTCTATATGATCTTTGAAAGACTGAACGAAGCAGGCGAGGTCGTCAAAACAGTTCCAAATGCAGAACTTTTAGAATCAGAAGATTTCGAATCTGAATTTAGTATTTCTTATTTATCTAAACAACCGATGGATGAAGTGAAAAAAATCGTGATGACGATCTCAGAAGTTGAACAAGTTGAGATCTCAGAAGTCTCTGCATTTGAAGACGCGGCTCCAGCTGAAAAACAAGAAGCAAAACCTGAACAGGAAAAAGAAGAAGTCTCCGTGCCTGCTGCGAAAGCACCAGCAAACGATGCGCCAAAAGCAAACGGCAATAACGGTGCAGCTGCCGGCGGAACAAAAACGATTCGTGTCAACATTGACCGTCTCGATTCTCTCATGAATCTATTTGAAGAACTGGTGATTGACAGAGGCCGTTTAGAGCAGATAGCCAAAGAATTAGAAAATAATGAACTTACAGACACAGTTGAAAGAATGACACGTATTTCTGGAGATCTGCAATCGATCATCCTGAACATGAGAATGGTCCCTGTGGAAACAGTGTTTAACCGATTCCCTCGTATGATCCGTCAATTGACAAAAGAGCTGAATAAGAAAATTGAACTGATCATTGAAGGTGCTGAGACAGAGCTTGACCGAACAGTCATCGATGAGATTGGAGATCCGCTCTTACACTTACTTAGAAACAGTCTAGATCACGGTATTGAATCGCCAGAAGAACGTGTGAAAAAAGGCAAGCCAGAAAAAGGCACCGTTCTATTAAAGGCGTATCATAGCGGAAACCACGTCTTCATTGAAGTAGAAGATGATGGCGGCGGAATTAACCGTAAGAAAGTGCTTGAAAAAGCATTAGAGCGCGGGGTTATTACTGAAAGAGAAGCGGAAACGCTTGAAGATCATCAAATTGATTCATTGATCTTTGCAGCAGGTTTCTCTACAGCTGATACGATTTCTGACATCTCAGGCCGCGGTGTAGGCCTTGACGTTGTGAAAAACAAGCTGGAATCACTAGGCGGATCTGTGAGCATCAACTCAACAGAAGGACAGGGCTCACTATTCTCGATCCAGCTTCCGCTTACATTATCGATTATTTCCGTTCTTCTTGTGAAATTGGAAGAGGAAACATTTGCGATTCCGATTTCTTCTATTATTGAAACGGCTGTCATTAAGAAAAGCGACATCCTTCAAACGCATGATCGTGAAGTGATTGATTTCCGCGGATTTATCGTACCGGTCGTGTACTTGAAGAAACAATTCCACGTACCAAATGCGAATGAATTAGAGGAAGAACTGCACATCATCGTTGTTCGTAAAGGAGATAAGCTGACAGCATTTGTGGTCGATTCATTTATTGGTCAGCAAGAGGTTGTATTGAAATCACTAGGAGATTACCTGCCAAACGTGTTTGCGATCTCAGGCGCAACAATCCTAGGTGACGGTCAAGTTGCACTCATCGTTGACTGTAATGCACTGATCAAGTAAAAAACAATAGAGGAGCGGTCTGAAATGAGTACAGATATCAAAACTGGCGAAAAGATGATTGTGTTTATCGTAAACAAAAAAGAATACGCCATTTCAGTATCAGAAGTAAAGTCCATTGAAAAATGGCAGCAGCCGACAAGAGTCCCTGGCGTTGCCCCTTATATATGTGGTGTTATTAATCTGCGCGGTGTCGTGACACCTGTCATCGACCTTAGAGTCAGACTTGGATCAACTGACAACGACATTACAGATGAAACAAGAATGATTATTGTACAAGTTGGTGACATTGAAGTCGGCTGGATTGTTGATGAAGCGAATGATGTCATTACAGTCCATCAAGAAGAAGTAGAATCTTCTCCTGAATCAGCTGAAAAAGAAGGACAATCATGGGTGACAGGTATCATTAAGCATGATCAGCGTCTATTTAATATCATTCATCCTGGTGCCGTCCTCGACAAGAGCGTTCAAGATGCACCTGTTCATTAAGGAGGATGTGAAATGAGCATTTTCAATGAAATAAAAGATGAACAGCTGGATGTATTAAGAGAGGTTGGGAATATTGGAGCAGGCCACGCCGCGTCTGCTCTTGCCAGCCTATTGGATCGCAAAATAGATATGGCTGTTCCGTTTGTCAAGGTTCTCTCGTTTGAAGAATTAATGGATTTCTTTGGCGGTGCAGACCTCCCAGTTGCAAGTATTTTCCTGCGGATGGAAGGAGATTTATCCGGCTCTATCTTTTTCATTATGCCATTTGAGCAAGCAGAGCAATTTGTAAGAGAGCTTGTACAGGATCCGGCATTTGATATTGATACCATTCACGAGCATGTGATGGGGACGTCAGCACTACACGAGCTGGGAAATATTTTAGCAGGCTCTTATTTATCAGCCCTTGCCGATTTAACAAAATTGCAGCTTCACCCAAGTGTTCCAGATGTTACGCTCGATATGTTCGGGGCTGTCATTAGTGAAGGGTTAATGCAATTCAGCCCTCTAGGGGATCAGGCAATTGTGATTGATACATCGATTTTTGATGATCAAAATAAGCAAGAGCTGAAAGGAAATATGTTTCTATTACCAGACTTTGAATCGTTTGAAAAACTATTCAAAGCATTAGGTAACCTGTAATGAACGTTCAGATTCCGGCAGTTGTAAAGGTTGGTATAGCGGATGTTCAGATTGTGAAAACACCGGACCGCATTCGGACATCCGGACTTGGTTCTTGTGTAGGACTTGTTCTGTTTGATCAAGAAAAAAAACTGGCAGGTCTTGTCCATGTCATGCTTCCAGACTCATCCCTTGCAAAAGGGGCAGTGGAGAACTTGGCTAAATATGCAGATACAGGTGTCAAGCATACAATTGATCTGCTTCTTAAAGAAGGAGCACGCAAACATGCGCTAAAGGCAAAACTTGCTGGCGGCGCAGAAATGTTTAAGTTTAAGTCAACCAATGATCTGATGAGAATTGGACCTAGAAACGTATCAGCTGTTAAAGAACATCTGTCTCTTTATCGCATCCCGATCATTAGTGAGGATACGGGCGGGAACAATGGCCGTACGATTGAATTTGATCCGCTTACGACAGAGCTTGAGATCCGCACTGTGAAGCAAGGCACTATGAAGATATAACTAAGGAAGTATAGGGGGAGAAAGATGCAATCCTTAAATTACGAAGATCAGGCGCTATGGGCTAGATGGAAAGAGTGGAAGGACCCAGCTGCTGGAGATGATCTTATGCGCCGCTATATGCCGCTCGTCACATATCATGTTGGAAGAATTTCCATCGGACTCCCGAAGTCAGTGCATAAAGAAGACTTGATCAGTCTAGGGATGCTCGGTTTATATGATGCCCTTGAAAAATTCGACCCCGGAAGAGATCTGAAGTTTGATACATATGCATCCTTCAGAATCCGCGGGGCCATCATCGACGGTCTTCGTAAAGAGGACTGGCTGCCTCGTACATCAAGAGAAAAAACAAAAAAAGTAGAAGCGGCTATTGAAAAGCTTGAACAGCGCTATTTACGAAATGTGACGCCGACAGAAGTGGCAGAGGAACTTGGCATGAGTGAACAGGATGTTGTCACAACAATGAATGAAGGTTTCTTTGCGAATCTGCTTTCAATCGACGAGAAGCTGCATGATCAAGAAGACGGTGAAAACGTCCAAGTCATGATTCGCGACGAGAAAACAGTGACACCTGAAGAGAAGATGCTGAAAGATGAATTAATAGAACAGCTTGCTGAAAAAATGACCGAGCTATCGGAAAAAGAAAAGCTCGTGATCAGTCTTTTCTATAAAGAGGAACTGACGTTAACAGAAATCGGTCATGTGCTCAATTTATCGACCTCGCGCATTTCGCAAATTCATTCAAAGGCATTGTTCAAGCTTAAGCATCTGCTTGATAAAGCCATTCAATCTTAAAGAGTTAGTGAGTGAAAAAATATGTTATGGCTGATTAGCTTCATGCTTCATGCTGCACTTATTTATTTTGTGATCATTTTATATACGAGAATGAATTCGCTGAAGATAACTGAACAAAAGCAGCGAGAACTTCTAGAAGAAACGGAAAATACGCTGGCTGCATTTTTGATGGAAGTCAAAGAAGAGAATGACAAACTATCAAAAGTGGCAGCCGCTTCCCCTGATTTTTCTGCTGAAGAGCTGAAATCGGATTTTCAGACACCAAAGCAGCCACAACCACCAATTGAATCCCAGCAATCGGTAGAAAGTGAAGATCCAGTACCAGAGCACTTGTCGGCTCTCCTTAGTGAAGTTGAAGTGCAGGAAGAGAAGGTAAACGAACCCGTTCCACATCTTGAATCAGAAGCTTCTGTGCCTTCTGAAAGTGAAATAGAAGAAACATTCGAGGACCAAGTGAAGACCTTATATGACAAAGGGCATTCGCTAGAAGAAATAGCGAAAGAACTGAAAACGGGCAAGACAGAAATCGAGCTTTTATTAAAATTTAGCGGAAAGCTGTAAAGGATTCTTGATTGTCAGTCCATCATGTGTTATATTATTTCTTGGTGTTAAATACACACGCTTAATGATTCGTATGAAGGTGCTGCCGTGGCGCAGTTTTATGTGAACATGACTTGAGCGGAGGAAAAAAAACCATTATATTAGGAGGCAACAAAATGTCAGTTATTTCTATGAAACAATTGCTAGAAGCTGGTGTTCACTTCGGTCACCAAACGCGCCGTTGGAACCCAAAAATGAAGCGTTACATCTTTACAGAGCGTAACGGTATCTACATCATCGATCTTCAAAAAACGGTGAAAAAAGTAGAAGAAGCTTACAACTTCACGAAAAACCTTGCTGCTGACGGAGGGAAAATCCTTTTCGTTGGTACGAAAAAGCAAGCACAAGATTCAGTGAAAGAAGAAGCAATCCGTTCTGGTATGTTCTATGTGAACCAACGCTGGCTTGGTGGAACTTTAACAAACTTTGAAACAATCCAAAAACGTATCAAACGTTTAAAAGATATTGAAAAAATGCAAGAAAACGGTACATTCGATGTTCTTCCTAAGAAAGAAGTCGTTCAACTGAAAAAAGAATTAGAGCGTCTTGAAAAATTCCTAGGCGGAATCAAAGACATGAAAGGTCTTCCGGATGCACTTTTCATTATCGACCCTCGTAAAGAGCGTATTGCAGTTGCAGAAGCTCGTAAATTGAATATCCCAATCATCGGTATCGTTGACACAAACTGTGATCCAGACGAAATTGATGTTGTGATCCCTGCAAACGATGATGCAATCCGTGCTGTAAAACTTCTAACTGCTAAAATGGCAGATGCGATTCTTGAGTCTAAACAAGGCGAAGAAGAAGCTGTTGTAGAAGAAACGACAGAAACTGAAACAACAACTGCGTAACCTATTCAAAAGGTGATAAGAGGGAAATGCCTTTTATCACCTTTTTTTCACCTAGTAATCCGTGTTTTAACATAGAAGGAGGAAATGTAAAATGGCAATTACTGCTCAATTAGTTAAAGAACTGCGTCAAAAAACTGGTGCAGGTATGATGGACTGTAAAAAAGCGTTAACAGAAACTGATGGTGACATCGACAAAGCAATCGATCTTCTAAGAGAAAAAGGAATTGCAAAAGCTGCGAAAAAAGCAGACCGTATTGCTGCAGAAGGATTAACTCTTATCAAAACTGACGGCAACACAGGCGTGATCCTAGAAGTGAACTCTGAGACTGATTTCGTTGCGAAAAACGAAGGATTCCAATCACTTCTTAACGAACTTGCTGATCATTTGCTTGCTGCTAAACCTGCAACAATTGAAGAAGCTCATGCTTCTAAAATGGAAAACGGTTCAACTGTTGAAGAGCATATCACATCTGCAATTGCAAAAATCGGAGAGAAAATCACTCTACGTCGTTTCTCTGTTATCACGAAAGAAGATAACGCAGCATTCGGTTCTTACTTACACATGGGCGGACGCATCGGTGTGTTAGCTGTTCTTAACGGAACAACTGACGAAGAGCTTGCAAGAGACATTGCAATGCACGTTGCTGCTGTAAACCCTAAATACATTTCTCGTGACCAAGTGTCAGAAGAAGAAGCAAACCGTGAGCGCGAAGTATTAACACAGCAAGCGCTTCAAGAAGGAAAGCCTGAAAATATCGTAGCTAAAATGGTAGAAGGCCGTCTAAACAAATTCTTCGAAGAAATTTGCTTACTTGACCAAGCATTCGTTAAAAACCCAGATGAAAAAGTGAAACAAGTAGTAGCTGCGAAAAACGCAAGCATTCAAACTTATGTTCGCTATGAAGTGGGCGAAGGTATTGAAAAGCGTCAAGACAACTTTGCTGAAGAAGTTATGAGCCAAGTGAAAAAATAATGTTTGAAAAGCTCTCTGGGGCTTTTTTAGGGAGCACAAGCACTGTGTTCCCTATTTTTTAGAGGATATTGATTTACAAAAGACAGTTTCTTACGCATAATAAGAGACGGTATAGTTTACACTTGGAGGTTATCATGAGCAAACCGAAATATAATCGCATTGTACTGAAGCTAAGTGGCGAAGCACTAGCAGGTGATGCTGGAAATGGAATTAACCCAACTGTCATTCAATCAATTGCAAAGCAAGTAAAAGAAATTGCAGAGCTTGATGTTGAGGTTGCAGTTGTTGTAGGCGGAGGAAACCTTTGGCGCGGTAAGACAGGCAGTGACTTGGGAATGGACCGTGCAACAGCAGACTACATGGGCATGCTGGCAACAGTGATGAATTCACTCGCGCTACAGGACAGCCTAGAAACGCTTGGCATTCAGTCTAGGGTACAAACCTCTATCGAAATGAGACAGGTTGCAGAGCCATACATAAGAAGAAAAGCGATCCGTCATCTTGAGAAGAAACGTGTCGTGATTTTTGCTGCAGGTACTGGTAACCCTTATTTCTCTACAGATACAACGGCAGCACTTCGTGCAGCAGAAATTGAAGCAGATGTCATTTTAATGGCGAAAAATAATGTAGACGGTGTCTACAGTGCTGATCCTCGTACAGATGCGGATGCAGTAAAATATGATAAGCTTTCATATCTTGACGTGTTAAAAGAAGGGCTTGCTGTAATGGATTCTACTGCGTCCTCATTATGTATGGACAATGACATTCCATTAATCGTATTCTCCATTATGGAAGAAGGAAATATTAAACGTGCCGTAAATGGCGAATCAATTGGAACGATTGTGAGGGGGAAATAACGTGTCAAAAGAAGTATTGAACCAAACGAAAGAAAAAATGGAAAAAGCTGTTCAAGCATACGGACGTGAACTAGCAACTGTTCGTGCGGGCAGAGCAAATGCTTCATTGCTTGATAAAGTGACGGTTGATTATTACGGTGCACAAACACCACTCAACCAAATCGCGTCAATCACAGTGCCAGAAGCACGTATGCTGATTATCACACCTTATGATAAAACAGCCATCGGTGATATCGAAAAATCGATCCAAAAGTCTGATCTTGGCATCACGCCAACAAGTGACGGAAATGTGATCCGCATTGCGATTCCTGCACTAACAGAAGAAAGACGTAAAGAGCTTGTGAAAGTGGTAAGAAAATATTCAGAAGAAGCAAAAGTAGCTGTTCGTAATGTTCGTCGTGATGCAAACGATGAGTTGAAAAAGCTTGAGAAAAATGGTGAGATCACTGAAGATGAATTAAGATCATCGACAGAGGATGTTCAAAAATTGACAGATGAATATGTCGCTAAAATTGATGACGTGACGAAAGATAAAGAAAAAGAAATCATGGAAGTTTAAGAAAAAACTATGTACAATAGATAATAGTGAAAAGACCCTCTTCATGTTTACAGGGGGTTTTTTTGTTAATACTGTTGGTGACTATATTATTAGCGGGAACGCAACCTTTTTGGGTGATGGAGGAATCTCATGCTCAATATACTCAAAAATTGGAAGAATCAGCAAACTGCTGCTTCCAACTTAGAAAGCCTGACAAAAGAAGACATATTAAATGGAGAAATTCCTGAACATATCGCCATTATCATGGATGGGAACGGAAGATGGGCGAAAAAACGTGCTCTTCCACGGGTAGCAGGACATCATGAAGGAATGAAAGTCGTCAAGCGCATGACAAAGCTTGCAAATGAGCTGAATGTCAAAGTGCTGACTTTGTATGCTTTCTCTACGGAAAATTGGAAACGTCCAAAACTAGAAGTAGACTTTTTAATGAAGCTTCCTGAAGAATTTTTGAACATCTACCTGCCTGAACTCATCGAGGAAAATGTCCGTGTGCGCTTAACAGGTGATCCAGACGGCCTCCCGCAGCATACGAAAAGAGCGGTAGAGAACGCAGTAAAGAGTACGGCGAATAACGACGGACTCGTTTTGAATTTTGCGCTCAACTATGGAGGGCGCACAGAAATCGTCTCCGCATGCAGACAAATTTCTGAAAAAGTCAAAGAAGGTAAGCTTCAAGCAGAAGACATCACAGAAGAGATGTTTTCAGCTTATTTAATGACAGAATCTCTTCAAGATCCGGATTTGCTTATTCGCACAAGTGGAGAAATTAGATTAAGTAACTTTATGCTTTGGCAAATTGCATACAGCGAGTTTGTCTTTACGGATGTGCTTTGGCCTGACTTTTCTGATGAGCATCTTATAGGCGCTATCGGAGAATACCAGCGCCGCGGCCGGAGGTTCGGTGGAATTTAGAGGGTGGTGCAGATGAAACAAAGAATTTTGACGGGTGTTTTGGCAGCTGCAGTCTTTTTACTTGCGGTTATATATGGACAGATGCCATTTACCCTGCTGATTTACTTAATGGGAAGTGTCGCTCTCTTTGAGCTTCTAAGAATGAAAAAGATATCGATTTTCAGCTTTCCTGGTATTGTCAGCTTAATATTGCTTTGGCTTTTAATGGGCGGAGAGAACAGCTTCTTCCCGAACGTAGACGCATCAAAAATGCAAATTGCTTTATTTGCAGTCTTAATCCTTTTAACTTATACAGTGTTGAGCAAAAACTCTTTCACATTCGATGAGGTTGCTTTTGTTGTATTAGCGACATTATATATTGGCGTCAGTTTCTATTATTTCATCCAAATTAGAGGCTTATATGGCATGAGTGCGATCTTCTTCGCAGCAGTGATTATTTGGTCCACTGACTCAGGTGCTTACTTTATTGGGAAATCTATGGGGAAACGAAAGCTCTGGCCAGAGATCAGTCCAAACAAAACAGTAGAAGGATTTATCGGCGGAATCGTCACAGCGGTCGTGTTGTCATTTGTGTTTCAGGCGGTTACAGGATTTTTGCCATCATATCTGCTTGTTATGTTTATTACTCTTTTGCTCAGTATCTTTGGACAGCTTGGCGACCTTGTGGAATCTGCTTTAAAGCGTCATTATCACGTAAAGGATTCAGGGACAATTCTCCCTGGACATGGCGGGATTTTGGACAGGTTTGACAGCTTTTTGTTCGTTCTGCCGTTTTTATATTTACTGCTCGCAACGTTTGCCAGCTAACCTCATAGAAACTTATTGAACGAGAGAAGGAGTGGCAATTTGAAATATATTTCGCTATTAGGCGCAACAGGATCAATTGGAGAACAAACATTAGATGTGATTAGGCAGCACCCAGACAAATTTAAGCTGAAAGCCATGACATTTGGCCGAAATGTAGATAAGGCCATTCCAATCATAGAACAGTTTCAGCCTGAATTTGTCGGATGTTTAAGTGAAGAGACTTATCAGACGCTAAAAGGTCATTCATTTGAATACGATGTCAAGATGGCTGCTGGTGATGAAGCCAACATCGAGGCAGCGACCTATGATGCAGTGGACGTTGTGGTCAATGCACTTGTAGGAAGTGTTGGGCTTGTTCCAACATTAAAGGCCATTGAACAAAAAAAGACGATTGCACTCGCAAATAAGGAAACACTTGTCACAGCTGGTCATATAGTAAAAGAGTACGCGAAAACATATGATGTACCTTTACTTCCTGTCGATAGTGAGCATTCCGCTATTTTTCAATGCCTGCAAGGTGAACAAGCTAAAAACATTGAACGCTTAATCGTGACAGCTTCAGGTGGTAGTTTCCGAGATAAAAAACGAACTGAACTTGAAGGTGTTACGGTTGAAGAAGCGCTGAACCACCCAAACTGGTCAATGGGAGCGAAAATTACCATTGATTCAGCGACGATGATGAATAAAGGGCTCGAGGTGATTGAGGCACATTGGTTGTTTGATATACCGTATGAACAAATTGATGTGCTGTTACATAAAGAGAGCATTATCCATTCGATGGTGGAATTTCACGACAAAAGCGTCATGGCTCAGTTAGGGACACCAGACATGAGAGTGCCGATTCAATATGCACTCACATACCCTGACAGGGCGCCATTACCAGAAGCGAAATCATTGAACCTTTGGGAGATTGGACAATTGAATTTCCAAAAAGCGGATTTTGACAGGTATCGCTGCTTACATTTTGCTTATGAATCAGGTAAAATAGGAGGGACAATGCCTGCTGTGCTCAATGCAGCAAATGAAATGGCAGTTGATGCATTTCTGAAAGGCAAAGTAACGTTCCTGCAAATTGAAGAATTGATTGAAAAGGCACTAAATAGACATCATGTGATTTCAACGCCTAGTTTGCAAGATATCCATGAAGTGGACAAAGATACACGAGACTTTGTTCAATCAATCCTCACATAAGGTGGTATGTTCGTGAATACAGTGATTGCGTTTATTATTATTTTTGGAACGCTCGTTTTTTTCCACGAGCTTGGCCATTTAATTATGGCGCAGCGAGCGGGGATTTTATGCCGCGAGTTCGCAATTGGTTTTGGGCCGAAGATTTTCTCCTTTAAACGAAAGGAAACCGTTTATACCATTAGACTGCTCCCTATTGGCGGATTTGTTAAAATGGCAGGAGAGGACCCTGAAGTCATTGAAATTAAACCAGGTCATACAGTGGGGCTCTTATTCAATGAGCAAAATGAAGTAGAAAAAATCATTTTAAATGACAAAGAAAAATATCCTGATGCACTTGTCATCGAAGTTGAGCAGATTGATTTAGATCATGCCATGAGAATCTCAGGATATGAAGCTGGAAATGAAGATATTTTAACTGGCTACAATGTCAGTCAAACAAGCTTTTATATTGCAGATGGTGAAGAAATTCAAATCGCACCATACAATCGTCAATTTGGATCAAAAACGGTATGGCAGCGTATTAAAGCGATCGCAGCTGGACCGATTATGAACTTTATCCTGGCGTATGTGATTTTGGTTGCTTTAGGCTTTATTCAAGGGGTAACCGTTGATGATCCTGTACTCGGCAAGCTGACGAAAGACGGCCGAGCGGCAGAAGCTGGACTCATGCAGGGAGACCACATCGTGTCCATTAACGGGGATAAAATGAATTCTTGGACAGACGTCGTTCAAACCGTTCAAAAGAACCCTGAGAAAAAAATGAATGTCGTCATTGACCGAGACGGCAAAGAAAGCACTGTGCAGGTTGTACCAGAAGCTGTGAAAGCAGACGGAAAAAGCATTGGCCGTTTCGGATCTTATCCGCCAACTGAAAATGGATTTCTGAAGGTTATTTCATCCTCAGGAACGACTGTGATTTCAACAGCAGGACTGATTTTAACGAACTTGCAAAAAATTGTCACAGGACAATTTTCACTAGATATGTTAGCAGGTCCTGTTGGGATCTATGACATGACAGGAGAAGTAGCCAAGCAAGGTGTGTTAACATTAATGCAGTTTGCGGCGTTCCTTAGTATCAACTTAGGCATCGTGAATTTATTACCGATTCCTGCACTAGACGGAGGACGTTTACTATTCTTGTTTGTTGAAGCCATTCGTGGTAAACCAATTAATCGTGAGAAAGAAGCACTTGTTGTCTTTATCGGTGTTGCATTCCTCATGCTGTTAATGCTAGTGGTTACGTGGAATGACATCCAGCGATTATTTTTATAAAAACCAATGTCTCTTGTTTCTCATTACGGGAAACAAGAGTTTTTGTGAGTAGTCCTATTTCATAAATGAGGTGTAACGACATGAGACAATCCCTGACTTTCATTCCAACTCTTCGAGAGGTGCCGGCAGATGCTGAGGCAAAAAGTCATCAGCTCTTAGTAAGAGCTGGGTTCATTAGACAAAATACAAGCGGAATCTATCATTATCTGCCGCTTGCTCATAAAGTCATCCAGCATATTCAATCCATTGTTCGCAAGGAAATGGAAAAGGCAGGAGCAGCTGAGCTGTTAATGCCAGTGCTGCAGCAGGCAGAAATGTGGCAAGAGTCAGGAAGATGGTATACATACGGTCCAGAATTGATGCGTATGAAAGATCGTCATGGCCGCGAGTTCGCACTTGGCCCAACGCACGAAGAGGTGATCACATCACTCGTACGCAGCGAAGTAAAATCGTATAAGAAGCTTCCTTTAACTCTTTATCAAATTCAATCAAAATTCCGCGATGAACAGAGACCGCGTTTTGGGCTGCTGCGCGGACGTGAATTTATTATGAAGGATGCGTACTCATTCCATTCTTCACCAGAAAGCCTTGATGACACATACAACAAGATGTTTACAGCTTACTCCAATGTATTCTCAAAAGTAGGTCTTAATTTTAGACCAGTCATTGCAGATTCTGGTGCAATGGGAGGAAAAGATACACATGAGTTTATGGCACTGTCAGAAGTAGGAGAAGATACAATTGCATACTCTGACACATCTTCCTATGCTGCGAACATTGAAATGGCTGAAGCTGTTTATCACGGAGAAGAAGCAAATCCTGCGGACTTCAAAGAACTTGAAAAAGTCCACACACCGCAAGTGAAAACGATTCAAGACATCGCTGGATTTTTAGAAGTTGATTCTTCTCTTTGTATCAAATCTGTTTTGTTTAAAGCAGATGATGCGTATGTTCTAATCCTGACTAGAGGCGACCATGAAGTAAATGATGTGAAAGTGAAAAACTTGGTAGGAGCACAGCTTGTAGAGCTTGCTACTCGCGAAGAAGTACTAGAAGTCATTGGAACAGAGCCTGGATTTGTTGGTCCTGTGAAGCTGGAAGCAGAAGTCGATATTTATGCAGACCTTGCGGTTAAAGGCATGACAAATGCTGTCGCAGGTGCAAACGAAGCGGATTATCACTATGTCAATGTCAATCCTGCGCGTGATGTATCAGTGAAAGAATTCACAGATCTTCGTTTGATTCAAGAAGGAGATGTTTCTCCAGATGGAGAAGGCACAATCCAATTTGCCAAAGGGATTGAAGTAGGACAAGTCTTTAAACTAGGCACTCGTTATTCTGAGTCAATGGATGCGACGTACCTCGATGAGAATGGACGAGCGCAGCCAATGATTATGGGATGCTATGGTATCGGTATCTCTAGAACTCTTTCAGCAATTGTTGAACAGCATCACGATGAGAAAGGAATCATTTGGCCCGAAACTGTTGCGCCATATGACCTTCATCTCCTTGCATTAAATATGAAAAACGATGCTCAAAAAGAGCTGGCTGAAACGTTATACGAGCGCTTAGAAGATGAGGGCTTTGACGTACTTTTCGATGACCGCCAAGAGCGTGCCGGAGTAAAATTTGCAGACAGTGATTTAATTGGGCTGCCAATTCGCATTAGCTGCGGAAAACGTTCAGAAGAAGGCATTGTTGAAGTGAAGTTTAGAAAATCAGGTGAATCACATGAAGTATCTGTTGATGAGCTGATTTCATTTATACGCCAAGCATAAAAACGAACAAAAAAATGAAGGTACCTCCTGTAGAAAAGAGGTACCTTTCTGATTGACAAAAGGAGGGTTCTGTCTTGGATGAACAATTACCGATCACACGGCGGCAATTTCATATATTACTCAATCAGATTCAAATGACAGATGATGACCTCAGTCGTTACTTTGAAGAAGGAGAAATCGTCAAATTGACGGTGCATAAGGCGACGAAAACGTGGCATTTCCTTTTTAAATTTAAGGCGCTTCTGCCTTACAAGGTATATGCGATGTTTCTCAGCAGGCTGACAAATGCATTTTCTCATATTGCACAAGTCACTTGTACGATTGAAGTCAATGATCCGAACATCTCTGAAGAGCTCGTTCAATCGTATTGGTCACATTGTGTGGAAGAGCTTCAAGGAATTTCTCCTCCAATCATCAGCTTGCTTCAGCAGCAAAAACCATCGCTGTCTGGACATAAAATCATCATCAAAACGAAAAGCGAAACAGAGGCTTTGGCCATCAAGAAGAAGTACAGCCCAATGCTCCAGGCTGCTTTTAAACAAGTGGGCTTTCCAGAGCTGCAATTCGATACAGAAATTTTTGTATCAGATCAAGAGATTCAGAAGTTCAGAGAACAAAAGCTTGCTGAAGATCAAGAAAGAGCGATGCAAGCCCTCACTGAGATGGAGAAGAAGGAAAGTGAGGAGCAGGATGAAGCTCCGTCTGGTCCTCTCATGATTGGCTATCAAATTAAAGACAATGAAGAAATTCGTACGCTTGATAGTATTATGGATGAGGAACGAAGAATCACCGTTCAAGGCTACGTATTCGATGCAGAAACGCGTGAGCTGAAAAGCGGCAGAACGCTTTGTATCTTTAAGATTACAGATTATACAAACAGTATTTTAATCAAAATGTTTGCAAGAGAAAAAGAAGATGCCCAGCTGATGAAATCATTGAAAAAAGGCATGTGGGTCAAAGCAAGAGGAAGCATTCAAAACGATACGTTTGTCAGAGACCTTGTCATGATTGCCAATGACGTCAATGAAATGAAACCTCAGCTGAAAGAGGATACGGCACCTGAGGGTGAAAAACGTGTCGAGCTTCATTTGCATTCCCCAATGAGCCAAATGGATGCTGTCACTGGCATTGGCAGGCTGGTGGAACAAGCAAAAAAATGGGGACATGAAGCGATTGCCCTGACGGATCATGCGGTTGTACAATCCTTCCCAGATGCGTATGCAGCAAGTAAAAAACATGACATCAAAATGATGTACGGTGTGGAAATCAACTTGGTCGACGACGGAGTACCCATTGCCTATAATCCGGAGCACCGTTTGTTAGATGACGCGACGTATGTCGTATTTGACGTAGAGACAACTGGACTTTCAGCCGTTTATGACACGATCATTGAGCTGGCAGCAGTGAAAATAAAAGGCGGGGAAATCATTGACCGCTTTGAGGCATTTGCAAATCCTCATCACCCATTATCAGCGACAACGATCGAATTAACGGGTATTACGGATGATATGGTCAGAGATGCTCCAGATGTCGTCGATGTCGTGCGCGATTTCAAAGAATGGATTGGACAAGATATCCTTGTTGCGCACAATGCAAGTTTTGATATGGGCTTTTTAAATGCAGCGTACAAACGCCTGTTAAAAACAGATAAAGCGTCAAACCCTGTGATTGATACACTTGAACTTGGCCGATTCCTTTACCCTGAATTTAAAAATCACCGGCTCAATACACTTTGTAAAAAGTTCGATATAGAACTGACGCAGCATCACCGGGCCATTTACGATGCAGAGGCGACAGGCTACCTCATGCTGAAGATGCTAAAAGATGCGGCTGAAAAAGAAATTGCCTATCACGATCAATTGAATGAAAACATGGGTCAGTCTAATGCCTACCAGCGCTCACGTCCTTACCATGCCATTCTGATCGCACAAAATGAGACCGGTCTGAAAAATTTATTCAAACTTGTTTCTCTTTCTCATATTCATTATTTCTACCGGGTGCCGCGCATTCCGCGCTCACAGCTTGAGAAATATCGAGAAGGTTTAATTATCGGGTCTGCCTGTGATAAGGGTGAGGTCTTTGAAGGGATGATGCAAAAATCACCTGATGAGGTGGAAGACATTGCAGCATTTTACGACTATTTAGAAGTTCATCCGCCAGAAGTGTATCAGCATCTGCTGCAGCTGGAGCTTGTTCGAGATGAACGTGCGTTAAAAGAAATCATCACAAACATTGTGAAGCTTGGCGAAAAGCTCAATAAACCAGTCGTGGCAACTGGAAATGTGCATTATCTGCATCCAGAAGACAAAATTTATCGTAAAATCTTAATTTCATCACAGGGTGGAGCAAATCCGCTTAACCGTCACGAACTGCCAAAAGTTCATTTTAGAACGACAGATGAAATGCTTGAAGCATTCTCCTTCCTAGGAGACGAAAAAGCGAAAGAGATCGTCGTGGCGAATACGAAAAAAGTATCTGAGATGGTCGAAAGCATTAAACCAATCAAAGATGACCTATACACACCAAAAATTGAAGGTGCAGATGAAGAAATACGGGAAATGAGCTATCAAATGGCGCGCAGCATCTACGGAGATGATTTGCCGAAAATTGTAGAAGACCGTATTGAGAAAGAATTAAAAAGTATTATCGGCCATGGATTCGCCGTTATTTACTTAATCTCTCATAAGCTTGTAAAGAAATCACTTGATGATGGATATCTTGTTGGTTCAAGGGGATCTGTCGGCTCATCTCTTGTTGCAACATTAACAGAGATTACCGAAGTGAACCCACTTGCTCCGCATTATGTATGTCCAAGCTGTAAGCATTCGGAGTTCTTTAATGACGGATCTGTTGGTTCAGGCTTTGACCTTCCTGACAAAGACTGTCCAGAATGTGGTACGCCGTACAAAAAAGACGGACATGATATTCCGTTTGAAACGTTCTTAGGTTTTAAAGGAGACAAAGTCCCTGATATCGACTTGAACTTCTCAGGTGAATATCAGCCGATTGCACATAACTATACGAAAGAGCTGTTCGGTGAAGAGTATGTATACCGAGCAGGTACGATTGGTACTGTTGCAGAAAAAACAGCATATGGTTACGTGAAAGGCTACGCTGGAGATCATAATCTTCATATGAGGGGCGCAGAAATCGACCGGCTTGTCCAAGGCTGTACAGGGGTCAAACGGACAACGGGCCAGCATCCAGGCGGTATTATCGTAGTGCCGGATTATATGGACATTTATGATTTCTCACCAATTCAATATCCAGCAGATGCGACAGGTTCTGATTGGAAAACGACGCATTTTGATTTCCATTCAATCCATGACAACTTGCTCAAGCTTGATATACTAGGGCACGATGATCCAACGGTTATTCGTATGCTACAGGATTTAAGCGGAATCGATCCAAAAACGATTCCAACAGACGATCCAGAAGTGATGAAAATTTTCCAAGGAACAGAGCCTCTAGGTGTAACAGAAGAGCAAATTGGCTGTAAAACAGGTACACTCGGTATTCCGGAGTTTGGGACAAGGTTTGTTCGGCAAATGCTTGAGGATACAAAACCAACGACCTTCTCAGAGCTCGTTCAGATCTCTGGACTATCACACGGGACGGATGTATGGCTCGGAAACGCGCAAGAACTCATTCACAATAAAACGTGTGAACTAAGTGAAGTGATTGGGTGTCGTGACGATATTATGGTCTATCTCATCTATCAGGGCTTAGAGCCGTCACTCGCATTTAAAATCATGGAGTCTGTTCGTAAAGGAAAGGGACTTCCCCCTGAATGGGAAGAAGAAATGAAGAATAATAATGTACCGAACTGGTATATTGATTCTTGTAAAAAGATCAAATACATGTTCCCTAAAGCCCACGCAGCTGCTTACGTATTAATGGCTGTACGGATTGCCTACTTCAAGGTGCATCATGCACTTTTATACTATGCGGCTTACTTTACCGTTCGTGCAGATGACTTTGATATCGAAACGATGACAAAAGGATCGAATGCGATTCGAGCAGTCATGGACGATATTAACTCAAAAGGTCTAGATGCATCACCGAAAGAAAAGAACCTATTAACTGTACTAGAGCTTGCACTTGAAATGTGTGAAAGAGGCTACCATTTCAAAAAAGTGGACCTCTATCGATCAAGTGCAACAGAGTTTATCATTGATGGAGATGGATTAATTCCGCCATTCAACTCGATCCCTGGACTCGGAACAAACGTTGCGTTAAATATTGTTCGCGCACGACAAGACGGGGAATTCCTTTCAAAAGAAGATTTACAAAAACGCGGAAAAGTGTCGAAAACGATCCTAGAATATTTAGATCGTCAAGGCTGCTTAGAAGCACTTCCCGATCAAAACCAGCTTTCTTTGTTTTAATGCGATTCATGAAGAGCGTCCTTAAAGGGGCGTTCTTTTTTCATATACAATAATTTTATTATGTTAACTAATAAAGATTTTCCACCAAATGGAATCATTTTCTTATTCATTCATATACCTTGATTTAACGTGATGTTTTAAGAGAAGAGATTGTATGTCATTCTTTCTACCCAAATAGAGCAAAAAAGAGAATTTCGCCGTCTGAAATGTTCTCATGCGACATATGATCATTCTGGGTACAGTCACAAAAAGAATCAAGAGAAAAAACCTTCGATGAGCGTAAAGCTGATTGCTGTTTACTATGCTTATTTTTGAAACGTATTTGATTCTTTTCAAAACTGTTCAAATCACGTTCTGAATAAAAGGAGGTGGCTTGTCTATTCATGTTTGACTAAAAAGAAGGAGTGAGTCATACGGAAATGGCATCTTATAACTATGTAGAGGTTCTTCAAAAATCCTTGTTGTTTTATGAAGCGCAGCGGTCTGGAAAGCTTCCCGAAAGCAGCCGTCTCAACTGGCGGGGAGATTCTGGACTAGAGGACGGGAAGGATGTAGGGCATGATTTAACTGGCGGCTGGTATGACGCAGGTGATCATGTGAAATTTGGGCTTCCGATGGCCTACTCAGCAGCTGTGCTTGCATGGACAGTATATGAATACCGAGAAGCCTATGAAGAGGCAGAACTGCTTGATGACATCCTCGATCAAATCAGGTGGGCAACGGATTATTTTTTGAAAGCACATACAGGTCCGAACGAGTTTTGGGCGCAGGTAGGTGATGGGAACGCTGATCATGCTTGGTGGGGACCGGCAGAAGTGATGCCGATGAGCCGGCCAGCTTTTAAAATTGATGAAAATTGTCCAGGAACAGAAGTAGCCGCACAAACTGCTGCAGCTTTAGCAGCGAGTTCTATCATTTTTAAAGAGACAGATGCCCCTTATGCAGCAAAGCTTCTGACCCACGCGAAACAGCTTTATGCATTTGCTGACAGGTATCGCGGCGAGTATACAGATTGTGTCACAAACGCTCAGCCGTTTTACAACTCCTGGAGCGGCTATATTGACGAACTCATTTGGGGCGGAATCTGGCTGTACTTGGCAACAAATGAAGAGACCTATTTAAATCAAGCACTAAAAGCAGTAGAAGAATGGCCAAAGGATTGGGATTATACGTTTACCATGTCATGGGACAATACTTTCTTCGCTTCACAAATCTTACTCGCAAGAATCACGAAGGAGAATAGATTTATAGAATCGACAGAGCGTAACCTCGATTACTGGACCACAGGTCTTGTTCAAAATGGAAAAGTCGAAAGAATCACTTATACGCCTGGCGGTTTGGCATGGCTAGATCAATGGGGATCGCTTCGTTACACAGCAAATGCAGCATTTTTAGCCTTTGTCTATGCTGATTGGGTTTCAGATGAAGAAAAAAAGAATCGATATCAAACGTTTGCGGTCAATCAAACTCACTATATGCTTGGTGATAATCCGCTCAATAGAAGTTATGTCGTTGGGTTTGGCCAGAACCCGCCGAAGCATCCACACCATCGAACTGCACATGGCTCATGGTCTAACCAGCTGACAAATCCTCCGTATCATCGGCACACTCTTTATGGAGCGCTTGTTGGCGGGCCTAATGCACAGGATCAATATGACGATGACATCTCTGATTATGTATCAAACGAGGTGGCGACGGACTATAATGCCGCCTTTACTGGAAATATAGCCAAAATGGTGCAGCTGTTTGGAAAGGGGCAATCTAAGCTTCCCAATTTCCCGCCTAAAGAACAGGCTCAGGATGAGTTTTTTGTAGAGGCAGCTCTGATGAATAACGATACAACATCAACTCAGGTGAAGGCGGTTCTATACAATCGGTCCGGCTGGCCGGCAAGAAGCAGTCAAACGCTGTTCTTTAGATATTATGTCAATCTAAGTGAGGTCTTTGCAAAGGGATTCACTGAAAAAGATATTCAAGTGACAGCAGCCTACAATGAAGGCGCTTCCTTATCTCCGCTGAAGGTATATGACGCATCAGCCCACGTATATTATGCAGAAATTGATTTTACGGGCGTAGCGATTTTTCCTGGAGGAGAATCAGAGCATAAGAAGGAAATACAATTTCGATTATCTGCACCAAATGGGGCGAATATATGGGATGCCTCAAATGATTATTCCTTTCAAGGCTTAACATCTAATATGCAAAAAACAGCGAGGATTCCTGTTTTTGATGATGGTGCTTTGGTATTTGGTGCACTTCCAGACAAATAAAAATCAAAATTTTATTGAAAGGGTGAAGGACTTGTCAAACAAAGAACGGTTTTTAACGCTTTATCATCAAATTAAAAGTGATGCGAATGGATATTTTTCACCAGAAGGAATTCCGTATCATTCAATCGAGACGCTCATTTGCGAAGCGCCTGATTATGGGCATATGACGACTTCAGAAGCGTATAGCTATTGGCTGTGGCTTGAGGTGTTGTACGGACATTACACAGGGGATTGGAGCAAATTAGAGGCAGCCTGGGACAATATGGAGAAGTACATCATCCCAGTAAATGAAGATGGAAATGATGAGCAACCGCATATGAGCGCCTACAATCCTTCTAGCCCAGCCACATACGCAGCAGAAAAACCATACCCGGATCAATACCCTAGCCAGTTAAGCGGTGCTCGTCCTGCGGGTCAAGATCCGATTGATGGTGAATTGAAATCAACCTATGGAACGAATGAAACGTATTTAATGCACTGGCTGCTTGATGTCGATAACTGGTATAAATATGGAAACTTGCTCAACCCATCACATACAGCTGCATATGTGAACACATTCCAGCGTGGTCCACAGGAATCCGTATGGGAGGCCATCCCTCATCCTTCACAAGATGATAAATCTTTTGGAAAGCCGAATGAAGGCTTTATGAGCTTGTTCACAAAAGAAAATCAAGCACCAGCTGCTCAGTGGCGCTATACCAATGCGACGGATGCTGATGCGCGTGCAATACAAGTGATGTATTGGGCGAAGGAACTCGGCTATAATGAGTCAGCCTATCTTGATAAAGCGAAAAAAATGGGGGATTTTCTTCGTTACGGTATGTACGATAAATATTTTCAAACGATTGGAAGCGGCAAACAGGGGAATCCGTACCCTGGAAACGGAAAGGGTGCCTGTCATTACTTAATGGCGTGGTATACCTCTTGGGGCGGAGGCCTTGGCGACCATGCCAACTGGTCATGGCGTATTGGAGCTAGCCATTGTCACCAAGGGTATCAAAACCCTGTCGCCGCTTATGCTTTATCCTCAGACAAAGGAGGCTTAAAGCCATCTTCCGCTACTGGTGCAAGCGATTGGGAAAAAACATTAAAAAGGCAGCTTGAATTTTATGTATGGCTTCAATCTAAAGAGGGAGCGATTGCAGGAGGTGCAACCAATAGCTGGAATGGAGACTATAGTGCTTATCCGGCGGGAAGAAGTACTTTTTACGATATGGCATATGAGGATGCACCTGTTTATCTTGACCCGCCTTCTAATAACTGGTTTGGGATGCAGGCATGGCCGATGGAGCGCGTAGCAGAGCTTTATTACATTTTTGTGAAAGATGGAGACAAAACATCTGAAAATGTCCAAATGGCCAAATCTTGCATCACAAAATGGGTCAACTATGCATTAGATTACATTTTTATCGGCAGCCGTCCTGTGTCGGATGAAGAGGGTTATTTCTTAGATGACCAAGGACAAAGAATTCTAGGAGGAACAAATGCTGCTGTTGCTACAACGAGTGCACCTGGCGAGTTTTGGCTTCCTGGAAATATTGCTTGGAGCGGACAGCCTGACACTTGGAATGGGTTCCAGTCTGCAACAGGAAATCCAAACTTAACAGCTGTAACAAAAGATCCAACTCAGGATACGGGCGTACTAGGGAGTCTAGTCAAGGCTTTAACTTTCTTTGCTGCTGCCACTAAGCTAGAAACAGGGGATTATACAGCGCTTGGTGTCAGAGCGAAAGATGCTGCCGCACAGCTCCTTGAGGTTGCGTGGAATTACAATGATGGCGTGGGCATTGTAACAGAAGAAGAAAGAGAGGACTATGACCGCTTCTTTAAAAAAGAAGTGTATTTCCCAAATGGTTGGAACGGGACATTTGGTCAAGGGAATCAGATTCCTGGAGCCAGCACTATTCCTTCTGTTCCGCAGCGAGGAGGTAATGGGGTCTATACGAGTTTTGCTGATCTTCGTCCGAACATTAAACAAGATCCAGCATGGTCTTCACTCGAGAGTAAATATCAGTCTTCATTTAATGAAGCAACAGGCAAATGGGAGAATGGGGCACCGGTTTTCACCTATCACCGTTTCTGGTCTCAAGTGGATATGGCCACTGCCTACGCTGAATATCATCGTCTCATCAACTAGCAGGTCAAATTTAAGCTGCCGGTTTCTTTGAGCCGGCAGTTTGATTAGGAAATATAAATCCAGTGAAGATAAGGGTGTTTTTACATGGTCAAAGAAAGAAGTTTTCTTCATCAATCATTAAACAAGGGCGAAAATGGGCAGATAAATCTGAAGTGGAAAAAAGAGGCGAATGATCGAATTTCAGAGCATAGACAAAGAGATCTTGAAATAAATGTCACAAATCATGAAAAAAAGCCAATAGCAGGTATAGAGGTTGAGATTAAGCAAAATAGGCATGAATTCGCATTTGGTTCAGCGATGAATGACCAAGTGTTGTTTAATCAACAATATGCCGATTTTTTTGTGAAGTATTTTAATTGGGCTGTTTTTGAAAATGAGGCAAAATGGTATGCGAATGAACCTGAAAGAGGGAAAATCACTTACGAAAAAGCAGATGCGATGCTGAATTTTGCAGATAAACATCAACTTCCAGTGAGAGGGCACGCTTTATTTTGGGAGGTAGAGGATGCGAATCCAAGCTGGCTGAGGTCACTACCGAATCACGAAGTGTATGAATCGATGAAAAACCGGCTTGAGCATGCGGGTAATCATTTTAAAGGGAGATTCCGTCATTGGGATGTAAACAATGAAATGATGCATGGTTCATTTTTTAAAGATCGCTTCGGGAAAAATATTTGGAAGTGGATGTATGAAGAAACGAAAAAAATTGACCCTCAAGCACTATTGTTTGTGAATGATTATAATGTGATCTCATATGGTGAGCATCACGCTTATAAAGCGCATATCAATGAACTGCGTCAGTTAGGCGCACCTATTGAGGCGATTGGTGTTCAAGGACATTTTGAAGAACGGGTCGATCCAGTCGTTGTAAAAGAGAGGCTCGATGTGCTTGCTGAGCTTGGTCTTCCTATATGGGTTACAGAGTACGATTCTGTTCACCCTGACGCTAATAGAAGAGCGGATAACCTAGAGGCTTTATATCGCGTCGCATTTAGTCATCCAGCCGTAAAAGGAGTGCTAATGTGGGGATTTTGGGCAGGTGCCCATTGGAGAGGTGAGCATGCGGCCATCGTGAATTATGATTGGTCTTTAAATGAAGCAGGCCGACGTTACGAAAAGCTTCTAAATGAGTGGACGACACAAAGAGTTGAAAAAACAGATGCGAATGGCAATGTGACATGTCGAGCATTTCACGGGACATATGAGATTCGAATCGGTAAAGAAAGTAAACTGTTAAAACAACAAACAATTGAACTTGATTCAAATGAACAAACACCGTTTCGGCTAGATGTGATCGTACCTGAAGAAGGCTAGATTGTGAGGGGAATTTAAATGAAGAAATGGACTCAAAGAGTGTTTTGCTTCATACTTGTGGTCGCTATATGGGCCGGCTGGTTTTCACTTACGATTAAGGCCGCCTCTTATGTACAGACGTCTGGTACACAATTTACGCTGAACAATCAACCATTTTACTTCGCTGGCACAAATAATTACTATTTCCATTACAAATCTAAAAAGATGGTAGATGCTGTGTTCGATGATATGAAAGCAATGAATTTAAAGGTCATACGTATTTGGGGATTTCACGATGGGGCCCCTCAAGAAAACTCAGTCTTACAATCTAGTCCAGGGGTCTATGAAGAATCGGGTTTTCAAAAACTAGATTATGCGATTTATAAAGCGGGACAGGAAGGAATAAAACTTGTCATCCCACTAGTGAACAATTGGGATGATTTTGGCGGGATGAATCAATACGTAAAGTGGTTCGAGGCAGGAACGCATGATGCCTTTTATACAGATCCTCGTATACAAAAAGCTTACAAAAATTATGTGCGCTATGTATTAGAAAGAACCAATACGTACACAGGTGTTCAATATAAGGACGATCCAGCTATTATGACTTGGGAATTAGCTAATGAGCCGCGTGTGCAGTCAGATCCAACGGGAAATATACTAGTCAAATGGGCAGATGAAATGAGTACGTGGATCAAATCGCTGGATCGTCACCATCTTGTTGCAGTAGGAGATGAAGGGTTCTTTCGCATACCAGGACATGAAGACTGGTTTTATGGAGGCGGAGAAGGCGTCGATTGGGACCGTTTGACGGCTCTCTCTAATATCGATTATGGAACCTATCATCTGTACCCAGATCACTGGAACAAGTCAGCTGCTTGGGGAGTGAAATGGATCGAAGACCATATCACCCGCGGGAAGTCAATCGGAAAACCAGTTGTGTTAGAAGAGTTTGGCGTTCAAAATCAATCAGCGCGTCCTGACGTATATCAAAGCTGGCTGTCAGCGGTTGAGCGGCTCGGAGGAGCTGGCAGTCAATTTTGGATTTTAACAAGTATTCAGGACGATGATTCGCTCTATCCGGATTATGACGGTTTCCGCATCATAAAGGGGAGCAGGGAGTCAGCACTTATCAGTGAACATGCGAAAAGAATGAACGAAAAGAACTGATGGCGAATGCCTGCTGAATAAGGAACTTCATTTGCATAAAAAAATTGGATATGGTATAGTTTTTATGGAAATGCTAACGATTACCGAGACAAGAGTGGGGAAACCCGCTCTTTTGTATTGAACAGGCAATTTTTGTCTCGACATTATTCATCCGTTTTCTGCTCCCCCTGCTCACATAAAGCAGGGTTTTTATGCAGAATGATTGATAAGAGCGTTTATCGAAAGCACAAGGAGGAAGAGAATGAGCAAAAAAGTAGTGGATGTCGTAAGCGAAATGGTGCAGCCAATTTTAGATGGCTTACAGCTTGAACTCGTTGATGTTGAATTTGTCAAAGAGGGTCAAAACTGGTTCCTTCGCGTGTTTATTGACTCTGATAAAGGCGTCGATATCGAAGAATGTGCCAAAGTGAGCGAAGCCTTGAGCGAAAAGCTTGATGAGGCAGATCCGATTAGCCAAAACTACTTTCTTGAAGTGTCCTCTCCTGGAGCGGAGCGCCCATTAAAGAAAAAAGCTGATTTTGAAAAAGCACTTGGAAAAAATGTTTTCATGAAAACATATGAACCAATTGATGGTGAAAAAGCATTTGAAGGTGAGCTTACAAGCTTTGATGGTGAGATTGCAACAGTGACAGTGAAGATCAAGACAAGAAAGAAAGAGATCAATATTCCATACGAAAAAATAGCTAACGCAAGATTAGCAGTTTCGTTCAATTAACCTTTTCATTGATATAAGGGGGAACCATAAAAATGAGTAGTGAGTTGTTAGATGCCCTGACTGTTCTTGAGAAAGAGAAGGGTATTAGTAAAGAAATTATTATTGAAGCGATAGAAGCTGCACTCATTTCTGCATATAAGCGTAACTTTAATCAAGCACAAAATGTTCGTGTTGATTTAAACCGCGAAACGGGAACGATTCGCGTATTTGCAAGAAAAGATGTTGTAGATGAAGTGTATGATTCTCGCCTTGAAATCTCTGTAGATGATGCAGCCAATATCAACCCGAATTACATGGTAGGTGACGTCGTTGAGATTGAAGTCACGCCAAAAGACTTCGGACGCATTGCAGCTCAGACAGCGAAACAAGTGGTGACGCAGCGAGTGAGAGAAGCAGAGCGAGGCGTGATCTACACTGAGTTTATCGATCGCGAGGAAGACATTATGACGGGAATCGTTCAGCGAATTGACAGTAAATTCATTTACGTGTCACTTGGCAAAATCGAAGCCCTTCTTCCGGTCAACGAACAAATGCCAAATGAGGATTACAAACCACATGACCGCATTAAGGTGTTTATTACAAAAGTCGAAAAAACAACAAAAGGACCACAAATTTATGTGTCTAGAACACATCCAGGTCTTTTAAAGCGTTT
Source organism: Bacillus sp. GBSW19 (assembly GCF_002998655.1). Taxonomy (NCBI): domain Bacteria; kingdom Bacillati; phylum Bacillota; class Bacilli; order Caryophanales; family Bacillaceae; genus Bacillus; species Bacillus sp. GBSW19. The sequence goes on from NZ_PVRF01000001.1 coordinate 699,531, forward strand.
ATTTGAAATTGAAGTGCCAGAAATTTATGATGGTACTGTAGAGCTTAAATCGGTTGCTAGAGAAGCTGGGGACCGTTCTAAAATATCTGTTCGTACAGATGATCCTGATGTTGACCCAGTTGGTTCTTGTGTTGGACCAAAAGGTCAGCGTGTACAAGCAATTGTCAACGAGCTAAAAGGCGAAAAAATTGACATTGTCCATTGGTCTAATGACCCGGTTGAATTTGTTGCCAATGCATTAAGTCCATCAAAAGTACTTGATGTCATTGTAAATGAAGAAGATAAGGCGACAACAGTGATTGTCCCTGATTATCAGCTGTCGTTAGCCATTGGTAAAAGAGGTCAAAATGCTCGTCTTGCAGCAAAGCTGACTAGCTGGAAAATTGACATTAAAAGCGAAACAGATGCAAGGGAACTCGGTATTTTCCCAAGAACTGAAGACTCTGAATCTCTTTTCTTAGAGGCTGAACCAGTAGCTGAGGAATCTGACGAATAAGAGGTGATGTAAAAGGTGAATAGCCGAAAAAAAATCCCGCTTAGAAAATGTGTCGTGACGGGAGAAATGAAACCAAAGAAAGAACTGATCCGTGTTGTTCGTTCTAAAGAAGGTGAAGTGTCTGTTGACGCAACCGGAAAAATGAACGGACGCGGAGCTTACCTTTCTCTCGATAAAGAAACCATTCTTGCGGCAAAGAACAAACGCAGTTTACAGCAGCAATTTCAGACACAGATTGACGAACACATATTTGAAGAATTACTAGAACTAGCTGAAAAGGTGAAAAAACCAAATGACTCAATCTGAATGGTATCCTTTGCTTGGTCTAGCAAATCGAGCTCGTAAAGTCGTGTCAGGAGAAGATCTTGTGATCAAAGAAATTAGACATGCGCGTGCTAAGCTGGTTCTTCTTGCAGCAGATGCCTCATCGAACACAGAGAAAAAGGTATCTGACAAATGCAAATTTTATAATGTTCCGGTTAGAAAAGTTGAAGACCGTTCCGTTCTCGGACGTTCTATTGGGAAAGAAGCTCGCGTAGTTGTCGCTGTCACTGACCAAGGCTTCGCTAAGAAGCTGATAAGCTTGCTCGATTAATTTATTTGGGGGTGAACGAATGGCTAAAGTGAGAGTATATGAATACGCAAAAGCCATAGATGTTTCAAGTAAAGATATTATAGCAGCGCTTAAGGATATGAACGTGGAAGTGAACAACCACATGGCGACGCTTGAAGACGACACTGTGAAAAAGCTAGACGCTATCTATAAAAAAGCCAAAGCAAAAGAGACAGCTAACGAGAAACCCGCAGAACAAAAAAAACAATCATCTAACAAAAACAATGATAGAAAGAAGAATGACGTGCAGAATAATCAATTTAATAAAAACAAAAAAAACAACAACCAAAACAAAAACAAAAATAAACGCGGTGGGAATAACAAACCGCAGCATCAGCAAGCTAGACCTGTGAAGCCTAAGAAAGAGCTTCCTGAAAAAATTGAATTTACAAATTCAATGACAGTCGGCCAGTTGGCTGAAGAGCTTGGAAAAGAAACAGCTGAAATTATCAAAAAGCTGATGATGCTTGGTGTTATGGCAACCATTAACCAAGAGCTGGATAAAGATACAGTTGAATTAATCGCTTCTGAATATGGCGTTCCAGTAGAGGAAGTCATTATTTTAGAAGAAACTGAACTTGAAAAGTATGAAGTTGAAGATAAAGAAGAAGATATGCAAGTACGCCCTCCAGTTGTGACGATCATGGGACACGTTGACCACGGGAAAACAACGCTTCTTGACAGCATTCGTAAGACGAAAGTCGTCGAAGGCGAAGCTGGTGGAATCACGCAGCATATCGGTGCTTACCAAATTGAAGAAAACGGCAAGAAAATCACGTTCCTTGATACACCTGGACACGCAGCATTTACAACGATGCGTGCACGTGGTGCTGAGGTAACAGATACGACAATTCTGGTCGTTGCAGCAGATGATGGCGTGATGCCGCAAACAATTGAAGCCATTAACCATGCGAAAGCGGCAGAAGTGCCAATCATTGTCGCTGTCAACAAAATTGACAAACCAACAGCGAACCCTGACCGTGTGATGCAGGAATTAACGGAGCATGGTTTAGTACCAGAAGCTTGGGGCGGCGAAACGATCTTCGTTCCTCTATCTGCAAAAACAGGTGAAGGCATTGACGAATTGATCGAAATGATCCTTCTTGTCAGCGAAGTAGGAGAACTGAAAGCTAACCCAAATCGTGCGGCAAAAGGGACTGTCATCGAGGCTGAGCTTGATAAAGGAAGAGGATCTGTTGCAACCCTTCTTGTTCAAACTGGTACACTTCATGTAGGTGACCCAATCGTTGTCGGAAATACATTTGGCCGCGTTCGTGCAATGGTTAATGACATCGGACGCCGCGTGAAAACAGCAGGACCATCTACACCTGTTGAAATCACTGGTTTAAACGATGTACCGAATGCAGGGGATCAGTTCCTCGTATTCAAGGATGAAAAAACAGCTCGTCAAGTGGGTGAGGCGCGTGCTTCGAAACAGCTTGATGAACAGCGTTCAGACAAAGCGAAATTATCTCTAGATGACCTATTTGAGCAAATCAAACAAGGTGAAGTGAAAGATATCAACTTGATCGTGAAAGCAGACGTACAAGGTTCTGCTGAAGCACTGACGGCCGCTCTTCAAAAAATTGAAGTAGAAGGCGTAAAAGTGAAAATCATCCATACGGGTGTTGGAGCGATTACAGAATCTGATATTATATTAGCAAGTGCTTCTAATGCGATCGTGATCGGATTTAACGTACGTCCTGATGGAAATGCGAAGAGCACAGCTGAAACAGAAAACGTAGATATCCGCTTACACCGCATTATTTATAAAGTTATCGATGAAATTGAAGCTGCGATGAAAGGAATGCTTGACCCTGAATATGAAGAAAAAGTCATCGGTCAAGTTGAAGTTCGTCAAACGTTCAAAGTATCTAAAATCGGTACAATTGCTGGTGGTTATGTCACTGAAGGAACCATCACAAGAGATAGTGGTATCCGCTTAATCCGTGACGGCGTCGTTATTTTTGAAGGCGAAGTCGACGTATTAAAACGATTCAAAGATGACGTGAAAGAAGTTTCACAAGGCTATGAATGTGGTATTACCATTAAGAAGTACAATGATATCCGTGAAGGTGATGTCATGGAATCATTCGTTATGCAAGAAATCGAAAGAAAATGATCGGTTATACCGAATGTGAGTGCATCATCTATGATGCCTCCTCACTGAAGGAAAAACGTGCGGTTCTTCAGCGTATATTGACAAGAACGCGCCAGAAATTCAATGTAACCATGGCTGAAATGGATTACCAGGACACATGGCAGCGTACATCAATTGGAATCGCCGTGATTTCCTCCTCTCGGGTTCAAGTGGAAAAGGAATTGCAGCGTGTTTTAAGCTTTATTGATTCTTTTCCTGAAATTGAACGAACGATCACGAAAACTGAGTGGTTTTAATTAGAGGTGATAAGATCATGAGTATGAGAGCAACCCGCGTGGGTGAGCAGATGAAAAAAGAATTAGGTGACATCCTAGGCAGAAAGCTAAAAGATCCAAGAATTGGCTTTTTGACTGTAACCGATGTTGAAGTATCCGGTGATTTGCAAATTGCGAAAGTTTACATTTCTGTTCTCGGTGACGAGAAAAAAAGAGAGGAAACCTTAAAAGGCCTTGCAAAGGCTAAAGGGTATATCCGCTCTGAAATTGGCAATCGAATTAGACTTCGCAAAACACCAGAACTGCACTTTGAATTCGATGAATCCGTAGATTACGGAAACCGAATTGAAAGCCTGATTGCTGAACTAAACACAAAAGATCATGAATAAGACGTTGAAATAAGGATAGGCGATGATCGTCTGTCCTTTTTCATCGTTTATGAAAGGAGAGAACGCAGATGATAAATGGTGTTCTTTTATTACATAAAGAAAGAGGAATGACCTCTCACGACTGTGTGTTCAAAGTGAGAAAGATCTTGCATACCAAAAAAGTCGGACATACAGGCACTCTCGACCCGGAGGTATCAGGTGTTCTGCCCATTTGTATCGGAAGAGCAACGAAGATTGTCGAATACTTAACAGATAAATCGAAAACGTATGATGCAGAAATCACGATTGGCTTTTCTACAACAACAGAAGACCAAACAGGTGAGATCGTAGAAGAAGAAAAGGTGCAAAAACCCATCTCAGAAGAAGAAATTGATGCTGTGCTGAAACAGTTTCAAGGAACCATTGAACAAATTCCTCCCATGTTTTCTGCTGTGAAAATTGGCGGAAAAAAACTCTATGAATATGCAAGAGAAGGCATTGAAATTGAGCGGCCGAGCCGTGAAATTACGATTCACCGTATCGAGCGGACAACACCTGCTTTATTTGAGAATGGGAAGGTATCATTTAGATTCACCGTTTTATGCTCAAAAGGAACGTATGTCAGAACCTTAGCGGTTGATATTGGAAAGAAACTAGGGTTTCCAGCCCATATGTCACATCTCATTCGCACAGGGTCAGGTGATTTTACACTAGATGAATGCATCACCCTTGATGAGCTCCGAAATATAAGCGAGGAAGGAGCAGTAGATGAGCACCTTGTCCCGATCGAGCGCGCGCTCAATCATTTGCCGAAATGGGAGATAAATGATACATTAGCAAGTAAAGTGGAAAACGGTGCAGTCCTGCCAATGCCTGATGAATTCGCTCATTTCGCAGAGGAAGATCGTGTCGCTGTCTTTGCTCCTTCAGGTCGCTGTATGGCGATATATATGAAGCACCCGACCAAACAGAATCTGATGAAGCCGGCGAAGATCTTATCTCAGGACAAGCAATCTTAAAGAAAAGGTGACCATCTCGTGAAGACTATACATATTTCACACCCACATACATTGAATCAAAAGGATCAAGACCCTTCTGTTATGGCTTTAGGGTATTTTGACGGTGTTCACCTCGGACATCAAAAAGTTATTGACGCAGCGAAAAGCATTGCGAGAAAAGAAGGATTGGCTTTAGCAGTCATGACCTTTCATCCGCATCCATCACATGTTTTGCAAAAAGCACGTGAACCAAAGGACTTAATTACACCGCTTGAGGATAAAATTGATTTCATCGAACAGCTGGGCGCTGACTATTTATACATTGTGCAATTCAGCGAAAGCTTTGCAGCGCTGTCTCCTCAAGAGTTTGTGGATCAATATTTGGATGAGCTGAATGTGAAGCACGCAGTAGCCGGTTTTGATTTTACGTTTGGCCGTTTTGGTGCAGGCACAATGGAAACATTCGATGAGTACGGAAAAGGGCGTATCACGGCCACCATCGTTCCTAAGTTGTCCAATCAAGACCGTAAAGTCAGCTCTACACTCATACGTTCCGCATTGAAAAATGGGGATGTTGAATATGTGAGTGAGCTTTTAGGAAAACCTTATCAGCTGCGCGGTATTGTCATTCATGGAGATAAGCGAGGACGGACGATCGGCTTTCCGACTGCAAATGTCGGTTTATCTGCTGAATACATTATTCCGCCAACAGGGGTTTATGCAGTAAGAGCAGAAGTCAAAGGCAAAGTGTATGACGGTGTTTGTAACGTTGGCTATAAACCAACCTTTTATGAAAAGCGCCCTGATCAGCCTGCCATTGAAGTAAACCTCTTTGATTTTAACGAAGAAATATATGGTGAACCGATTAAATTACAGTGGTTCAAACGCATTCGCAGTGAACAAAAATTTAACGGAATCCAGGAGTTAACGGTTCAAATCAGTCAAGATAAAGAAGAAGCGATTCAGTTTTTTCAAGATCAGCTAAGGCAAACAAAAAATTCATAGAAAAACAGCTCTACCATTTGCAAATTCAGCATATTTTTAGTATGATTATTCCTGTAGCTTTAAAACCACTTACTTGGCAGGCCGACTTCACCGACGGTTGCGAGGTAGATGGGGCTAACATGATTTGGAGGTGAAACAGGATGGCTATTACTCAAGAGCGTAAAACTCAATTAATTAATGAGTTCAAAACACACGAATCTGATACTGGATCTCCAGAAGTTCAGATCGCTGTCCTAACAGAATCAATTAACAACTTGAACGAGCATTTACGTACTCATAAGAAAGATCACCACTCACGTCGCGGTCTTTTGAAAATGGTAGGTAGACGTCGTAATCTTCTTACGTATCTACGTAATAAAGACGTAACTCGTTACCGTGAGTTAATTAACAAACTAGGCTTACGTCGATAATCGTAAAAAGCGGGAGGATTCCCGCTTTTTTATCGTATAATCACTAATATTTTATGGTTAAAATGTTGAAAGAATGGCAAAAACCCTTCTACATACACCTTTCACATTGATATGTGAAAATCATTTTGTTCATAATAAGAATTAACTAAAATTTCAAGATAAGAGAGGAGTTTTTCTCAGAATGGGACAAGAGAAACATGTCTTCACCATAGACTGGGCTGGACGTCAACTGACAGTTGAAACTGGCCAGCTTGCAAAGCAAGCAAACGGAGCGGTCCTCGTACGCTACGGAGATACAGCTGTGCTTAGCTCAGCAACAGCTTCTAAAGAACCAAAACCACTTGATTTTTTCCCGCTCACTGTGAACTACGAAGAAAGATTATACGCAGTAGGTAAAATTCCTGGAGGCTTCATTAAAAGAGAAGGCCGTCCAAGTGAAAAAGCGATCCTTGCGAGCCGCTTAATTGACAGACCAATCCGTCCATTATTTGCAGATGGATTTAGAAACGAAGTACAAGTCATTAGTATCGTCATGAGTGTGGATCAAGATTGTTCATCTGAAATGGCTGCAATGTTTGGCTCATCTTTAGCATTATGTGTGTCTGACATTCCATTTGAGGGACCAATCGCCGGCGTTACAGTAGGACGAGTTGATGGAAAGCTGATCATCAATCCAAATGTAGAGCAGCTTGAACAAAGTGACATCAACCTTGTAGTCGCTGGAACAAAAGATGCGATCAACATGGTCGAAGCTGGTGCTGATGAAGTACCAGAAGAAACAATGCTTGAAGCCATCATGTATGGTCACCAAGAGATCAAACGCTTAATCGAATTCCAAGAGGAAATTGTCAAGACAGTCGGTAAAGCAAAAATCGATATTCCTTTATATGAAGTAGATCAAACGTTAGCAGACGAAGTAAGAGCACTTGCTGAAACAGACCTGCTGAAAGCGATTCAAGTACATGAGAAGCATGCACGTGAAGATGCAATCAGTGCTGTGAAAAAAGCTGTGGTTGAGAAGTTTGAAGAAGAAGATCGCGACGAAGCGACGATTAAACAAGCGAAGGATGTATTAAACAAGCTTGTCAAAAATGAAGTTCGTCGTCTGATCACTGAAGAGAAAGTACGTCCAGATGGACGCGGTGTAGATCAAATCCGTCCACTTTCTTCAGAAGTAGGACTTCTGCCAAGAACGCACGGTTCAGGTCTATTTACAAGAGGACAAACACAGGCGCTCAGTATTTGTACATTAGGTGCACTTGGCGATGTGCAAATTCTTGACGGTCTAGGCGTTGAAGAATCGAAACGCTTCATGCACCATTACAACTTCCCGCAATTCAGTGTTGGTGAGACAGGTCCAATGCGTGGCCCAGGCCGCCGTGAAATCGGGCATGGTGCGCTAGGTGAACGTGCATTAGAACCAGTGATCCCATCTGAAAAAGATTTCCCTTATACGGTTCGCCTTGTCTCTGAGGTATTGGAATCAAACGGATCTACTTCACAAGCAAGTATTTGCGCAAGCACACTTGCGATGATGGATGCGGGTGTTCCAATTAAAGCACCAGTTGCAGGGATTGCAATGGGGCTTGTGAAATCTGGTGAATACTACACAGTGCTGACAGACATTCAAGGAATGGAAGATGCACTTGGTGATATGGACTTTAAAGTTGCCGGTACATCAAAAGGTGTAACAGCGCTTCAAATGGATATCAAAATCGATGGTCTATCAAAAGACATCTTGGAGGAAGCTCTCCAACAAGCGAAAAAAGGAAGAATGGAAATCTTAGAAAGCATGCTGTCAACGATTCCTGCTTCTAGAGGAGAATTGTCTCGTTATGCACCAAAAATCTTAACGATGAAGATCAATCCTGATAAAATTCGTGATGTCATTGGACCAAGCGGTAAACAAATCAATAAAATCATTGAAGATACCGGTGTGAAAATCGATATTGAACAAGATGGTACAATCTTTATCTCTTCTACAGAAGAAGACATGAACCAAAAAGCGAAGAAAGTCATTGAAGATCTTGTGAGAGAAGTTGAAGTGGGGCAACTTTACTTAGGTAAAGTAAAACGCATTGAAAAATTCGGTGCTTTCCTTGAAATCTTCAGCGGCAAAGATGGACTTGTTCATATTTCTGAGCTTGCGCTTGACCGTGTAGGCAAAGTAGAAGATGTCGTGAAGATTGGCGATGAATTACTTGTCAAAGTCACTGAAATCGATAAACAAGGCCGTGTGAACCTTTCTCGCAAAGCTGTTTTACGTGAAGAAAAGGAAAAAGAAGAAAAACAGTCTTAATGAAATGTGTTAGAAGCCAGGTATCCGTACCAGGCTTCTTTCTTTTCTTGCGCTAACAATAGTTCTAGCTTGTTTCTCCCCATCATAATTTGTGGTAAAGGGGAGGGACAGCCATTGAAAAAAACGTTACCATTCATTGTGTTTGTATTTTTACTGCTCGTGTCATATCAAACGATGAAGCAGCCGGCTGCTGTTACATATATTGAATCAATGAAAGAGCATGCTGAGGTTGCATCTGTTTCAAAAGATATTTTATATCAAGAGATTGAATCGAAGTCTTCTGACTATGAAGTGAAGGCGCAAAATGCTAAGATTGATAAAGTGTGGAAAAAGATGCCTGGTTTAAATGGACAGACAGTCAATATCGATGCCTCTTATGAAAAAATGAAAAAACAAGGGTCATTTGATGAAAAGCTGCTTGTTTTCAATGAAACAAAACCTTCTATTCATTTACACGAACTTGGTGCTGAGCCCATTTACAAGGGACATCCAGATAAAAAAATGAATGCTTTCCTCATCAACGTGGCTTGGGGTGACGAGCATTTAATCAAGATGTTAAAGACACTGGAAAAGCATCAGGTCAAGGCGACCTTTTTCTTAGAGGGCAAATGGGTGAAAAAAAGCACGGATCTTGCTAAAAAAATCGTGGCAGATGGTCATGAAATTGGAAACCATTCATACAATCACCCGGATATGCGCACACTGACAAGAGAACGAGCATTAGAGCAAATTACCAAAACGAATCGTCAAATTGAAGAATCCCTTGGAAAAAAACCGAAGTGGTTCGCCCCTCCTAGCGGCAGCTTTAAAGAAGAAACAGTGAAACTCGCTGCTGAAGAAGGAATGGAAACCATTATGTGGACGGTAGACACCATTGACTGGCAAAAACCGTCACCAGACATATTACAAAAACGGGTGCTTGGGAAAATTCACAATGGGGCGATGATATTAATGCATCCAACAGATTCGACGGCGAAAAGTCTTGACGCACTTATCACTCAAATCAAGGAAAGAGGATATGAATTAGGAACGGTTTCAGACCTCCTAAGTGAAAAAAGACATCCGTGATCCGATCTGTTTGTTGAATAGGAGGAGCAAAACTTGGTCAAAACGTATACATGCCAAAACGGAGTAAGAATTGTACTTGAAAACAATCCCACTGTAAGATCTGTCGCAATTGGCGTCTGGATTGGAACTGGTTCTAGACATGAGACACCAGAAATTAATGGAATCTCACACTTTCTGGAGCATATGTTCTTTAAAGGGACAAAGACGAGATCTGCACGTGATATCGCAGAATCCTTTGACCGCATTGGTGGTCAAGTGAATGCCTTTACGTCAAAAGAATACACTTGCTACTATGCAAAGGTGCTTGATTCACATGCTGGCTACGCCCTCGATGTATTAAGCGACATGTTCTTCCACTCCGCTTTTGATGAAGAAGAGCTGAAAAAAGAAAAAAATGTAGTCTATGAAGAAATCAAAATGTATGAGGATACACCTGATGATATCGTTCATGATCTGTTGAGCAAAGCGATTTATGGTGATCATTCTTTAGGCTTCCCGATTTTAGGAACAGAAGAAACACTTTCTACTTTTAACGGAGACTCTCTTAGAGCTTATATGGATGAATTCTACACGCCGGACCGCGTTGTGATCTCTGTTGCAGGGAATGTGGATGACACCTTCATTCGAGAGGTTGAAAAGTTGTTCGGTTCGTATGAAACGAAAGGGAAAAAACAGCCTTTAGAAGCGCCGCAATTTCACTATGACAAGCTCACACGCAAAAAGGAAACAGAGCAAGCGCATCTATGCATGGGCTTTAATGGCCTCCCAGCTGGAGATAAAGGCATCTATGACTTAATCGTCTTAAACAATGTTCTTGGCGGAAGCATGAGCAGCCGCTTGTTCCAGGATGTAAGAGAAGACAAAGGACTCGCTTATTCCGTTTTCAGCTATCACAGTTCATTTGCAGATAACGGCATGCTGACGATTTATGGCGGGACTGGAGCGAAGCAGTTAAACCTGCTCTCTGAAACCATCTTACAAACATTAGACGTCTTAAAACGTGAGGGAATCACGCAAAAAGAGCTTGAAAACTCTAAGGAGCAAATGAAAGGGAACCTCATGCTCAGCCTTGAAAGCACAAACAGCAAGATGAGCCGAAACGGTAAAAATGAACTGCTCCTTGGCAAACATCGTACACTCGATGAAATTATTGACGAAATCAACCACGTCACATTAGACGGCGTGAATAACTTATCAAAACGAATCTTTACAGAAGATTATGCGCTCTCGCTTATTAGTCCGACGGGTGATCAGCCATCATAATGTAAACAACACGGCAGGCTTCTAAGAGGTCTGCCGTTTTATTGTATATAAAGAAGAAGGGAGCACTGCTTTCATGGAACATGAAAAACTGAAACGCCTCTCTCCGCTTCTGACACAAGCCATCTCCTTCCAGCCGATGACATCTGGCTTTTCAGGAAACCGTACTTATCTCGTCACAACATCCTCTAGTGAAAAGCTAGTGCTCAAGCTATCAAACCTCAAAACGTATTCCAGCTTTAAAAGAAAAGCGTCAGTTCAGCGAAAGTTAAAAGATCGAGGGCTTCTATGTTCTGAAGTGATGGAGATTGGAATGAATGCTGAACTTAACTGTACCTATCGTATTTTCTCCTTGATTGAAGGAGAGAATGCTAGAGCATCCATCCATCTGCTCACAAATGAAGAGCAGTATGAAATCGGGAGGCGGGCAGGTAGAGAGCTAAGTTTCATGCATACATGTCCCGCACCTTCTCATGTCGCACCGTGGGATGAGAGGGTCATGGCGAAACATGAACGGTATGTACATGCCTATCAATCAAGTGGAGTAACTTTTGCTCAAGATCAATTCGTATTAGATTTTATCAAATCACATGTTGATGCGGTAAAGGCGAGACCGAACCAGTTCCAGCATGATGATTTTCATTTAGGGAATATCATCATTCAAGGAGGTGAGTATGCCGGCGTGATTGATTTTGATCAATCTGACTGGGGTGACCCGGTTCATGACTTTTATAAATTGTCCTTATTTAGTCGAGAAAGCAGTATTCCGTTTTCAGCAGGGCAACTGGATTACTATGTAAGTACGCAGGCCACAGACGATTTTTGGCTTCTTTTTTCCATCTATACAGCAATGAGCTGCTTTTCTTCTATTGTATGGACGCTTTCTTATGACCCTAAACATGTAAAAGAAATGGTGAACCGAGTGGAGAGAATGCTGGCAGACCATGATCGCTTTCATCTACTGAAACCAGCTTGGTATTCAAATTGGCATCATTCATAACTTGAAAAAGCGGGACGGTCTATTTCTTCTTGTGGCTGCATATATGATACGGAAGGGAAGTGATGCGATTTTGAGGCTAAGTGAGCTGTCAGGAAAAGAGATCGTCGATATCAAAAGAGCGGAGCGGCTTGGCGTGCTTGGACAAACCGACCTTGAAATCAATGAACAGGACGGTCAAATTACAGCACTCATCATACCTTCCGTGAAGTGGTTTGGCTTTCGAAAGCAAGGAAATGACATCCGCGTCCCGTGGAATCACATTCAAAAAATAGGATCAGATATGATCATTCTCGATGTGCCTGAATCACTTCAGCCGCCCGGGGAAAAAGAGCATCCATCATAAATGGGTGCTCTTTTTCTTTTCTCTCTCCGATTTGTTCACAGGCTGAATCCTCTCCTCATATGCTGAAAGGGAGATTCAGAAAATATTACAGACTTTTTTAAATAAAGAAGGTGAACGGTCAGTATGTTGAGCGGTTTAACGGTTGCGGTGATCGGGGGAGATGCAAGGCAGCTTGAAATTATTCGCAAGCTGTCACAGCAGCATGCCAAAGTGTTTTTGGTTGGATTTGATCAGCTGGATCACGGATTTATTGGGGCTGAAAAGCTAAAAATGTCAGAACTTCCATTCGAACAGGTAGACAGTATGATCCTGCCAGTATCAGGCGCAACGGATGAAGGTGTTGTCGCGACAGTTTTCTCAAATGAACAGGTTTTACTAGAAGCAACATATTTAGAAAGAACCCCTGCCCATTGTACCTTGTACTCAGGTATTTCTAATACGTACTTAGACAATCTGGCAAAGCAGGTGAACCGAAAACTTGTGAAGCTGTTTGAGCGAGATGATATTGCCATATATAACTCTATTCCAACAGTTGAAGGGATTATCATGATGGCCATTCAGCAAACGGATTATACGATTCATGGATCACGTGTTGCTGTCCTCGGGCTCGGAAGAACAGGACTCACCATTGCCCGCACATTTCGGGCACTCGGTGCGGACGTAAAAGTAGGGGCAGCAGATACAGCGCATTTAGCGCGGGCCTTTGAAATGGGACTCGATCCATTTTCAATGGACCGGTTAAAAGAAGAAGTAACGGATGTAGATATCATCATCAATACCATTCCAAGCCTTGTATTAGATTCATCTGTCATCGTCAGTATGACACCAAAGACACTCATTTTGGATATCGCCTCCCGCCCAGGGGGAACAGACTTTGACTTTGCACAAAAACACGGAGTGAAGGCGCTTCTTGCACCTGGACTCCCGGGAATTGTTGCACCAAAGACAGCAGGGCAAATCATTGCAAAAGTGCTTTCTGGGCTCTTATGTGAACTTGCAGAGGAAAAAAGGGGGATGGAATCATGACAACATTAAAAGGGAAAAGAATTGGCTTTGGCTTAACTGGTTCCCACTGTACGTACGAAGCTGTTTATCCGCAAATCGAAGCACTTGTAAAAGAAGGAGCAGAAGTGCGTCCAGTGGTGTCATATACAGTCCAGAGTACGAATACAAGATTCGGAGATGGGGCGGACTGGATTGAGCGGATTGAGAAGCTGACTGGTTTTAAGGCGATTGACTCAATCGTGAAAGCAGAGCCGCTCGGACCTAAGCTGCCACTTGATTGTATGGTCATTGCTCCATTAACAGGGAACTCGATGGCGAAATTCGCAAATGCCATGACAGACAGCCCTGTTTTAATGGCTGCAAAAGCAACCATTCGAAATCATCGTCCTGTCGTTTTAGGAATTTCAACAAATGATGCGCTAGGCTTAAATGGTACAAATCTGATGAGGCTGATGTCGACAAAGAATATTTTCTTTATTCCATTTGGTCAAGATGATCCATTTAAAAAACCGACCTCCATGGTCGCAAACATGGATTTGCTTTCTCAAACAGTAGAAGAGGCGCTCCAGCATAGACAAATTCAGCCGATTTTAATTGGAGCAAACGAATAATAGATTCACTAGAAAATCATGAAAGATTCAAAAAAGATGCTTCAAGCCTTGCTTTTCTATGGTAAAATAAAATGTAAAAAGTCATAGGATGGCCATCCGAAAGAAAAGAAACATGGATGGGTCGGAAGGAGTTTTACTGATGGGAAGAGGATTGCATGTAGCTGTAGTTGGAGCGACTGGAGCTGTCGGTCAACAAATGTTAAAAACACTAGCTGACAGAGATTTTGAAATGGATACACTGACTCTACTATCCTCAAAACGTTCTGCTGGAACAAAAGTGACATTCAGAGGTCAAGAGTATACCGTTCAGGAAGCAACACCTGAAAGCTTTGAAGGAGTGAACATTGCATTATTCAGTGCTGGAGGAAATGTTTCCAAGGCGCTAGCTCCTGAAGCAGTCAAACGAGGTGCGATTGTTGTAGACAACACAAGTGCTTTTCGTATGGACGAAAACATCCCTCTTGTCGTACCAGAGGTAAACGAAAAAGACTTGCATGACCATCAAGGAATCATTGCAAACCCTAACTGTTCAACGATTCAAATGGTAGCGGCATTAGAACCGCTTCGTCAGGCGTATGGCATGAAAAAAGTCATCGTGTCCACTTACCAAGCCGTATCAGGTGCAGGACATGAAGCCATTGACGAACTATACAGCCAATCACAAGCCATTTTAAATAAAGAAGATGTAAAGCCGGAAGTCATGCCTTATCAAATTGCATTTAATGCGATTCCGCAAATTGATAAATTCCAAGACAATGGCTATACATTTGAAGAAATGAAAATGATCAACGAAACGAAAAAAATTATGCATATGCCAGAGCTAGAAGTAGCGGCAACATGTGTGAGACTTCCAATTGAAACAGGACATTCAGAATCTGTCTACGTCGAACTAGAATCAAATGACGCAACAGTTGACGACATTAAGTCAATTCTTAAAGATGCACCAGGCATTACACTGCAAGATGATCCGTCTCAGCAAATTTATCCAATGCCTGCAGATGCTGTTGGAAAAAACGACGTATTTGTCGGCCGCATTCGGAAAGATTTGGACCGTCCAAACGGGTTCCATATGTGGATTGTATCTGATAACCTGCTAAAAGGCGCTGCATGGAACTCAGTTCAAATTGCAGAAAGCTTAAAAGCATTAAAATTAGTTTAACATTCAATGGATGATGAGGACGAACAGAAGAGAGTTAGGCATCTTTCGCCTGCTCTCTTCTGTTACGTCAGAATGAACTTGGAGTGAAAACAGTGAAAATAATTGTCCAAAAATTTGGCGGTACATCTGTCAAAGATGATCAAGGTAGAAAAAGGGCACTTGCACATATCTTATCGGCAAAAGAGAAAGGCTATAAGTCGGTTGTCGTCGTTTCCGCAATGGGACGAAAAGGCGACCCTTATGCGACAGATACGCTGCTTGGTCTGCTTTATGGCAGCGCGCAGCATATGACAAATCGAGAAAAAGACTTGCTCGTTTCCTGCGGAGAGAATATTTCAGCTGTTGTGTTTTCAAGTATGCTGAATGAAAACGGGCTAAAGGCTGTAGCAATGACAGGCGCACAGGCGGGCTTTGTGACAGATAAGGAGCATACGAGTGCGAAAATTATTGATATGAAGTGTGAACGTCTCGAGGCGGCACTGTCTGAACATGATGTTGTCGTTGTTGCTGGGTTCCAAGGAGCTGCGAAAAATGGGGACGTGACCACAATCGGACGAGGCGGCAGTGATACGTCCGCAGCTGCTTTAGGTGCTGCATTACAGGCAGACTTCATTGATATTTTTACAGATGTAGAAGGCGTCATGACAGCAGATCCCCGCATTGTTGAAAATGCAAAGCCGCTCAGAGTCGTGACATATACGGAAATTTGCAACCTTGCATATCAAGGGGCGAAAGTCATTCACCCGAGAGCTGTCGAAATTGCGATGCAAGCAAAAGTACCAATGAGGGTCCGTTCAACATACTCTGATGATGAGGGCACACTCGTCACGTCACACTACTCAGATAAAATGAGCCATGATGTGTACGACCGCCTCATTACGGGTATTGCACATGTCAATGATGTGACGCAAATCAAGGTCCCGGCAAAAGAAGGGCAGTACAGCGTCCAAACAGAGGTCTTCAAGGCTATGGCTAACGCACAAATCAGTGTCGACTTCTTCAACATTACACCGAGTGAGATTGTGTATACAGTGACAGGTGCAATGACTGAAAAGGCAACATCGATCCTAAAAGATCTTGGCTATACGCCAATTGTGACAACAAATTGTGCAAAAGTATCAGCTGTTGGCGCAGGCATCATGGGTGTACCAGGTGTCACATCTAAAATTGTATCGGCTCTATCCGAGCAAAACATTCCGATTTTACAATCGGCTGACAGCCATACGACCATTTGGGTGCTAGTGAACGAAGAAAACATGAGAGCGGCTGTCAATGCCCTGCACGAAGTGTTTGAACTTTCAAGATAAATGTGATTGAATCATGATGAGGTGAAAAAAATGAATTTCGGAAATATCGCAACAGCTATGATTACACCTTTTGATAAAAAGGGCAACATTGATTTCCAAAAGCTATCAATTCTCATTGATTACTTATTAAAAAACGGCAGTGACTCTTTAGTCGTTGCAGGGACAACAGGCGAATCGCCAACTTTATCGACTGAAGAAAAAGTCGCTCTTTTTCAGCAATCGGTGAAATTAGCAAATGGTCGTTGTAAAATCATTGCAGGAACAGGCAGTAATAATACAAATGCGTCTATCAAACTAACGAAAAAAGCAGAAGAAGCGGGCGTTGATGCAGTGATGCTTGTCGTACCTTACTACAACAAGCCATCACAGGAAGGCATGTATGCACACTTTAAAGCCATTGCCGAGTCTACATCTCTTCCTGTCATGCTTTACAATGTACCAGGGAGAACGGTTGCGTCATTAGCCCCAGAAACAACCATTAAACTTGCGCAAATACCTAACATTGTCGCGATCAAAGAAGCAAGCGGTGATCTTGATGCCATGACAAAAATCATTGCAGAGACACCAGAAGATTTCGATGTATATTCAGGTGACGACAGCTTAACACTTCCAGCTGTATCTGTTGGTGCAAAAGGAGTGGTCTCTGTGGCGTCTCATATCGTAGGGCTTGATATGCAGCAAATGCTGAAAAGCTATGCTTCAGGTCAAACGGCCAATGCCGCATTGATCCATCAAAAGCTGCTCCCAATCATGAAACAGCTTTTCACAGCGCCAAATCCAACGCCTGTCAAAACAGCTCTTCAGCTGAAAGGACTAGATGTCGGATCTGTTCGTCTTCCGCTTTTACCTTTGTCAGAAGAAGAGAGACTGGATTTAAGCAGCGTCTTAAACAGCTGATCAAAACAAAAGATTTCGTAAGCGGTCATTCTCAGATGTCCCTGAGTATGACCGTTTTTTATACATAAACACTTTCTTAAAATGTGACTTCATCTTGTTTTCTAAAATTAGATTCAGTTATAATAGCATTAAGCGATGATGGACGGGCTTGAGACTAGGAGGATAAGAATTTTGAAAAAGAAAAATACAGAGAACGTAAGAATTATTGCACTGGGAGGCGTTGGAGAAATCGGGAAAAACCTATATGTCATTGAAATTGATTCCGACATATATGTGGTAGATGCAGGCTTGATGCATCCAGAAAACGAAATGCTAGGCATTGACGTCGTTATTCCTGATATCTCTTATTTAACAGAACGTGCTGATCGGGTGAAAGCAATTTTTCTTACCCACGGACATGATGAAGCAATCGGAGGCGTATTCCATTGCTTAAGCAAATTGTCTGTACCAGTTTACGGAACGAAGCTGACCCTTGCGTTACTTCGAGAAAAATTAAAGCAGTATGGCTTCAATCAAAAAGCTGATTTACGTGAGGTACATGCGAAATCAGTCATTACGTTTGAAACAACAAAGGTATCATTCTTTAGAACGAATCACAGCATCCCTGATTCAGTTGGGATCAGCTTCAAAACCTCTCTTGGTTCAATCGTATGCACAGGTGATTTTAAATTTGATCAAACCCCAGCGCTTAACCAAGCCTGTGACATCGGAGAGATTGCGAAAATTGGAAACAATGGCGTATTAGCACTACTTTCAGACAGTGCCAATGCTGAAAAACCAGGTTATACACCTTCTGAGGCGCTCGTCCAAGACGAAATCTCAAATGCGATGTACAATGCTGAAAATCGAGTAATTGTCGCTGTATCTTCATCGAACATTAACCGCGTGCAGCAGATCATTAATGCAGCGAATCAAAATGGCCGTAAGCTTGCCGTAGCAGGGAAGAATATGATGACGATTCTTCAGCTGGCGATCAAACTTGGTTATGTCACAGCAGACGAAGAATTATTTGTACCAGTTCAAGAAGTGAAGAAAATGGCGAAAAACGATGTGGTCGTCCTCACAGCTGGAAGCCACGGAGAGCCTCTTGCTGCTTTAACAAAAATGGCAAAACAAAATCACAAACAGCTTCATATTGAAAAAGATGACACTGTTGTGATTGCATCTACACCTCTTCCAGGACAAGAACTCACATATTCAAAAACAGTGGATTTCCTCACAAGAAGCGGCGCACAAGTCATTTTTGCGCAAAAACGTGTACATGTCTCTGGACACGGCTGCCAAGAAGAGTTAAAGCTGATGCTGAACTTACTAAAGCCGAAGTATTTGATTCCCGTGAATGGCGAATATCGTATGCAAAAAGCACATTCTCGTATTGCTGAAGAAGTGGGAATGAAACGAAGTGACATTTTCTTGATTGATAAAGGGGATGTTGTGGAGTTTAGAGGACAGAACGTAAAAATCGGTGAAAAAGTTCACCAAGGCAATATTTTGATCGATGGTCTTGGCGTTGGTGATATCGGGAACATTGTGTTACGCGATAGACGCCTATTGTCTCAAGATGGTATCTTAATTGTCGTTATTACGCTTGATAAACAAAAGAAACAATTAATTTCTGGACCTGAAATCATCACAAGAGGATTTGTGTATGTCAGAGAATCCGAAGAGCTGATTGTAAAAGCGACAGAAATGGTCAAAGGAATTGTCAAAGAGCAAACGGAAAACTCAATTGTTGAATGGTCAACATTGAAACAATCCATGCGCGATGTACTCAATCAATTCCTATATGAAAAAACAAAACGTAAGCCGATGATCATTCCAATTATTATGGAAGTGTGATGAGAAAGCCCAAGGAGCATAAGCTCTTTGGGCTTTTTTGATGTGGCGCTAGGAATGCGGATTGAATACGGCCTTCTTGTTCATAATAGAAGGAGAGTTTGAGGAAAGGATGGAGACAAATGGACGAAAAGAATGAACAGCAGCCTGAGCGAAAGCCAGAAGAAAAAGACAGCATTATGAGCAAAATACAGCAGCTTGGTGAAACAGCCATACCACAGCTGCCGCAAGATACAAATATACATTGCCTTACCATTATTGGACAAATTGAAGGCCACATGCAGCTTCCGCCACAAAATAAAACAACCAAATACGAACATGTCATTCCGCAAATCGTCGCAGTTGAACAAAACCCGAAAATTGAAGGTCTTTTGATCATCTTAAATACAGTAGGCGGCGATGTTGAAGCGGGACTAGCGATTGCAGAAATGCTTGCATCTTTATCGAAACCGACTGTATCGATTGTACTTGGCGGCGGCCACTCTATTGGTGTCCCGATTGCTGTATCGTGTGACTATTCCTATATTGCAGAAACAGCCACGATGACCATTCATCCTGTGCGTTTAACTGGTCTAGTGATTGGTGTCCCGCAAACCTTTGAATACTTAGATAAAATGCAGGAAAGAGTCATTAACTTTGTAACAAGCCACTCCAATATTACAGAAGAGAAGTTTAAAGAGCTCATGTTCTCAAAAGGCAATTTGACAAGAGACATTGGAACAAATGTTGTTGGTCATGAGGCAGCAGAATACGGACTCATGAATGAAGTAGGCGGCGTAGGACAAGCGATTAAAAAGTTGAACGAACTGATTGGAGACAGGGCATCTCAAAATGAGGGGCTGATCCAATGATTTTATATACACCTATGCCATATGAAGCCATTTACGCGGAGGAACAAGGAGATCGCAAACTTCAACAGGTAAACATCCAAGGCGTGCCAGTAATGGTTGAATTGAAAGAGGATGAAGCAGAAATTGTTCAAGTCATGAGTACCAATCCAATGGACTTTCTGAATCAAGAGCTTGCACCAGGCAAGCGATTGAAGTTACAATTAGGCACCAATCAAACCGACTCATATGAATGATTCTATGCTATAATAAAGGGAAAACTTACAACAAGATGCAGCCAAAACCAGGCTGCTTTCTTTCTGATCTTTCGGTAGGTTATATTTTCTTTCGTAGTAAGGTGATGAGTATGGCTAAAAAGAGAAAACGGAAAACGAGAAAAAAACAAAATAAACAGCTAAAACTGAAATATGAATTAAATGGGTTAGTCTGTATTGCCATAGCGATCATTGCCATTTTACAGCTAGGCGTCGTTGGACAAACCTTCGTACATTTATTCCGATTCTTTGCAGGTGAATGGTTCATTCTCTGCCTTATCGGATTATTTCTTTTTGGCGTGACCATCTTCTGGAAAAAACAAATCCCAGATATGTTGACAAGGAGAAAAGCAGGACTATACTGCATCATTGCGAGTATCTTGCTTTTGTCTCATGTGAAGCTCTTTCAGCACCTCTCATCTGCGGGCGCGATAGGCTCTCAAAGTGTGATGAGAAATACATTTGAGCTTTTCTTGATGGACATGAAAGGTGAGACTGGGTCGCCTGATTTAGGAGGCGGCATGATCGGTGCCGTATTATTTGCTGCTTCTTATTTCTTATTTGCACAAGCAGGCTCTCAAATTATGGCAATCGTTCTGATGCTGATTGGAATTGTGCTGATTACAAATCGTTCTCTTCAAGAAATGGTGAAAAAAGTGACACTGCCTGTCTCACAATTTATGGTGAAGCAGTGGAAAGCGTTTGTTGAAGATATGAAAGGAATCAGGCAGGCGAAAAAGAGCGCGCCCCCTCAAAAAACTGGTGAAAAGAAAAAACGGTCTCGTATTCAGGAAGAGGACGATGATGATCAGATCTTGATCGAAGAGGAAACGCCGGTTTCTGACAATAGCCAGCCGATTATCTCAAGCTTTGCTGACAGAGATGACATTCTCACCCCGCTCGTTCAAAAAGAGCAGGTGGCAAAAGAGACAGAGCCTCTTCAAGAGTCTGTGCAAAGTGCACCGGTTCCATCAGATTCTGCTGATGAACCAAAAGAGGCGCCGCCGATGACATTTACTGAACTTGAAAACAAAGATTACGAATTGCCGTCACTTGATATTTTGGCAGAGCCGCAGCACTCAGGGCAGCAAACAGACAAGAAAAATATATACGAAAATGCAAGAAAGCTTGAAAAAACGTTTCAAAGCTTTGGTGTAAAAGCAAAAGTTACACAGGTCCACTTAGGACCGGCGGTCACCAAATATGAAGTCTATCCAGATGTCGGCGTGAAGGTAAGTAAGATCGTCAATCTAAGTGATGACTTAGCCCTTGCTCTCGCAGCAAAAGACATTCGGATTGAGGCGCCGATTCCTGGTAAATCAGCCATCGGTATTGAGGTTCCTAATGCAGAAATCGCGATGGTTTCTTTAAAAGAGGTATTAGAATCAAAGCAAAATGACCGTCCAAACGCCAAGCTGCTGATTGGACTGGGCCGAAATATTTCCGGTGAAGCTGTGCTGGCTGAAATGAACAAAATGCCGCATTTACTTGTAGCAGGCTCGACTGGAAGCGGAAAAAGTGTGTGCATCAATGGTATTATCACAAGTATTCTCATGAGAGCGAAACCTCATGAAGTGAAAATGATGATGATTGATCCGAAAATGGTTGAACTAAATGTGTATAATGGCATTCCGCATCTGCTCGCTCCCGTTGTAACGGACCCTAAGAAAGCCTCACAGGCACTTAAAAAAGTAGTCAGCGAAATGGAGCGCCGCTATGAATTATTTTCTCATACGGGGACAAGAAATATTGAAGGATACAATGATTACATTAAACGTATGAATCAATCAGAAGAGGCCAAACAGCCAGAACTTCCTTATATTGTCGTCATTGTAGACGAGCTTGCAGATTTAATGATGGTCGCTTCCTCTGATGTAGAAGATTCCATTACAAGACTTTCGCAAATGGCTCGTGCTGCCGGGATTCATTTAATTATTGCTACACAAAGACCTTCTGTCGATGTCATTACAGGTGTCATTAAAGCCAACATCCCATCTCGCATCGCCTTTAGCGTGTCCTCGCAAACAGATTCAAGGACGATCCTTGATATGGGTGGCGCAGAAAAACTGCTGGGCAGAGGGGATATGCTGTTTCTACCGGTAGGTGCAAACAAACCGGTTCGTGTGCAAGGCGCCTTTTTATCAGATGAAGAAGTGGAGCATGTCGTTGATCATGTGATCACCCAGCAAAAAGCACAATATCAAGAAGAAATGATTCCAACTGAAGAAACGCAGGATCAGCTTACAGCTGTGGATGACGATTTATATGATGAAGCAGTGGAACTCATCATCGGCATGCAGACGGCTTCTGTCTCTATGCTTCAAAGAAGATTCCGCATCGGCTATACCCGAGCGGCCCGCCTGATTGACGCAATGGAAGAGCGAGGCGTTGTCGGCCCTTATGAAGGAAGTAAACCGAGAGAAGTCCTGCTCTCAAAAGAACAATATGACGAGCTCTCTTCATAAATCGAAGAGAGCTTTCCTAAAAAAGAAGTAAACGATAGTATGATTATGTTAACTGGAAGTCAGACTATTTATTTATTTGCAAAAACATGATATAGTTGTGTTCAACTTATCTCGGAATAGAGATTTCTCATCTTATCATTTGCATTGATTAGACGGAGGGAAAACATGTCGACCAAAACAGACAATCGCCATTTATATTTGAAAGTGATTGACCGTATTAAAGAAGATATACAAACAGGCGTATATGCAGAAAAAGAAAAGCTGCCTTCTGAGTTTGAGCTCTCAAAGCTTTTAGGCGTGAGCAGAGCGACACTGCGTGAAGCCCTTCGTGTATTAGAAGAAGAGAAGTATTTAATTAGAAGGCATGGTGTGGGAACGTTCGTCAACTCTAGACCACTCTTTTCAACAGGCATAGAACAGCTGGCAAGTGTCACGAAAATGATCGAGCAGGTCAATATGACGCCTGGTACCATCTTTTTATCCTCGCAAGAAGGGGAGCCAACAGAGAATGATGTGATTCGTTTTCAGTGTGATGAATCTGATGAGATTTTTTCAATGGAACGCGTTCGAACGGCAGATGGACAGCCAGTGGTATATTGTTTAGATAAAATTCCGGTCAAGCATCTTCCCGCTTCTTTTACACATGAAGAAGAGTCTCTTTTTGAGCTGTTTGGAAGAGAACCACACAGCGGGATTAAATATGCAGTTGCTGACATCGAACCAATCGGCTACCACGATCAGGTTTCACCGATACTCGAATGTGACCCTGAAACAGCATTATTATTACTGAAACAAATGCACTATGATCAGGATGATCAGCCGGTCTTATACTCGCTTAATTATTTTCGAGCGGATAAATTCAGCTTTCATGTGATACGTAAACGATTTTAACAAGCAGTCGCTTCCAGAAGCGGTTGCTTTTTGTTTGCCCATACATAATACCCGTAAAACTTGCCACACTAATACGTAACAGTATATAGAATTGGGTGAATGATGTTGGGCGAGAAAACAGTCAGTAAAAAGAATATTATTGCATTATCATCAGTGCCTCTAATCATGACACTTGGGAACTCGATGTTAATACCTGTATTGCCAGAGATAGAAAAGACACTCTCCATCACTTCCTTTCAAGTCTCCCTCATTATTACGGTATACTCTGTTGTAGCGATCTTATGTATTCCAATCGCCGGCTATTTATCGGACCGAATCGGGCGTAAAAAGGTACTCCTGCCGTGTCTGTTAATCGCAGGTCTTGGTGGGGCTGTGGCAGCAGTTGCCTCAACGATCATGAAAGAACCCTACATGTGGATTCTATTTGGAAGGGTCCTTCAAGGTGTTGGCTCAGCCGGGGCAGCACCTGTCGTGATGCCGTTTATAGGAGATTTGTTTCATGATGATGAAGAAGTAAGTGCGGGACTTGGCGCCATCGAAACCTCTAACACAGCTGGAAAGGTATTAAGCCCGATTATTGGGGCGCTTCTGGCTTCATGGTTTTGGTTTGTGCCGTTTTGGTTTATTCCGTTCTTTTCAATCATCAGCTTTCTCATGGTACTGTTCATGGTAGAGTCCGCGAAAAAAGAGGAGGACCCGCCTACATTCAAAGAATTTTTAAAATCAACAAAGACCATTTTTAAGCATGAGGGACGCTGGCTTTATGCCATTTTTGCAATTGGCGGTTTTATTATGTTTCTTCTTTTTGGTGTGCTTTTTTACTTATCTGATAACCTAGAGGCAGCTTATCAAATTAAGGGTGTCAAAAAAGGGCTCCTGCTTAGTATCCCGCTCCTTTTTCTATCCATCAGTTCATACATTGCTGGGAAAACGATTGGAAAAGAAAAAGGGAAAATGAGAATCTTTATAATCGTAGGCATGGCCTTGTTATCACTTTCCTATATGTTTTTATGGTGGAATCACAGCTTTTACGTATTGTTTATCTGTTTAAGCGTTGGCGGTGTTGGCATCGGTATTGTACTGCCTGCACTTGATGCCCTGATTACAGAAGGAATCGAAAAAGAGCAGTGCGGAACCATTACGTCATTTTACAGCAGTATGCGTTTTATCGGTGTCGCTTTAGGACCTCCGATTTACGCCTATCTCATGGATAAAGGGGACTCCATCGTTTTTATTCTCTCGACCATTTGCAGTCTTATTTCACTATTTTTGGTCCTCTTCTTCATCCAGCCAGATGAAAAGGATGAAAGTGAACAATTAAAAACGGTTTAATCTAGAAAAAAGACGGTATTTTGCCATCTTTTTTCTTTTTTATAAATTGACATGTAAAATTTTGATAGTTAAACTAATGTATAGTAATATCTTTTAAATTATCCCAAATAGGAGGTGTTCAAAAACATTCATTTTCTGTCTTTCTTCAGGCAGAAATTGAGCTCGCGTGCTGATGATGAATATGTGTTTCTTCAACACGAAAAGACAATTGAATAGGTCATCCTGCCATTAGCACGTTGAAGGAGACGCAGTCAGCACTTCAGACACGCTCAAATACAGCAAATTGATTGATGAACTAGAAGGAGCTTGAAGCAGCTATGTTGCAAATAATTAAAGCAAGATGGATTGTATTAGTGGTGTGGATGATAACAGCTGTGATTCTGTTTATTACTGCGCCTAATTTAGAGGAATTAACAAGAGAAAAAGGGCAATTAAAGGTTCCGGAGGGGACACCAACAGCTGAGGCACTTCACTTATTGGATAAGCTATCAGATCATAACGGGAAAAAAGATACGGGTGTCATTGTATTCTCCGAACAACATCTGTTCCCTGAGAAAGAGCAGGAATTAAAAAAGGCTTTATCTGCACTCATGACTCATGCCCCAGACCTCCACATTGACGGAATTACTTCGTATTTTCATGTAGATCCGGACATTCAAAAACAACTTTTATCAAAGGATAAAAGTACACTTCTTGTTCCATTCAAATTCGACCACTACGAAACAAAAGCTGTGAAGATTAAAGAACAAATTGAGGAAGTTTTAAAGCCCTATCATGTCTCATATGAAATGACGGGTCAAAAATTTGTGGATTCAGATGTCATTAAAAGCTCTCAACAAGGTCTGAAGAAAACTGAACTTATTACGATGATTTTTATTTTCTTTATTTTAATCATTGTTTTCAGATCGATTTTGGCACCTGTTGTTCCGCTCATTACAATCGGCATTTCTTATGCCGTCAGCCGGTGTATTGTGGCTTTTCTAGTAGAATATATGCAATTTCCTCTATCTAATTTTACTCAGATTTTTATGGTAGCTATTATGTTCGGTATAGGAACAGATTATTGTATTTTGCTGTTAAGCCGTTTTAAAGAAGAGATCGGACAAGGTCGTGATGTCAAAGAGTCGATTATCATCACATATAAATGTGCAGGGAAAACGGTCTTTTTCAGTGGCTTAGCCGTGTTAGTCGGCTTCTCAAGCATTGGGTTTGCCAAATTTCAATTGTATCAATCAGCCGTTAGTGTTGCTGTTGGAGTTGGCATACTGCTGATTGCCCTAGTCACCATCGTTCCCTTTTTTATGTCTGTTTTCGGAAAATCCCTTTTTTGGCCATCTAAAAGAGAAAACATTCGCCACCCGCAAAGTAAAATGTGGGAATGGGCTGGGCGTTTTTCATTTAAAAGGCCGCTGATCAGTTTAGGTTTAGTTGCACTAATTACTGTGCCTCCTATTTTGATGTATGACGGAACTCTTTCTTATAACAGCTTAAATGAGATTGGGACAAAGTATGAATCAGTGTCTGCATTTAATACGATATCAGAGCAATTTGGCTTTGGGGAAGCGCTGCCCCTGAATGTACTTGTTGAAAGTGACAATAAGTTAGATAACCAAGAAAAGATTGTCATGATTGAAAAACTGACCCGTAAATTAAATGACATTGACGAAGTAAAAACAGTCCGCAGTGTCACTAGGCCTGTTGGAGACGGGCTAAGTCAGCTTTACGTCACCTCTCAAGCAAAAGAGCTGGGAGGAGAACTTGGCAAAGGCCACGAAGGAATCGGGAAAATTTCAGATGGCCTGACCGAAACAAATCTTGCCCTTCTCAAACAAAAACCAAAAATTCAAGAATCCGCTAAAGGCATTGACCAGCTGATTGATGGAACAAAAGCGATCAAAAGCGGAATTGGAGAAGTAAGGGAGTCCTTGATCTCTTTAGAAGATGGGGTAAGGCGCAGTAAAGATGGCGTCGGGACCATCCGAAGTAAAATCAAAGAAGCGAAAAAGGAATTAGAGCAAGAATATCGCAGCAGTGAAGCGATGATTCAAGAGCTTAAGCGAATGGTGAGTACGCTGGAACGTCATGCGAAATCCAATCAGCAGCTGATGACCACCATTAAAAAAGTAAAAAATTCCTATGAAAATGTATCGTTTGAAGCACTTGAAAAACGGCTTCCAGAAGTAAAAGATATGGATGAATATAAAGAAATCAAGAAAGTATTCAAAGACACAAAAGAAATGCTTGATCAAGCTGGGGACCAAATGAGTGTGTATGAAGAGGAAGCCTCTCACTTTAAACAAAAGATCAAAAAAGCAAATCAAGTAATTCAAACCTTATCAAGCAAGCAAAAAGACGTAAAACGCCAAGTGCAAGCACTCATGGACGGGCTCGATCAAATTTATGACGGTCTTGAACAAACAAATGAAGGACAAAAACAATTGATTAAAGAAATGCCTAAAATTGAAGATGGCGCAGATCAACTGACAGGCGGACAAAAAGCCATCAAAAAAGGATTTAATCAGCTCTCATCAAAACTTACATTATTAACAGATGGATTAGGTGAAAGTATTGAAGGGCTCGAGCAGGTCAAAAGCGGCTTCACCGAGGCGGACGGCTATTTAAAGCAGCTTCAGCAAGCGCCAGATGAAGAAATAACGGGCTGGTTTATTCCAGAAGAAGTGCTGAAACGCCATGAATTTAAGCAAATCTTTAAAACGTATATGTCTCCAGATCGTAAATTAACAACCTTAGAAGTTATTTTAAATGTGAATCCATACAGCAATGAAGCGATGAAAGGCGTTGCCAAAATTGAGGACACCCTTGATCAATATTTACCTGTCAGCGGGTTAAAGAATGCAAATTACGGTGTGTCTGGTATCTCAAGTTTAAATGTAGATTTAAAAGAAACATCTGACGGTGACTTTATTCGAACGGTCATTTTCATGTTAGTTGGCATCTTTATCATTTTAATTATATTATTACGGTCAATCGTCATGCCGATATACTTAACACTTTCACTCATTTTAACGTATTTTACTTCCGTCGGATTAACAGAATGGATCTTCAAAACATTTTTTGGCTACGACGGTCTTAGCTGGGCTGTCCCATTTTTCAGCTTTGTCATTCTTGTCACCCTTGGCATTGATTATTCGATCTTCCTAATGGATCGCTTTAATGAATGGAAGGGAGAGCATGTGCAAGCATCAATGATATCAGCGATGAGAAATATGGGTTCTGTCATTATTTCAGCAGTCGCGATATTAGCGGGGACCTTCGCCGCCATGCTGCCGTCTGGTGTATTATCACTTGTTGAAATTGCAACGGTCATACTCATTGGACTTTTATTATATGCGTTTGTTGTATTACCTCTCTTTATTCCGGTCATGGTTCGTATTTTTGGAAAATGGAATTGGTGGCCTTTTAGAATGAAATAACGACCGGCGCCTCTGCTCATAGCAGAGGCGTTTTTATTTCCTATCCTTTCCTCTGATTGATATAATGTCTATTAAATGGCTGTTTCACGTATATATCAGCTATGTTCTAATACATAATAAATAGGATGAACAAAGGAGGTTTCTCATGACGTACTTACAAGAGAAGACACTAGACACACCTGGTCTTCATACTCATATTGTCAAAACAGAAAAATTTAAAACGGTCACAATCCTTTTTAAAATGCTTGCGCCTCTATCGAAAGATGACGTCACCATGCGTTCACTTTTCCCGCATGTGCTGTTAAGAGGAACAGAAAAAATGCCGAAAACAGGAGAATTGCGTGCTTATTTTGATGAGCTTTATGGTGCTACTGTTTCAGCAGACATGGCGAAAAAAGGGGAGAATCACATCATTACCTTCCGCCTGGAAATGGCGAATGAAAAATATTTAAAGGATCAAACACCTTTACTAGAAAAAGGAATTGCTTTACTATCTGATCTACTATTCCATCCGTATGTTGAAGATGGAGCGTTTAGTCAATTATATGTAGATCAAGAAAAACGTACTTTAAAACAGCGAATTCAAGCAGTGTATGATGATAAAATGCGTTACTCGAACTTAAGGCTTGTGCAGGAAATGTGCAAAGGTGAACCATATGCACTGCACGTCAATGGAGAAATGGAAGATATCGAAACGATCACAGCTCACTCGCTTTTTGAAGCTTATGAGCATGCGCTTCAATCGAATCAGCTTGATCTTTATGTTGTGGGAGATGTTGACGAACAAGACATCAGACGAATGGTCTCTCAATACTTCAAAACAAGTGATAGAGAACCGGTCAAACAACACGCTGACTCAACAAGAACGCAAAAAGAAGCAAAAGAAGTCATTGATGAAGAGGACGTGAAGCAAGGCAAGCTGAATATCGGCTTTCGCACGCATACGACGATTGCAGATGAAGATTATCCGGCGCTGCATTTGTTTAATGGCATATTTGGCGGCTTCTCGCATTCGAAGCTATTCATCAATGTTCGGGAAAAAGCAAGTCTTGCGTACTACGCTGTGTCTAGACTTGAGAGCTTTAAAGGCTTGATGATGGTCATGTCAGGAATTGAAGTCGGCAACTACCAGCAGGCAGTAGACATTATTAAAGAACAATTTGAAGCGATGCAAAAGGGTGATTTTTCAGATGAAGCGATTGACCAAACAAAGGCTGTCGTCAAAAATCAGCTACTTGAAACGATCGATACATCTTATGGGACAGCAGAATACCTGTATCAGCATGCCGTTGTGCCAACAGGAGAAACGCTTGATTCCTTTTTACAAGCACTTGACCGAGTGACAAAAGAGGACATCATCAAAGTGGGTCAGAAAATCGAATGGGATACGACCTATTTTCTTAAAGGAACGGAGGGTGCTTCATGACAGTGAAAACAATTCAATTCGACCAGCTGCAAGAAACGGTCTATCACGAAAAAATGGAGAGCGGACTTGACGTTTATGTGCTCCCAAAGCAAGGGTTTAACAAAACCTATGCGACTTTTACAACCAAATATGGCTCTGTCGATAACGAATTTGTGCCGCTTGGCAAAGAAGACATGATTCGAGTGCCTGACGGAATTGCCCATTTCTTAGAGCATAAACTGTTTGAAAAAGAAGATGGAGACGTATTTCATACATTTAGCAAACAAGGAGCATCCGCAAATGCTTTTACGACATTTACGAGAACAGCTTACTTATTCTCAAGCACCTCAAATGTCGAACAAAATCTTGAGACGCTCATTGATTTTGTTCAAGAGCCTTATTTTACTGAAAAAACGGTCGAAAAAGAAAAGGGCATCATTGGTCAAGAGATTAACATGTATGATGATAATCCGGACTGGCGTTTATTCTTCGGTCTGATTGAAAATCTATATCAAGAGCATCCCGTGAGAATTGATATTGCTGGAACAGTAGAAAGTATTGCTCCGATTACAAAAGATCATTTGTATGAATGCTATGAAACGTTCTATCACCCGAGCAATATGCTTCTATTTGTTGTCGGTCCCGTTGATCCAAAGCAAATATTAGATCAAGTCAGAGCGAATCAGGCGAAAAAGCCATTTACAGACCAGCCAGAGATCAAACGAAAAGACATCAATGAGCCTGAAGGTGTGTACCGAAAAGAATACGAACTTCCAATGAACGTACAAGGCTCGAAATGTATGTTCGGGTTGAAAACAAAGAATCCTCATAAAAAAGGAAATGAGCTGCTAAAACATGAGCTCGGGATGAATCTCATTTTAGAGACGCTGTTTGGTAAAAGCTCTTTACAATATGAACAAATGTATGAAAAAGGCTTAATTGATGAGACCTTCAGCTACGATTATACGGAAGAAGGCGGCTTTGGCTTCACGTCAGTTGGCGGAGATACAAATGATCCTGATCAACTGGCAAAAGTATTAAAAGAAACACTTCTTCAAGCAAAGAACTTGATGTCAGAAGAAAAAATTGAGCTCGCGCGCAAGAAGAAAATCGGCAGCTTTTTAAAAGCCATGAACTCTCCCGAATACATTGCGAACCAATTCACTCGATATGCATTTTTAGACATGAGCTTATTTGATGTCGTGACCATGCTGGAACAAATCCAATTAGCCGACATTCAGCAAATTTTAGAGGAAGAAATTGATGAAGAACGGATGTCCGTTTTCAAAGTCGTCCCGAAAACAAAATAAATAAAAAAAGACAAACTCAGATCAAATGAGTTTGTCTTTTTTATGTCTAATTGATAAAAGCATGTTAATTGTGTGAATTTTCATTGACAATCAATTTGTTCGTTAGTTAAACTCTTTAATAGTTAAACACTTAAACTAAAAAGGAGCAGCGTATGGAACAAAATAAAATTGCACAGCTCATTCAGAGATATGCAGACGTCTATCTCATGATGGAAAAAAAGGTATCGGGTATGATCACGGAAAAGCTTGATAAAGAGCTGACGCTTGATCAGTATTACTCGCTTCGATACATCAATTTACATCCTGGATGTACATCAACTGACCTTGCAAATGTATGTAATGTGAACAAAAGTGCGGTAACCTCCATGACAAATCGTCTTTTTACGAAAAACTATATTGTCCGTGAGCACGATCAAGCCGATCGAAGAAATGTTCACCTGTACGTTACGCCAGAGGGCAAAGATGTGGTCAGCCGAATGGAAAAGCAGCTTCAGGATCTAGTTCGATCTTATTTTGAAAAGTTGGAAGAAAAAGAAATGGAATCATTTATTCAAACATATGAAAAGATCTATCAAGTGATCATCGAAGAGGAGGCACAAAGTACTAATGAGAGCAATCATAAAGGGTAGATGGCTGATCACGATTCTATGGATCGTATTAGCGGCAGTGTTACTCATCACCGCTCCTAATATGGCGCAATTAACAAAAGAAAAAGGGCAAATTTCAGTACCAGACGGCTATCCGTCCTCATATGCAAATCAGTTATTAAAGAAAATGTCTGAAAACGGTGATACAGAAAAATCAATCGTCATTGTCTTTCAAGAAAAGAACATCGTCAAAGAAAGAGAAACATCTTTAAAAAAGGCAATGGAGATTTTAGAAAAGGATCATGATCTACATGTAGAAGATATCACTTCTTATTTTGACGCCAACAAAGATATCAAAAAACAGATGCTCTCTAAAGATCGCACGACGCTCCTTGTTCCAGTTACATATGACTCAAACAAAATCAAAGCTTCCGATTTTAAAGAAAAAGTCAATGAAAAGCTGAAGAGCTTAAACCTAACATTTGAAATGACAGGACAGCCGTTAATTGATGATGATGTGATCACAAGCTCGCAAGAAGGTCTGAAGAAAACAGAGTTCATTACGATTGGGTTTATTCTCATCGTTCTTGTCCTTGTCTTTAGATCAGCTGTGGCGCCTTTCGTACCATTAGTCGCAGTAGCTCTGTCTTACTTGGTGAGTCAATCCATCGTGGCTTATTTAGTTAAATATCTCGACTTCCCGCTCTCGACCTTTACCCAAATTTTCATGGTCGCGATCATGTTTGGAATAGGAACGGACTACTGCATTCTGCTTCTCAGTCGCTTTAAAGAAGAGATCGCACACGGTAAAGATAAAATTGAGGCGATTCTGATTACGTATAAAACAGCAGGAAAGACCGTTTTATTCAGCGGAATTGCTGTGCTAATCGGTTTTACCTGTATAGGCCTGGCGCAATTCCAGCTCTATAAATCAGCTGTTGCAGTAGCAGTTGGTGTCGCTGTGCTGATTGTGGCGCTTCTCACGATTGTTCCGTTCTTTATGGCGGTTTTAGGAAAAGTGTTATTTTGGCCGATTAAAGGTGATATTGCTCATCCGCAGTCAAAAATGTGGGAAACAGCAGGACGCTTTTCATTTAAAAAACCACTTTTCAGTTTATTAATCGTAGGAATCATTACGCTTCCGCCCATTCTCATGTATAAAGGAACGCTTTCGTATAACAGCTTAGATGAAATCGGTAATAAATACGAATCAGTCAATGCATTCAATACCATTTCTGACAAATTTGGGCCAGGAGAAGCACTGCCGGCAACGATTGTCGTCAAATCAGCTGATCTGTTAGACAACAATAAAGGGCTGATTGCTGTTGAAAAACTCAGCCGTGCAATTGAACAAACAGATGGCGTAAGTAAAGTGAGAAGTGCGACACGTCCTGTCGGTAAAGGGCTGAGTGATCTGTACGTGAAATCACAAGCCAAAGAGCTGAATACCGGACTTGATAAAAGCAATGAAGGCTTGAAAAAAATCCAAGATGCACTGACGACAATGAGTAAATCTATTGAAGATCAAACGCCGCAGATCAAATCATCTGGAAAAGGCATTAACCAGCTGATTTCTGGCACTGAATCAGTACAAACAGGCATTCAAAATGTCGAGAAAATGTTAAGAAAACTGCAAAGCGGAATCGATCAAAACAAAAACGGTGTAGCAGAGATTAAAGAAAAAATTAAAAGTGCGAAAAAGGAATTAACGGCTCAAGTCGCACAAGTGAATCAGCAAGTTGCGCTATATAAAAGCATTTCCAAAGAATTAAAGGCAGCATTAGCGCAAGTTGATACGTCATCCTCTGCCGCAGCGGATGTAAAAGCATTAATCACACAAGCAAATCAACAATTTAGTACACTCGAAAAACAAATTCCGCAGGTAAAAGAAAATCAATCGTATCAAGCCATCAAAGCTTCATATAATGAACTTTCTACGACCTTGCAAGAAGGGGCGAAACAGGCAGACAGCTATGCCAAACAAGCAAAAGAAGCCAAAAAACAGCTTGAAGCAGCGGATGCCTTTATCGCAAAAGCTTCAGAGCAGCAGAAAGTCTTGACGAGTCAAATCGATGAGCTCATTGCTGGCTTAGACGCAATTGAAACTGGACTTGATCAAACGTCTAAAGGTCAAGGACAGTTAGCTGATAATATGCCGAAGCTTGCAAATGGAGCTGGCAAAGTGATTGATGGTCAAAAACAAATGAAAGAAAAGATTGGCGGCTTTGGTGATGACCTGACCAAGCTGACAGATGGGCTGAACAAAAGCGCAAGTGGACTGGAGAAAATTTCAAGCGGGTTAATGGGTGCAGGTGACTACTTAGACGAACTGAAAAATGCACCAGATCAAGACATGGCCGGCTGGTTTATCCCAAAAGACGTGCTGAAAAATAAAGCATTCAAGCAAGTATTTGATTCATACATGTCGGATGACCGCAAGATGACAAAAATTGATGTCATTTTAGAAAAAAATCCATATGGCAATGAAGCCCTGTCGACGATCAAACAAGTAGAAGCTTCTGTCGAGCGGGCACTTCCTGAAACGAACCTAAAAGATGCATCATTCGGCGTTTCAGGTGTATCAAGTATGAACGCTGATTTAAAACAGCTGTCAGACCAAGATTTCAATAAGACGGTTCTTTACATGATGATCGGTATTTTCCTCATCCTGGTGATCCTGTTCCGTTCGCTTGTTATGCCGCTGTACTTGGTAGGTTCACTTATTTTGACTTACTTTACAGCTATCGGGATGACAGAATTTATTTTCACCCATTTCTTCGGATACCCGGGCATTAACTGGGCTGTTCCATTCTTTGGATTTGTCATATTAATGGCGCTCGGAGTCGATTATTCGATTTTCTTAATGGAGCGGTTCAATGAATACAAAACAAAAGACATTCAGTTTGCTATGACCGAATCAATGAAGAATATGGGCTCTGTCATTATGTCTGCTGCTGTTATTTTGGCAGGAACCTTTGCAGCAATGCTTCCTTCAGGAGTGCTGTCTCTCCTGCAGATAGCAACACTTGTTCTAACAGGACTTTTGCTGTACGCACTCGTTGTGCTACCATTGTTCGTACCTGTGATGGTGAAATTGTTCGGATCAGCTAACTGGTTCCCATTTAAACGAAAAGAATAGATATTTCAAATAGAAAGTAGGAATCCATGTGATGAGTCGTTGGGCGCTGATAACAGGTGCCAGTGGCGGGATTGGGCAGGCGGCAGCCAAAAAGCTTGCCCATGAAGGCTGCCACGTGATGCTCCATTATCACAAAAATGAACAGGCAGCCGTGCAGCTTGCCGCTCAGCTGGAAGAAACAAGTCATATTCAGACGCACGTCGTTCAAGCGGATTTAGCTAAAATGGGCGGAGCAGATGAGCTCGTCAGCCGTCTGCCTGTATCCCCAGATATTCTTGTATTAAATAGCGGTAAAAGTCATGTCGGATTAGTGACAGATACAGAAAAAGATGTATTAGCCAGTATGGTGCAGCTGCATGTCACAAGTCCATATGAGCTCACCCAACACCTATTGCCAGCCATGATTCAAAAAAAAGCAGGTCATATTGTTGTAGTAAGCTCGATATGGGGAGAAACAGGTGCATCGTGTGAAGTGCTGTACAGCATGGTGAAGGGGGCGCAAAATGCGTTTATTAAAGGTCTGGCAAAAGAGCTTGCCCCAAGTGGAATTAGAGCAAATGCTGTTTCGCCAGGTGCTGTCCGTACAGACATGATGAAAAGCTTCACACAAGAAGATATTGCAATGCTTGAGGAAGAAATCCCGCTTGGCCGGCTTGCATCACCTGAGGAGATTGCAAATGTCATTTGGTTTCTCGCCTCAAAGCAGTCAAGTTATATGACAGGTCAAATTTTATCCGTTAATGGCGGCTGGTACTGTTAAAAAACGTGTATAATTCGTCTCTCCATGACAAAAGCTATGGCTGTAATTCATCTTTTCGAATGGAGGAATCGACATGTCAGTACTTGAGAACTGGGACCATTGGAAAAACTTTTTAGGTGACCGTTTAAATCATGCGCAGGATAAAGGTTTAAAAGATGATACCATCAATAACCTTGCGTATGAAATTGGCGGATATTTAGCTAACGAAGTTGAAGCAAAGAACGAGCAAGAAAGAGTACTTGCTGACCTTTGGAGCGTTGCATCAGAAGATGAGCAGCGCGCTATTGCCAATATGATGGTCAAGCTGGTTGAAAATAATAGCTCGCACTAAACAAAAAGAGGGGTCGTTTGTGCCTCTCTTTTTATTTTAACCGTTTAGCAACATTGTGCTTTCTAAAAATGTGAAAATGCTTTATGATAAAGGAAGGTAAAAATTTGCCACAATGAAGGGGGTAATATCATTTGGCAAAGCTCGAATGGTATTTTGAATATGAGATACAGGTAAACCGTCCCGGACTATTAGGAGACATTTCTTCTCTAATGGGGATGCTTTCAATTAATATTGTGACAATTAATGGTGTTGATGTATCAAGACGCGGAATGCTTTTGCGCTGTGACCACACAGATCAAATTAAGCGCCTTGAATCAATTTTAAATACAATGGAAACGATAAAAGTAACGAAATTAAGACAGCCAAAACTTCGTGACCGCTTAGCGGTTCGTCACGGCAGATATATTCAGCGTGATGCGGATGACAAAAAGACGTTCCGTTTTGAAAGGGACGAGCTTGGTCTTCTTGTTGATTTTATGGCTGAACTATTTAAAAAAGAAGGACATAAATTGATTGGGATTCGCGGGATGCCGCGTGTCGGAAAGACAGAATCAATTGTGGCTTCAAGTGTATGTGCCAGCAAGAGATGGCTTTTTGTATCGTCCACTCTTTTGAAACAGACGATCCGAAGTCAGCTGATTGCGGATGAATACAGCCCAGATAACGTCTTTATTATTGATGGGATTGTGTCGACGCGAAGAGGTTCTGAGAAGCACTTGCAGCTTTTAAGAGAAATTATGAGACTGCCGGCAACGAAGGTGGTTGAGCATCCAGACATCTTTATTCAAAATTCAGAATATACAATGGATGATTTCGACTATATCATTGAATTGCGTAATAGTGCAGATGAAGAGATTACATATGAGCACGCTGAAGAACCACAAGTGTTTGATCATTCTGGTTTTTCTGGCTTCGATTTTTAATATGGTAATGGTAGGTGTTTGTTTTGACTGAATTGGGAAAACGGCTCATTGAGGCCAGAGAGGAAAAAGGGATGTCGCTGGAGGATCTTCAGACGGTGACCAAAATCCAAAAGCGCTACTTGCTAGCAATCGAACAAGGAAACTATGATATTATTCCAGGTAAATTTTACGTCAGAGCGTTTATTAAACAATATGCCGAAGCCGTTGGACTAAATCCTGAACAATTGTTCGAAGAATTTCGTAAAGATGTACCGAGCACGTATAACGATGAAGTATCTGATAAATTATCAAATATTAAGCCGCAAAGAGAGCTGCCAAAGCCTGCCTCGAAGGTGCTTGAGCTGCTGCCGACCATCTTGATTATTGGAGGCGTCCTTGTGGTCATCGCGATCATTTATGTAATTGTGCAGGCGGTCAATCATGATAGCGGGCAGAAGAACAATCAGGCGGCTCCTCAGCAGTCAGAATCTAAATATGAAGTATCTGAGGATTCATCTCTCGCAAAGGATCAAAAGAAAAAAGAAAAAGCTTCGTCAGATGATCAAGAAAAATCATCTAAAAAAGATGACTCATCAAAGGATTCATCCAAAGACGATGAAACGGTCTCTTTGAAGGCAACGAATACGGAAGGCTCAACGACAACGTATGAAGTGTCAGGTGCAGATGAGATGGAGTTAATCATTTCTGCAACAAAAGCTTCATGGCTGCGCGTCAGAGACGAATCTGGAAAAGTGCTGAAGATGGGTGAACTAAAAGATGGCGAATCGTTTAAAACAGACTTGTCTGAGCTCTCTCAGGTCGATATCCGTCTAGGCAATGCGACTGGAATTGATATCAAGGTGAATGACGAAACGCTTAAGTACGAATTAGACCCTAAAAACACTATGACACAAAACATTGTGATTGTGAATAAAGGAAAGGAAAAGTCATCTTAAGCAAGTAGATGACTTTTCTTTTGTTCCTACTATTATATATACATAAAAAAATGGCTTATTGGAGGATTGAATTTCATGTTTAACTTACCGAATAAAATAACTCTTTCTAGGATCGCCTTGATCCCTGTTTTTATGATCATTATGCTTGCACCTTTAGATTGGGGTGTTGCGCGTTTTGGTCACGTCAGCATCGAAGTGACGCATCTTGTTGGAGCAATCCTGTTTATTGTCGCTTCGACAACTGACTGGATTGATGGGTACTATGCGCGTAAACTTAACTTAGTGACAAACTTTGGTAAATTTTTAGATCCGCTTGCAGATAAATTGCTTGTTTCAGCTGCTTTAATTATACTTGTTCAATACAACCTCACACCGGCATGGATGGCGATTGTGATCATTAGCCGTGAATTTGCTGTAACCGGTCTAAGGCTTGTATTAGCCGGAGGCGGTGAAGTGGTAGCAGCTAATATGCTTGGAAAAGTGAAAACATGGGCGCAAATCATTGCGATTTCAGCACTTCTATTGCATAACCTGCCATTTGAACTTGTATCATTCCCGTTTGGTGACCTTGCGATGTGGGTAGCAGTGTTCTTCACTGTTGTGTCAGGCTGGGATTACTTTGCAAAAAACTGGGAAGCTTTAAAGAATTCTAACTAAAAAGGACGTGTACGCTTTGAAGTCAGAGAGAAAAGCAGAAATTATTGCAGTCGGGTCCGAACTTTTGCTAGGGCAAATTACGAATACGAATGCACAATTTATCAGCAAACAGCTAGCTGAAATTGGTGTGAATGTTTATTACCACACAGCAGTTGGTGACAATCCAGAGCGTTTAAAAAGGGCCATTCAAGTGGCGCAGGAAAGATCGAATTTTATTATCTTCTCAGGTGGTCTTGGACCAACCAAAGATGATTTAACAAAAGAAACCATTGCGAGTACGCTCGGAAAAGAGCTCGTGCTAAATGAAGAAGCATTTGAATCCATTCAAGACTACTTTCGAAAGACTGGACGAGACATGTCGCCGAATAACCGTAAGCAGGCACTCGTTCTAGAAGGATCTGATGTGCTCGTAAACCGGTTTGGGATGGCCCCAGGTATGTTTATTCAAGAAGACGATACATTTTATATGTTGCTTCCTGGACCGCCAAGTGAACTGCATCCGATGTTTGAGAACGAGGCGAAGCCGCTGATTTCTGAGAAACTGGGTTTAAAGGAAAAAATCGTGTCTGTTGTTCTCCGCTTCTTCGGAATCGGTGAATCACAGCTTGAAACAGACCTAGAAGATTTAATTGATGCTCAAACCAACCCAACGATTGCACCTCTCGCATCTGACGGTGAAGTGACACTTAGGCTCACGGCTAAGCATGAGGATGAAAAAGAAACGGAGCGTCTGTTAAAAGAAACAGAAGCGAAAATTTTAGCGCGGGTAGGTGAGTACTTCTACGGGTATGGTGATACATCACTAGTCCGTGAAGCTTCCAAGGCCTTGCACGAACACGGGAAAACAGTGGCAGCGGCTGAGAGCCTGACTGGCGGAATGTTTTCTGAATGGCTGACAGATCTTGAAGGTGCATCGTCGATTTTAAGCGGCAGTGTCGTTTGTTATACAAATCAAGTCAAACAGCAGGTGCTTGGCTGCCGGGAGGAAACGTTGTCTTCTCATGGTGCTGTCAGCAAAGAGTGTGCTCTAGAGCTTGCTGAAGGTGCTAGAAAGCTCGCGGGAAGTGATATTGGCATTAGTTTTACGGGTGTAGCAGGCCCTGATACCCACGAGGGACAGCCTGTCGGAAAAGTGTTCATCGGGCTATCTACGAAAGACCATACAGACGTGTTTGAATGGATGTTTACAGGAAGCCGGTCGGGCATTCGAAAGCGCGCTGTGAAATACGGTCTGCATCACTTGCTCAATTTATTAAAAGAGAGTTAATTTTGTTTTTTGTTAGGTTTACTCCTTTATAAAAGAGTGTTTTTTCTAATAGAAATCACTCTTTTCTTAAAAATCTGCCAAGAAAAAATCGAATATGTGTTCGTTTTTTTCTTGGCAAATGACGTAAAACAAGGTATAGTATAGATAGTGGAATTGATAAAGGAGGAAACAATAGAATGAGTGATCGTCAAGCAGCCTTAGATATGGCTCTTAAACAAATAGAAAAACAGTTTGGTAAAGGCTCTATTATGAAACTAGGAGAGCAAACAGATACACGCATTTCAACAGTACCGAGTGGTTCGTTAGCACTTGATACTGCACTTGGAATAGGTGGATATCCTCGCGGCCGTATTATTGAAGTATATGGTCCAGAGAGTTCTGGTAAAACGACAGTAGCACTTCATGCCATTGCTGAGGTTCAGCAGCAGGGAGGACAAGCTGCATTTATCGATGCAGAGCATGCGCTCGATCCAGTTTACGCTCAAAAACTAGGTGTCAATATTGATGAGCTGTTACTTTCTCAGCCTGATACAGGAGAACAAGCACTTGAAATTGCAGAAGCTCTTGTCCGCAGTGGTGCAGTTGATATTGTTGTTATTGACTCAGTAGCTGCTCTTGTACCAAAAGCAGAGATTGAAGGGGACATGGGTGATTCACATGTTGGTTTACAAGCACGTTTGATGTCCCAAGCACTTCGTAAACTATCAGGTGCCATTAATAAATCGAAAACAATTGCCATCTTTATTAACCAAATTCGTGAAAAAGTTGGGGTCATGTTCGGTAACCCTGAAACAACGCCAGGTGGACGTGCGCTTAAGTTCTATTCGTCTGTTCGTTTAGAAGTGCGCCGTGCTGAACAGCTGAAGCAGGGCAATGACATTATGGGGAATAAAACGAGAATTAAAGTGGTGAAAAACAAAGTAGCACCGCCATTCCGTATTGCAGAAGTAGACATTATGTACGGTGAAGGAATCTCAAAAGAGGGAGAAATCATCGACCTTGGAAGCGAACTAGATATCGTACAAAAGAGCGGTGCTTGGTATTCTTATCAAGAGGAACGTCTTGGGCAAGGCCGCGAAAATGCGAAACAGTTCCTTAAAGAAAACAAAGATATTCTTCTCATGATTCAAGAACAAATTAGAGAGCACTACGGTTTGGACACAAACGGAGTGAAAGCAGCTGAAGAAGAAGAAGGACAAGAGGAATTGGAAATTTAAAGACTAAAAGACGCTGAAAAGCGTCTTAGATGGTTGACAAAGGGCTAAAATGATCTTTATTTTAGCCCTTTGTCTTCTTTTCAGCGTGATAGAAAACCTTTGAAGTCTAGGAAGGGCGAGTACCGGAGCGGAGCGAATTAAACATTCGTGAGCACCGGAGCGCAGACCTGACACCGAATGCGAGGGTTTGTCTACACGCTAAAGACGCTGAAAAGCGTCTTTTTTTTACATTTACATGACAGCTAGCAGGTCAAAAGTTCTGTCTTTGCTTGAAATAACGACTTACGCCTCAGTCTGACTAGCTTGACAAGTATTTCCGACACAATTACAATGGGAATGTATCACTTGTTTTTCTTAACATGATTGATAACTAATTTAAACTTGACAAGGGCAGTGAGGATCTCATTCCCTGTGAAGGCCCTGTATGTTGAGACACAAAACAATGTACATGCCGACACTTTATTTGTAAAACCAAGTTCATAGCAAGAGGAGGTGAAAATATGTCGCCTACGATGTTTACGATCATCTCCATTTTGCTGAGCCTAATCTGTTTAGTTGTTGGCTACTTTGTTCGTAAAACCATTGCAGAAGCAAAAATATCCGGCGCAAGAAACATGGCCGAACAAATTGTTGAGGATGCAAAGCGTGATGCGGAAGCATTGAAGAAAGAAGCGCTCTTGGAAGCGAAAGATGAAATTCATTCCTTTCGTGTAGAGGCGGAGCAAGAAGTTCGTGAAAGACGTAATGAGCTTCAAAGACAAGAAAACCGTTTACTTCAAAAAGAGGAAAATCTTGATCGCAAAGACGAATCTTTAGATAAACGGGAGTCCCTGTTGGAGAAGAGAGATCATTCTCTGAATGAACGACAACAACATATTGAAGAGATGGAAAGCAAAGTGGATGATATGATTCGTTTGCAGAAAGCCGAGTTAGAACGCATTTCTAGTTTAACTCGAGATGAAGCGAAACAAATCATTCTGGATCAAGTTGAAAATGAGCTTTCCCACGACATTGCAGTCATGACGAAAGAATCTGAAAACCGAGCGAAAGAAGAGGCTGATAAAAAGGCGAAAAACATTCTTTCACTTGCGTTACAGCGTTGTGCAGCTGATCATGTAGCTGAAACGACGGTATCTGTAGTCAATCTTCCAAATGATGAGATGAAAGGTCGTATTATCGGACGTGAAGGACGAAATATCCGTACGTTAGAAACGTTAACAGGTATTGACTTGATCATAGATGATACACCTGAAGCTGTTATCCTATCGGGCTTTGATCCGATTAGACGTGAAACAGCGAGGATAGCTCTGGACAAGCTAGTCCAGGATGGCCGCATTCATCCTGCACGAATTGAAGAAATGGTGGAAAAATCACGCCGTGAAGTCGATGATTATATCCGTGAGATGGGTGAGCAAACGACATTCGAAGTCGGAGTTCACGGTCTGCATCCGGATCTCATCAAAATTCTCGGTCGCTTAAAATTCCGTACAAGTTATGGACAAAATGTCCTGAAGCATTCAATTGAGGTTGCACATCTTGCAGGTCTCATGGCTTCAGAGCTTGGAGAAGATGCAAAGCTTGCAAAACGAGCAGGTCTTCTGCATGACATTGGAAAAGCCATTGATCATGAAGTAGAAGGAAGCCACGTAGAAATTGGCGTTGAGCTTGCGACGAAATATAAAGAGCATCCTGTTGTCATCAACAGTATTGCCTCTCACCACGGTGACCAAGAACCGACATCTATTATCGCTGTTCTTGTTGCGGCAGCAGATGCATTATCTGCAGCACGCCCTGGTGCAAGAAGTGAGACGCTTGAAAATTACATTCGGAGACTTGAGAAATTAGAAGATATCTCTGAATCTTATGAAGGTGTTGAAAAATCGTTTGCGATACAGGCTGGACGTGAAGTACGTATTATGGTGAAGCCAGATTCAATTAATGATCTTGAAGCTCACCGTCTAGCAAGGGATATTCGTAAGCGGATTGAGGACGAGCTCGATTACCCTGGTCACATTAAAGTGACGGTCATTCGAGAAACTCGCGCAGTAGAGTATGCAAAATAGAGCGGTGCGCTTAGCGCCGCTTTATTTTTTTGTGTAAATATGCAACACTGATAAGA
This sequence comes from Bacillus sp. GBSW19, assembly GCF_002998655.1. NCBI lineage: Bacteria > Bacillati > Bacillota > Bacilli > Caryophanales > Bacillaceae > Bacillus > Bacillus sp. GBSW19. The sequence continues at coordinate 742,456 of NZ_PVRF01000001.1, forward strand.
AGTCAATTTATAAGAGAAAGGGTTCAAAGCGCATGAAAATATTATTTGTTGGAGATATCGTCGGTTCACCTGGACGAGACACACTGAAAGAATACTTGCCAAAGCTAAAGAAGAAATATCAGCCCCACTTTACCATTGTCAACGGAGAAAATGCTGCTCATGGGAAAGGGATAACTGAAAAAATCTATCATGAGCTGCTGCAAGCAGGAGCTGACGTGCTTACAATGGGCAACCATACATGGGATAAAAGAGACATTTTTGATTTCATCGATGACGCAGCCAACATGGTTCGTCCGGCGAACTTCCCAGAAGGCACACCTGGTAAAGGTCTTACGTTTATAAAAAAACAAGGAAAAGAACTGGCCGTCATCAATTTACAAGGACGCACTTTTTTACCGCCAATTGACTGCCCGTTTCAAAAAGTAGACGAGTTAATTGCGGAAGCATCCAAACGTACACCGTTCATTTTTATTGATTTTCATGGTGAAGCCACAAGTGAAAAGCAAGCGATGGGCTGGTATACAGACGGCCGTGCATCATGTGTCGTTGGAACGCATACACATGTTCAAACAGCAGATAACCGCGTTTTGCCAAAAGGAACTGCGTATATTTCAGATGTGGGAATGACAGGACCTTATGATGGCATTTTAGGTGTTGATCGGGAGACGATTATTAAACGATTCAAAACGAGTCTTCCAGTCCGTTTTGAGATTGCAGAAGGACGCACAACATTAAGTGCAGTAATCGTAGAAATTGACGAACAGTCGAAAAAAGCTGTCAAAATTGATCGAATTTTGATAAATGATGACCATATTTTCTTTGAATAAATGTTCACATATTTATTTCAGAAAAATATTAATCAGAAAGAAGGAATATGCGCCCTCTATCGTGAATATAGTAAAAATGGTAGGTAGCCTGCTATTTTTGAAAAACATTTTGGGGATGGATTTTCAAAAAATAGCATCATCTAACAAAGATTGTTCTAATGAACACTCACTTATCCATTGTAAATTTAAGGGGGAGCAGAAATGGAAATTTTAAAAGTTTCAGCAAAGTCAAATCCGAATTCAGTAGCAGGAGCATTAGCAGGCGTTTTACGTGAACGCGGTGCAGCGGAAATACAAGCAATCGGCGCTGGAGCGCTGAATCAGGCGGTCAAGGCTGTAGCCATAGCAAGGGGATTTGTTGCACCAAGCGGAGTGGATTTGATATGCATTCCAGCCTTTACTGACATTCTTATCGATGGAGAAGAAAGAACAGCAATCAAATTGATTGTTGAACCACGATAATTCTAATTTTATTATTTTCAACCTGCTTACATCATGTGAGCAGGTTGTTTTTGTTTACCACTATACATTTCTTATATAACATATTCAGTTCATGAAATAGATAAAAATGACATATTAGAGCTTGCATTTTTTCACCAGGATGATAAATTAAGATGAAGTTAAAAATACTTCATCAAAAATAAATATTTAAGTAGGTGAAATAATGTTCGAAGCTTTTTTGAAAAGAGGAAAGCTTGTTTTTATTTTATTTTTTATTGTTCTCATTGCTGGCGGCTATTTATTCGCGCAGCTCCCTAAACGAGAACTGCCAGAATTCCAAGCGAATATCGTCACGATTTCCACCGTGTTTCCTGGTGCGGATGCAAAACAGGTGGAAAGTGATGTAACCAATAAGCTCGAATCAGCCATATCTGATATCAATGGTGTAGAGAAAACGAGCTCTGTTTCTGCCATTGGTTTTTCAAATATTGTGCTTGAAATTGATGATCAAGCCGACTTTCAAAAGGTGGCAAGTCAGATTAAGAATGAAACCACGAGTGCTGCGTCGTCCTTTCCTAACGGAGTGATGGAGCCGGATGTAAAGGATGAGTTCGGCAACGTGCCGGTTGGTTCTTATATGGTTGTGGCGAGTCAATTAACGGACTTGGCAAAAAGTCAGGAATCGCTGCGTGCGTTGAAGGAAAAGGTTGAGGACATCAAAGGGGTAGACAGTGTCGTCATCAAAGGATTCAATGACAAACAAGCGGTATTAAACTTAGACTCGAGTAAACTGGAGGATGAAGGGTTAAATGTAACGGATGTTACAAATGCCATCAATCAGGAATTTGACACATCTCCACTAGGCGACATTCGGGCAGGTGGCGAGAAGGTTAAGCTGTCCATTGATGCCTATGACCGTTTGGATCAAGTGACAAAGATTGAGCTTTTCTCCAAAACGAACCGTGAGCCGGTCACAATCAGTCAGCTTGGCAGCTTAAAAGAAGTAGAAAAAGAGAAAAGTGACATTGTGTCGTATAACGGAAAGCCCGCCTATTCATTTACAGTCAATATCAAACCAGGGCTTGATATTCCTAAAATGTATGACAAAGTCAGTGATGTTATTAAGAAAGAGAAGCAGCTTCCAAATGGTGTGGAGTGGGTAGACTACTATTCACAAAAAAGTGATGTGGATGCCATTTTTAATGATTTGATAAAAGAAGCCATTGTTGCGGTCATCGCTGTCATTATCGTCACCACACTTGGTCTTACCATTGGCGGTGCGTTCATCGTTTCACTTGCCATCCCATTATCGATCACAATCGGAACGATTCCGCTGCCATTTTTACAAGTGGACCTCAATCAGATTTCGATTATCGGCTTTATCATTGCCCTAGGAATACTTGTCGATGATGCCATTGTCGTCAACGATAATATTTTAAGGCAGATGAAAAAATACGAAAGTCCGCTTAAAGGAACGATTGCAGGTGTGAAAGAAGTTGCAGGGTCTATTTTGACTTCAACACTTGCGGTTGTGTTTGCTTTCTTGCCACTTGTTTTCTTATCAGGTGCAAACGGTTCATTTATACGAGCATTACCGTCTGTCCTAGTCACGACTGTACTTGCGTCTATGGTGATTTCTCTGACACTAGTGCCAGTCTATCAATATACCGTGAACCGAAAAAGAAAGAACAAGAAAATTCAAAAAGAGCCAGGATTCCTAGGCAAACCGTTAAAAAAATTAGCTGATTTTTATGCAGACCGTGTGCTGACGAACATTGTGAAGCGTCCGCTGCTTATTGGCCTAAGTGGTTTGCTCGTTGCAACGCTTGCCTTTTTACTGATTTTCGTCACACCATTTGAATTTTTCCCTGCAGCGAATAAGAAAGAAGTGGTTGTCACTGTCACACTTCCAAGTGAAACAACATTAGACAAAACAAATGAAACATTAGAGAAAATAGAACAAGAGACGAAACAGCAAAAAGGCATTGAAGAGACGGCGATCTTTGCAGGCGGCGGTGTACCGAACCTGTTTAATGAAAGTATCTCAAATGCAAGTGATCATACTGGTCAAGTTGTTGTGAGAGTAGACAATGATCAGATGACCAGTAAACAATTGATAGATCGTATGACAGAGCCTTTGCGTAAGAAATTCAAAGATGCTGATATTTTTATGAAAACCATTGTTCAAGGACCGCCAACCGGTGCGCCTGTGACTGTAACCATTGCGGGTGACTCTTTTGCAAAGCTCATTAATATCAAAGAAACGCTCACAAGTGAAATGAAAGAAAAAGGAGCGAGCTTGATCACTGACGATGTCAATCAGCCGGTAAAAACCATCTCCTTTGAATTAAACCGTGACCGAATGGCAGAGGATGGACTCAGCGCTCAGTTTGTCAGCAGACAGCTCGGTCTAGTGACAGAAGGCATGCCATTAGGCAGCTTTAAACAAGGAACAAAAGATATCGACCTAGTGGTCAAACAGGATATGGCTACACACCAAAATGGATTAAAGCTAAAAGAAATAAAAGTGCCTGTGAATTCAAATGAAGGTGGTATGCCTTCACTCGAGCCGCTTAGCCGATATGTAAAAGAAAAAGAAACAGAGCAGTACGAAAGCATTCCACATGAAAATGGAATTCCGACCATTACGCTGAAGGCGTACCCTGGCACGTCAGAGTCGTTTAAAGATGACATGAAAGAAGTCGTCAATCAAGTAGGAAAAACGGATGTTGCGAAGGAGCTAACCATTTCTCAAGGTGGAGAAAATGAAGATCAAATCCAGTTCTTTATTGAAATTAGTCTCTTATTTGGGGTTGTCTTGCTGCTCATTTATGTGACCATCGCTTTTCAGTTCAATTCATTGATGCTTCCATTGTTAGTTCTAGGTACGGTTTACTTAGCGATATCTGGAGCTGTTATAGGACTGTTTGTCACACAAACACCGTTCAGCTTCATGGCAACAATGGGAATTGTCTCATTAGCTGGTATCGTGGTCCGAAATGCGGTTGTCTTGTTCGAATTTATTGAGCAGCGGCGTAAGCAAGGATTCGATCAACAGACAGCTGTCATTGAAGCGGGAAGAGCTAGGATTAGGCCAATTTTACTAACAGCATTTACAGCACTGGTTGCCCTTATGCCTGTAGCATTAAGTAATGATCCGCTCTTTAAGCCGCTGGCAATCTGCATAGTTTCGGGTGTCTTTTTCTCAACGATTCTCACACTCTTCATTGTGCCAGCCTTATATATTGCCGTTTCAAAAAGACGATGACGCAAAAAGCAAATCTCCTTCTCTACGGGGATTTGCTTTTTTTTTTAGAAAAATATCCAAAAAAATATGTGGAGTGTTCATTTGTCTTTTTACAGTAGACAGTGGTATTTACGACTAAAATAAGACGTGTTAAAATCTCATTGGGAGAAGTTTTTTAACAAAGGGGTTGTACGTCATGTGTGGAACGATGAAAGCAATTGTTAAAAAAGAAAGCGCTTACGGGGCGGTACTGATGGAAATGCCGATTCCAGAAATCAATGATCATGAAGTATTGATTCAGGTGAAAGCCACTTCGATATGCGGAACAGACGTGCATATTTATAACTGGGATGACTGGGCAAAGGGAAGAGTTAAAGCGCCCTACATTTTTGGACATGAATTTACAGGGGAAGTTGTCAAAGTAGGGAAGCAAGTCTCACGTGCAAAAGTAGGGGATTTTGTATCGGCAGAGACGCATGTTGTATGTAATCAGTGCTATATGTGTTTAACCGGTCAGCAGCATTTGTGCAGTGAAACGAAAATTTTAGGGGTAGACATTGACGGCTGCTTTGCTGAATATGTCAAAGTACCTGAACAAAATGTGTGGCACAATCCAGCTCAAATGCCAGTAGAGCTTGCATCTATCCAAGAGCCGCTTGGAAATGCTGTTCATACAGTGCTGCACACACCTGTTTCAGGTAAGTCGGTGGCGATTTTTGGCTGCGGACCAATCGGTTTAATGGCGATCGCCGTCGCGAAAGCTTCCGGTGCTGTTCAAGTGTTTGCCGTCGATCAAAACGAATACAGGCTGGATCTTGCCCGAAAAATGGGGGCAGACCATATCGTGGATATTGGAAAAGATGATCCTGTTGAGGTGATTAAGCAGTTCACACGGATGGAAGGAGCAGATGTGATATGCGAGATGTCAGGACATCCAGTTGCCATTAATCAAGCACTCGAAGCTTGTGCAAATGGAGGGAAAGTCAATATACTAAGCTTGCCAGAACGGCCAGTGACAATTGATATTACGAATCAAATTGTTTTTAGGGGATTAACCGTCCAAGGAATCACGGGGAGAAAAATGTTTGAGACGTGGCGTCAAGTATCTGAGCTGTTAAGAACGAATACCATCGATGTCCAGCCAGTTGTCACCCATACGCTGCCATTTGAACAGTTCGAAAAGGGATTTGAACTCATGAGAAATGGTACGTGCGGAAAGGTCGTACTGATGATGCCATCAAATCAAAGGGGGAAGAAATGATGAAAGAATTCACGTATTTACAAGGTGAACTGGAAACAATGAAGCAGCAAGGCACCCACCAAACATTGAAAGAGATCGACTCAAAACAATCATCCACTGTGACATTAAATGAACAATCTGTCATACAGCTCTCCTCAAATAACTACTTAGGCCTCACCTCACATCCAAGGCTGATGAAAGCGGCAAAAGAGGCAATTGATGAATTTGGTGCTGGCACAGGGTCTGTACGAACCATCGCCGGCACAATGACGATGCACGAACGTCTTGAAAAAAAGCTCGCTGCATTTAAAAAGACAGAGGCAGCCCTTGTGTTCCAATCAGGCTTTACGACCAACCAAGGGGTCTTATCAAGTATCCTGACAAAAGATGATATTGTGATTTCAGATGAACTGAATCATGCCTCAATCATTGACGGCATCCGATTAACAAAAGCAGATAAAAAGGTATACGGTCATTCCAATATGGAAGAGCTTGAGAAAATTTTAAAGAAATCTATGAATTACCGCGTGCGTCTCATCGTCACAGATGGTGTGTTCTCGATGGATGGAGATATTGCGCCACTTCCTGAGATTGTGAGGCTCGCAGAAGCATATGATGCATTTGTGATGGTAGACGATGCGCATGCCTCAGGCGTGCTTGGTGAAAATGGCCGCGGGACAGTCAACCATTTTAAACTCGACGGCAGAGTGCACATTCAGGTTGGGACACTTAGTAAGGCTGTCGGAGTGCTCGGCGGCTATGTAGCGGGATCAGCCGTTTTAATCGACTACTTAAAGCATAAAGCAAGGCCGTTTTTATTCAGCACCTCACATCCGCCAGCTGTGACTAGAGCCTGTGAAGAAGCCATTGAAGTGCTGTTAGATGAACCAGAGCGAATTAGCACACTCTGGGAAAACGCCGCCTATTTCAAAGGAAAAGTCGTCAGCCTTGGGTTTCAAGTTGCTCCGACAGAAACACCGATTATTCCAATTATGATTGGAGACGAAGCCCTTACTTTCCGCTTTTCAAAGGCTTTAATAGAGCGAGGCGTGTTTGCTCAAGGCATCGCCTTCCCAACTGTGGCAAAAGGAAAAGCGAGAATTAGAGCCATCATCACAGCAGAGCACACAAAAGAAGAACTAGACCGTGCACTGACGATCATCGAAGAAGAAGCAAAAAAACTGAACATACTTGATTGAGAGAGCGCAGGCTCTCTTTTTTTAATAAAGAGATTGGCTGTGACCTTCTTGCTGAATAGGCATTTTTTATAGAAAAACTGTATATGAATTTATTTTCAATTCATCACAAAATAGTCTATACTGTAGGGTGGAGCTTGGTTTGAAAGGAGTACAAATTCATGAATGAAGAGCAGAGAAAAGCGAGCGGACAAGTAAGTTCATCGGACAAAAAATCCGAGAAGGACTACAGCCAGTATTTTGAAGCTGTGTACATTCCGCCTTCCTTAAAAGAAGCAAAAAAACGGGGTAAAGAAGAAGTCGAATACAATCAATTTCAAATTGACGAGCGGTTTCAAGGGTTAGGGAACGGCCGCAAGTTTTATATTCGCACATATGGCTGTCAAATGAATGAGCATGACACAGAAGTGATGGCTGGTATCTTTATGGCGCTTGGTTATGAGCCAACAAACTCAACGGAAGATGCAAATGTCATCTTATTAAACACTTGTGCGATTCGTGAAAATGCGGAAAACAAAGTGTTCGGAGAGCTTGGTCATTTAAAAGCATTAAAACGTGAAAAGCCAGATTTAATTTTAGGTGTCTGCGGATGTATGTCGCAAGAGGAATCTGTCGTCAACCGTATTTTGAAGAAACATCCATTTGTTGATTTGATTTTCGGTACACACAACATTCACCGCCTGCCAGAGTTGTTATCTGAATGCTATCTTTCAAAAGAAATGGTCATTGAGGTTTGGTCAAAAGAAGGCGATGTCATTGAAAACCTTCCGAGAGCCCGCCAAGGAAAAATTAAGGGCTGGGTGAATATTATGTACGGTTGTGATAAATTCTGTACATACTGTATCGTCCCTTACACGCGCGGTAAGGAAAGAAGCCGCCGCCCGGATGAAATTATTCAAGAGGTCAGACGTTTAGCGGCAGAAGGATATAAGGAAATTACCCTTCTTGGTCAAAACGTGAATGCGTATGGAAAAGATTTTGAAGACATGGAATATGGTCTTGGACACCTGATGGATGAGCTGCGTAAAATCGATATTCCGCGTATCCGTTTTACAACAAGCCACCCGCGTGACTTTGACGATCACTTAATTGAAGTGCTTGCTAAGGGTGGGAACCTTCTCGATCATATTCATTTGCCAGTTCAATCAGGAAGTTCTTCTGTATTGAAACTCATGGCGAGAAAATATGACCGTGAGCGTTATCTTGATCTTGTGCGCAAAATCAAAGAAGCCATGCCAAATGCTTCATTAACAACGGACATTATTGTTGGGTTCCCAAATGAGACAGATGAGCAGTTTGAGGAAACACTTTCCCTCTATCGCGAGGTTGAGTTTGATGCCGCTTATACGTTCATTTACTCTCCAAGAGAAGGAACACCAGCAGCGAAAATGCAAGACAACGTGCCAATGCATGTGAAAAAAGAACGTCTGCAACGCCTGAATGCCCTCGTGAATGAAATTTCCGCGAAAAAAATGAAGGAATATGAAGGGCAGACTGTCGAAGTATTAGTAGAGGGTGAAAGTAAAAACAACCCTGAAATCCTAGCCGGATATACAAGTAAAAGCAAGCTTGTGAATTTTAAAGCACCAAAAGAAGCGATTGGCAACATCGTCAAAGTGAAAATCACACAAGCCAAAACTTGGTCTCTTGACGGAGAAATGGTTGGAGAAGCTATCGAGGTGAATTAAAATGACGCTTTATTCAAAAAAAGAGATTGTCGAGCGTGCAAGAGAGCTCGCTAAAATGATTTCTGAAACAGAAGAAGTTGATTTCTTCAAGAAAGCAGAAGCGCAAATCAATGAAAATACAAAAATTTCAACGATTATTAATCAAATTAAGGCGCTTCAAAAACAAGCTGTGAATTTAAAGCATTACGGCAAACATGAAGCCTTAAAGCAAGTGGAAGAAAAAATCGATGCCCTGCAAGAAGAACTGGATGAAATCCCGGTGATTCAAGAATTCAAAGAATCACAAGTGGAAGTCAATTCCCTGCTTCAGCTCGTAGCGCATACGATTTCTAATCAAGTAACAGATGAAATCATTCTTTCAACCGGCGGTGATCTCTTATTAGGAGAAACCGGTTCAAAAGTGAAAAACTCATCACCAAGTTGCTCCATTAAATGAGAAAACCCCGCAGATGCGGGGTTTTTATTATATAGAATATATGTAATTTGTATTTTGCTACTGCATCAACAACAAAATGTTGATGCAGTAGCCCTGTATTTCGTAAAAAATGTATTGATTTATTTATTCAAAATATTATAGTGATACGTTATAAACTAAAAATTAATTGATTTTACAGATTAAAAGATTTGAATTGAAGCTCAATGCTAAATCCAAAAATGTTTATTATAATATTAAATTGTTTCATTAGATCTCCTCCTTATATAAAGAAGGGCTACTATCTATATTACATCAAATGACACCATTACAGTCAACCCCAAACTCTCACTCTCCAACTTTTCCAATTTTCAAGGCAAGTTTATGGGCGACCATGCATACACTGAAACAGAAATGAATTTAATTGAACATGAAGTTCAAAATCGTGACACACTAGACGAATGCCCAGCATAAGATAAAACGATCAAGAACAAGGAGGCATGCCGGAATGTCTGAATACAGAGAGATTATTACAAAAGCGGTGGTTGCAAAAGGGAGGAAATTCACCCAAAGCACACACACCATTTCTCCATCGCAAAAACCAACCAGCATCCTAGGTGGTTGGATCATTAATCATAAGTATGATGCTGAAAAGGTCGGTAAAACTGTTGAGATTGAAGGAACCTTTGATATTAACGTATGGTATTCTTACGCTGATAACACAAAAACAGAAGTCGTCACAGAACGGGTGAAATATGTAGACATCATCAAACTGAGATATAAAGATAAAAATTTCCTTGATGATGAGCATGAAGTGATTGCAAAAGTGCTGCAGCAGCCGAATTGTTTAGAAGTGACCATTTCACCAAACGGCAATAAAATTATCGTTCAGGCAGAACGTGAATTCATTGCTGAAGTGGTAGGAGAAACAAAAATTGTTGTAGAGGTCAATTCAAGCTGGAAAGAAAAAGATGATCACGAGTGGGAAGAAGAGGTGGATGAGGAGTTAGAGGATATTCATCCAGAATTCCTAGCGGGTGATCCAGAAGAGTAATTGATGACTAGGGCGCATATCCCCCTAGTTTTTTTGTGTCCTATCTAGGAGAAAAAAGGGGATTTTTTATGCTATAATGAAAGATGGTATGAATTCGAATGTAATATAGTGAGGGATTAGAAATATGGCAAGTTATACGCCCATGATACAGCAATATTTAAAAATCAAGGCAGAGTATCAAGATGCCTTTTTATTTTTTCGCTTAGGCGATTTTTATGAAATGTTTTTTGATGACGCAAAAGAAGCGGCACAAGAATTGGAAATTACGTTAACAAGCAGAGATGGCGGGACAATACCAATGTGCGGTGTGCCTTATCATTCTGCTTCTGCATACATAGAACAATTGATTTCAAAAGGCTACAAGGTCGCGATTTGTGAGCAGGTGGAAGATCCTAAAACGGCAAAAGGTGTCGTCAAAAGAGAAGTCGTTCAACTCATTACACCAGGTACGGTGATGGATGGTAAAGGCTTAAGTGAAAACGAAAACAACTTCATTGCATCTGTTACAAGATTTGAAAATGGATACGGACTTGCACTTTCCGATTTATCTACAGGTGAAAATATGGCGGCTTTCATCGATCGATTAGATGAAGTCGTGTCTGAAATTTATTCTGTCGGTGCAAAAGAAATTGTGGTGTCAAAGCAGCTGGATGAGGAAACAGTCAAAACATTAAAGGAACGGTGCCAAGCGACCATTTCATACGAAGATAGTGATGAGTTAATCGATGAAGCTGAGCGACTCGTGTCCCCCCTTAACGAGCAACTAAGATCGACCTTTTTGACATTATATGCTTATTTAAGAAGAACGCAAAAAAGAAGTCTCGATCACCTTCAGCAAGTGCAAGTGTTTGAGCTCGAACAAACAATGAAAATTGATCTTTACTCAAAACGAAATCTTGAATTAACAGAGACGATCCGCTCAAAAAGCAAGAAGGGCTCTTTATTATGGCTGCTAGATGAAACAAAAACAGCGATGGGCGGAAGGCTGCTCAAACAGTGGATCGACCGGCCGTTAATTCGTCTTTCGCAAATTAAGGAACGTCAGGAAATGGTGCAAATTCTCATGGATCATTTCTTTGAACGAGAGGATCTGCGTGAACGATTAAAGCAAGTATATGATCTTGAGCGTCTAGCGGGCCGCGTCGCATTTGGCAACGTAAATGCCCGTGATCTCATTCAGTTAAAAGAATCCTTAAAGCAAGTGCCAGCCATTAAAGAGCTTGTGCACTCACTGCCAGAGGAAATGGCGAAATCAAGAGCGAATGATATTGATCCTTGTGGTGACTTACTTGATTTATTAGAAGATGCGCTATATGAGAACCCGCCGATGACGTTAAAAGAAGGCAATTTGATTAAAGACGGCTACAATGCAAAATTAGATGAATACCGTGATGCCAGCCGAAATGGGAAGGACTGGATTGCACGGCTTGAACAGCAAGAAAGAGAATACACAGGCATTCGCTCCTTAAAAGTCGGGTTTAATAAAGTGTTCGGTTATTATATCGAAGTGACACGCGCGAATACGCATCTTCTGGAGGAAGGGCGTTATGAAAGAAAACAAACGCTTGCCAATGCAGAGAGGTATATTACACCTGAATTGAAAGAAAAAGAAGCGCTGATTCTTGAGGCAGAATCAAATATAAGCGAACTGGAATATGAACTATTCGCAGCTCTCAGGGAACAAGTGAAAGTCTATATTCCGAGATTACAGCTGCTCGCAAAACAAATGAGTGAGCTGGATGCCCTCCAATGTTTTGCGACTGTCAGTGAAAAGCGCCGTTATATCCGTCCGGAATTCTCAGAGGATGAGGTGGATGTCATAGATGGCCGTCACCCAGTCGTTGAAAAAGTGATGGATCATCAGGAGTATGTGCCAAATGACTGCCATATGGGAAATGGCCGGCAAACCTTACTCATTACTGGGCCGAATATGTCAGGGAAAAGTACGTATATGAGACAAATGGCGCTTATCTCAATTCTTGCGCAAATTGGCTGCTTTGTGCCGGCATCAAAGGCGACCCTTCCGATCTTTGATCAAATCTTTACACGCATTGGTGCGGCAGATGATTTGATTTCTGGTCAGAGTACTTTTATGGTAGAGATGCTTGAAGCAAAAAATGCGATGGTGCATGCAACGAAAAACAGCTTGATCTTATTTGATGAAATTGGACGCGGGACAAGCACTTATGATGGAATGGCTCTTGCGCAGGCAATCATTGAATTTGTTCACGATCATATTGGTGCCAAAACGCTATTTTCTACACATTACCATGAGCTTACAGTCCTTGAGTCTCAATTAAGCGAGCTGAAAAATGTCCATGTACGTGCTGAAGAGCATGAAGGCACGGTCGTTTTCTTACATCAAATCAAAGAGGGGGCAGCTGATAAAAGCTATGGTATTCATGTAGCGCAGCTTGCTGAATTGCCTGATGCCATCATCGATAGGGCCCAGACCATTTTGACGGAGCTTGAGAGCGGATCACATGAAGTGACCCCGCACGTATCTGCAGCCCCAAAAACAGAAAAGACCGAGGGAAAACAGCAGCTTTCTTTCTTTGAAGTAGAAGAAAAACCGCAAACTAAACCAGTTCTAAAACAGAAAGATCAAGCGGTGATCGAGGAATTAAAGTCATTCAACCTAATGGATATGACCCCGCTCGAAGCGATGACAAAGCTATATGAATTGCAAAAGAAATTATAATATAAGGTGAGGTGAGCAAAATGGCAAAGATTATTCAATTATCCGATGACCTATCCAATAAAATTGCTGCAGGTGAAGTAGTCGAGCGTCCGGCTTCTGTCGTAAAGGAGCTTATGGAAAATGCAATCGATGCAAGCAGTACAGTGATTGAAATCGATGTAGAAGAAGCAGGTCTTTCCTCTATTAGAATGATTGATAATGGTGTTGGAATCGATGCTGAAGATTGTAAGCTCGCCTTTCAGCGCCATGCAACGAGTAAAATCAAAGATGAAAATGATCTGTTCCGTGTCAGAACGCTCGGATTCAGGGGAGAGGCGCTGCCAAGTATCGCATCTGTCTCTCATCTAGAAATGAAAACAAGTACTGGTGAAGGAGCTGGAACGCACCTGGTACTGCAAGGCGGAAAGATCATTTCAGAGAAAAAAACCTCTGGCCGCCGCGGTACCGAGATTGTCGTTACCAACTTATTTTACAATACGCCTGCCCGTTTAAAATACATGAAAACCGTTCATACGGAGCTTGGCAATATATCGGATGTCGTCAATCGAATTGCGCTGGCTCACCCAGAAGTATCAATTCGCTTGCGACATCAAGGGAAAGTTCTGCTTCAGACGAATGGAAACGGAGATGTGCGGCATGTGCTTGCGGCCATTTACGGGACAGCTGTTGCGAAAAAAATGGTGCCGCTTCACGTGCAATCACTTGATTTTGAAGTGAAAGGATATATCTCCTTGCCAGAAGTGACAAGGGCATCACGGAATTATATGTCTTCTGTTGTAAACGGCAGATATGTTAAGCATTTTCCGCTCGTGAAAGCGGTCCATGAAGGGTATCACACCCTGCTGCCGATTGGCCGCCATCCGATTACATTTATTGAGATGAAGATGGACCCCATTTTAGTGGATGTGAACGTTCACCCTTCGAAGCTTGAAGTGAGACTAAGTAAAGAGCAGGAACTTCATGAGCTAATCAAACAAGGAATTAAGGAAGTATTTCAAAAGCAGCAGCTTATTCCAAGTGCTTCAGTGCCAAAGAAAGCACCAATGCCAGCAGTGAAAAATGAGCAGCAATCCTTAACTTTTGATGCGAAAAAAATAAACACAAGCGTGTCGGAAACGCCGCTATCCTATCAGCCGGAGCCTCTCGAATCGGTTGTATACGAGACAAGTCAGACGGGTACATATGGGACGCCTGAGCAGGAAAAGACTGAGGCGTCATCACCCGTATTTTATGAAGATGCTCCATCTGAGCGTGTTCAGTTAGAGGAATCCGCCGCTTCACTAGAATATGAAGAGTCGGTACTGAGAGAAGATGTTGCAGAAACCATTTCAGAAAACGAACGTGTTCCAGTCATGTATCCCATCGGGCAAATGCACGGCACATATATTTTGGCTCAAAATGAACGAGGGCTTTATATTATCGATCAGCATGCGGCCCAGGAGCGAATCAAGTATGAGTATTATCGTGAGAAGGTAGGAGAGATCAAGCAGGAAGTGCAAGAAATGCTCGTCCCATTAACATTCCACTACTCGAAAAACGATATGCTGATTATTGAAGAGCATAAAGAGATACTAACGAAAGTGGGCGTCTTCTTAGAGCCTTTCGGTTCAGGAAGCTACATTGTTCGGTCGCATCCGCAGTGGTTTCCAAAAGGGGAAGAGGCTGAACTGATCGAAGAGATTATAGAGCAAGTGCTAGATGAGAAGCGTGTTGATATCAAAAAATTGAGAGAAGAAGCGGCGATCATGATGAGCTGTAAAGGCTCTATCAAAGCAAATCGCCATTTGCGTCATGATGAAATCAAAGCCTTATTAGATGAACTCCGGCAGACAAAGGACCCCTTCACTTGTCCGCACGGCCGGCCGATCATCATTCATCACTCGACATATGAAATGGAAAAAATGTTTAAACGGGTCATGTGATCAAATGAAAAAAAGACAAAGGGCTAAAATCATCTTGATTTTGGCCCTTTGTCTTCTTTTCAGCGTGATAGAAAACCTTTGCAGTCTAGGAAGGGCGAGCACCGGAACGGAGCGAATTGAACATTCGTGAGTAACGGAGCACAGACCTGACAAAGAATGCGAGGGTTTGTCTACACGCTGAAGCGCTCTTATTAGAGCGCTTTTTTATTTAGCATCCACAAGGATTTGGCGGTGTGACCACAACTGGTCGTGTTTGAATATCAAGGGTGTCCTCTGCATAAAATTTAGAACCAATGCTAAGCGCACGGTTTTCTGCGCGGAACGTATATGTACCTGCAGCAGGAAGTACTTTATGAGAAAGTTGTAATTTATATTGTGAGATTCCTAATAAATCGATTCTAGCTGGAATGCGGACAGTTTTTCCACTGTTCAAAATGTAGCTGTCTTTTAATGCTTTTCCATTGAAGATGTCTTTTGTTGTCGCTTGAAAGCCTGCAGGCAATGTGAACTCAATGGCACCGATACTTAAAATAGAATTTGGGCGGTATGTCAGCTCAATGTCAGAAAAAGACCATTCCTGCTTACTTGTACCTGTAATTTTTGCATAAAGTTCAGCTGGTCTTGCATTCGTTGATGCTTTGCCTTCCTCCGTTTTGACTCCTTCTGCGGATGCGGCAATCGGTACCGATAGTGCCATGACCAGTGTAAGCATTCCGATCATGATCATTGTCCATGTTTTTTTCATTTTTTCCTTCCCCCTTGTTGAATATAGGCAAATAATAGATGATTACACCCATTATTTACCTATAAGGTTACCATATTCCTATATGGTATTAAATGGTATATTGTACCCTTATTTTTTCACTTTGTTTAGTAATAACGGGGGAAAAACGCATTTGGTTGGTTCATTCCATAACCATGGCCTGTCATTTGCTGATTTGGCATCATCATATGCATATCTTGATATCCGTATGGATGATATGGCATCATTCCGTATCCACCATAGTGGCCAAGATGATGGTGATCTTTCATTGGAACATGTGAAAAGGCATCATGCTGATTTGGAAACGGCGAATAGGTTGAATGATGATGCGGATAGTGTCCGCTGTACATATCTTTTTTACCGGTATGATCATGCTTTGGCATATTCATAGGATCCTGCATGTTTGGCGCGACCACATGCTCATGATTGGCTGTATACACATTCTCAAATGTATGATAGGGGTTTTCTTGGTGATGATGATTCATTGGGCTATTCATATTGTTCATTTGATATCTCATCCTTTATGTCAGGTTGCCATATCCTATGAGCATGATCCGTTTCATGAGCCTATCCATATGAAAAAAACCGGCTTTTCAGCCGGGAAAACGAAAAGCAGGTGAAAGCGTCAATTGCTAATATGAGAAGCCATGTCTTCTTCTACGACGCTTCTTACAGCTGCTGCAGACACTTTTAGGACAGTAATAGGGATCGTAGCTTCTAGAAGTATCCCAGAAATCGCTCTCAAACCATTTATCTTTTTTATGATGAAACTTTTTTTCTTTACATGGATCCTCATGGCAATGATCGTCATGCTTTTTATAACAGTTTGAGTGGGAATGTTTGCACTTGCATTTGCACATTGTCATCCCTCCTAAATGTGACTCAATGCTAGTATATGCAAGAATAAGACAAGGGGACTGGATAATGGCGCTTTTTTTGTAAAAAAAGGCTTTTTCTGAAAAACTCAAATAAAAAGAATTGACTAGTGCTAAAATAACATGATAGAATATAAATTTTTATCCACCGATGAAATGTGTTATAATCATAATGTGAATACTTTCGGAGGTGGCGGATTTGTTTCAAATAGGTGATAAAATTGTTTATCCTATGCATGGTGCCGGTGTGATTGAAGGAATGGAAGAAAAAGAGATTTTAGGTAAGACGGAGGAATATTTTCTGATTCAAATGCCGAATATGCAGATGATGATCCCAAGAGGCAGAATCAATCAACTAGGTATACGTCCGGTAGCAGATCAAGCAACGCTGAAAGTTGTGATGAACAATTTTGCAGAAGAAACAAACGACGACACGCTTACTTGGAAGCAAAGATATGATGAAAATCTGAAAAAGCTAAAAACAGGTGCGATCGAAGATGGTGCAGACGTTGTCAAAGATCTGATGAGACGCAATCAGAAGAAAGCATTAAATTCAAGTGAAAAGAAGATGCTTGAAGATGCACGAGGCATGTTAGTGAGTGAGATTTCTCTTGCACAAGGACTGTCGCAAGATGAAGTCCTTTCAGCTTTAGAGAATGAACTAAGAGTTTAATGATGGATATACCGTAATTGGCTGTAAACAGAAGGGCATACCTTTTGTTTACGGCTTTTTTTGTTTGAAATCAGAAGAATATGTCCATTTTTGTAGGTGATTTTAACTAAAGCTAAAATAAGGTCATACGATGCAGTTTTTATTCAAGCAACGAATGATTCAAAGAAGTCAGAAATACCTAGGGCAGCATAAAAAACAGGTAAGTTCTCCTGATTCGTTCAAATGAGCCGGACAACCTTTGAATTCTGTTAGCCATTGATAGTAAAATAATGCGATAAGATGACACCTAAGAGAATGAAAAGGAGCGGTGAAATGAAAAGGCTACTGATATGTGGATTCATCTTTCTGATCCTGTGTGCTCTTTTAATGGTGAAATGCAGCCATTCTGTTCAAGAAAAAAAAGAGCAAA
The DNA here is from genome assembly GCF_002998655.1 of Bacillus sp. GBSW19. Classification (NCBI taxonomy): domain Bacteria; kingdom Bacillati; phylum Bacillota; class Bacilli; order Caryophanales; family Bacillaceae; genus Bacillus; species Bacillus sp. GBSW19. The sequence goes on from NZ_PVRF01000001.1 coordinate 759,904, forward strand.
AGCAATATCAAGAAGAGGTAGAAAAGTATCAAAAAGAGCGAAAAAAAGGGGATCAATATGAAAGCTTTAAACAGCTTATCCGACATGAAAGAGAAGGCTATGAAATAGAATTTCACGAAAAGGGTGGAAGTGATTTACTCGTCTTTTCTCCTCATGGAGGGGAAATTGAACCAGGAACAAGTGAAATTGTAGAAGCATTTCAAGAAAAGTACTCTACGTATTTGTTTGAAGGAACAAAACAAGACAATAATCGTGATTTGCATATTACAAGCACCAAGTTTGATGAACCGATATTGGTTCAAATGATTAAAACGTACCCCTTCTCCATTTCTATCCACGGCTATAAAAGTGATAAAAGACACACGCTAGTTGGCGGGACAAACGAAAAAATGCAAAGAGCAGTTGTACGAGAATTAAAGGATCGAGGATTTTCTGCAGAAATGGTGCAAGAAGGCGAACGGCTTTCAGGAACAGATCCCAAAAATATTAATAATCGAAATGCGAGTGGTGAAAGTGTTCAGCTAGAAATTAGTACGGCGCAGAGAGAAGCCTTTTTCGACAATTTTGATACGAGAAAAGGAAAGAAAAAAGCATTCAGACGTTATATCAGTGCTTTAAAAGAAGTATTAAGAGAATTTGACCCATCTTCGTAGAAAAACCGTTTTGATGGGCAAAAGTACTCTATTTAAACTTGGTAAAAAAGATAGAAATATGCGAAATGAACATAAATTATGTAATAACTTACAATTTGCCTTAAAAACATAAATTATGTAAAATAATAGTTATCAGTTTGATATGATAGAATGGGGCTGAAGTGGATGGCACACAAAATACCATCTTCCGAAGTAGGTGTAAAGATCAATCAATGGTACACGCATATTTGCAAATTTGAAGTCGAACAAGCAAACGATATGAAGCGCCTTGTTGAAGAAGAAATTCATGAGATGGAAGAGGATCAAGATTTACTTCTATATTATTCTCTAATGGATTTTCGCCATCAAATGATGCTTCAGCATTTAACGCCAGTCCATGCAGGGAGTGAAACGCTTCAAGCCGTGTCTTTTCCGAAAGAAATGGAAGATGGAGAAGATGAGATGACAGGCTTGCTCGGCTATTACTTTCATTTTTTCCATGGAATGTATGCGTTTATCCAGCGCCGGTATATCGAGGCTATTTCCTATTACAAGCATGCGGAACATCAACTGATCTTAGTGACAGATGAGATTGAAAAAGCGGAATTTTACTATAAAATCGCTGAAGTATACTATCATATGAAACAAACTTATTTCTCCATGCATTATGCTAAAAAGGCGAGAGACATTTATAAGAAACATCAGCTTTATGGAAAAAGAAGCATTCAATGTGATTTTGTCATGGCAGGTAATTGGATTGATGTGAGTCAGCACCAAAAAGCGCTTCCTTATTTAGAAAAAGCGTTAAAGGTCTGTGAAGCGATGGAACGGCAAGAATGCACATCTTATTTTAAAGCGATGGCTCTTAATAACTTAGGTGCTTGTCATTATAGTATGGGAACGTATCATACAGCGACTGTCTTTTTTGAACAAGCCATTTCCCTTTATCAAAAAGATCAAGCATCCACGATGATCAAATCATTATTCTCACTTGCCCTTACTTGTTTTAAACTCGGAGATATCCAGCGGGCTGGCGAGGCTATACGTAAAGGAATGAAAGAGGCTTGTTTATTGGAAGATGAAATTTATCAGTTGAAATTCCAATTTTTGCAGGCGCTTTATATAGAAAAAGACAGCTGTGAGCAATTAAGGTCGGCCCTTTTTGGTCTGCGAAGCAAAAAAATGTTTGCTGATTTAGAGGAATTAGCACTTGATGCGGCTAATTATTATAAGGAACGCGACATGTACAAGGAATCTTCCACTTTTTTTGAGATTGTGATCGAAGCGCGTACGCACATTCAAAAAGGAGATGAGATGTATGAGAACGAAGCATAACATGTCAGCTGCTCAAGTAGATGAAAGACTTCACACGTAATAACAGACAAACAACACCCTTTACGAATCAACGTAAAGGGCTTTTTTAATTTATTCTTTGATGGCTTTTTCTGCGTCAATGGCACCTGCTCCGTAAATCATCGGGTCATCTCCAGACCACTTGCTTGTATTTTCTTTTAACAGGGTTTTGACATCATCGGGCGTTAAATCTGGTGAATGCTCTAATAGAAGAGCGCAAATACCAGCACAAATCGGTGTTGCCATAGATGTGCCAGATAACGCCGTGTAATCGTCCTCGACTCTGCTTGATTTATCGAGTTTATCTAGAAAGGACCTTGGTGATCTGAGAGAGACGATGTTCACTCCTGGTGCAAGGATATCAGGCTTTGTTTCACCATAAACAGTAGGGCCTCTGCTCGAAAATGGTGCCACGATATCATCGTTTGATTCTGGTGTATTCCGGTCATCAAAAGCGCCAACCGTAATAACTTTTTGACTGACGGCAGGGCTCGCAATCGTTTGACTGTTAGGACCAGAGTTTCCGGCAGCGACGCATACAACAATGCCTTGATCCCAAGCAGCATTGACAGCGCGCACCATCGGATCGTCTTGTTCGTCATCATAACGCTGGGCATCTCCGCCTAGTGACATACTCATAATATGAATCGGATCATCAGGGTGATCTTCATTGAACTGGATGCACCATTCAACCCCTTCTATAATAGTAGAAAGTGATCCAGCCCCTTGTTTATTTAACACTTTCACGCCAATTAAATGAGCTTTTGGAGCAGGTCCTTTGTACAAGCCATCTGAGGCAGCTCCGTCTCCAGCTACATCTCCAGCGCAGTGAGTGCCATGCCCGTTATCATCATAAGGCTTTGTTTTTTGCTTGACTAAATCCACAAAATCGCGAATTCTTCCTTCTAGATCTTCATGCGGATAAATCCCTGTGTCAATGACAGCGACCGTAATACCTTCCCCTGTTAAGGTTGTACCGTTTCGGATGACTTCATCAGCATGACTTGCTTGTGTGGCCATATCCAGAAGTGCATGAACTTTCCGGTCTAAATAAATTTTACGAATATGCTCACCATTCGCTAACAGCTCCTCTAAAGCATCCGGTGTTAGGTCAGCAGCGCAGCAGTCGATATGTGAAAAGTGCCGTTTAATTTTTGTTTTTCTACTTTTTTTCATGAACTGTTTTGCGCTTTGAATACCTGCTTCGACCGCACCTTCCTTAAATTCAATGATCACACGAAGCTTCTTTCTCTTCTTTAATCTTCCTTCAAAGAAACGATGAAGAAAGCATGGCGTCCATTTAAAAGGTTTATAAAGGTGAAGGACGGTTTCTCTTAAAGGCTGATCCAGTTTACTAGCATGTGTTCTGACCATTTGCACCATAGAAAATCCAAACATGTAATGCCCTCCATTCTAGCTATCCATTCTTGTACACTATTACGTTATGAGAATGAGAGCTGCTTGGTTCGGATTCATGCCCCTCCTTTTCTTCATATTGGCGGCTGACTGATTTCTCTTTAAAAAGAAAAGCGCTTACATTTTGTAAAATAATAGAAAAAGGTGAAAAACATGTAGAATCTGCCGATGATAGGTGGGAGAGTTCTTCAAAGAGAACCGGTGAAACAATCGATTTTGCAGAAAAAAGGGGGGGATAAACAGGGTCAATGCTCATACAAATGTGGCTTGTCACAGAGGAAAAAAATCAAATCCATATAAATACAAGCCGAATTAAAGAAAACAGACTGGATAGAACTAGGCCATTTTAAACATAACTTCATTTGTCTGTCATACTATTCTAACTCTGTTTTCAAAGAGGAGAGGCGTTTCTGTGTATATAAATGCAATTATCTTATTTTTGAGGAATCTCATGATCTAGAGTGTTATGATCAAATTTGAAGAGAAAAAGTGGAAAAAATGAAAAGAAATGATGATTCAGTATAAATCATAGAAACGGCTTAGAAATCTGTTAAAGGAGAACGGGAATGAAGAAGTTTTTTGCTTTGCTTCTCCTGCTTGCGATCGGATGGGGCGTTTATTATACAATGCAAGCACAGGAACATGATGAGCCAGTGTCATCAGGTGGGGAAGACGAAAGCGGTTCAAATGATATTTATCGCAATTTTAAAGAACTGGAAGAAAACGAATCAACAAGCAGCTATCAGATTACAGCCAACCCAGTGCCTGGAAGCCGTCTTCTAGTGATGTCACCCCATGGCGGGAGGATTGAAGGCGGCGTGAGCGAGATCGTCCATTTTTTCGATAATGATTTCTCTACGTATTTGTTTGAAGGCTTAAGAGAGAATGCGTCAGAACTTCATATTACAAGCACAAACTTTGATGAGCCAGTCGGCGTCGCGCAGGCAAAAGCACACGATTATATCTTAGCAGTTCATGGATACAAAGGTGAGGAAGGAATTGACCATACTCTCGTTGGCGGAACAGATTACGACCGTGCAGAAAAAATTGTGAACTCATTAGAGCGGAACGGATTTTCTGCTGAACTGGCTGTCGCACACGCAACCCTGAGCGGAACAAGCAATCATAATATTAATAATCTTACAAAAACAGGGCAAAGTGTACAGCTAGAGATTAGTAGAAGTCAGCGTGAAGCTTTATTTGACAGTTTTGACTTTCGGCGGCGGTCGAGTACAAAAAACGAGACGTTCTACCGGTATGTCAGGGCGATTCGGACAGTGCTGGATGAGGAATATACATAAAGATGGTGCACATGTTAAGACAAGCAGCGTGAATTCTTGTTACACTATAAAAAGTGATAATAAAAGGAGAGACGAATATGGCGCGTCATCATTTTCATCTTCAGGCGAGCTGGCCTGGTCTGCGTAACGATGTGGGTACAATCTCATGTGAACAGTTAAAAACGAAGATTTCAATTCCAAAAGAAATGGACGGTCCCGGCATTGGAACAAATCCAGATGAGATGCTTTTAGGTGCAGCGGCTACGTGTTATATTATTACACTTGCCGCTATGATGGAGCGGAGCCAATTAGAGAAAGAGGATCTAACGATGAGTTCTGAGGCTGTCGTAGATGTGACCAATGGTGTGTTTACATATGAAAAAATCATTCACCGGCCTGTCATCATCCTCAAACAATCCGCTTCCCCGCATGATATTGAGCTGGCCCGCAAGCTCGCGCATAAAGCCGAAAGCTCATGTATGATCTCAAGAGCTGTTCAAGGAAATGTGGCCATTTCCTTAGAAGAAACCATTCAAGTTGGCGGGTAAAAACAAAAAAGTCATTTTCTCTTATTAAATGGAGAAAATGACTTTTTTTATGACGTCCATTCGGTTTGATCGATTTGTTCTTTGTTTTCTTCCTTTTGTTTTTTGGACAGGTTCAAGACAATCACGCCGCATATCACAAGTGCAAGGCCTATGAAGCCTTTTATGTGAATGGTTTCGTTAAACAGCACGAGTCCGATAAGAGCAGTGAGTGCTGTTCCAACGCCAGACCATGTCGCATAAGCAGACGAAAGGTCAATGGTTTTAAGTGCCAAACTGAGGAAGGTAAAGGCGCAGCCAAATCCGATCAGGACCCCAATACTCGGCAGCAGTTGCGAAAAACCTTGTGAAAGCTTCAGCATCGTACTGCCAAAAACCTCCGTCAAAATGGCTCCTGTTAAATAGAGCATTCCTTTCATGATCTCCCACATCCTTTATGACATATTTAAAAGTACAACCCCTGAGACAAGCATCGCTATCCCAATGACTGCTCTTTGGTTCAAGGTTTCTTTGAAAAAAAGCACGCCAAAAATAGCCGTGAGGACTGTACCAACCCCAGACCATGTTGCGTAAGACATGCTAAGCGGAATGATGTTAAGTGTCAATGACAGCATATAAAATGCAAGTGTATAGCCAGCAACAACGACAGCGCTAGGCTTAAAGCGCGTAAAGCCATTTGAGAGTTTTAACATCACGGCGCCAATGGCTTCTGAAAAAATGGCCACAGCCAGAAAAAGATATCCGAGGATCATGATCATCCCTCCTCTAATAGGTGTAAAATCCGATGAAGTAAAAGGGTTTTTTCTTCTCGATTCAGCGGTTCAAGCTGAAACATTTCTGAAAACCATATCCCATCACATGCGAGTCGAATTAGCTGACTCAATGCAGGGTCGTTTATTTCCTCAGCTGCTTTCGCTTTGAACTCCGCATAAAAATCACGCCAAGGGTTCAATAACGCTTCATCAAATGACATGGTAGCCATCATACTTGTACATAGCTGGGTCGTATTTTGATGATCAAGATCATGTAATGTGGCCAATATATATGCACGTACATAAGGCGCTTTTTCGTGTTTGTAAGTTTCTTGATACGTTTCGAGCTGCTGACGAAAGCAAAGAATCGCGTGCTCATTCATTTTTTGGATGAGCTCTTCCTTGCTTGCAAAATGATAAAGCAGGCCGGCTTTGGTCATATGTGCATGCTCTGCCACTTGCTGAAGGGTAAGCTGGCTTAATCCTTCTTCTAAAATCGTGCGGGCAGCTGCATCAAAGATTTGCTCTTTTTTGGTTTTAGACATAAAAAAAACACCTACTTTACTGAACGGTCGGTAAAGTAAATGTTAACCCATCAAAAACGAGTGTGTCAATCGATTCATTTGATGAACAGATATTTTCACTAAAACGTCATATTTAATAATAAGGGTATGGTCCATATGGCGGATACGGCGGCGGATAAGGGTACCCATATCCATATCCATATCCTGGTGCAAGCAGAGACCCAGCAAGCAGACCTCCAGCAAAACCACCTAAAAATGGAGGTCCGAAGAATCCAGGTCTACCATAACCGAATCCAGGTCTCCCAAACCCAAAGCCCGGGCGTCCAAAACCAAAAGGTCTTCTCATGTCTTCTTGCATAAATGGCTGTGCGTCAAAATAATTCATAAAAAAAGGCTCCTCTCACATAAAATCACTGTAACTGACATCAGTGTATTCGAATGGCCTATATGTGTTTGGGTGAATGCCTAATATAAGGAGGAATGTTAAAAATGGGCCTGTATCCATCTGATTGGGCAAAATGCCCGCCGCATGCTCATGCCTATAAAGCACGAACGGATGTAACAGAGGAGCATTATCATTTAATAGAAGGCATTTCTCAGCCTGTCAATGGAAGCAATACAGATCAGCATACACATTTTTATCGCGGGATCACCTCTTTTGAGAGGGGGCATTTCCACAGATACTACGGCATCACAGGGCCTGCGATACCGAGAGTGGATGGTACGCACTATCACGAGATTGAGGAAGTCACGTTTTCTGCCTATAACGATTCTGTCCCTATTCCGTATGGAGGAGTCGTCTATAGTCCGGACGAAGAGCGGCCAACGCATACGCACCGTTTAAAAGGAAAAACATACGAAGTGGTCGGAAATGAACCACTCGGCTGGTGATAGGCCGTATATAGGAGAGAATGAGAAGTTATGCTATACTGTAGGCAGTTTGTAAAAGAGAGTGATGTTATGAAAAAAACGAAACAACCAGTGATTGTATTAGTAGGACCGACGGCTGTCGGCAAAACAAAACTGAGCATTCATATAGCCAAAGCATTTAATGGAGAAATTATCAGCGGTGATTCTATGCAGATTTATAAAGGAATGGACATTGGAACAGCTAAAATCACCCCTGAAGAAATGGATGGTGTCCCGCATCACTTAATTGATATTAAAGAGCCGGACGAATCCTTTTCTACAGCTGAATTTCAGCAGCTGGTCCGTTTGAAAATCAAAGAGATTGCCGCTAGAGGGAAAACACCCATGATTGTCGGCGGAACAGGTTTGTATATCCAATCTGTTTTATATGATTATACATTTACCGACGAGAAAAGTGATCCTGCTTTTAGAGAAGAAATGGCGCTGTTTGAACAGCAGCATGGCCCCCTTCAGCTGCACGAAAAGCTAAAGGCAGTAGACCCTGATGCTGCAAAAGCCATTCATCCGAATAATGTCCGCCGCGTGATCCGGGCGCTGGAAGTGATCCATACAACAGGTCAGAAAATGTCGGAGATGCAAAACGGTCATCAAGAAGTTCCTCTTTATGATACAGCCTTCATTGGGCTGAAAATGGATCGAGAGCTTTTGTACGAGCGCATTCACCAAAGAATTGATATGATGATAGATGAAGGCTTAATTGAGGAAGTGAGCGCACTTTATCAATCTGGCTTGAAGGATTGTCAATCGGTTCAAGCGATTGGTTATAAAGAGCTGTATGCGTATTTTCAAGGTGACTGCTCACTTGATGAAGCCACCCGGCAATTAAAGCAAAATTCCCGCAGATATGCGAAGCGTCAGTTCACGTGGTTTCGTAATAAAATGGATGTCACTTGGTTCGACATGACACCGCCTTGCCACTTTTCAGACAAAAAAGAGGAAATTTTCGCATATATAGCAGGAAAGCTTGAACTTAAAGCGAAACTGTAGTTATCAGAATCAAGGAGGACGAAACATGAAACCGATTAATATTCAGGACCAATTTTTGAATCAAATCCGTAAAGACAATACCTTTGTCACAGTATTCTTACTGAATGGCTTTCAGCTTCGCGGTCAAGTGAAAGGGTTTGACAATTTCACGGTGCTGCTTGAAACAGAAGGGAAGCAGCAGCTTATTTATAAACACGCCATTTCTACATTTGCACCTCAAAAGAATGTAAATCTAGAATTAGAATAGGATATGTTCGACCTAATAGCCCCATGCATCTGCGAATAAACCGGCCGGAACCCGCTACGTTTTTTGTCAGTGCAGAGGGGCTATTTTGCATGCCGTGAAACTTTTCTGTCTATTTTACGTATAATCCCTTATTGGATATGAAGAAAGGTGAGGGAAGCGATATGGAAAATGCAGAGCTTGAATTAAGAAGGATTAGAGTGATCCTTCTATTGATTGGGATTGTTGTCTTATTTGGATCGTGCGCCATTTCAAACATTGAATCGAGACAGGAAAGCTCGCATAACTATGCTAATCAAGATGATAATGGACATATAGAAGGCCTTTTACAATCAGCTGTTGCACTAAAAAATAATCACTTTGCTGTTGTGAAAGATGATGAAGTACATGTGTACCGGTTTGATGAAAAAGAGGGAGAACTGACCCTCGTTAAAACGAAGTACATAGATGAATGGGACGAGGAATATGATGATGATTCTGTTGAAGAGTAAGCACGTAAATTTACAAATGAATGTGAAGTCGCTACACTATAATCATGCATCAGACATCTAGACAGAAAAGGATGAGTTCATGACACACAAAATTAAAATTAATCACTGGGAACAAACTTGTGAAGACGACTCCTGTTTCGAATATGGAACAAGCGTTTCTGTAAATGGGAAAGAATTAGTCAGAGAAGCTTCAATCGTCTCTGCGCTTGAAGCGGTGCTAAAAGAATTAGGTGTTGAAGTGGAAATTACAGAAGTGTCAGAAGATTTACAGTGCGATGCCTACAAAAAATAAAACAAAAAGTCTAGTCTACTAAGCGATTTTTTTTCGTGTTATGATAGATTTCGGTTTCAGTTGAATAGGGAGTAGAGCAGTCTATTTTTAGATCCTGTTCTGCTCTATTTATTTGAACGTACGAGTTCGGCTATGAATGTTCGGCCGGGTTGGTTGATTTTTTTCGTTTCGAACATCTATATGTTGTGTTTTGAAAAAACATAGTATACTATATATAGTGAATAACGAAATGATCAACAATACTAAAAACTAGGTCGTGATGGAATTGATTCAAATCGTATTTGATTCAAAAACAGGAAATGTTCAACGCTTTTTGGACAAGACCCCTTTTACAGACAAACGAAAATTGACTGGAGAAGAGTTTTTGGATACGCCGTTTATTCTCGTCACCTTTACGACAGGATTTGGACAAGTCCCTAGTACCACTCAGTCCTTTTTAGAGAAAAATGCTCACCTTTTACTAGGTGTAGCGGTGAGTGGAAACAAAGTGTGGGGAGATAATTTTGCCAAAAGCGCCGATACGATTTCTAAACAATATCAAGTTCCTATTTTGCACACCTTTGAACTAAGCGGAACAAAAAGGGATGTTGAATTGTTTACACAGGAGGTAGAAAGAATTGTCACAAAATCAGGTTCCAAAGTGGATACAATTAAATAACGAGATTATGATTCAAAAAGAAGGAAAGTTTCAGTTTGATAAGGATAAAGAAGCTGTACATAGTTATTTCGTAGATTATATTAATCAAAACACGGTCTTCTTTCACAACTTAGAAGAGAAGATTGATTACTTAATAGAAAACGACTACTATGAGGAAGAATTTTTAAGACAATACAGCATGGCAGATATTAAAGAAGTATTCGAAGCTGCATATGCGAAGAAATTTAGATTCCCATCATTCATGAGTGCGTTTAAGTTTTACAACGACTATGCGCTGAAAACAAATGATAAAAAGAAAATCCTTGAACGCTATGAAGACCGCATTTCAGTTGTAGCGCTTTTCTTTGCGGGCGGAGATAAAGAAAAAGCACTTGAGTTTGTAGAACTGATGATCAATCAGGAGTACCAGCCAAGTACACCAACATTCTTAAACGCTGGACGTAAAAGACGCGGTGAGCTTGTGAGCTGTTTCTTGCTTGAAGTGAATGACTCATTAAACGATATTTCAAGAGCGATTGATATTTCAATGCAGCTTTCAAAACTAGGCGGCGGCGTCAGTTTGAACCTGTCAAAACTTCGTGCAAAAGGCGAAGCAATCAAAGATGTTGAAAACGCGACAAAAGGTGTCGTCGGCGTGATGAAGCTTCTTGATAATGCATTCAGATATGCAGATCAAATGGGACAAAGACAAGGATCAGGCAGTGCCTACCTCAATATTTTCCACAGAGATATCAATGATTTCTTAGATACAAAAAAAATCTCTGCTGATGAAGATGTTCGTGTGAAAACATTGTCCATCGGTGTTGTCATCCCGGACAAATTTATCGAGCTGGCAAGAGAAGATAAAACAGCTTACACCTTCTATCCACACACAGTCTATAAAGAATATGGACAGCATCTTGATGAGATGGACATGGAAGAAATGTATGATGAGCTTGTAGAAAACCCGGAAATCAAAAAAGAAAAAGTCAATCCGAGAAAGCTTCTTGAAAAATTGGCTGTTCTTCGCTCAGAATCAGGCTATCCATATATCATGTTCCAAGATAATGTGAATAGAGAGCATGCATTAAACCATATTTCACGAGTGAAATTCTCAAACCTTTGCTCAGAAGTGCTTCAGGCTTCAGAGGTCTCTTCTTACACGGACTATGACCAAGAAGATGAAATTGGTCTTGATATTTCTTGTAATCTTGGTTCATTAAATATCATGAATGTCATGAAAAACAAATCGATCGAAAAAACGGTCAAACTTGCAACAGACTCACTAACACTTGTGTCTGAAACAACAGACATTCGCAATGCACCGGCTGTTCGAAAAGCGAACAAGGCGATGAAATCAATCGGACTTGGCGCGATGAACCTTCACGGGTATTTGGCTCAAAACCAAATTGCCTATGAAAGTGAAGAAGCAAGAGATTTCGCGAATACGTTCTTTATGATGGTGAACTATTATTCAATTAAACGCTCAAGTGAGCTTGCAAAAGAAAAAGGAGAAACATTCCATCGTTATGAAGGCTCTGGCTATGCAACGGGTGAGTACTTCAATAAATACGTGGAGAATGATTTCACACCAAAAACAGAAAAAGCAGCAGCACTATTTGAAGGCATGCACATTCCAACAAAAGAAGACTGGGCAGCACTCAAAGACTTTGTAGCGGAAAATGGCATGTACCATAGCTACCGCTTATGTATTGCACCAACAGGTTCCATTTCTTATGTGCAATCGGCCACGGCCTCTGTTATGCCAATTATGGAACGTATCGAAGAAAGAACATACGGCAACAGCAAAACCTATTACCCGATGCCAGGTCTTTCAGCGCAGAACTGGTTCTTCTATAAAGAAGCGTACGATATGGACATGTTTAAAGTGGTCGATATGATCGCAACGATTCAGCAGCACGTCGATCAAGGAATCAGCTTTACACTATTCCTGAAAGATACGATGACAACGCGTGACTTAAACCGCATCGATCTGTATGCACACCATAAAGGCATTAAGACACTTTATTACGCAAGAACGAAGGATACAGGGCAGGAAGGCTGTCTTTCTTGTGTTGTTTGATTAAAGGAGAGTTTAACGTGACAAAAATTTATGATGCAGCCAACTGGTCAAAACACGAAGACGATTTTACACAAATGTTTTACAACCAAAATGTGAAGCAGTTCTGGCTTCCTGAAGAGATTTCCTTAAACGGGGATCTCTTAACATGGAAATATTTAGGTGAAAAAGAGCGAGATACGTACATGAAGGTACTTGCTGGCCTGACTTTACTTGATACAGAACAAGGAAATACAGGGATGCCGATTGTGGCTGAACATGTAGACGGCCATCAGCGTAAAGCGGTATTAAACTTTATGGCGATGATGGAAAATGCGGTACATGCGAAATCATACTCAAATATCTTCATGACACTCGCACCAACTGAAACGATCAGTGAAGTGTTTGAATGGGTCAAGAAAAATAAATTCTTGCAAAAGAAAGCAGATATGATTGTCAGTTTATACCGTTCGATTCAAAAGGACGATCCGATTTCCCTCTTTAAAGCAATGGTTGCTTCTGTTTATTTAGAAAGCTTCCTATTTTACAGTGGTTTTTACTACCCGCTTTATTTCTATGGACAAGGAAAGCTCATGCAAAGTGGTGAAATCATCAACTTGATTTTGCGTGATGAAGCGATTCATGGTGTATACGTTGGATTATTAGCACAAGAAATTTACAACAAACAAACACCTGACGTGCAAAAAGAGCTATACGATTTCTCAATTGACCTCTTGAACGAGCTTTATGAAAATGAACTTCATTACACGGAAGATATATATGACCAAGTCAATTTATCGCATGATGTGAAAAAGTTCATTCGTTACAATGCCAATAAAGCGTTAATGAACCTTGGATTTGCCCCTTACTTTGAAGAAGAAGAGATCAATCCAATTGTATTGAACGGACTCAATACAAAAACAAAATCGCATGACTTCTTCTCAATGAAAGGGAACGGCTACAAAAAAGCGACGGTTGAGCCGTTAAAAGATGACGACTTCTTCTTTGGAGATGAATCATAAGTAAGGCGTAAAAGTCAAAACGCATCACTCGTTTTGGCTTTTTGCCATTTCATACAATGCGTTACATACTGGAGGTTACCGAACATGGGAAAAATGGATGAAATCATACTAGTTGCACCGCGCGCACGCGTGTTCCAAAACGAAACGCTTGCGTTTAATGGTGTGAATAGTGAAGAGAAAACAATCAACACCATTATGAAAGAAATCGAAGAGCACTTCAAGCAGATGCGCAGAGGCGATGCGGAAGAAAATCCTGACTTCAAGCAGCCGATTCCTTATGTCGTGATTAAGCGTGAGGACGAAGTGTATGTATATGAAAGGCTTCAAGGCGGGGGAGAGACTCGATTGCATCATAAGTTATCTCTTGGCTTTGGTGGTCACATGAATTTTATCGAAGGAAAAAACTTTGCTGAAATTCTAAAAGAAAATACGGATCGTGAACTAGACGAGGAACTTTCTATTCAAGAAGAAGACAAACTTGAGATGAAAACCCTTGGATTAATTAATGATGATGACAACAGTGTTGGCCGTGTGCACATTGGCCTGTTATCAGCGCTTGAATTATCTTCAGGTGCTCATGTAGAAGTGAAAGAAACAGATCAAATCTCAGGAAAATGGATGAAAGCATCCGATTTGAAAAAGCCCGAATACTTCGATCGACTTGAAACATGGTCTCAATTTGTCGTGAACATTTTAGCATAAAAGAATCAATCATAAACCGGCTCAGCAGCAGACTTGAGCCGGTTTATTTCGTTATAACAGCTTCAGTTATTGGAAAACGAATGCGTCGTGACCGGCCTGTTTCAATCTTGCGACGAGGTCATCCGCATTTTGCTTTGTACGAAAAGCTCCTGCTTGCACTCGGAACATACCGCCCTCTAATACAACGAAGGCGTCAAAGCCTTTTGATTTCAGCGTGGCTGCTAATTCATCTGCATTGGCTTTCACCTTGAAAGCTCCAGCCTGTACTTTATAAAGATTACCTGCTTTTTTTTTCAGCTGAAAGGCTTTCTCTAATCCAGTGGCATGAGCGCGAGCGATGCCTTGAAGGAAGGTCGCATTGCGGAGCTTATTTGCATCAGCTGTCGTATCGATGAAACCATTCTCTGTTAAAATAGCGGGCATAGAAGTTTCTCGAAGAACGTGGAAGTTCGCTGTTTTCTTGCCGCGGTTGGCAAAATCCACCGAGCGAACAATTTCATCATGAAGGGCATTGCGATACGTGGTGGTCGGTGCTGAAACGCCAGGATACACAAAGCTTTCAAAACCTGTGCCCCCGCCTGCATTAACATGAATAGACACGAAATAGTCAGCTCCCCAGCTGTTTGCCGCATTTGTACGCTGGGACAAAGTGACGGATTGGTCAATTGAACGACTTAAGCGGACGGAAACCCCATCATATTCACTAATCATGATATCTCTCAGTAAAAGTGCGATTTGAAGTGTGATGTTTTTCTCCAAAAGTCCATTAGCAGCAGCTCCAGAATCTGTTCCTCCGTGGCCAGGATCAATAAAAATCTTCACCATCTATTCATCACCTCGTCTTTATTTTATGAGAAAATAGAAGAATTGCCTGTACAAAATGCGGAAATCATTGAGACTCTTTTCTGCATAATTTGTGATGAGAAAGCTACATTTTTCTAAGAAAAAGTAAATTGTTGGTTTGTCCGCCTAAATTGGATGAATACAATGGAAATAGCACATCATTTCCTGGGAAACCGCAGAAATCCCTACAATATTCGGTATCTCGGGTCATTTTGACAGCAAACTTGGGCTTAAGCGGGCGATTGTCACGATTACAGCTCCACCCGAATAGAATAAAGAGAGAAGAGCGAGAGGTGAATACGTTGGAGCGAGCTGTCACATATAAAAACAACGGCCAAATCAATATTATACTTAACGGACAAAAGCAAGTATTGGTTGATGCAGATTCAGAGGCAGAATACCTAGAAGCCTTACAGAAAAATGAGGCAAAACACAGCATCTTACGGGAAATAGAGCGTGAAATGAACAGCCTTGTTGGTATGGATGAAATGAAACGAAACATAAAAGAGATTTATGCTTGGATCTTTGTCAATCAAAAAAGGCAGGAACAAGGGTTAAAGGTAGGCAAACAAGCGCTTCATATGATGTTCAAAGGGAATCCAGGCACAGGGAAAACAACGGTTGCAAGGCTTGTCGGGAAGCTTTTCTTTGAAATGAATGTCCTCTCAAAGGGGCACTTAATTGAAGCGGAACGCGGAGATCTTGTCGGAGAGTACATTGGTCATACTGCGCAAAAAACAAGGGAGTTAATTAAAAAATCACTAGGCGGCATTTTGTTCATCGACGAAGCCTATTCTCTTGCCCGCGGAGGCGAAAAGGATTTTGGGAAAGAAGCGATTGATACCCTAGTAAAACATATGGAGGACAAACAGCACGAATTCATTCTCATTCTTGCTGGCTACTCCAAGGAAATGGATCATTTTCTATCATTAAACCCCGGCCTGCAATCAAGATTTCCAATCAATATCAGCTTTCCTGATTATACAGTCGATCAGCTCATGGACATTGCCAAACGAATGATGGCTGACAGAGAATATATATTTACGCAAGAAGCTGAATGGAAGCTGCGAGATTATTTAATGCACATTAAAAGCACCACAAGCCCTGCAAAATTCAGTAACGGCCGGTTTGTGCGAAACACGATTGAAAAGGCCATTCGAACTCAAGCCATGAGACTTCTGCTTGTGGATCATTATGATAAAAAAGATTTGCTCACCATTAAAAGTCACGATCTGCAAATGAAAGAGGATACGCCTACTTAAAATGGCGTATCCTTTTTATAAAGAGATACTAAAATAAACCATCCGAATAGTGGTATACGTGTGATGTGTTTGGTATGATGGTACTACTGAAAACTTAAGTACAGAAAGGAAACAACTGACGTTGAATGAACATGAAATGACAGAAAAAGCGATCCTTGTCGGCTGTCAATTGCCGCATGTCACGGATGAACGCTTTCAATACTCAATGGAAGAATTAGCTTCCTTAACCAAAACGGCTGGCGGTGAAGCTGTCAGCGTAATGACGCAGAAGAGAAATAGACAAGACAGCGCAACATATATCGGTAAAGGCAAAGTAGAAGAGCTTGAAGTGCTTTGCGAGGAATTCGAATGTGATGTCATTATTTTTAATGACGAACTGTCTCCAAGTCAGCTAAAAGCTTTGGCAACTGCCTTAGATGTGAAAATTATTGATCGTACACAATTGATTTTAGACATCTTTGCAAAAAGGGCTCGTACAAGAGAGGGGAAGCTGCAAATAGAGCTTGCCCAGCTTCAGTATGCCTTGCCGAGACTAAGCGGACAAGGGATCAGCCTCTCAAGACAAGGAGGCGGAATTGGCGCAAGAGGTCCAGGTGAAACAAAACTTGAAACAGATAGACGCCATATTCGAAACCGCATTCACGAAATTAACGGGCAATTATCTACAGTCAAAGAACACCGTACAAGATACCGGGAACGCCGGAAGAAAAATGGGGTGTTCCAAATTGCCATTGTCGGATATACGAATGCTGGAAAATCTACTTTGTTTAATCAATTAACAGAAGCAGATAGTCATGAAGAGGATCTGCTGTTTGCGACGCTTGATCCAATGACACGTAAGATGACATTAGCATCTGGCTACAGTGTGCTGATTTCAGATACTGTTGGCTTTATCCAAGACCTTCCAACAACACTGATAGCGGCATTTCGTTCCACTCTTGAAGAAGTGAAGGAAGCTGATTATTTGCTTCACGTCATCGATTCTTCTAATGAGGATTACGAAGGTCACGAACGGACGGTTCATGAGCTTTTAGAGGAATTAGAAGCAGATCGTATTCCAATGCTGACGGTTTATAACAAAGAAGATCGAATCAGACCGGATTTCATCCCATCTTCAAAGCATCGTCATCTGTTAATCAGTGCGAGACGCGAAGAAGATGTGAAGCGGTTAAAAGCGGATATCATGGCTGAACTGAAAAAAACCTTTTTAAAGCCATATCATGTGAAGATTCCAGCGTATGAAGGAAAGCTCATCTCCGCATTAAAATCAGAAACGCTCGTGGAATCACTAGAATTTCAAAAAGAAGCAGAACTTTATGACATCACCGGGTTTAGTGGTGAGGAGCAGACCATATTAGGTCAAATCAAGAAGTATATGTTGTAAGAAAGGAATTAAATCAAGATGTTTCATACATTAAAACACGGCAGTATTTTAGAAAAAGTAGCAGCAGAAACAGAACAAGACATTTTACACGTGCATCAGCAAATTGATCAAAAGAGCGAACAAAATGAGTGGCGGGTGCTTGAAAGCTACCGAAAGCATAAAGTCAGTGACTCTCACTTTAACCCGACAACTGGATATGGCTACGATGATATGGGAAGAGACACGTTAGAAAAGATCTACGCGGATGTCTTCGGAGGAGAAAGCGGCCTTGTGCGTCCGCAGATCATTTCCGGCACACATGCGATTTCCATTGCGTTATTTGGTGTGCTGAGACCTGGCGATGAATTGATCTATATGACAGGAAAACCATACGATACGCTAGAAGAAATTGTAGGGATTCGCGGCAAAGAAGGGACAGGCTCATTAAAAGATTTCCAGATTGATTACAAGGCCATTGATTTAAGGCTAGATGGATCAGTCGATTATGACAAAGTAAAAGAGTCGATCTCCTCGAAAACAAAAGTCATCGGCATTCAGCGTTCGAAAGGCTATGCTTCAAGACCCTCCTTTACAATAGAAGAAATCGAGCAAATGATCTCATTTGTAAAAGAGATCAATGAAGAAATCATTGTGTTTGTGGACAACTGTTATGGTGAATTTACTGAATTACAAGAACCATGTCATGTGGGAGCGGATCTTATGGCAGGTTCTCTCATTAAAAACCCAGGCGGCGGCCTTGCCAAAACAGGCGGCTACATCGTTGGAAAAGAAAAATGGGTAGAAGCTTGCTCTTATCGAATGACATCTCCGGGCATCGGCAGTGAAGCGGGTGCATCGCTGTATGCGCTCCAGGAAATGTATCAAGGATTTTTCTTAGCACCGCATGTTGTGGCGCAAAGCTTAAAGGGCGCAGTGTTCACGGCTCGTTTTCTTGAGAAGCTCGGGTTCCAAACGAACCCAGCGTGGAATGCGAAAAGAACGGATTTGATTCAATCCGTCGAATTTGGCGATCCTAACAAAATGATTGCGTTCTGCCAGGCGATTCAATATGCATCTCCGATCAACAGTCACGTCACACCGCATGCGAGCTATATGCCGGGCTACGAGGATGATGTCATCATGGCAGCGGGCACCTTCGTCCAAGGAGCTAGCATCGAATTGTCAGCCGATGGACCGATCAGACCGCCTTATACAGCCTACGTTCAAGGCGGACTCACGTATGCCCATGTGAAAAATGCGATTTGCAGTGCTGTAGATGCCTTATTGGAACAAGGTTTTATCGACATACCTGCTCAATAAAAAAACCCATGTTAATATTCCTAACATAGTGTTGACACATAATATAACATGACATATAATAAATTTAAGCAAAGAGGAGGAGACAGTTGAGATGAGTGATAACATTCGCCGCTCAATGCCTTTATTCCCAATTGGGATTGTCATGCAGCTAACAGAATTATCTGCAAGGCAAATTCGCTATTATGAGGAAAATGGATTAGTATTTCCAGCAAGAAGTGATGGGAATCGCCGATTATTTTCTTTCCATGATGTTGATAAATTACTAGAAATTAAAAACCTCATCGAACAAGGTGTAAACATGGCAGGAATCAAAAAACTTTTTGCCAAAGCTGAGGCAGAACATCCAGCGTCTAATACAAAGGCCGAGGAGAAAACCACAGCCAAGCACAACTTGACAGATGATGAACTCAGGAAGCTACTGAAGAAAGAACTCATTCAGGCTGGACGTTTCCAACAAGGAACGACCTTTAGGCAGGGGGATATGTCAAGGTTCTTCCGTTAACCAATTAGCAAAAGCATTGCTATACAATTTTACCTTTTGTAGGGGAGGAGTTTTACGAAATGGCAAAATACACAAGAGAAGATATCGTAAAATTAGTAAATGAGGAAAACGTAAAGTACATTCGTCTGCAATTTACAGACATTCTCGGAACGATTAAAAATGTTGAAATTCCTGTGAGCCAGTTAGAAAAAGCTCTCGATAACAAATGTATGTTTGACGGTTCATCTATTGAAGGCTTCGTACGTATTGAAGAATCAGATATGTATCTATACCCAGATCTCAACACATTTGTTATTTTCCCTTGGACAGCAGAAAAAGGTAAAGTTGCACGCTTTATTTGTGACATTTACAAGCCGGACGGGACGCCATTTGATGGAGACCCACGTAATAACTTAAAGCGTGTCTTAAAGGAAATGGAAGAACTAGGATTTAGTGATTTCAACCTTGGACCTGAGCCAGAATTCTTCTTATTTAAATTAGATGAAAAAGGCGAGCCAACGCTTGAACTAAACGATAAAGGTGGATACTTTGACCTTGCACCAACAGATCTAGGCGAAAACTGCCGCCGTGATATCGTGCTTGAGCTTGAAGAAATGGGCTTTGAAATTGAAGCGTCTCACCATGAAGTAGCACCTGGACAGCATGAAATTGATTTCAAATATGCAGGCGCCATCCGTTCTTGTGATGACATTCAAACGTTCAAACTCGTTGTCAAAACGATTGCGAGAAAGCACGGTCTTCATGCGACATTCATGCCAAAACCATTGTTCGGTGTAAACGGTTCTGGTATGCACTGTAACCTATCATTATTTAAAAATGGCAAAAACGCATTCTTTGATGAAAAAGCAGATTTACAATTAAGCGAGACTGCTAGACACTTTATCGCAGGTATCGTCAAGCACGCAACAAGCTTCACAGCGGTCACAAACCCAACGGTTAACTCTTACAAGCGTCTTGTACCTGGTTATGAAGCACCTTGCTACGTTGCATGGAGTGCACAAAACCGCAGTCCATTGATCCGTATCCCTGCATCACGCGGCATCAGCACACGTGTAGAAGTGCGCAGCGTAGACCCGTCTGCAAACCCATACCTTGCACTAAGCGTATTACTTGCAGCAGGTCTAGACGGAATCAAAAACAAATTGGACGCACCAGCACCAATCGACAGAAACATTTATGTCATGGACAAAGAAGAGCGCCTTGAAAACGGCATCTCTGACCTACCTGCAACACTTGCAGAAGCACTTGAGTTGCTCAAATCAAACGAAGTCATGATCAACGCACTAGGCGATCACCTATTCGAACACTTCATCGAATCAAAAGAAATCGAATGGGATATGTTCCGCACCCAAGTTCACCCATGGGAACGCGATCAGTATATGTCTCAGTATTAATAAAGAAAACCCCTTGGAGCCAATGGTTTCAGGGGGTTTTATTTTGGTCAAAAAATGAACGGAACAATATTTTTGGTCCTTGACCAAAATATGACCAAAAAAATTTGAAGTTATGAATTTAACTCCACAATTGATGAGACGTAATTCTCGTAATCCTTAATTCGATTTTGGTCAAGTTTCTTACTAATGTGTGAATAAACATCTGCTGTCACCATCATGCTTTTGTGACCTAATCGTTCTTGGATGTATTTCATGTCAGCTCCTGACTCTAAAAGGAGAACAGCATGTGTATGGCGTAAAGCATGAATTGGCATTTTATCAATATTAGATCTTTTTAAGATACGATTAAAAGCATTAAAAAGAGTTGACTTTGGCAGAAAGTTTCCGTCAACTCTGCAAAACACCAAATTGAGATCATGCTTATAATTATCCTGTAACATTTGTTTGTTTTCAAATTGCCACTTCTTATGTTTTTGCAAAGCAGCGGAGAGGGAAGAGCTAATTAATATTCTTCGTTTGGATTCATATGTTTTAGTTTCTCCAAATAGTTCCTCAGATGATTTTGCAGAGAAATCTAAGGTGTTAGTAATGTCTATGTAATTTTCTCTTAGATTAATATTTGTCCATTGTAGAGCAGCAGCTTCACCTTTACGCATACCGGTTTCTATGAGTGATCTAAAAAAGATATAGTAAATATAGTTGTATTTATATGCTTCCTGAAGAAATTTTGGAATATCCTCAGAAAGCATATATTCCAGAACGTTTTTTTTCTTGCTATTTTTATTAGACACAGTTGCCCCATAGCAAGGGTTTTTTGTGAGTTTACCTATAATGACAGCCTTGCTGAAAGCATTAAACATCGTACCGTGTATGATTTCCACAGTACGCTTGCTATAACCTTGACAGGTTAAATAGTTTAAGAATTTTTGATACATAATCGGCTTAATATCTATAATTTTGATATTTTTGAAGTAGGGAAGGATATGATTCATGATGTTTCGTTCGTGGAGTTCATATGTGTTCTTTCTAACGGTGTCTTTTTTGTATTCATGTAGCCAATTGATCAGAAAATTTTCGAGTGATATGGTGCTCGTGTCCAACTCTAATCCTGCTGCTATTTGCTTTTCTTGTTCTGTTGCAGCTTGCTGAGCTTCTTTTTTTGTTTTAAAACCACTTTTTGATTTTACTTTGTATTTGAGTGTGAAAGGATCCTTAAAGGAAATACGATATTCCCACTTGTCTCCTCTCTTTCTGAATGTGGCCATTATTTCACCTCAGTTATTAAAATGGGATCTCATCTACTTGCTGTTGGGTATTCTCTTCTTTCCAATATTCCAATATATCATTTAAGTAGTATGTAGAGGTACAACCGCAATTATGACAAAAACGAGCATTTCCTTCCAGAAGAGTGCCGCAACCTTCTAATTTATGCCATGAGATACGTGGATCATGCTTTTCCTCTACTGAAATACCAGTGCATTTGTTGACTAAATATGTACCACAAATATGGCAGTATTCACCGTGTAAATCTTGATTATTACAAGTTGGGCAATTTAATGCTCTACCGTTATCGTCTAAAATAAAGCTAGCAAATTCCATATTTTTTTCCTCCCCTTGGATTAAATGAGTACTTCCGCATACTTTGCAAAACTGTGCATGTTCTTGTATAAAAAAACATGCACAGTTCAAACATGTTTTTCCATACTTATACTTTTGGATTGTTCTATTGAATAACTTATGAATTGTTGTATTCCTAGAGTAAATTATTCCTTTTTTTAAACCGTTATTAAAAAAGTCTAAAATATTTTTAGCTGCTTCTAATGAAATGTTGAAAATATCAGAGACTACATTAGGATTGGTTGGTCTTAATTCGTACATCAGGCTTTGTGGAGCCAATAGATTTCTTGCGAAACAGTTAGCTTCTTTTTCAAAAACATCGTATTCATCTGAAGTTAAGGAATTTCGGTTAAAAATAGTTTTATTTGTTATTTCATTATGTTTTAGAATAAAATGTCCGATTTCGTGAGCTATAGTCCATCGTACTCTTCCTTTATTTTCTATTCTGTCGTTATAAAAAATTACATATGAACCCTTCGATTTTCTATACCAACAGCATCCTTCGTCACTCTCAAAATGTTCGCAGGTTTCTTCTATAGTAAGATTATGTGTAGAGGCATACCAAGAATACGTTTTTATTTTTAGATTAGGAATATGTTTCACAAGAGATTTAACTTTTATTGGTAATGTTGTGACTTTATTCTGTTCTAACAGATTGTACGCTGCGTATTCTGCTTTTTTAAAATTAGGTTTAGAGATCATCGTCATCATCGTCATCGTCATCAAAAGCTTTATCGAAAGTAATTTTCATGATGTCCAACATTTTCTTTCTGTCTTTAGGAGACAGGTTTTTGGCAGCGCGTTGAATAGTTCTGAAATCTTCGTCTAATTCTTCATCTTCAATATTAGATAACCCTAATAAATAATCAGTGTTTGTATTTAGTACCTGGGCTATTTTAGTAAGTACGTCTCCAGGGATATTGGTTATTTTTCCACGTTCATAATGGGAAATATTGACCCTGTTCATACTAAGCTTTTCTGCTAGTTCATCTTGAGATAACCCTTTTTGCACTCGCAATTGTTTAATTCTAATCCCAGGATGTGACATGTAATGCACCTCCAAAAAATAAAAATTATTAACAACCTCTTGCGTAATTATAAATTACATGTTACTATCAATTACGTAAGGGGGTGTTACATAAACATGACTTCTAAAACTGAACGTAAAATTCGAGAAACTTTTAAATCTTTACGTACTCAAAAAGGAACACAACGGGAAGTGGCAAGTAAATTGGGCGTTACTGAAACCACAGTCCGAAATATTGAAAATGGACATACAGACCCTGGGTTAGAGCTAGTTTTTGGATTTGCAGTATATTTTGATGTTCCTATTCAAGAACTATGGCCAGATCTGTTAGAAAGAGGACGTAAAAGATTATCAAATCTTACAATGTAATTATAAACCGTAATTATTGATTACGCAAATGTTTTTTATGCAACATGGCTTTTTTTTACACTCTTATGTAAGTGTCAATTACTTTGGAGGTGGGAGTAAAAAATGGATTTATCAATATTGGTTAAAAACAATCAAAGAGTCTTAACTACAGCACAAATAGCTAAAGCTTATGGAACGAGTCATAGAAGAATATCTGAAAATTTCAATTCAAATAAACAGCGTTACAAAGAAGGGAAGCACTTTTTCTTACTTCAAGGAAACGAGTTAAAGTCATTTGGACAGCAATACGGAAATACCGTATCAGTCGAAAGAGTATCTAAATTATACCTTTGGACAGAAAAAGGTGCTTGGCTACATGCAAAGTCTTTAAATTCTAACCAAGCTTGGGATGCTTATGAAATTCTTGTAGATGATTATTATTCTTTGAAAGATATATATAGACTTCCAACTAGTTATAAAGAAGCTTTGTTGCAATTAGTCAGTCAAGTTGAGAAAAATGAACAACTAGAAACACAAAACTTAATTCTTTTACAACAGGTTAATGAATGTCAGCCCAAAGCTTCTTATTACGATATGGTTCTGCAAAACAAGTCACTTCTATCAGTATCCAAAATCGCCAAGGACTATGGTATGAGTGCCATAAAATTGAACAAGTTGCTTCATGAATTAGGCGTGCAGTACAAGCAGGGTGACATATGGCTCTTGTATGCAAAGCATCAAGATAAGGGGTACACACAAACTCATACTCACGTTATTGATGCTGAAAAATCTAAAGTACAAACAAAGTGGACTCAAAAAGGAAGATTGTTCATTTACGAACTTTTAAAGCAACAAAGCATTCTGCCAATAATTGAACGAGAAGAGCGTGCTTCGTAAGGGGGAAACAAGAATTGTTTGAATTAACAATGAAAGCAGATTCTGATTCATTTAGAAATAATCTCTACGATTTGCTTCAGGAAGTTGCTGCTTCAATTATAGAAGACCATAAACAAGAAAATGAACTTCCTTATATGATCAGTAAAGCTCAGCTAGCTAAACATATATTTAATGTCAGTTCTCAAACGCTTGATGTTCACGTGATTAATAGACCAGACTTTCCAAAGTTTAAAGTTGGCGAAAGAATATTGTTTCCACGAGACATGGTGCTTGATTGGATTAAAAAGCATATTGAGGTCGTTGAAAAAATCAAACTAAACAATTAAAGGGAGAGAAGGAAATTGTAGATCAAAAGGAGGTGACGAAATGAGCGACAAACTAAATAAAACAACCTCTGCAGCAACAGAGGTTGAGTCTAAACTTTTTCGACGTATTGGTATTTCTAGTTATGGAATTAAACAGCAAAGAATCAGTGAAAATCCAACTGATAATCTAAAAAGCACACTGAGTGTTGAATTCTTATTTATCAGTCAGAATTCAGGTGTTGAGAAATTCGATAAGTTTTTGAAAGACTTAGTCCTATTCATTGAAGAACAGAACAAGCAAACCTAGAGACCAATTCTAGACTTAATAAACGCAGCTGCGACTTGAGACACAGTAGGTAATGACACACTAGCGAGTTGGGAAATTTTTGCTTTAGTGTCTTTCCAAATACCATCGTCTCTAATGTTGTCCAAAAATTCATGTCCGGAGAATGAAATAGACGAGACGATAATATCCCAAATTTCATTACCGCCTCTTTGGATAGAGCCGATAAGATATTCGGTCTCAATTAGTTTAGTAACACAGTAAATTGTTTCATCTTGACCAAACTTGTCTGCGATTTTAGAAGATTTGATATCGCTTAAACAGATATCATCATTGAGACCTAGCTTTTCTTCAAATTCAAGCATTAGCAATCTAACACAATCATGATTCAGTTTCATAGTTTCACCCCCTATCTAAACAGATAGGGACATTATACCAATGATTGGAAAGAAGGAGAAATATGGATCTAAATCAATTTTTAAAAGCTGACCGTGAAAAGGCAGCAAGGTTGATTAAATCACTTCACTTTCTTGTTGATGAGTTACTAACCGATGCTATCACAGATCATGATTTTGAAGGATGTATAGAGATTGCAAGATCAATTGTTTCAAATCGCGAGGAACTTAAACGAATGCATCACCCTGAACAAGTTGTGCAGCTGCATGATATTGCGACTCAATTTTTAAGTAAAGGTGTAGATGTCTCAACTGTTAAGAGGTCAATACATGAATCTTGAGCATCCAGTCATTACTGAAATACTTCGCAATGGATATCCGAAAGAATATCAACAGTATGATCAAGAGCATGGCGATGACATCGAGGAAGAAGATGAACAAAAAAGCCCACACTGCAATGTGGACTTAAAAAAACAAAAGCAAGTTCCATTTTAAATGGAACCTTTAACAAAATCAATTAGAGGAAGGTGTCTCATTTGAATCCATTACAGGATTTTGAACTAAATGAAATTAATAATGGCGAACTGCCGGGAGACCGTCCACAGTTTGAAATTACTGATATGAACAGCCTTAATTGGGCTTTCCGGAAAATAGCTGCTCTCAAGTCGCAAGAAAAGGAAATCAAAGCGCTGGCAGCAACAGAAAAGCAACGTATTGAAGAATGGGAAAGGCAGGAGCTTAAGCCTTTAAGTGACAGTCTTTCATTCTTTGAAAACCTAGTTAGCGTCTATCATACAAAGCAGTTGCAAGAAGACCCGAAGGCAAAAACACTTTCCACACCTTATGGGAAATCTAAAAGCCGGACAACCAAAGCATCGCCTAAAGAAGTGGACAAGGAAAAACTTCTGCATCATGTGAAAGATGCTGATATGACTGAATTTATAAAAGAGTCTGTGGCATGGGGTGATTTTAAAAAGACACTGACTGTCACTGAGCTTGATGGGAAACCGATCGTAATTGATTTAAATGGACAAGCTGTTCCAGGCGTAGAAGTGCAACCGGAAACAGTCAACTTCAAAGTGGAGGTATAAGCCATGTTTCAAGTAACAGACGCACAGCGTGAAAAGGAAAAAGCAATTGTTGGATTTATAGGTCCGAGTGGTTCCGGTAAAACAGCCGGAGCGCTGCTAGTAGCTTACGGAATGATGCGGGAAGCATATCCGAAAGCAAGTGATGAGGAAATTTGGTCAAAGATCGGTGTCGTTGATACCGAGCACCGTCGAGCGAAGTTATACGCAAATTTACAATTTGATGAAATTCGTATAGGCAGCTTTAAACATATTGATTTTACGCCGCCTTATACAACAGAACGTTATCAAATGGCCGTTGAAGCAATTAAGAACGAAGGGGCCGAGGTGGTTGTAATTGATTCACTTTCCCACAACTGGCAGGGGGAAGGTGGAATTGTTGAAACACACGGCAGCATGTCCGGCAACTCTTTTCAAAACTGGGGTAAACTTGCGCCGGAAACAACAAAGCTAATCAAAACATTGACGCAAAATAATGTTCATATCCTGGCAACAATGAGAACAAAAACGGAATATGTTGTCGAAGCCGATAATAACGGGAAAATGGCACCTCGTAAGGTTGGGACCAAGCCAGTACAAAAAGAAGAAATGGAATATGAATTTATGCTTAATTTCACTATTAGCATTGATCATATGGCTGAAACGTCTAAGGATAATACACGCATGTTTGAGGGTTCTTCCTTAAAGTTAAATCCCGATGTTGGCCGTAAACTTTATCAATGGTTAGAGCTTGGAATTGATGTAAAAGCAGAAGAAGAAACCGAAAGAATCGGCTTAATTACACATATTAAAACTTTAATTGAAGATAACGAAGAGGCAGCTCAAATGATTGAGGAATTTCAGATTAAAGCAAATAAGAAACTTGATCAATGGAATGTCAAACTTGCTAATGCTGCAATTGAAAGATTAAACGGCGTCTTGGGAGGTGATCAAGTTGAAAAATGATACAAAGCTCGAGACGATTCGAGAACGTGCAGACATAACAGATGTGCCCTGGTTAATTTCAGAAATAGATAGATTAAACAGTGGCATAGACAACGTGATTTATGATTTGAGAAATGAAGACACCACCGATCCATATGTATTGGACCAAGTAACTCAAAATCTTGTAACCGTTCTGAACGGTAAATAAAAAAATTTGGAGGAATTAAATATGTTTACAGTAGACCACAGCAAAGGCGATACATTTGAACCAATTAAACCAGGAGAATATGAAGTAACAGTGATGCATTTTGAAGAAAAAACAGCAGCGTCAGGCAATAAGCGACTTGTCGTAGATTATGAAATTCGTTCGGATGTTGAACAGCCATGTCAGGGGCAGAAAATTCTATATGATAACTTCACGGTTACAGAAAACGCTATGTGGAGATTTCACCAGGCATCAAAAGCCGCAGGTTTTCCAAACGGCATGAAATTTAAGGATCATCTTGAATGGGCGAATGCTTTCTTAAATAAACCAGTTCGTCTTGTTGTCGGAGAAAGAGAGCATAACGGGAAAAAGTATCCCGAAGTAAAAGCGTTTAAGTCGTCCGAAGCGTCGGCCCCGAATGATGACCCAATCAATATCAGTGACGACGATGTACCTTTTTGATCATAGAAAACACAATTGAGGGAGTGTATAGCTCCCTCGTCTTTAAAGGGGAGTTATTACATGTACGAATTTAAGAACATACCGCAAGAGCTCAAAAACGCCCCTCAATGGATATTATGGCGTTCCGAAGAACGTGACGGTAAGAAAACAAAAGTACCGTATCAGATTGACGGCAGCATGGCACAATCAAGTAATAAAAGAACCTGGTCAACATTTCCGACCATTTTAAAATTTTATAATAATCGAGACTACGACGGCATCGGCTTCATGTTTTCAAAAGATGATCCGTTTATAGGCATAGATATTGACCATTGTGTCGAGGATGGGGTTTTGTCGCCATTCGCTCAAGAAATTGTTGATAGTGTAGGCAGCTATACCGAATTTTCACCAAGTGGAGAAGGTGTCCACATTATTGCAAAAGGTAAGATACCGTTGCGGGGACAGGGAACAGGTAGAAAGAATCCCGAACTAGGATTAGAAGTATATAGACACGGTCGCTATTTTACCTTTACTGGAAACAGTCTAGGTATTGGAGCCATTGAAGAACGAACGGACAGGCTCAAGGAGCTCTTTAATAAATATTTGAAGGACAAAAAAGAAGAAACAAAAGCATCTAGCCCGCCTGCTGATTCATCCCGTGATATAAACAATCTTTCTAATAAAGAAATATGGGAAAGGATGTTTAACAGCAAGAACGGGAAGAGCATTCAGGATTTGTTTAACGGTCATTTGATTAACGAGGATCATTCTGCTACAGATATGGCCTTGTGTAACCATCTGGCGTTTTGGACCGATAAAGACACCTCAAAAATGGATTCGATGTTTCGGGAATCGGGCTTGTATCGCGAGAAATGGAATCGGCAACATTCATCCGATGGCGCTACATATGGAGAAATGACCATTGCCGCTGCCGTTTATTCTACTCATAAAACAATTTCTGATTTGATGGAAGAACATCAAGAGCAACCGTACGAGGTATATATTTCCCGTCCTCATAATTCTCAAGTTGAGGATACCGAAGAAATTATTGATACTCCGCCTGTGTTTCATTTAACCGAACTGGGTAATGCTGAACGTATCGCCTATTATCATGGAAAGAATATCCGATATTGTAACGAGCTTGAATGGCTGATTTGGGACGGAAAGCGATGGGAAGAAGATAGCAAACGTAAAATTGAAGCCATTACCGCTAAGACGTTGCGGGCACTGTATGGAGAGGCTGAGGCCGCAGAAGACAAAATTCGAAAAAAGCAGCTTTATGATTGGGCAAAGAAATGTGAAAGGCGTTCAATTCGAATAAATAGCATACTGGATGTGCGACCGATGGTATCGGTTAAGAAAAAAGATTTTGATAGCTTTAAGTTTCTTTTCAATTGCGATAATGGAGTCATTAACCTTAAAACAGGAGAGTTGAGACCACATGATAGAAATTTGCTGCTAACAAAAATGTCACACATCCCTTATGAAAAAGATGCTGATTGTCCAAACTGGATCAATTTTCTTGAGAGTATCTTTCTTACAACAGCCGGAGATCCCGATCATGAATTAATAGAATATCTACAGAAGGCAATTGGTTATTCACTAACAGGTGTTACAAAGGAACAAATTATGTTCTTCCTTTTCGGAAATGGTCGGAATGGTAAATCAACTTTTATTAATGTGATTCAGGATATTCTTGGAGATTACGCCCGTCAGACGAACAGTGATACTTTCTTGAAGAAGAAAAATGAATCAGGAATCAACAATGATGTAGCTCGTCTGGATGGTGCGCGATTTGTTTCGGCTGTCGAGAGTGAAGAGGGCCAGCAGCTGTCAGAGGCACTTGTAAAGCAAATAACTGGTGGAGAGAAAATGTCTGCTCGTTTTCTCCGCCAAGAATACTTTGAATTTACACCGGAATTTAAAGTGTTTTTTACGACAAACCATAAGCCAATTATCAAAGGCGGCGACAATGGGATTTGGCGCAGAATTAAACTGGTTCCTTTTACAGTAACTATACCGGAAGAGAAGATTGATGCTGATCTTCCTGAAAAATTAAAAAGAGAAATGCCGGGAATACTCCGATGGATTGTGGACGGATGCTTGAAGTGGCAGAAGGAAGGATTGAAAGATCCAAAAGCGATTAGAAATGCTACACAAGGTTATCGTGAAGACATGGATATTTTAGGACCTTTCTTAAATGAAAATTGTACTATACATGAGGATGCCAGTATAGAAGCTAAAATCCTATACGAAAACTATAAAAAATGGTGTTTTCAGAATGATGAAATAGACTTGAAGAATCGTTCCTTTTATCGCCAGTTAGAAGTAAGGGGCTTTAAAAAAGAAAATGGAGCAAAAAATAAAGTTTATTTTAAAGGTCTTACTTTAAATCAGTACGCTGGACATAATTTACTTTCAGGGGTTAATGAAGAAGCTAAAGGGGTTAATAAAGTTAATCAGCCAAAAGAAGATAAAGCAGCTATTAGAAAAAAGCTATGAAACCTTATATAACAAAGCATTTCCAAAGATTTATAATCATGGTTTTTAGGGTTATGGGTTAATGAGTTAATTAAATATATATGTTCCTTTCTTATGAAAATAAATAAATAAAAAAATATATATATATAAGGAGTTTAATAGATTTCGCTGTTAATTCGTTAACTCATTAACCGTTTCTTTTATAAAGCCTTATATATCAACGTTTTTAAGAGTTAATGAATGATTTGGGTTAATAAAAACATTAACCCTTTTTAAATAGAGGTGGGAAAAATGCACCCGAAACAAATTTGTGCAGACTTAGAAATGTTGGGCGCTCGTTTGGTTCTCGATGGAAACGATCTTTATATTGAGAATCCCGAAAACGTCTATCAAGAACTTGTGGAATTTGTTCAGTCTTACAAAAGACGAATTATTCGATATTTGAAAGGCGAATACTCGGATCATGAACATAATGTGAAACAGACAATAGATAAAATCATTAATTATTACATGGGCGTTGCTCAAGACTTAAATAGAAAAATAGATGACTGGTTCAATCATGATTATGAATCAGTTATGAAAGTGATGAAATTGCTCGTTTTATTTTGGGAGAACGGATGGAGAGACCTTGACACTTCCGTTTCTAATTTTGAAAGTGAGGAAACGGACAAGCTATCTTTAGAAATTTACGAAAGGGCCATGTCTTATTTTAAGGGAGATAAATCATGACGATTATTCACTACAACTATTCAGATACAGAGATAAAAGAAATTTTAGGCAGCATGGTCATTATTGTGGATACGAGAGAACAGAAGAATCAACATGTTCTTGACTATCTCCGCAAAAAGAACGTATCAATCAAATTCAAAGGGATGAAGACGGGCGACTATTCCGCAATGATTCCCAAGAATGAGGCATACGGGATCAATAGAGATATGTATTTAAACGCTGCTATCGAAAGGAAAAACGGAGTTGACGAGCTTGTTCAATCCATTAAGGATCGTTCCAGGTTTGAAAATGAATTGATTCGTGCATCAAAAAACCCTTTCACTCTTCTTGTGGAAGACCTGGAAGGGTATCAAAAAATACTCAACGGAAAATATCGTTCAAAATATGAACCTAAATCGCTGCTTGGTAGCTTGAAAACATTTGAGGTGCGTTACAATTTCTCAACGGTTTTTATTAATCCAAGTGCGACCGGAAACTATATCTATCATCATTTTCATTATATGGCTCGCGAATTGCTGAAAGGCGGGCTTGTGTGAATCCATTAACACTGAATACCCCATGTATATACTTCGTAAAAACCGGTAAATTGGATTGTATTATTAGCAGGGTTAAGCCACCAACCATTATAAAAAGAATAATTTGGTGCTACAAAAGTAATTTTTATCAGATGAACTACAAATGGACCGGTATCGGTTGGTCCTAAAATAACAAAAGAGAAAAATTGGCTATTTAAACAGATAATAAGTTGATTACGCTGAGCATCAGTTAATGTACGAGTCATTGTAAAAGAATAAGGAATTTCATCAAGAGTAGAATCGGGCTTAGGCAACGTTGGATTTTGCCCAGCTCGTTGTTCTTGCACAAACTTTACTAAAAGTTGTTGATTTTCTGGTTTGTTTAAAAATATCAGTTGATCAATCTGTGCTTGTGTAGGGGCTGGAACGTAAGGTCTTGATAAACTTGAATTAATTGAATTTGTCACTGTAATTACCTCCAATTCACTTTTTATGAAATATATGGTTTTTATTTTGATCTATACTAGATAATTAATAAAAATGACTAAATAGCTATGCAATAAAATGCAAGAACGACAATTGTGCAGAACAAAAATTTAAAAACAACGCCTGATGGTCGGCAGTTGTATGAGCTATCACTAGATGAATTAGACGAAATATTCAAAAAACAATTGATTGAAAGGGGAAAATGAATATGGCTTTTGTAGGTTTTGAAGAATCACATGAGGTGCGGCAGCTGGCTAAAAGTTTAATTGATGAGCACCACCCACATTTAAAAGATGCGATTGGGCACATTGGCTTTTATATTCGAGAAGGAAGCAGCAAATGGGCGGGGAAAGCGAAAAAATGCACGGCCTTTGAACGCCATATGACTGATTACATGCTTTTCGTCTTTGTAAATAAGGAAGCCTGGAAGGCAATGAACAAGAAACAGCGTGCCGCCCTGGTCGATCATGAACTTTGTCATTTTACACGTACTAAAACGGAAGAACCTGAACCGAAAGATGCGAGGAATTGGATTACTGTGTACGGGCCCGCCGATGATCCTGACAGCTGGGGAATACGAGAGCATGATGTGGAGGAATTTTCCGAAATCATTGAACGTCATGGTCTTTGGGATACGGGTATTGAATCATTCGCGGCAGTTGTGCGGGAGGCTGATCACCAAATGAATATTGATGATGTAAACCGTATAACAAGGGTGAAGTAAATGAGAAATCGTCTATTTATCTTTTATATCGTGTTTGGATCGGTTTCTGTTTTGGCTGTTATGAATATGAATTAAGGAGGCAATGAAAGACTTGAGATTACAAGAGATTCCAAGTAAAATTATAGAGACTTTAGACACAAAAGAGCCTATTGTTTTAGTTTTTTCTGATGGCATATTGAAATATACACAATTACCGCCGCATGGTGAAACAAGAATCGTTACACATGACAACAAAGTGACTCGTGTTACCTTCAATGAAGGCGAATTATTCTAGTAAATAAAACCGTTCTACCGGAAAGCCGGGGGGCACTGATCATGACAGCATAAGCGCTGTTTGGTTGGTGTCCCTTTTTTATATTCAGAAAAGAAGAAAACGAGGTGTAAATCTATGTCTAAAAAAAGAACTGACGTTCCTAAGAACAAATGTACCCAAAATCGCACGCAGGAGCTTTCATATGAAGAGATAAAGGAACTCATGGGTATTTACCGCCCAACATATAAAAGAAGCCGTGGCGGGGCGTTAAAAAGCAGATAAAGAGGGAGGGTATTTTATGTTGGGTGAACTACCTGTAATAGATAAAAAGGAATCGAGAAAAAGAGTTGAACGTATACTAGACAATTATCGTTTGTATCTTCTTCAAGTTCCTGATGATATGCTGCCTAAAATAACAGCCGGGTTTAGTATAGTGCCGCCAGCTGCGACGAATGCTTTTCATTCTTCTACAGAGAGTACGGCCATTAAACGTATTGAGTGGGAGCATAAGCGAAATGCATATCTTGAGAGAGTGCAAAAGGCTGTCAATCGTCTTCCTTATAATGAGAGGCAAATAATCATTAAACGTTACATGCAGCAAGAAACTGTTTTCGATTACCAGGTATACAATGAAATCGGCATGAGTGAAAGATCATATACACGCTTGAAAGGAAAGACATTCCTAGACTTGGCGTATGCGCTCCATGAAGTTGTATATAAAGCACCCGTTTAGAGGTGTTTTTATTTTGGCGTTTTATTGGCGGAAAACTGGCGTGTTTTTGGCGCAATGTTGGCGCAGCATGACAGAAAAAAGGTTGTAATATTGTATTATGCGATAAATTGATGAAGCATCTTACATGCAGAAACAACTTTCGTTCGACAAAATTTGCGAAGGATAAAATTATTCAAATGGCACGTCGATATATAATCTGGGGTGATTATATATGACTAGGAAACTTGGAGAAGCTAAATATGTTAAAAGTTATTTAGAACACCGCTATGGTAAAATTTACAACACTACTTTCGACGACGATGTTGAGTTACAAAAAACAATTATCTTAGAGCATGATAAAGATCAGTTAAACAGGTTGTTAAAAAGAATTGAAGCTTCAATAAGCATAGAGAAAGATACTCAAACTTTATTCAGTCAACCTTTTTCAATAATACTTGTTATGATTACTGTTATGATGTCAGCAGGAATGGCAATGGTATCAAGCTTAATGTCATTTATGAGTAGTATCTTTGGTAAATATTTAGACAGTAAAGATGTTAAAGAGATTAATTTTGACGAGTTGTTCAATTCTCTAAGTGATTTTACACCTGTAATTCGATATGCGTTATCAATTTCTTTTGTGCCTTTTTTGTTTTTAATTATTTTTTGGTATTTTTCTTATAAAAGACAGAAGAAATTCGTTGGCAAGTTATATGTGATCTTGGTTTTATTGGAAGAGTGCATAGAGCACTATGATGAAGTAAAACAGCAAGTTAATTCTGAATTAATACAAGAAACAGAAAATAAAATAACCACATAGAATGTTGAGAGATAAATAATTAAGTTAACTGATAGACTGTGTGGATGAATGGTCAGTCTAAATATATAATGTTCTTAAAAACAGATTGGAGATTTATGGTGAAAGATAAACAAATAAGTGTTGTACATTTAGTATATGGTTGTATTATTGCACTTTTAATCATTACGTTTACATTGGCAATAGCATTTGGTGGGAATAAAGATGCTGGGAACCAGATGAATGTTATGGCTACTGGTATTTCCGTTGTTCTAGCTGTAATTGCAATATTAATGACTTTAGTAGATGTTGCTGGTCAAAGGCAGTCAATTGTTGATATTAAAGAGACCGCTGAAAAATTAGCTGAATCACAATCAATTTCTCAAGAAACTATACAGAAATCAATAGAAACCTTAGAAGAATTAATTGATTTCAGAGAAAAATTATTAAAATCTGTATCAGATTATAGAACTGGCACAGAGGGGTTAATAAAAGAATTGTTTAATAACGAAAAGCAATCTATAAGTAAAGAAGAACTAGATGAATTATTATCTGAATTTAACAAGAAAACTTCAGATTTAGACTCGAAAGTAAATATAATTGCTAAAGGTGAACGCGTTAAATCAGAAGGAGATATTATTAATTATTTTAAGAAATGGGTTAGAAATAAATACCCAGACCAGTCAAGAATAGAAATAAGTGAATTTTACGATGAAGTAAGACGGTTCTTTACTCGATTAGAATATAAAACAATTAAAAATTACCTCAGTTATAAAAGTGACATATATTACGATTCACAAGAAAATAAGCACTATATTAATCTAGATATTTTAAAGGAAGTTATACATAGGGGAGCTACAAGACCGATTATATAAGTTGCTCAAATATAACGACCTTTACAAAACGTTGTGTCTGATAGTGGTTACGATAGTATTAAATAAAGCTGAGCGACTTCCATTACGGAGGTCGTTTTTTCGTTCGACAAAATTTGCAATCCCTTCAAATTATCCAATTTAGTTCGATAATTCATATGAGCATACACATTGGGGGAAAATAGTTTGAGAGAAAAATTCCGTGAGTTTTATTTTGATAAAAATGATGAGAAAATTTGGCGAGAATCTACTATTATTTTAGACACAAACGTTTTACTTAATTTGTACAGATATACCAAGGAAACATCTGATCAAATTCTTGAACTACTTAATAAGTATAAGGAAAATTTATGGATGCCACATCAAGTAGGTTTGGAATATCATTACAATAGAAAATTAGTTATCTTAGAACAGAGGGGATCAAATGAAAAAGTATGTGATGCTTTTCAAAAGATTCCAAAAAAAGTTAGAGAATTTCTTAATGATGATCTATCAATTTTTAAAAAAAGACACAAAGATGATTTGGAATCCTTAGTGAAAGAGATAAAAACAGTAATTAATGAAAAGATTAAAGGTTTTAAAAGCATAAGCGAAGAAGACGATTTTTTAGAGGAAGATTTAATAAGATTGAAAATTAATGATCTGTATAAGAATAGAGTTGGTGACCCCTATTCTAAAGACGAACTTAAAACAATAATGGAAGAAGCAGACGATAGATTCACTAAAAAAATACCTCCTGGATATAAAGATGTAAAAGATAAAAAAGGTATTAAATTTTACAACGGAGTACAGATTCAAAATAAGTATGGGGACTATATTCTATGGAGACAAGTATTAGATTATGCCCAAAAAAACGAATCTAGTGTAATTTTTCTAACTGATGAAAAAAAAGAAGACTGGTGGTATGAAGCTAAAGGAAGGACTATCGGTCCTAGGATAGAGCTACTCAATGAATTTTCTTTTCATTCTAAGAAAAGCTTCTATATGTTTAGCTCTATTGGTTTCATAGAGATAAAAGGTGGTTTGGATCAATCGGCTGTTTCAGAAGTTAAAGAAGTAAGCGAAGCTTATAAAATTGATATGTCTAATGTTGGGAAACACGCATCTTTTTCTATAGAAGAAAAGAACCCTCCTTTTGTATTTAAAATGAGTGAGTTCGGTGAAAAAGAAAGGGAGAAATTAATGAAAAGGTTTTGCGAATTTATAGAAAAAAAGCTCCCTCTATTTTATCATGAAGGTCTATACTTAAGGGATCTATTTGCTCTTGTTGAAAATGAATTTGACCAACTATACTCTAGAGTTATAATGGATATTTTACTTAACGATATAGAAATAAAATTAAGAAAAGATAGCTCAGGGAAAGTAATGGTTGATTTAGACGATTTTAGCACTTATGTATATAGTAAAATTTTTTGAAGTGAACTTCACCAAAATAAATGACTGTTTGTTACTAGAATGATAGATCGAAGATATAGCAATTTAAAAATAAAAAGCATCCTGCGGGGTGCTTTTTTTGATTCAGAGGTGAAACCGAGTGCAAAAGTCATTAAAACCATGCAATGAACCTGGATGCCCTCAACTAACGCGCAAAGGATATTGCAAACTGCATAAGACATTGAAGCTTTCATACGATCTGCACCGTGAATCATCGGCACGACGAGGGTACAATAGCCGATGGCGTAAAGCGCGTGAAGGTTATTTAGCAAAGCATCCTTTGTGTCAGTCTTGCATGTTACAAGGCAAACGTATTGCTGCTAAAGTTGTTGACCACATCAAACCGCATAAGGGAGATAAAAAATTATTTTGGGATTCTTCTAACTGGCAGTCGCTATGTGCGTCCTGTCACAGTAGAAAGACCGCTAAAGAAGATGGAGGGTTTGGGAATGGATAATCAAACATGCGCGTGTGATCAATGTGGAACAACATTCATTATTAAAAGTTGTTCTAGGATTAGAAAGATTGGCGAAGGGATTAAACAACATCTTCTAGTTTGTCCGAGGTGTAAAGCTGAGTACACATCATACTATACAAACGCAGAAATCAGAAAGCAGCAAAGCAGGATCAGTAAGCTATATAATGCTATTCGGATGACGAGGAACAAAAGTCTACTTGATCAACACCAAAAGAAAATAGATTCAATACGAGCAGATTTAGAAATAGACATGAATCAGCTTCGCATCGAAGTTGAAGGCCCCCCCTAGCTTAAATCCCTAGAAACGATTTGCTGTAGACCGCGTCTCCCTCAACATCGCGAGAAATTCCCTAAATGAAAATTCGGAAGGAGGTGAGGGGATGGCAAGACCGAGACAACCAGTTGACTTGTTACTAGTGAAAGGGAAGAAAAACCTTACCAAGAAAGAGATTGCAGAAAGAAGAGAGCAGGAAATTAAGGCACCAGATGACAAAGTGAAAGCTCCTTCTTACTTACCGAAAGCCTTAAAAAGAGAATTCAAAAAGATAGCGGACGAGCTAAAAAACATCGGAATTATCACAAATTTAGATGTTGATGCGCTTGCCCGTTTTTTGTTTGCTCGAAAACAATATTTACAAATAACAGAAATCATATTAGATACGCCGATTACAGCACTTACCGAAAATTCAGATGGAGAAAAATTTGAAATTGCGAATCCTGCCTATAGTGATCTTCTAATAAATCAAGACAAGCTGTTTAAACAATGCAGACAAGCATCAAGTGATTTAGGATTAACCATTTCCTCTCGCTGCAAACTTGTCATTCCGAAAAAAGATGATGGGAAACCAAAGTCAAAAGAAGAGGAACGCTTTGGAGGACGCATGTAATGGTAACGCAGGAAATGACCGCAGAGCTTTTAATTGAGCGTGTATGGTCATATTGTGAAAAGATCCAAACGGGGGAAATAAAAGCAGGAAAGAAGCACAAGTGGGCTGTTCAGAGGTTCATTAAAGATGTAGAGCGGCTAGCAGAAGAAGACTGCCCGTATTATTTTGACGCAGAAGCAGTCCTTGATTTCTATGAATGGGCCAAGCAATTTAATCATGTCGAAGGGATATTAGCAGGTAAGCCAATTGAACTTACAGACTTCCAATTATTCATCGCTGCTAATATCTACGGCTTTTACAAAAAAGTGAATGGTGCCAGGCGTTTTAGAAAAGCATACATCCAGTTAGCGAGAAAAAATGCAAAATCGCAGCTACTGGCTATAATGGCTTCGTATGAGATCTTCCCAACGCAAGAAAAACATCGTGTGTTTATTGCAGGTTGGTCGAGAGATCAATCAGATGAAGTCTATCAAGCCATACTTGAACAACTGCATCACGCGCCGATTTTAGAGGGGAAATATACGGATGCCAACGGAAAGATTAAGAAACACAATACAAATTCCATAATTCAACCTCTTTCAAGGGAAGCTCGAAAGGTAGGAGACGGGAAAAACCCATCTTTAGGAATTGTAGACGAATATCACGCACATGAAACAAGTGAGATTTATGACGTGCTCAATAGTGGAATGGTAGCGAGACGAAGCCCCCTTATGGTCATTATTACAACTGCTGGTTATAACTTAAACGGTCCTTGTTTTAAAGAGTATCAATATACAAGTAAAATACTTGATCCTGATTTAGACACAGAAAAAGAAGATTATTTTGTATTGATTTGTGAGCTTGATCCTAGTGATGATGTGAAAGACGAATCTAACTGGATTAAAGCAAACCCAATCGTTGCAACTTATGAAGAAGGCCTGACGTCTCTAAGATCTGATTTAGAAACGGCTCTCGAAGTCCCTGAAAAAATGAGAACTTTTTTAACAAAAAATATGGATCGATGGGTCGATCAAAAAGACAATGGCTATATGAAAATGTCAAAATGGAGGGCCTGTCATGGTGAAATACCTGATCTAAAAGAAATGGCCATCTATCTTGGTATAGATTTATCAATGACAACGGATTTGACTTCTGTCGGGTGGGTTGGTGTTCTTGATGGCTTTTACTATGTGGGTCAGCATTCCTTCATCCCCGAAGAACGAGCCAAGGAGAAAATGGCTACTGATAAAGTGCCTTATGATTTATGGCGCGATCAAGGTTGGATGACATTCACACCAGGAGAGGCAGTTGATTATCAATATGTGGAAAGATGGATCATTGAATTTGCTCACGTCAACAAATTGAGAGTCAGCCAGGCTGCTTACGATAAGTATAATGCGCTGCACCTTGCACAACGGCTTGAAAGTAAGGGGTTTAATATGATTGAGATGCCGCAAAGGCCTCATCATCTTTCTTTACCCACAAAGGACTTTAGACAAAAGGTGTATGAGGGTAAAGTCATTCATGCAAGCGATCCATTGCTCGCATTTGCATTTAACAATGCAATTATTAAGCAAGATGCACAAGAAAACATTATGCTTGATAAAGCGAAGTCCGAGCAACGTATTGATCCAGCTGCAGCGGTGATGAATGCTTTTGCTAGGGCCATGTATCACAATATGGGCGCGAGTGTTAACTTAAACGATCACTTTTCAGGAAATTTCAGTTTTTAGGATGTGAGAGAGTGAAAAAATTTATTGTTCTGAAATTAATATTAAACGACTTGCTGTTTATTGGAGGGTGCATCTTTATTCTGCTGGCAGCGTATCGGGTAAATACAAACATCGGTCTATTTCTGACGGGTGTATTTTTTATGTTTTACGCCTACCTGCTGTCAAGTCACGCGCGGCAGAAAGAGAGGTGAAAATAAATGTTTATAGACCGATTCTTTGAAAAGCGTTCAGGCTCAACAACATTAGACGGTTTCAGTCAGCTGATCAATCTATTCGGAGGTCGAGAGACGGCAAGCGGTGAAAGAGTGAGTGAAAGCAATTCACTTGTGCAGCCGGACATTTTCGCATGTGTCAACGTACTATCTGATGACATCGCAAAGCTACCGATACACACATTTAAAAAAGAGAGTCAAGGAGTCAACAGAAACCCTAATCATCCATCAGCCTATATGATCTACGCAAGACCAAACCCGTACATGACAGCTTATGTGTGGAAAAAGCTGATGATGACGCATGCATTGACTTGGGGTAATGCATATTCTCTGATTGAATTTGGGGCACATGGTTTCCCTGAAAATCTTTACCCATTGCGGCCAGATGCGACAAACGCATACATCCATCCCGAAACAGGAATGATTTGGTATCAAACCACTGTTAACGGAAGAATGAAGGAACTATACGAACACCAAGTGCTGCACTTTAAAGGGTTATCTACGGATGGCATATATGGCAAGTCGCCTATTGGGGTAGTGCGAGAGCATATAGGCGCTCAAGCAGCTGCAACGAAATACAACGCCAAGCTGTATAAAAATGAAGCCACGCCGCGAGGTATTCTAAAGGTTCCTTCTTTCTTGGATGAAAAGCCCAAGGAAAACGTCAGAAAAGAATGGAAGCGGGTCAACCAAGGTGAAAACATAGCCATTATTGATAATGGACTAGAATATCAATCCATTGCGATGCCGTTGCAAGAAGCGCAGTTTGTAGAATCTATGAAATTCAATAAAGCTCAAATTGCCATGATTTACAAAGTTCCTTTGCATAAACTCAATGAACTTGATAAAGCCACATTTTCAAACATTGAGCATCAATCCTTGGAATACGTAAAAAATACACTGCAACCGTGGATCGTGAATTTTGAACAGGAATTAAATATTAAGCTGTTTACTGACAATGATCAAAAAGCGGGCCATTATGTAAAATTCAATGTTGATAGTGAGCTGCGCGGCGACAGTAAAACTCAAGCAGAGTATTTTAAGACCATGAGCGAAGCGGGTCTTTTAAATAAAAATGAGATTCGCGACTTGATTGAAAGAAACCCTATTGAACATGGCGAAAAATATCTATCTAGCTTGAACTATGTGTTCCTTGACTTTATGGAAGAATACCAGCGGCTTAAAGCTGGTTCAGCCATGAAGGGAGGTGACAGCAAGAATGAGTAAAGAAAAAGAAGTGCGGCTGCTCACGACGCCAATTGAGATCCGTTCTGATGGAGAAGGACAATCCGAATATGTGGAAGGCTATGCTTTGAAATTTGAAAAATGGTCCGAACGTTTAGGGTGGTTCAAAGAAATTATCAGTAGAAGCGCCTTAGAATCTACCGACCTATCAAACGTCATTGCACTTTTTAACCATCGAGAGGATTTTCCCCTAGCTAGAAATACCGTTTCAGGGGAGTCAGGACGGCTTGAACTCGAAATAGATGGCATAGGTCTTAAATTCAGATTTAAACCGTCAGACACGTCATATGCGCGCGATCTCATGGAGAATATACGCAGCGGCGTTATTAATCAATGTTCTTTTGCTTTTTCGTTGGATTATAACGGAGAAGAGCCTGACGAATGGCGCATAAATGAAAATGAAGACATATACGAACGAAGAATAAACAACATTCACCGCATTTATGACATATCTCTTGTAACGACACCTGCATATAGCGATACCGAAGCTGTAGTAGGTGCCCGGAGCTTAGAGAAAGTAGAAGAAATGAAAGAACAACGAAGCACACCAATAGATGCAACTTT
Organism: Bacillus sp. GBSW19; assembly: GCF_002998655.1. Lineage (NCBI taxonomy): Bacteria > Bacillati > Bacillota > Bacilli > Caryophanales > Bacillaceae > Bacillus > Bacillus sp. GBSW19. The sequence continues at coordinate 802,084 of NZ_PVRF01000001.1, forward strand.
AAAAATTGAATTGGAACTATTAAGCCTTGATCTTCCCGAATAAGGCTTTTTTTGCGTTCTATGAGGAGGAAAAATAAAGATGACAAAAAAAGAAATTGAACTGCGTCAGCAGTTTACGCAAAAGAAAGAAGATGCTGACAAAGCACTTGCAGAAGGAAAAACAGAGGAGGCGCGCCAGCTTCTCGATGAAGTGAAAGAGCTTAAGAATCAAATTGAATTGATGGTAGAAGGTCGCTCACTGAACGTGCCTGATTTACCTGGCGGTGAAAATTTTGTGCCGGAGCTAGAACGAAACCCGGAGGGGCGAAAAGGAGCCGAAGGGGATAAGGAAGAACGTCAAAAGAAATTCACTAAGTTGTTCATGAAGTCTCTTCGAGGTAAATCCTTAACACATGAAGAACGTGAATTCCTAGAAAATCCTGAATTCCGAGCGATGTCAGGAAAAAATGAAGAAGATGGCGGAATCCTAATCCCTGAAGATATTTCAAGAACCATTAAAGAATTAAAGCGGGAGCAATTACATCAGCTTGAGCAATATGTAACAGTCGAGCCGGTGGCAACCCGTTCAGGTAGTCGTATGCTTGAAAAAAATGCGGACATGACACCGTTCCAAGACATTGAGGAAATGGGGGAAATTCCAGAAACAGATCAGCCTAAGTTTAAAAAATTAACATATAGCATCACCGACTATGCAGGGCTTTTACCACTTTCAAACACATTGCTGCAGGATACAGATCAAGCGATCATGACATATGTCGCAAAATGGTTCGTTAAAAAATCAGTTGCAACAAGAAACGCTCTTATCCTGGCTATCCTTGACGGTTTGAAAAAGGTTGAATTTAAGGGCTTGGAAGACATTAAAAAGACTTTAAACGTTACCCTAGATACCGCCATTGCAGCTGGTGCCATCATCATGACAAACCAAGACGGGTTTAACTATCTTGATCAATTGAAAGATGCGGACGGTAAATATCTACTCAAGGATATTCCTTCTGAACCGACAAACAAAATGTTGTTTGGTCGCCGCGTGGTGGTGATCTCAAACAAAGTCTTGAAAACAAAAGCAGGGAAAGCACCTGTAATCGTTGGTGATTTAAAAGAGGCAGTTGTCTTATTTGATCGTCAGCAACAGTCTATTGACTATACGAATCTTGCTGCAGGATCGTTTGAGACAAACACAACGAAAGTACGAGCGATTGAACGTGAAGACGTTGTGGCTTGGGACAAAGAAGCGGTAGTATACGGCCAGTTGTCAATTAGTGAGTAAAAAAAAGAGGTGAATAAGTCATGCGAGTGACAAAAAATTACACCACTGATGGCGGGGATCGAACTGTCATCGGTGGTGTTTTAGAGTTTGCAGGTGGAAAAATCGTCAAAGATGGTCAGGAAGTGAGTCTAGGTGGCGGCGGATCAGCTGCACCAGGAAGCGTGACACATGAAATGCTTGCTGAAAAAGCTGTCCGTTCGGCAAACATCGGGACAGGGAGCGTCATGCCGGAGCATCTTAACTCATTAATAGAAACTAGACTCAAAGGAATGGAAGACGAAATAAAAGAGCTGAAAAGCAAACTGAACAAAGAATAAACAATTGAAAGGAATGGATTAAACATGGCTAAAGATTACCTAAACGAAAGTAATGGAGTATTCACGTCTGCAGAGGCGGGTCCTGATGGTAAACCTATCACAGCAGTTACGGTGAAAGACAATAGCGAAGAAAATCCTCTTTATGTGAAGGGGTTAAAGGGTGATCCTGGTGAACAAGGTCCTCAAGGTCCGAAAGGAGAAAAAGGCGATCCAGGAGAGCAAGGTCCAAAAGGTGACAAAGGAGATCCTGCAGTAATTGAAACTGGGTCTATTAAAAACGATCACTTAGGCGATGGATCTGTGAACTCACGGACAATCGGTAAAGGAAGCGTTAAATGGGACAATATCAATTCAGAAGTGCAAAAAATGATCACTGATTTAAAGTCGCGAGTCGACAAACTAGAGGGTAAAGAAAATACTGAATAAGTAGGCGGTCTTCTATGGATTTAAAAATGCTGAAAGATGAATATTTAAAAATTGATACCGATCAAGATGACGCCTTGCTTAAATCCTTAATTACTGCAGCAAAGGGATATATCAAAAATGGTATAGGGCGTTATGTTGAAAGTAACGAGCAGTATGCACTTGTAACAGGAATGCTTGTTGCTCATTGGTACGAAAATCGAGGGGTGTATGAGTCAGGCGTTTCCGGCTCATCCATCCCTTTTACTATTCGGGATCAACTAACTCAACTTCGCTATGTGGAGGTAGAAGAGGATGAAGAAGATAAGCAAGATGAATCGGCGGCTAATCTTTCAAGTAAGGAAAAGGGTACAGGACGACGAGCTGAATTGGAATGAATCCTATGAAAATGTCTTTGAGACATGGGGTTCAATTGAAGGATTTTCCGGCACAAAATCAGATACGCTTGTTGCTGGCGCATTAGGCGTTAAGTCACCAAAGAAAATCACAATAAGATACCGGGAAGACGTTAAGCAAGACATGAGAATCCTTCTTCAAATTGGAACAGACGAGGCAGGAGAGCCAATCTATCGCACTTTCGATGTAATGGATTATAACGACATAGAAAACAAAAAGAAGCGACTTGAAGTCACTTGTAACGAGGTCGGCATAAATGGCTGATATGGATATTGAAGGATTCGAAGATTTAACGAGATATTTTAATAAAATCGGTGACGACGTGGAAAAAGCAGAAAAGGTTGCCCTTAAAGCTGGGGGCGAGGTAATAGCCGCGCACCAAAAACGTAACGTGAATAAAAGTTCAAAAAATCAGCCTCACATGGTCGATAACATTACCGTTTCAGCTGCAAGAGAATCCAAAGACGGTGAGCTGTTTGTTTCGGTTGGTCCGAATAGAAAAGTCGCTTACAGAGGGCGATTTTTAGAGTGGGGCACGTCTAAAATGCCGCCGCATCCATTCATTGAAAAAAGCGCAGTTGAAGGGGAGGGACAAGCTGTGAAGATCATGGAAAGAATTATCACGGCACCTATTAAATGAGTTTTGATGCAAAAAAAGAATTAAGTGCAGCGTTAATAAAAAACAATGAATTAAAGCAGCTTGTCACGGGTGGTTTTCATAATCTTGTGGCCGATGATGTGGCCGCATTCCCCAGGGTTGTATTTTCAGAGATTACAAATAGGGACCAGGAGTACAGAGACAACCGTTCCGCAGCAAGTGAGGTTCGATTCCAGCTAAGTATATTTTCAAAAGCAGACACGCGAAAGCATGAGACAGAAATAGCAAAACTGATAGACAAACTGATGAAAGATTTAGGCTACGGAAGATATGATTCAGTGGATCTTTACGAAACAGATACAAAAATCTTTCATCGGGGCATGAGATACGTCAAAACATTTTTCTAGGAGGAAAACAGATGGGGAAAACAATCTACGGATTAGACATGTTCCATTATGCTGAGCTTATTCAAGACGACGACAAAGGACTTGAATATGCAAAGCCTGAAAGACTGCCAGGAGCTGTAAACGTCAAAGTCGATCCTAAATCAGAGCAATCTAAATTTTGGGCTGATAACGGCGTCTTTGATTCTTTTAACAACATGGGCGATATCGATCTTGAGGCTGAGATAGCAGATCTCCCGATTGAGGTACAAAATAAAATTTACGGTCACAAGGTCGAGAACGGGATTTCTTTTGCCAGCTCTGATGATAAGGCTGTTTTCTTGGCTTTCGGGTTTAGAGCGAAAACATCCACAGGCGGGCACAGATATTATTGGTTCTTGAAGGGGCTTCCTGAATTGCTGGGCAATGAACACAAAACTACCGAAGGGAAAGCCGATCCTGAAACACCAAAATTTAAAGCAGGTTTCATGACCCTTCAAAATAAGAAGGGGAAAAACCGCTGGAAGGCTCAAGCTGAGTTCGACGAAGGCTTTGACCCGGATGAATGGTTTAAACAAGTTGTATACGACGGTGCGTTGTTTTCAACGGGAAAAGACACAGAGGATTCCACGAGTTCAGTAGACATTGGAAAGGGCGTTTAATAACGCTCTTTTTTATTTTGTAATCGGGAGGCAATAACATGGAAGCATTGACAATAGATCTACATTTAAACGGCAAGAAAAAGAAGTTCTCGACACCTAACTTTATCACGGGTGCTTTATTTAGGACTGCGGCAGAAATAACAGAAGACCTTGAATCGAATGATCCTGAAAGAATTTATACAAGTAGACAATCAGAGTTTATCTGTGAAGTGTTCGGAAACAAATTCACTGCAGAAGAATTTGAACAAGGCATTGATTCACGACTTTTATATAGAACAATCTACGCAACCGCAAACTATGTCATTGGGAATATCGTTGAAGCGAGCAAAATCCTGAATCCTGAAACCGGAGAGGAAGCAGAGCCGGGGGAGTAAGTTTGTCCGATGCTGTCCTTGATATGTATAACGCATTAGAGGACATTGGCTTTACTCAAAATCAGATAGACGAAATGGACATTGTCTATCACCTAAAACGCCTTGCACGCAGGAAAGAAGCGAGCAAGGAAAAGCCAAGTAAGATTGCTACAGCATCGGATAAACCTTTATACATTGATCAGATACCTGGACTGTAAAAAGGTGGTGAGGGATTGAGCAAAGACATTAAAGTAAAGCTGTATTCTAATTCGTCCCAATTTAACGGGGAAATGAAAGCAATTGCCGTTCAAATGAAGAACATAAAGTCTGAATTTGAAAAGAATCGGACTGCCGTCGGTGTGTGGGGTAATGAACTGAAAACTTCGCAAACAAAAGTCAGAACCCTTTCACAGCAATTAGATCAGCATAAAATGAAGGTCAAAGCACTCGAAAGAGCGTATGCAGATTCAGCTGTTAAAAAAGGAAAAGACGCACAAGAGACACAAAACCTTGCCCGTCGTTTGAACTATGCAACAGCTGAAATGAATAAAACGCAAAATGCGTTAACACAAACGACCAACAAAATTCAGAGGATGGAAGCTGAGATAAAAAGAACATCCTCATCGCTTTATAAAATGGGCCAAAGAATGAATACAGTTGGCAACAAAATGAGAAGTACGGGTGCTTCGGTAGCAATGACTACAGGTGTTGCTTTTGCTGGCTTGGCCCTCCCACTAAAAGATGCAGTACAAGTGGGTATGGACTTTGAAAAGCAAATGAGTAAAGTCCAAGCTATTTCAGGTGGTACTGCTCAAGAAATAAAAAAGCTGGAAAAGCAAGCAATGGATCTTGGGGCAACATCAGTTTTTACTGCTAGTCAAGCAGCAGACGCACAAAGTTTCCTGGCTATGGCTGGATTTAAAGCAAACGATATTTACGCAGCCATGCCAGGTATGTTGAATTTAGCAGCTGCAGGTCAACTAGATTTAGCTGCCGCCGCCGACATTTCCTCTAATATGATGCAGGCTTTTGCCTTGAAAGCTGAGGAAGCAGGTCACGCATCGGATGTAATTGCATACGGTGCTGCTAACGCAAACACCAACGTAGAACAAATGGGAGAGGCTATGAAGTTCCTTGCGCCTAACGCCAATTCTCTAGGTTGGGGATTAGAAGAATCAGCGGCCGCAGTCATGGCGTTTGGTGATGCAGGTTTACAAGGTTCTATCGCAGGTCAAGCGTTTGGTACATCATTGATTCGTCTGGCAACACCTGCAAAAAAAGCTCAGAAGGTAATTGATAACTTAGGCTTCGCGTTTTTTGATGCGGCCGGAGATATGAAAAGCATGCCGGAAGTCGTTGCAGAAATGGAAAAGGGCATGAAAGGCATGACGAAAGAGCAGCAAGCCGCCACTCTTAAAACCATTGTAGGCGCTGAGTCTTATAAACATTGGGCTATTCTCTTACAAAAAGGCAGCAAGGCATTAAAAGAGAACACGAAGGCGCTAAAAGAATCAGATGGTGCTGCTCAAGATATGGCAGACACCATGCTTGATAATGCAAGAGGAAGTATTATCGCTTTTAATTCTGCGGTTGAAGGTGCAAAAATCAAACTGACAAAAAGTTTACTTCCTGCGCTTGGCAGTCTAGCTGATAAAGGGGCAGACATCGTTTCCATGTTTAACAAAATGGATTCTGCCACAGCCCAAACGGTTGCTAAAACTGCACTGTTTGCTACGGGTGTATTGGGTGCCACAACAGCAGTCGCAACGCTGACAATGGGTATCGGTGCGCTCTTAGCATTTACGGGTCCAGTGGGGCTTGCAATAGTCGGTGGAACGGCATTATTAGGCGGTATTGCCGTAGCGACATATGCGTATAATGAGCAGCTTAAAAACCAAAAGAAACGCCAGGAGGAAGCAAAAGAATCAGCGCTTCTATATGGCGAGGGTGTTTCTAAAGCGACACAAAAAGCTGCTGCCTCATATGTCAGTCTACGTGAAAAAGCCACATCACAGCTGTTCCAGTTGACGCAGGTTTCAGGAAAAGAAGCAGATAAAATGGCAAATAGGTTACTTAAAACTTATCAAAATATGTCATCTTCTTTAGTCAAAGAATTAGAAGGATTTAAGACAGACGCATTGGCTGTCCTTAATGGTCTTTTTGAAGATCAAGAAGGGAAAATGAAAGAAAAGGGCGAGGAATGGTCTGATCAGCTTGTCGGGAAAATTGATGAGGATGTACAAACAGTTCGTAAGAAAATGAAACAGTTTGAGAAGTTAAAGGAAGAGACAGGCTTAATCACTTCTAATATGAACGAAGTACAACGCAGAACATTTAACGAGATCATCACATTCTTCCAACAGGCTACTAGTAAATTTGCGGCCAATCAAAAGGATGCTTTAGCTATCCAGCAGAGAGTTTCCGAGAGTCAAAATAAGTTATCTTTTAAAAATGCTAAAGGCTATAACGATCAGATCACTGAGCTGTATAAGGAAGGTCAGAAGGCAGCAAAAAAAGACAGAGATTATATGGATCAAGTGATGGATGAGGCTCTTGCTAAAGAAGCGATAAACGCAGAACAGCATAAGGCTATAAAAGCCAAAATTAACGCAGACTATCAAGAGTCTCTTGCTCAAAACCTAAACACATATAAGAAAAGCTCAGAAGCTCTTTTTGATCAAATGTCTAAAGATGGGCAACTGCTAGATTTAGAAACAGGCAAAGCGTTGGAAAGACAAAAAGAGTATTCAAGTAACTCAATGGGAATTTTCGTAGAAATAGAAGAAAGCGAGACTGCATACCAAGCGCGCTGGGCTGAAAAACAAGTTGCGTTTCTGCAAAAACTAGGAGACAGCAAAGAAGAAGCGCTAAAGCAAACAAGGAAATCCCTTGTTGAGTTTAACGAAGGATTAGGGCTTGCAAGTGACGAAGCAGCCACTCAAGCAGACAAAACAATTGCCGATGTAGAAAAGAAGATGAACCGCGAAACATCCGCCCGTAATTCAGGAAAGAAAATGGGGAAGGAATTTGCTGATGGTCTAATAGATGCTACGCCAAATACTTTAGCGAGTGGTTCTATTCTAAAACAGTCATTGGATTTGAAATTACGTGAAGAGAGTGGAATCCCTAGAATTGCAGGCAAAGAAAAAGGTCAATCGTTTAGTGAAGGTATTACTTCATCAAAAGTTAACGTATCTAACAGTGGTACAGTTCTGCAGCAAGCACTAAAACAAAAGTTAAGTGAAGGCAATGCAGAGGCTAATACATCCGGTTCTCAAAAGGGTCAATCATTTAGCGCAGGTATAAGCTCAACAAAAGGCAGCACAAGCACGGCAGCAAGCAGCGTAAACCAAACGGCATTATCCAATCTTAATAAAAATACGACCCAAGCTACTCAAGCAGGTGCAACAAAAGGAAAGAGCCACAGTGCGGGAATAACAAGCACAAAGGGCGCCAATACGTCTGCAGCATCTTCGGTGAGCGCGACAGCAACAGCCCAGCTTGCCAAAACAACCGATGGTGGAGGCGGACAAAAAGCAGGGACTCAATTTGCATCGGGGATTCGTAGCCAAGCCGGAAACGCTAGTAATTCGGGTAGCACCGTAGCACAATCAGGAAAACAAGGCTTATCAAGTGTTAAAACAACTAGCACAGGTGCTGATTTTTCTAAAGGATTTGCTAACGGTATACGCAGCATGGGGGGCACTGGCGGGACAATTTGGAAAGCTGCTTGGGCCATCGGTAAAGTTGCAATACGTTCGCTGAAAGATTCCATACAATCAAAATCACCAGCAAAAAAGACCATTGCAGAAGGTGTGAACTTTGGCGATGGGTTTATCATTGGGCTTGGAGAAAAGGCGCAGGACGTGAAAAAGAGCACAGCAGCTATGGCGCAAGGTGCTATGACGTCCTTTAAGTCTGAAATTAATAGAATGGCGTTTAACATCCAGGGGGCAGCAGATGAAATAAACACGATGCGCGCCGAACTGACTGTGAAAAACGAAATTGATACGCCTGTATTAAACCAAAAGCTAGATGCTCTTATTAGTCTTCTATCAAATAATCTACAAACGAACAATGAAAGCGTAAGTGCTACAGGACAAACAATCAAAATCCATCCTGCGCCTGTCATTATTGGCGGTCATCATTTAGCAGACATCGTTTTTGAACTAGGTGACACATCCATACTGGATAAAAAGAGTGCTCAAAAATATGAGCAGAACGCCTATAAAGGAGGGCTGAAAAGATAAATGGATCTCTATTTTGATTTCAGAGACGGAATGGGGGAGCAACCTTTGTCGGGGTTACTGCCCTATTTTAAGTTGCTTAGCTTTACACCTGACGCGCCGAGCACTGACAGGGAGCTTGTACAGTTAACCAGGTTTAACGGACTTGTACCGACGCAGCATCCGCGCGACATAGTGTACAAAGAAAGGTCTATCAAGGTTGAAATATTGCTTGATGCTAAAATAGCGGCAAACTTTTATCAGTACAGGCATGAGTTTTATGATCTCGTTGTTCAGCCCTTCTGGTATTACATCTCATGTGATCTGCTTCCCGGGAGGCGTTTTGCGGTTACGTGTGACGGAGGGTTTCAAATACCCAAAGACAAGCAAAAAAACCAGGTATCCTTCCAAGTGGATTTTAACAATATCACAGGGCTGGCAGAGTCAAAGGGCACGTCTTTAAGCGCGCAGAACTTTTCTAATGAAAGATGGTTTTCAGGAATGGGAATTCAAAGGCGCGACGATCTGCAGTACCGATTCAAAAACAAAAAACGGTTTAGTGTTTTCAATCCTGGCTTACCGATTAATCCACTGCAGCATGATTACAACGTGCTGCTAAACGCAAAGGGAAAAAACATAACGATTATCAATCACACGAACAATGAAAGATTGAAAATAGAAGCCGAATTGAAAAAGTCACAACAGGTCAGAAACCTGAAACAGTATACCGTAGTGGGTAGTAAAAGGTTGAAAACATCCGGTAGGCTACCGTCTTTAGATAAAGGTATGAATGAGTTTGAGATTCAGAATACAAATGATTTTGAGATTGTATTCGATACAAGATTTTATTTTCCGTAAAAGGGGGTTGTCATGGCTGCAAAAGATTTTATAAAAGAGATAGCAAAAGACGCGCAGAGGATTTATAAGAAATACAATATTTTAGCTTCTCTTATTATCGCGCAGTCTTGCCTGGAAAGCGGATGGGGAAAAAGCGACCTAGCTCAAAAGGGTAAAAATCTATTCGGAATAAAAGGATCATTCAACGGTCAATCAGTCCTCATGTGGACCACTGAATATGATAAAAAGGGTAAAGCAACGAGAGTTAAAGCGCCTTTCAGAAAGTACCCTTCATGGTACGAATCCGTACAAGACTTAGCAAAGCTCTATCTAAAAGGGGTAAGCTGGGATCCAAACATTTATAAGGCTGTAATAGGCGAAAAAGATTACACCAAGGCAACAGCAGCACTTGTGAAAGCCGGATATGCAACCGATCCAATCTACGCAACGAAATTGAATAGTATCATCTTCACCTATAAACTTACGCAATACGATACGGTGGAAGGTGTGGATGATGGCCCAAGTGAACCTGAAACACCAACTAAACCGTCTTATCCAAGCAAAGAGTATCAGGGAAAGGACGTAGAGCTAAACGACGGGTTACCTTCTGACATTGATTTTAGGCAGCTACATGTCTCAACCAAGGACGGCAAAGAACTTGTTGAAATCGTAGGCGCAGTGCTAGAACTGCAAGACGACACAACAGGTAAAAAGAGTTTCACCTTTACCCTGTTTCGGACTGAGGATAACGGAACTGAATTTGATTTACTTGTTCCAGGGAACATATTGTACTTGGATGAAAAAGATTACAATCATCAAAAATATTACATTACGGATATTGAACTTGATCAAAGTAGAAAAAACGTGTCACAAAAAAAGATAACGGCCAATCATGTGTATACCGTCTTGCTGGTAAATGACAGGGTAGAAGAAAAGATTTCAAAGAAACTGAAAATTAATGAAGCTTTAGACATTGCCCTAGCCGGTACCCCTTTTCAATATGTTCTAAAAGCAAAATTATCGGAGTTTGACGAGGTAGAGCAGGACGGCTTCGGTGAAAAGTTTCGCATTGAATTAATGGATCAGATTGTTGAAGATTACGAAATAGAGCTTGATGTAAATAACTATGTCATCTATGTACATTTAAAAATGGGTAAGGTAGTAGACTTCACACTTGACAGCCGATACAATATGCCAGGATTTAAGATGAAGATTAATGATCAAAACACGTCAACGCGCGCCTGGGGTTACGGCGCAGAAAAGAAAGCTAAGAAAAGCGAGTCAAAGTCGACCGATACAAAAACGAACGAGGATGAAAAGGAGAAAGAGCCCGAATACGAATTCGAGCCTATCCTTTATATTCATCCTGACGAGGACAAATTTTTGATCGAGGGTAAGCCGCGCTGGGGAGAGCCGATAAGAGATGACACAGTAAAAAAAGCAAGCAACATGGTTTCTGCTTTGAAAAAGCATGTGAACCCATATCCTGATGTGGTCGTAGAGGCTGAGTATCAGTACATCTACGAGCCGGAACTTCATGGTATAGAGGAAGATTTTTTGGAAGGGTGACAAGATCCATGTCATTGCTGATACGGCAAATGGGATCACGTTTGAGGATGATGTAAGGTTAGTGTCTGTCACTTATAATCCCCTCAACCCTTATGACAGCCCTAAAATGACCTTTGCTAACTTTAGGAAAGACATCCAGGACTATCAAGTAAGCCAGGCGCGGCAGATTAAGCAACAAAAAAGATACATTGATCAATTGATGAGAACGCTCAATTAAGAGCGTTTTTTCTTTTGGAATTGAAAGGAGTGAATAAATTGGTCCGGCTTAAAAAAGATTATGACTCAACCCGAAACTCAGTCTATGAATCCCAATTGCGTGGCGACATGCAAACGGTTGAGAATGAGCTTAATAAAAATGCAACTGAATTACAGTCTCACAAGGATAGTAAAAAAGCTCATTTGTCTAGTCAGATTATGCATGGTCTATTTACGGTTGCCAACAGGATTGACAACATGTGGGCTAGATTGACAAACCTTGTTCTCAATCATGACGGGAAAGATGTCAAGGAAGTTGTAGACATTCGAGTTGCTAGGGATGCATCTATCCATCCCACAGCAAAAGATAGATTAGACTATGACTTTCAACTACTTGAAGAAGAAATAGAAGCAGCTGCCGTTTCCCTGAACCTAAAAAGATTTATTAAAAAGTACGGAAGTTTTACCGCAGGATTCAAGGCAGCTCTTAGTCTTGCAAGATTATATCCTGTGCACATTGTTGTTCCTCAAGGACAATACAAACTAATGGAGACTGCACGCATCTATAAAAACACTCACTTAACCTTACAAGCTGGTGCAGTTATTAGACGCGGATTTGTAGGGTCAATGCTTGTAAATGGAGATAAAGACGATCAGACAAAGGGTTATAACGGACACGGAAACCTACTGATTGATGGACAAGGTGTACTGGATAGCGCAGGAGGAGAGATCAAAGAGCAATGTTCTGTCCTGGGGTTCGCTCATGCTGAGCGTATCATCATCCGTGACATCACGATCAAAGATGTGTGCGGCGGCCATGCCCTTGACTGTGCAGGTAATAAACACGTATTAATAGAGAATGTATGGTTTAAAGGGTTCGCTGATTATAAAGGCGACAGATGGTTTTCTGCTGCAATTCAGTTGGACTTAATGAGATCGGCGGGCAACTTTGGCGCCTTTGGTGCTTATGATCAAACTGTCAGCAAGCATGTTACCGTTAGAGATTGTTATTTCAGCAGATCAGAGAATCTAGGGGGATATGCTCGCGGAATAGATTCACACACCAGCACTGATGGCTATTGGTATTCTGATATTCATATAGAAAACAACGATTTTGAAGATACGACCGAGTACGCAATATCAGGAAACAAATGGGAAGACGTTTTAATAAGCCGAAACCGATTTAAGAATTGTGCATCTGGAGTGAGGCTCATGCTTCCAAGGGTTGAGTCGGTCTACACACAAGACGCGAACGGCAATCCTACGAACAGGGTCAACAAGGTAAAGCGTCTTTCAGTCAAAGATAACACTTTCACCAATATCAAAAAGCGTCATGCCATTCAGGTATATGGCCGTAAAGGGATTCAAAAAATTGACGACGTGGATGTTTCCGACAATAAAATCAATGGCGTAAAGGTCAAGCACGCTATCCATTTATCAGATGTGGATGGCTTTTTGGTGTCTCGCAATCAATTTAGAGACATCAAGCATCATGGGGTGCTCTTAACTCGCTGCAGTAATGGCAAAGTCGAATCAAGCGTTGGACGAGACATCGAGGGGAACGGTGTACGCGTAGAATTAGGGTGTAAGAATATTGATGTCACAAACACATCCTTGCGGGAAGTTGGCTATTCAGGAATTTCCGTTTCAGGAGATTCTGAGGACATAAACGTTGATTTCAGCGATATTCAGAATGCAGGTAAAAGAACCTCTTCATCAAACCCGTATTACGGAATTATCTTCATGGATGGAGTCACAGATTCGGCAGCAAGATTCAATAAAGTGCGTGGAAAAAAATGCAGATACGCGATGTATATGACTAGCAAATGCTCAAGAATTCAGCATTTTGGGAACAGGCTTAAAGGAGCTGGCGCAGAAGGCAGCTTGAAGGATAATAGTGTCGTTCCAATTAAAACAATCGAGAATGTAACATGAGAGAGGTGATAACAAATGATTCATAAGAACGGACCAATTGATTTTGATGTAAACGCGTATACCAGTTCAAGCGTATCAACCAGCATAAATTTTTGGACGCAAGATCGTCAGACAGCACGATTGATATTCAAACTCACGAAAGATGGAGTCCCTTTGCCTCTAGCAGCTGTCACAGGAAAACTTGTATTAGTTATGTCTGACGGCAGCCGATTCATTCGAGACATAAATATTATTGATCGAGTGAACGGTCACGCCGAGTACGTTTTGTCAGACAAAGAGGTCAAGCACTACGGCACAGTACAAGCTGAGCTAAATTTGTACTATGCAAATGATCAATCTATGTCCGTGCATCAATTCTCTTTCCATATATCTAAGTCTCTTATAGATCAAGACATTGTGCCGATAACGGAATATTACGTGGATGAATTCGAGGCACTAAGAGCAAAGATAAATGAGCTTTACGAAGAGTCCATTCAAACAATTAAAGAACTAAGAGACAAGTTTGAGGACTTGGAAAAGATCGAAACAAAAGAAGGTGCGCAGTCTAAAGTAGATGCAGCACTTGCAGAAGCTAAAAAGCAAATAGATGCACACGCTAATAACAAAAACAATCCTCATGCTGTCACTAAATCAAATGTAGGATTAGGCAATGTAGACAATGTTAAGCAGGCTTCAAAGGCTGATTTTGATAAACATGTTGATGATAAAAATATCCATATTACAACCGCAGAACGTGCCAAATGGAATGGCGGACAATTGTACAAACTTGTTCCCGACAATGGATTAGTGAAACGTATCCCGAATGGAACGGATATATTCACTTTACCGCATGGTCCATATATGGGGGCAAACCTTGTAAATGTACCGATTGTGAATGATGGCAGCTTTTATTATGTAGAAGTGTTTGATACTGAGTACACATCAAATGAAAATCGTTTGAAAAGAATTATTGTAACGAGGTCATTTGATAACTTAACGTGGGTTGGAACATTCCACACACAAGGGTTTCGAGGCTGGGAACGACTCATAACAGACGGAGATGCTACAGTCACTTGGAAAAAACCTTCATTGTCAAAAGGATGGAAGCAATATGTATCATCAGATGGATTTCCGCACACGTTATGCTACTCAAAAGATGCCTTGGGAGTGGTGGAGATCATCGGGTCTATTACTGGTGGGGTGATTGGTAATGATGTCGAGGCGTTTACATTACTTGAAGGATACTTTCCTCTGCAGTCATTTCACTTTATTGGTGTAGCATCCAGTTTGGGGACACCGGGTGTCCCACAATATCACCGAACCTATATAGGTACTGACGGTCGTGTTTGTGTTCAATCTTGTTCTAATACGGTAAACCCAAATGAATTTATTACGTTTGGGGTCCGATTTAGAACAAAGTAAACGGGGGAGGTACGAACATGATTTGGGTGTATAAATATGATGAAAATTACATTTGGCAAGCAGACAAAGACATCTTAGTAGATGTAGAAAACGGAGAGGAAATCCCCAAAGGCTATACAGATAAACAGCCACCAGATGGGTTGTTTATTGCAAAGTACGATCCCAAAAAAGAAGAGTGGTTTGAATCAGCAACACAAGAATACATTGATAGTTTGCAGCCTGATCCACCGTCACCAGATGATGTAGCGCTGCTAAAAAAACAAGTCGCTCTCCTTACATTGCAGCTTTCTCAGTTGCAGAGGGGCGGGGTATCATGATTTATCCAACGGCGGACGACATAAAAGTATTTTGGGATTGGGGCGTTTACACTCTTGAGATCATGCGGGAGTATGTCGCATTAGAAGTAATAACAAAAGAAGAGTTTAAGCAGATCACAGGCGTCGCATTCGACAAGCCAGCTGCTTCTGCAGATTTAGGAACCACAGCATCTTAACAGGTGCTTTTTATTTTGCCTTCTTAAAGGAGGTGATTAACGAAATGGAGGAAACGATAGTGTTTATCAACTTTGAAACTTTAGATTTAGCGAAGACTTATTTATTTGGCGGAGTGAAATTTCTGGACTTGCTCTTGCTGTTGAGTGTCATCGACGTGTTGACAGGAATCATTAAAGCATGGAAGATCGGCAAGCTACGCAGCCGAACTGCATGGTTCGGTTACGTGCGTAAAATGCTTAGTTTTGTAGTGGTGATTGTAGCCAATATTATTGATCAGATCATGACTTTGAATGGAGTGCTGACCTTCGGGACAGTATTGTTTTACATCGCCAATGAGGGGTTGTCTATCGTAGAGAACCTTGCACAGATCGGCGTTAAAATTCCGGCTTCCATCACAGACCGACTTCACGTCATCGAGTCTGACAGCCAAAAAGAAGAAGAGGAAAAGAAAGCTGCTGAGTAATCGGCGGCTTTTTTCTATATAAAAACAAATTAAGGAGTAGATGAACTTGGCAATCAAGGTGAAAAAGAAAATGGTCTCATCCAGCAGATACGGTTTAAAATGTCCGAACAAAATGAACGCAGAATACATCACCATCCACAATACAGCGAATGACGCAGCAGCTGAAAATGAAATTAGCTATATGATCAATAACACTAGCTCAACGAGCTATCATTTTGCGGTGGATGATAAGGAAGTAATTCAAGCAATTCCATTAGATCGAAATGCTTGGCATTCAGGTGACGGTACGTACGGGTCCGGCAACCGTAAGTCAATCGCTATTGAAATTTGTTATAGTGAGTCTGGTGGTGCTAGATACAAGGCTGCGGAAAAGTTGGCCATAAAATTCGTGGCGCAGTTACTAAAAGAACGTGGATGGGGTGTTGATCGAGTACGCAAGCACCAAGACTGGAACGGAAAGTATTGTCCACATCGGATCTTATCTGAAGGTAGATGGAGCTCATTTAAAGCAGCCATTGGAAAAGAGCTAAAGTCATTGGGCGGTAAAACATCATCTTCTAAGCCTAAGACAACATCATCCGCAACAGCACCTAAGAAAAAAGCATCTAAGAAAGCGTACAAGCTCCCAACAGGCATCTTTAAGGTAAAAGCACCCTTGATGAAAGGAGACGCTGTAAGGCGAATCCAAGAAGCACTAGCAGCACTCTATTTCTATCCTGACAAAAGAGCTAAAAACAACGGTATTGATGGCTACTATGGTCCAAAGACAGCGGATGCGGTCAAACGATTCCAAATGATGCATGGTCTTGTTGCTGATGGCATTTATGGACCAAAAACCAAAATAAAACTTGAATCATTATTATAAATAAATAATCCCCTGGAGTTATCTAGGGGATTTTATGTTAAATCTTTGGAAAAAAAGGAGGAAGCTTACCAAATTTGATTTGATTTTTATATGCTATCTCTTTAACTGATTGGAAAAAATTCTTTGAATTATAAAAGAGAAGTTCCTTACCCGGTAAATCACCAAAATGTTGCTTTGTGGTTTCAATAATATAATCTTCTTTTGTAAATTGCGTTTCATAGACTCCGAATGCAATATATTTCACTTTAGAGTTTTTAATAGCATCTATAAGATGTTGATCGTAATCAGGATTTAAACCTTGCCCTAAAATAGTGATACCTCCATTACTATTTAAAAGCTCATGATAACAATGACTTAAATAATTGTTACTTTTGATTTGTGCTAATTTTTTCTCTGAAGCTCCTTCTGAGACATAAATAGGAAAGTGTCCCATCTCATACTCTTTTGTAATATTATCCATTAAAATTTCTCCTGTTACTTTGATTACGTCACCGCGATCTACATAAAGATGTAATGCACCATGTAAGTAAAATAATTTAAATTGATCCTTTTTAAGGGTATCCGGTTGGAAAGAAAGCTTTCGATCATCCCTATATCCAAATCCATCCCTGATTTTCTTTTTCCCTCTCAGAGCTAGTAATGCCCAGTATGACAATAAATCGTAGTTAGTTGTGAATATGTTTTTTTTGAAGATATTAAAACTCCAAGCTAATTTATCAATATCTAAGTAAGCATATTCAGGATGTATTTCTTTTACAGACGTAATTAGGAGATCTTTGATAGTTTGATAACTTTCATCTAAATAATCTGTATTTTTATCAAACGTTTTATTAATTGTTTGAGCCTTGAATAGGGAATTTAAAACTTGTTCAAAGTTTGTAGTATCAAAAGCTCTAAATAATTTTTTTTCCTTTTCATCAAAAAGTCCCTTTTTTTGTAAAAAATCGTATAGACCACCGTATCTAAAATTCGAATCAAATTCTATTGAGAAGCCATTTCCTGTGAGTAAATTATCTAATATTTCAGGATGCTTTTCTGATAATGCTTTAAAATCATAAACTTCTGTCATATGAATATCCTCTTTCCTTTTTCAAAATATTTCAATCTTACATATTACTTTGTTGGCTTCACGACGATTATTTCGTTTTCTCTGTTATTAACAGCGTGAACATCTCCTGAAAGTTATCCGGTTTTTAATATGCTGATCGTATTTTTCTTATAATCTTATCGGATAAAATCTTCTTTTTTTAAGAGAGTACTATACTATTACCATCATGTATTGGTCACTATTTAAAATTTTTGACCAAAATCATGACCAAAATTTGACCAAAAAATATTGAGAATCATAGAGGTTCTATTTCAAATTTAAAATAATAAAACAATAAAAAAACCTTTGTTTTCAAGGGTTTAGAGTGTTGCATATACTGTATCTAAATTAGAAATTATGTTCCGCACCCAAGTACACCCATGGGAACGCGATCAGTATATGTCTCAGTATTAATAAATAAAACCCCTTGGAGCCATTGGCTTCAGGGGTTTATTGTTTTTGGGGGTGTTTCTTATCTTTTAAAATGAAACAGGTATCACCCACAAAAAATGATGAAAAAATCACTCCATGATCTTGGAGATGTGCTCTTCATATTTATTCATTGAATCCATGTCAATTTTTTTGCTAATATGAGAATAAATATCAGATGTTACTCGAATGCTTTTATGGCCAAGTCGCTCCTGAACATATTTCATAGATGCCCAAGATTCTAAAAGTGTAAAAACGGGGGGACAGCGCCAAATGGAGGGGCTTTTAATAAATAAAATTTTTGCAAATCTTAAATAGAAGTGAGTTGAAAGAGAATGTCTGAGAGAATAAAAAAAATTGTTAGGGCAGGAGTATCTGAAAGTCAAATAGAGAATATGAGTACTACATATCCACATAATTATCCTGATTTTAGATTATATAAGTATGTGCCTAAAATGGAAGAAGAGAAGGAGAGATTAGTTGAGGTAAGTAAAATTGTGGGAGCATACCGAGTTAAAAGTAAAGACTCTTGGTTAGAAAATTTTGATGCGATGGGAAGTAGAGTGGATTATCTTATAGATAGCCTAGAGAAAAAAGGTTTAGAAAGCTATAAAAAGTCATTTAAGGAAGATCAGGATAGGAAAATTCATCTTAGCTATTTAGAAGATTTAGATTGTTACTTCACTTTTGGAGATGGTAATCATAGAACGGTTGTAGCAAAAGTTATTGGTATGAATTATATTCAAACAAAGGTATCTCATTATCAACCAAATATAAAACGCATAAAAATCAAAAAAAAGTTAGATTTAATAAAAAAAGAAATATTTGAGAAAGTTAAAAATATGAATTTTGATCACGATGTAAATAAAAATACAGAACAAATTCATATTGATATTTTTTATAAGGAATTAATAATTCAATCAATTTTTATTGAAGATGAATATATTCTTTATCCAGTGGATCAAATAGAAAACTTACAAAAATCAAAGGATAAATTCATTCATCTTTGTTCAAAAATTGAAACCTATAAATTATTGCCTAAAATATTTAAAACTATTTTTTTGGCTTTTTATTCAAGAGGTGACCGAAAAATAAAAGATATTATTAAGGGTTTAGAACGAGAAAATTACTTTATAAAATAAAGATCTAATTAAGAAAACTAAGGAATGCCCCTGAAGTAAAAAAGGATATTCATAAATGGATAAAGTGGTATAAAGTGTCAGGCTCCTTATGGTATTCTAGTAAAAGAATATTCCATAAAAGGAGTCTTTTTTATATGAAAATATTAGATGCTCCATCTTTACTATCAGCTGTCGAACAGAGGTCAAAGGCCTATCATGAGCTTCAAGAAGAAATGAAACTTGTGAAAAAAGCATTAAAAAGTGTATCGGGATTAGGTGACGAGTTTACTGGAAAAGGTGCAGATAATATCAAAGCTTTTTATAATGATCTTGCACTATACACGGACACTTATCTTGATTTTATCGATATGCAAAAGGCTTTTTTAGATGGAGTGAAAGGAAAGCTTGATGATGAATCATTAGGCGGTAGTACATTTATTGACGAGCACTTCTTAGACGCTCAATTGAAGCAAGGCATTCAGAACAATAAAGATATGGTGAAGGAACAAAAAGAAGCCCTTACGGCTATTTTTGACGATATTAGTGATTTGATTGAATTGCAGACATTTTCCAGTAAAAAAGTAGACGAGCACTTAGATGATGCGAACAAAAAAAGAAAAGATGCAATTGAGGCTATACATACATTAGATCATGCCCTAAAAACAGAATACGCAAAATCAGAAGCGATTGAGAAACATCTTGCAACTTTTTATACAAAAATGATGGCTGCTACAGGAAAAGGTAAGAACGCTCAGCCCATGTATTATGATGCAAAAGCATTTCATGAAACAGATGTGTACAAGAATCATGATAAAATTGATGCACAGGTGAAAGCTTACTTAAAAGTGAAAAAAGAAGAAAAAGAGAAACGAAGAATCAAAGAATTGAAAGAAAAGCTCAATGATCCTTCGTGTATATCAGTAGAGAAATACTTTGAGATTGTAGACGAAATTGGATATGAAAATCTTTCTTACGATCAAAAAATGTATTACAGCCAGCTGCTCCAAATCAAAGCGCAGGAAGAAGCATCAGAGGTATTCGTTGATAGTGTAAAAGGTGCTGCAGTTGGTCTATATGATGTGGCCAAAGATACAGTAGTTGGCATCTACGATCTTGTAACAGACCCTGGAGGTGCCGTTGAATCAGTCGTTACGGCTGTTTCTCACCCAATTGAAACATCGAAAGCGATTGGAAAATCAATTTCAGACTCATTCCAAAAAGAAGTCATAGATGGTGATGCGTATTCTCGTTCACACTGGTTCGCCTATGCGACTGGTTCTCTAGCAGAAATCGTCTTTGGTTCTAAAGGGGCAGGAGCCATTACAAAAACGGGGACAACAGCGGCCAAAACTACGGTGAAGAAAGGGCTTGAACAAGGCGCAAAATCATTAGACAGAGTCTCCATTCCTAGCCTATTGCCATATTCACCAAAGTTTCAAATGGCTGGTGGACCGAAGCTACCGTATAACGTTTTTGACGGAGAAAATCTTAAAAATAAACTCCTCTCCATGGCAAAGCGTCTAGACAACAATTCAGGATACGGAATCTCTAAGACAGGCAGACGATTACCAGCACCAAAATCACCGCCAACCGTTGTCAGTTACGGAGACCACTATGTGAGATGGAAACGTAAAAAAGTATTAAAACCCAATGTCGTTTATGCAACTAAACAAGGCTACACCTACACAACAGATCACTACGGACGGATTGTCAAAGTCGAAGCAAGTGATTTAAAATATGGAGAGGTCAAAAGAAACCAATATGCTCAGTCCAATTCAGGAAAGCCTGATCGATTACTAGATGATGATGGAGGTCATTTGATTGCCTCTATTTTTAAAGGGTCTGGGGATATTGATAATCTCATACCTATGAATTCACAGATCAATCGAAGTGGTGGGAAATGGTATCAGATAGAACAAGAGTGGTTAGCAGCCTTGAGGAAAGACCCACCTAAACATGTAGAGGTTAGTATTCGGCCTATCTATAAAGATGATTCATTAAGACCTGAAAGTTTTGTAGTGAGATATAAAATTGGAAAACGTTCCGTTCGTGAAACTATTAAAAATCAACCTGGAGGTTAATACTAGTGGAATCAATAGAACAATATTATAAAAAAATTGCAGAAGCAATTAATGAAATTATACCATGTGATTGGGATAAAGTTTGGATGTACGCTGAAATTCTAGACGATTCAGCTGGAATTACTTTTTATTTTACTGAACCTAATAATGAAGAATGTGTTTATGGACATGATATTCCAGAAAGATATAGAGTAAGTGACTCTACTTATGACCATTTATTAGTTGAACTCAGTGAAGTCTTTGAAGATTTGAAAAAGGAGTATATAAAAAATGGTTTAGGAGCTTGGACAACAGCTACCCTTCAGCTGGAGAAGTCAGGGAAGTTTTCAATTGAGTACGGCTATGAAGATATTCTCAATATAGGGCTTTATGGCATTCAGAGAATAGAGGTTTGGGAATATGAAACATTCGGCATTCTCCCTGAAGATGAGGAAGATAAAGAAACTGTGTTAAATTATATAAAAAATAAAAATAACAGCTAACACACATTACCCTCCAATTTAAGGAGGGTTTTTGTATGACTGTATTTTATATATTTCATAAAAACCTCATTCCCTTTATCTAAACCGATAAACCGTCACTTCACAATCACCCAATACCTCTTCAATCATGTCTTCAACAATCGTCCAATCGCCGCCCGCCAGTCCGCAGCCGATCCCGTAAGGAATGGCGATGGAAGTTCGGTTTTTCTCTTCATGTGAATGGGTTACTGTGTCTTTTAGGCTTTGTAAGCAGCTGCGTAAGGCGTCGTAATCAGTTTGCATTCTTTTTCTTCCGTATCCAGTTTGAGCAAATAAGTTGGCAATTGTTTTTCCGTCATTAGTTGTGATGAGTTGAACGGAGCTTAACAAGTCATCTCCTTGTTCTGTACATAATTGTTTATACTCTTTGTATACATTGGGGTATTTGCTTTTGATTTGTTTGGCTAATCCAGCGCCCATGACCCCTTTACAGTTCACCTGGTGACAGATGATGTCTTCACTTGCCTCTAAAATGTTACCATCCACTGTTTTGATCATATCAAGTAACCCCTTTTTAATAAAATAAATAGAAACTTATGTTCTATTTTATCAGTTTTGATCAAATTATTTAATAGCAAAAATGCTTTTTATGAGTTTCGTTTATTTGAAGACACTTCACAACAACTTGATTGTCAAAGCTGGTGCATGTCATCTAAAATATGGAGAGACTAGAAAACACGAAATGATGCAAAGAGGAGTCATTTATGAATCAATTAGAAACGAATCGTTTAAATCTTAGACCGTTTTGCGATGAAGATGCGGCAGGGGTGCTGGAGTACTTGTCCAATCCAAGAGTAAATTGTTTTCTTAGTGATCGAATTTTTTCATTAGAAGAAGCTGTGGCTAAAGTGCAAAAGAGAAAAGAAGATCATTCATATGTAGCGGTTTGTTTAAAAGAAAGTCAACAAATTATCGGTGAGTTGTTTCATTTAAAAGAGGAGCCTGATACGTATTCAATCGGCTGGAATTTCAATGCAGCATATGAAGGAAAGGGGTATGCACGTGAGAGTGCTGAAGCATTCTTGACCTATTTATTTGTAGAAAAGGGAGCAAGGCGGCTTTATGCCTATGTAGAAGATGATAATGTCCGTTCACAGGCATTATGTGAGCGATTAGGCATGCGGAAAGAAGGCCTTTTTCTTGAGTTTATTTCATTTACTACTTATGAGGACGGCACCCCTAAATATGAAAACACGTATCAATATGCTTTGCTAAAAAAGGAATGGGAGCAGCATCACTCTCTATAGAGCACTCAGTGAATGATGTGCAGGTGACAGCAAAGTGACAAACATGTCATATGATTCCATGGTTTGTTCGTTCGATCGATGGAGCGGTCATCTCATTTCAATTATCCTTGTCATAAATCGAGGAAAAAGGGATGAAATGAGATGCAGGGATATAATGAAGATTTATTTAGGTGGGTGAATCAGCTCAGTATCGATCATGGTTACTTGAATCCGTTATTCATTGGACTAGCTGAATATACAGTGCTGTTAGCAGCGCTCATGTGTCTGTTCATATGGTTTCAAAATCGGAGCAGAACCAATAGGCGGGTGGTCGTATCTGCCGGATTTACTTTCATATTGGCAGAGTTAATTGGCAAAATTGCAGGAATTTTTTATTCCAACCAGCAGCCCTTTGCCGAAATGAGTCATGTCAATCTTTTGATTCAAAAGGAAGTAAATAACTCTTTTCCGAGTGATCATACCATCTTTATTTTTTCTGTTTGTCTGATCTTTTGGCTTTTTCACAAACGCCATGTTTATTGGCTGATCATTGCGTGCGCCGTTGGTTTTTCAAGGATTTGGGTAGGTGTCCATTATCCATTTGATGTCTTAGCAGGTGCTGTCATAGCGTGTTTAACAGCGGTCGCTGTTGTATATTTGCCGATATGCCAAAGGAGCGTTAATGCCATTTTGTCATGTTATGAGTGGCTTGAGCAGAAAGTTGTAAGGAAGAGAACAAAATAACATGTTGCAGCAAAATACCCCGATCTGTTAATGGCTCAGATCGGGGTGCTTTTTATTTTCGCCAAAACGTTGAACAATCCGCTTTGTCTTCGATATTAAATTCGATGATTTTTTTTAGGAGAGGATAATCAACTGGCAAGCTTTCCTTCATGCGAAACATCTTTTTTCCATGATCGTAACCCGCTTGTACAATGTCAGCTGAAAAGTGATCGATTCCTTTACCTTCTGGTGCGACAGAAATGTGATGTTTTGCTACGCTAAACCCAATAATAAATGTGCCGTGGTCTGTGAACATGGGCTGATTCCAAGCAATTCTTGGCTCTAATTGAGGGAATGTGTCTAAAATCCATTGTAAAATGTCTTGTGTGCGCTGCTTCAGCTTTGGATTACCGATATTGCTTACATATTCTTCAAACACATGCATGATGTTTTATCCTCCAATTCCATTGACCTCATACGTCTCAGACGGGATTCGAACCCGCACTCCTTTCGTAAGCATAGGTTAGGGGCAACACGCCGCTCTACGGAATTTCACCTGTCGCAGCTAGTGTGCTTTTCGATGCTTCTGAACCCTTACCTTGCGGCTCGCCAGCTATAATTCGTTTTACAGTGCTCTAGCCTTCTAGAGCTGCTGAGGCGCGGAAGTTATTGATCTTATTATATATAGTAAAATGCTAATAGGGTTATTGTAAAGAAAAACCTATGTATAAAGAGATTAGGGAGATTAAACCAAAATAAGCTCCAATATTAACTATTACAAGGTATATAATGAAATCGGTATGAGTGAAAGATTGTATACACGTTTAAAAGCAAAGACTTTCCTAGACCTGGATTATGCTCTCAATGAGGTTTAATTTAAAGCACCCGTTTAGAGGAGTTTGACTTTGAAGTAAAAAACGACCCCAAAATTGGAAGTCGTTTTGTAAATATTTTTATTTTGAAACAAAGCATTTTCCATTAGATAATACTTCGCATTTTACAAGGAAATAACTGTTACTACTTGTCCAAACTTGAGTGTAACTTACCCCATTTTGTTTAATTAATACGTAATCCCACTGATCAGGATAAGCATCTCTGACCCACTCTAACGGAGCAGCACTTGCAGTATTCATAGAAAATAACATTGTTGCAGAAAAGGCGATAGATAATACAGCTTTTTTTAATGTTGATTTTTTCAAACAAAACAACTCCTTAATTTGAATTAACCTATTATTTGTAAATAGGTTAATTCAATAGTATCAAAGAGAAAAAGCATTTTGTGTCGAATTTTGTAAAAATACCTTAAATTTACCTATTTATATAAGGTGATAATTTTCACAATGTATGAATAAACCTTTTAACACTTTTAAAGCTTTATTGATTTGTTTTTTTATTTGCGTATAATTGGCGTCGTTTTTGGCGGAGCATGACGTAATATCGTATTATGCGATAGATTAATTGAACAGCTTTTAAAAGTGACTTTTCGTTCGGTAAATTTTGCGATTAGTTCCATGGGTTCTCTTTCTGCCGCTGATCTTTACGCGAATCGCACAAAATAGTCAAAGGCACATATGATAAAAGACCATATGGATTTGTATACAGCATTGAATTGAGCTGATAGAAAGTGATAAACCTGTTGATGAGTAAACTGAAAGAGATAATTAATCAAACAAAAAATGAAGGCTTTACTCACAAACGTTCAATGAGTTCTCCTTTTTTGCTCATCATGGAAAATGGGGAACCTTTCTACTCCTGGGTGTTCGTTGAAAGAAGTGTGTTTAAGACTTGCTATTTTTCTTTGATTTCCATCAATGAAGAACAGAATTGTGTGGTATTAGAGCTCCTTGTTCCATGCTGCATGAGGTCGACTTGCTGTCAGAAAGTCTTGTATCGATCCAGTTCAAAGATCCTTGTTGATCTTTCTTTTTTATGCGGAATGATTGAAGCAGAGCTGCCAGTATATGATGCGCTCATTTTAAAGAACATAGAACCTCACCACCTCCTTCTTGATTTTTCAACATCTCCCAGTTCGGTTGAAATCTGGCGTAATGGAACAAGATTACTAAATACAGCAACAGTGGTTTTGCATCATCATGATGATCAAGAAGTGCCAGTTTCTATCACCATTCAAACAAAAAAAGCATGTCATGACATATGTGTCCAAAAAGGAGAAAGTCGATCGATTACTGTAAAAGATATGATGTTGATTTTAAAGAAACAAGCCACTGAAAACGTGCAAGCGCGCTTAGACATTCAATTAAACATGGTACAAAGGAAAAAAATAAGGCTTTGAGTCTGGGATAATCGCACAATCTTCATAGAACACTAGATCATAGTCTATCAAGAATAGGTTGAAGGAGGGTTAAAATGGCTATTTTAGGCGGGTGTAGTAATGAGCAAACAGGCTTTGTGAATGATGCGGTATGCTTCACAGTCGATTTAGCAGCAGCAGCGGATCCAGTTGTCGTCTGGACGGATGGAACACCATTTGTCATAAACGGGACCATTATGGTGGAAAACAACGGAATCGTGGCTGTAGCACCAACTGTGACATTAGAGGTCAACGGTGCGGCTGTTCCAGATTTCACTGTACCTCCGGGAGAGAGTCGATCCATTACGCTCAGTGATCTTAACTCCATTGGGATTGTAGCTACTGGCGGGACCTCGACTGGAAGTATTGTCGTTTCTTTTTCTCTCAATTATCAGTATTAGTGTGTATGTCTTAAAGATTCCACAGTTTGAAAGAAGTGAGAGGCATGTGCGCCCAACTTAATATGTGTGGAGGAATAACAGGTCCAACGGGAGCAACGGGAGCAACCGGCCCGACCGGAGTAACCGGAGCAACAGGTCCAACGGGAGCAACGGGAGCAACCGGCCCGACCGGAGTAACCGGAGCAACAGGTCCAACGGGAGCAACCGGCCCGACCGGAGTAACCGGAGCAACAGGTCCAACAGGAGCAACCGGCCCGACCGGAGTAACCGGAGCAACAGGTCCAACGGGTTCAACAGGAGCAACCGGCCCGACCGGAGTAACCGGAGCAACAGGTCCAACGGGTCCAACAGGAGCAACCGGCCCGACCGGAGTAACGGGTCCAACAGGAGCAACGGGAATAACCGGAGCAACAGGTCCAACGGGAGCAACCGGAGTAACCGGAGTAACGGGTTCAACAGGATCAACCGGCCGGACCGGAGTAACAGGTCCAACGGGAATAACCGGAATAACGGGTCCAACCGGAGTAACGGGAACAACAGGATCAACGGGCCCAACAGGAGTAACAGGTCCAACCGGCACAATTGTGACCGCTAACTCAATGTACGCGTCCAATACGTCGGGAAGTACAGTGCTTGTTGTCATAGGCGGGACAGCGGTTTCCTTGCCTAATAATCAGAGCTTAGATGGTTTTACGGCAAGTGGTGGAAATACGATTTTTACAGTGCCTGTCTCAGGTCGCTATTTCATCACATATCAAGTGAACACAAGTGTAGCGCTGCTTGCCGGAACAAGGATCATTAACAGCGGATCTGCCATTCCTGGTTCTATATTAACACCCGCTTTATCGGCATCTACCTACAACGTATCACTCATTACAACACTTGCAGCAGGTAACCAGATTTCTCTCCAAATTTTCGGTTTAGTCGCAACAATAGTGTTACTTGGGGGAGGATCGGTTGGAGCGGCACTCACCATCATACGATTGGAATAAGGAAAAAAAGCCCAAAAAAAGGGCTTTTTTCATTTCATCACGAGATGATTGGGTACTTTAAAACCGAAAAAAGGTGAAATATTTACGCAAACATCATTGACTAGAAGAAAGAAACGCATTTTCAATGGAAACGGTTATTGAAGATTCAAGTGATTCATATTAAAATGATCTCAAATGGACAATTAGCAATTGCTAATAGAAGTTCCATATTTAGTGAAATCATGTGATGCAGCTGAAAGTGATTGGGGGTGTAGAATGAGCAAGATTCCTGTTGCGGAATTGGCATCATTATTAAATGACTGGAACATGGAAATCAAAAAAGATCATGCAGATGAGGCAGAACGGTTATTTGCTAAAGCGAAACAAGCGGTAGAGGAAATTGACGATGCGGACATCCTTATGTACTATTCTCTTCTTGAGAAGAGGCATCACATTCTCATGTACAATTTAAGAGGGCAAAAGGGCAGTGTTTCAACGAGAAGTATAGAAGGTCATCACGGGAAAAAAGAGGATGACTTGTCTAACCGACTTGCCTACTATTTTGATTTTTATGAGGGTGTGTATGAGCAGCATCAAGGAAATTACGAGGTTGCATTGCAAATGTATCAAAGTGCTGAAAAGCTCTTAGATAAAATTCCAAGTGAGATCGAACGGGCTGATTTCGATTTTAAGGTGGCCTGGCTTTACTACCGGCTTAGTCATATCATGCTCTCATTAAGCTATATCCGCAGAGCACTTCACGTCTATAAACGGCACAAGCATTATGAAAGAAGAACGGCACTTTCATACTCTCTCATTGCGGCGAATCAAACAGAGATCGGCCGGTATGAAGAGGCGCTTGAAAATTATCGCCTGGCGGAAGAGGTTTTGACAAGCGAGCAGGATGACTTTATGCTGGCTCAGCTCCATCACAATGTAGCCATTTTATATTCATTTTGGAACAAACCGAAAGAATCAATACGTCATCTTGAAAAAGCACTGTCCCATCAAGAATATTATGAGTCGGATTTCTTTTTCCATTCTACGTATCTGATCAGCCGGGAACTCTGTGTGATTGGTGAAAAGCAGCGTGCAAGCCAATATATAGAGGCTGCGTATGCCAGAATAAAAGATGCTTCTCATGAAGTGTTTCAGCTGAAAATAGGCATCGTCCATGACCTTTACTTAACGAATGCACCACAAAGATTTCAGCAAATTGATGAGAAATTAAGAAAGTTAGAAGAGAAGCATGAATATCATGAAGTAAAAGAGCTTTCACATTTTGCTGCTAAGTATTGTGAAAAGCAAGCACTTTATGAGCAGTCTGTTTTTTACTTGAACAAAAGTTTAGAAGCGGATTTACATATGAAAAGAATGGGGTTGATTTAAGATGAAAACAGGTTTAAAAGTATTATTCGTTGTAGGTTTAGCGATCGCTGCGTCAGTTCTGACTCAAAACGTTGCGGGTTCTTTCGAAGTAGCAGAAAAAATCATTGGTGGTTAATCCACCATTTATCTCTCGCCCTTGTTGATCATCGTCAGCAAGGGTTTTTTGTATGTTGTTAATAGGCTCTTCTTATTAAACGCTACAAGAACGTTTAATAAGAAGAATTCGCAACAAAGGGGGTGTGCAAATTTGTTACCTGCCCCATTATTCTAAATAAACATAGGGCAGCGCAACAAGTTAAAAAGGTCACCTTTCTTTGCTTAATTTAATTTTTTGCAGGACTTTTCATTCACATTTTATCAAATTGGTCTATTGTACATAGAAGTAAAAGAAAAAGTCGGAACACCGCTCCATTTGTCATGCATATGATGTGATGAGTTGTTAGACGAAAGCAGGTGATTGTATGTATCCACGAGTTTATGGAGGTTTTCATGGAGGCGGTTTTAGCGGTGGGGGAGCACATATCGGATCGGTTGGTTCTCATATCGGCTTTGGCGGGTATTATGTGAGCCCTGGTGTGTTTTCTGGTTTAGGCGGTTTCCCTGGATACGGTGGATTCGGGACATTTTCTGGATATCCGTATGGCTCCACGTTCATTATGGGGCGTCCTCCTGGTTTTTATGTGAGAAGTTATGAGTGAACGTTGAAATAGCCATCTAACGATTGACTATTTCAATTGGTGAAAATGCTTCAATGCAGCAGTGATCACAATCACCCCAAGGATAGAGATAGGCAGCCAAATGATGATAAACGGATCGTACGCATCTGTGTATGCCGCTAAAGCGGCACCTAGGCAGTAAAAGACAATAGAGCCTATTCGCATGAAACTGACATGCTGAATAGGAGCTTTTCTTTTTTCCCGGTGTGAAATGCGCTGAGCCAAATCTTCAAATAGGTTAGCGAGTGTACTCGTTAGAACCGTTGTGGAAATGCCAGCCACATTTAATTTGCGGGCGGCCGCTGTCTGGAGACCCATGGCCATACTTAAAAGGATAATCAGCATAAAATAAGCACCTTGTGTATAAGGGAATATGGTCATGAGAGCAAATAGAAGTAGTATCATGACTTCTATGATAAAGATACGTGTAACGGCTTTTGGCCAAAATGTTTTCTCATGCTTTCCGCCTATCACAACAGCAAGTAAAACCCCTAGAACGAATCCACTCAGTGCAGTGATGGAATGAAGGGCTGTTAGCTGCAAGGAGCTTCCTGCTGCAATGCCAAGCAGCACAATATTACCTGTCATATTGGCTGTAAACACATGCCCTAGGCTCAAATAGCCAATCACATCCACAATTCCTGCGGAAAGGCACAAGAAGATTAGTGCTATATTTCGAAATGAATGTGCGGTCAAAATGGTCATCCCTTTCTTACTCTCTAATGAATAAGTGTAACGCTTAATGACCGCGTATGTCCATCTTATGTGCCGGTATGATGTCTTCAAGCCGATGTAAGACTTGTCTGAAAGTGTCATCATTTACAAGATGCCTCATGCGGCGGAATGGATCGCCTTTTTCCTTTAGACGCTCTATAACAACTGGCATGGTAAACAAAGAAGGATGAAGTCCATCTTGATGGAGTTCGTCCCATTCAAGCGGTGTCGCTACAAGTCCAAGCTCATTTCCTCTTGGTGAATAGGGCGCGATGATTGTTTTTCCAGCATCGTGCTGAATATAGTCTAAATACAAGCGATTGCCGCGTTTTTTCTTAAGGCGTTCTAAAGTAAATAGCTCAGGAGCTTGTTCACATAAAAATTGACATATAAACGCGGTGAATGATCTCGTTTCTTCGTATGTGAAGGCATTTTTCTTTAATGGAATATACACTTGCAGTCCTTTACCGCCGCTTGTTTTAATAAAGGCTGTGAGAAAGAGACCGTCTAAAAGCGCTTTGATTCGCTTGGCAGCCTCTATGGCTAGATGAAACTCGTTAACAGATGGCGGGTCTAAATCAAAGACGATTTCGGTCGGCCGGTCCGTATCCCTTGTTTCAAAAGGAATATGAAATTCCATCGCCAGCTGGTTACCGAGCCAAAGAAGCGTCTGCGGGTCATTACAGACCGTGTAAGCAATATCATCAACTTGATCGGTCAACACAAAATCTGGTGCATAATCAGGTGTCGACTTTTGATAAAAGAATTCATCCCCAGCGCCATGAGGGAACCGAATTAAAGTAAGTCGTCTTTCACGTAAAAAGGGCAAGAGATAGGGAGCCGCTTGTCTCAAATAAAGTAAGTAATCTGCCTTGTTCAGATGAAGAGCCGGCACAATCGGTTTTTCAGGATGAGTGACCTCAATCACGGCAGGGAGCGGATACAGCTGTTTGAGCATTTGCTGAAACGTACATGCTGCTGGGTCAGTATCTAGTAAAAAGGAAGAAAAACGCGGCTCTCTTAAGGCGGATCCATCAAAGGATATACAAGCAATACTGGCGACGATAGAAGGAGGGATTTCATATCCTGATGCTCCTTTTAGCTGGCCTTTAGTTTGAAAGAGTGTACGCAGCGTTTGTTCTTCTTCTTTAGAAAACCCATGCTTGAATTGGACAACCTCGGTGAGATGATGATCTTGATAAATACAGCCTTGGAAATAGCCATTTTCTTTATCAAAACGAGTCACAATGACAGAGACATAGCGCCAGTTTTTGACTTTCAGCCATTCTTTTGACCGGGTATTGTCGTGCCATTTACTCGTCTTTTTTTTCGCAACGAGTCCTTCTGCTAAATACGTCGTCATCAGCTTTTTCATATATTCATGATTTGTGTCTGTATGAATAAGTTGAAGAAGGGAAGGGTGCTCCAACTGAACAGTTGGCGGAAGTTTTGCTTCTTGGAAAACTTGCTGTAACTGTTTTTTCCTATCCATCAACGGTAAATCAACAAGGGATCTCCCTGTGCATCTTAATAGATCAAATGCAATCAAATGACATGGAAACCGCTCAGCCTGCAGCTTTATAGCCTCTTTGTTTTTCAGCCTGCCTCTTTGCTGAACCCTCGCAAAATCGCTTTGCTGTTCATCCAGTAAAAAGACCAATTCCCCATCAAACGTAAGTGGTAAAAAAGGAGCAAACTGGTCCCTTAATTGTTCGCACTGTTCAATAACCTCAGGAAACTGTTCGTTTAATCGTTTTCCGGCTCTACTTTCTAAATGAATCTCGTTTTCCTCCCATATCAGGATGGTCCGAAAGCCATCATATTTTAATTCATACACCCAGTCTGAACCGGTAGGAATATCATGTGCCGCCGTTAATCGCATAGGGTTCATTGTCATGTCACTTCCTCATATGATGTGTTCTTAGAGTGGGATGAAATTTTCATTCGCATACATAAGTCTAACGAAAACATTACATAGTAAGGAGAAAAGAACGGAGGCGACGCGATGCATACAGTTTGGAAAGGCGGCATTAGCTTTGGACTAGTCAATATTCCAGTTAAGCTGTTTACTGCTACAGAGAACAAAGATATTAAATTAAGACAGCTGCATAAAGAGTGTCACACGCCCATTAACTATAAAAAGGTTTGTGCCAACTGCGGGGAAGAGGTGGCACCAGAACAAATCGTCAAAGCGTACGAGTATGCGAAAAATAAATTCATTGAATTAGACGAGGAAGAGCTTGAAAAACTGCGAAAAGAAAATGAAGAAAAAGCGGTTGAAATCATTGATTTTGTGAAAATAGAAGAGATTGATCCAATCTATTATGAAAGAAGTTACTTTTTATCGCCAGATACGGGCGGTGCGAAGGCTTATTCATTATTAAGAAAAGCTTTAGAGGAATCGGGAAAAATTGGTGTGGCGAAGATTATGATCCGCTCAAAGGAGCAATTAGCGATCGTTAGGTGCTATGAACATATTTTGCTGATGGAAACCATTCATTTCCCTGACGAAATTAGACAAGTATCTGATGTACCGAATATCCCCCAAGAGGAGAACATTGTGAAAAAGGAGTTAGATACAGCGCTCCTTTTAATCGAGCAATTAACCACAACTTTCGATCCAGCGGCATATCAGGATGAATACAGAGAACAGCTGATGAACTTAATTGGCGATAAAATATCTGGAGAACATACGGTTCAGCCAGAAACGACAGGCAAAAAAGATCCTGCATCCAATGTGACTGATTTAATGGCAGCTCTACAGGCTTCAATCGACCGATCAAAACCAGCCAAAGCGAAAAAAGCGGCTCCTAAAAAAAGAAAAGCACCAGCGAAAAAAGAAAAGAATGCATAAGAAAAGACCGCTTATGGGCGGTCTTCACTTTCTTCTTTTCAGCGTGATAGAAAACCTTTGAAGTCTAGGAAGGACGAGCACCGGAGCGCAGACCTGACAACGAATGCGAGGGTTTGCCTACACGCTGAGACCGCTTACGGGCGGTCTTATTGCGGTTTTAACACGTCCTGAATTTCCCCGTCTTTTCTGTGAATAACAACAGAAGTCCCTTTATTAGATGCAATCTCCTTTGCCCGGTCAATTGCTTCTTGTTTCGTTTCTTTGACCTCACTTGCTCGTTTCGCTTTCTCTGTCTGAACCGCCCAGCCTTCTTCATGTTTGACGACATGCTGCGCATGATCCATGAGCTCTGGTCTTGCGGAGCTGCTGTTTTTAGAAGGCGTGACTGAACCATGAGCTGAGAAATTCTCTATCTCATTCTTCGTTGCATTCTTTTTCCACTCTTTCGCTTGACTGATCGCAATTGGGATGGCTCTATTTTCGTCATAGCCTTCCTGTATCATTTTGTTGGCAATCTCAAGCGCTTTTTTTCGAATGACGTTATCTAACGATTGAAATGAAGCCGGATAATCATTCATCGTCCAAGGCATATGAAACGCTCCTTTCTTTTATTTGAACACCTTCCCCCATCTGCAATGGATCAAACATATCATTCTTCTCAAACCAATGAAGGGGATAAAATACATCGTTTTGCTGAGGCGGAATCTCATCAAATCCAGCAGAATAGAAGGGAGAAAAGGAGTGGTTTTGATGATGATAAAAGGTTTGTATGAAGCCCATTTACCTGTGAGTGATTTGAAGGCATCTATTGCGTTTTATGAAAAATTGGAATTGACACTTGCTCACGAAAATGAACGAGTTGCTTTTTTATGGATTGAGAAAGGAAAGAGCTGGCTTGGCTTGTGGAAAGTAGATATGAACGCCTATCCATACCATCCATCAACTCGGCACGTTGCCTTTCAAATTACAACGTCCAGTATCGAACAGATCAAGGCTTGGCTGGTTGAAAAAGGCATCAGTATTCACCCAATGTTTGGCTTTTCAGAAGAGGAACAGCCTTTAGTTCTGGATAATCCGCCGCAATTTCATGCAGCGATCTATTTTCTTGACCCAGATGAGAATTTGCTTGAATGCATTGCCCCGCTTGAACTTGATACAGCAGAAGACTACGATATCATGACATATGAGGACTGGGATCGAAAGAAAAATCCGTTTATTGATTGACAAAATCACTCATTGTAACTATATTGATTACAACGGTGGTGAAAGATTGTGAAACAAATTAGCAGCAGGTATCCAATTGCTGTTCATATTTTGTCATTTATTGCAGGTGTTCCAAAAGAGTGTACAGGGGATTTTATTGCGGAAAGTGTGAATTCAAATCCAGCCATTGTTCGAAAAATGATGGCAATGCTCAAACGGGCGGGTCTTATTGAGATTCGCCGTGGAGTAGGCGGGGCTTATTTAAAAAGACCGGCAGAGGAAATCACGCTGTTAGATGTGTACCGTGCTGTCGATGTAAGCGAGGATGAAGAATTATTTAACTTCCATCAGCCAGTCATCGCATGTCCGATTGGTCAAGCAATGGATACAAGACTGAGGAGTGAACTAAAAGAAGCTCAGGCAGCGCTTGAAAATCACCTCAAACAAGTGACCATCCAGCAATTGTTGACAGAGTCAGAATAAAAGAAGCTCAGGCTGAACTTGAGCTTTTTTTACACCAGTTGTTGTAATCGAGATGGTTATAACGAATAAACGGATACGTAAAGCTGTACCAAAACATCACCGTCGAATCACAAAATGAGGAGGTCAAACAAATGAAGTTATTAGTAACAGGCGCAACAGGACAGCTTGGATCGCTCGTCGTCCAGCATTTGCTTACAAAGGTACCGGCTGAACAAATTGCGGTCAGTGTTCGGGACCCGCAAAAAGCAGCACATTTGAAGGAAGCTGGGGTGGATGTATGCCATGGAGACTTTACTCAGCCAGACACCCTTAAGGCAGCCTTTCAAGGCATTGACCGTCTTTTGATGATTTCAACTGCAGAAGGAGACCGCGTGCAGCAGCATACGGCTGCCATCCAAGCGGCGAAAGCAGCTGGTGTATCCTTTATTGCTTATACAAGCGTTGTGAGTGCAAGAGAGAGTCAGCTTGTCCTTGCACATGACCATGCAAAAACAGAAGAAGCGATTGTGGCCTCTGGCATTCCTCATGTGTTTTTAAGAAACAATTGGTATGTAGAAAACGAAAAAGATACGATTCTAGCAGCCGTTAGCGGCGCACCATTTTTAAGTCCAATTGGTGATGGCAAGGTTGGCTGGGCAACAAGAAATGACTACGCAGAAGCGGCCGCAAATGCGTTAACACTTCCTGTACATGACCAGGAGATATATGAGCTGTCAGGACCTCTTCGGACGCATACTGAACTTGCACACATTGTCAGTGAGGTAAGCGGAAAAGAGATCAAAGTCGAGCAAATTGATGTCGACACATTTGGAGAATTTTTAGCTTCAAATGGTGTACCAAAAGAAGCTGTGCCATTTGTCAAAGCCATTCAAAGCGGCATTCGCGATGGTGCCTTAGCCGTTGAAAGCCGTGATTTCGAACCATTATTAGGCCGGCCCTTAACACCTATTGAAGAAAGAATTCGTGAATTGATTTCAAAATAAATCTTCTCAAGCGCCCTATCAAAAGGGCGTTTTTTTCATTCAAGCTACACATGCCATATGTCCAAATTTAGACAAATCACTTCGTTGAAATTTCAGAAATTTGGGATTAAAATGAAAATAAGGCCTGTTATTTCGTCATCAGATGACCAAAATGATGAATCAAATTGCAGCAAAGAAGGGAAGTTCGCCGATGAAAGTCCATTTATTCGTTACCTGTTTAATTGACACCATGCAGCCAAATGTAGGAAAGGCGACAGTGAAAGTACTAGAAAGGCTCGGTGTAGAAGTGGAATTTCCAGAGGCACAAGTGTGCTGCGGACAGCCAGCCTTTAACAGCGGCTATACAAAAGAAACCATCAAAGCAGCAAAAAACATGATCAAAGCCTTTGAATCAGCTGAATATGTCGTGACGCCGTCAGGTTCTTGTAAGGCGATGTTTTTAGAATATCCTCATCTTTTAAAAGAAGACCCAGTGTGGTCAGCAAAAGCTGAGGCACTTGCTGAGAAAACATTTGAATTAACCGAGTTTATTGTTGATATATTACACGTCACAGATGTAGGGGCGAGCCTGAAAGGAAACGCAGCCTATCACACATCCTGTCATATGACGAGACTGCTGCGAATTAAGGAAGCACCTTTCACACTGTTGTCAAATGTCAAAGATTTGACGATGACACCATTGCCGCGCGCAGAAAATTGCTGTGGATTTGGAGGAACCTTTTCAGTAAAAATGACATCTATTTCTGAGCAAATGGTCGATGAGAAAGTCCAAAGCATAGAGGAGACAGGCGCTGAATACATTATTGGTGCTGACTGCGGCTGTCTGCTGAATATTGGCGGGAGGCTGAATCGTCTTGATAAGCCCATTCAAGTGATGCATATCGCAGAAGTATTAAATAGCCGCTGACTTTAAGAGGGGGAACGGCACATGAGTATGAAAATTGGAGAGAAGGGCTTTAAAGAACGAATCGGGGAAGGGTTAGAAGATACTGTCATGAGAGGTGCTGTATCCTCAGCGCAGGAACGCCTGTATGAAAGGCGGCTATCTGCGAGCGAAGAGCTTGGCAACTGGGAAAAGTGGCGAGAACTTGGCGAGGAAATCCGGCAGCATACGCTGACGCATCTTGATGACTACTTATACCAATTAAGTGAAAGCGTTAGTGCACGTGGAGGACATGTCTTTTTTGCAAAAACAAAGGAAGAGGCATCGGCGTATATACAAAATGTGGCACAGAAAAAAGCGGCCAAAAAGATCGTTAAATCAAAATCAATGGTCACAGAAGAAATTGAAATGAATCAAGCGCTTGAAGAGATCGGCTGTGAGGTGGTGGAAAGCGATCTTGGCGAGTATATTCTGCAAGTAGATGATCATGAACCTCCTTCACATATTGTGGCACCTGCTCTTCATATGACGAAAGAACAAATACGAGAAGTCTTTCACGAAAAGCTCGGATATGAGATGTCAGAGACACCTGAAGATATGACGAGTTTTGTGAGAGCCATATTACGTGAAAAGTTCCTCGAAGCTGACATTGGTGTCACTGGCTGTAATTTTGCTGTCGCCAATACAGGTTCCATTTGCCTTGTGACAAATGAAGGGAATGCGGATCTTGTCACGGCTATCCCGAAGACACATATCGCCGTTATGGGCATGGAACGGATTGTTCCAACGATGGAGGAACTGGATGTCCTTGTTGGTCTTTTGTGCAGAAGTGCAGTTGGTCAGAAATTAACAAGTTATATTTCTGTCGTCGGGCCAAAAGGAGGAGAAGAAGTGGATGGACCAGAAGAATTTCACTTGGTCATTGTAGACAATGGGCGGTCCAATATATTAGGTACTGCCTTTCAGCCTGTTCTCCAATGTATCCGGTGCGCAGCCTGTATTAATGTGTGCCCAGTTTACCGGCATGTGGGCGGACATTCATACGGATCGATTTATCCGGGGCCAATTGGCGCTGTTCTTTCGCCGCTTCTTGGCGGCTATGATGACTACCAAGAGCTCCCCTTTGCATCAAGCCTTTGCGCAGCCTGCACAGATGCTTGTCCAGTAAAGATCCCGCTTCACGAGTTATTAATAAAACATCGACAAGTCATCGTTGAAAAAGAGGGGAGAGCGTCTAAAGCTGAAATGATGGCGATGAAAATGTTCGGAATGGGCGCATCGACTCCCGGAATGTATCAATTCGGAACAAAAGCAGCCCCTGTATTGATGAATCGTATGGCTTCAAACGGACAGATTTCAAAAGGAATAGGTCCTTTAAAGAATTGGACAGATATTCGTGACCTGCCAGCTCCAAGTAAAGAAAGATTCAGGGATTGGTTTAAAAAGAGACAGAAGGAGGAGCAGTGATGAAGGGAACCATTTCTCACCGAGAGTCGTTTTTAGCTCATATCCGTAAGCAATTAGGTAAAGATTCCTCCCCGTCTGCATCTATTCAGCGTCCAGCTTGGAAGCATCAAGTCCAGTGGGAAACAAACGGACTTTTGTCTAAAGAAGAACTAGTCGAGCAACTGAAGAAGCAATGTCAACGAATTCACACAAGAGTGGTCGAAACAACACCAGAGGAAGCGCCCTCTGTATTAAGATTATTGATGACAGAGTATGGAGAGGGTTCTGTGATGACGCCTGTCGATCATCGTTTTGAACAATATGGATTTCATCCGATGTTTGACAGCTTGCAGCACGAAGGATTCGCAGTCACCAGCTGGAATGCTGAGGCATCAAGGGAAGAAAATATCAGGCTGGCAGAACAAGCGACATATTCGGTTGTATTCAGTGATTACACCCTTGCAGAATCAGGTACAGTCGTCCTTTCATCCCATCAAGGCCAAGGCAGAGCGCTGCATTTTTTACCGATGATGTATATCGTGTGTATCGAAAAAAGCACAGTGGTTCCGCGGATGATTCAGGCTGTTTCGGCTCTTAATCGCTCGGTAGAAGAGGGGGAGCAGGCGAAAGGTGCTATTCATTTCATATCAGGTCCGAGTAACTCTGCGGATATTGAGATGAATTTAGTGGTAGGTGTTCATGGTCCAGTTCGGGCCGTTTATCTATTGATAGATGATGAGTAGGGCTTTCGAGATGAAAGCCTTTTTTTCATGCAAAAAAGCTCACACAAGTTTTAAAATCATCTTGCCTCTAGCGGATTGGACATAGTAAGATGACGACATACAAGATGAACTTCTCATCTACTGCTGATGTAAAGGAAGCTGCTTATGGAAATGAAGTCAACTGCTCAAAAGAAATCAATTGCACTACCGCTTGTGATTTCAATTATTGCCATTTCGTTTTCTGCTATCATTGTGAAATGGTCAAATGCACCTGCTGCTATTTTAAGCATGTATCGAATGATCTTTGCCGCGGCTTTTATGCTGCCGTTTATCCTGCCACGTAAAAAAGAATTTCTTTCAATAAAGCGCAGAGACTGGTTTTTCTTATGTATGTCAGGCTTCTTTTTAGGACTCCATTTTGTGTTGTGGTTTGGCTCACTGAAGCTGACGACTGT
Source organism: Bacillus sp. GBSW19 (assembly GCF_002998655.1). Taxonomy (NCBI): domain Bacteria; kingdom Bacillati; phylum Bacillota; class Bacilli; order Caryophanales; family Bacillaceae; genus Bacillus; species Bacillus sp. GBSW19. The sequence continues at coordinate 841,187 of NZ_PVRF01000001.1, forward strand.
GGCAAGCTCTACTATTATTATCGCCCTTCAGCCGATGGTCTCCTTATTAGGCGGCTTTCTCATTTTCCGTGAACGAACCACGCTGCCCGCACTCTTGACGATGTGTGCAGCGATTGCTGGTGCACTCATGATTGGATGGGGAGACATAGGTCATAGCCAGGAAGCCATCCTAGGAGACATTTTATCCTTTTTAAGTGTGATCGCGGTTGTTTGTTATTTATTAATAGGTCAACAGGCTGTAAGGAAAATATCTCATTGGATTTATAGTTTTTGTGTGTTTGGTTTTGCTGGTCTTTTTTTAATTCTATTCAACCTAATGCAGCAAACTCCTTTTACAGGCTATCCGGGTAAAGAGTGGGGGATTTTTTTATTGCTTGCCATCATTCCCACCATGTCTCATGTCATTAATAATTGGCTTTTAACTTATGTCAATGCCACAACGATTTCAATGAGTATACTTGGCGAACCTGTTGGGGCCACGATTCTTGCTGTGTGGCTGCTTGGAGAGAAGATTACACTGCTCCAAATGTGTGGCGGTCTTCTTGTCCTTTTAGGCGTCTTTTTCTTTTTGATGCAGCAGCGTCAAGGAATTGTGATGAAACCAAAAAAATCCGGTTAAATCCCGGATTTTTTACTCTTTTAAATCATTTTTTTCAATCACTTTGTTCAATCTTTCCTCAACCTTCTTCAATTCCATTCGTCTTCTTCTGATCATTCGAAAAGAGGTGACAATCATAGTCACGATAACAGCAATGAATAGAAGAGAGAACACTTGAAATAAAAAATCTCCAAGATTGAATGCCATATTCTCTCCATTAGACATACGTAAAACCTCCCTTTCTATCTATATATTACCATAATCAATAAAAGATTGAGATTTATCCATAATTTATCTATAATAGGTAAAATATCACTCATTAAAGGAGAACCAATATGAGAACTTTAGTCCTTTTACGAGGTCTCCCAGGCGTAGGTAAATCAACATGGATCAAAGAGCAAGGCTTAGAGCCATATACTTTATCAGCTGATCAGATCCGTCTTTTGACCCAGCCGCCGCAGTTATCTGTCAATGGGAAACCGGAAATTACGAGCAAGCATGATCATAAAGTGTGGTCTTTATTATTTGATTTACTCACAGCCCGAATGGAACGTGGAGATTTTACTGTGATTGATGCGACACATGTCACAAGCAAGTCGATTTCTCAATATAAGTCGTTAGCTACTACGTATCGTTACAGGGTGTATGTCGTCGATTTCACGCAGGTGCCGCTTGAAACAGCCCTTCTGCAAAATCGCTCACGGGAACCTCACAAAGTTGTGCGGGAGTCTGTTTTATATCAAATGAACGAGCGGTTAAAAACAGAAAAGGTCCCATCATGGGTGACTGTTTTGCAGCCTGAGGAATATCCGCAAGTGATGACCTATCAGCCTCGATCCTTCGATCAATATGAGGCCATTCATGTCTTTGGAGATATTCACGGCTGTCATACCGCTCTGACCACCTATTTACAAGGAGATATTAAAGAAAACGAACTTTATATCTTTGCAGGTGATTTGCTTGATAGAGGAATAGAAAACAAGGAAGTATTAGAATGGATGCTCGCACATAGAGAATGCCGGAATGTCATCGTGATTGAGGGCAATCATGATCAGCATTTATACCGGTTTGCACATGGTGAAAAAGTAAGAAGCAATATGTTTAACCGGCATACTGCACCTGAAATCGAAGCAGCAGACTTTGATTTAAAAGAAGTACGGAAGTTTGTCAGAACATTTCATCAGCTTACTTATTTTACGTACCATGGCAAGACATTTCTTGTTACCCACGGGGGACTTGCTCATATGCCAGAAGAGCTTCTGCATGTCTCAACACAGCAGCTCATTCATGGTGTAGGTGAATATTCAGATGACATTGACCACTTGTTTGTTCAAAACACCGCTGGATTAGATGTCATTCAAATTCACGGGCATCGCAATTTATACAGGCTGCCTATTCAAGCATCGGAAAGGTCTTATAATCTAGAAGGCCAGGTTGAATTCGGGGGGCAGCTGAGGGTCTTGAAAATCACAGCAGACGGGATTGAGACTCATGAAATTGACAACCCAGTCTATAGAGCTTCTGAGAAAAAACCATCGGGTGCTCTTCAACCAGATATCTCACTGGATGACTTTTTAGCTCACTTAGATCAGCATGAATATGTACAGGAATTAAAGCTTCCTCACCATATTTCATCTTTTAATTTTACGAAAAAAGCTTTTAGTGAACGGCAGTGGGATGATGTGAATGTGAAGGCAAGAGGTTTGTTTGTCAATATGGTGTCAAAGCAGATTGTTTCAAGAAGCTACAACAAATTTTTTAATATTGACGAGCGTCCGGAGACAAAAATGCATCATCTAGTGAACCATCTTCAATTCCCTGTTACCGTCTATGATAAAGCAAATGGATATTTAGGAACGGTTGGGTATAACGAAATGGAAAATGAATTGGTGTTTACGTCCAAATCGTATACATCACATGTGAAGCAAAATCCGCATGCTTCCTGGGTCGAAGAGCTATTTTATGCAACCTTTGACGATGTGCAGGTCGACTACATCAAATCATACGTACGTGACAACAATGTATCTCTTGTGTTTGAAGTCATTTTACCAGAGAAAGACCCACATATTATCACATATGATCAAGATCAACTCATTTTGCTTGATATTGTGAAGCGTCAGCTAAGCTATGAAAAAGCACCATTCACTGAAGTGAAAAGGTTAAGCGAACAGCTTGGAATGTCCTGCAAGCAGGAAGTGGCTGTGTTCCATGATTGGACGTCTTTTTATAAATGGTATCAGGCAGTCTCTCATGACGACTCGATTAAAGAAGAGGGATTTGTCATAGAGGATCATCGCGGATTCATGACCAAGCTCAAGCTCCCTTATTATCAATTCTGGAAGCAGATGCGTGCTATTAAGCAGCGTGTCGCCGAGAAACGTTCCACACAAAAATATATGCAGGCTTTGCAAACAGCGGAGCAAGCTAGATTTTATACGTGGCTTCTTGAGCAAGATGCCAATGATGTCAGGAATAGCTCAATTATTGAGCTGCGAACACAATTTGAGCAAAGCGATGCTGCCCAATTGAATAATGGTGAAATAAATGCATAGTCTAAACATGAGTCTTTTCTAAGGAAAAGGCTTTTTTTGATGCAATTGAAAGGTAGCCCCATATATGCCTGATCATATTGAAGTGATTCTTCGAACGATGTTTGCTTTTGCGATTTTATTTGGTGGAGCACGTCTTCTTGGAAAGCAAACATATTGATACATATGACGGCCATATTCAGTCTCCGATTGATCAAGAATGAACGTGTAGTGCAGAGGTCACCCGCATGACACATATCTGCCAAGATTTCTAAGTCCTTTGGATGCTGTCTGACTAGGCATCATTTCTCAATTATTATTATTTTCAGAAAATGTGATGACGGAGAAAAATAAGTGTGTTTAAGTATATATAGAAGAAATTAAAATATTAATATAATATACCGCATGCGGAATGAACATTCATTCCTGAAATGAGGAGGGGATGAAGTGCCAGCAGTGACTGATAAACAAGAACAGATTATGAAGGCTTCACTAGATTTATTTATTGAACGGGGCTTTGATGGGACCACGATGCCGATGATATCAAAAAGAGCAAACGTCGGAGCAGGAACCATTTACCGTTATTTCGACAGTAAAGAGGCCCTCGTTAATATTTTGTACCAGCGCAGCCTTTCTGCATTTATCGAAAAAATGAACACAAACAGTCCAGATCCAAAGGCAAGTATTCGGGCGTACTTTAAGCATGTATTTTATTGCTTGGTTTTATTTACAAAGGAGAATCCAAGCGGGCTATATTTCTTAGAAATTGATAAACGATCCCATTACTTAGACGAGACGAGCAAAGAGAAAATGCAGCTTTTGTTACATGAGCTATTCCTTATCTTTGAAGAAGGGAAAAAGGATGGGATTCATCCAAATCTCTCAGGTAGAACCATTTTATCGATTGTATTTGGTGCCTTTGTACAGCTGCATAAACAAATTCTTGCAGAAGAAATAGAGCCAACGATTGAATTTCTAGAGGACATTGAGCAATGTTTATGGCGCGCCATTAGCGTTGCTTCTTAATGATATAAAGGGAGTGGGCACATGCAACAAACATCAATCATTCCAAAACCAAAAACTTACGGACCTTTTAAAAATATTCCCCATATCAAAAAGGGGGAGCTTTCTCAAACCTTTTGGCGTCTTGCAGATGAATTAGGACCGATCTTTCAGTTTGAATTTTCAAAAGCAACAAGTATTTTTGTTTCCAGCCATGAACTTGTCCAAGAAATATGTGATGAGAGCCGTTTTGATAAATACATTGGGAGCAGTCTCAATAAAGTAAGAGCATTTGCAGGAGATGGGTTATTTACGAGCTGGACAGAAGAACCGAACTGGAGAAAGGCTCACCACATCTTGATGCCTGCGTTTAGCCAGCAGGCCATGAAGGGCTATCATGAGATGATGCTCGATATTGCCACACAGCTTGTACAAAAATGGCAAAGAACAGGCCGTGATGAAGAAATTGAAGTAGCAGAGGACATGACAAAGCTTACTTTAGATACGATCGGACTTTGCGGTTTTGATTTTCGATTTAACAGCTTTTATAAAGAAAATCAGCATCCATTCATCGAAAGTATGCTGAATGGTTTAAACGAAGCGATGGATCAGGCGAGCCGGTTGCAGGTTGCAGATAAGCTAATGATCAAAAGAAGAAAAAAATTTGACCAAAATGTCGATTTTATGAAGCAATTAGTAGATGACATTATTCAAGAACGAAAAAAACAAGATAAAACGGGCGATGATTTACTGTCCCTCATGCTGCATGCAAAGGACCCTGAAACAGGAGAGCGCCTGTCAGATGAAAATATCCGCTATCAAATCATTACCTTCTTAATAGCTGGGCACGAAACAACAAGCGGGCTGCTATCCTTTGCGATTTATTTCTTATTAAAGAATCCAGAAAAATTAAAGAAAGCCGTCCAAGAAGCAGATGATGTGCTGCAAGGCGGACTGCCAACATTTAAGCAGGTACAAAAACTAAATTACACTCGTATGGTTTTAAATGAATCACTTCGCCTCTGGCCAACAGCGCCTACGTTCTCTCTTTATGCGAAAGAGGACACCGTCATCGGAGGGAAATATTCGATTGAAAAGAATCAAAGTGTCTCCGTGCTTCTCCCTAAGTTACATCGTGATCAAGCGGTATGGGGAGAGGATGCGGAAGAATTTAAACCAGAGCGGTTTCTACACCCTGAAAAGATCCCGCAGCATGCCTACAAGCCTTTTGGGAATGGGCAGCGTGCATGTATCGGCATGCAATTCGCCCTTCATGAAGCCACAATGGTGCTAGCGATGGTTCTGCACAATCTGGAATTGATTGATCACACATCATATGAACTTGATTTAAAAGAATCTCTGACGATTAAGCCAAACGATTTTAAAATCAAAGTGCGGCCACGGAAGCAGAAACTCTTTATGGCACCACCGAAAGAAGAGGCGAAAAAAAGCACAAAATCTGATGAGTCAAAAGTGGCCAGTCACGGTACACCACTGCTTGTTCTATATGGATCAAATCTTGGCACAGCGCAGCAAATCGCAAACGAATTTGCTGAAGACGGGAAAGCAAAAGGGTTTGACGTGACCACTGCTCCGCTTGATGACTATACACGCCAATTACCAGATAAAGGTGCAGTCTTAATCGTGACCGCTTCATACAATGGACATCCGCCTGACCATGCGAAAAAATTTGTGGATTGGGTCACGCAGGATGAAGAGCAGGATTTATCAAACGTGACATTTGCTGTTTTTGGATGCGGAGATCGAAATTGGGCGAGTACGTACCAGCGTATTCCGCGTCTCATTGATGAAGCACTTGAAAGAAAAAGTGCAAAGCGTGTAGCTGATTTAGGAGAAGGCGATGCAGGCGGAGATATGGATGAGGATAAAGAAACATTCCAGAAAACGGTCTTCAAGCAGCTTGCAAAAGAATTTAAGCTCACCTTCCAAGAGAAAGGTAAGGAAAATCCAAAATTATCAGTTGTTTATACAAATGAGCTAGTAGAACGTCCTGTGGCGAAAACGTATGGTGCTTTTTCAGCTGTTGTACTGAAAAATGAGGAATTACAATCTGAAAAAAGTGAGCGGCAAACAAGACATATTGAACTGCAATTGCCTGAAGGGAAACAATACAAAGAAGGGGATCATATCGGAATTGTTCCGAAAAATAGTGATGCACTCGTGCAGCGGGTGATCAATCGCTTCAATCTTGAGCCTAATCAGCACATCAAGCTTTCTTCTGAGAAAGAAGCAAGTCATTTACCTTTAGATCAGCCGATTCAAATGAGAGAATTACTTGCGTCACATGTTGAGCTTCAAGAGCCTGCAACACGTACGCAGCTAAGAGAGCTCGCAGCATATACAGTTTGTCCGCCTCACCGCGTGGAGCTTGAGCAAATGGCTGGTGAAGCATATCAAGAAGCCGTTTTAAAGAAACGAGTAACCATGCTGGACTTATTAGATCAATATGAAGCGTGTGAGCTGCCGTTTGTGCACTTTTTAGCACTTTTACCAGGTTTGAAGCCGCGCTATTACTCAATTTCTAGCTCACCAAAGGTCGAAGAAAAAAGAGTCAGTATCACAGTGGCGGTTGTGAAAGGTAAAGCGTGGAGCGGCCGCGGAGAATATGCCGGAGTCGCATCAAACTATTTATGCGGTCTGCAGGCAGGAGAAGAAGTCGCCTGCTTCCTCCACGAAGCGCAGGCAGGATTCCAGCTGCCACCTTCATCTGAAGTACCGATGATCATGATCGGACCGGGTACAGGAATCGCTCCATTTAGAGGGTTTGTTCAGGCAAGAGAAGTGTGGCAGAAGGAAGGAAAACCACTAGGCGAAGCTCACCTGTATTTTGGCTGCCGTCACCCTCTTGAAGATGATCTGTATTTTGAGGAAATGCAGCTTGCAGCGCAAAAAGGAGTTGTTCACATCCACCGGGCTTATTCTCGTCACAAAGAGCAAAAAGTATATGTCCAGCATTTGTTGAAAGAAGACGGCGACATGCTGATCAAGTTACTTGACCAAGGTGGGTATCTTTACGTGTGCGGGGACGGAAAAGTTATGGCACCAGACGTAGAGGCTACGCTTATCGACCTCTATCAAAACGAGAAACATTGCTCGAAGGAAACAGCTGAAAATTGGCTGACAACCCTTGCAAATGACAATAGATATGTAAAAGATGTGTGGAGCTGAAAAATTAGGAAGACCGCCAATTAGGCGGTTTTTTCTATTTCAGAGAGAGATCAATAGAAAGAAGGTTGGGAAGATACAAAACACCTAATTTAAAAATGAAATATTTTGTAAAAAATAAGAATATTCTCTCATTTACTCCAATATGAAACAATCGTATGATTTTTGATATAGGACATAAAGGAGGAATATGATGAAAAAGGTGAAAATGTTACTCCCTTCTCTACTCGTTTTTGGTGCTTTAAGTGTGCCTAGTTTTGCCCATGCCACATCGGATTCAGTACTAACGTCTGATTATGACATGGTGACTTCTGATGGAAAGGTGATCTCTTCAAGTGATTTCCACAATGATACGAAATCCCCCTCATCCTTTGACAAAGTGGATGATCTTTCTTCTACTGTTGGCGAAAAAGTAAAACCACTATCAAAATATTTAAAAGACTTTCAAACAAAAGTCGTCATTGGAGACGATGGTAGAACAAAAGTAACAAACACAAGAGTGGCACCATATAATTCAATTGCTTATATTACATTTGGCGGCTCAAGCTGCACGGGGACACTCATTGCCCCTAACAAAATTTTGACAAACGGGCACTGCGTGTACAATACAGCATCGAGAAGTTATAGTGCAAAAGGATCGGTGTATCCAGGCATGAACGATAGTACTGCGGTGAATGGCTCAGCAAACATGACGGAGTTCTATGTACCAAGCGGATATATCAATACAGGCGCGAGCCAATATGATTTTGCCGTGATCAAAACAGATACGAACATTGGCAATACGGTCGGTTACCGCTCTATTCGTCAGGTGACAAACTTAACTGGGACAACGATTAAAATTTCTGGATATCCAGGTGATAAAATGAGATCTACTGGCAAGGTGTCGCAGTGGGAGATGTCAGGTCCTGTGACAAGAGAAGATACAAATCTCGCATACTATACGATTGATACATTTAGCGGAAATTCAGGCTCAGCGATGCTAGATCAAAATCAGCAAATCGTTGGGGTTCATAATGCAGGGTATTCAAACGGAACGATTAATGGCGGTCCAAAAGCGACAGCTGCCTTTGTTGAATTTATCAACTATGCAAAAGCGCAATAAAAGCTAGAGCACAAAGCTTGTTTCCTTCATAGGGGACAAGCTTTTTTATATGGATAGAATCACTGGTTTCTATCTGTCTAACCTGAGAGATTCATTGATTTCTCAGCCTCATCATTTTTTTCACATACATTCGTGAACCGCTCATACATTAAAATGACACATTTCCTTTAAGTCAAGATTCTGCTTGAGAAAAATGAGGAGGTCTCACACTTTTGAAAATGAGAAGAGGCTGGATCACTGGTGCCGCCCTATGCTTTGTGATATGGATGGGCACGTTGTTAGGTGGATTTGGGGAGAAACATGCGGCAAAAGGTGCGGATCGATATGATCATGTCATTCAATTTCCAAAGGAACGGTACCCTGAAACAGGCAGCCATATTCAAGAAGCCATTCGAAAAGGGCATTCAGATGTGTGTACGATAGACCGAAATGGAGCAGATGCCCGCAGGCAAGAATCATTAAAAGGAATTCCGACTAAACCTGGCTTTGACCGGGATGAGTGGCCGATGGCGGTTTGTCTTGAGGGAGGAAAAGGTGCGAGTGTTCAATATGTCAGCCCATCTGATAATAGGGGAGCAGGCTCATGGGTTGGACACCAGATCAGCGGTTATCCTGATGGGAAAAGAATTTTATTTATTGTGAAATAAAACTGGAAGAGAGGCACCTGTGAGTAGGTGCCTTTTTTGTTGATGATCAGAGCGTATTGGAGCTAGCAGGGACAAAAGATTCAGTGGTACAATGGATCTATAAGGTACAAAGACTGACAAGAAGAAAATGTGAAGGGACATATGCTTATGGATAAGAACCGTGCATTATACGATTTTTTCATGCAACATGCAGAGAAACTGACTGAAACTTGGTATGAATCAATTGAGGATAATGATCCAGAATCAATATATCGTTCAACAGATTCCAGCATTATAGCAGAGCTGAAACGGCAAAATCAAGATTATTACCAGCATTTTATACGTGCTCTTATTGAAGACAAGACGTATTTACATACTGAGTTTAAAAAGTGGTCTGAAGACTTAGCCAGTGACCCGAAGCATTTAAACACACCATTAGATTATGTTGTGAGAGAATACATGTCCAATCAAAGAGTGGTCCTTCATTACTTAAAAGAATTTATTAAGCAGCGTCAAGATGAAATTGATATTGACCGCATCTTTTATTGGTATGATTTAATTTCAGAGGCGTTTAATATTTCAATTCATGTGTTCATCCAGCAATATGTGAAAAATACAACGAAGAAACTCGTGGCACAAAGAGACATGATTTACGAGCTGAGCTCACCTGTCATTGTCTTAAAAAATCATATTGCGTTATTGCCGTTAGTAGGTGACATTGATACAGCGAGAGCAAAGATGATTTTAGAAAATACGCTGAAACAGTGCTCGCAAAAAGGCGTACAGCATTTATGTATTGATTTATCGGGCGTTGTCATTATTGATACAATGGTGGCTCATCAAATCTTTGATCTTGTCACATCACTTCGGTTAATTGGAGTAGAGACGACCATTTCAGGAATCAGACCAGAAATTGCCCAAACAGCCGTGCAGCTTGGGCTTCCTTTTAATGAATTTCGCACGGCATCATCACTTGCTCACGCGCTGGATCGCATGACTGAATTTTCTCCAATATAAAAACCAGGCCGATTGAATGGCCTGGTTTCTTATTTAGATGACAGCGTCAATTTTTGTGACTTTCCAATCTTTTTGTACTTTTTCGTACGTAACAGTTCGTTTTACTTTGCGTCCATCAAGTGTTGGGACGGTGAATTCATATGTGCGGACCGTTTGTTTTTTAGAGACAAGTTTAGGTGTGGCTTTATCCCAATTAAGCATGTTGTCTCCGTCACCGACTGGAACAGCCATTTTTCCTTTATGAACAATGAACTGGTAGTCTTTTAAACCTTGATTGATGGCATCTTTTGTGAAAACTTGAGATAGGTAGCTGTTTAGTTTTTTCTTTGTATCAAATGTTTTAGAAAGATAGTTGTATGTCATGTCTTTATAGCTAAATGATTTTAATTTGTAATCGGAATGTTCATTAATTTTGTAGCCTGACATCGCACTCCAAAAGTGTTCTCGTGCGTCAAGGGCAATATGTAACGCTTCTTTATTTGTCAAAGCGGCTGGTTTTTTAGAAGCGGCCAATGTTGTAGATTGTAATGAGATCATAAGCATAATAGCAGTTAATAAAACGAATAATTTTTTCAAGGCGATTGCCTCCTTTTCTCAATGAAAACTTCTTATGTTACAAATGTTACAACAATTACAATGGTATTACAAGTATTAAATCTAAATGTTTTTTATTTCTTTTCTTTCTATATATATAACGTTTGAGGGAGACAAAAAGTTTTCATTTTTTTATTTTTTCTTTATATCTACTATTTAACCGTTCTAAAGAAGAACAAAACGTTTTTTGGAAAAATTTTTGTTTGGACGTTCAACACGCTTTTTCATTTATGACATATACTATCGTGATGAATGTCTAAGAAAGTGGTGTTGAATATGTATCATCCGTATGAAGGTATGTGGAATGGTTACTCATATGACAGGCAGATGCAAGGATGGCCATCACTCCCTATTCCTCAAGTTGGAGGATTTCCAGGGTTTCCAATCGGAGGAGGAGGCACTGGACCCGGATCAAGCGGATCAGCTCCGCCAGCTCCGCCGCAGCATATCATTTCGCAGTATCAGCAAGCATTATCACAGCCTCAAAGCATGCAGTCACTTATTTCAGGGCAAACAGGTGGAGGCCAGCAATCTGTTCAATTTGCAGCGGGATGTAATAGAAGATGGACGATTGTGTTCATGAGAAACGGTCAAGTGTTTTTAATGTATGTCCTATCCTCACAGCCTTTCGGGAGAACAACTGGCTTTATTTGGCCAAACTTTACATTTGGTTCCTTCCCAAGCTCGCGTATTCTAGCATATTCTTGTTCATAAAAGAAAAAGCCGGTTCTCATCAGCAGCTGATGAAATACCGGCTTTTTTTAGTGAATATTTCTAAATACGCCAATCACTTTACCTAGTATACTTACATTCTGTAAAATAATCGGTTCCATAGATGGGTTCTCTGGCTGTAATCTAAAGTGTGTATCTTCTTTATAGAAACGTTTCACTGTCGCTTCATCTTCCTCTGTCATGGCGACGACAATATCTCCATTGTTAGCGGTGCTTTGCTGACGCACAATGACATAGTCCTTGTCCAAAATTCCTGCATCAATCATACTTTCTCCCATAATTTCAAGCATAAATACTTGTTCATCTGGTGCTGCAAAAGTCTCTGGAAGAGGGAAGTATTCTTCTACATTCTCAACAGCCGTAATAGGCAGGCCTGCTGTTACTTTTCCGATGACTGGTACGTTCATTACAGCACTCTTAGGAATATTCATTTCCTCTTCATCTAGTACTTCGATCGCTCTAGGTTTTGTCGGGTCTCTTCTAATTAAGCCCTTTGTTTCTAGTCTAGCTAAATGTCCATGAACCGTTGAACTGGATGCTAGACCGACAGCTTCTCCAATTTCACGAACGGATGGGGGATAGCCCTTACTTTTTACTTCTTCTTTGATGAATGTCAGGATATCGAGTTGTCTTTTTGATAGCTTCGTCATCTTTTGCACCTCAAAACGTCAATTTTAAAGAAATTATAGCATGTTTTTCCTAACAGTACAAACATAGGTTCGAAAAAAACGTTTGACAGAAACGTTTGTTCGTATTTATAATGAGTGACAGAAAGAGCGAACACATATTCTGTTAGGAGAGATGACATTATGAGGTTAAAAGAATCTATTATTTTTATTGGGGTATTCTCATTCATCGTTGGCATATTTCTCTCACTTATTGCAGTCACAAGCCATAATGATCCAAATCAGTATGTTAAAATAGAGGTTCAATCAGGTGATACTCTTTGGGGGTTAGCTGATCAAGTAAACGACAGCAAATCAATCGACAAAAATGCGTTTATTGACTGGGTCACTCAGCACAATGATCTTGCTTCAACGGAAATCCAGCCTGGTGACATTCTTGTCATACCAGTCAAAAAAGAGCATCCAGTCGTATATCAACTTGCAACAGTACAATAGAAAGGTCGATTGAAGTCATGAATGCAATCATCTATGCGAGAGTAAGCACTGTCAAAGAAGAGCAGGAAACCTCGCTGAAGAGACAAGAAGAAGAACTGCTGGCTTTAGCTGCTATGCACAAGATGAATGTGGTGAAAGTCATCAAAGAAAAAGCAAGCGGATATGATCTAGATCGTGATGGTGTGTTTGATATGCTAGCTACTCTAAAAGAAGAGTCAATTGATGCCGTTCTTATCCAGGATGAAACGCGTCTCGGAAGAGGACAAGCAAAAATTGCGCTTCTTCATTGTCTTTTTAAAGAGAACGTAAAGGTGTACAGTACGTTTCATAGAGGCGAGCTTGAGCTTTCAGAAGCAGATGAAATGGTTATTGAGATCGTAGGAGTAGTTGAAGAGTATCAACGAAAAATTCATAACCTGAAAATCAAGCGGGGAATGAGAAGAGCTGTTGAGCGCGGGTATCAGCCCGAACTGAATTTAAAACAGCAGGATCATGCGCCTGGCCGTGAGCGTATTGAAGTGCCGATTTCAGAAATTGTTCGATTAAGAAAAAACAACATGACATTCGCAGAAATTGCAGCAACTCTTCAGGCACTAGGTTTTGACATTTCAAAAGCAACGGTCCATAGAAGGTATCAAGAATATGAAAAAGGTCTGACCACCTAAAGCTTGATTTGTTGTCAAAATGATTGATATTTAGTAGTATGTAGAGAAAATGTTTTAAAGGAGTTTGTCATGATTTCTAAAAAGCAGCTTGCAAGAATCAATGAGCTTTCAAAAAAGTCGAAAGAGACCGGTTTATCAGACGCTGAAAAAACAGAACAAAAGCTATTGAGAGAAGAGTATTTAAAAGCTTTTCGTTCTTCTATGAAAAATACACTTAAAACCGTGAAAATCGTTGATCCTGAAGGAAACGATGTCACACCAGAAAAATTAAAAAGAGAAAGAGATCAAAACCTTCACTAAGTCTGTGATTTCTTAAATTTTGAAAAGATGGGAAGTATATTCTCATCTTTTTTCATATTTGCATAACTTTTTAGGTGATCGATAAACTAAATGTGACAAAATCACTCTTTTTCAGCGTGAAATAGTTGTGAAAAAAGGACAGTAGATTTATGATAATGGTGTACACAAGATACGGAAGGGGATTTATATGGAAACGATTGAATTGAAATCTATTGCAACAATACGTACTCTCTCCATAGACGCAATTGAAAAAGCGAATTCCGGTCACCCTGGAATGCCAATGGGTGCTGCACCAATGGCATACGCTTTATGGACGAATCACTTAAACGTAAGTCCGCAAAACCCTAATTGGTTTAACAGAGACCGTTTTGTTTTATCTGCGGGGCATGGTTCTATGCTTCTATATAGCATGCTTCATTTAAGCGGATACAACCTGAGCATCGATGATCTAAAACAATTCCGCCAATGGGGTAGCAAAACACCTGGACATCCTGAATTTGGACACACAGAGGGCGTAGATGCCACAACAGGTCCTTTAGGGCAGGGGATTGCCATGGCAGTTGGTATGGCACTTGCAGAAAGACATCTTGCGGAAACGTATAACAAAGACAACTTTGATGTTGTAGATCACTATACATACAGCATTTGCGGAGATGGGGACTTAATGGAGGGAATTTCCTCTGAAGCTGCTTCACTTGCTGGTCATTTAGGCTTAGGCCGTTTAATTGTTCTTTATGATTCAAATGATATTTCCTTAGATGGCGACCTAGATCGTTCATTCTCTGAAAATGTGAAGAATCGTTTTGAAGCGATGAACTGGGAAGTTCTCTATGTGAAAGACGGCAACAACATTGAAGAAGTGACGGCTGCTATCGAAAAGGCGAAACAAAGTACAGACAGACCTACATTGATTGAAGTGAAAACAACGATTGGTTTCGGATCGCCTAACCGTGCAGGAACGTCTGGTGTGCATGGTGCACCGCTTGGCAGCGATGAAGCCAAGCTGACGAAGGAAGCTTACTCTTGGACGTTTGAAGAAGATTTCCATGTACCTTCTGAAGTGTACGATCATTTCAAAGAAGCTGTAAAAGACGCTGGTCAGAAAAAAGAAGCAGCTTGGAATGAACTATTTGAACAATATGAAAAAGAATACCCTGAGCTTGCAGCTCAACTGAAGCTTGCGATTGAAGGAAAGCTTCCTGAGAATTGGGATCAAGAGGTTCCTGTTTATGAAGCAGGTTCAAGTCTTGCCTCCCGCGCTTCTTCAGGCGAAGTATTAAATGGCATTGCGAAGCAAGTACCTTTCTTTATTGGTGGGTCTGCTGACCTTGCAGGTTCAAACAAAACAACGATTAAAAACACAGACGATTTTGGTAAAGATAATTATGCCGGCAAGAATATTTGGTTCGGTGTCAGAGAATTTGCAATGGGTGCCGCGTTAAACGGTATGGCACTTCACGGCGGCCTTCGTGTATTCGGCGGAACGTTCTTTGTTTTCTCAGATTACTTAAGACCAGCTATTCGTCTTGCTGCCTTAATGGGACTTCCAGTCACATATGTTTTTACTCATGACAGTATCGCTGTTGGTGAAGATGGTCCGACACATGAGCCGGTTGAACAGCTTGCTTCATTACGTGCGATGCCTAATCTTTCTGTTATTCGCCCAGCGGATGGAAACGAAACAGCTGCAGCGTGGAAACTTGCTGTATCTTCAACGGATAAACCGACAGCACTAGTTCTGACTCGTCAAAACCTTCCAACGATTGACCAAGCACCAGAGAAGGCGTATGAGGGAGTAGAAAAAGGTGGATACGTCGTCGTTGAAGCTGCTGATGCACAGCCCGAAGCACTTCTACTCGCTTCTGGATCTGAAGTCGGTTTAGCGATTGAAGCGCAAAAAGCACTTGAAAAAGAAGGGATCCGCGCGTCTGTTGTCAGTCTTCCTGCATGGGATCGTTTCGATCAGCAGTCAGATGAATACAAAGAATCAGTCCTTCCTACAGCAGTGCGGGCTCGTATTGCGATTGAAATGGGAGCTTCACTTGGCTGGGAGCGTTACACTGGTCTTGATGGTGACGTGATTGCCATTGATAAATTTGGCGCTTCTGCACCAGGTGAAACCATTATTGAGAAATACGGATTTACGGTCAGCAATGTGGTCAGCCGTGTGAAAGCGAAGCTGAACAAATAACCAGTCTCCAAGCATCATGCTTTTTTTCATCTGTTTGCAGAGCATTTTCATCCGCTCTGCAAACTTTTTTCTTTTTTCTTGTTTTTTTGACAAAACTAGTTTCTTCTTGCTTCATATATAGACAATTCTTTCTTTCACATTTTTGTATAATACAAGCAATAAACGAGATTGACGAAATGTGAAAGGAAGGGATAGACATGGAACGCCATTATTATATTTATTGGATTGAGGATGAATTTGCACATCATTATTTTGGCAGAGAATCGATTTTGTTTCATTTGTTTGAGTCGTTACACTGGACGAACCGCACGGAAGATGAATTGGTGATGCTTGTGAAACAAGTGGATTACGTGACGAAACGAATCCCTGCTTTTCATATGCACCAGCGATTAATGAACAACTTAACGAACATTCACTATACACAAATTGGCTCGATATACAGCGCTTCCTTACCTGATGGAAAAGGAACGGCTGCATTTATTATAAAAGACCGTTATATCCAAATGTCTGCCACCGGCAGTTACGAGGCAGAAGCGGTGTTTTTTGAAGTGCTGAGAAAAATTAGTCCTTGCTTTCTTGCGATGGACTTCGGTTCAAAGAAGCACGGGTGGCTCAATCCGGTAAAAGTGAGGAATTTTGTTTAAAAAAATAAAATTGAACGTGAAATGTTGTATAATAGCCTTTTGTTTAGTACACTTTATACGAGACAACATGAAGGAGGAAGAATTATGGATTTATGGGTTGTCATCCTTGTAGGCGTTGTTGCACTGCTTGCAGGAGTTGCACTCGGATTCTTTATTGCTCGTAAGTATATGATGAGCTACTTGAAAAAGAATCCACCAATTAATGAACAAATGCTTCGAATGATGATGATGCAAATGGGCATGAAACCGTCCCAGAAGAAAATCAATCAAATGATGAAAGCCATGAACAACCAAGCGAAATAATACGTACGATATTATGATCATAGATGGAACATGGTTATAAAGAATGGACAAGCGTTGTCCTTTCTTTATTGAATTCACCTTCATCAGACGCTTTAAAACCACTGTACTTGCATGAATAAAGCAGGGAAGGTGGTTTTTATTTTGGCGTCAGCCTCCTTAAAAAACAAAAACCCCTGTCATCAGAGGTTTTTGTTTCGTTTATGGTCACACATATCAACTGTTCTAAAAATCGTGCAGCATGATAGATATCATGAGATATGATTAGTTGGCTGAGTTTGAGTGTAAGTGTCGTTGATATTGTAAGAGAAGATGATCTAGCTGCTGGCTATGTTCGATGGTCACTGTTGATGTCATCCCATTATGCAAGACAACTTTCATCAGCTCTTCTCTTTTTTCTTCGATTTGAGTTAATAATGATGTTTTTACCAAAGTCATGTTCCTTTCATGCAAATCTTGATAAAAAGAATCGATTTTATTATATCCATTTTAAGGTTTATTTTCAAATTTAAAGGATTCGTTATCTTGATGTCAAATTAAATTATATAAGGTTTTAAGAGAATAGACCATCTTTATTGAGAGGATGTAAAAAAAATGAAATGATTTTGTCATCTCTTATTGTATATTGTAAGAAGGGGGTGTTCTTTTGACAGATTTGAATTACTTTTTAGCTTTTGGAGCAGGGTTTCTTTCTTTTATCTCACCATGCTGTCTGCCGCTTTATCCAGCCTTTTTATCGTATATTACGGGCGTTAGTATAGATGAAGTGAAATCTGAGAAGGTGATGCTGAGAAGAAGAAGTCTGCTTCATACCTTATTCTTTTTAGTTGGGTTCTCTATTATATTTATTGCGATTGGCTTTGGAACATCATTTGTTGGGAAGTTTTTTTATGATTACCATCAAGCAATTCGCCAGGTTGGAGCCATTCTCATTATTTTCTTTGGTTTTATGATTCTTGGTGTATTCCAGCCTTCTTTCCTTATGGGGGAAAAGAGAATGCAGTTCAAAAATCGTCCTGCTGGTTTTTTTGGGTCGATTCTCATCGGAATGGGCTTTGCCGCTGGATGGACACCTTGTACAGGACCTATTTTATCTGCTGTTATCACACTTGCTGGTAACAATCCGGAGTCGGCTGTCACATATATGATTGCGTATGTATTCGGATTTGCCGTTCCGTTTTTTGTTCTATCCTTTTTCATCACGAAAATGACGTGGATCAGAAAGCGCCAGCAGCTTATCATGAGAATTGGCGGGATCATTATGATTGTGGTAGGGATATTGCTGTTCTTTGATCTTCTGACATGGATTATCATCATGTTCTCCTCATTGTTCGGCGGATTTACAGGCTTTTGAAATCGTTTTCTACAGTCGCGGCGAATGGTTTTTTTTCGTCAATTGGAGTATATTATACATAGGCTGACCTTAAAGTATAAAGGAATGATTTGATATGATGGTCTTGATCTCTTCTATAATTGCGATATGTATGGCGGTAGCCGTCATGTTTATTCGCATTAAGTCATCTGCAAAACCTGCAACCGCAAAAAAAATTATATTACCTCCTATTTTCATGAGCACTGGGGCACTAATGTTTTTTGTTCCTATGTTTCGAGTAACTGGGGCTGAATTTCTAGAGGCGATCACAGTGGGGATGTTTTTCTCCATATTTTTAATCAAAACATCGAAGTTTGAAATTAGAGGGAATGACATTTATTTAAAGCGATCAAAAGCATTTGTGTTTATTCTCATTGGACTTCTTGTTCTTCGTATCGGGATGAAGACCATCCTGAGTTCTTCTATTGATTATGGTTCTCTAAGCGGGATGTTTTGGATTCTTGCCTTTGGCATGATCGTACCTTGGCGCGTTGCTATGTATTTGTCGTTTAGAAAGCTGTCTAAGCAATTAGATCCGCAGCAGGTTCAAATGAATTAAACCTCCTTTTGATAAAGGAGGTTATTTTAATAACGATTCATATGGCGTGTGATCGATGTCTTTTTCTTGAAGGCGCTTCAGTAAAAACTTATGATCCCGCTTTGGGGTAGCGATAATATAGCCGCGAATGATTAAATCTAAATTAATGCTGGCAGCTTGTTCTTTTAAAGCCAGCTCGCCAATCTTTCCCGCAATTTTTTCTTTGGCTACATCTCTAAACAGCTCTGGAACAGGTAATACGAGTTCATTTAAAAGCTTTTTGTCTTCTTCCCGCCATAGGTGGAGGCTCTTTTGAATATATTCATCCTGCCAATCAAGCTCTGATTTCCCATCTTCCTTCGGCAATCGTTTTAAAAATTTGCGAAACATAAAAAAGCCACCGATTGCGAGTAATCCGATCATCACCGTACCCCAAAATAAAATGAACCACAAAAACCAGCCGCTTAACATGTTCTCACTCCTTATACCCCTCGTCTCTCTATCTTATTTTACATGAAGAGATGATAGAAGAAAATAACAAAAATGTATGTCTCTCATCTCTATGAACGCCTTTTTTCATTCATAACTGCCCATTTACTAGAAAGACCCAAACCATCTAGTAGAAAAAGAATACATTATCATATAGCGACTCTACTATTTGGCCATGGTGGTTCGCAAAAGGTATTGACTTGACACGAACGGAAGAGAGCCCACCAAATGAAGGTGGGCTCTTAATGTTTGAAGTGCGGGATTTGAAAGGAAAATGCCCCGCTTGGATGGTCAGAACTTTTTTTAATTCTTATCGAAATAATTCGGTTTTCGTATTCTGTTTCAATATCTTTGTCGTTCAGATAAAAAGGGAGCATGACACTTTTTTCAATTGGCTGTTCGCCTTCATCATTTGGCTTTTGTACCGTGTAAGCGAGAGTCAGCTCATGTCCAGCGAAGGTCAGCTTTACATCAGTGATCGACAGGGTGGAGACATCAATCTCAATAATATAATCGCGGCTTGTTTCATAAAGATCAATTGGGAGGTGTTCATCATACCAGGCAAATGGATCATCCATTAAGACATTGAGCCAATCATCTATTTCTAGAAAATCAGAGGAATTCGATTGTTTTTCATTCTCCATAAACACTCCTCCATCACATCTCATAATAAATGATATGTTGAGAACTGAAATGTGTGAAAGACCTAAAACATCCCGCTTTGCCACGGGATGAGAGGAGGGTGTTTACATATCATGATGAGAATTGTGCTTTTGTCTTGTATGGTTGCGGTTTTTTACTTTTTTACTGCCTGATAATGGCTCCGGCTGTCCGCTTTGATGTTCCTTAGGCGAGTTTTGACGGATGTCTTTTCCTGTGTTTTTATTCGTCATAATGTTTGCTCCTTTCTTATTGGTTTTTTTTACGTTTTTTATTATTTTGTCTTTGTTCTTCTGTTAAAACGAGTTGATCATTTTCAATATAGCCTGCACCATTTCCTTGGCTTTTGGCTGCGTTCATGCCGTCAATCACATGATTTGCTTTACGTTTTGTCATGTTCTATCACCTCAATTGTAGTATGAACCCGCTCTGCTTGGATTATGAAGAGTAATCATTTCCTAATGATAAGATAAACTTATTGAATTTAATAAAAGCATTGTTATTTACTTATGTATGAATTTGTTTTAAGATGAAATTGTGAGAAAATTGTGGTGAAATACGACGATTTTTCTGAGAATTGAAATTGATCTTGATCATCAAAAGGGGGATTTTGGACATGTCGAAACAGCAGCAAGTCGCTAAACAAGACGCTTTTCAATCTAGAAAAACGTTTTCGACAAATGGGAAAACGTATCACTATTATTCGTTAGAAGCACTAGAGAAACAAGGAATCGGAAATGTTTCTAAGCTGCCTTATTCCATTAAGGTACTTTTAGAATCAGTGCTTCGCCAAGTAGACGGTAGAGTGATCAAGAAGGAACACGTTGAAAACTTGGCAAAATGGGGAACTGCCGAGGTCAAAGAAATTGATGTTCCATTTAAACCTTCTCGTGTTATTTTACAAGACTTCACGGGTGTACCAGCCGTCGTTGACCTTGCTTCTTTAAGAAAAGCAATGGCAGATGTAGGCGGGGACCCGGATAAAATCAACCCTGAAATTCCAGTTGACCTTGTCATTGACCACTCAGTACAAGTTGATAAAGCTGGAACTGAAGATGCTTTAAACATTAACATGGATTTAGAATTCGAACGTAACGCAGAGCGTTATAACTTCCTTAGCTGGGCAAAGAAAGCGTTTAATAACTATCAAGCTGTTCCGCCTGCAACAGGGATTGTTCACCAAGTAAACTTAGAGTACCTTGCAAGTGTTGTTCATGCGATTGAAGAAGATGGCGAGATCATCACTTACCCAGATACATTGGTTGGTACCGACTCACATACAACCATGATCAACGGTATCGGCGTACTTGGATGGGGCGTTGGCGGTATTGAAGCGGAAGCTGGTATGCTCGGTCAGCCTTCATACTTCCCAGTACCAGAAGTCATTGGTGCTAAATTAGTTGGAGAGCTTCCAAACGGAACGACTGCAACTGACCTTGCATTAAAAGTGACACAAGTTCTGCGTGAAAAAGGCGTAGTGAACAAATTCGTTGAATTCTTCGGACCTGGAGTTGCACAACTGCCGTTAGCGGATCGTGCAACGATTGCGAATATGGCGCCTGAATACGGTGCTACTTGCGGATTCTTCCCAGTAGATGAGGAAGCTCTTGCTTACCTTCGCCTTACTGGACGTGATGAAGAGCAAATTAATATCGTTGAAGAATATTCTCGCGCAAATGGCTTATTCTATACGCCAGATGCAGAAGAGCCAATTTTTACGGATGTTGTGGAAATTGACCTTTCTCAAATTGAATCAAACTTATCTGGTCCAAAGCGTCCACAAGATTTGATTCCACTTTCTGAAATGAAAGAGACGTTCCATCAGCACATTGAAAGCCCAGCTGGTAACCAAGGGTTTGGCTTAGAAAAATCAGAGCTGGATAAACAAATTGAATTTGATCTAGCAAATGGTGAAAAAGCTGTGATGAAGACAGGTGCGATTGCGATTGCAGCGATTACGAGCTGTACGAATACATCGAATCCATACGTCTTAATCGGAGCAGGTCTTGTTGCGAAGAAAGCAAGTGAGCTTGGTATGAAGGTGCCAAACTACGTGAAAACGTCACTAGCACCAGGTTCTAAGGTTGTGACAGGATACCTCGTGAACTCAGGACTTCTTCCATACTTAAGAGACCTCGGATTTAACATCGTTGGGTATGGCTGTACAACATGTATCGGAAACTCAGGACCGCTTGCGCAAGAAATCGAGGATGCTGTCTCTGAAAATGATCTGCTGATCACTTCTGTTTTATCAGGTAACCGTAACTTTGAAGGGCGTATCCACCCGCTTGTGAAAGGAAACTACCTTGCATCTCCACCATTAGTTGTGGCGTATGCACTTGCTGGTACGGTGAATATTGATTTAACAAAAGACCCTATCGGTGTGGATAAAAATGGTGAGAACGTTTATTTCGATGATATTTGGCCATCAATGGACGAAATCAACAGCGTCGTCAAAAGCACTGTCACACCTGAGTTATTCCGTTCAGAGTATGAAACTGTTTTTGACAACAATGACCGCTGGAATGAAATTAAAACGACGGATGATGCATTGTACAAATGGGATGAAAATTCCACATACATTGATAACCCGCCATTCTTTGAAAACCTATCAGTTGAACCTGGTAAGGTTGAACCGCTTAAAGGCTTGCGCGTCGTTGCCAAGTTCGGTGACTCTGTGACAACTGACCATATTTCTCCTGCTGGAGCGATTGGTAAAGACACACCTGCGGGTAAATACTTGCAAGAAAGAGGCGTATCGCCTAGAGACTTTAACTCATACGGATCTCGCCGTGGTAACCACCATGTCATGATGAGAGGTACTTTTGCAAACATCCGTATTAAGAACCAAATCGCACCAGGAACAGAAGGCGGATATACAACTTATTGGCCAACTGGTGAAGTGACATCCATTTATGATGCATGCATGCGTTATAAAGAAGATGGAACAGGTCTTGCGATCTTAGCAGGTAAAGACTACGGAATGGGTTCTTCACGTGACTGGGCTGCAAAAGGAACAAACCTTCTTGGAATTAAATTTGTTCTAGCTGAAAGCTTTGAGCGTATCCATAGAAGTAACCTTGTCTTCATGGGCGTACTTCCTTTACAGTTTAAAGACGGAGAAAGTGCAGAAACTCATGGTCTAACAGGAACAGAAACATTTGAAGTTCATGTTGATGAAACAGTTCGTCCACGTGATCTTGTCACTGTGAAAGCAATTGATACAGATGGCAATGAGAAAATATTTGAAGTGGTTGTTCGTTTTGATAGTGAAGTCGAAATTGACTACTATCGTCATGGCGGTATCCTTCAAATGGTACTTCGTGAAAAATTGGCAAGCAACTAATACTCATACAGCAAAGAAGAGAAGGCGCCTAGACAGCTTTCTCTTCTTTTTTAAAATAGTGGAGGATCAATCATGTGGAAAAAAGGAATGGCAAGCGCTGTTTTACTTGTGTTGATTGGTTTACTTGTGTGGAATTTACTTGAACCAAAAGAGCCCGCAATCGGTCTTGAAAAAGGGGATCAAGCCCCTGATTTTGAACTTAAAACCCTAGATGGTCAAACGGCCTCGTTATCTGATTATCAAGGGAAAAAGGTGCTCGTCAATTTTTGGGCGACATGGTGTAAGCCATGCAGGACAGAAATGCCGGATCTAGACGCAATTAGAAGCGAATATGATCAGGTCGAAGTACTTGCGGTGAATTTGACGACCACTGAAAAAAGTGTAGATCATGTTGCAGCATTTGCAGATGAATTAAAGCTGAGCTTTCCTATTTTATTGGATCAAAAAGGCATTCAAGCACGATATCAGGTGCTTTCATACCCCACGACATACATATTAGATGAAAAAGGACGAATCGTGTCTGTAAAGCATCAAATGCTGACAAAAAAAGAAATTGAGCAAGAGCTGGGTCTATAATGATTCAGCTTTTTTGCTTATTTTCTAAATGTTTTGGCGAAAATGAAATACAAACACTGGAGGTGAGTACAATGAGAAGAAGAAAACGACGTACATTTGAAGAGCTTGTACTTGAAAATAAAAAAGAATTATTAAGCAATGAGGAATTTTTAAACCAGCTTGAAGAAAAGTTGGAAGAGCGTTTTAGACAGAAATAAGTTATGAATTATCCTTTTTCGTTCATCCTAAAGAAGAGGGAGGGATGAATGATGGGCAGAGAGCATGATAAACAAGCGCAGTTTACACCAGACCATTTAGGGACAAAACCTGTAGCGTACAAACGTAATAAAGGAAAAAAGATGCATAATAAATCAAATGAACAGCCTGATGTCATACAGACGAAGGGCGAATAAGGAGGGAATCATGATGAATGGAAAGTCATATCAATCCAATCCAGATGATCGTTCTGATAATGTTGAAAAGCTGCAAGATATGATCGAAAACACCCTTGACAATATCGATGAATCTGAAGCAGCGATGGCCCTTTCGACAGATCAAGAAAAACAGATGATCAAGCAAAAAAATGAAAATAGAAAAATGAGTATTGATGCCATGCGCTCTGAGATCAAGGACGAAGAAGCAGCAAGAAAAAATGGCTATACCGAATAAACCAGGGATTCCTGGTTTATTTTATTGCCTCCTTTTAGAAGAACCATTTCGATTGTGGTAAAATGGCAGAGACCTTAGGTTTTGATAGGAGAGCGATGAAAACGTGTATGTATCTAAAAAAGAAATAGAAGTCCGTTATGCAGAAACAGACCAAATGGGCATCGTGTATCATGCCAATTATTTAATCTGGATGGAAGTCGGCAGAACAGCACTGATTAAAGAATTAGGATTTTCCTATGCGCAGCTAGAAGCAGACGGCGCTCTTGCACCCGTTATAGATTTACAGGTGCAATATAAAAAACCATTGCTGTACGGTGAAACAGCGACAGTTCATACGTGGATTGAAGAATACAATGGACTCAAAACGGTGTATGGCTACGAAATTCAAAAGCCTGATGGGCAAACAGCGATTACAGGGACAACCTCACATATTTGTGTAGACAAAGAAACCTTTAGACCTATTCAATTTAGAAAAGCTTTTCCTGCCTGGCACAAAGTATACGAACAGTCGAAGAAGCAGGTTTAATTCATGGCGTTTGGTATTAAAAGAAGCGATCTAAATGCGTGGAAATCAGCTGTCCAGCAAGGAGAACTGGCCTTTTTAACCCATTATTGGCTTGATGACCGTTTCCCGCATGCCAATACCGTCACTAAAGCAGCCTGTCAGGATATGAAGCAGTTAATTGAGTGGGGAGAAAAACATGGACTCAAAAAAGAATGGATTCATGACCGCGCAGGGTTTCCACACTTTGACTTGATTGGTGAACCACAAAAAAGAATCCTGCAAAAGGAGCGGTCTTTAGGAAACATTCATGAGTATGGGCTATATATTGAAGGATAAAACAAAAAAGATACCCGAGGGATGAGGTATCTTTTTTGTTTATTCATAATGAAACTCTGGTTCTTTCACGGACTCGTTATAATCAATATGCAGATCATGGTTGTCAAAATACCAAATATCACTTTCTTCAACAAAGAAAGTAATACCTTCTATTTCAGCGGTTGCGCCGGCATTTTGAGGTTCATCTTTTGCGACGCCGAGAGAAAAGCCTTTTTGTACATTACTGCACCCGCCATATCTCACAAAAAAGCGAACTTGATCACCTTTTTCTAAATCTAGTTCATCCTTGTACCAATTGAGTGCATCTTCTTTTATCGTTAATTTCAATGTGATCGCCCCTTTTTGAAGTCATGCTGTTTTTTTAAATGCAGGATGCAAAAACAGCTTTTCTTTCCTTTTACCACATAATGAAACTTATGAAACGGCTAGAGCCATTTGATTTTCGGTTCAGTTTTGTTGAGGATTCGTTTGAGGTTGGCGATGTGTCTGTAGATCACAAAACCAGCTAGAACGGCAACAACAATGATTAAGAATACGTCTTTGGTGAAAATGCTGTAAATGAATGTATAGATACCGGTCAGCATAGATGATAGTGAAACATATTTACTAATGTATAAAAATAAGAAAAAAGCAGCGATCATCGTGATAAATAAGAATGGGGCATAAAATAATAACACGCCGCCAGATGTAGCGACTGCTTTTCCCCCTTTAAATTTTGCAAAGACAGGAAAGCTGTGACCGATAACAGCAGCAACTCCTGCTAATAAGGGATGAATGTCCAGTTGCATGAAAAACGGTAAAGCAGAAGCAAGGGTTCCCTTTAAAATATCAGCTGAAATCACGATAGACCCTGCTTTTACGCCAAGTGTACGAAATGCATTCGTTGCACCTAGGTTTCCGCTGCCATGTTCACGGATATCGATACCCTTTGCAGCTTTCCCGACAATGAGACCGGATGGAATACTGCCGAGAAGATAAGCCAAAATAAACATCAAAGCAATTAACATCTGCATAACTCCTTTATATTCTCCCTCTTGTCTTACATTTTAACATGATCTTATGAAAAACATGGGGATCTTTTTTTGAAAAAATCAAAAGCAGATGGATTCAGCTTTGTTTTTAAGCAGAAGTTCGCTAAAATAGAGGAAAAGGGGTGTTTGGATGAATCATCCTACGAAACAAGAAATTGGCCGTATATTAAAGAGCAGTAAACGAATTGCTGTTGTTGGATTATCAGATCAGCCGCACCGAACGTCTTATATGGTGTCTAAAGCGATGCAAGATGCCGGATATGAGATCATTCCGGTGAACCCAACGATTGATGAAGCACTTGGTGTGAAAGCAGTCGCTTCTTTAAAGGACATCAAAGATCCTGTTGATATCGTCAATGTCTTTAGACGTTCAGAGTTTTTGCCCGAGGTGGCAGAAGAATTTCTTGAAATGGACGCACCTGTTTTTTGGGCGCAGCAAGGCATCTATCACGAGGAAGCGAAAAGGCTGATTGAGGAAAATGGCAAGGTCGCCATCATGGATTTATGTATCAAGGTGGCTCATGCAATGACAAAAACTCATTAAATCGTCAAAAATCCTTGGTTTTCAAGGATTTTTGCTTTTTTGTTGCAGAAATATATTTGCGATTCTAGAAGAAAGCGATAAAATAAGGCGACAGGGACATAGCGGTGACCTTGCATATCAAGAAAAAGAGCGATAAGATAAAGGTAGAACGTTTGTTCTGTTTTGTGAAAACCATCATATGATTGCATTTGGCTTATCAAACAGTCTTGTTTATAATGGACTTCTAGTTCTGATTGCAGAATGTAGAACATTTCTCATAGCCGTGCAAAAGAGCATGTTTTGTTGATTCACACATGCATGGTGATGATGCAGCTTATTAAAGTGGACAGTAATGAGCAGCATGATCATCATTAAAATCTAGAGAGATCATTTGATGGTTTGCCGGTTATGTTTGTTAGTGAAAGGGGATTAAGCATTTGGTTAAAAAGCAGCAAGTAGATTATAACGATGATTCTATTCAGGTGCTAGAGGGACTTGAAGCGGTCCGTAAACGTCCAGGGATGTATATTGGGTCTACGGATTCACGCGGTCTTCATCACCTTGTCTATGAGATTGTAGACAACTCTGTCGATGAAGTGCTCGCTGGCCATGGAGATCATATCATTGTCAAAATACATAAAGATAACAGCATTTCCGTTCAAGATAAAGGACGCGGGATGCCTACTGGTATGCATAAGCTTGGAAAACCGACACCTGAGATCATTTTAACGGTCCTTCACGCAGGCGGAAAATTTGGTCAAGGCGGATATAAAACAAGTGGTGGGCTTCACGGAGTTGGGGCATCTGTAGTAAACGCGCTGTCAGAATGGCTCACTGTCACAATTGAACGCGACGGCTTTATTTATCATCAGCGCTTTGAAAACGGCGGAAAGCCTGCCACATCACTTGAAAAAGTCGGAAAAACGAAAAAAACAGGAACACTGATTCATTTTAAACCTGATCCAACTATGTTCAGTGTCACGACCTATAACTTCGATACTTTATCAGAACGTTTAAGAGAATCTGCCTTTTTATTAAAAGGATTAAAAATAGAGCTGATTGATGAACGACATGATGTACAAGAAACCTTTTATTATGAGACAGGCATTGAAGCCTTCGTTGCTTATTTAAATGAAGAAAAAGATGTTCTGAGTGAAGTGGTCTCATTTGAAGGAGAGCATCAATCCATCGAAGTAGATTTTGCTTTTCAATTCAATGACGGCTACTCGGAGAATATTCTTTCTTTCGTCAATAACGTCAGAACGAAAGATGGCGGTACGCATGAGTCTGGTGCCAAAACGGCGATGACGAGAGCCTTTAATGAATATGCACGCAAAGTAGCCCTTTTAAAAGAAAAAGACAAAAATTTAGAAGGCACTGATATTCGCGAAGGACTGTCAGCCATTATTTCTGTCAGAATTCCTGAAGAACTGCTTCAATTTGAAGGCCAGACAAAAGGAAAGCTTGGGACAAGTGAGGCTCGCTCGGCTGTTGATGCTGTTATTTCTGAAAAGCTGGCTTATTTCCTTGAAGAAAACCGGGAAACAGCCACTCTTCTTGTGAAAAAAGCGATTAAAGCGCAGCAGGCAAGAGAAGCTGCTAGAAGAGCACGTGAAGAAGCAAGGAGCGGCAAGAAACGGAAAAAGTCCGAAGCAACACTGAGCGGAAAATTAACACCTGCTCAATCTAGAAACCCAGCAAGAAACGAATTGTACCTAGTAGAGGGCGACTCAGCGGGCGGATCAGCAAAGCAAGGGCGTGACCGTAAATTCCAAGCGGTGCTGCCGCTTCGTGGAAAGGTCATCAACACAGAAAAAGCGAAGCTTGCTGATATTTTCAAAAATGAAGAAATCAACACCATTATTCATGCGATCGGTGGAGGCGTCGGTGTCGATTTTAATGTAGAAGACATCAATTATGACAAAATCGTGATCATGACAGATGCTGATACAGATGGAGCGCATATTCAAGTGCTTCTACTGACGTTCTTCTACCGCTATATGAAGCCGCTGATTGAGCATGGCAAAGTGTTTATTGCACTACCCCCTTTATATAAAGTCAGCAAGGGCTCAGGGAAAAAAGAAATCATTGAGTACGCATGGTCTGATGAAGAAATGGATGACGTACTGAAGAAAGTTGGAAAAGGGTACACGATTCAGCGCTATAAAGGTTTAGGTGAAATGAACGCCGACCAGCTATGGGAAACGACAATGAATCCAGAATCGAGAACACTTGTCAGGGTCAAAATCGACGATGCTGCACGTGTGGAACGCCGCGTCACGACATTGATGGGTGACAAAGTAGAACCACGACGTAAATGGATTGAAAAGAATGTCGCCTTTGGACTTGATGAGGAAAGCAACATTCTTGAAAATGAAAACTTGTCGCTAGCTGAGGAGGTTTAAACATGGCACAACAAGAACGATTTCATGATTTACCATTAGAAGAAGTGATCGGAGACCGGTTTGGTCGCTATAGTAAATATATTATCCAAGACCGTGCGCTTCCAGATGCGCGAGATGGACTAAAGCCTGTACAACGAAGAATCTTATATGCGATGTACGCAGAAGGAAACACGCAAGATAAAAACTTCCGTAAAGCCGCGAAAACAGTCGGTAACGTGATTGGTAACTATCATCCGCACGGTGACTCATCTGTTTATGAAGCGATGGTGAGAATGAGTCAGAATTGGAAAGTACGAAATGTGCTCATTGAGATGCATGGGAATAACGGGAGTATCGATGGAGATCCGCCTGCTGCCATGCGTTATACGGAAGCAAGGCTTTCTGCCATTGCTTCAGAGCTATTAAAGGACTTAGACAAGGAAACGGTCGAATTTGTCGCAAACTTTGATGATACAAGCAAGGAGCCAGTTGTTTTACCAGCGATGTTTCCAAACCTTCTCGTGAATGGATCAACAGGGATTTCAGCAGGTTATGCCACCGATATCCCGCCGCATCATCTGGGAGAAGTGATTGATGGTGTCATTAAACGAATCGAACAGCCGCATTGTACGGTTGAGGATTTAATGACAGTCATCAAAGGTCCAGATTTCCCAACAGGCGGTATCATTCAAGGGGTCGACGGCATTAAGAAGGCTTATGAAACAGGAAAAGGAAAGATTATGATTCGCGGAAAAGCGGAAATTGAAACCATCCGCGGCGGACGCCAGCAAATCGTGATCACAGAAATTCCTTATGAAGTGAATAAAGCCAATCTTGTCAAAAAGATGGACGAGTTCCGAATTGAAAGAAAAGTTGAAGGAATTTCAGAGGTTCGAGATGAGACTGACCGAACTGGGCTTCGAATCGTGGTAGAGCTGAAAAAAGAAGCAGATGCAAATGGTGTCTTGAATTTCTTATATAAAAACTCAGATCTGCAAATTCCATATAACTTTAATATGGTGGCGATACATAATCGTAGACCAACCTTAATGACGCTGACAACTATACTTGATGCATATATTGCCCATCAGAAAGAAGTGGTGACGAACCGCTCAGCATATGAGCTTCGAAAAGCGAAGGAACGCCACCATATTGTAGACGGATTAATTAAGGCGCTTTCCATCTTAGATGAAGTCATTGCCACAATCCGCTCCTCTAATGATAAGCGAGATGCGAAAAACAACTTGATGGAGAAATATGACTTTACAGAAGCACAATCAGAAGCGATTGTTTCCCTCCAGTTATATCGATTAACGAATACGGATATTACGCAATTAAGAGACGAAGCTAGTGAGCTTGATGTGCGTATAACAGAACTTGAAGACATTTTAGGTAACGAGAAAAAGCTGCTAAAGGTCATTACAAACAGTTTGAAAAAGCTCAAAAAGACATATGCTGATGAGAGACGATCTGTCATTGAGGAAAAAATCGAAGAAATTAAGATTAACCTTGAAGTGATGATCGCCTCAGAGGATGTTTACGTCACGGTGACGAAGGATGGGTACATCAAACGGACAAGCCAGCGCTCCTATGCTGCATCTAACGGTAAGGACTTTGGCATGAAGGATACAGACCGCCTGATTCATCAGTTTGAAATGAATACAACGGATGTCCTCCTATTGTTCACGAATAAAGGGAGCTATATTTATTGTCCAGTTCATCAGCTGCCAGACATACGCTGGAAAGACATGGGGCAGCATATTACGAATATCATTTCAATTGATCGTGATGAATCAATTCAAAAAGCCATACCAATTAAAGAATTTGATGAAACGTCGTATCTTCTGTTCTTTACAAAAGGTGGAATGGTGAAGAAAACAGAGCTTCTTCAATATAAAGCGCAGCGCTATTCGAAACCGCTTGTCGCCTTGAACCTAAAAGGGGACGATGAACTCGTGGATGTTCATGTGACAACAGGACAGCAGGAATTGTTTATTGCGACGAAGAATGGCTATGGATTGTGGTTTGATGAAGAAGAAGTAAGTGTTGTTGGTCCGAGAGCGGCTGGTGTCAAAGGAATCAACTTGAAGGATGGGGACGAAGTAGTCTCTGGCCAGATCATTGATCCGAAAAACGATGTCCTCGTGCTGACGACTCAAAGAGGGGCTGTGAAGCGAATGAACCTCTCTGAATTTGATAAAACATCTAGAGCCAAACGCGGAGTTCTGATGCTAAGAGAATTAAAGAAAAACCCGCACCGTATTGTGGCTGTTATTGCTGCATCACTGCACGATACACTTGAGATTGATACGGATAAGGGTGCAACGATTCCGCTTGATATCTCTACTTTAAGAGCGAATGACCGCTATAGCAATGGATCATTTATTGTAGATGAGGAAGAGCAGGGAGAAGTAACACATGTCCTTGTCACACCTCAACCTGCGCCAGATGACAATAAATAAGCAAACGAAAACCCCCTGCGATAAACAGGGGGTTTCTTTTATATACGGGTCATTTAGCTCTCGTGGTTGCCAAACATGCTTGTAATGGCGTGCACTACTTCAATTCCTTGGTAGACGAAAAGAGAAAGTGAAGTGACAGAGAATAGACCTAGAATGAATACTCTTAAGAAAAATAACATCGTGTAAAACCTCCCAATTTTTGTTTTGATTTAGATGGTTGGGTTAAACACGAGATAGTCGGAAATAAGAAGATTGATAGAATACTGCAAGTAAATGCTTCTTTTTCCGGTCAAATTGATCAGTATGAGTGATGCGTGCAAATCCAGCTGTCATACTGCCAATCATCAGCAGTACTGTAAATGCGGCAAATACTGCGCTCACATGTTTTTGTTTCTTTTCATCGCCCATTGTCTGAGCGATTTTCATTTCATGTGATTCTTGATCGGCAACCACCTTTGCATGATGGTATACCTGAACGGAATGAGGCATTGAGAACAAATGAAAACTTGCGAGTGCTATAAATAAGACAGCTAATTTTAGCAGCATATTTTTTTTCATTTTTCTCACCCCTTCCTGTTTATTTTCATGATCTTACCACGTTTTCTGTTATTTGAAAAGTCTTATTTTTTTACTTTCCCTCTTTAAAAAAGCGATAAACATCAGGACATTTATAGGACTGTTTCACTTCATGAAAGGTTTCAATTTTATTTTTTAAATTTAAAAAAAGTGCCATGATCGAGGATCAGACACTTTTAGTGAACTTGTAATGAACGCGGTTTTGCTACAGCTTTTGTAAAGATTCCTGCAATACATATGGCGAATAAAACAAAAATAAAGGCATGAAGCAGTCCTACTTGATTGGCAAGCAGCCCTAATATAGGCGGCCCAGAAAGAGAGGCTGTATAACCTGATAAGGTCACAATGCTGACGCGTTTCACGGCGTACTGGCTATCATCACCAGCTGCAGAAATGGTTAGCGGGAAGCCTAAAGAAGCGCCAAGTCCCCATAAAAAGATCGATATCATACATACAACAAGTGAAATCTTTAAAATGACCAGAAATAGTCCGGCGGCGGCTGATAAAATCGCAATTCTTAGCAATAACACCCTGCCGAAACGATCGATCAAACGTCCGCTGATTAGTCTGCCGCTAATCATCCCGCATAAAAATAAAGCATAGATGACTGTACTCATGGAATGTGAAACCTGGTAGCCATCCACCATTGCAAGTGGAATCCAATCATTGGCAGACCCTTCGACAAACGCAAGACATAAGGCGATCATCGCAAGAGAGACTGTTCGTTTGTTCAGCCATGGCGTTTGAGTATCATCTATTGTATCTGACTGCTTCTCATGCTGATCCTTTCCTGTACCGTGCGGAATAAACCGTGTGCAAATCAAGATGCTGAGAAAGAAAAGAAGGGCAATGACAAGTAGGTGATTCAGCACAGAGACCCCTAGATGGATAAAAAGAATGCCAGCTCCTGCTCCAATTAAAGTGCCAATGCTAAAGGAAGCGTGCAATATAGGCAAAATGGTTTTCTTGATACTGTATTCAATTTCTGTCCCTTCTAGGTTCATCGCCACATTGCACATACCTGAGCCTGCTCCAAAAAGAAATAGACCGGCAGTGACGACAAAGATAGAAGAGAGTGTTGAACCAATGGCAAGAGTGGTGAATCCAAGGAACATCAAAAAAGCACTGATCACAATCGCCACGCGGCCGCCTTTTTTTCGAACAAATACATTTGAAAGAACAAGCCCGACAATTGAACCAACGGATAAGCCAAGTAAAATAAGTCCCATCGTTCCTGTATTGGCTTGTAATAAATCTCTGACTTCCGGTGTCCGTGAAAACCATGTAGAGATGGAAATTCCAGACATCGTGAAAATGACTATTATCGCTTTATACCACTTTAATTCCATCTAATCCCTCACATTTAAAGATGTATCTGTCACTGAACAAATCTACTCGATTATAAATGAGATGGGCTGATTCGTAAATAACTTGAGGCAGGAACATGAACAATTCTAGTCAAAAGAAATCTTGCCTTCCCAATTCTTCTGACGAGAAGGTAAAATAAACATAAAGGGGGAGGAAGCATGAAGTCATATCGTATCGGTGTGTTGAAAGGAGACGGGATTGGGCCAGAAATTGTACAAGCAAATATGCGCATCTTAAAGGCAGCGCTATCACAGTTTCAGGAGTCATTTGTGGAATATGTCGAATGTCCAATTGGCTTTGAAGCCATCCACTCTCACCAAGATCCTGTGCCAGCATCTACTATAGAAGAATTAAAAAAGTGCCATGGGTGGATTTTAGGTCCTCATGATTCTGCCTCATATCCAGAGATATTGACAGAGAGGAGAAATCCAAGCGGAGAGCTCCGTCATACGTTTGATTTATTTGCAAACATTCGTCCATCTCAATCATTACCTGGGGTACAGGGCCTTGTGCAAAACGTCGATCTCGTGATTTTTCGAGAGAACACAGAAGGCTTTTATCCAGATCGGAACATGTATCATGGGGTAGGAGAGTGGATGATTACGCCAGAGGTCGCTATATCCACAGGTGTGTTTACCAAAAAAGCGATTACACGTATTGCTCATGCAGCTTTTCAAAGTGCAATGGAGCGCAGGCGAAAGGTGACCATTGTTCACAAGGCAAACGTAATCAAATTAGGATCTGGTTTATTTCTGCGAACATGCCAAGAGGTGGCAAAAGCATATCCGCACGTGACAGTAGAAGATCTACATATCGATGCAATGGCAGCTCACTTAGTAAGACGTGCCGGTGATTTTGATGTCATTGTGACAGAGAATATGTTTGGGGATATTTTATCGGATTTAACAGGGGAACTAGTCGGAAGTTTAGGGATCGCCCCTTCATTAAATTGTAACGAAAACCAAGCGATGGCACAGGCAGCACATGGATCAGCACCGGATATTGCTGGGCAAAATATCGCCAATCCCATGGGGTTAATTCTTTCTACAGTCATGCTTTTTGACTGGTTATATGTGAAATATCATGATGACAGGCTGAAAAAGACGGCTGTTCTTATAAGACGCACTCTGGATGAGATGATGAAAATGAACATAAAAACGAAGGATTTAGGAGGAAGCGAAACCACGACACAATTCACAGATGCATTCATTCAAATGATGAATCAGGATAAATAGAAGTGAAAAGGAAAAAATGATCCAAGGAGAACATTATGTTTCTAGTGACCAAACCCTGATCGCAGATCGAGAAATTGACATTTGCATACCAGCAAACCAATCAGCCAGAAAAAAGAACATCCATTTTAAAGGAATTAGAGGTTGGCGAGCATTTTTTTGCAAATTTTGATGCATCGGCTGGACACCCGCTTGACCTAATAGAACGTGCAAAAGGCATTGAATTCGGCAAACCAGTCACCATTGGAACTATGTATGGATTGGCGGTGGCGCCATTATTAATCCAGATGTCACCATAAATATCTTGATAAATCAAAATCTGGCGAATAAACGTGGGATTTTGATTTTTTCTTTTTTGTCTCAATAAGATAAGTATACTTAGATTTGAGACAAGAGAAATTCATTTGCGCTGTAACTTCCTAGAATATATATTATGTAAACTAAAAGAGCCCGAGTTTAAGTTTTGATTGTATTCATAATTGCTATTACTCGAGCTACTCAAAAAGTATTAAAAGGCTTGCTATTAAGTTGGAACTTCGACATTTAATTACTTTCAAGACAATTGTTAACAAAAATGGTTTTAATAAAGCGGCTGAACATTTGGGTTATGCGCAATCTTCTATAACTACACATGTTAAAGAATTAGAAAAAGAATTAGGCAGGCCCCTTTTCGACCGATTAGGAAAGAGAATAATATTGACTCACTTCGGAGAGCAATATCTTCCTTATGCAAATCAAATAATTGAACTATACGAACAATCACTAACTATTGATAAGGAACCTCAAGGAGATCTAACTATAGGAATATCAGAATCCTTAACTATTTGCCGGATTCCTCTTATTCTCCTCGAATTTAAGCAGAAATATCCGAAAGTGAGTCTTTACGTTAAGTCATTAGAAAATTACGATGTCACCAAGAGCCTTCAAAGTGGTGACATTGATTTAGCTTTGGTTTTGGAAAACAAGAACTGGACACAGGAGGAGTTGTATATCGAAGAATTAGTACGGGAGATAATGGTCTTCATTAGTCCACACAGCAAAGGGGACACATTAAATACTGCATTATATTCTGATTTAAGATGTAGTTATAAATCAGTTTTCGATGATTACATTATATCAAATGAACTTTATATAAAAGATAGTATAGAGTTTCAAAGCATTGAAGCAATAAAACACTGTGTTAAAAATGGACTAGGAGTATCTCTTGTTCCCTTCTTTTCTGTAAAAGAAGAACTAAAAAATGGCCTATTTAAGGGAGAGAAAGTTTCAAACCAACAAAATTCCCTATCGACTTACTTGACATATCACAAAAATAAATGGCTATCACCCTCTATTAATAGCATGATTGAACTAGTTCAAAAACATGCAAAAACTTGGGAATAAGTATAGAAGGTGCTTTATAAAGCGCCTTTCAGACCGTAGTTTTTACCGAAGGTAGAAAAGTGCGGAATTTTCTCGGAAAACCCATACCCAATAAACCAACGATAAGCAACATTGGTTTCAATTTCTTTAATGGTTTGACGCATGGAGCGAATGCCAAATAGATATTGGATCAAAACCATTTTAATGAGAACAACGGGGTCCACACTTGGTCTACCATTTTTGAAACTATAATGATCTTTAACAAGATTATAAACGAAGTCAAAATCGATCGCTTGATCTATTTTCCGTACAAGATGATCTTCAGGCACTAATTCATCTAAAGCCACTACTTCTAATTGGTTTCGTCTTTCTTCTTCACGTTTCGATAACATGTTCATTCCCCACAGAATTGTGTTATTACCCTTTATTATTATATGTATATTTTTTAGGGTCATAATTGTTCAAGTAAAGTTAGTTGCTCCGTTTGTTCAATAAGAAAAGGAGGTGCCGCAGCTACCTCCTTTGTTAAGTCAAAGCACCCTTTAGTTTTATAAGCAACACTTCGAAAATACGAGATTATTGTAGCATACTCTCCAATTTGTCCTTCACTAGCACCCATTCTTGGTCGATTACACTGTAATACACAGAGTCTCTTAAATAACCGTCAGGCATAACCATATGATTCCGAAGCACCCCTTCTTTTACCAAACCCAACCGTTCAATTGCCTGCTGAGACCGCACATTTCTGCTATCTGTTTTCAACTGAACACGAATTGTCCCAAGTGTTTCAAAGCAGTGTTTCAAAAGAAGATACTTACATTCTGTATTTATTCTAGTTCGCCAAACAGTTGGAGACAGCCATGTCCAACCAATTTCCAAGTTACGATTTGGTATGGATATATTAAGAAAACGAGTGCTTCCCACAATTTTCCCCGAATTCTTATCGAAGATAACAAAAGGAAATTCGCTTCCTTGCTCTCTCGCTTGAAGTGCTCCATTCACAAGGGACTTCATATCTTCAATCGATTGAACCCTCATTGGCATGTGTGCCCATATATCTGAATTGTTTCCCGCATCAAATAATTCCTGTACGTGATAATCTTCCATAGGTTGTATCTTTACTCTATCTCCTATTAATACTACAGGCGTTATCTCCATAATTCTTCTTCTCTCCTTTTTTAGATATCGGCTTAAAGAAGACCCTATACCTTTAGCTTTAGTGTTGATAGTATCAAATAAACTGATCTCTTCTTCATCTTCCAAATAATGAAAAGCTAAAAATGGCACATTAATAAATGCATTTGTTTCTTCTAAATATAACTTAATTCCACCTAATCGATGCTGACCATCCATTTGTTAAAGAGACATTTGAAAATGGTGACAAGTAATATCTAATCCAACTTTAAGGTAGAATCTATGTGCATCATGCCTATGAACACCAGAATCTAAATGAAATTGTCCACACTCATTTTCCTTTGCTTGACTTATTAGCCAATCCCATAGAATTTTTGCATACTCGATCATCGCAATCTACTGAATTGATGTCTCCTTTCACATATAAAAGATATTATTCTCCAGTCTCAGCAAACTGTTTCAATCGATCTCCAATTTCATCTCTTACCCTTTGGAAAAATGCCCACCTCTCTTCTTCTGTTCCTTCTGCTTTTGCTGGATCATCAAAGCCCCAATGGACACGTTCGACATGAGGTGGAGTCATCGGGCATTTATCAGCTGCATCACCGCATAGTGTGACGACTAAGTCAGCGTGATGCAATATCTTTTGATCAATCAGGTCAGACGTTTGATTAGAAATATCAATCCCTATTTCTTTCATTGCTTTTACAGCATTCGGATTTAATCCATGAGCTTCAATACCAGCGCTATAGACCTTCCACTCATCTCCAAGATGTTTTTTAGCCCAACCTTCAGCCATTTGACTGCGGCAAGAATTACCGGTACATAAAAAGTAAATTGTTTTCTTTGACATGTTGATCGTCTCCTTTAATGTATAATCAATAGCCAGAAATACAAAGCTAAAAGCGTGATGAATAGTGTTGGTACAGTTAAAATGACTCCTATTTTGAAATATGTGCCCCAGGAAATCTTCACACCTTTTTGAGAAAGGACGTGGAGCCACAGTAGTGTTGCTAAGGAGCCAATGGGCGTAATTTTTGGTCCTAAATCAGAACCAATGACATTTGCGTAAATTAACGCTTCTCTCATTATTCCTTGTGTATCGGTACCGGATATGGCTAATGCATCGATCATGACCGTCGGCATATTATTCATGACAGATGAAAGCATTGCTGCGATAAATCCCATACCAAGAGTCCCTGCCAATAAACCTTGATCTGCTACAGCTTGGATCACGCTTGAAAGAGCATCAGTGAGCCCTGCATTTCGCATGCCATAGACAACAACGTACATACCTATGGAAAAGAAAACGATCGCCCATGGTGCTTCTTTTAGAACGCTTTTTGTTTGGACAGCAGGGCTTTTTTGTGCAATGACCAAGAATAAAATGGCAATCACACCAGCTATGACTGATACAGGTATAGATAAAAATTCGCTTGCAAAATAACCAATCAACAAAAAAGCTAATATATACCAAGATAATCTAAACATCTTTGGATCTTTTATTGCTTCACTAGGATGCTTTAACTCAGTCATATCATAGCGTTTAGGTATACTCTTTCTAAAGAAAAGGTACAGTACAGTGATACTCGCTAGCAATGAAAAAAGGTTTGGAACAACCATTCTGGATGCATATTCAATAAACGTAATGTTGAAATAGTCGGCTGTTACAATGTTCACCAAATTACTAACGACAAGGGGAAGCGAAGTTGTATCTGCAATAAACCCACTCGCGATAATAAAAGGGAATACAATTTTTTCATTGAAGTGTAATGCTCTGACCATTGCTAAAACAATGGGTGTCAAAATAAGTGCTGCACCATCGTTTGCAAATAAAGCAGCGACGATTGCACCAAGGATGGTCACATACACAAACATACGCAGCCCACTGCCTTTTGCAGCCTTTGCCATATGCAATGCTGCCCATTCAAAAAAGCCGATTCGATCAAGTATGAGTGAGATGACGATAATGGCAACAAAAGCTAAAGTCGCATTCCATACGATGCCTGTCACGGTGATCACATCGTCAACATTCACAACACCTACGATTAATGCTAAAATGGCCCCTCCACATGCGGACCACCCTATGGATAAATTTTTTGGCTGCCAAATAACCAATACCAAAGTTAACAAAAATATGAGTAATGATAAAACGGCAAAACTCAAACCCATCCCTCCTTACGAACAAGAAATGTTTGTTGCGTTATGTTGTATGCTTTTTAAAAGGTCATCTTCTTTATCAATTAGATTTAAGATGATACAAATCGTCTCAAATTCTGGACACAGTGTATTGATTGAATAATAACGCCACTGCCCTTTTCTGTTCTCATGGACAAATCCAGCTTTTTTTAATTTTCGTAAATGCTGACTAATCGCTGGTTGACTCATTTCGAACTTATCTACCAGTTCACAAACACAATATTCCTTCTCCAAAAACAATTTCATCATAATGAGTCTTGTTTGATCACTGAGTATTTTTAAACAATTCGACATATGTAACAAACCAATTGAAACATCTGAAGTCACAATGGTTCCCTCCCTCTTTTCAAATATTGGTGACGGTCCCTGTTATCAACTCCTCCAATATTATATAACTGAATACTTATATAATCAATTGATTATATGGATTTGAACAAAAATTTGTTCCCGTTAAAATTATTGATTAATGTTTTTTTCTTTTATTTTTTATTCATCAAAAAAATTGATTATTGTAGAATCCTTATTTGACTATTGTTTATAAAGCAAAAAATGGATCTACATTTCTTTCAATGGTCTGTCATATGACAATTCCTATTCTTATATAAATCCCAATGGCTCATTTTGTTGATGCGCTAGCTCCATTCCTCCTACCAAATAGAGAGCGTTCTTTTTATTTATATCATCATCAGGCCAAGTGCGGATTAGTTGACGCAATCTAACTGCAACGGTCTTACACACATCTGGCATTAAGTAACTATCAGAATCCTAAAGATCCAGCAATGGATATGTCATCTTGATAGTTTTCAAATGGAAGTCGGTGTAAGACCAATCTGCTTCACAATGGCGGATTTCCATATTTTCAAAGAGAGACAATTCTAATAGGGTTATTTTGATTTAATCCCTGCACCACAAAGAGGTATGACAATGGTTTCTTCTGATTCCTTTTTATATTTCATGTAGCCAGCCAAATTGACTGCAGATGTCACTTCTACATAAAATCCTTTCTCACTTAGTTTAGAGCGTGCATTTAGAATCTCATCTTCTTTAATATCAATAAACGTACCATTGGTATCTAGTACAGCTTCTAAAATTTGTTTGGAGCGTGCTGGAGCAGCAATGGCAATCCCTTCTGCTAAGGTCCCTTTATTCGTCACAGGTGATGCTGATTCCTCTTCATTTTGATAAGCTTTCACAAGGGGTGCACAGTTTTTCGCTTGTACGGCAACGATTTTCGGTATTTTATGAATGAAACCATTTTCAAATAACTCTTTAAAGCCATAATACGCACCTAGGAGGAGAGTACCGTTTCCAACCGGAATGATTAAAGCATCAGGTGCTCCTTTTAGTTGCTCATAGATTTCATAGGCATATGTTTTTGTTCCTTCAAAAAAATAAGGGTTATAGACATGGCTTGCATAAAAAACGTTTTCATTGTCTACTGCCTTTTGTGCCGCAGCTGCAATGTCCTCACGTGTACCATGAATTGTTTTAATCGCTGCTCCATGTGCTTTTATTTGAGCAACCTTTTTAGGCGAAGTTTCATCGCTTAGATAGATGTCACAGGCAATACCACAACGTGCTGCATAAGCTGCAATCGCCGTTCCTGCATTCCCACTACTGTCAGCAATCACTTTTGATACCCCTAATTCTTTAGCCTTTGTCATTAGAACAGCGGCTCCTCGGTCTTTAAAGGATAATGTCGGCATCATATAATCAACTTTTACATAAGTGTTTGGCTCATTAGGGTCTAGAACGATTAAAGGGGATTGACCCTCCCCCATTGTGACAGTTTCCCAAGTCTTTGAACCTTTTGTAAATGGCATGGTTTCAACATAACGCCATAATGAACTTGGATAGTCATCCCAAGCTGCAACATCTATTTTCGGAGTATCTTTCACCAGATTTAATACTCCACCACAATCACATTTCCATAGAGTTGGTGTCATCTCATACTTTCTCCCGCAATGGTTACAAATCAATTGATTCATCGATCATCTACCCCTTCGAATATTTTTTTATATGAAATATAATTTTTTATATAGAGTAGGCAAAAAAATATCTTAAATATATGCAATGGCATCAATTTCAATTTTGAAACCAAAATGTAATTCATTCGTTGGTACAATCGTACGTGCTGGTTTATGTTCACCGAAAAAATTAGTATAAACAGCATCTACTTTGTCCCATAAATGAATATTCGAAATGTATAATGTCATGCGCAAGATCTTCTTTTTTTTACTTCCAGCAGCCTCTACAATCATCTCTACATTCTTAAGCGCTTGTAATGTCTCTTCTTCAATGTGGCCGAACTCTTTTTCTCTCGTTTCGGGATTGATGGCAAATTGTCCTGAAACATAGACCGTGTTTTGATGAATGGTTGCGAATGCATAGTGTCCGTTTGATTTTAGATTTCCTACCTCGAGTATGCTTTTCATTTTGACACTCCTTACCTCGATTTATTTTTGATTTCATCCAAATAGCTATAGACGGTTACTTTGGAAATGCCTAACATAGATGCGACCTTCTCAACAGATCCTTTCATTAAAAAGATGCCCTTTTCATCCATAAATTTAATTAGTTCAATTTTTTCATGACGTTTCATGACTGGATGAACACTGTTTTGAATAATTTGTTGAATCAATTGATCTACTATTTCTTCCACATTTTCAAGATCATCATTTGATGTTGTTTCTTTCTCTTGAGCTGCCACTTGTGTAGAAAGAAAAGTATCCATAAATTGCTGCATTTGATTTAGTGCTTCAACATCAAAATTGATACAGAAAGCACCAATCACCTTTTGCTTTGAATCACGTATTAATGAAGTCGAAGAACGAATCGTACGCTTATCTTCTGTTACAAATGTATAACCAGCCAGATAATCTTCTTTAAAATCTTCTGATTGTAATACAGTCTTTACTAGATGATCAAATGATTGGCCGATTTCTCTTCCTGTCACATGGTTATTTACTGTAAACATGACAGATGCTTGAGGGTTCGTTAAATCATGAATAACCACTTCGCAATTTGGTCCAAACATTTTTGCAGTAGATTTTGCTAAAGGAATATAACTCTCTAATAACTTTTTAATATGTTCCATGCCTAAGCACCTCATTTTTTTATTCCACTAGATTATATAATTTTTTATATATAAAAACAATATGTAGATTTATTTATACATTATGATGATTACAAGATCACAAATATGAAATTCACCATATAAAAAAAGCAGCCATTGACTGCTTTTTACTTGTGCTCCTTTCTAATTGTCTTTTTGCTGGATTCCATACAAAATGACGTCAATTCCCCATCGGAATCGTTCCATTGAAACGGGATCACCTGCAAACATTTCTTCTTTTACACGATGAATGAAAGGAAAACGCGTTTTGTCTGCATCATGAAATGCTTTTTTTGTGTCTGAAATCTGCGAAGAGCCTTGTTTCTTCCAAGAGACCTTTTCGTAAGCTACGGAAGATACGTATAACAGTAACAGGTCTACTCCCCATGCAGCGGATGTAGATTTGATCCCGCCTTCATGCAATGCAGCGAGAATATGTTCGGTCAACTGAAGAAAGTTCGTTCCTTGTGGAATGGTGGAAAGAGAAATTTCAGCAAGACCAGGTTTTTCAAATAGCAGCAGGAAATAAGTATGCAATATTTCACATAACTTTTCTTTCCATGTGCCATCCACTGAATCTGGATAAACCATTTGGCCGAGACCATAATCCAATACGTAAGCACTTAGTTCTTGAAAATTGTTCACGTAGACATACAAGGATGCAGGTCCCGTATCCAATGCTTTAGCCACCTTACGCATACTCATGCCCTCTATCCCTTGCTCCTTAAGAAGCGAATAGGCAGTTTTAACAATAAGCTCACGGCTTAAGGGCTCTTTAGCCGGCCGAGACCGACGACTTATAATACGACGATTTGAATTGTTCATACTCTCTTTATATCATGTCAAAGTAAAATAGTAAATTGAGCATCAATCACCGTTTACTTGAAAAGAATTCATCATATCTGCAAGCTTGACCGCAGCGTCTTTTGAAAAACACAGTTTTAAACTATTCTCCGATTCCTGAGCCTTTTCCGATGAATATTCATACATCATTTCTTCGTACTCTTCAATAGCCTTTTCAATATCATTAGGATGTCGGACAATAGCAAGTGCAAGCTCCATTGCATCAAACATCGCCATGTTTACACCCTCACCTGCGAATGGTGTCATGAGATGAGCTGCATCACCGATAAGCGTTACTCCTTTATGACGGTTCCATTTAAAACCGACAGGAAGCGTATAAATACGTCTTGGAATGATGACATCTTCTGCATAACGAATATAATTTTTCAGCTGATCATCCCAATCACTAAATAACTCTAATAATGGTTCTTTCGCTTCATTCGCTTGATTAAATGGAATGCCACAAGTCTCGATCCAGCTGCGTTCTACCATAAGGCTTGCATACACTTTTATTCGTCCATCTCCGTTTAACTGACCAATAATTCCTTTGTGATCAGCTAAAGCAAACATTTTACCACGTTTATTAAATTCAGCTAAATCAGGGTGGTTCACCTCTACGTTGAGGACATTCAGTTCAAGCATCGTGAGCCCGGAGTATTCAATATCAATATCTGTTAACAGTGGACGTACACGAGAAAATGCACCATCTGCTCCAAT
This sequence comes from Bacillus sp. GBSW19, assembly GCF_002998655.1. NCBI lineage: Bacteria > Bacillati > Bacillota > Bacilli > Caryophanales > Bacillaceae > Bacillus > Bacillus sp. GBSW19. The sequence goes on from NZ_PVRF01000001.1 coordinate 885,209, forward strand.
CAAAAGGTCAACCGTCTCGACAACCCCGTTTTCAAAATGAAGTTCTGTCATGCCGTTTTCTAATGAAACACATCTATCTAGTTTATATCCGTATTTGATGTTTTCAGCATCAATTTGATCTAACAGCATTTTACACAAAACACCACGATCAATTTCTGGCCGAGTGCCTTTTTCATGTGATTCAGTTTCTTCGTCTAGATAGATTCTTCCTACTTTATCAAATAACCGGAAATCTTCTCCTTCATAGCGAGCGTTCTTTTGAAATTTCTCATAAACTCCTGCTTCCTTTAAGGCTTTTTGACCTGTTTCTTCGTGAATATCCAGTGAGCCTCCTCTTTCAAGACTCTTGTCATGCATCTCCCGTTCATAGATGGTTGTTTGTATACCGTAATTTTGCAGAATTAAGGCGAGTGTTAGCCCTCCTGGTCCTCCTCCAATGATAGCGATTTGCTTTTGTTTTTTAGATAATGTCTGCATCGTATGCATCTCCTCTTCTTTATGGAAGTAGTGTAAAATCACATCTCATTTATATTATAACGAACATAGTTCGTAAAGAACAGTGTTCGTTTAAAATGGTTTATTTCATGAATGTGTGCTTTAATTGTAATGAACCCAATCATTCGACACCCAAAGGATATAAATTGGACACTTCGATTTAGGGATTTTAAAGGATTTCAAATCATAACATGATTCTTAGATCAGTCGGTTCCTAATGTTTCAATGCTGAGTCTGCGAGGTGTTTCTATGAATAAATTATTGGCAATGTTGATATTAGGATTGAGCTTTAGTGGTGCTGCTCTCATTCTTTCTGTCCCTTTGTTATTCAAATCCAAACCAGAACAATTTGAGCTGATGTTTGCTGCTGGATCAGCAGGCGCATTCGCAGTATTTGCTGTCTCATGCCTAGTTTTTCGAAAACAATTCAATCGCTCATTAGAACAATGAAAAATCGTTTTTTGCGGCGTTTATTCACTATATATCTTTTTGAGTTGGATCAAATGTTTTTATCTTGTCTGCTATCATCTTCCTGTTTCATTCAAGATGGCTGTAAATGTGCTATTACTAAATATCAAGCCTTTTAAAGTCACGCTACCTGAACGTCTTCAATTGATCGAAACAAAAATAAGCCATTGATTCAATATGGCTTATCATGTAAAACTATATTCAGTCACAGCAAACTGCTGTAATCAACCCCCAATTTCATCTCTCACCCTTTGGGAAAATGCCTATTTCTCTTCTTCTGTTCCTTCTGCTTTTGCTGGATCATCAAAGCGCCAATGCACTCATTTGACATGAGAATGAGTGATTAATAGACAATCGTATCCCTATTCGTTATATAATAACATTAAAAATTTCATGTGGTTGAAAGTAGGCTAAGGAATGTTTAAATTTGATCATTTTTTAAGTAAACCAGTAAAATTAACTCCTCCCCAGATTTTATTGTTTGGATTTTTGACTGTTATTGTAATAGGATCCTTTCTTTTGTCTTTACCTATTTCTACAGTCAAACCTATCCCCATCATTGATGCTTTCTTTACAGCTGTTTCAGCAACAACTGTTACAGGTTTAGCTGTGGTTGATACCGGAACAACTTTTACTTTATTCGGCCAAATAGTCATTATGCTGATGATACAAATTGGTGGTCTTGGTTTTTTAACTTTAGCCGTCATGGTCATCCTTTTGCTTGGCAAAAAAATAGGGCTTCGTGAAAGATTGTTGGTTCAAGAAGCCTTTAACCTCACAAATATTGGTGGTATTGTACGTCTTGTAAAAGTATTGTTTATCTTTTCAATGACTTTTGAGTTATTGGCGACGTGTATATTATCGTTTCGATGGATACCTGAATATGGCTTTTTAAAAGGATTTTATATTAGTTTATTTCATGCCATTTCTGCTTTTAATAACGCTGGATTTTCTCTTTTTTCAAATAGTTTGATGAACTATGTCAATGATCCACTGATCAACTTGACGATTACCCTCCTGTTTATCATCGGTGGTCTTGGATTTACCGTGATTTTTGATATATGGGATAAACGTAAATTTAAATTATTATCCATCCATTCAAAGCTTATGATCATAGGAACCTTCGTCACAAATGGTGTTGCACTATTATTGATATTCTTAATGGAATTTGGTAATCCGCATACTTTAGGTCCAATGAATCTTTTTGATAAATTATGGGCGTCATATTTTCAAGCTGTGACACCTAGAACTGCGGGCTTTAATTCTCTTGATATCGGACATATGCATGAGAGTTCTTTAACACTTATGATGCTTCTTATGTTTATGGGGGCTGGTAGTGCGTCAACAGGAAGTGGGATTAAGTTAACAACAATGATCATTATTGTGATTTCTGTTCTCCACTTTCTGAAAGGAAATAAAGAACCCGTTATATTTAGACGTACGATTAAGCATGATGTTGTCATTAAAGCTTTAGCAATCAGCTTTATCAGTTTATGTTTTGTGTTTATCACCATTTTCTTATTGACAATGGCTGAAAAAGCTCCTTTCATTGATATTGTTTTTGAGACCTTTTCAGCATTTGGCACAGTAGGTCTTTCTATGGGATTAACGCCTGATTTAACGTTTTTAGGTAAGGTAATTCTTTCGATTCTGATGTTTATTGGCAGAGTAGGTTCTCTGACCATTGTATTTATCTTTATGAAACGAACCAAAAGCCCAATACGTTATCCGGAGGGAGAAGTATTTGTAGGCTAATATGAGCAATGCTTGAAATGGTTCCCTTTTAATTTAATCATCAAGATGATGGATTGATCCACTTTAGATTTTTTTCTCTTCATTCACTACAAGCTGTTTGGAATACAGATCTGTTAGTACGGTCTCTTCTTTTCCAAACAATCAGCATTCGGTATTTAACGGAAAAGCTGAGATATTCAACTTTAAGCTGACGCTTGAAACGGCTTTGATCAGCAGCTTCTCCGTTATTACTTGTTGCTCGTTTTCTTGATTAAGTCCACGCCATCATATGACAGGCTTTCCACACGTGCAGCCTTTTGCAGAATGTAATGATCACAAAAGGTCTTCGTATAATCCGTCATAAGATTTCGCATATCTAATGCATCCCTTGTGCCTCTGAGTTCCTCATCTACACCGGTAAACACGATGTCGCAGTAATCTAAATGGGCAGCGCGATCAACAGAGAAATAAAAGGTTTCCATGCTGTTGTTCACGCCAATGAGCGCATTCATATGATAGTTAGGTTCAGAAAACAACAGCAGAAAAGGTTTATTCAGGTCGCTATCGAGAAGGCCGAATGCCCCGCTGTCCAAGCCAATTCCGCAGGAAAACCGGTCGTCATCCCGGCAAACAACCGCTGCCGTAGGTCCTCCATAAGAGTGTCCGACGATGCCCATGCCGACGTCAAGCATCAGTCTGTCATGAAAGATAGAATCCAATTCTTCAGAGTTTAGTTTGTGAAGATGATCGGCTACGTACCTTACATCTTCTGCCTGTCGTTCACTATATAATGTTAACTGATTAATGATTGGCAGAGCCAGGACGTTACGGCACATCTCAATGGCCGTTTCATCGTCAGGCCGCATCTTCATCTTGCCAGCCAGCTCCATCATCTCCGGATCTTCAGAAAACGCCATAATGACATCCGAAAAATCCTTTGATACATTCAACAGCTTCCCATCTTTCCGTTTATACATTGTGCTATTCTGATGGCCGATACTGACGACAACATAACCCAGGCTTGCCAGGTCTGTACAGATGGCTGTCCCCCATTCCGGTGAACCGCCCCCGCCGCAAACATAAAATAACACTGGATAGCGCTTTTTCTTCTCAGAAAGAGCAAGGTCGTCGTAACAATGAGTCTTGATATCGATAGAGAAAAAATTCTTCTCTTTCAGATACTCAGTGACAAGTGGCTGCTCATGAAGCATTTCGTAGACTTCAGGAAACATGTACGTTGATGGAGTCTTCCCTTCGCTGCTATCGGACGGATAGTACACAAACGCGGTCAATTCTCTTTTTGAGTCATCTGATGCTGTGTACTCAAAATCCATCTGGGTACGAGCGGCGGTATAGCTGCCGATTGGTTCTGGGAATGTGTCATACCTTTTCATCCTTTTGTTCCCCCTTAATAAATGAAAGTGCGAATGTGAAATACACATGGCGATATAAGTGCTTTCAAAACTGTAAAATGGTTACATCCAATCTTCAGTTCATCATCCTTATTCCTTGGCTTCCTTGAGATCGCTAACAACTTCAGCATATTTATCATCTCTAAGAAGCCCATGACCCATAAAGTCAGCAAAGTACTTGCTCATCTTATGCTGCAGGTTAGAATCCTTAATATCGAATTCCCTAAAAAACATGACTAAATTAAACTGCATAGATTCAAACATAAAAGAAATGAGGTCGTCATCAATATCAGGTCGTAGATATCCATCAACCCTCATGCGGCGTAACATGTCCTTGATTAAGGGGAATGACTCGCCCTTTAGCACATTCAAATATACTTTTAGTAAGGTGTTCTCTGGAATGTGTAAAAATGTTTCAACGAGTTTGATTTCCAGTTCATTCAATGGCTCAGTCGCAATGCCATTAGTGTTGTCAAATAAGCCAGTAAGGAAAAATTGAAAAAGAGAATCTTCATTGTTGTTATGAAAATACGCAGCTCTTTTCTTGGTCACATGTCGTATTAAGAGACAATAAAGGTCATCTTTGTCTTCAAAATACCGATAAAAAGTTCCGGGATGCATGGACAAACGATCCAAAACCATCTTCATCGTTATATCCTCGTAAAGATGATCAACAAAAAGATGCATAGCACGATTACATATGTCCTCACGTCTTGCTTCATCCAATCGAAAGAAAGTATTTTTTGGCATAAATGACTCCTTTATGTAAAGTGTGAACTCATTCACACCATATCGATAATTGATTCACATGTCAAGCTGTATTGAAATAGATACCGGCTCTTTGCTCGGAGGGATTTCACCCCAACGGTAGTACGATTGATCATTGTACCTTTATTCGTTCCGACTTGCGCTCTGTGGACATTGCCAAAATCAAAGCCGTTTTCACCAATTGCGAATTCTCCTCCTGCGATATGAGAGGAATGACATTGGAGAATGCTATGTTTATCGATTGTACTTTTTATCAATGTAGATTCAATGACCGCGTTTTACAGGCAGCGAATATCAGCTAGTTGATATAACGTTTGAGGGAGTGGTGACACTTCGTCAACTCCAGTGAAGAAGTGAACATTCATTATATTAATAGGAAATATGTATGTTTTAAACAAAAATTGGAATTTAAGGATTGCTTAACCCGAAGTGAATTGACAATCTGAATGTATTTCATGTTGAATTGAAAAAGGCTGCTTTCAAGTAAGCAGCCCATTCACTAAACTTTCGACTATTTCAATCAAATCATTCTGCATCTTTTTGTGTGAACTCAACCCCTAACGAGTGATCACCTGAATGATTTTCTCCTGAGCATCTTGTGCCTCAGGGATTGGCATGACAACAAATACATGAAGCATTTCAGGATAAACAAAGATTTTTATGTCAATTCCTTGTTCTGTTAGTTTTTCATCAAGCTTTATGGCATCTGGATATAACATATCATGTGTTCCAATAAAATGAGTAATCTTCCCAAGTCCTTTAAAGTCACCGTAAATGGGACTGATCAATGGGTCAGTTACATTTTTATCAGCTGTCCAAATCTTTGCAATGACTTCCATTCCTTCAGGACCTAGAATCGGGTCCTTTTTTGCATATTCAAACATGAGAGGATTGTTTAAGCTCATGTCAACACATGCAGATAATAAAATAATATCCTTCGGCTGCGGCAGACCTTCCTTCTTTAAAAGGTGCGCCAGACCAAGTGAGATATTTCCGCCAGCTGAATCTCCCATGATCGTCAATTGATTGGCACTTCCGGCAGTTTTCAGAAGGTCTTTATATAAGTTTAGGATTTTCGGATAGGTATTCTGGCAGCTATAATGAGGCACTTTTGGGTAAATAGGAGCCACCACTTTCGCATTGAGTGATTGCGCCATCTTATCCATGAACCACCAATGGAAATTCAAAGGCTGATTTGTCCACGCGCCGCCATGTATATATAGAATGACTTTTTGTTTTTGTGACGTTTGGTCATTCAAAGTGAAAACTTGCATGCCTTCGAATGTCTGCTCTTTTATCTCACTAATTAACTTCACATCATCCCCAATGGCATAAGGCTTCGTATTTTCTATTCCTTTTTGATCAAGAAATTTTTTTGTGTTTTCAATACTAGAAAAACTCTCTTTATTACTTTGGGAAGCGAATAATTTTTCAAATTGAATACTTTCTTCAGAACGTTCTCCATTAACAATTTCCACACTCATTTGTTTTCTCTCCTTTAAGTCAATTGTTTTATTGTTCATCCTGATGTATCACACGAAATGATTCGAGGAAGACTTGTATTTCTTTATCAGAGGTCTTTAACAAGTTAGATAAAAGGTCTTGAATTTGACGGAAGCGTTTGATTTTCCTTTCAATTTCTTCGTGTTTGTGATGGACTATCCTTCTTAAAGTATCAGGTTCTATGTCTTGACTCAGCAGTTCCATAACTTGTATTTCCTTATCTTTCATGTAGCGTTCGATCTTTTAACATTTTTAAGGTTGCTGTAAGGTTCGGATTAATACAAGTTAAGATTGAGGTAGTACAATGGGTTTGTAAGGAAGTGAGGGATGAGTCAAATGGTCCTCCTTCTAAATCAATCATAGAGGTGAAAAGGTTTGAGAGAAAATAAAATTTTGTCTTCATTATGTTACTTCAGTATCTTTTTTGCGCCATTTTTGTTTCCGATTATCGTCTATTTCTTAGGGAAGGACGAAGTGAAATATCATGCGAAAAAATCGCTATGGACACATTTCATTCCTTATTTGATTTTTGGCATTGGCATCCTTGGTTCAGGTTTACTTGGCATGAACGATATCAGACATGCTGGTCCGTTCTTAATTGCAACGTATGCTGTGACATTCCTTGTGGCGATCTACTTCTTCATTTGGAACATTGTCAAAGGCATTAAAGTGTTTTCAGAATAATAGATGGGAAAAACGGTTCTGTGATTGATCAGAACCGTTTTTTTTGTATGTCCATTCATGCGGGTAATTGGATATCAATCGTTGTTCCTTCCCCTATTATACTGCGTATCGTAATATCCCCGCCGTGCTTTTGGATAATATCCTTTGCAATGGCCATTCCGAGACCAGAGCCTGCATGTGTCCCTCCTGTATTCGTCCCTCTATAGTAGCGGTCAAACACTTTTTCTAGCTCTGCCTCTTCGATTCCTTTGCCGTTATCTTTAATCGTGATGTGGGTATTTTCTTTTTGTTCCAGCTGTACAATGATTTTCACATCAGAATCATTGTGAACAAGGGCATTTAAAATGAGATTGGTGACCGCTCTTCGTATGAGGATCGTATCAATATTTAGCATGAGCTTGTCTACATTCGATTGCAGCTCAATCGTCTGATCTGCATATCTCGAATCGTTTAGGATATCAATTAACGTTTCCCGCAGCAACGGCACAATGTTCACTAGCTCTTTATGCAGCATCACGTCGTTATTTTTCAGCCTTGTTGTTAAATTTAGATCCTCCATGACATCTTTGATGTACAGTGATTTATTCTCTATGATGCTGGCATAATCTCTGATGTCTTGATCTGAAAGAGGATAATTTGGATCTTTGATGATTTCTGCATAGCCTTGAATAGAGGATAATGGTGTTTTAATATCATGAGAAATATGACTGATCCACTCTTCCCGCATTTGCTCTAATTTGTCTTTTTCTTTTTGGCTTGAAGCGAGCTGCTCTGATAAGTGATTGACATTATAGAAGACATCTTTATATATTCCCTTAGTTGGCAGCTTTGTCGTATAATCTCCGTTTGCGAGCCGCTGGATTCCATGAATGGCACGGCCGAGCGGTTTGATGAGCTGCCGGCTGAATAAGTATCCAATGAATAAGGCAATGATGGCATCGATCGATAATAAAATCATCGTCCCGATATTGAATCTTGATATTAAGTCCTTCGTGTCGAACGAGAATAAATATTTTCCGATGGCAGGGTTCTTAAATCCGATAAAGTAGCTGTATTCCCTGCCCTTTCCTTTTTTTCCGCCGGCATAAATGGTCGATAACAATTGCTTATCTTTATATTTATGTATGTTCACGATTTCTATAGGTGTATATTTGCTCTTTATTCCTTTAGGTGCGTGTGCATGATAGACGTCTTGTCCATTTTCGTCTAATATTTGAATCCACGCATTTTGTTGTTTTAAGGCTTGCTGTCCTTCTTTGTTCACAGTGATGCCTTGATCGGAAAAGGTTATGTATTGTTCAAATGTTCTTGTGAAGGTTTCGGGCGTATTTTCTTCGTTTTGCTGGCTGCTTGCTTGTAGTACAAGCCAAATCATGAATCCAAATAAGTTAATAAAGACAGTGATAATGGTCACGATAATGACAGAGACCATATATCTGCCTGTTAATCGCCATTTCATCCTTACGCATCCTTTACAACAAATTTATAGCCAAGCCCTTTGACCGTCACGAGAAATTCTGGTATAGATGGGGAATTCTCTATTTTCTCCCGAAGTCTTCGTATATGAACCATCACCGTATTGTCAGAACCGAAGAAATCTTCTCCCCAAACGGTTTGATAAAGCGTTTCTTTACTGATCACTCGATTCGGATGCTGCAAGAAATAGGTCATCAGCATAAGTTCTTTCGGTGTGAGCTCAATTACCGCTCCGTTTTTCGTCAGTTCGGCTTGCTGCTCATTTAACTCAAATGGCCCTTTTTTGATCACGGGATCAGCTTGAGAAGGCTGTAAGTATGATGACCGTCTCAGCTGGGCTTTTACCCGGTAGGCGACTTCCTTTGGGCTGAAAGGTTTTGTAATGTAATCATCGCCGCCAATGGCAAGTCCTACAATTTTGTCTGATTCCTCTCCCTTTGCTGATAAAAAGATAATCGGAACATGCGAGACGTCTCTGATTTGTTTACAAATATCGTAGCCTTCACCGTCTGGCAGCATAATATCCAGTATGACGAGATCGGGATGTTCTTGATGGAATTGCGTGAGCCCATCACGGGCAGTTGAAGCTGTTATCACCCGGTCAATGCCTTCTCTTGTTAATACTGTATGGATTAATTCCAAAATTTCTTTTTCGTCATCTATAATCAATACTTTGCTTTGAAGCTTTGGCATTATGATCACTCTCCTGAAGTCATTGTTATTATTATACCCAAAGTGTAGACATCGTGAAAAATCAACTTTCTATTTGCACAGAAAAAAGCCAATTTTCTTTTTTAATGAGAAAATTGGCTTTTGGTGTTTTTTTAGCGTTTGACCACAAATGTTGTCACACTTTGAGCCGGGAGATGAGCCCAAAATTGATTACCTGATATATTTAAGTCAGTTCCAGGCTGAAGGTTGCTGTTACTACTCGTAATCCATCTTGACGCTTGTGAAGCGGTTCCATTTTGCATGACAAAGTGCTGGTTAACGCCTGTATTGTTTTTATTAATCGCTACAATGACGACCTTATTGTCCCCTTTATAGGCTGAGACGAAAACATTCGGTTCAGGGCTTTTCGTTGCATCAATCCTGACGTACCCTGGACGCACAAACTTGGAGAAATGCGCCATGTTGTAGCCACGTTTGCTAATCATTCCATCTTCCTTCATAGGACCGTATGATCTGCGGATGTACCACCAAACATACGCCTGAAAATCACCTTCCACCATCGAATGGTGAATATGCTCTGACACCCCTAATGCCTCAGGCCAGCGGTCCGCTGAATTGTTATCACTATTCGGGTAATATACCTCTGTCATCCACAGCTCTTTCCCCGCTCCTTTTTGTTTAAAAAGAGGATACGGAAGCTGGCTGATCTGGGTTCCATACAGATGGGCACCGAGAATGTCCATATTTCTAAGCGCCTGCGGATCGTTTAAGATAGGATCTGATATATTTTTAAGGTATTGAAAAGATTCTGGTGCAATCACGCGTGCATTAATGGAGCCGGCATTTTCTCTCATGAATCGCAGGATTTCCTGAGGCGTCCACCATGTCCATTCGTGTGCATAATCAGGCTCGTTTTGTACAGAAATGGCATAGAGGTTGACACCATTATTTTTCATGTATGTCACAAAATCATTGAGATGCTGAGCATACGCGGCGTATTGATTGTATCTCAACCGCTTTGCAGACGCACCATTACGGTTGAAAGTCTCCACCATATGGCTTGGAGGATTCCAAGGCGAAGCGATCACTAAAGCGCCATGCTCTATTGCTCTTTTGGCGGTAGCAACTTCTCTGTGCCAATTATTTCTGTTCTCGTCTACATTAATTCGTAGAATGGAGAATCCTAATTGATTCTGCCCATTGCCAAAGGCGGTTTCCCTTTGAGGGGCGGTTAAATCACCAATCCAAGCCGGGTGGTTCATTCCGCCAAAGCCGCGAATCACTTGTCTTTCCGCATTGACATTAATATTCGCATCACTTGCTGCTGAAACCTCAGTTACCCCAGGCCCTATGAACATGACAGACAGCATAGTGAAGCAGATCAATAAAGTACAAATTGGTTTTTTGATTATGGACATCAAATTTTCCCACTCTCCCATCAACCAGTGATCGATGCCGCAGCATCTGATTTTGTTTACCTTTGAGTAAACTGCCAGGAATCAAATTGGAATAGGTTGGCACCATTTCCTTTGAAGACAAAAAATACGTTGTGCACTCCTGCTGCTCCGTTCACTGCCGTTTCTATTTCTCGCCAGTTTCCGCCTGTGGAAGGGACATTGAGTGTTCCGGCAATTCTGCCGTCTGGACTGCCAAGACGTACTTCTATTTGTCCACCTGAAGCGGATGCTACATTGGCTTTAAAGGTTCTGGCACCGCTCGATCCGAAATCGACATTACTGACAGCCACCCAATCACCGTTTTGAATGTTTGTGATATGCTGGTTATTGACTGGTCCACCTGGTGCTGAGGAGGCCTCTGTTAAAATGCGTCCATTCCAAGCGAATGTTTCAGCTTCTACCCGTTGATAAGGATTCAGGTTGGAAAGCTGTTTAACTCCTTCAAAATTGGCTGCGACCTCTCGAAGGGAGCCGTCAGCATTATGCACAAGCTTATTAATGTGTGGAGATCTGTAGCCTTTCCCTGCTCCATATAAGGCTGAGCTCACCGTTTGCGTGTGATACACGACATACCACTCGTTTTTAAAATGGAACACAGCATGATGGTTGTTACCGCCGCCGCCGAAAAATGCACCCGGATTTTTCAGGAAGTGTCCTTTATACGTAAAGGGGCCCATTGGACTTGAGCTCGTCATATAACCGATCTCACCAGGTGGTTTATCTGCTGGGTGGGAGCCGCCAAAATTGATGCAATAGGAATAGTAATAGGTACCGTTATACTTATGCATACCCGAATCTTCAAACATAAAAGGAGCATCAATGGTTGATGCGCTGCCAACTACACTAGTCATGTCAGATCCTAGTTTCAGAACTCTTGCTGTTTTAGGATTGGCCCATTGTCCCTGCGTTGGATTTGAACCGCCTGGAACGCCTCCTCCGGCATATAGATAACCGGTTCCGTCATCATCTACAAATACGGCTGGATCAAAAAGCCATACAACACCGGACATCCCTGGTGTATTTGGCGTGACGAGCGCTTTTCCGATAGGATCTTTCCAAGGTCCAATCGGGCTGTCTGCTGTCAAGACGCCAATCCCTCCGCCGCTGTTAGCAAAATAAAGGAAAAATTTATCCTTCCCATTGATCTTTTTCACCGCAGCGGATGGAGCCCAGGAAGCGCCTGCCCATTTGGCAATCCCTCTCCCGCCATTGGCCCCATTTGCGCCAGCTACTGGAATCGCTCCGTGATCTGTCCAGTTCACCATATCCGCCGAAGAGATGACAAAGACCCTATTCAAATTCGCAAAAGAATTATCCTTAATCGTTCCATTGCTGTGATATTCATAGTCATCACTCGACATATAAATGTACACTCTGCCGTTATAGGTGAGCGCAAACGGATCCGCCCCCAGGTGATGGTCTATGAGTGGATTTGCATTTCCTACTCGTTTTGCAATGGGGGTACTTGCTGCACTCGCATCATATACCGGTATACAGCTCAGCACCAAAGCAAGAATCAAAAAACCTACACCGCACTTCATCCTCTTCCTCATCGTGTCATTTTCCTCCTGTTTTCATCTTCCTAATATTGGGGTTTACGCCCAATTTCAAATTATGTTGATATGCGCTGATGAAGAATGAATACAAAGGATGATTTCTAGGGGAAATCACTGCTAAAATCATCATGAAAACCCTTACTTTTTGACTAGGAGACAATAAAAAATGCAGTCCTCCACTTTGGAACTGCATTTTTTCTTCTTATTCAATGAATGTAGATTACATATAACGAGCGGTCACCATTTTCTTTCTTGTGTAAAACTCTACTCCGTCTGTTCCGTTCGCATGTAAGTCCCCGTAGAAAGAATCCTTCCAGCCGGAAAACGGGAAAAATGCCATTGGTGCGGGCACACCGATATTCACGCCGAGCATACCTGCTTCGATGTTTTCGCGAAATTCTCTGATGCTTGATGCGCTGTCCGTGTAAAGGCAGGCACCGTTCGCAAATTTTGATTGATTGGACAGGTCGATCGCTTCTGTTAGTGAAGAGACACGGACAACTGATAAGACTGGGGCGAAAATCTCGTCCTGCCAAATTTTCATTTGATTTGTGACATGGTCAAAAATCGTCGGTCCAACGAAATACCCTTTTCCATTTGTTTCAAGGTCATTCCTACCATCACGAATGAGGCTTGCTCCTTCTTCAATCCCTGACTGGATATATTGAAGCGTTCGTTCTTTATGTTCCTTTCGAATGACTGGACCAAGAAAGACATCTTCATTTATTCCATTTCCAATGACGAGCTCGTTCGATTCATCAACTAATTTTTGAATGAACTCATCTGCCACTTCTTCTTCCACCGCGACAACAGCCGCGGCCATGCAGCGCTCTCCCGCTGATCCAAAGGCAGCACCAATGATTTGTTTCGTTGCCGCATCTAAATCTGCATCTTTGAGGACAATGGAGTGATTCTTTGCACCTGCAAGTGCTTGGACACGTTTGCCATGCTCTGTGCCTTTTTTATAGACGTATTCTGCGACTGGCTGAGAGCCGACAAATGAAATGGCTTTGACCTTTTGGTGTTCAAGCAGACCATTGACGACATCGTGAGCCCCATTGACGATGTTGAGAACACCTTTTGGAAGACCCGCTTCTTCAAATAGCTCGGCTAACCGCGCGGCAAGAATGGGCGTTCGTTCTGAAGGTTTTAAAACAAACGTATTTCCGCAGGCAATGGCAAGCGGGAACATCCAGCACGGGACCATCATCGGAAAGTTAAATGGCGTAATGCCGCCAATGACACCAATCGGATAGCGGTACATGCCAGATTCGAGTCCAGATGCGATATCTGGTAATTGTTTTCCCATCATTAAGGTCGGTGCACCAGCGGCAAATTCCACACATTCAATCCCTCGCTGCACTTCTCCTTTTGCCTCTGTTATGCTTTTTCCGTTTTCAATCGTTACGAGTTCAGCCAGCTCATCCCATTTTTCAACGAGTAACTGCTGGTATTTAAATAAAATGCGTGCACGGCGGGGAACTGGTGTTTTCGACCAAGTGGTAAATGCTTCTTGTGCTGCCTGTACCGCACGTTCGACATCCTTTTTTGTTGAAAGCGGCACTTCTGCGATGATCTCGCCAATAGCTGGGTTATATACTGCCTCTGTTTGACTTGTTTCTGCCTCAATCCATTGTCCGCCAATATAATTTTTCAACATTTGTACATCTGTTTTGGTCATGTTCCCTCTCTCCTTTTTATGAAAGAATGTCATGCTTATAGGATGTGTATGGTTGTCATTGTCTCATCTAACGGGCGCCCATCTGTATACACTCTTTGTCAAATGAAACTGACGTTTTGGTTTACGTTGTGATAAAGAGCTTGCTCTAAAGTGTGAAAGGTTGCCGCCCATCGATTTGTTTGTGAGAAATGATTCCGGAATGTGATTTATTCATGGTGTATTTTTGATCAACTATTGGGTAACTGTAGAAAAATCATAATATTAAAAATGCTTTCAGTCAATCCTCTTTTTGCAACATAAGAAAAACCTGATGCGCGTTGCATCAGGTAGAGGCTGGTTCTTTTCTTTTATTTAGTTGATGCAGCATATTGATTCGGTTCTGCAAAATGCGGGAGCATCTCACCATGTGCTTCAATGAGTTCATCGCATAATTTGATGATGTCATCAATGGATAGTTCAGCGCTTGTGTGTGGATCAAGTAATGCCGCTTGATAAATGTGCTCTTTTTTGCCGCTAATTGCTGCTTCGATTGTCATGAGCTGTGAGCTGATATTGGTCCGGTTGAGTCCAGCCAATTGTTCAGGGATCTCTCCGACATAGCAAGGCATGATGCCGCTGCGATCTGCAACACATGGTACTTCGACACACGCTTTTTCAGGCAGATTGTGAATGAGTCCTCCTGTGTTCAGCACATTCCCTCCAAATTTAAAGGGAACGTTCGTTTCGATCGCTTCAATGATACGAGAACCATATTCTTTTGAGCGAGTATGTGTGATCTGTGTATTGCCCACAAGGTCATGCTTCATTGTATTCCAGTTGTTGATTTGTTCCTCGCAGCGTCTCGGGTATTCATCGAGCGGAATGTTAAATTGACCGATCAGTTCTGGATAGCGTGCTTTGATAAAATAAGGATGGTATTCGGCATTGTGCTCTGAGGATTCTGTGACATAGTAGCCGAATTTATCCATCAGCTCAAAACGTACCATATCATGGTGCCGCGCTTGCTGCTTTTCTTTCGCTCTTCTTTTGATGTCTGGGTACAAATCTTTTCCGTCCCGTTTCACCTCTAATAACCATGCCATATGGTTGATGCCGGCAATTTTTTCTTCAATGCCTTCATGATCCATTTCAAGTGATTCAAATAGATCCTTTGTACACACCTGCACACTATGACAAAGACCCACCGTTTGAATCGGTGTATAGCGCAGCATCGCACCTGTCAGTGTGGCCATTGGATTTGTGTAATTTAATAATAAAGCATTTGGGCAAACCTCTTCCATCTCCTTTGCAAAATCAAGCATCACAGGAATTGTTCGAAGGAAGCGGAAGATGCCGCCGATGCCAACCGTATCCGCAATCGTTTGTCTTAATCCGTATTTTTTCGGAATCTCAAAATCAATTACAGTGCTTGGCCGATAGCCTCCAACCTGGATGGCATTGATGACATATTTCGCATCCTTTAAGGCTTCTTTTCGGTTGTGATAGGGCTTAATGGTCACATTTGCACCGTAGTTCTCTTTTAAATGCCGAAGCATCGTGTCTGATTCATTCAGCCGGTTGTGGTCGATATCATATAATGCGAATTCAAAGCCGCTAAGTGCAGGGACGAACAAACAATCTCCTAATATATTTTTAGCAAACACGGTACTCCCTGCACCGATAAATGTAATTTTAGACATTGACGACTCTCCTTTTTACATCCATATTGAACTACCCTTTGACAGAGCCTTGTGAAAGCCCTGCGATAAAATATTTTTGCAACAGTAAAAACATCGTAACCATTGGCAGCATCGCAATGAGCGCAGCGGCACCAACGAGCTGGAGCTGATGCTGATTTTGACCAAAAAAATGGGATAAGGCGACTGTGAGTGTATGCATCTCTTTATCTTGCAAAAAGAAGATGGCAAATTGATAGTCGTTCCAAATATACACACAGGCAATGATTAAGACAGAAGCGGTAATGGGCTTCAGAAGAGGAAAAACGACAGTGAAAAAAACTCTGAGTGTCCCCGCTCCATCAATACGGGCTGCTTCTTCAAGCTCCTTTGGAATGGTCGACCGGATAAAGCCTGCGTATAAGAAAATGGTTAGCGGCAAAAAAGCAGCGACATTATTTAAAATAGCGATTTGATAGGTGTTCATCATCCCGATTTGAACGACCATTTTATAGAGCGGGACAAGGGCTGTGAGCGGTGGAATGACCATAATGGTGATGAATAAAACATAAACTGCTTTATTTAGCTTTGTGTTTCTTCTTGCGAGCGGATAGGCTGCAAGAGATCCAAGTATGATGAGTAATACAGCGGAGCTAAACGTAATCATCACTGTATTCAAAAAGGACTGGCCAAGCTGAGCCTCTGTCCATGCCGTGCGAAAGTTTTCAAGATGGAGCGCTTTCGGAAACAGCCATTTTGAACTGAAATCTCCTATCCCCTTTAATGATGTCGTCACCAAGATATAAAATGGAATGAGGTGAAGCAATGTCACCAAAAGTGCGAGGAAGGTGTACCATCTCTTTTTGCGTTTAAAGGCGTTATCCATCACACCTCGGTCTCCTTTCGTTTGAAATAAATCAGTGCTGCGACACTAATGACAAGGATGATGACCGCCATGAAGACTCCTTGCGTTGCTGCATAGCCTGCATCCTGACGTTTGAAATACAGATCATACATAAAGGTCGACATCGATTGCGAGGAATCTCCAGGTCCGCCGCCTGTTAGTGCCACAATGACATCAAAAAGTTTCAGCCCGCCAATGACGTTAAGCACAACATTAATGGTGATAGACGGCATAAGCAGCGGCAATGTGATCCGTCTGAATTGCTGGAGGCTTGATGCGCCGTCTAATTGTGCCGCCTCATAATAATCCTTAGGAATACTTTGAAGGCCTGCTAAATAAATGATCATCGCAATTCCGACGAATTGATAGGTGTTGACAAGCACAATGATCCATGTGTTTAATTGCGGATTGCCAAGCGCATTCATTTGGTCAAATCCAAAAAACGTCACCACATCGTTTAAGGCACCGCCTTGGTAAGCAAACACAAAATACCAAATATAGCCCATGGCAATCGGACTGATCATGACAGGTAGATAGATCACCGTCCTTGTGATGCCTCTTATCTTTAAACTTTGGTTTAATAAGAGAGCATATCCAAGTCCAATGATATTTTGTAAGATTGTACTCCCAATTCCGTAGAGAAGCGTGTTTTTGACAACAAGCCATGTCGTTGGGTCTTGAAGCAGACGTTTATATTGATCAAGCCCAATCCATTCATAAGTTTGTGAGAACCCGTTCCAATTCGTAAAAGATAGCTGAATGCCGTTCAAAAAAGGATAAATGATAAAGGTACTGACGACGAGTACAGCTGGCATGTACATCCACCAAAGTGATGAATTCCGGCTTTTTTGCATCTTTTGTTTTGGTAAAGAGGTAAATGCGGCTGGCTGCTTTGCTTTTGTGATGTCATTCATTGGCTTCACTCCTGTTTCAGCATGGGCCTGCTATTGTTTTTTCAGACGCTTATATTCCTCTTCCATCTTCTTCGATAATTGTTCTGGTGTGATGGAGCCTGCTAATAATTCTTGACCCGTCGTTGCCATGACAGCCCACATTCCGCTTGGTAAGTATTTTCGATCGAAGTAAGGTTCAATCTTCACCTGTTCGTATTGATCGTAAAACGTAGAGTAATAGTTTTTCACTTTTACATGCGTTAAGGCTGCTTCAGAGGATGTGCCTTCTGCGATTTTTTCCGCATTTTCAGGCTTTGCGAGAAAATCGATGAATTGTTTTGCTTCTTTTAGATGCTTGGAGTCCTTCCAGGCAGCGACAGTAAATCGTTCTCCCCCAATCCAGCTTTGCTCATCTCCTTCATGAATGGCAGGAACAGGTATCGTGCCTACTTTGATCGATTGATTGAGTTCTGACGCTTCAGGTCCTAAAGAACCTCCGACAAAGGTGAAGGCTATTTTGTTTTGTGCCATCAGTTCAGGTGCTTGAGATAGTTTCGCTGTCAGGACATCTTTGTTTAAAAAATCTTGATCCTTCAGCTCCTTCATGAACTGTGCAAGCGGTGTATAGTGAGACCAATCAAAAGATCCGTTTTCAAGTTCTTTTCCGTATTGATGTTTTGGATCGGTGATTAATAAAGGTGTGGCTAGTTCATCAAAGACTTGGGCGATATTTGAGTTATCTCCTCCTGGTATCCAGAGCGGCACAACCTCTCCTTTGCTCTTTTCTTTAACTGTCAGCAAAGCAGATTTTAATTCATCAAGTGTTTTAGGGACTTCAATGTCATAGTCCTTTAATAGATTGGCATTAAAGCTAAGCCCGTCTTTTGCTTGATTCAGCGGATACGCGTATACTTTGCCATCTTGGTCCTTTAAAATCTGATCGAGAGATGGATCAAGCTGTTTGACCCAATCCATCTCTTTTAAATCAGCCACATACTCGCTATAGCGCAGTTTGGCCCAGCCATGTGTGTCAAACAGATCCGGCATATCGTTTGCCCCCATTTTGACGCGAATCATATCTTCATAGCTGTTGCCCGGGAAGTTGGCATCGATTCGAATATGTGGATGCTCTTTTTCAAACTCACGAATCACTTCTTCAAATGCTTTTCTTTCCCCGCTGTTGCTCATCGTCGAAAAGAGAGTCAGGGTGACCTTTCCGTTTGCTTCGGACGTACCGTTATTGCCGCAAGCAGACAAAAGAATGGTCAAGACAAAGGCCGCAGTCAGCAGCATGAATTTTTTATTCATGGTTTCCTCCTTTTGATCACTGAAAATTCAGACGATAATCGGTAGAATTCATGCAGTTGCGGAAACAAAAGAAGTCCATTATACTGGAATTCTATTCTTTTCAAAGAGATAAGAGAGCATAACGGCAGGCTGCCTTGTTCTTAGCATGATCTGGCCATCATGCTGAGCAGCTGCTTTCTGCTTTTTTGTCTCTTTTTTGTTTGCTGAGATCTTGGTTCACCCCCTTTCATGGATGAGACATGTGCTGCCCCGTTCGATGAGTTTTGTTGGCACGACGACTTTTAGAGGGAGCTTTCTTCCGTTTATTCGCTCAAGCAAAAGCTTCAAGCCGACTTCCCCCATTTCTTCTGTATATACTTTTACGCTTGTAAGCGGCGGACTTGAAAATGAAGCAGCTTCAATGTCATTAAACCCAACAATGGATACATCGAAAGGAACACGCAGACCGGCTTCGTTGAGCGCACGCATTGCACCGATCGCCATTGAATCACTTCCGATAAAAAAGGCTTGTGGAAGGTTTCCTTTTTTAATGGCTTGCTGCATAAGCGTATAGCCTTCTTGCATGGAGTATTCCCCAATGTGGATGTCATCCAGATGAAGACATCCCGCCTCCTGCATTCTTCTCATAAACGTCGTTTGCCTTTCGTCCTCAATCACAGCGTTTCCTTCGAAATAATGCTCCCGCTCCTTTCCGCCAATATAGCCTAGATGTGTATAGCCAAGCGATTGCAGATGGCGAATTGCTCGATCTGCCGCTCTTACAAAATCAACATGTACACAATCATACAAATCTTCATCCGCATAATGATTAATAAAAACAATGTGTTCCATTCGGTTTGTCATTTTTTCAACTGTATCGGGACTGATTCGTCCAATGACAATCAAACCGTCAATATCCTTTAGCATCGCCCCTTTGTCCATGCTTCTCAGGCGAAAGGTATGGAGGGTGGACAGCCCTTGTTTGGCATATTCTTTTTCAATTCCTTTTCGAATCGATGAAAAAAAGGGATCATTTAATTCTTCGTCAATGGATTGAGCGACAACGATACCGATGACTGGGGATTCAGATGGAGGTTTTTCTTCTGCTTGATCGGCTTTTCTTGCTCTCACTGGGGTATAGTTTAGCTTCTTTGCAATGTCGAGGATGTTTTGTCTTGTTGCGTGTGAAACGGCAAGTGTTTGATCGCCATTTAACACACGGGATACAGTGGATACGGACACTTTTGCATCATGGGCAATATCTTTGAGTGTGGTCATAGGCAAACTCCTCTTAGATTTTGACTAAATATTTACTAAAGATATTTGAAGGATAACATATAAGTAAAGCGCTTTCAATTGTGGATTTGTAATTTTTTATTTTGTATTTGGGTATTTTTTGGTGAGATTGCGGTGTTTTAGTAAAATTGCGTAAAAAAGAGGATGGATTACATCCTCTTTTACTAACGTGATTCAATTGAGGCTGTTTCTTTTGCAAACAATTGCTTCATTGTCTCCCAAGCTTTATCGAGTTGATTGTGAAGTCCAAATAAACCTGAGTTGCCGATGATATAGATCTCATTTCCAGCCTCAGCAAGCAGCCGGAACGTGCTCTCATTACAAGAGCCGTCTACTTCAATTGAAAATGAGTATCCTCCTTGCTCTTTTATCTTTCTCACCTCTTTGATTTTACGAAGCATTTCTTTAATAAAAGGCTGTCCAGCAAAGCCTGGATCGATCGTCATGATCGTCACTCGGTCTATTAAATGTATAAAGGAATTTAACACCGCAATTGGTGTGGCGGGATTTAAGACAAAGCCGACCTTGCAGTCTCTTTGATGGATATGCCGAATGATTCTAAAAACGTCTCTTTGCACGACCTCTGGGTGTAAGCAGATCATGCTTGCGCCTGCATCAATGCAGGCATCGATTAAAAATTCTTGGGGGTATTCCGCCATAAGGTGAACATCAATTGGTCTATCTGTCAGTTTTCGAAGCTGTTCTATGAAAAAGGGCGATAAGGTGATATTTTTCACGTAATGACCATCCATGACGTCGACATGATATCGATCTGCTCTTGTGTTGAGTATATGAATTTGTTCGCGGAAGTGCGTTAAATCCATGCACATCAATGAAGGTGAAAAAATGGCTGTCATTCTGAGGCTCCTCCTTTTTAGAGTTGAAATAAAAGCTTGATCAATCCAATCAAGATTCCGATGATACCAAAGTCTGTATCTCCAAAAGTTGTCCCTTCAAAGCCAAGGGTTCCTAACACAGGTAATAAACAAGCAGGTAAAAAGGAAAGAAGCAATCCATTCACAAAGGCCCCAGCGACAGCACCTCTTACGCCTCCTGTTGCATTACCATACACTCCTGCTGTAGCGCCGCAAAAAAAGTGCGGGACAAGACCAGGGACAATGACAGTTAAACCAAACAAAGGTAAAAGAAAAATGGATACGATGCCTCCTGCAAAGCTGCATAAAAATCCGATAATGACTGCATTTGGAGCAAATGGAAAAACGGTTGGCGCGTCAAGTGCCGGCTTTGCCCCTTTCACAAAACGATCGGCAATCCCTTTGAAAGCAGGCACGATTTCACCGATTGCCATCCGCACCCCGGCTAAAATAATGTACACACCTGCAGCAAAGGTAATAGCCTGAATGAGAATGAAGACAGCGAAGTTCGTGCCCCCGCTAATTTGTTCTATAAAGGGAATCCCTGCAAACGGTGCAATCGCAAAGAACAGCAAAGCCATCGTGATCGAAATGGCAACAGATGTATCTCTTAGAAAGCCGAGTGATTTAGGCACTTGAATGGTTTCCGTTGATCTCTCTGGACGACCGATCCATTTGCCGATCATTCCCGCTGTAAAATAACCAAAGGTACTGAAGTGTCCAAGCGCGAGATCATCGCTTCCGGTGACTTTCCTTGTGAATGGCTGAAGAATAGCGGGTGCAATGACCATAGCCGTTCCTAATATAATCGAACCGGTGGTCACAAGAAATCCTCCTTGCATTCCGGCTGTCGAGAGAACCACTGCGAGCATTGCAGCCATATACAAGGTATGGTGCCCTGTTAAAAAGACGTATTTAAAGGGCGTGAATTTTGCCAATAACAAATTGACCAGCATGCCAAAAATCATAATGAGAGCCGTCTGTGTCCCGAATTCCTTTTGAGCAATAGCCGCCATGGCATCTGTATTTGGGACAACCCCTTGAATGTGAAAGGCTGCTTCAAACATTTTTCGAAAAACTCCAAGTGAATCAGACACGACCGTGGCGCCCGCTCCTAATATTAAAAAACCCATGGTTGTTTTCAAGGTGCCTGACACGGTATCTGCGGCTGATTTTTTCTGCAAAAGTAAACCGGCCAGTGCAAACAAACCGATGAGAATTGCCGGTGTGCCCAATATATCGTTCATGATCAGTTCCATCATGATGTGATCCCCCTTTTTTGTGGCTTATATGTGTTTACGAAGGACGTCTTTAATGGCTTCCTGGTCTAACAAGTTATTTAATCCAGCGACCTTTCTTGTGCCGTCATCCAGCTGGTCGATAATGTCTGTTGCTCCGATATATAGATCGGCCTGTTCATTTTTACTTGTGCTGAGATCGGTATGATCCACTTCAGCTACAAGTCCTAACTCTTCTAATGCTTTTTTGACATTCATTTCTACGATAAAGCTGCTTCCTAATCCGTTTCCGCACACAACAAGAATTTTTTTCATTCTCTTTTTCCTCCTTTATAGTTGTGAAAATTGATCAACTAGTTTTTGCACCGATGCTAATTCCTTTGCTTCAACCAGTTGTTTTCTCCGTTTTTCATCACTTAACAGCATGGTCAGCTGTTTGAGTGCTTTCAAGTGGGTCATACTGTCAATGGCTGCTAGCACAATGATGAGACGAACCTGTTTTTTTCCATCTTTAGAGAAAAAAACGGGCGGTTCAAATGACATGAGTGACATGCTTAATTTGTTCACGCCGTCCTCTGGTCTGGCGTGCGGAATGGCTACTTGTGGTGCAATCACAATATAAGGTCCATTTTGATGCACAGACTGAATCATGGCCTCCACATAACCTCTCTGAATGGCATTTTGATCGAGTAAAGGCTGCGCTGCTTTTGTGATGGCCTCTTGCCAAGTATCTGCTGTTTGCTGGAGATGAATGGTTTTTTCTGTTAATAAATCGTTTAACACTGGTTTCCACCCTTTCTGATGGGATACATATGCGGGATGAAGTAGCTCTTTAAGATCACGAAGCAGTGCTTTTTCATTTTGTATGATGGTATGCTGCTGAATGATGTTGAATAAAGCGTCCACATTGTTCTCATCAAGCCTGATTTCTGCACCTTCCCCATATTGAAGTAAGGTTTTTTTCTCATAGGCAGTGAGAATGGGATGAACGAGGTGAACAGGTTTTCCTTTAAACGAAATAGGTGTTGTTGACACAACAAAGTCGACATCAATGGATGACATTTCTTCATATGAACGCTTTGATAATAGTTCACGTACTTCGATATAACCGATTAATTCGATAAGCTGTGTTTTCAGCATGTGACTTGTGCCAATTCCTTCACCGCAGACAATGTATACAGAACGCCGCACAATTGGTGAAATCCCTTCTCTTCTCATCCAACCACCAAAATGCATCGCCACATATGCAATTTCATGGTCGCTGATCTTTGAACAGGTCGCCTTTTCTAAATGGCATACGACCTTTTGAGTGATTTCAAACACCTCTGGCTGTGCTTTTTTAATAGAGTCTGTTAATTCATTGTTGATATTAATGTGATAGATGAGTCTGTAATAGGCCGGGATGAGATGCATTGTCAAGTTTTGCTCCAAGGCTTCGTATTCTTGAAAGGAAATACATGCATACCGCTGAAAGTCAAAAATCATTTGTCTGGCAATGGTGCGAATGAGATGCTCTTCTGGTTTTTTACTTGATGGAAGCTTTTGTTTCTTGGCGCTGAGCCATAGAGTAGTAAGAAAATAGATTTCATCATCATGAACATGAAGGCCGGTTTCTCTTTGAATTCGTGCCATGAAACGAATAGCCGCAAAGCATTCATCTGTTTCCTGCAATGTACGCTTTTCTTCGTTTGAAAGGTGTACAGCACGTTCTAGCTTCATCCGCTTAAAGTAGAAAAAGAGATCCAAAGACAGCTGATCCAGCATGTCATCTGCAAACTCGAGCTTAAGCTCTTGTTCTGACTGCTCGAGGAGATGCTTTAACCGTTTATATGAAATTGGCCCCTTTAACCAAAAAGGTGGAAACGCTTTTTCGTTTTTTATCATTGTGCGAATGGAATGAATATAAGGTTTCAGCGCCAATCGAATCGCTCTTTCTTCTCCTGAAATCAAATAGCCGCAGGCTGCCTGATAGTGGAGGATAAGCTGCTGCTTTGAAAGTGCTTCTTTTAGCTGTTTCATATCTTCAAGCAATGTATTCCGGCTCACTTTGGTCATCTTCATAAAATCATCAATTCTTAGGCGTTTCTCACTGCATGCAATGGATAAGAGCAGGATGGCTCTTCTTTCCTTTACACATGGTTCATAATCATGGCCAACGAGAATGGTGTTCGCTTTTTGAATAATGACTTCTTTTTCATGTGGGTGTAAGTAGTAGCCAAGTTGATCTTTTCGCTGAATACCACTCAGCTGCTGAGTTTCCAGCCAGCTATTCATGCGTTTGATTTCAGAGTAGACGGTTCGAGTAGAGACATTCAGTCGATTCTGTAAATCTTCAATTGATAAATAAGATGTCGTGTGAATCAGCATTGATAGTAAAGTCGTGCCCCTTTTGGTTAAATACAGTTGGAATTCCTCCCTTCTTCCCTTTGGTTATAAGTCTAATCAACTCACATGCGTCAAAGAAGCCCAAATGTCTTCAGCACATGCTGTGCAGCTTTTGGGTGCTCTTTTGCCATAAGAAAAAGCACACCCGCTTGAGTGTGCTTTGAGATTTGTACAAAAAGAACCCTTTGTCTTCTTTTATGTGATAGAAAACGTTTGTAATGAGGTCATGGATGTACTGAAAAATCTTTTTGAATTTTTTTGATCCTTCACAATGCTTTTGGCATTCTTGATTCACACATATGTACTGCATCAGTGTCCGCATGTTCTTTCTTCTGGACAAAATATTCACGTTCGTTTTGCTTGCCTCTATCATACGATGATCCACTTAGAAAAAAAGGTCCCCTTTTTCTCGGCCAATACAAATAAGAAAAAGTGCCCATAAACATGGACACTTTTTTTATATTATTCCCAAAACGCATCGCCTTCGTAATAAATATATTCCTCAACAAAAGTTTTAAAGTCTACATAAACGTTTTCAAACAGATAAAGCTGTCTTCTTCTATATCCTGTTGTTTTATTGTAACGTATCCCACAAAAACACTATGCTTTAATAATACCGTTTTCTTTTAGAAACCGTTCGAACAATTCATCCCCTTTATCCTCAATATATTCATCATCAATATTATACTCTCCAACCAACAAACCAAAATCATCATATTTTTCATATTTTTGTTTAAGTTTTATACCATAGCTTTCTTGATCAAAAAACAATAACCATTTCCCTGAATCTAAACTTTTAAAAAACACACCTTCATAATCTGAATCATTTTCATAATAGCCTACATGCAAATGCATTGTATCGTCTAAGTTAAGCAACGTTGATCTCTCCTTTAGAAAATAACATGATGATCTTTTAGATTAGGTGGAACGTGATAAGGTATATTATAACAATACTCATGTTATTTTATATCCTTAATCATATTGTATCCTTATAGGTACTCCGTTTTTTGAATGAATACTAGTCTTTCCGTAATCAGGAATGTCTGATAAATAGGCTTTGTGGTTAACTCCGTCTAAGATTAGGAGTTTTACTCTTCCCAACTCTATGTGCTTTCAATTTTCTTTGTAGTTAGAATTTCAAAAAGAGATGTTCGTCCCTTAAATCTAAAGACAAATAATCAAAGCCTTCAGATCAGCTTCAGTCAGAGCCTCATCTATGTTTTCAGCCCAAGATAGTTATCTTTGACAGCTCAGTCCTCCTCCTATCATCAGTTATACTTTCAGCTAAACCATCTTCAAAAACAGCGTGCAGCCTTTGAGTCCATTTTTCCATAAAAAAGCACACCCGCATCAGTGCGCCTTCTTACGATTTAGACTTAAGCAATTGCAGCTCTTGGTCCATAATATCTGCTGCTTCGTTAATAAATTGAATGATTAAGTCTAATTCTTCTCGTTTGTATTCGTTTGTGAGCTGTTTAGTTGATGCCGATAAGGATTGGAAAAGTTCTTTTACCTGTGATTTCCCTGCCGTTAATGGAACGATGATAACTCTTCGTTTGTCTTTTGGGTCTTTTTCTCTTTTGACGTAGCCCGCTTTTTCAAGGCGATCAATAAGAGCTGTGACCGCACCTGAGCTAAGACCTGTTTTTTCACTTAATTCTCCTGCTGTGAGAGGACCGAGTTCGTTTAATAAATCGGCTGATTTGAGGTCTGTTGGGAAAAGGCCGAGCGATTGCGCGGCCGCTTGATGGAATAAAACCGTTCGTGTGGCGAGGCGCCTCATTGTATGTATGATCAGGTCTGCTCTGTCTTCAGTCTCGTTCTTTATTGACAACTTGTTCTCCTCCCTTTAAAATCAATTTATCTTGATCATCAAGATAAATGTTCTCTTACTTATGGTTAAGTTGATCATAGCAAAAATAAGAAGAGAACGTAAGCAGGAGGTAAATGAAATGAATCATGTGGATAAAGGCAAGGCATCCACTCGCTTTGTTGTCATCGGTTTGCTGTTAGGGATTTTTATGGCAGCGATGGACAATACCATTGTTGCAACAGCGATGGGAAGCATCGTAGCAGATTTGGGCAGTTTTGATAAATTTGCTTGGGTGACGGCTTCTTATATGGTGGCAGTGATGGCTGGAATGCCGATTTACGGAAAGCTTTCTGATATGTATGGTCGAAAGCGTTTTTTTCTGTTTGGACTTATTTTCTTTTTAATTGGATCAGCGCTGTGCGGTATCGCACAAACGATGGATCAGCTCATTATTTACCGGGCCATTCAAGGGCTTGGAGGCGGTGCCCTTCTTCCGATCGCGTTTACGATCATCTTTGATATCTTCCCGCCTGAAAAGCGCGGAAAAATGTCCGGTATGTTTGGTGCAGTATTTGGTTTATCGAGTGTACTAGGACCACTGTTAGGAGCTATTATCACAGATTCGATCGGCTGGCATTGGGTTTTCTATATTAACGTGCCAATCGGTATTGTTAGTGTGTTCTTGATCGCCAGATACTATCATGAATCGCTGGAACATCGCAAGCAAAAAATTGACTGGTCAGGTGCTATTACACTTGTCGTGGCAGTTGTGAGCTTAATGTTCGCACTTGAGCTTGGCGGTAAATCTTATGCGTGGGATTCGGTGCAAATCCTCACACTTTTTGCCGTGTTTCTTGTGTTTGGTACCATCTTCTTTATTGTTGAGCGTAAAGCGGAGGAACCGATTATTTCTTTTTGGATGTTTAAAAATCGTTTATTTGCGACATCTCAAATATTGGCGTTTTTATATGGGGGGACATTTATTATTCTTGCCGTCTTTATTCCTATTTTCGTGCAAGCGGTGTATGGTGAATCTGCGACAAGTGCAGGGTTTATTTTAACACCGATGATGATAGGATCTGTGATTGGCAGTATGATTGGCGGAACGATGCAGACGAAAGTGCCTTTCAGACGTCTTATGACGATCTCTGTTATTTCATTTTTTGCTGGGATGCTGCTTCTTGCCAATATGTCACCAGATACAGCTAGACTGTGGCTTACACTCTTTATGATGATATCAGGCTTTGGCGTCGGCTTTAGCTTCTCTCTTCTGCCTTCAGCTTCAATGAATGATCTTGCCCCTCGTTACCGAGGCAGTGCAAACTCAACCAATTCATTTATGAGATCACTTGGGATGACGCTTGGTGTCACGATTTTTGGGACGATTCAAACCAATGTCCTAACGAATCGCTTAGCAGATGCCTTTAGCGGAATAAAAGGAGCCCCTTCTCAAATAGGCGATCCACAAGCCATTTTTCAAGAAGGTGCTCGCTCACAAATTCCGCCTGATATTTTAAATAAAGTCATCGATGCGATGTCACAAAGCATTACGTACGTATTTTTGATTGCGTTATTCCCTATTGCCCTTGCAGCGATTACGGTCCTATTTATGGGAAATGCACGAGTACGCACATCAAATGAAATGAAAGAAAGCGAATAATGTGAAAAAGCAGAGCCTTAGCGGCTCTGCTTTTTTGTTTCACTGATATAGAGGATGGGCTTTGCCCTCACTGCCAACGATCCGTATTTTCGATGTGACCATGTCTTTTGCTGCTTGTTTTGCTTTTTGTAAATACATACGTGGATCTAAGCTTTCAGGTTCGTTTGAGAAATGATCACGGATGGCTTCAGAGTACGCATTTTTCAATTCAGTAGAGACATTGACCTTTGCCATACCAAGTGCTACACATCGTCTGACGTCCTCATCCGGTACAGCGGAACCACCGTGCAGCACAAGGGGAACATCGACCAGCGCTGCAATTTGTTCAATGCGGTCAAAGTCAATATCCGGTACCCCTTTATAAATGCCGTGAGCGGTACCAATCGCAGGCGCTAAAGTAGGTACCCCAGTTTCTTCTACAAATTGACGGCATTCTGATGGAATGGCTTTTTCAGCATCCTTTTCATCGACGACGATATCATCCTCTACGCCGCCTACCTTGCCTAATTCTGCTTCGACGTTCACCCCTACTTTTAACGCGAGGTCTACGACTTCTTTTGTGCGGCGTACATTTTCTTCATATGAATGCATGGATGCATCGATCATGACGGATGTATATCCCGCTCGAATACAGGTGAGAATCACATCAAAGTCCGTGCAGTGATCAAGGTGCAGACCGATTGGGATTTGATATTGATCAGCCGCCGCTTTGACTGTATCTGCAATCGCTTTTGCTCCAAGTGATTGAACCGTTCCAACCGTTGTTTGCAAAATGACAGGTGATTTTAATTCTGCGGCCGTTTCGAGCACCCAATAAATACTGTCAAAGGAATGTACATTGAATGCAACGATTCCGTATTTTTCTTTTTTCGCAGCCTCAAGCATCGGTGTTGTTGAAAGTAAAGGCATGATCAAACATCCTCTCTCGTTAAAATATCTGTTTCTAAAACAGTAAGCATGTCTTCATTTGTTCTTGTTTCCAGTAGCTTTTGTCGTTTCGCTTCATCCATTAATCCTCGTGAAAGGGCAGAAAGAGCCTTTAGATGAGTGGTGCCCGCTTCATTTTTGGGGATCAGTAAGGATAAGAAGAAAAAGCATGGCTTCCCATCAAAAGCGTCCCATTCAATGCCTGTTTCCGTGCGGACGATCACGAGTGCTGGTTTTGTGATGGCTTCTGTTTGTGTATGTGGAATGGCAAATCCATCTTGAAATCCAGTCGTGCTCAGTGCTTCCCTTTCAGCTAAGCCTTTTTTGACATCCTCTGCTGATGTACAAATACCTGCTTTGTAGGCAATGTCAGCAATGGCTGTGAAAACGCCAGCCTGTGAAGAAGCTGTTTCATGAAGATTCATATAGATATGTTCCATCATTTCTCTTCCTCCCTATTAAACTGCGGGTTTGTCTATTTTTTTACGGTAAAGTCCGTATAGAATGGCACCTACAAGTGATCCGATCAGTATGGATAGTACCCACTGAAATGCACCTGTGACGACTGGAAGGACAAGGAATCCACCATGCGGAGCTGGAACCTGTACGCCAAATAGATACGTCAATATAGCAGAGATGGCTGAGCCAAACATGATAATTGGCAGGACAACGATCGGGTTTTTTGCCGCAAATGGGATGGCACCTTCTGTAATATGTGTCGCCCCTAGAATATAGTTGATTGCCCCTGCATTTCGTTCCTGCGGTGTGAAATGTTTTCTGAAAATCGTTGTGGCAATCGCAATGATAAGCGGCGGTGTGATACATGCTGCGGACACACCTGCCATGAAGTAAAGGTTGCCTTGTGCAAGTAAAGCCGTTCCTGTGACATAGGCTGCTTTGTTAAAAGGACCTCCCATATCAAATCCACACATCGCGCCAACAATTAAACCTAAGAGCAGCGGGTTCGTGGATTGAACAGCTGAGAGAAAATCCATTAATGAATTATTTAGGCCTGTGATCGGAACTAATAGTGGTGTCATCACAGCTCCAATCAAGAAAATACCGATAACAGGATAGATGAAGATTGATTTTAAACCGTCAAGTGATGCAGGTAATTTTTGAAGCAGGAATTGAAGGAATACGATGATATATCCTGCTGCAAAACCTGCGATAATACCACCTAAGAATCCAGCGCCACCGTCGTTTGCAAGCAGGCCGCCGATAAATCCGACAACCATCCCTGGGCGTCTGGCGATTGAATCAGCGATAAATGCTGCTAAAATAGGCACCATTAAGCTAAAGCCGAGTCCACCAATGCTTTTTAAATAGGCAGCAAACGGATGATACGTTTCATGCTGAGGATCAGCTGAGTAAATACCGAATAGAAAAGAAATAGCAATTAAGACTCCGCCTCCAACGACAAATGGAAGCATGTGTGATACACCGTTCATTAAATGTTTGTAGATCGTGTGTATCCATTTATTCGTCGTCTTTTGTTGAGAGGATGAAGGAGCAGATGTTTTCTCCGTCCCAGGAGCCCTTCCTTTCACTTGATGAACGGGTGCATCTCCATTGATAATGCCTTGGATCAGTTCTTCTGGCGTGCGGATGCCTTTCGCTACAGGCACTTCAATCAGTGGTTTGCCGTGAAAACGATCTGTATTCACATCTTTGTCAGCTGCGACAATGACCCCATCGGCCTCCAGAATGTCTTGATCGGTTAAAGCGTTTTCAATTCCTACTTGACCATGCGTTTCGACTTTGATGTCGACCCCTAATTGCTCAGCAGCTATTTTTAATGCCTCAGCTGCCATAAACGTGTGTGCAATGCCTGTTGGACAGCCAGTTGCAGCGACAATTTTTTTACGGCTCATATCTGATTCCCCCTTATATCTTGTGAATGTGTACTTGCTCAATTAATGAATGAATGTCATGTAAATCACTTAAGCCTTTAGAAAATGCAGTAGATGCGCCCGTTGCAATGCCGTAACGTAAGCATTCTTCAGGTGAATGACCTTCAAGCTGTTTACTAAGAAAGGCTGCGAGCATTGCATCTCCAGAACAAGCTGTGTTTACCACAGTGCCTGTCGGTGCGTTTCCTTTTAAGATGACGTCTTTCGTAATGAACAAAGCCCCTTCTCCTCCGCGGGAAATAAGCACTTGCTCTGCACCCATCTCAATGAGTTTTTCTCCTGATTGAATGAGTTCTTTTTCTGACATAGGATGTATTTTGCCGAAAAAAGCAGCGATTTCTTCTTCATTCGGTTTTAATAAATACGGCTTGTATTGAAGCGTCTCAAGAACTGCTGCGGAGCTTGTGTCTAAAATAAACTTAACGTTGTGCTGATGACAAATAGCTGCTACTTCTGAAAAAATGCTGGCGGGTACGCCCTTTGGCAGGCTGCCTGACATGATAAGGATGCCCCCCTGCGGGATGGCCGCTATTTTTTCACGAAAGGCGTGAAGCGATTTTGCTTCAATCGCAGGTCCTTGGTTCACGAGCTTGTATTCTTCTGTCGTATTAATAAAAACATTAATGCGTGTAATTCCTTCAACCGAGATAAAATCGGTTTGAATGGAAAGGTCCTTTAAGGATTGTTCAATATAAGAGCCTGAAAACCCAGCAATAAATCCTAATGCAGTGCTGGTGAATCCATATTTCTTTAGCATAATGGAGACATTGACTCCTTTGCCATTCGGCTGATAGTCTTCATCTTCTGTGCGGTTGACTGCATTTGCCCTCATTTCTTTTAATGCAATATATAGGTCAATAGCAGGATTTAAGGTGCAGGTATAAATCAATTGGTTTCACCTTCTTTCTTTTCTCTAAAGAAAGTATCTCATACGATGGAGTGAAAATGTTTTCAGATTGTGTAAAGGTTTTCATGATAAAAAGCCTTCCAGATCAAAGTCTCGAAGGCTTCTTAAGCGGTTATTTCATTCGGATCACATAGGCATCTAGTAAAATGCGGGCAATGACATGAAGAGACAGGCGCGATCTGACTTCATAATCTGGGAAGAAAGATTGTTCGCCTTTATATCCGACTAGAGTCATATCTGATATTTTGCTTAATGTAGAATCTATTCTTGTCGTGACGGTAATGGTTGTGACTTGCTTCATGCTGAGATTTTGACACGCTTCAACGAGCTCTGCTGTTTCGCCATTTAATGAAACAAAGATCGCAAGTTCATTTTTACCAATATCTCGTGATTTCAGCCGAATGATATTCGGGTCGTCGTGTACTTCGCATGTTTTTCCGATGAGCTGTAATTTGATGGTCATTTCTTTAGCAATCATCTCTGAGAACCCTCTGCCGAAAATATAAATTTTGTCCGCATTATGTATTTTTTGAACGGCATCTTCAATTTGCCCAATACTTTGCAGCTGAATCGTCTTTAAAACCTCTTCTTCATTTTTCCGAATCGCTAGTTTGATGTCTTCATCGATGTTTTTTAGCTGATCACTTGCATCGGTCATTTTCTTTTCTTGTTTCAATCGATACTTAAAGGAGGTATAGCCGTTGTAACCAATTTTTTTCATCAATCTGACAATTGTGGCTGTCGACACATTCGCTCTTTCACTTAATGTGACGATGGATAAGGTGGAGATATCCTCTAGATGCTGGTGAATATAATGGAGTAAATAACGTTCTGTTTCACTTAACGTTTGATACACATCGCTTGGAATGTTAAATAGTGGTTCATTCAATTCGATTCCCCCTTACTCATTTCATACTATAATTAAATACCCAATAAAAACAAGGTGATTCTTTTGTCATATATTTTGATGGAAAGCCAAAATGAGTGAAATTTGATTTTTGACATACACTAAGGAAAAGTTGTGTCTGTGTGAAAGGAGCTGATACCTATGCTTCATCTCTTGTTTTTTCTCATCCTTCTCTATGTCGTCTATGTATTTTTGACCGCATTTGTTTTGTTTTATTTACCGATACGAAAAACATGCAAAGAACATTGTATTTATAAAGCCTCTTCTATCTCAGGAGACGATCAGGGGACAAATCAAGTGATGCTTCTTGACGATGGGTTTGAATCTGGTCAGGTTAGAATCCAAATGATTCGTGAGGCAAAGAAGGTGATCCGTCTCAGTTACTATTCCATTCAAAAGGGAAAAACAGCCGAATGGGTACTAGGTGCTTTAATTGAAGCAGCTGATCGAGGTGTGAAAGTCCAGGTGTTGTTAGATGGCATTTGTCACAGTTTGCGCGGGCCGCTGAAGCATTTGCGCTATGCGGTGGCAAATCATCCGAACATGTCGATTCGTTTTTATGAGCCCTTTCGTTTGTTCAAGCCATGGACGTGGCATAATCGGCTTCACGATAAGCTGCTACTAGCAGATGGTCGAGTGGCTGTGATGGGCGGAAGAAATATCGGTGATAAATACTTTGCAGATCAGCCGCCGAAAGACTTTGCTTTTGACCGCGATGTGCTGCTCTATAACGCCAAAAAGGGAAAAGTATTAGATGAAATGGAGCAATATTTCGTTTATCTATGGAATCATGATTTTACGAAAAGAACAAAAGATGTGTTCTCCAAGCCAAAAGCGAAAAAAGGGTTAAAGCTTAGAAAACAGCTGCTCAGATCCTATCAAGAAGCAGTGCGCACAAAAGAACCTTTTGTGATGTCCTCCTTTGATTGGGCAGCAGATGCCACTTCAGTGAAACAGATTGCCTTTTTCACAAATCCTGTGGAACGCTTCAATAAGCGGCCGCTTGTGCTGAAAAAACTGAACGATCTTGCGCACCGGGCAAAGCGTTCTGTGCTTATACAAACGCCTTATGTCATCCCAACACGCCCAATGAAAGCCGGACTCACCCCCTTAGGTAGTGAGATTCAAACGACAATGGTCACGAATTCTCTTACAGCGACACCAAATCCGTTAGCCTTTGCTGGATATTTAAGCACGAAAAAGGAACTGATGAAAACAGGCGTTCATTTGTATGAATATGAAGGCCCCTATTCCATTCATGGGAAATCAATGGTGATTGATGATTACTTGAGTATTATTGGGACATATAACTTAGATGCGAGGTCTAGTTTTTTAAACACAGAGTCGATTTTGGTGATTGACAGTGCCCCGTTTGCGTTATCACTTACACAGGCAATCGAACGAAAAATCGCCTACAGTAATCTCGTTGCTAAAGACCGAACAGCCTATCATGCGAGCGCATATGGGCAGAAAAAAAAGCCTTTGATGAAAAGGCTCCTTTTAAATGGATTATCCGCGATAACGGTATTATGGCGGCGATTGATTTAAAAAAGGGCGGCTACTCTTGTGGCAGCCCTTTTTCTTGCGATTGATCTTTTTCTGCTGACTCCAATTTGGTCAATTTAAACACTAAGATCCCAGCAACAATCACAATGACACCTAATAGTTTTGTAAAAGAAAATGCCACTTTTTCTAACCCAAGCCAGCCAAGCGAATCAAACAAAAGAGCGCAGCCCAGCTGTGCCGTGAGGACAATCGAGATGCCATAAGTCGGTCCAAGACGTTTGATACTCTGAACAAGACAAATGACCACTCCTACCCCAATGGCTCCGCTGATCCAGTACCAAGCTTCCATATGTCTTAATTGAAACATGCCAGTTCCCTCTAGTAAGAGACCCATCAGGAGTGAAGCAATAAAGCCCATTCCAAGAACGACGGTTGTAGTTGACCAAGAGCCTGTATGCTCATTGACCTTACTGTTAAAAATGGTTTGTAAGCTGACGAGTGCGCCAGCAGTGATAGCTAATAGTATTCCTATGATCATATATAAATCCCTTCATTTCTTCTATTCATAAATATTGTGCTCTGCTATTTCTAGGAGCCCTTTCCGGTCACAAATCGTAATCTCTCCTCTACGCCTCTCTATCAGCCCTTTTTCACAGAATTGCTGAATGACCCGGTTAATATGACGATAGCTTGTACCGATTAAGCTTGCCGCATCAGTGAGACGAAGGGCGCTCGCGCTGTCATCATTTGTCACAACAGACAATAAGTAGCTTGCAAGCCTGACCTCCACAGGATATAAAAGGTGGAAACTCAAATCATTTGATTTTGTATAAAATTTGTTTGTGATGCCTTTTAGCAGAAAGGTTAACACGCGTGGGTCATCCTTCGCATGGCGCATGAGCGCTTGATGAGAAACCCTTAGCATATGTACTTCTGTGACAGCTTCGACTGTATTGACCATATCCGTCTGCTGAACGTATTCAATATCTCCAATCGCTTCAAGGGGATGTTTAAAGCTAAGAATAAAGGTCTTCCCTTCCTTTGTGGTCGTGAAAATCTTTAATTTTCCTTTCACTAACAAGTACAGGTACTCCCTCTTATCCCCTTTTGAACAAACGAGCTCACCCTGCTCATAGCGCCACAAGCTCACGTGTGATATGAGCTTTTGATGAAAGACGTTTTCTAATTGATGTGCCTTCATATATGAGGCAAAAAGAGGTTCATCATAAAGCTCCTCCATCTGACGCCCTCCTTTATAGCTTTAAAATGATCACGCCTGCGACCATCAGTAAAATTCCTGCATAATGAGGCCATTTCATTTTCTTCTTCTGTACACCAAACCATCCTTTTGCATCGATTGCAAAGGTAAAAGCAAGCTGTGCAATAAGTAACGCTGCGATGGTGAGTGTGACACCGATCATTTGAATCGCGGTGACTTCATTAAAAATAATAATGGCTGCAAATGCGCCGCCTATTAAATAAAGTGGCCGCACCTTTTGATATTCCCTGAAGTGCCCGTCTCGAACGATCAGTAAGATGACAAGCGAGATGATAAAACCGGTTAGCTGTGTGATAGTTGCTGCCTGCCATGTGCCGATATCCTGGCTGATTCTTGCGTTGGCCACGCCTTGCAGTGTAATGCAAGCGCCTCCTAATAAAGCGAAAATAACACCTTTCATTCGTTCAAATTCTCCTTCTTTTTTCAGTCTAGTTCCATTAAATGATACATGCCCATCTATTGAAAAGGACATATGTCCCACTTTGCGTATTATATCAGAAACTTTTTCTTTTGCAGTTTCTTCGTTTTAGATTTTTCACAGTGGGTACAGTTTTATATCAGCTGAAAACAGAATATTGATTGAATCACATATAAAAAGGAGACATGTCAGAATGAGAAATCAAGAGAAACATTTTATTAATGGAGAATGGATTGCTTCAACAGGAAACGAAAAGACAGAGGTCATCAACCCTGCGACAGAAGAAGTCATTGGCACCATTAGCTTAGGAACAAAAGAAGATTTAGATAAGGCAGTGAAAGCAGCTCGTGCCGCCTTCCCTTCTTTCTCGAAAACAACTCGAAATGAACGCGTGAAGATGCTGGAAAACATTGTGCGCGGCTACGAAAAACGCAAGGATGAACTTGTAGAAGTGATGACACAAGAGCTCGGTGCACCGCTGAAAGTATCAGAAGAAGTTCATTACACAATGGGCTATGAACATTTTTCTAAAGCAGCGGAAGCACTTAAATCTTATACATTTACCGAGGACCGCGGCGGACATACCATTATAAAAGAAGCGATTGGCGTCAGCGGATTGATTACACCGTGGAACTTCCCAACGAATCAAACTTCTCTTAAAATTGCGGGTGCCATTGCGGCAGGCTCACCAGTTGTCTTAAAGCCAGCAGAAATTACACCTTTTGCTGCGATGATTCTTGCAGAAATCATTGATGAAGCAGGCGTACCGAAAGGAGTCTTCAACTTAGTAAACGGAACTGGTGACGTGATTGGTGACGGTATTAGCTCACATCCTGATATTGACTTTGTTTCATTTACTGGATCAGGTGCTGTCGGCTCGAAGATTATGGAAAACGCTGCTGACAATGTGAAGAAAGTGGCTCTTGAGCTTGGCGGGAAATCCCCTCTTATCGTTTTAGATGATGCAGATGTGGATGAGGCAGCAGAAACCGCCGTTCATCATATTGCGATGAATACAGGTCAAGTGTGTTCTGCGGCTACGCGTGTGCTTATTCCAGAATCAATGAAAGACAAATTTGAAAAAGCGCTGCTGAATGCCCTGCCGAAGTTTACAGTTGGTGATCCGAGAGAAGATCACGCTACAGGCCCGCTTGTTTCTAAAAAGCAGTGGGATACTGTGCAATCTTATATTGAAAAAGGAATTGATGAAGGTGCTACTCTGCTTGCAGGGGGAACTGGAAAGCCGGACGGAATCGATAAAGGATATTTCGCCAAGCATACCATTTTCACCAATGTGAAAAATGATATGACCATTGCGCAAGAAGAAATCTTCGGACCGGTCATGAGTGTGATTACGTATCAGGACCTAGATCATGCCCTTGACATCGCCAATGATACGGTTTATGGCCTTGCCGGGTATGTTGTTGGAAAAGATGAAAAAACTTTAAAATATGTAGCTGAACATATCCGTGCTGGCCAAATCACCATTAACAATGCCGAAACAGATTACTTTGCCCCATTTGGCGGCTTTAAGCAATCTGGTATCGGAAGAGAATGGGGAGACTTCGGCATCGAGGAATATTTAGAAGTGAAAGCTGTGATGGGACTTCCAACGGCATAAATTGAGAAGGGAGAAAAACTCTAGGGTTTTTCTCCCCTTTTTTATTTGTGAATTTTAAGAAGTGCTCATTGCCCTCCTACTTATCCATAATGATTTTATATTTTTCGACCGTTGCTTTAGGAGGAAACGATTCTTGTAACTCATCAAACCAGATCTCAACCGTTTGACCCTGTGCCAGCTCTTTAGTATCAACTTTCGATAAATCCATAATGATGAGATCATGTTTATACTTATCAATAAGAAGGTGAGTATTCAATGAATAATCGCTTTTTAGAGGAGTTTTATTGTTTATAAGAAGTAAACCAGTCTCCTCTTTACTCAGCAGTATGCCTTTTTTTGAAAAAGGCGTTGTTGTTTTATTCTTATTGTATGAATCCTTTATATTGTCCTTTGGAGAATTGCACGCTACTAATAAAATGAGAAAAATCAAGATGACAAACCGAAAACATTTTATGTTTTTAAACTTTAGCTGCATCAACTTTCCTACACTCCTTTTCAATTTTCACGATAGCTTCTTCATGCTAGCATTCTCAGAACAAAACG
Source organism: Bacillus sp. GBSW19 (assembly GCF_002998655.1). Classification (NCBI taxonomy): domain Bacteria; kingdom Bacillati; phylum Bacillota; class Bacilli; order Caryophanales; family Bacillaceae; genus Bacillus; species Bacillus sp. GBSW19. Next base: position 923,142 of record NZ_PVRF01000001.1, read on the forward strand.
CCTATTTTTCTTAAGGTGCTTTATAAGTTAAGCTGATTTACCTTCAAGTTCATTCACCTTGTAAAGGTATTAGAAATCTTAATCATGACAATCAATATTATATATTTTACTTAATGGCAAACTTTCGGTAAAGTTCAAATTGAACCTATATATATAATTCCTATCGAATTAATCTATGTTTATATTTCTTGTGAGGTGGATATCGTTGCAACTTCATGTATTGAACAGTCCTTTTAGTCAGCAGCAGGCAGACTTGCTCAATCAGCTGCTTCCGACTTTAACAGATCAACAAAAAATTTGGCTTACCGGTTATTTATCAGCACAGGCAGCTCTAGCCGGATCAGAAACGGCCGCTCTGGCCCCTACTCCTTCTGCCGCAGCCCCTGCGCAGCCTGTCAGTAAAGATGTGACCGTACTTTATGGCTCGCAAACAGGCAATTCTGAAGGATTAGCGAAAAAGACAGCGCAGCATCTCGAGGAGAAAGGTTTTCAAGTGACGCTCTCTTCTATGTCAGATTTTAAACCAAATAATCTGAAAAAAATACACAATTTACTGATGATCGTCAGCACACATGGCGAGGGAGATCCGCCTGATAATGCCTTTTCTTTCCATGAATATGTCCATGGTAGACGTGCGTCAAAGCTCGATCATTTAAGCTTTTCTGTTCTTTCGCTTGGCGACAGCTCTTACGAATTCTTCTGTCAGACTGGAAAAGAATTTGATGAGCGCTTCAAAGAACTTGGCGGAACGCGCCTTATAGGCCGAGTGGATTGTGACCTTGATTATGATGAGCCGTTTTCTGAATGGCTTCAAGGGGTGACATCGGCACTTAGCGAAGGTGAAGCCGCAGCATTCCCGCAAGAATCAGCAGGAGCAACCAACCAAACAGCAGCTTCTGAATACTCAAGAACGAATCCTTTTTATGCGGAAGTTCTTGAAAATATCAACCTAAATGGCCGCGGTTCTAACAAAGAAACCCGCCATTTGGAGCTCTCTCTTGAAGGATCAGGACTTGTATATGAGCCGGGTGACAGCCTTGGTATTTATCCAACAAATGATCCTGCGCTTGTTGATGAACTTCTCACGACATGCGGATGGAATGCAGAGGAAGCCGTAACCGTGCATAAAAACGGCGACACTCTTCTTTTGAAAGAAGCACTCACCTCGCACTTTGAGATTACAGTATTAACAAAACCCCTTCTTCAAAAGATGGCGGACTTTACAAAAAGTGAAGCCCTCCATGCCCTTTTAGAAGAAGGGAATGAAGAAAAGTTAAAAGCGTATATAGCAGGAAGAGATCTAGTAGATGCTGCGCGCGATTTTGGTCCTTTTGAAGGAACAGCCGCAGATTTCACCGCTATTTTAAGAAAAATCCCTGCACGCCTTTATTCGATTGCAAGCAGCCTGAAAGCCAATGAAGAAGAAGTTCATTTGACAATAGGTGCTGTGAGATATGATGCACACGGGAGAGAACGCCAAGGTGTCTGCTCCATCTTATGTGCGGAGCGCTTAGAGCCAGGTGATACACTGCCTGTTTATATCCAGCACAACCAAAACTTTAAGCTTCCTGAAAACCCTGATGCACCGATCATTATGGTGGGACCAGGCACAGGTATCGCTCCTTTCCGTTCGTTTATGCAGGAACGAGAAGAAATCGGTGCAAACGGAAAGTCATGGCTATTCTTCGGTGATCAGCACTTTGTGACGGATTTCTTATATCAAACTGAATGGCAAAAGTGGTTAAAAGATGGTGTCTTAACGAAAATGGACGTGGCTTTTTCAAGAGATTCAGAGGAAAAGGTATATGTCCAGCACCAAATGAAGAAACAAAGTAAAGAATTATTCGAATGGCTGGAGCAAGGTGCCTATGTATATGTCTGCGGAGATGAAAAACATATGGCGCATGATGTTCATAGTACCCTTCTATCGATCATCCAAGAAGAAGGTGCGATGAGCAAAGAGAAAGCAGAAAGCTATTTAGCTAACTTGCAGCAGCAAAAACGCTATCAGCGTGACGTATATTGATTGATTTGATGCTTGAAAGAAAGGAGCTTTTACTTACATGGTGAAGACAGCATTAACAGCGCCGGATGGACCTCCGAGCGACGTAGAGGAAATCAAAGAAAAAAGTGATTATTTACGGGGTACGTTAAAAGAAGTGATGCTTGATCCGATTTCAGCGGGAATTCCTGATGATGACAACCGCCTGATGAAGCATCACGGCAGCTACTTACAGGATGATCGAGACCTCAGAAATGAACGGCAAAAACAAAAGCTTGAGCCAGCCTATCAATTTATGCTGCGCGTGCGCCTGCCTGGCGGAATCGCCACATCTAAGCAGTGGCTAGTGATGGATGAGCTTGCTCACAAATACGGAAACGGTACGTTAAAGCTGACTACTCGTGAAACCTTTCAGCTTCACGGTATTTTAAAATGGAACATGAAAAAGACCATTCAAGACATCCATTCTACTATGCTAGATACAATCGCTGCTTGCGGCGACGTGAACCGGAATGTCATGTGTACATCAAACCCCTATCAATCAGAAGTGCACCATGATGTATACGAGCTGGCCAAAAAATTAAGTGATGACCTGCTTCCGCAAACGAGAGCGTATCATGAAATTTGGCTTGATGAGGAAAAGGTAGCGGCAACGCCTGATACAGAGGTTGAGCCGATGTATGGCCCGCTTTATTTGCCAAGAAAATTCAAGATTGGTGTGGCGGTCCCTCCTGCTAACGATATTGATGTTTTTTCGCAGGATTTAGGCTTCATCGCGATTATTGAAAATGATCAATTAGTCGGCTTTAATGTCGCGATTGGCGGCGGAATGGGCATGACGCATGGTGATACAGCAACCTACCCTCAGCTGGCAAAGGTGATTGGCTTTTGTACACCGGATCAAGTTGTAGAGATTGCCAAAAGAGTGATTACCATTCAGCGAGACTACGGAAACCGTTCCGTGCGAAAAAATGCCCGCTTTAAATATACAGTGGACCGCCTCGGTCTTGAGAATGTAAAAGAAGAGCTTGAACGACGCCTTGGGTTTGCCCTTTTAGACGCAAAAGATTATCACTTTGATCATAACGGAGACCGCTATGGCTGGGTAAAAGGCATCAATGGCAGATGGCATTATACGATGTTTGTAGAAGGCGGCCGCATCACGGATTACGATGACTACCCGCTGATGACAGGTATTCGGGAAATTGCAAAGATTCATACAGGTGACTTCCGCTTAACAGCGAATCAAAATTTGATCATTGGAAATGTCACTTCTCATAAAAAGAAACAAATCGAGCAGCTCATTCAGGAGTTCGGTTTATCAGATGGCCAGCAGCACTCTGCACTCCGCCGCAGTTCAATGGCCTGTGTTTCTCTTCCAACATGCGGCTTAGCGATGGCAGAAGCAGAACGCTACCTTCCACGCTTGATTGACCGAATTGAAGAGATTGTTGAAGAAAATGGCTTAAGTGATAAAGAAATCACGATTCGAATGACTGGATGTCCAAATGGATGTGCCCGCCATGCGCTAGGTGAAATTGGCTTTATCGGCAAATCACCTGGCAAATACAACATGTATCTTGGCGCTGCGTTTGATGGCAGCAGATTAAGTAAGCTGTACCGTGAAAATGTTGGTGAGGAAGACATTTTAAACGAGCTTGGCTCTCTGCTCCCTCGCTATGCAAAAGAACGAGAAGACCAAGAACATTTCGGTGATTTTGTCGTTCGGGCAGGGATTGTCAAAGAAACAACAGATGGTACGAATTTTCATGTGCAATAAAAAAAGACAGGACACTCTCCTGTCTTTTTTTATGGATTCTGTTTCCGTTTCAAGTATTCGCAAATGCTTTTGTACACATGAGGGTTTTCTAAAGAAGAAAGATCTAGTGAATGCTGCTGTTCATAGGCTCCTTTTAATAAACGCCGGACGATTTTTCCGTTTCTTGTTTTCGGTAAAGTTGAAATGAGATGAATTTCCTTTGGCATGAGCGCTTTTCCCGCGTGTGAACCAACATGTGTTTTGAGCTCTCGAATCAGTTTTGCTTCGTCACAAGATTGTGAGCTAGTCACGATGAAGCACACGAGTACCTCCCCTTTCACCTCATCCTTTACCCCAATTACAGCTGCCTCGTGTACGGCTGGATGTCCGACAAGAATGGATTCAATTTCTGCTGGACCGACACGTTTTCCTGCTGAATTAATGACATCATCCGATCTGCCCGTGATATGGAATGTGCCATCCGCTGATTGCATCACCCAATCCCCATGTGTCCACACCCCATCAAATCGTCTGAAATACGTGTCTTCATATCGCCCCGGATCTTCCCAAAAACCACATGTCATGCCGACCCATGGCTTTTTCACAACAAGCTCTCCTACTTCATTTATGACGCTCTGACCTGCTTCATTATATACATCTGCCGCCATTCCTAAGATCGCCGCATTAAAAAGGACTGGTTTGATTGGGCGAAGCAGCGTACTTCCTACAATTCCGCCAGAGACCTCTGTTCCCCCTGAATAATTTAGGATCGGAATGTGCTTTTGACCGATTTTGTCAAAAAGCCATTGCCATGGTGCTTCATTCCACGGCTCACCTGTAGAAATGATGGTTTTGACATGCGGCAGCTGAATACCTGAAAGGTTTTGCTGCATCGCAGACCGAACAAAAGTAGGTGAAAGTCCAAAATGGGTGACTTTTTGCTCGTGGATGAATGACCAGAGGTGCTGTTCATCTGGATAATCGGGTGCACCGTCATATAAAACGATTGCAGCTCCATTGATCAAGCCGCCAAAGACGAGAAATGGCCCCATCATCCAGCCCATGTCTGTGAGCCAAAACAAACGGTTTCCTTTTGCAACGTCCATACAAAGACCGGCGTCAAAAGCAGCTTTTACAGGGAAGCCTGCGTGTGTATGGACAGCTCCTTTTGGCGTACCGGTTGTTCCAGAAGTGTATAAGATCATGAGAGGCTCTTCATTTGTGAGATAGGTCGTTTCACTTATCGGATCTTCTTTTAACAAATCGTTTAGCCTAATATCTCCTTCATATTCAGTATCAGAGGAGGTGTGTACAATGACGGTTTTGACGGTCGTGGTTTTGTCGATGGCTTCTGCTGCACATTCCCGCATATTGATCGTCTTCCCGCGTCGCGTCATGTCGGAGCCTGTGACGACAATGGATGCACCTGACGCACGAATACGCACGGCAAGAGGCTCGCTTCCATATCCGGAGAAGACGGGGCTAAAGATGACACCAATTTTTGCAAAGGCTAGCATGACAGCGACCGTTTCAGGAAGCATCGGCATATAAATGACTGCCACATCTCCTTTTTGAAGGCCATTCTTCAAAAAACCAGCAGCGAGGCGATTAACCTTTTCCTGAAGGTCGAGATACGTCCATCTCCTCTCTGCCCCAACTTCATTTCTCCAAATCACGGCTGGCTGATGCTGGGTCTCTTCGTTCTCTGCCCATTTGTCCACGGCCGTTTCGGTCACGTTTAGTTGACCGCCTTTATACCACTTCGGCCACATGAATGAATCTTGACCTAATGCGGCTTCATACGGCACCTTCCACTTGATGCCGACCGCCTTTTCAGCTTCTCTCCAAAACCAATCGGTACGCTCGATACTAGCTTTGTAGAATGCATCATAAGTAGAAAAACCAAGTGAGTGCATCCATTTGTAAAGACGTGTATGTTTGACCTTCTGCTCTTCCGGTACCCATGCTGGTTTCAGGTTCATCATAAGGATGCCCCCTTTAGACCGGATAGACCGGATGTTTTCGTCTTGTAAATGTCATCTCTTTTGAGGAATAGGCTTGTAATCGATGACAAAGCTCAGCTCGCAGGTGGTCAAACGGGATGACGCCATCGACAATCATTTCAGAGGCAAGCTCATATATATTCATATCTTCCTGATATTCCTTACGTTTCTCTTGTATAAATGCAGCTCTCTCTTCGGCAGGCAGCTCGGCAATTTTATTCGCATAGACAGCATTCACAGCCGCTTCTGGCCCCATGACAGCAATTTGCGCTGATGGAAGAGCAAGACAGCAGTCTGGTTCAAACGCTGGCCCTGCCATTGCATATAAACCTGCACCGTATGCTTTACGCACAATGACCGATATTTTCGGAACGGTTGCCTCTGACATAGCGGAGATCATTTTCGCCCCGTGTCTAATAATGCCAGCTTGTTCCACTTTCGTTCCAATCATAAATCCCGGTATATCCGCAAGAAAAAGGAGCGGGATATGAAAGGCGTCACATAGCTGAATAAACTTGGCGGCTTTGTCAGCTGAGTCATGGAATAACACCCCGCCTTTCACCCTAGGCTGGTTGGCAATAAGACCAACAGGCTGACCATTCATGCGGCCAAAGCCTGTAATCAGCTCCGCGGCAAACAGTTTTTTGATTTCAAAAAATGACCCTTCATCAATGAGTAAATAAATGAGCTGATACATATCAAAAGGGGTATTCTGCCCCTTAGGGATAAGGTCTTGGATGGTCATTTCAGATGGCTGAGGTGCTTTTGCGGCTGCCCGTTTTGGTTTCTCTGTATAGTTGGCAGGCATGTAGGTTAAATAGTCGCGAGCGATTTGAATGGCTTCTTCCTCTGTTTTGGCTAAAATATCACCACATCCTGATATGCTGCAATGCATGTTTGCCCCGCCCATTTCTTCTAGTGATACTTTTTCTCCAATCACCATTTCGGCCATTCTCGGAGAGCCTAAATACATCGAGGCATTCCCTTCGACCATAACGACGATGTCACAAAAAGCAGGAATGTAAGCACCTCCTGCTGCAGAAGGACCAAATAGTAAACAAATTTGCGGGATACGTCCAGACAGCTTCACCTGGTTATAAAAAATGCGTCCCGCGCCCCTTCTGCCTGGAAACATGGCAATTTGATCGGTGATTCTTGCACCCGCAGAATCGACTAAATACAGCATCGGGCAGTTGAGCTTTTCCGCTGTTTCTTGGATTCTAATGATTTTTTCTACCGTTTTGACGCCCCATGATCCAGCTTTGACGGTAGAATCATTCGCCATGACGCAAACCGTTTGCCCATTCATCCGCCCCGTCCCTGTGACAACCCCATCTGCTGGTAAATGTTGATCTTTACACTCGGCAAACATGGCATCCTCAATGAAAGAATCCTCATCTAATAACAACTGGAGCCGATCACGGACGAACAATTTTCCTTTTTCTTTGTTTTTTTGATGGTATTGTTCGGCTCCTCCTTTTACAATCCGCTGTTTTTTCACTTCATATTCTTCGATCATGCCCATTCCCCTTTCTTGCTAGTTGCCTCGGTAATGAGGCGTTCGTTTTTCTTGGAAAGCTTGAAGTCCCTCCATTCGATCTTCTGTATCAATGAGCCGTACATAGGCTTCGTATTCCTTCATCAGACCTGTACGTAAATCATGATCAAGGCTCATTTGAATCGCTTGTTTCGCTTCTTTTAAAGCAATTGGACCGTTTTTGGCGATTTGTTTTGCGAGAGAAATGGCGTCATCCATAAGAGAATCTGCTAAAGAGAGGTGCTCAATCAACCCGATTTGAATGGCTTCTTCAGCTTGTAATGAACCACCTGTGAAAATCAGTTCTTTTGCTTTACCGAGTCCAATCAGGCGCGGAAGCCGCTGGGTTCCTCCGGCTCCTGGTATGATGGCTAGTCCAGTTTCTGGCAGGCCGAGTCTTGCTCCGGCTCGTGCGATGCGGAGATCACAAGCCAGTGCGAGCTCAAGGCCTCCGCCGAGTGCGTGTCCATTCATCACGGCAATGACAGGCACAGGAAGGGAGTCAATTTCTGTAAAGGTTTGCTGAATCGACAGAACCGCCGCTTTTGCTTCTTCTTCTGTCATCAGTCGTCGCTCTTTTAAATCAGCTCCTGCGCAAAAAACGTTAGAACCAGCTCCTGTAATGAGCAGACAGCGGATGCTTTCATCGTGTTTGATTTCTTGAATGATTTGATTGATTTCCTCAAGCATCGCAGCGGATAGGGAATTCGCTTGTTCCGGCCTGTTTAAGGTCATGATCCCAATCCGTTCATCTTGTATCATAAAATTAACCAATGATGTCATGTCACATTCATCCTTTATGAAGTAGTATGAGAGTGAAAAGCACGTAAACAATGACTAGGCAGGGTTCGATCTACTTTTGTTTCGATCCATTCTGCCGCTTTTATCAATGCAGGAAAATCGATATTTGTTTTAATTCCTAGTTTTTGAAGCATATGCACTACATCTTCTGTCGCGACATTTCCGCTAGAGCCAGGTGCATATGGGCAGCCACCAAGCCCGCCGCTAGAGGAGTCAAATGTTGTGATTCCCGCTTTTAATGCCGTATAAATATTGGCAAGACCCATCCCCTTCGTATCGTGAAAATGTAGAGCGATTTTATCAGCAGGAAAACGTTCAAGTAAAATGTCTAATCGCCTTTCTACTTGAAGCGGATGGGCTTCTCCAATGGTGTCGCCGAGTGATATTTCATCAATGCCATAAGAGAGCAGAATATCCGTTAACCGCAGAACTTGATCCATTGGCACTTGATGTTCATAAGGGCAGCCAAACACGGTAGAAATATATACGCGCGTGATCTTTCCTGCTGCTTTTAAATCAGCTGTCATTTGTTTGATGACAGGAAGTGTTTCGTGGATGGATTGATTCATATTTTTTTTGTTATGTGTTTCACTCGAAGAGATAAACATAGCGCCTGCGTCAAGATTTGCTTCAAAAAAGTGAGCCAAGCCTTTTTCATTAGGAATGAGTGCTGCATAGGTGATGTTGTCATTTTTGTGTAAGGATTGAGCTAACTCTTTGGCGTCTTTTAAGGCTGGGACCCATTTAGGATGAACAAATGAGGTGACTTCAATATAAGGGAGCCGGGCTGCTGTGAGCAGTTCAATCCACCTTTGCTTCTCGCTTGTGTCCAGCCAAGTGGATTCATTTTGCAGTCCGTCCCGCGGGCCGACCTCTCTGATAAGTACACGCTTTGGTAATGCCATCTCGCTCCCTCCTATTCTGTCAGCTCTAGAAGGACCTCTCCTTCATCGACAAATTCCCCCTCTGCCTTATACACTTTGCTGATGACACCAGCCTCTTCTGCAACAATTGGAATCTCCATTTTCATTGATTCCAAGATAGCGACCTCCTGTCCTTTTTGCACTTCATCGCCTTGTTTCACAAGAAGCTTCCATAAGTTTCCGGCCATTTGTATCGTGACCATTTTCATGAACGGTTCCCCTCCCTTTTTTTCATGAGAAAATCGGTTGTGATGCTGCCATGTAAGAAAGCAGAAGATCCAGCCATTTCCCTTAAAAGCGGTAAGTTGGTTTTGATCCCTTCTATTTCATATGCTTGTAACGCATTTTTTAATCGTTCTATTGCAAGTTTTCGTGTATCACCGTAAACGATCATCTTCGCAATCATTGGATCGTAATATGGGGTAATGACGCTCCCGCTTGTCACACTTGATTCATGGCGTATATAGGGAGCTTCTGGCATAAATAGCCGAGTGATTGTTCCTGGTGACGGATAAAAGGTAACGGGGTCCTCCGCATAGATTCTGACCTCGATGGCATGCCCAATTTGATGAATATCCTCCTGAATGAAGGAAAGCGGCTCTGATGCAGCGATTTTCAGCTGCTCCTCGACAAGATCAATACCTGTAATTTCTTCTGTGACAGGGTGCTCTACTTGTAATCTCGTGTTCATCTCTAGAAAATAAAATTGTTGGTTTTGATCGACTAAACATTCAATCGTCCCTGCATTTTCATAGCCAATGGCTTTGGCTGCTTTGACGGCCATCTGTCCCATCTGTTGTCTCACTGATTCATCGAGACAGGCGGCAGGTGCTTCTTCGATGATTTTCTGGTGTCTTCTTTGGAGTGAACAGTCGCGCTCAAATAAGTGAACCCCATGGCCGAAGGAATCAAAGAGGACCTGAATTTCAATGTGCCGCGCGTCTTCAATGACCTTTTCCATATAAAGCGTCCCGTCGTTGAAAAAATTTTGCGCTCTTTTTTGATTTCCTTCAAAAGCTTTATGCAGCTCCTCGTCATTTCGCACAAGCTGCATGCCAATTCCCCCGCCTCCGCTTGATGCCTTGAGCATGATCGGATAACCGAGTGACTGGGCTTTACTGACTCCTTCTTCTGCGTCATGGAGCGGGGCTGAAACGCCTGGTACAATGGGAATCCCCGCATGGTCCATCGTTTTTCTCGCTTCAATTTTATTCCCCATTCGCTGAATGACCTGTGCGGATGGTCCAATAAAAATAATTCCTTCGCTGCGGCAGCGTTCAGCAAAGCCCGCATTTTCTGATAAAAGGCCATATCCAGGGTGGATGGCATCTGTATTTGTCTGCTTGGCAACCTCGATGATCACTTCCATGTTTAAATAGCTTTCAGATACTTTCGCGCCTCCAATGAGATAGGCGCTGTCTGCTTCTTGCACATGAAGCGCATGCTGATCTGCCTCTGAATAAACAGCCACGGTGTTGATCCCGAGCCTTTTACAAGTCCGAATAATTCTACGAGCAATTTCGCCTCGATTCGCAATGAGTACTTTTTTGAACATCGCTGCCCTCACTCCTTTATTAGATCAAGCGCCTGTTTTTTTAGACGAAATTTTTGAATCTTCCCTGATGCGGTCATCGGATACTCGTCTGTGATGAAAAAATATTTTGGAATTTTGTAGCGAGCCATTTGTGACTGACAATAGCTGGTTAATGACTCAATCGTCACTGTGTGACCTTGTTTGAGCCGAATGAATGCGGCGGCTTCCTCTCCATAGGTCTCGTCAGGAATACCAACGACCTGTGCATCAAGAATGGCTGGATGCGTATAAAGAACGTCTTCAATCTCTTTTGGATAAACATTTTCCCCGCCTCTAATGATCATATCTTTCAGCCGTCCTGTGATTTTCACATAGCCATCCTCATCCATCTCCGCTAAATCCCCTGTATGAAGCCACCCGTCCTCATCAATGACTTCATTTGTGGCTTCTTCATTTTTATAGTAGCCTTTCATCACATGATAGCCTCTTGTACACAGCTCGCCTTGTTCTCCTCTTTGTACTTCATCCGGCGTACCTGGGGCGGTGATTTTTACCTCGATGTGAGGAAGTGCCCGACCGACTGTTTGAACCCGCCTTTCAAATGAATCATCTGTTCTTGTTTGGGTAATGACAGGTGAGCTTTCGGTCTGACCGTAGGCAATCGTGAGCTCCTTCAGGCCCATTTGTTCAATGACTGCTTTCATCACATGGGATGGGCAAAGAGATCCTGCCATAATGCCTGTTCGTAATGTGGACAGATCGTATTGGTGGAAATTCGGATGATCAAGCTCTGCAATGAACATTGTCGGGACGCCATGAAGAACAGTGCACTTCTCTTGTTCCACTGTTTGAAGGACTCGCTCTGGGTGGAAAGATTCAATTGGAATGATCGTGCCTCCTTTTGCGAGACAAGCAAGTACGCCAAGAACAGATCCAAAGCAATGAAAGAACGGCACGGGGATACACATGCGGTCTTCATGGGTGAGCTTCATGCAATCTGCGATCTGACTGGCATTGCAGACGATGTTTGTATGGCTGAGCATGACGCCTTTTGGGTAGCCGGTTGTGCCAGAGGTATATTGCATATTAATAACGTCATCAGGCGCCAGCTCATCCATTCGTTTCTCCCATGCATCATCCTCCATTCTTTTAGCAGCAGCTTGAATACTGTCCCAGCTGCGCATGCCCTTTGGCGTGTGCTCGCCAATATATACAACACTTTTTAAATATGGAAATGATGATGAAGTGATCTCGTCTTGATGAGCTGTTTGAAGCTCTGGAATGAGGTTTTCAAGCATCCTGACATATGATGTCTCTTTAAACCCGTCAACGATAAACAGCATGCTGCTATCAGAGTGCTTTAGTAAGTAAGCGAGTTCTTGTGATTGAAAGTTCGTATTCACGGTGACAAGAACGGCTCCAATGGAGGCGCAGGCGAATTGCAGCATGAGCCATTCAGGGACATTAGGTGCCATGATGGCGATATGATCCCCTTTTTGAACCCCTAATGCCATAAGACCTTTCCCTGTTTCCTTGACCTCTCTAAAAAACGCTTCGTATGAATAACGTAATGAACGTTCTGGATACACAATGGCTTCATGTGCTGGGTGCTGCTCCTTTTTCTCTTTTAATAGGGAGCCGATCGTTTGTGGATGAATCGACATCATGATTTTCCTCCTCCATCAGTGGTAAGCGTTTTCATAAAAGGGTTATGATAGCAGTTGTCTCGCGATGACTAGACGCTGAATTTCAGAGGTGCCTTCTCCGATTTCCATGAGCTTGGCATCTCTCACAAGCCGTTCTACCCCGCACTCTTTCATGTAGCCTGTTCCTCCGTGAATTTGGACAGCATCAAGACTTGCTTTTGTGGCCATTTCCGAAGCGAAAAGCTTGGCATAGGCAGCTTCTTTTGTAAATGGCTTTCCATGATCTTTCAGCCAAGCGGCTTTCCACACCATTTGACGAGCAAGTTCTATTTGCATCGCCATATCTGCCAGTTTAAATTGAATGGCTTGAAAGGACGAGAGGGTCTGCCCAAATTGCTTTCTTTCCTTTGCATAGGAGAGAGAAGCATCTAGTGCAGCTTGCGCGATACCAACAGATAAGGCAGCAATTGATATGCGTCCCCCGTCTAATGTATATAAAAATTGCTTGAAGCCTTTGGCTGGGTCTCCTAATATATGATGTGCTGGTACACGTACGCTGTCTAAAATGATTTCAGCCGTATCTGAACCGCGCACCCCCATTTTGTCGTATGGATTTGTAATGGACAGCCCTTTTTGACCTTTTTCTACAATGAAGGCGGAGATGATCGGGCGGCCGTTCTCATCATGATCCGTGACAGCGGTGACGATAATGGTTCTGGCAAAATTGGCATTTGTGATCCAGCACTTCTCCCCGCTAATCACATACTCTTGTCCGTCTTTGACCGCTTTTGTTTTCGTCCCTTTTGCATCTGATCCTGCATTTGGCTCTGTTAATCCGAAGGAACCGAGTGCTGTTCCAGATGCCAGCGGGACAAGGTGATCCATCTTTTGCTCCTCTGTACCGAAGTAATAAAGCGGGCTTGCGCCTAAGGAAACGGCTGCGGCATAGCTAAGACCTGTACTGGCACACTGTTTTCCGATTTCTTCTACAGCGAGCGCATATGAGATCGTATCTCCTCCTGAGCCTCCGTATTTCTCTGGAAAAGGAATGCCCATCAAGCCGAGTTCTCCCATTTTTTGAAAAGTTTGGACAGGGAATACGGCCTGTTCATCAATGGTTTGAGCGAGTGGAGCAATTTCTTCCTTGGCGAATTCTTTGACCATCTGCCGAATCATTTGTTGTTCTTTCGTTAATTCAAAATCCATCTTGTTTCCCCCTTTGGCTCTTTTCTATCATATTTATTAATCAAGTGGCTGCTTCATGCCAAGCTTGGCTGAATTCAGAAAATTAAAACAAAAATAATAGAAAAAAGCATGAACGAAGAAAATCCTCATTCATGCTTTTTCGTTATCTCACTCTTTTTGTAGAAGGCTTGCTTTCGTGATGAAGTCGATTGAGAGCCGTTACTTTGTAAGTATCACTCTTATTCTGATGAACTGAAAGATCTTTGACAGATGTCAGCGTGCCGGTTTCTTTTCTAACGGTTTGCAGCAATTCATATGTTCCTTTCGTCGTCAAGCGATAGACCGCGTAATAGGATGCGGTAGATTGCGGATCATTTTTGATCTGTAAAGCCGCACCCTCTGCTGTCTTTTTAATAGATTGAATGATTGGTTTTTTTGGCGCTTTCTGATGAAGCCAAGGCATTTCTGGAATGAGAGCCGGTTTACGGTAAGCATCTTCTATCAATCGATTTTTGACATTCAAAGGGTTGCGATTGATATCCTTTAGGCTAAAGTGCATGCTTCCCTGCACGAGAGGCGACTGTCTGTTCAGTTTGATCTGCCGAAAGTATTCTTCTGGATCAGACCAAGCAGGATCACTGTTTTGATTAATTTTATACGTCGCCTGACCAATGTACAGGTGAACAGGCTCTCCCTTCACTTCATTTGACCACCATTTTGTTAGCACATCGTATGCGGCTGCCTGAAAGCCGATGCTCCAGTAAATTTGCGGGGTGACATAATCGATATCGTGCTGCTGAATCCACTCTCTTGTATCAGCATACAAATCATCATAGTTGGTCATCCCTGCTGTGGTGTTTGAACCAGTCGGATCATCCTTTATGTTGCGCCAGACTCCGAAGGGGCTAATACCAAACTTCACATACGGCTTTACTTTCTTCACGGTGTCGTTGATTTGCTTGACCAATTGGTTCACATTATCTCTTCGCCAATCTTCTATATGCGTGAATGCCTTTTTTCCATATGTTTCATACGTTTCTTGATCTGGAAACGGCACACCGGCTATTTTATTCGGGTAAAAATAATCATCCATATGCACTGCATCAATATCGTAGTTTTTCACGACTTCTTCTATGCTGCCGACAATGAACTCCTGAGCTTTAGGAATGCCTGGATTGTAGTAAAGCTGATTACCGTACGCAATAGTCCAATCTGGATGTTTTTTTGCAGGGTGATCGGCTGATAAACGGCTGAGGTCGGTATGATTCATTGTGATTCGATACGGGTTAAACCAAGCGTGAAATTCGAGCCCGCGTTTATGAGCTTCTTCGATCATGAATTCAAGCGGGTTATACCCGGGATCTTTCCCTTGCGTGCCGGTCAAATATTCGGACCACGGGCCGTATGCCGAAGGATAAAAGGCATCTGCTGTCGGTTTAATTTGCATGATCACGGCATTCATATTCATCGCTTTGATCTCATCTAACAAATGAATAAACTCTTGTTTCTGCTCTTTGACAGGCAGTCCTTTCTTTGAAGGCCAATCTAGGTTATAAACCGATGCGATCCATACCGCGCGCATCTCTCTTGTGCTTTCAAGCTTCCCTTTTGGCATTGGACGAGCTAGACTGCTAGAAGGAATCAATAAGAATACAAACATCAAAATTAGTGTTAGACACGTCATACTGATTTTTTTCAGCATTTTTTGCATCACCTCATATTCAGTTTATTCCGCTTTTTGAGATCGAATGCCAGCAGATGGTGTCAGCAGGATGTTTTTCATTTCCTTGAGCTGAGCTTCAGGTATTTCGCAAGCCTCGATTAAATACCGCTCTGCACTTCCGTATGTGTCCATCATTTCGTTTAGCACATCTTCCAGATAATCTTGCTGCACACCGAGAAGCGGTTGAATTTGCTCTTTTGACACCCGGTATAAACTCATCATGCGGACAAATCGCTGCTGCCTTCTGACAAGCATTTTCACACCTTCATTGGAACGCATATATTCACTTAAAACGGCCGGCATCGGTACACCTGCTGCTAATTGAATGAGGGCAGATAAAAAGCCTGTCCGGTCCTTACCGCTCGTGCAGTGAAGCATCAGCGGGTAATTGCTCTTATCTGAAAGCAGCGAGAACAGCTGCTGAATCTCTTCTTTACGTTCTGTGAGCATACTTTGATATAAATCTTTCATAATCGGTGCAAATGAAAGAGATTTCCCTTCAGTTGTCAGCATACGAAACATGGTCCACTTACTTGGCATCTTACTGTCAGGCTGCATCGGGATATGAACGATTTTGTTGTGTTCCTTGATTTTTGGCGGATGTGATTTGCGTTCTGAGCTTGTTCGGAGATCACAAATGGTTTGAATCCTAAGCTTTGAGAACGTCAACATATCTTGTTTTGTGAGACGCGATAGATCTGCGGATCGATAAATCATTCCCTGCCTGATCACCATCTCACCTGTTGTTTGAAGTCCCCCTACTTCTCTAAAATTCGCAAGCTTTGAAAATGGGTTGTTTGATTGATTCATAGAAGTGAAAATCCTTTCCGTTACGTTCTTTTCTCTATCATACGCTTTTATTGAGATGGGGAAAAGAGAAGCCATTTGGTATAATGGAAAAAGGAGATTCGGATGGATTGGAGATATGAAGCATGATAAAAACAAAACGGATTCAGCAAATCAAAGAGTATGTGTTTGACCGGGAATCTGCCTCACTTGATGAGCTTGTGGCGCATTTTGGCGTCTCAAAAAACACGATACGCCGAGATGTACAAGCATTGGTCGAATCCGGCGTGCTCAAAAAAGTATATGGCGGAGTCGCTGTGAACCATTCAACATTAGTAGTATATCAAGAGCGAAAGACCCGCCAGCTCAGTAAAAAGCAATTGATCGGACAAACGGCTGCTGCTTTTGTGGAAAATGGGGATATGATTTTTGTTGATTCTGGTACGACAACACTTGAGATGCTTCCCTATTTGACTGAGAAACAGGTGACCGTTGTGACCAATAATGTAGATTTTATTACACAGGCGATGCCTTATGAAAATCTCACTATCTTTTCCACCGGCGGGATGCTTGAGAGAAAAACGAATTCTTTCGTTGGCTATCAAAGTGTAGAGCGTTTGAAAGCTTACAATGTCAATAAAGCCTTTATCGCATCAACTGGTTTATCCATTGATCACGGAGTCACGAATTCGTCCCCACTTGAAACGGATATTAAAAAGACAGTTGTTGAAAAAAGTGCCAAAACGTTTTTATTAGTTGATGATAGTAAGTTCGATCACTACGCTTTGACCACGTTTTGTGATTTACACGATCTTGATGTCGTCGTCACGAATAAACAGCCAAGTGAAGATTATCTTCAATATGGAAAAGAGCATGATGTACGGTTTGCCACGCCTTCATCAAATGAGCAGACGTAAATAAATGGATCACAAAAAAACGGCTCAGGAATTTGAGCCGTTTTTTGATTCATTCATTTCAAGCTGCATGATTATGCGGAATAAAAAACGGTATACGGCTGAGATGACTTCAATGAAAGGCATATCTTCGTGGATGTCCTCAAGCTCAAGAAGCTGTAAATTCACATCGAATAAGCCGTCTTGCCCATTAAATTGAAGCTGCGCACCATTTAATGGAGCCAGCATGTCCTTTAGAATGCCTGTGTCTTTTTTAGGACGTTTTAAACCGAATAACACGGTATACGTTTGAAACACTTCGTCCCATTCAATGGCTAATCCATCGACTCTCACCACATCAAACCACTTCGATTCGATATAAATGAATTCTTTTTGATGTTGTTTTACATATGTAAGCGGTGTGTTTAGAAATGAGGCGCCTTCTGTTTGAATCATGTCCTCGGATTCTTTGTCTACACGCTCTATATATACATCGCTAAAGCGTGCCTCTTCCTTTATTCTTGCACCTTCTAAAGGCCAATTGTGGCGCGCCGCTTCGTCATATTCAAAGTCTGGCAGCGCTTGTCCTTCTTTCAGTAAATCTTGTAAGCGATTTTGCAATGACATGGCTATGTCTCCTTTCTTCTCTTTCATGTGCGTTTATTATTTTAGCATAACTCATGAAAAGAAAGATATGACTCAGCATATGATGGTATGATAGTGTCAAAAGAAACATCTCGGAGGGGTACGTTTTGCTCACAATGACACTGGCAGAAAAAATCGTAGACGAGGTCAAAAAAGTGCTGACTGAGGAAATCATCATCGCACAAACAAACGGCACCATCATTGCGGCAACAGATCCAGCGCGCATTGGTCAATTTCATGAAGGGGCGTATCTGACATCCTTTGAAGGACAAAAACGAATCCTCACAAAGGATGATGAGCAGCAAATGAAAGGGGTCAAAGCCGGCATCAATCTGCCTATTTATTTTAAGCAAGAGGTCATTGGGGTGATTGGGATGACAGGAAATCCCGTCCATGTCTCTCCATTTGGCGAAATATTACGAAAAATGACCGAACTGCTTATTCAAGAGCATGAATTTTTTCTAGAAACGGAAACCGATGAACGGCAGCTTGAAGCGTTTGTGTTCGACTGGCTTCATCTGCCAGAGACAGCAATCAATCTCACTGAAAAAGCAGCGCGGCTTCAGCTTGATGTCAACAAGCAGCGTATCGTCGTCCTCATTGATTGTCACGATGAATCGTTTATGAAGCAGGATCAATACAAAAAAGTAAAGGAAATGCTGCATCTCACAAGTCAGGAAATGATCGTTCGCTGGGGACATGCCCGCTTTTTGCTCATGCTGCAAACCTCGGCAAATGATCGTGATACCTTGCAGCAGCGTCTTTTTCACATCCATGCTTCCCTCACCTCACGTTCCACGTCAAAGGTTTTGATAGGTGCGGGAAAACCAGCAGCTGGACATATGATGAAGCAATCCTTTCATCAAGCCTTTCGTGCCTTAAAATTGGCGAATGTGGATACACCGATTGTGTTTGATGAGGATTTAACACTTGAACTTTTTATAGAAGAAGTGAGTCAGGAAACAAAAGAAGTGTTCCTTGATCGAACGATCGCCCCACTTCTCCCCTACCCTGAACTAGTGAAAACATTGCGTGTACTCATAACATCAGATTACTCATTGAAGTATACCGCGGAAGCGATGCACGTACATATCAATACACTGCATTACAGACTAAAACGTATCCAAGATTTAACGACACTTGATCCAAAACGCATGCAAGATGCGATGCTCTTTTATTTAGCCTTGATGCTATTAGATCATCATCCAAATAAACGAGGCGAACAGCCCAATATTTTGTAGAATCGTCCATAGGCATGAGGCGATTCTTTTTTTATACTGAAAGAAACGGTATGTCTAATCAGTAGGAGTGAATGCGCATGTTAAATTCTGAATTTTTAAGTCAATTAAAAAAGATTGTCGGGGCGCCCTATGTACAAGACAGTAAAGCCGATCGGCTTGCCTACTCTTATGATGCAACACCTAATTTTCAGCATATGCCAGATGTCATCGTAAGCCCGCGCGCGGCTGAGGACATCCAGCAAATTGTCCGGCTCTGCGCTTCATATAAGGTGCCGATCGTGCCAAGAGGATCAGGAACGAACCTTTGTGCAGGAACCTGTCCTACACAAGGCGGACTTGTGATGTTGTTTACAAGAATGAACCAATTAATCGAAATAGACGAAGAAAACCTCACCGCAACGGTCCAGCCTGGTTTGATCACACAGGAACTTATTGGCCAAGTAGAGGCAAGAGGTCTCTTCTACCCACCAGATCCAAGCTCGATGAAAATCTCCACGTTAGGCGGCAATATTAATGAAAATTCAGGTGGTCTCCGGGGGTTAAAATATGGCGTGACGAGAGATTATGTACTTGGACTTGAAGTGGTTCTGCCAAACGGTGACATCATCAAAACGGGCGGCAAGCTCGCAAAGGACGTGGCCGGATATGATCTGACCCGTTTATTTGTTGGATCAGAAGGAACGCTCGGAATTGTCACAGAAGCCACGCTGAAGCTTTTGCCGCTTCCAGAAACCAAACAAACGATGCTTTGCTTATATGAAAGCCTAGAGGAAGCAGCCGCTTCAGTTTCGGCGATTATTGCAGAGCGTATTATCCCCGCCACATTAGAATTTATGGATCAGCCGACACTGAAAGTCGTCGAAGACTTTGCCAAAATCGGCCTGCCGACTGACGTTCAAGCGGTGCTATTAATCGAACAGGACGGCAACCCTGAGGCCGTTTCCCGTGATATAGAGAACATCGCAAAGGTCTGTCAGCAGCACGGTGCAAAAGGAGTAAATATCGCACATTCTGAAGAAGAGGCAAGTGCCCTTTTAACAGCGAGACGAGCCGCTTTATCTGCCCTCGCCCGTTTAAGCCCCACAACGATTTTAGAAGATGCTACAGTCCCCCGGTCTGAAATTGCTAACATGGTGCGGGCGATCGAAGACATTGCGAGAGAGTACGAAGTGAAAATCTGTACATTTGGTCATGCAGGTGACGGGAATTTACATCCTACTTGTGCAACCGATGCAAGAAATGAAGAAGAAATGAAGCGGGTCGAAGAAGCCTTTCAGGCCATTTTTGAAAAAGCAGTCTCCCTTGGCGGCACCATTACGGGTGAACATGGCGTGGGTCTGATGAAAGCCCCCTATTTAGAGCTAAAGGTCAAAAAAGAAGGAATCGCTGCAATGAAAGCAATCAAACAAGCGCTAGATCCAGCAAATATCATGAATCCTGATAAGGTGTTTGGAAAAGCAGCAAGAAAGCGGGTGGTGGTCTCATGAATTCCTCTAAACAATCAGAGATTCAGCAAAACTTTCAGCAGCAAATGGATGAAAAGGAGCTGCTCAACTGCATGCGCTGCGGCTTCTGCCTCCCTTCCTGCCCTACTTATATTGAATCCGGTCAACAAGAAACTCACTCTCCCCGCGGCCGGATTGCTTTAATGAAGGCGGTGAGAGACGGCGTGATTGAGCCGGATGAAGATGTCGAACATTCACTGAACCTTTGTCTTGGCTGCCGTGCATGTGAACCGGTCTGCCCTTCCGGCGTCAAATATGGACGTTTACTTGAGGATGCGAGAGACATCCTTCAGCAGCACAAAAAACAATCTATTCCTGTCAAATTTGTGAGACGTGTTGTGTTTAAAGGACTCTTTCCTTCACAAAGCCGAATGCGTCAAGCGGCTGGACTTCTGCGATTTTATCAAACCTCTGGTCTGCAAACGGCCGCCCGCAAGTCTGGCATGCTAAAGGTGCTTCCGCCGCATTTACAGCTGATGGAGCAGGCCCTTCCAAAGGTGCCGCGTCAACAAAAAAGCCGTGCGTTAGAATACAAAGCCATTGGCACGGCAAGAAAGCGTGTGGCCTTTTTTACTGGCTGTTTAATGGACACCGTTTTTTCCAGCACAAACGAAGCGACCATCCAGCTTTTGCAGCTGGCCGGCTGTGACGTTGTCGTCCCTCCTGTTCAGACTTGCTGCGGTGCACTTCATGGCCATAGCGGAGAAAAGGAGCAAGCGAAACAGTTAGCAAGGCGGAATATTGAAGCATTTGAGGAGATTGAGGCAGATGCCATTGTCATGAATGCGGGCGGATGTGGTGCCTTTTTAAGTGATTATGATCATTTGCTAAAGGATGATCCGGCTTTTCAAAAGCGAGGTGAAGCCTTCTCAAATAAAATCACGGATATATCAGATATTCTCGTGGAGCTTAAGTTTCACCGGCGTACATCGCTTGCCTTGCCAGAGCAGATCATCACCTATCAAGACTCTTGTCACTTACGAAATGGAATGGGTGTAGAGCAAGCGCCAAGGGTGCTGATGAAGGCGATTCACGGGGTATCATTTAAAGAAATGAAGGATGCCGACCGCTGCTGCGGATCCGCCGGAATTTATAATATTTTGCAACCAAAGATGTCGATGCAAATTTTAGATCATAAAATGACAGAAGCTAGTCAAACAGCGGCGGCTGCCATTGTCACGTCCAATCCAGGCTGTCATTTGCAAATGGCAGCGGGTATCAAACGTTCAGGACAATCGCCCAGCATGCGTGCCGTCCATCTCGCAGATTTTTTATTAGAAGCCGTTCAATATGGAAAAAAAGCGTCTAGCTCATCAAGCTGAACGCTTTTTTTCATGCATATCTTCAGACAATTAGTTGGATAATAGAGGCAAATCGCGGAAGGAGATGATTCAAGTGCTGAAGAAAAACAAACAACATCAAAAGGACCCAAATTCAGTATTTGAGGCATTGTCACGTTCCTCTGATTTTACAAACGAATTGTCACGAAGTGAAGGTTTTCTTTATCGAATCTCTTTTTTTCGTTCTTTAATTAATGGTCATCTACTCCATGAACAAATTTTGCCCTGCATGAAAGAGTTGCACCTCACCCCCACTCTTGAGGAGCTGAAAGAACGAATCCCCATTGAACAGTCTGTCATCACGACCGATCTTCAAAAAGTGGAAGAAGCCCTTCATCTGGGCAATATGGCCATTCGGCTCGAAACGGACTGGGGCAAAGCACTTCTGATACCGATTGAAGAAAAGAAAGGCAGACAAGTTGGGCCCCCCGAGATTGAATTTGGCATTATCAGTGCCCAGGAAGCATTTGTGGAGGTTTTGGATACCAATTTAAATTTGGTCAGGCGGCGGCTGCCGACGCCGAACCTGAAAGTGGCAGAAAAGACAGTTGGCACGCTATCTCAAACAAAAGTAGCGGTGTTATATATTGAAGAAATCGCCAACCCGCAAAACATCGAAACCGTTCTCCAGCGCATTGAGGACGTTGATTATGATCAGATTTTAGATGCGAATTACCTCGCTCAAATGCTTTATGATGTATCCAATACGATCTTTCCATTGTTTTTAAATACAGAAAGACCCGACCGCGTGTCGTCAGGTTTAACAGAAGGGAAAATTGCCATCTTAGTCGATGGATCGCCTCATGTCTTGCTTGCCCCGACTATTTTACTTGAGTATTTTTCCACAATGGAAGACTACAATATGTCGTGGATGGCGGCTTCTTGCTTTCGGCTGTTACGCATATTTGCAGTGATATTCTCCATTTTTGCGACACCTTTATATGTAGCCGTTTTAACCTTTCATTATGAGCTGATCCCAAAGGATTTATTAGAAACCATTGTGTCCTCGCGCTATCTTGTTCCATTTCCTCCGATTATTGAGGCCCTATTTTTAGAGATTTCGATTGAATTACTAAGAGAAGCAGGTTCGAGGCTCCCAGCTAAAGTCGGGCAGACGCTCGGGATTGTTGGCGGGATTGTCATTGGACAGGCTGCTGTGGCAGCAGGCTTAACAAGTAATATTTTACTCATTATTGTCGCCCTTTCTGCTCTTGCCTCATTTGTCACCCCTATTTACAAAATGGGCAGTGCCATTCGGCTGCTGAGATTTCCATTTCTATTTGCAGCACAGATTTGGGGTGCATTAGGCATTAACGTGATGGGATCTTTCCTACTCACCCATTTAATGAAATTAACGTCTATTGGAAGGCCGTATCTAGAGCCTATTTTTCCGCTGCGTCTGACGGATTTAAAGGGTAGCTTGATTCGTCCTCAGCTCCGCTTTTTGAATAAAAGACCGGAAAATTTACGCCCGCAAAATGAAACGATTCACCGGCAAAAGCCTAAGCAAGGCCGTAAGGGGAAAAATGATTTTTATGAATAAGGAAGTGAAAGCATGAGTTCTTCTTCTGTGAAAGAAAAATTTCAAGTTTCCCCTTTTTTTGTGTTTTTTCTCATCAATGCCAATCAAGTAGGTGTCGGCATTTTAAACTTTCAAACAAACCTTGTTCGTTCTATGAATAATGATGGATGGATCGCCATTCTTATTTCTGGCATCAGCGTCAATGTGATGATCTTTCTGATGTACTTGATGTTTAGAAAGGCCCCTTCGGATGAATTTGGTGATATCACGCAATACGTATTTGGCAAATGGATTGGGCAATTATTCAACATACTCTATATCTTATATTTTGCTTCTTTGTCGTTGACCGTTCTCGTCCACTATATGGATGTGATCCATGTATGGCTGTTTAAAGAAATTCCTGGTCTATTGTTTGCGTCTGTACTGCTGCTGCTTGTGTATTACATTCATACCGGCGGCTTTAGAACCATTGCTGGATGGGCATTTTTTAGCATTGTACTGACGTATTGGATGACGTTTATTTGCTTTTATGTCATGAAATATAGTCACATTCGCTTCATGTTTCCGATGTTTGATCATACATTTTCGCAGCTGGTAATGGGCGTCAAAGATGCCTCCTTATCCATGTTTGGTTTTGGCACGCTGCTTGTCTATTATCCCTTTATTAAACAAGCACAGACGTCACAAAAATTTGCCCACATGGGGGCATTATTCACGACATGCTTAAATTTACTTGTCTTTCTCGTCTCCATTGCGTATTACTCTAGTGCTCAGCTCAAATTAACAAAATGGCCGACATTAACGTTAACAAGTATTGTGAAACTTCCCTTTATCCAGCGCTTTGAATTTATTGAAGTGTCCCTCTGGCTGCTTCTGATCATTCCAAATATCGCCATTCCATTATGGGCAGCGAGCCGAATGGCGAAACAAGTATTTCATACGAGTCAGCGCGTCACTTTAATCTGTCTCAGCATCCTCATTTTGGTCATGTTTTCGTTTTTTGCCGGGGCAACCTCTTTTGAAGCCTTTAATCAATGGGTGGAATATAGCGGATACATTCTTATATATGGATTGATTGTCTGTATGGTCATTGGGCTGATGCTGAAAAAAAGGTGGGTGAAAAAACGAGCATGAAACGTTATATACTCATGGGTCTCATGTTGTTTAGTCTTTTGTTAACTAGCTGTGCACAGCCTCGCCTTTTAGATGAATTAAATATCTCTCAAGCGGCAGGATTTGATTTAGTAGAAGATGGCGAAATGAAGGGCTTCTTCGTCTTCCCTGTCTTTAAAAGTGAAGAGCAAGGAAGTTATCAAATATTAAGTGCGAGGTCAAACACCATTAGTAATATTCAGTTTCTCGTGTCAGAAAAATCACCTTTTCCAGTGGTCATGGGCCAGGTGCTCGTTATTTTAATCAGTGAAAAATTAGCAAAAGAAGTCGGCATGATCGATTTAATGAATTACATTTATCGTGATCCTATCATTGGTTCACGCCAAGTGTTTGCGATTGTAGGCGGAGAAGTTGAAGAGTTATTATACACAAAAATGAATCAAACGAACTTGAATATTGGCGTGTATCTCTCTGATCTGTTAACCCAAAATATGCGAAATGGCAATGAACCTGTGACCAATCAGCATATTTTTATGAATCAGATGCTGGCAAAAGGGGTCGATGCTTACCTCCCTTACATCAAAAAAACAAGCAATGCCATCAAGGTCACAGGAGTCGCTCTGTTTGATCAAGAAAAAATGGTGGGTCATATCCCTGGAGAAGAAACGTTCACATTTAAAGCGATGATTGAAAATCATAAAAATGGCATCTACGAGTTTCAATTGGATGATCAAGCAAAGACCCATGTCGTCATTGAAAATATCAAATCACATGTGTCTTACCAGATCAAACCAACGAAAAACCTAACAAAAAAGCCTCATATCACGATTGATATCAAGCTGAAAGGTGAATTAAAAGAATTTATGAAGTCCAAAAAAATTGATAAACCTTCTATATTGGACCATGTTGAAAGAAAAGTTGAAAAACGTGTCGCTCAGCAAGGACAAGACCTTGTTCAGTCCTTTAAAAAGCAAAACATAGATCCGCTTGGGCTGGGTTTGAGGTATCGATCAAAAGACAAAGCAATGACACCAGAAAAATGGCAGGAAATCTATCCTGATGCGGATGTACAAATTAAATGCCATATGAAAATTGTTCAAACCGGTGTCAGTCAATAAATGAGTGAAAAATTATTCGAAAATGTCTTCTTTGTTATTCATTATTTTAGACACTTTCATTTTGACTCGTGGCACGCGATCTTTTTGAAGATAGTCATTTAAAGTGTTCTCTACTTCATTTTTATCTGTTCTAAGGATTTTAGGTGAACATTGTTCCACAAGGACTGGTCTATTCCCTTTAGCGCAGTTTGCCATTGTATCCAGTGCAATTAAGCTGAAAGGTCTTCCTTTGTCGAGCCATGTTTTCATCCTATCCCAGGTTGGACAGCTTACGGCTGCCAGCCTTCCCCAATGATCGTGAAATTGGGTACAGGCAGACTCCATCCAATCCATGATTTTGTAAGAACGGAAACGGTACAGGCAGATAAAAGCAGCTGTCGGCAATTCTTTTTCACTGATCGATTTCAATTTCTCTATCACATGTTGTAAACCCTCATCTTCTGGCAGGCTGCTGGCTGCTGCCCAGGAAAGTGGATAAAGAAATTCTTCGTCAGCCTGATCCAAAAGTTCCCTAACCCACCCAGCGGCAGATGTACCTAAAACATCAGCCGCGATTTCTATCATTCGTGATTTCACTTCGACATGCCGAGTTTCATCAAACCGACTTTGAACAGAGTCTAAGATCTTTTTCTCATCGTGCTGTTTCAGAGCATCGATGACATCACCCTCAAGAAACCACCTAGTGATTGAAAAGTCTAATAAAGACGCCAAATCTTGCCGAACGTCTTGTAATGTGGGTGCTTTATCTTCTTTGGTGACGATGACATCATCCTCTAATTGGAAAGCCTGTCCGTCCTCTCCATAAAAGTCATCGTGCAGTAAAAATTGTTTAGGAGAATGGAGAACGGCTAAGTTATACCATTCAATAGGTCGTAATGAATAGTTGAGTAGTCTCTTGTGACACGGATGACATAATTGATAAGGCTGTTTCGGCTCATCAGAATTCTCTACTACATTCATTGCGTTTTTTTGACAGGCTTCACATAAAGCGGCTTTTTCCACTCCATTCACTTCCTTTTATTGCATATGTATGATCTTTTATATTTGTCATCATTGAATCATGTGAAAAGAACAATGTTTTCTAATCTTCGTCCTTTACATCTGGATCTTCAGGAATCGGTTCATTTAAAATCTCTTGGACGAGCTCTTTGTATTGTTCAAGCTGCTTCATATGCGTTTGAAACTGTCCTTGATAAATCAGATAGGATTCGCCGTCAAATACATAGCGGATCTTTTTTTGCTGGATTAATTTCTCAATATACGCTTCAGCTACTTCTAAGTATTCAGCTGTTTCTGCGATTGTTAAATACATGTTTGTGCACCACCCGTTCGTTTCATCTAACAAATTATATCATGATCTGTTGAAAAAAACGGATGCAGCCTGTTCATATTTTCTTTACTGTTTTGACCACTGACATCATGATAGTTCTTCACATAACAAGTGTTCAGCAAGTAGATCGTCTAGGTACAAGCAAATATGGTATGATAAAGTTTGCTAGACGAGAGTTTATCGTCACAGACTTGGTGGAAAAGCCAGGCATTCATGAGGCGTCTTTCGGTTTAGCCGTGGGAGGTAAGCGGAAAGCATACTCATGAGAAAAGCAAAACAAGCATAGGCTTTTATAAGGATGCTTGAAGAAAATTCGTATTTAAAGGCAGAGTGAAATGAATGGGAACCTTGTTCAATGAAATTTTAACCTGGCTGACAAGCCTTGGTTATGTAGGTGTAGCACTAGGTCTGATGATTGAAATCATTCCGAGCGAAATTGTTCTTGCTTATGGCGGATATATGGTGTCAACAGGAACAATCGGTTTTGTTGGAGCTGTTATCGCTGGCGTCATCGGAGGTACGCTCGCACAGTGTTTTATATACTGGATCGGTCTTTATGGCGGAAGACCTTTTTTAACAAAGTACGGAAAATACTTATTCATCCATGAACACCATATCGCAACTGCAGAGCGCTGGTTTGACCGATATGGAACCGGTGTGGTGTTTACAGCGCGCTTTATTCCTGTTGTCCGCCACGCCATCTCCATTCCAGCAGGTATTGCCAAAATGCCTTTTTTGAAATTTGTCCTCTTGACAGGATTAGCTGCCATCCCTTGGTCGATCTTATTTATCTATCTCGGTATGCAGCTTGGGACAAAGTGGGATCACATTCAAAGTGTTGCTCACGCTTATACAACCCCTATTATGGCCATTGCGATCGTCCTGATCGTTCTCTATTTCGTCATCAAAAAAATTCGTACGAACCGAAAACGGACAATCTAATGAAAAACGCCTTCCACTGATCGGGTGAAAGGCGTTTTTTCTATGAATGTGATGATTGTTTTTTCATATATTGGGATAATTCCATAATCATTGCACCCATTCTCTCAAGTGACGGAGCTAGAATTCTGTCTATTCCCTCTACTTTTAAAGCTTCAGCTGTGACTTTTCCGACGGCCACTGCCAGTACGTGCTGCTCGAATAGCTCTTGGAGTTCTTGTTTTCTACCCCATTTTGCCGCTAGTGTGAAAAAGGCGTGAACCTGAACAGCGGTTGTAAAACAGACGGCATGGACTTTATCATCTTTCATTTCTTGAAGCAATGTTTCTGCGGCCTCTGGTTCAGGAGGTGTGTGCTGATAAGGTAAAAGCGGCAAAACATCAGCCCCTTTGTCATGTAAAAACTGGATGAGAGCCGGAGCGTTTTCCCCGTGAAGCTGCACCATGACGCGTTTGCCATGAAACTCCTTGTCTTCAAGCTTTGAGATCATGTCACGAACCGTTCCATCTTCATCAGATACGTCTGGCTGAATTCCGCGTTTTTTGAGTGCTGCAAAGGTTTTATACCCTCTTGAAGCAATATGCGCATTTGATAGAATGTGCATAAATGCTTCCCCCAGATGAAGCTCTTCTGCACTCTCAATCAATGTGTCTGTCCCGATGCCTGTTGTGAAAATCACCCAATCCGCACCTTGCTTCACAAAGGTTTCAATGCCTGGCTTTAACTCCTCTTTGGCTAAAAATACAGTTCCTTGAAGAGAACGAATAACGGCTTGTCCTCCTTGCTTTTCGACAAGTGTACGCATTTCTTCTGTTTTTCTCGTTCCACAAATGGCAATCGTTTTTCCAGCTAAGCCTTTACTCATTTTATCCCTCTTTTTCTATCACATTTGATATGTATTAAATATAGATTTATTTGGAAGACGTTGCAAGTGTCTACTAAAAAAGAGCTTGACGTTTCGGTCTAATTCGAGTATCTTTTGTAAGTGCAAATTGTAGGAGGTCATTATGGAAAAACAGAATGTTCAAGCTATTCGATTATCAATTGCAGACCCAACACCACTTGGTTTGTTTGGTTTAGCAATGGTGACGCTCGTTGCGTCCTCACAAAAACTAGGAATTACAGATGGCACTTCCCTTATTTTACCTTGGGCTATCTTCCTTGGAGGCATCGCGCAGCTAATCGCGTCCATACAAGATTCAAAGCATCATAATATTTTTGGAGCCACTGCCTTTGGCGCATTCGGTCTTTTTTGGATGGGCGTTGGAACGACTTGGCTCATTCAAGCCGGCGTTTTTGGGAAAACGCTTGCGGGAGCAGCAGATCCAAAACAACTAGGTTTTGCGTTTATCGGTTATTTGATTTTCAGCTTGTTTATGACGATTGGTGCAATGGAAACACATAAAGTATTATTTTTGATTTTCGTCTTTATTGATTTCTTATTCCTTGGTCTTTCCCTTAGCTCGTTTGGTGTGATGTACGATGTGACTCATACCATTGCAGGTATCGCAGAATTGATCATTTCCCTGCTTTCGTTTTATGGTTCAGCAGCAGTTGTGCTCAATACTCATTTTGGCCGTACTGTGCTGCCAATTGGACAACCATTTCGTATTTTTACAAAAGCATAAATAAAAAAGAACTGCTTTGTGCAGTTCTTTTTTCATGTTTATTTTTCTTGTGCCTCTTGGAAGATCTCTCCGATGATTTCATACGAGCGCATTCTTTCTTGATGGTCAAACATATCCGAATTAATCATCACTTCGTCTGCTTGAGTGGCTTCAATAAAGGCTTCCAATTCTTTTTTCACCTTTTCTTTATCCCCGATCATTGTCGAACTTAATTGTTCATCCACCATCGCTTTTTCATACGGACTCCAAAGGCCGTCCATACTGTCAACAGGCGCTTTGAGTTTTCCTGGAGTATTTCGAATGAGACTCAAAAACCGCTGATAATGAGAGGTCGCCAAATATTCAGCTCGCTCTGTTTGATCTGCAGCAAAAACTGTCACACCCACCATGGCATAAGGCTCTTTTAACACATCAGAAGGTCTAAATGACTGTCTATACAACTCTAAAGCAGGAATTGTATTTTTAGGTGAAAAATGTGCCGCAAAGGCAAATGGCAATCCAAGCTCTCCTGCAAGTCTTGCGCTAAAACCGCTTGAACCAAGCAGCCAAATCGGAATGTCTAGACCCTCTCCTGGAACGGCTCTTACATGTTTTTTGACCTGTCCGGTTGGTTTAAAATATTGCCGAAGTTCTTCTAGCTGCTCAGGGAAATCTTCTCCGTTATGAAGGTTACGTCTGAGAGCTCTTGCCGTTAACTGATCTGTCCCTGGTGCTCTTCCAAGACCTAAATCAATTCTCCCCGGATATAATGTCTCAAGTGTCCCAAATTGTTCAGCAATGACAAGTGAAGAGTGGTTTGGCAGCATAATCCCGCCAGATCCTACTCGAATTTTTTCGGTCCCCCCAGCAATATATCCAATTAAAACGGACGTTGCAGAGCTTGCAACACCTTCCATATTATGGTGTTCTGCTAGCCAGTATCTATGATAACCCCACTTCTCCGCCTTTTTTGCTAAATCCATACTATGTTCAAAAGACTCCTTAATGGTGCCTCCTTCTGTCACAGAGGATAAATTTAAAACGGAATAAGCTGTGCGCTGTAAAACTGATTGACTCATAAATGATGTCCCCATTTCTGTCAAAAATCATACTAGTTATATACTTTCAACACCATAACATAAAATCATGAAACATTTAAATGATTTGATTCGATGATTTTCGAAATGATGAGTTTCTAGGTTTTACTTCAAATTTGAAAATTTGCACATAGAATGAAATATCAATTTTAGGAGATGGGCAATTTGTACAATCAATTCGATCACAAATGTCCCTTTTGCGGTAAATATCATGAGCAGCCTCATTACAAAAGATTACGTCTTGACCGTCCTCAAAGAAGAGACTGTCCATTTATCAATCAAGAACATTCAAAACAAAACAGGTCTCGAGGGAATCCCCCTGTGAAAAAGGAGAAAAACAATCAAAAACAATTCAAAGGGTTGGACGAAGAGGCCCAGCAGGTCCCGCTGGGCCAACCGGACCAACTGGACCTGCTGGCGGATTAACCGGCACCCTCCCTTTTAACCCCTCACAATCACAAGATTACGAGGCGGGTCAAGTTGTCACGTTTAATGGCAGTATTTATATAGCCAATGTAGATGCTCCATCAGGAATACCTGGGCTCTCCCCCGACTATACACTTTTGGCAGCTTCTGTGGAAACTGGTCCGACTGGCCCTACAGGGATAGAATTAAGTGGTGCTAAAGCATATGATCCTGCAATAGCATCAACATATTCAGTGGGTCAAGTGGTCACTTATGAAGGTGGTACGTATATTGTGGACTCTGCTCCACCTTTAGGTACGCCAGATACGTCACCGGATTATACGCTTTTGGCAGCACCTGTGCTACAGGTTCAACAGGTAGCACAGGTGCTGCTGGACCTACTGGTGAAACGGGAATCACCGGTGCTACTGGGCCTACTGGACTACCAGGGCTACTGGAATCACCGGATCGGGGTAGTACCAGCGAAGCTGACACCACCCGCAATAAGGAAATATCAAGGTAATAATAAGTTGCTTAAGTTAAATACCTCCAACACACATACCCCCGTCCTGTTTTATGAATAATACCAACGCGACGAGCCCAATGACGATTGATGTGATCACAACCATGCTACTCCAACCTTCAGATCCTTCGCCGGCCTTACTGAAGCCAAAGACAACTCCTCCGAATCCAACAGATAGTAGATCAATCCGAGGCTTAGTGACATCGGTAATGTTTTTCAAATACTTAAGCCCTATCAATAACCCTATGACCAAAAGTGGCAGGGAGATCCAAAAGATGTAATGCCATGTTAAATATTCTATTAATAGACCGCCTATAGTCGGTCAGACGCTGGTGCGACCATGATAACCAGAGAGACCAATCCCATCGCCGCCCCCCGCTTTTCCAGTGGATATATAACAAGAACGGTATTAAATATGAGTGGAAGCAACAATCCCATGCCAACCGCCTGTAAAACTCGGGCGAACATCAACATTTCAAAATTGAATGCCAGTGCCGCAATCAATGTACCTACGATTAAACTCATGACCAAACCTATGAACAGCTTCCTTGTGGAAAACGTCTGCAACAGCAACCCACTCACTGGCATTAAAATACCAAGAGGGCATAAAACTGGTTGTTAACCACTGTGCGGTTGCAGGCGAAATTTGGAACACTTCTATTAAATTAGTCAATGCTATATTTAGAGAGGTTTCGTTAAACATGCCAACAGCACCGCAGATAAGTAACGCTGTCAAGATGGCCCGCGTATTGTATTGATTCTTCATTTTATATATCCTCATAAATCTATTTTTAATTAATATCAGATTATTTTTTAGCAAATCCTTGTTTGTTTAAATACTCAAGCATAAAAGGGAGTCTACTTCTTTCAAGATGATCCTCGATGTGATCTTTCCATCCCTTTACTTTCTTAACTGTGAAAGGCGCTTTAACCGGACGATTTTGGTAATATTCACGCATCTGTTGGTCATAAGTTGTTAATTTTTCTTCATCTAGTGGTTGATACTGATTATCAAACATGACCATCGATTGAGGCAAACGTGGTTTTAGTCCAGGCTTCTCTCCAGCAGGATGTCCTATGCATAGCCCCACTAACGGAATCACATACTTTGGTAAATTTAATACCTCGGTTAATTCTGAGATATTAGCTCTTACTCCACCGATATAAACACCACCGAGTCCCATTGATTCCGCCGCAGTTAAAGCATTTTGAGCCATTAACCCAGCATCGAATGTACCTATTAATAGGTATTCAATATAGTCAAGGTCAACCTTGGGTGCAATTTCATGATTCCTGTTAAAATCTGCACAAAAAATCCAAAATTCTGCTGCTTCTTCAATATAAGGTTGATTTACAGAGAGCTGCATCACTTTTTTTCGTAATTCTGGATCTGTAATTCTAATGATAGAAACCACTTGTAGTAGACTGAATGATGAAGTTTGATTAGCTGCCTTAAAGATTGCATCTCGTTGTCCCTCTGTCAGTGGTTGATTAGTGAAAGAACGAATGGATGTATGATTATGAAGCAATTCAAGGGTATTATTCATTTGAACCTCTCCTCTATTAATTATTGTTCTCTTTCAGCCTTCCGTATTGGTAAGGAACTCCCATATTCTCGCGCAGTGTTTTCCCTTCATATTCCCTGTGGAATAAACCGCGGTCCTGCAAAATTGGGACAACCAGTTCCACAAAATCAGCAACTCCATCATAGGCTATATCCGGAACAACCGAGAAGCCGTCACATGCACCAGCCAAAAACCATTCTTCCAAGAAGTCAGCAACTTGTACGGGGGTACCTGCAACTACTGGATGATAGTTAATAACCCCATGAGCAAGAACATCACGAATGGAGATCCCTCTTTTCAGCAGCTCTAAAGCTCTGTGGGACCGTGGATCCATTGGATTGGCATATGCCTTTTTCAACAAGTCAGCTGATAAAGGTTGATCAATATCAACCGAATTCTCCGATAGTCGTAAACCAACCATTGAACCAAGGTAACTTACCCTTCCTGGAATCTCCTCAGGATTAAAACTCATAAGCTGTCTTCGTCGTTCTAGTCCTTCTTCTTCAGTTGAGCCTAGGGAAAACATAAAACCTGTATATATCTTGATGTCATCGGGATTTCTGCCAAAACGGGCAGCACTTTGTCGAAGCGCTTGTCTGTGTTCACGAGCAGATTCTATATCATAAGGATTTGCATAAACACCAGAAGCGTATCTTCCCGCCAATTCCAATCCTTCAACCCCTCCACCTGCTTGAAAAATAACTGGCTGACCTTGCTCAGAGGGTGGGATGGGCAAAGGACCACGAGATGCATAATATTCCCCTTGAAGATTAATAGGCCGAATTTTGTCCATGTCGGCAAATTTTCCTCCTTCTACATCTAACGTCCAAGCGTCTGATTCCCAACTCCCCCACAATGCTTGAACAATTTGGATGAATTCATGAGCCATGTCATATCGTTCTTGGCGACTGGCAATCTGAGCACCAAAATTTGCTGCCGCTACTGGATTTGATGTGGTGACAGCATTCCATCCTACACGTCCATGACTTATAACATCCAGTGCTTTGAACTGACGTGCTATGTTATATGGATAATTGAATGTCGTTGATAGGGTAGCAACAAGCCCAATATGTTTCGTTTCTCTAGCTACAGCCATTAGTGCTAACATAGGATCCATAGGGAACATAGGAGTCTGAGGACCTAAGTCATTGTATAATCCAGGAGTATCAGCGATAAAAATCATTTGAAATTTCCCTTTTTCAGCTAATTTAGCTCGCTCCACATAACCATCCGTATTTGTGTAGGCTGCTGGGTCTGTACCAGGCATTCTCCAAGCGTTGAATTCAGCTCCATATCCAGAGACCATTTGTAGTGCCAGTTGCATTTCTTTTCTTTTCATGTATCTTCACTCCTTTATTTTTAAAAGGCTCCAAGTAAACAAAAAAGCCGCTGTAAACTCTTTCTAATTAGATTCAATAAATTTGTAAAACACAAAATTAGCTTACTAACTAATTTGAAACATTTTAGCAAGTATGGATATCAATGTTTCAACTAGACGCATCCTCTTCAGTGGTTTCCTATAAACTTTTTCTTTTTCTTAGTAACTAAACGATATAGACTGATTTTATTTAGCATGCTAAATATCAACATAGAGAAAACTTTAGAATAAGTTTCTCTCCATTCTCTTCATAAGTTCCCTTAAGATTAAGCGTTCTTCCGGTAAAATTGAACCGAGTAATTTTTCTTGTTGCTGCTTCCATTTGAAATCAACAGGTTTCTCTAATTCTTTCCCTCTGTCAGTTAGGTAAATTCGCATAACCCTTGCATCTTGTTCATCACGTTTACGGTATATGAACCCATTTTGCTCCAACGATTTAACCATATTTGTTACCGTAGGCGGCTCACATTTTAAATGTTCACATAGTTGCATTTGTGTTATTCCATCACCTAACCACAAACGAGCGAGTAGTCTATCCTGGCCTACATGAAGATTAAGTTCTCTTAGATTTTCGCTATAATCTCGACGCATTTTGGATGAAATTTTATCTAATGACTCACGAATTTCGCATCCAACTATATCGTTCATAGGTATACCCCCATTACTACGATGTATTTAGTAAGCTAACTATATCATAGTTAAAAATTAGTTGTCCATCTAACTTAAGAGAACTACTCTCATTTTATCAGGCTGAATTTATCTAGAACGGACGACAAAGGGATATGGATCAATGCATCATATCTGTTAAACACTGAAATGTCCGGATTCTGTATATTACACCGTTTTGCCTATCAACTTGTTGTATGGAGTAATTTTGTTACAGACACTAGAATAAAACAAATTCTCAATTTTTAAAAGAGGGCAATAAAAGTTGCCATAGTACATTTTTTTGTACTTAATAGCTTGGTATTACAAAAAAGCTGCCGCAATGACAGCCTAGGCCTTAAATCATTTAGTTTTGAATTAGGGGTAACTTGTAACCAATAAATGTGAGGGCCTTGGTTAGTCTGCCTGCTCCCCAAACTTCTTCCCGAACTCTTCCATCAAATCAATAATAGGGATCAATTCTTCCCCTTTTGAGGTTAGTGAATACTCAACACGAGGAGGAACCTCTGGAAAAACTTTGCGATTAATTAAACCATCCGTTTCCAGTTCTCGAAGTTGCTTTGTAAGAGAACCTTGTGAAATATCCCATAAAAAGGCTTTAATTTCACTATAGCGACGCTCTTTGGTCTTTAAATACCATAGAATTACATATTTCCAACGTCCGGAGAGGATATTTTGGGTATAAGCAATGCCATAAAATTCTCTTTGTTCCTTTATACACTCTTTATCAAATCCATCCTTACATATCCTAGACACCTTCTTCACCCGCTTTCTACTGTTAAGTACAAAAAACTGTACTACGTCAATTTTTTTTGCCTACTTTAAAAAGATGAGAAATGATTTTATTCTAGTATATGTAACAGAAATACTCAATACTTTTTATTATCTAATATATGTTTACAATTTGATAAACATATGATTGTGTAACTTTAAGCTGAATAATTCTTTTATATACAAATACTTTAGGAGGAACAATCATGAGATATGGAATTATAGGTGCTGGACCAATTGGGTCAATTATTTCGAAAAAATTGGTTAAGATTGGACATGATGTCAAAATTGCAGATGCGCGAGGAA
This sequence comes from Bacillus sp. GBSW19, assembly GCF_002998655.1. Taxonomy (NCBI): domain Bacteria; kingdom Bacillati; phylum Bacillota; class Bacilli; order Caryophanales; family Bacillaceae; genus Bacillus; species Bacillus sp. GBSW19. Next base: position 959,005 of record NZ_PVRF01000001.1, read on the forward strand.
TTGAACATTTAGAAGGAAAAGAACTTGCTGGAACAGCTGTGCGGGTAGAGGATGCCATTAAAAATATTGATGTTCTAATACTATCGCTCCCTATAAATGTACTTCCAAACATTCGGAACACTATCGATCAAGTTGGTGAGGCAGTCATCATTGTAGATACTTCAAATTATTATCCTTTTAGAAACGGTAAAATTGAAGAAATAGAGAACGGGATGGTTGAAAGTGTTTGGGTTTCAAATCAATTAGGCAGACCTATCATAAAAGCTTTCAACAACTTATTAGCCTACACTTTAGAACATGAAGGAAAATCCGAGGATTCTAGTGGACGAATCGCGATGGCAGTTGCTGGTAATGATCCTACACAAAAATACGAAATCATGGAAGTAGTAAACAAGTTAGGCTTTGACGCAGTAGACAGTGGTTCTTTAAGTGACTCTTGGAGACAGCAGCCAGGAACTCCTGCTTACTGCACAGAGTTAACAAAAGATGATCTTACGAAAGCGTTGAAAAAGGCAAATAAAGAAAAAGCACCCTTACTACGGGACAAGGTGATGGAACGGTTTGCAGAGCTCTTTGCAGAAAAAAAGGAAGGCGAATTTTCACATAAGGATATTGTGAATATAAACAGAGAAATATACAATTTATAAAAACAAAAGGTGCACTCAGTTAAGGTGTACCTTTTTGTATATCCATATATACCTATTTTGCTAAAAAAATCATAACTACTAATTGAAATTCTGAAAGATTCAAGAGTCCGTTAAGTTGGATCTTAATTCTTTCAAAACAGAATTTATTTATAATTATGTTTTAAATCCCTCTTCTACTAACCTGCCCTACACGTTTAAGAACATTCTTTCAAAAGGTTATCTAAAATGAAGACAGTGTTGCACAGTAATGGTCTAATCCGTATTACTTACTTACATTCTTGTTCAACTTTACTGCCTTTGGTTTAAGTAAAGATCGTCACAATCATAACGAGTCAAACTGGAAATTCATTCAAACAATCCTCGACAATATGGCCTGATTGCGGAAAAAAGTAACTGGAGCTTTTAACTTTACTACTTTTTTATAAAGTAGTGTTTGTTATGCAATTGCTGTAACAAAAAAGACCCTACTTATCAGGCCCTTTCTGAGTTGGGAAAAGTCATTAAAACCATTTTCTTGTGTGATTATATAGGCTCGGAAGACATTCGGAGAGAAATTAATGAAGGCCTCAATGTTGTAGAGAATTGGAATTCCGCCAACAGCTTTATTTTTTACGGAAAGGGTGGAGAAATTTCAACAAATAGATTGGAAGACCAGGAGGTTGCCGTTCTTTCCCTACATTTATTGCAAAATTGCCTCGTGTATATTAATACACTCATGATTCAATTTGTATTATCGGAAAAGCAGTGGCAAGATATGATGACACCTGAAGACTTAAGAGCGTTAAGTCCACTTATCTATAGCCATGTAAATCCTTATGGTATCTTTAAATTGGATATGATGGAGAGAATTCCAATCGAAGAAATACAATCAGAAAAAGAAAATACTTTGCATATTTAACTTTATTCCTTATTGCGGGTAGTGACAGCTTCGCTGGTACTACCCCGGATCAACGGGACCTACTGGAGTTACAGGAATCACTAGTGTTGCTGGAACAGGTGGTTTTACGGATACAGCACTTTATGCTGCTAATAGTTCTGGCCCTACCATTGTTACTGTAGCCGGAGGAACGAATATTCCTTTGCCAAACTTTCAAAACATTACTGGTTTTACAGCAAACGGCACAAGTACTGTTTTTACCGTTCTGCAAACTGATAAATATTATATTACGTATCAAGTCAACACCACTGCAGCTCTTTTAATTAATACATGTTTGCTTTTAAATGGAGCAACCACTGTGCCTGGTTCTGTTCAATCACCTGTTATCTCTACTTCGTTTATCCATAATACTGTAATCGTTAATTTAACAGCTGGAAGCATCATTTCACTGCAGTTTTTTGGGGCTGTTGCCACAGCTGTTTTAGTTGGCGGGGGTGCTGCTGCAGGTGCTGCCTTGACCATTATACGGCTCAGCTAAACGAAAAAAGAAAGGCTTTTTCAGCCTTTCTTTTTTATGTCTTCTATTACATTTATACAATGTTCAATATCATGAGACTGCAAAAGGTGAAAAATAGATTGGATGATTGCAAACTCTAAATTCCACCATTCTAATAACTGCAGTTTTTCGATCATTTCGGATGAAAACCGATATTTCATGAACTGCTGCGGATTTCCTGCAGCAATTACATATGGCGGCACATCTTTTGTGATGACACTATTTGCTCCGATCACTGCTCCGTTCCCTATACATACTCCTGACATAATCGTCGCGCCATATCCAATCCATACGTCGTGTCCTATCTGCACATCTCCTTTTGATTTGGGATGTCCTTTGATGTGGGCAGCTTCTTTGAAAATTTGATTAAACGGATACGTTGTGACCCAATCTGTCCGGTGTTCACCGCCAAGGAAAATTTTCACTTCGTTTGCGATGGAACAAAACTTCCCAATGTTTAGTGTCGCACCTTCCCCCCATGTCAGCACTTGGAAATCTGGTCCGGCATAAGAAAAATCACCGATATTGTGCGAGCTCAGTTCACTTCTTTGATTCAAAAACATAGAAGATCAGACCTCCTGAAAAGTGATAGATCTTCGTATGTATATGCTGCTTCACACTTTCACATTATGACTGAACAAGCGCTACAATTTGTTTTTTCTTCCATACGAGCTGATAGTAGCCGTATTGAAGGAGTAAGTTCACAAAGAAAGCCGCAGGATAGCCAATCCATATGCCCTTGATGCCAAGGGATGTGTAGTGCGATAGCACATAAGCGACTGGTACTTCTACAAGCCAAATGGAGCAAATACTAAAGATTGTTGGCCATAAAACTGTTCCACTTGCTCTCATCGTGGCTGCAACAATTTGGGCCGTTCCAAAAATAAGATAGCTCCATAATGTAATGACGACCAAGCTATAGGCAATGTCAATCGTCTTAGAATCTGTTAAAAAGATAGATAAAATCTGTGGTGCAAAGAGATAAACGATGATAATAATGAATCCGCCTATGGCAAAATTGAGCCCTAACCCGATTTTTATCACATCTTTCAAGCGGTTGATATTCCCTGCACCGATGAATTGTGCTGCAAAGATAGAGACTGCAATGCCAAGACTCACTGCCGGCATCTGCACATAGCTCACGACTTGATTGACAACACCATAGGCAGCTGTGGCCTGTGATCCATAATCGTTGACAAAAGAAATAACAGCAATTTCTGATAAAGAAATAAGGATCATATTAATGCTCGATGGAATGCTGAGCTTTAATAATGTTTTTAGTAGATCCCCTTTCATCAATAAATGCTTTCTCACTGATGCATCAATGCGAAGCGGGTGCTTTGTCTTATATAAGTAGATATGTAGAATAATAAACGTCACAATGGTTGAAATCACAGAAGCATATGCAGCGCCGTATAAACCAAATGCCGGCAGTCCCATCCAGCCAAATAATAAAATGGGCAGCGTCAAAATATTCGTTGCCGTACTAATCATTAAGAAATAAAAAGGCGTTTTTGAATCCCCAGTTCCTCGCAGGAAGGTCGTGTAAACAAAATAAAGAAATAAGATCGGCATTGAGATGAATAGAATTCTGGCATATGCCGCACTTTCCTCCACAATATTTGCAGGTGTTCCCATGAGATTTAGGATGTCTGTTGCAAATAAACCTCCAATGATCGCTAAAGAAAGTCCGATTAAAAAGGTGAATGAAAGCGTTGTGCCAATAATTTCTTTTAATCTTTTTTCATTTTTCGCGCCATACGCTTGTCCAATAAGGATGGAACTTCCCGATCCAATTCCAATGGAAAAAGAAACGAGTAAAAAGAAAAGCGGAAAGAATGCAGAAATAGCAGCTACTGCATCCTCTCCAATCCATCTACCGACAAGAACGATGGATACAAGCTGTCCGATTGATTGTAAAATATTGCTAAGCAAAAGCGGGACGAGAAAAATGGACATGGTTTTTACTAAAGATTGATTGTTATCTAACGTCATGATGGTACTCCTTCTCTATCTAAAGATTCTCAGCTAAAATGCTGACAATATGGTCTTCTATCTCTTTCCCTTTTTCGTCATCAACAAGATGATTTAATAAAATGGAAAAGGCGACCGTCTTTCCGCTCTTCGTGTCAATATATCCAGAAAGTGTGCTAACCGTTGTTAATGAACCTGTTTTTGCACGTACTTTTTCTAGTGTAGCTGGTTCTTTCAATCTGTTCCTTAACGTCCCTCCGACCATTCGTTCACTTGCCCCTGCTAACGGAAGCGCATGTTCATAGGTCTTAAACCATTTTTCCTTTTGAATGTTTGTCAAAAATAACGTGAACTGGTTGGCAGAAACAAGGTTAATAGGTGATATGCCCGACCCATCTCGCAGCACTGCATGCGAAGGATTGATGCCAAAAGCAGGAAGCCTTTCATTCATGACATCCAGTCCATCCTCAAAGCTCCCTTTGCTTTTCACTTGTTTTCCAAGTTCCTTTAGCAACATTTCTGCATGGGTATTGTTGCTGAGTTTCATCATGGGAACAAGCAGATCTGATAAAGGCATCGATGAATGGGTGGCAATTTTCTTGGCTTTTTTAGGAACTTGTTTTGTTTTAAGCGGTCCTTTTACTTGAATCCCTTCCGCCTTTAACGCTCGTTTCATTAAATCTAACGCATAAGTGGTTGGCTCCCATAACGCTACCCATTGTCTAGATGAACTCGCTTTAACCGGAATGGTTCCAGTCAACGTAATCTTGTTTGTGCCGTGAGAGCGCTTAAAAGAAATTTTCTTTTTTCCGCCTTCTGGCACGGTTTTTACTTGATTCATGACTTGAGGGACAGAAGTCTTCGGGATGATGTCATAGGTCGCTTTTTGCCCTGCTTTCTTTCCTGGTTTTACTTCGAGAATCACGGTTCCTGCATCATAATCTTGATTCGGTGAAGCTGTGAGAGCAGAGATTTGTGCACCGTAATATTGATCTTCATCACTCCAAGGCAAATCAATAGAATATCGCGTATCATCATACCAAGTGTCATCTGCCGCAAGCTGTCCGCGAATCGTATGTATTCCGGCCTTTTTCACTTGTTTGGCAAGTGCTGCAAAATCCTCCTCTAATAAAGTCGGATCCCCGGTACCGCGTAGATACAGGTTGCCATGTAACGTTTTCTTTTGAATAGAACCATCCATCCAGATATCTGTCAGGAATGTGTGTGTTTCTCCTAGTATATCAAGGGCGATGGCTGATGTGAGCAGTTTCATATTAGAAGCAGGAGTAAGACGAATATCGGCTTGATGTTCATAAAGAAGAGAGGAGTCAGAAGTATTGCGGACGCTGACGCCGGAGATCGCGCCCTCTAAATCAGGTGCTGTTCGTATGAATTCATCTAAAGCTGTCATCCACGGCAGTGAGTCGTCACGAGCTGTAAGTTGATCATCTTTTGCTGAAAAAGGGAGAAATAAAATCGACAGGATACATATTTGTAAAAACAAGAGCTGTGAAAAACGCTTCACGCAATCCCTCCTTTTTTATCGCAGCCAATTTTAGAAGAATATGTTCATTATACACAAAAGAACGTTTGTTCTCAAAGGTTTTTTAAACAGAAAAGTCAGCTTTCTTTGACGAAAACTGACAAGCCCTTTACCTCTTTTCTGGATTCCAGCCATCGGTTCCGCCAAGAACAGCTTGCACCGTGATTTGACTTGCTTCGTTTTTCGTTAAAATGTTGGACCATTTAACGCGATTTGCTACATTGCTTCCGGTCCCAGTCGATCCATATTCTTTATATCTTGCTGTTCTTTCGTTATCACGGTTATCCCAGTTATGCCATCCCTCTGCCTTAATATGTTCATCCATTTTTGTATAGAGGAATGTCACAGCGGAATGAGGCCTCCACGGACGTCCTAAATAAACCGATTGAGCAGCTGCCGTCCCCTTTTTCAACGTAGAATCGATGAATACATAGCCATACCTTTGTGCTTCTGTTGTGGATGCTGCAGTAATATACCCATTTCCAAGACTTTTTATTTCAGCTCTTTTAAACACAGCTGTGGCTGATCCAAAAATAAAATCGACCGTGCCCTCGATATAGCAGTTTTCATAATATTGCCGGCCTGAGCCTGTTGCATAAAGTGTATCTTGATACCCTAAGACCCGTATTTGTTTGAACGCAGCCCGGTCGCCAGACACATACAGCGCAACCGCCTGACCAGCATGTCTGCCAGCTGTATTTTGAAAGGTGATATTTTCTGCGTAAAAGTCGTTCGAACGAATCATAGTGCTGGAGCTATTTGTTGTGCTGCCAGTTCTTGCATTTGTATCATCATACGTCAGAATCGTCTTGTGCTGGTTTTCGCCGATAAAGGACACGTGCGGTTTATTTTGCGGAAGCAGGATCTTTTCTTTATACACACCATTTTTAATATAGATCGTTACGCGCTGTTGATTGTTCGCTGGAATCGCATCAATGGCAGACTGAACGGTTCGAAACGTGCCATTTCCCTTATGATCGACCACAAGGACGCGGTTTGTTTGATTCTGATGTCCGGCTGCTTGAAGTGAAGCTGAGTCAAATAGTAATAAAGACAAAACGAATACAAGCCATACCTTTCCATACTTCATCGCACATCTCCTCCTCTTTGTGAACATTTTCAATCAAACATTCTTTTTGATCCTATTCATGACACACAAAAAAAACACCCACTTAATTTTGTTGTGGATGTTTTTTAGATTTTTCATATTTTATCGCATAAATCCCTTCATTTTCAATCCATTCACAAAATAGAACGTCTCGATGAGAAGAAATGTGCTGCTTTTTTAATTGCTCACTCAGCCATGTTTCGTCAAAGCCAGCTTCTTGTAGGTCATCTTTTAAAATTTCGCCATCAATAATAAATGTTCTAGGCAATTTGACTTCTTTTCCCTTCACGTTCACATCTTCTGCTGTGGCAGTTGCGTATTTCATTTTCGGAAGAACACTGACAGAGCCGTCTGTTTCCAAAATGGCATATTCTATTTCATGCAAGGCAAAATGACCTTTCGCGCGAATCAGTGTCTGCAGCTGATTGAGATCAAGCATATTTTTCTTCAAACGATTGTAGTGAATGTTCCCTTTATCAATGACAAGCGTAGGTCTTCCTTCTAAAAAGGCTCGAATACCTTTAAAGCGTTGTGAAAACCATTCAACTGTATAGATGAGAACGCCCCACACTGCAACAGCAAACAAAATGTGCTGAATCTTGACTTCTGGGTCAAAAATGGCGTTTCCGACCATTTCGCCTAAAATCAGTGCAGAAATAAAATCAAACGGCGTGATTTGTGCAAACTGTGTTTTCCCTAATAATTTTGTAATAAAAAATAAGGCGGAAAACCCGATAAATAGTTCAATCAAAATACTAAAAAACGGCACAGAAATTCCTTCCTTTCTTGCTGCATTTACATACAGCATATACATGAAAGGAAGGATCTAAACTATTTATGAGGGCAATAAAATAAAGACATCGTCCCCCTCGACCAATGTTTCATACGTTTTAACGCATCCGTGATCTGGTGCTTGAACGTTCCCTGACGAAAGATCAATCTTCCAATCATGCATTGGACAGAAGACATGGTCTCCACTTACCATTCCTTCAGCCAGAACACCGCCTTTATGAGGGCAGCGGTTTTCAATGGCTTTGAACTGCTTATTAGAGGTTTGAAAGACAGCTAATTCAAGAGTACCGGCTGCGACTGTTTTCCCTAGCTGCAGCGGAAAATCTGAAAGGGTGCCAATGTGAACTTTTACAACTGAAACTGTCATATGATCTCATCCCTTCAATTGATTTATACAGAAGCCGTCGCTTTTTGAAATAATTGTTTCGTGTCTTTTTGACTCTCGCGCAGCTCCTGCCAAGGCTCCTCATACGTTGACAGTGCGATGTCCATTCTTTGGATTAAGGCTTCTCGTTTCTCATCATCTAGGAGTACTGATTGAATATGATCTAATCCAAGTCGTTCAACCCAAGCAGAGGTTCTTTCTAGATAATTTGCCGTTTCTCTGTAATATTGAAGGTACGCAGCTGCCACTTGCTCTACTTCTTCTGCTGTACTGACCTTCATCAATAAATCTCCAGCCCGCAAGTGTGTGCCGCCATTTCCGCCGGCGTACAATTCAAACCCTCCATCAATTCCCACAATGCCAAGGTCTTTAATGCCAGATTCTGCACAGTTTCTAGGGCAAGCAGAGACAGCCATTTTGACTTTATGCGGTGTCGCAAGACCTTCGAATTTCTTTTCAAGTGCAATGCCAAGAGCCATCGAGTCCTGTGTGCCGAACCGGCAAAATTGTTCTCCAACACAAGTTTTGACCGTTCTTAAAGATTTTCCGTAAGCATAACCAGATGGCATATCCAGGTCTGCCCATACTTTAGGTAAATCTTCTTTTTTGACACCTAGAAGGTCAATACGCTGGCCGCCAGTCATTTTCACAAGCGGTATTTCATATTTGTCGACGACATCAGCTATTTTTCTCAGGTCATTTGCATTTGTCACGCCGCCGTACATCCGCGGAACAACCGAATAGGTGCCATCTTTTTGAATATTGGCATGCATGCGTTCATTCACAAATCGTGAGCTCTTTTCATCTTTGTACTCAAGAGGTTGAAGCATGCCTAAATAATAATTCAGGGCAGGTCGGCATTTTGAACAGCCTTCCTCTGTCTCCCAGTCAAGTACGTTCATCACTTCTTTGACATGCTGCAGGCCCTTCTCTTTGATTTCATGAATGACTTCATCTCGTGAACGAGTGGTGCAGGCGCAGATGGTTTCTTTTTGGGCTGATCGGTTCGCATCATCGCCCAACGTGTGCCAAAGAATCTCTTCGACAACGGGCTTGCAGCCTCCACATGATCGTGAGGCACTTGTACATTGCTTCACTTCCTGAATCGTTGTTAAGCCTTCTTTTTGAATGGCTTCCACAATCTGACCCTTTGAGACACCATTACAGCCGCAAACGATATGGTCATTTGCCATGCTTTCAATCATGCTTTCTTGCGCCGGATCATTCGAGGTTAAGACAGATACCTTCTCCATATCCGACATATCTACCCCTTCTCTAATATACGAGAATAGACGAGGTCCATCGCTTGTTTCTCCAAACATGACGGCACCTACTAATCGGTTTTGCTGGAAGACTAGTTTTTGATAGATGCCTTTTTGTTCGTCAAAGATTTTGATCGCTTTTTTCTCATCGTTTTCTATAAAGTCACCAGCTGAAAACACGTCAACCCCCGATACTTTCAGTTGCGTTGACAGAACAGAGCCTTCATATGGCACAGGATTCATGTCACATACATGCCCAGCAAGCACATTCGCTTGATCGTATAAAGGAGCGACAAGCCCGTACGTTTGTCCTCTGTGTTCTACACATTCTCCGACGGCATAAATGCCTGGGACACTCGTTTCCATGAAATCATTGACGATAATACCTCGGTTCACTTCAAGGCCGCTTATTTCTGCAAGCATTTTACTTGGTTTAATTCCTACAGCCATGACGACTAGGTCTGTCTCAAGTGTCGTGCCATCTGAAAATGATAACCCTTCAACTCTTGTATCTCCTAAAATCTCATTTGTCTGTTTTCCTAACAGGAAGTTCATGCCCTGTTCTTCTAATGCTTTTTGTAGAAGCTGACCTGCAATAGGGTCTAGCTGGCGTTCCATTAAATGAGAGCTGAGGTGAATGACATTCACTTCCATGCCTAAGTTGAGTAGGCCGCGTGCTGCTTCCAGTCCAAGAAGGCCGCCTCCAATGACTGCTGCTTTTTTGTACCTGCTAGAGGCATTGACCATTTCCTCTGTGTCTTGCAATGTACGAAAGGCCGTCACGCCTTTTTTATCACGCCCTGGAATCGGCAGGATAAACGGAAGTGACCCTGTTGCTAAAATCAATCGGTCATAATGCACGGTCCGTCCTTGATCACTGGTGACTGTTTGGTTATCTGTATCGATCTTCACAATGGTCTCATTTGTAAACAACTGAATATCATGCTCCTGATACCAATTCCAATCGTTTAGTGTAATATCTTCAACCTTCGTATCTCCTTGAAGCACCTTCGATAAAAGAATCCGGTTATAGTTAGGATGCGGTTCACTTCCAAATACCGTCATGTCGAATCGTTCGCTGTCTGTTTTTAAAATGTTTTCGAGGCTTCGAATGCCAGCCATACCGTTCCCCACTAATACGAGTTTTTCTTTCACGATAAAACACCCCTCATGTGATCATTTTTTAGAAAGTACCATCATCTAAACATAGATGGAAAATACATGTTATGATTTCTCACATATTTTTTAATTCACATAGGCTGACAGCTCTACAGGACAATATTTAAAGCCTGGCATTTTACTGTGCGGATCTAGTTGTTCACTAATTAATTGATTAATGGATTGATGTTTACTCCAGTGAAATGGAACAAACACGGTATCTTTTCGAATGGTGTCTGATATGCGGCATCTCATGATGACACTTCCTCTTTTTGACTGGATGGTCACAAGCTCCCCGTGCTGAAGTCCATACGTTTTTGCTGTGTCAGGATGAAGCTCTGCATAAGATTCAAACTGCCGGGCAACAAGAGAGGTACTTTTTCTTGTTTGAACGCCCGTTTGGTAGTGAGCCATCACTCTGCCCGTCGTTAAATAAAGAGGATATTCTTGACTGACTGGTTCCTTTGCCACATTTTTTCCGTGTGTGACGACGGCAAACTTTGCTAAACTGTCAGAATGTGAGAATGCATGTTCAAATAATCTTTCGGTTCCTGGGTCTTCTAGATGCGTACAAGGCCATAATATGCCTTGCTCCTCCCTCAGTCTTTCATAGGTCATGCCTGAGTAATCCGCTTTTGCGCCTTTCGTTGCGGCTCTTAATTCTTCAAAAATCTCTTCTGCGGATGAAAAGGAGAAATAGCCGCTTTTGCCTAATACAGCTGCTATATCACAAATGATTTGCCAATCGTGTTTTCTTTGATGCTTAAGTGGATAGGTTGCTTCTCTAAGCGTAACGCGCCCCTCTACATTTGTCACCGTACCTTCATCCTCTAAATATGACGAAGTAGGTAAAATTACATCTGCCAGCGCAGCTGTCTCAGACATAAATAAATCAACAGCTACAAAAAAGGACAATTTCTTGATGGCTTGTTGAATAAAGCGCGCGTGCGGGCCTGACTGAACGGGGTTAGAGCACATTAAAAAGAGCGCTTTTATCTCTCCTTCCTGCATTTTTTCAAACATCTCAAAAGCAGACACGCCTTTTCCAGGGAGTTCTTTTTCATCAATGTTCCATATGTCAGCTATTTCTTTTCTGTGAGCAGAATTTGTGATATCTCGATACCCTGGAAGCTGATCTGCTTTTTGTCCATGCTCTCTTGCCCCCTGGCCATTTCCTTGCCCGGTTATTGCGCCATAGCCGCACCCAACGCGGCCGATCTTCCCAGTAACAAGCAGAATATTCAGGAAATTTCGCACAGATGCTGTCCCGTCTATTTGCTGCTCAATGCCTCTTGCTGTGAAAATCATGCCTGTCTTTTCTTGTGCGAATTTCCTTGCTATTTTCTGCAGAACTTCAATCATCACACCGGTTTGCTCAGCAATGTTTGAGAGGGACATGCGCGAGACGTGCTCCTTTAATTTTTGGAACCCTGACGTTCGAAGACGAATAAATGATTCATCTATTAAATGTTCATGAAGCATAATGTGCAAGATGCCGTTTGCCAGTGCAGCATCTGATCCTGGTTTCAGGCTGACATGTACATCGGCTAATTGGGCTGTCTGTGTTTTGCGCGGATCGATGACGATGAGAAATGCACCGTTTTTTTTCGCCTCTTCGACGTACGGCATGAAGGTTGGCTGACATTCTGCTATATTCGTTCCAACCAATATCAATACCCGTGTATGCTTGATGTCACTGAGAGGAAACGTAAGACCCCGGTCAAGTCCGAATGTTTGATTCGCCGCAGTTGCTGCTGACGACATACAAAGTCTCCCGTTGTAATCGATGTATTTCGTTTTCAGCGCCACTCTCGCAAACTTTCCGAGTAAGTACGCCTCCTCATTTGTAATAGATGCGCTTCCGTACACACTGATGGCATCATGCCCGTGTGCCATCTGAAGGGATTCCATGTTTGTTTTGATTTCATTAAGTGCCTCCTGCCATGACGCTTTTACAAATTGCCCGTTTCTTTTGATGAGCGGGTGATTCAAACGTTCTTTGTGCAGTGCGTGCTGGTGTGCATGCTGCCCTTTTATACAAAGTCTCCCGTGCGTAGTTGGATTGTGTACGCCAATCGTTTGATATCTGGTTCGTCCTTCCACATGCTGCTCTACTAGCTGCATTTTGCACTGCATACTGCAAAATGGACATTGGGATGGATACACTCGCTTTCGTTCTTCCTGCTCTGATATTTGCTGGGCATATCGTAAAAAAGACTGACTCATACCTTCACATCCTTTTGTCTGCTTTGGTCAAATTGTTCACAGAGCTCTTTTCTACTTTCCTCATCAAGCAATTTTTCTCGAATAGAAATGAGTCCATAACGGAGAAGCCAATCGCCGATGGATTCTTGAAAGTATGCACTTTTTCTATAATCTTCAAGCAGCGCTTTTAAAAAAGGGATCAGCTCACTTGATTGAGGCAAAGTGTAAAAAAGCTGGCCGGCCTTCGGCTGACATACGTCACCTCCTATATAAATGTTCCATTCCCCCAGCTGTTTCTTCATGCAAATGTCATATATTGGAGATAGTTTACACGTGCAGGAAGAGCCGGCGACATGAATAGAGGTGACGGCTGGTAAAAGTGTGTCTTCTACTTGTCTTTCAAACTCCATTACTAGTGCTGTGACAGCTGGATCGTGACTACAATCACATGTAAGGACATGAGATAGTCTTCTTTTTTCTTTCGCCATGATGGGCCAATGTTTTTTGACGATCTGTGCCGCCTGTTTTGACACGCCGATGAGCCGTATTCGTTTATGCTCTGTCAGCTCTGCCTGATCAATCAGTTTTTGTTCTAACAAAGACGTAATGATTTTCAGGAAATCCAGTTCAAGACGCCCTCCGTATAGCTGAGGCAACATGTCTTCTTGATCAGCATCGCTGATTTTTTCAATCGGTGATTGGAATTGCTCGAGATAGTATGGAATGGCAGACCTGCAGTTGCTGCAGCCGTTCTCCGTTTTCCAATGAAAATGTCTTCTGATTTCCTCCACATTCAGCAGCAGTTGCTTTTTGATAAACGAAAAAATGGTCTGCTCATCAGCTTCTGTACATGAACAAAAAGAGGCCGGCTCATCTATTTGTTCATGTGATGATAACTGACAGCAGGCACGGACGAGCTCTTGACAGCCGCCGCAGCCGGTTGCTGCCCCTGTTTGTTTTTGAACCTCTTCTAAGCTTGTCAGCTGATGGACGGATATGGTGTTCAAAATCGTCCCTTTTGTAACGCTTTGACATTGGCAGACGAGATCGTCCATTTTTAATGAATCTAGAGGAGATGGCTGCTCCTCATGAAGAGCTTTCATGACGACACTTTTATCACGCCCCACTTTCACATCTTGCAAAAGCTGATCGGCTTTCTCCAGCTCTCCAACTAATAAAAAACCTGTTAGTGCCTCGCGTTCAAAGACGAATTTTTTATACACTTCTTGCTCTTCATCTAAATATGTCACCACTGACGTATACGGGGAATGGAGTTCAATACATCCCGCAGAATAGATAGGCATGTCAGGTACTTTTAATTTTGTTGAGTAAATGGGATGAGGTACAGATGTAATTTGCTCGCCTAATAGATGATTGGCAAGTGCATTTGCTTGTTCATAAATGGGCTGAACAAGGCCATGCACCATTCCTTTATGCTCTGCACATTCCCCAATGGCATAAATATCTTGGACATTTGTTTGCATCATGTCATTGACGACAATGGCTTTTCGCGTATGAATGCCGTGATTTTTTGCAAGCTGTATGTTTGGACGGATACCTGTTGTGAAAACAACAAGATCAGCATCCACGATGTCGCCATTTTTCAATAGAACGCCTTCTACCCTCTCGTCCCCTAAGCATGCAATGGTATGGGCATTTGTTTTCACCTGGATGCCCTTGCGCGTTAATTGCTGCTGTAATAGACTAGCAGCCGTTTCATCTAATTGGCGCTGCATGAGCCACTCGGCATGATGAATGATGGTTGTCTCAAGTCCCGCAATCTGCAGGCCAGCCGCCACCTCTACACCAAGCACACCGCCTCCGACCACTGCTGCTCGTTGATAACGCATCGCATCCGCACAAATGGCCTCATAATCATCAATTGTACGAAAAGCATAAATCCCTTTTTTGGACACGCCCTGAATTGGAAGAAAATACGGCAATGATCCTGTTGCGATGACGAGCTTGTCATAGGGAATTTCCCGGCGCGCTTCTGTCATGATACACTTCTTGTTTGTATCGATATGGACGACTGTTTCCCCTTTGTACATGATGATGTCATGCGCGGTGTACCATTCTTTTTCCTTGAGTTCAATTTGAGATAATGAGTCGCTTTTTTGTAAAATCGATGAAAGTTTTATTCGATTGTAGGCAGGGCGCTTCTCTTTTCCAATAACTGTTATGGCATAGTGTTCTGGCTGTTTTTGAATCATCTGCTCGATACATTTCATACTCGCCATGCCGTTTCCGATAAACACTAGTTTGCGTTTTGCCATATGAAATCAACCTCTCTAAGCTTCTTGCCCAACACATTGTATGGATAGATTATGGCACATGCCTGTAAAAAAGTGTGTAATCATGTCAATTTTTCTAACATGATACTTTTATTACTTGGGATAACTCGCTATCTTTAAGTCAGAAAATTCAAAATAGAGGAGGCATTTTATGAAACTCTCAGAGTTAAAATCAAGTGGTCACCCTAAGACATTGCTAAGTTCCTTTTTATATTTCGATGTGAGCTTTATGATCTGGGTCTTATTAGGGGCACTGGGTGCTTTTATTGCGCAAGACTTTGCTTTATCGACTGCAGAGAAAGGCATGATTGTTGCCATTCCGATTTTATCTGGTTCTTTTTTTCGGATTGTACTTGGCTTATTCACCGATCGTATAGGACCTAAGAAGACAGCGGTAATTGGCATGCTTTTCACCACCATCCCGCTCATCTGGGGGTTCATCGCTGGTACAACCCTTTCCGAGCTCGTGCTGATTGGTATTTTGTTAGGAGTAGCAGGAGCAAGCTTTGCTGTTGCTTTGCCAATGGCAAGCCGCTGGTATCCTCCTCATTTACAAGGCGTGGCCATGGGGATTGCAGGTGCCGGTAACAGCGGAACACTGATCTCCACACTATTTGGTCCACGTCTTGCCGAGATTTATGGATGGCATGCAGTCATGGGGCTCGCCCTGATTCCGTTAAGTCTTGTCTTTTTGTTTTTTATTTTCACAGCAAAAGATGCACCAAATCAGCCCGCTCCAAAGCCGCTACGGTCGTATTTTTCAGTATTTCAGGTGAAATCGGCATGGTTTTTCTGCCTGCTTTATGCGATTACATTCGGAGGATTTGTCGGGCTTTCCAGTTTTCTCAGTATTTTCTTTGTGGATCAATATGGTATCTCGAAAATTCATGCAGGTGATTTTGTGACTCTTTGTGTGGCGGCGGGCAGCTTCTTTCGCCCCATCGGTGGTCTCATTGCGGATAAAATAGGTGGAATGAAAGTACTGCTTGGATTATTCGCAGTCATCGGCATCTGCTTAGGAGGGGTGAGCAGTCTTCCAGCTTTACCTTTGGTCATTACCCTTTTATTTACCGGGATGATGTGTCTTGGGATGGGGAATGGCGCAGTTTTTCAGCTGGTGCCTCAAGTATTTCATAAAGAAATTGGGATCGTGACCGGAATTGTTGGTGCTGCTGGGGGCATTGGCGGCTTCTTTTTACCTAATATTCTGGGCAGTTTAAAAGAAGTGACGGGCTCATATATGTTTGGCTTTTTGACCATTTCTCTTTTTGTTCTAGTTGTCTTTATTTGTTTAGTCATATCGCAGCTTAAACGCAAAAAAGTCATCATCAACCACACCATTTCTGAATCATAAAAAGCCATGACCACTCTTTGGCCATGGCTTTTCTTTATATGTGTAAACACCCTTTGTATGACCTATTTTGGCAGAACCGAACTCCCCATTAAATAACGGTCTACCTCGTGCGCCACTTGTCTGCCTTCATTAATCGCCCAGACAATCAAGCTTTGCCCGCGTCTTGCATCTCCCGCTGCAAATACGCCTTCTACATTTGTTGTATACTCCCCATACTTTGCGTCAATGCGATTGTTTTTGCTGTCCACGCCAAAGTGTTTCACGAGTGGCTGTTCAGTTCCCTCAAAACCAATTGCAATAAAGACTAGCTGAGCAGGCCATACCTTTTCTGTCCCTGGAATCTCATGAAATTCAAACTTCCCCTGTTCGTTTTTCATCTTTTCCATTTGAATGGTATGAAGCTCTTTTAATTTCCCATTTTTGTCTGCCACAATTTTTGTGGTTTGAATGGAATATTGACGCGGATCTTCTCCGAATTTTGCTTGTGCTTCTTCATAAGCATAATCCAGTGAGAAGACGTAAGGCTGTTCAGGCCACATGTTATCCCCTACACGTGTATCCGGAAGTTTTGGGTGCTTCCCGAACTGAACAACACTTTTTGCTTTTTGGCGAAGTGCAGTTGCGACGCAATCCGCACCTGTATCTCCCCCGCCAATGACAATGACGTCTTTTCCTTTTGCATCAATGAAGTTTTTGTCTTTAAATCCTGAATCAAGCATGCTTTTTGTTGCGAGGGTTAAATAATCCATCGCAAGGTGAATCCCTTTAGCTTCCCGGCCTTCAATCAACAGGTCACGCTGCTTCTGTGCACCTGTACAAAGGATGACCGCATCAAACTGTTCTTTCAGTTCGTCGGCAGTGACATCGACGCCGATTTCTGTGTTCGTTACAAAATCAATGCCTTCTTGTCTCAACAGTTTGACTCTTCGCTCCACCACTTCTTTGTCCAGCTTCATGTTTGGAATGCCGTATGTCAGCAGCCCGCCAAGGCGGTCAGACCGTTCGAACACTGTTACGGCGTGGCCTGCTTGGTTTAATTGATCCGCACTTGCAAGTCCTGCTGGCCCTGAGCCGACAATGGCAATCTTCTTGCCTGTACGGCTTGAAGGAATTCTTGGTGTGATCCATCCATTTTCAAAGCCTTTATCAATGATCGTGCGTTCGATATTTTTAATCGAAACGGCTGGATCATTGATGGCAACTGTACATGACCCTTCGCAAGGTGCTGGACATACTCTCCCAGTAAATTCAGGGAAATTATTTGTTTTTTGCAGCCTTTCGAGCGCTTCTTTCCATCTCCCGCGGTACACAAGGTCATTCCATTCTGGAATTAAATTGTAGATCGGACAGCCTGAGACGCCGCCCCTGATCTCCATCCCAATTTGACAAAACGGTGTGCCGCAATCCATACATCTAGCGCCCTGCTTCTTCAATACGTCATCTGTATAAGGAGCTGAATATTCTTTCCAGTCATTTTGACGAGTGAGAGGGTCACGTTCATTTGGCTTTTCTCTTTTATAATCCATAAAACCTGTTGCTTTGCCCATTGTCCTCTCCCCTTTCTTAATGAGCGAGGGCTGCTTTTTGCCCGTTTGCCGTTTCTTGATTTTTCGGTTTTGTGTTTGCTTCAAAGGCGAACATGACCGCTTCTTCATGACTGAGGCCCGCTTGTTTTTGTTCTTCAATGCTTTGAAGCATCATTTTGTAATTTCTCGGAATAACTTTGATGAATTGATCCTTTTCTTGCGCCCAGTTTTCTAGAAGTGCCGATGCTTTTGAGCTGTTTGTATAATGAAGGTGCTCTTTAATCAGCTGTTTCACTTCTTGTTCTTCTTCATGATCTGTGAGCTTTTCAAACATGATCATTTCCATGTTGCACATTCTTTTGAACTGTTTCGCATCGGATGTATGGACGTAAGCTACGCCGCCAGACATGCCTGCGCCGAAGTTTTTTCCGACGTCTCCTAAAATGACGACACGTCCGCCAGTCATGTATTCACAGCCGTGATCACCGATTCCTTCAACGACCACATGCACACCTGAATTACGAACGGCAAAGCGCTCACCTGCACGACCGTTAATAAAGGCTTTTCCGCTTGTCGCTCCGTAGAATGCGACGTTTCCGACAATGACGTTTTCATGTCCATTTTGTACAAAGTGATCAGAGGTTTTGACCGCAATTTTGCCTCCAGAGAGTCCTTTGCCGATATAGTCATTTGAATCACCTGTTAAATAGAGAGACATGCCCTTTGGCACAAATGCGCCGAAGCTTTGTCCTGCGGAACCAGTGAACCTTAGTGTGATCGTATCCTCTGGCAAGCCTTCTTCCCCGTAGCGCTTAGACACTTCACTTCCAGTAATGGTTCCGGCCACACGATTGATATTGCGAATATTCAATGATAGATCAACCGGTGTTTGATGATTCAGCGCTTCCTGTACATAAGGGAGGATTTCATTCATATCCAGTGATTCATCAATTTTATGATTTTGCGGTGTTCTGAATGTACGAGCTCCTTCTGGCTGATAAAGCAGTGTTTCAAGGTCTAGCTGCCCTGCTTTCCAGTGTGCTTTTGCTCGTTCACTGACTCCTAGAACTTCCGTGCGTCCAATTAATTCATCCATTGATGTAAAGCCAAGTTCCGCTAAGATTTCTCTTACTTCCTCTGCAATAAACATCATGAAATTCACAATGTGATCAGGGTTCCCCATGAATTTTTTGCGAAGCTCTGGATTCTGTGTAGCGACGCCGACTGGGCAAGTATCTAAATGACATGCTCTCATCATCACACAGCCCAATACGACAAGTGGAGCTGTTGCAAAGCCGTATTCTTCTGCTCCTAAAATCGCAGCCATGACAACATCGCGTCCAGTCATTAACTTGCCGTCCGTTTCAAGAACGACTCTCTCGCGAAGACCATTTAACACAAGGGTTTGATGTGCTTCTGCCAAACCGAGCTCCCAAGGAAGTCCTGTGTGTTTAATACTCGTTTTCGGCGAAGCTCCTGTGCCGCCATCGTATCCACTGATCACAATGACATCCGCCGTCCCTTTTGCTACACCTGCTGCAATCGTCCCAACGCCGGCTTTAGACACAAGCTTGACGCTGATGCGGGCATCACGGTTCGCGTTTTTCAAATCATGGATCAGCTGCGCCAAATCCTCGATGGAATAAATATCATGATGCGGCGGTGGTGAAATCAATCCGACGCCTGGTGTAGAGCCGCGTACATCGGCAACCCAAGGGTATACTTTATTTCCTGGCAGCTGTCCGCCTTCTCCAGGTTTTGCTCCCTGCGCCATTTTAATTTGGAGTTCATCTGCATTGACCAAATAATGACTCTTTACGCCAAAGCGTCCGGAAGCAATTTGTTTAATCGCACTTCTGCGATCATCGCCGCGTTCATCAACTGTAAAGCGTGCAGGATCTTCTCCGCCTTCTCCGCTGTTACTTTTACCGCCAATTCGATTCATGGCAATCGCAAGCGCTTCGTGCGCTTCTTTACTTAAAGATCCAAATGACATGGCACCTGTCTTGAATCGGCGCACGATGGATTCAGCAGATTCAACGTCTTCCAGACGAACTGGCTTTTGTTTTGGCTGGAAAGAAAATAAATTTCTGAGGAAGCCGATTCTTTCTTCGTCCGCTGCCTTTGTATATTGCTTAAATAGATCGTAATCTTCATTGCGGCATGCCCACTGAAGCGTATGGATCGTTTTTGGGTTAAAGGCATGGTGCTCTCCATTTTTTCTCCACTGGAAATCACTGCCTGATTCGAGTGTTTGGTCAGTCGCTGCCTGATACCCTGCTTCATGACGGAGTTTTGCCTCGTGTGCAATGGTCTCAAGATCAATCCCGCCAAGCTGAGAAGCTGTTCCCGTGAAATACGCCTGAATGACATCTTCACTAATGCCGACAGCTTCAAAGATTTGCGCTCCTCTATAGCTTTGCACAGTGGAAATTCCCACTTTAGACATGACTTTGACGACACCTTCGGTCACGCTTTTACCAAACTTTGTGACTGCTTCATCAAAGCTGAAAGAGATCGCTTCATCTGCAATCAACTGTTTGTACGTTTCATACACAAGATAAGGATGGATCGCATCTGCTCCGTAGCCAATCAGTGCGGCAAAATGATGGACCTCTCTGACTTCTCCAGATTCAACGATCAGACTAACCTTTGTCCGTAAGCCTTGGCGTACAAGATGCTGATGCAGTGCACTGAGCGCTAGAAGCGGTGGAATCGGCACTTTTTGTTCTGTCATTTCACGATCTGAAAGGATTAATAAAGATACGCCTTCGCGGATCGCTTTTTCCGCCTCTTCAAACATCGCATCCAATCCGCGCTTTAAATCATCGGTGAATAGAGTATGAATCGTTTTGCTTTTAAAGGCATTATGAACAATCGTTTTCAAGCCGTTAAATTGTCCACTCGTTAAGACCGGTGTATAAAGTTTAATTCTTCGGCATGAATATTCATTCGGATGTAAAATATCTCCTTCAGCACCCAACCAAGTCATGGTAGATGTCACAAGCTGCTCACGAATAGCATCAATCGGCGGGTTCGTCACCTGTGCAAACAACTGCTTGAAATAATGAAACAGAGACTGCGCACGATCTGATAACACAGCAAGCGGTGTGTCGCTTCCCATTGAACCGATTGGGTCTTTACCTTCTTCTAGTAAAGGAATTAAATATTTTTGAATGTCTTCGTACGTATAATGGAACGCACGCTGACGAGTCAATAAATCATCCATTATACTAGAATTTTCTGAATTTTCTTCTGAGCGATTGACATGAACCATTTCTTCATCAAGCCATTTTTGATAAGGAAGTTCATTCGCAATCGTCGATTTCACTTCTTCGTCAGAAATAATTCGTCCTTCTTCTAAATCGATTAACAGCATTTTGCCCGGCTCGAGACGGTCTTTGTATTTGACATCCTCTTCATTTGTGTCGATCACGCCGACCTCAGAAGAGAAAATGATATGATCATCATTTGTGACGTAATATCTTGCCGGTCTTAATCCGTTTCGGTCTAAGATGGCACCGATTTGTTTACCATCTGTAAAGGAAATGGCTGTTGGTCCATCCCACGGCTCCATGAGAGAACTATGGTATTCATAAAATGCCCGTTTCTCTTTTGACATGTGCGTGTTTTCAGTCCAAGGCTCTGGAATCAGCATCATCGCTGTATGAGCAGGTGTACGGCCTGCAAGCACAAAGAATTCAAAGGCATTGTCTAGAATGGATGAATCACTTCCGTCTGCATTCAGCACTGGCAAAATCTTGTCTAAATCGTCTCCGAAAGCTTCAGATACGAATTGTTGTTCTCTTGCTCTCATCCAATTGATGTTTCCTCTTAATGTGTTGATTTCACCGTTGTGAATCAAGTAACGGTTTGGATGGGCTCTTTCCCATGTAGGAAATGTATTTGTACTAAATCGTGAATGAACAAGTGAAAATGCAGAAACAAATGTTTCATCCTGAAGATCAAGATAAAAAGCATCGACTTGATCTGATGTTAAAAGCCCCTTGTATACAATGGTTTGACTCGACAAGCTGACAAAGTAAAATTGCTTTTCCTCTGCTGTTCCCCAGTTCTCAGCCTGCTTACGAATGACATATAATTTTCTTTCAAATGACAAACGATCTGTGATGTTGTCGTTTGCCCCAATAAAGACTTGCCTCACAACGGGACAGCTCTTCGCTGCGACAGTACCAATTTTCCCGGCATCGACAGGGACTGTTCTCCAGCCAATTAATGTTTGACCTTCTTGTTTAATGAATCCGTTGATTTTTTGCTCGATGGCTTGACGCGTTTTCTCGTCATCCTCTTTTGAAAAGAAGACCATTCCTACCCCGTAACGGCCCTTTTCAGGAAGTGCAAAGTCTTTGCAGTTCTTTCTAAAGAAAGCGTCTGGCAGCTGTACCATTAAGCCGGCACCATCACCTGTATACGGATCACTGCCTTGCCCGCCGCGGTGATCAAGCTGGCACAGCATTTGTAATCCCTTTTTGACGATGCTGTGTGTCGCTTCCCCTTTTAAATGAGCGTACAGTCCGATTCCACATGCATCATGTTCAAATTCAGGACGGTAGAGACCTTGTGGTTGTGGTAGTTGATTATAAGTCATCGTTTCTCTCCCCCGTTTAAAAGATCCGTTTTTTCACAGTCATAAAATCTCACAAACTCTGTAACTTATTTTAAGTTTTCAAATTAATATAAACAATATATAATTTAGATCAAAACAATCTCTTTTTGAGATAGATGGGTGTGAAGTGTAAAAATGGAGCTTCGTCAGTTACGTTATTTTGTAGAAGTCGCAGACCGTGAGCACGTGTCAGAAGCGGCTGAAAACTTACATGTCGCCCAATCTGCTATCAGCCGGCAGATTGCGAATTTAGAAGAAGAACTTGGAGTGGCCTTATTCGAACGAGAAGGCCGAAATATCAAATTAACGAAGATCGGCAGACAATTTTTAGATCATGTCAGAACGGCACTAAAAGCCATTGATTACGCGAAAGAACAAATTGATGAATACTTAGATCCGCACAAAGGAACGGTGAATATCGGCTTTCCTACAAGTCTAGCAAGCCAAGTGCTTCCTTCTGTCATTTCCGCCTTTAAGCAGGAATATCCAGAGGTCGATTTTTTACTTCGTCAAGGATCCTATAAATTTCTCATTGAAGCTGTAAAAAATCGAGATATTGATCTCGCCTTTTTAGGACCCGTACCGACAAACGATCCTCAAATAGAAGGAAATATTTTGTTTTCAGAAAGCATTTATGCCCTTTTGCCGGTTAGCCACCCCTTTAGCGGACAAAAGAGTATTCATTTAAGTGATTTAAGAAAGGATCATTTCGTGTTATTTCCTGAAGGGTATGTGCTGAGACAAATTGCAGTTGATGCTTGCAAGCAGGCAGGCTATAAGCCAACCATTTCATCTGAAGGAGAGGATTTAGACGCCATTAAAGGTCTTGTATCAGCGGGTATGGGCGTTACCTTATTACCCGAAAGCGCCTTTTATGAAACCACACCGCGATTTACAGCGAAAATTCCGATCGATTTTCCGCAAGTGAGAAGAACGGTTGGAATTATTGCGTCTAAGTCACGAGAAATGTCACCTTCTGCTCATGATTTTTATGTGTTCGTGAAGGATTTCTTTTCTAAAATTGAACAATATAAATAATTTATTAAAACAGGACATTTCATTTGTGGAAATAATCCCTCTTTGTATATGATGGGTTACAGAACAACACACTTTATGGAAGAAAGGTATTCGTATGAAATCAATTTTATCGTTTTTAAAGCCGTATCGGCTGTCCGTTGTGTCCATTGTTATCCTCACCTTTTTAAGCAGCATGCTCCAGCTGTATTTACCGACGCTTACGGCAGATATCGTCGATGTCGGGATCGTCCAAGGAGATATTGCTTACATATGGAAGGTTGGCGGCTGGATGGTGGCCTGTTCTTTACTTGCCATCTTGCTCACGATCTGGAAGTCCTACTTGTCATCAAAGACTGCACTTGGCTTCGGGCGTGATATGAGAAGACAGCTGTTTGTGCATGTCGAACAATTTTCACTAGAAGAATTTCAAAGGATCGGGACATCTTCCTTTATTACAAGATCAACAAATGATGTGAAACAAGTCCAAGATGTCACGATCATGATTTTACAAATGATGACGAGAGCACCGCTCATGCTTGTGGGCGGAATTATTTTGGCTGTATCCCGAGATGCTGTCCTGTCTCTCATCTTTTTAGCAGCTCTTCCCCTTCTTGGCGGATTTATCTATTTGGTATCGAGAAAAGCTATTCCTTTATTCGGCCAGCTTCAGAAGAAAACAGACCGGCTGAATTTAATTATGCGAGAATCTCTTTCAGGCATCCGGGTCATTCGTGCTTTTAACCGTGTAGATGATGAAAAGGAGCGTTTTCAAGAAGCCAACACATCCTACAAGGATACTGGCCTTAGAGTCAACCGATTAATGGCTTATTTGTTTCCATTTATGCTGATCATCATGAACTTCACGAATATCGGCATTGTCTGGCTAGGTGCAAACCGAATTGATGCCGGAGAGATGGAAGTAGGGAATCTCATTGCTTTCATTCAATATGCGATGATGATTTTAATGGCACTTATTATGCTGTCGATGAGCTTTATTATGGTTCCAAGAGCACAAGCATCAGCTAAACGCATGAACGAAGTGTTGAACATGGAACCGAAGATTAAAGACAATGAAGGAACTGTTACTGACCTGCGCGCGCCAGCCCAATCCATTCGTTTTGAGGATGTGTCATTTTATTACTCAAATGCTGAGAAACCGGCAGTTCAAGACATTACGTTTGAAGCCAAAACTGGCGAAACGACAGCTATTATCGGAAGTACAGGTTCAGGGAAAACCACGCTTCTCCAGCTGATGACACGCTTTTATGAAGCAACAGATGGCCGGATTACACTAGATGGTGTAGACATTAGAGAGCTGCCTCAGGAGAAACTAAGAAGCCAGATGGGCTATGTCTCTCAAAAAGCGGTTTTATTTAGCGGCACCATTGCCGATAATGTGCGTTTTGGCAGGCAGGATGCAAGCGATGAAGACGTCTGGCAGGCGCTGCGAACGGCGCAGGCAGAAGAATTTGTTTTGCAAAAAGATGGCGGAATCAATGCGGAAATTGACCAGGGTGGATCGAATCTATCTGGCGGTCAAAAGCAGCGTCTTTCTATTGCAAGAGCGCTAGTGAGAAAGCCGTCATTTTATCTGTTTGACGATAGTTTCTCAGCACTTGATTACAAAACAGATGCGAAGCTTCGGGCATCATTAGAAGCCGAAAAAGCACATGCAGCCCTCATCATTGTGGCGCAAAGAATCAGCACAGTGAAGCATAGTGATAAAATCATCGTACTAGATGATGGGAAAATCGCAGGTATCGGAACACATGAACAATTACTGAAGGACAATCTTGTCTATCAAGAGATTGTTGCATCCCAGGAAGGTCAGGAGGTGGAGCGAGGATGAGTAAGAAAATGTCTTCCGGCATGGGCCATAAAGGCGGCCACCCTAGAGGACCTGTCGCAAAACCGAAGGAATTTAAGAAAACACTGCTTCGTTTGATTGGTTATTTAAAACCGAGGAAAATTCAATTGATCATTGTCTTCATTGCAGCGATCGGTTCAACCGTCTTTAACGTCATTAGTCCAAAGCTGCTAGGGGATGCCACCTCTTCCCTGTTTGACAGCTTTACTCAAGGAACAGCTGTTCAATTTGATGTCATTTCACGTATTTTATTACTGCTTGTCGCGCTATATGTCATTGCCTCTCTCTTTTCATTCGTTCAGCAATATGTGATGGCGGGTGTCTCCCAACAGACCATTGCTGAATTACGGCAAGAAGCAAATGACAAGCTCACACGTCTCCCCCTTCGGTATTTTGATAAAACAACCCATGGGGACACGCTGAGCCGTGTGATGAATGATATCGATAATATTAATACATCGCTTCAGCAGGCACTCACCCAAGTGATTACATCTGTCATTACGGTCATTGGGATTGTCGTCATGATGCTATTGATTAGTCCGCTGCTTACCTTGCTTGTTTGTTTAACACTGCCGCTCAGCCTGTTTGCGATTCGCGGCATTACGTCATTTTCTCAAAAGCATTTTAAAGCGCAGCAAAAAGAGCTCGGGATGATCAACGGACATATTAATGAAATGTTCTCAGGGCATCAAACGGTTCGAGCGTATGGCTACGAAAAGAAAGCGATTGATACATTTGATCAATTAAACGAACAGCTGTATGAATCATCGAGGAAAGCGCAGTTCATTTCTGGTTTAATGATGCCACTGATGACGTTTATCGGGAACCTTGGCTATGTGGCAGTCAGTGTAGCCGGCGGTATTCTTGTCATTAATGGGAATATTCGTGTCGGAGATGTGCAGGCGTTTATCCAATACACGCAGCAAATGTCTCAACCGCTCGTGCAAGCATCAAGCGTCGCCAACTTGGTTCAATCAGCGATTGCTTCTGCTGAAAGGGTATTTGAAATCCTCGATGAGGAAGAAGAAAGTGCCGAGGAAGATGCAGCAATTGATCTTGAATCACTTTCAGGCGATGTGAGCTTTGAACAAGTTCAATTTGGATATGAAAAAGACCATCCGATTATTAAAGATTTGACTTTAGATGTGCAAGAAGGTCAAACGGTTGCTATTGTCGGACCAACAGGCGCTGGAAAAACAACCATCATCAATCTTTTAATGCGTTTCTATGAATTAGATCAAGGCTCTATCCGCATCGGCGGCGTCAAAACAACTGACCTCAGCCGTCAGCAAGTACGCGACTTATTTGCGATGGTTCTTCAGGATACGTGGCTTTTTGAAGGAACGATTCACGACAATATTGCCTATGGCAGGCAGAACGTCTCAAAAGAGGATGTCATCAAAGCCGCCAAACATGCTTATGCTGATGACTTCATCCGCACGCTACCAGACGGATATGACACACTCTTAACAGAAGATGCCGGCAACCTGTCCCAAGGTCAGCGCCAGCTGTTAACCATCGCCCGTGCGATTTTATCTGATCCAAAGATCTTGATATTAGATGAAGCGACGAGCAGTGTGGATACACGGACAGAGATGCACATTCAAAAAGCGATGAATGAATTGATGAAAGGCAGAACGAGCTTCGTCATTGCACACAGGCTGTCGACGATCAAGGATGCAGACCTTATTCTAGTCATGAAAGATGGCACCATCATTGAAAAAGGAACGCACAGTGAACTCTTGAAACAAAAAGGCTTTTATGCAGACTTATATATGAGCCAATTTTCGGAGAATCAAGTGGGTTAAATATAAAGAGAGGATAGACACGCGCTCATGCGGTCTATCCTCTTTTTTGTTAATCAGCTCGCTTTTTCACTTTTACACTGAGTTTCGTTATATACTCTGCTTCATCTTTAGACATGAGTGAATGAAGCAAATACTCCTCAAATACATCTCCATCCAGCATCATTTCCTCTTTCTCGATTTCATCTAACAAGCGCGAATAAGCAGATTCAATCTCCTCATATGATCCTTGATCATACATCACCGCATAGAGGCCGGCAGGTTTTTTAACTGCTCCCGGCGCTTCCATTCGGCAAAACAGCCGATCTGACTGATGATAGTGACGCTGAAGAAACTGCTCCTTTTTTAAGACAGCACCATTTGCCGCAGCACCTTTTATACCAATTCCCTTTAGAAATTTTCCAACAATACGTGATATTTCTTCTACGGATGTATTCATGTCAATTGGGTTCGATGCACTTAATACAACAGGTTCTTCTGGCATCTCTTGAAACTGAACCTCCCCTATTTTTATAGATGATAGTTCTTGCGTCGTCTCCATCACCCGCATAAGAAAAGACTGGATATCTTGAAGTTTTTCAATCTCTTGTTTGACCTTTTCTATTTGTTCGGCTGCTAGGCTTTGAAGCCTTTCGCGGGAAGGCTCTGTAAAATATTGTTTTAACTCTTTTATCGGAAATTGAACAGCTCGAAGGGATTGAATCGCTATAAAATGATCAAATTGCTCGAGTGTATAGTAACGGTACCCATTTTCATGGACACCAGCTGGCTTAAATAAATCAATTTTATCGTAATAAAACAGGGTATCTTTTTTTACATCAAATAGCTTGGCAAATTCTCCAGTGAAAAACGTTTTTTGCACATCATTGATCATGATTAAGGCTCCTCTCTTGACTATGGAGTTACTCCACCCTTTATCATGATAACATGCAGAACCACCACTACGCTGGGAAAGGATAAAAATATGAACAAAATAACTCAACATGAAGTGACATTAGCACATGCAAATAAAGAGGATTTCCCTTTTATGAAAAAAGAGCTGCAGAAAGCTTTTACAGCTGGCGTGATCGACGCATTTGGCGATGCGCATGATGGACCGATTCCTCCAGATGAAGTGATTGATGAATCTTTTCAATCAAATGAACACATTGTTTATCATATTATGCTAAATGGTGAAAAGGCAGGCGGCGTTGTCATCAAAATCAATCAAGAGACACAGCGCAACTCAGTTGACCTGTTATACATCTCTTCGTCCTCACACGGAAAAGGCATTGGTCAGGCAGCATGGAAAGCCATCGAGGCGCAATATCCAGAAACGATTGTTTGGGAGGTTGTGACCCCCTATTTTGAAAAACGCAACATTCATTTTTATGTCAATAAGTGCGGCTTTCAAATTGTTGAATTTTATCACATGAAACATCCAGATCCGAACGCACCTCATGCAGATGATCAAGAAAATGAGCTTTCAGCACCTGAGGAATTTGAATTCTTTAAATTTGAGAAAGTCATGAAGAAAACTTGCTCTAGCAAATGAAAATCTTCATCATACACTAAAAAACACTACCCCATAAAAAAGGTAGTGTTTTTTGCATCTCTTCTAGCCTCTAATCTGGCCATCGCCAGATAGAAGCAGCTTCGTTGTCGTGAGTGCAGGAAGTCCCATTGGACCTCTTGCATGCAGTTTTTGAGTGGAGATGCCAATTTCAGCCCCATATCCAAGTGCGCCGCCGTCTGTAAAGCGGGTAGATGCGTTATGATAAACCGCCGCCGCATCGACTGCGTTTAAAAACATGAGTGCCTGCTTTTCATCTTCTGTCACGATGGCTTCTGAATGTTTTGTACCGTACTGATCAATATGGTGTATGGCTTCCTCGATTGAATCGACTACCTTTACTGCAAGATTAAGACTTAAATACTCATCTGTCCAGTCCACTTCCTCAGCAGGAATGGCGTTTGAAAAATGAGACATTGCTGCCTCGTCACCATGTACAGTGACATGGTGCTCCAGCAGAGCTTCATTCAATGATGCAGCATTCTCTTTCAGCCAATCGCGATGGATGATCAGCGTCTCAAGTGCATTACATACAGCCGGACGATTCGTTTTTGCATTGATGACAATCTCAATGGCTTTTTTTACATTGGCTGTTTGATCAATAAAGACATGGCAGTTTCCTGTCCCTGTTTCAAGGACGGGAATAGTGGATTGTTCAACCACTGTTTTGATTAAAGAAGCTCCCCCTCGCGGAATTAAGACATCGATCCATTCTTTTAGATGGAACATCGCTTGAACCGATGAACGGTCTGTTTGTTCAATCAATTGCACCGCATCACGCGGAATCTTTGTTTGATCTAATGTTTCATGAATGACACGGACAATGGCTTTGTTGGAAGAAATAGCGGAGGAACCGCCTTTTAAAATCACTGCGTTGCCTGCCTTGAGGGCAAGCCCTGCTGCATCGACAGTGACGTTCGGTCTCGCTTCATAGATCATCCCGATCACGCCGAGCGGTACTCTTCGGCTTTTCACGTGCAAGCCGTTTTCAAGAGTCCATTCATCCAATATTTCTCCAACAGGATCTGTTAATCTCGTCACAAGCCGTAAGCTTTCCGCAAACTCATGAATTCTTTCTTCATTTAACATTAAACGATCCAAGAGTGCCTCTGAGAAGCCCTTTTCCTTCCCGGCATCTACATCCTTTTGGTTCTCCTGTAAAATGAAGGTGCTTTTTTGTTCTAACGCTTCTGCTAGTTTAAGCAGTGCCTCGTTTTTATCCTCTGTATGAAGTAAACCTAGTTTTTTTGAAACGTGCTTTGCTTTTTTTGCTTTTTCTTTGACCGATGTGACAACTTCAGCTGTCAGTGTCATGGAATTCCTCCCTTTTGGTTAGCAAACTGGTATCGATAATTCTAAATGACAAACAAACGCTTCAAGATCGACGACATGAACCACTTCATCCTGTAACGAGTCACTGCTCAGTGCAAGTTCGTCAGCTGGGTAATTCACAATACCAAGCCCTATTTCTCTACCATCTTGATCTAAAATACGGACGACATCGCCTTTTTTAAACGAACCCTTTACATTGACAATGCCATCGGAATCAAGGCTTTTCTCGCGGTGCATGAGGTGCTCCTGTGATTTTTTTTGAACAACGATCTCGCCTTTTGGTCCAGAATGAAAGGCAATCCACTGCTTCTTGTAATTCAGCGGAGCTAAATTTTCATCAGCCGTAAAATAAGTGCCGTCCTCTGTCCCATTGATCGCTTTATCTAAAATGTGAGGCGTATCCGCTTTTCCTAAAAAGCCATTGATGCCAGCGGCCATGGAAATTTTAAACGCATCGAGCTTTGATTTCATTCCGCCTGTGCCCACACTGCTGCCTGCATCTCCAGCCGCTGCTTCGATGTCTTCTGTGATGTCTGTGACTTCAAGAATTCTCTTTGCATTTGGGTTTGTATGCGGGTTATCTTCATACAAGCCATCAATATCAGATAAAATGGCAAGGAAATCCGCATCAATCAATCCAGCTACTTTTGCAGACAATGTATCGTTATCTCCGAACTTCAGCCGATTGATCGTCACTGTGTCATTTTCATTAATAATTGGGATGATGCCTCGATCTAATAACACATTCATCGTGTTGCGTACATTTTGATAGCGCGTTTCATCTGAAAAATCACTTCTTGTGATTAAAAGCTGTGAGGCAATATAACCGTGTGATAAAAATAAAGTAGAATATGATTCCATTAAAAGGCCTTGCCCAATTGAGGCAGATGCCTGTTTTTCCGGCAGTGTTTTGGGTCTATCGATAAATCCTAGTTTTCGGTAACCAGCTGCAACCGCACCAGATGAAACCAAAATGACTTCGTGTCCTGCATCTTTGAGTTTCACAATTTGATTGACGAGGTTTTCTAGTTTTTTTAAACTAATTTCCCCTTGAAAGCTAGTAAGCGAGCTGCTTCCGATTTTCACAACAATTCGTTTTCTCTCTTTATCTGCGTACACCTTATCACTCCTGTACCTGAGCTCTATTTATATAGATACTTTTTGTTTTTGCTGATTGCTGATCTCTTTTGATCGATTAGCAGCATGTTTGACGGCCTGCTTGATCGCTTCTCCACCGCCAAAATCATCTAATGCATTCAATCCAGCAGCCGTTGTTCCATTTGGTGACGTAATTTTCTCTCTTAGAGTAGAAGGGTCTTCTTCTGTTTCTTGCAGCATTTTCGCAGCACCGAGAAGTGTCTGCGCGCCAATTTGACGAGACAATTCCTTAGATAAACCTGCTTCTTCTCCTGCTTCTTCGATTCTCTCCATTAAGAAATAAAAATAGGCTGGGCCGCTTCCGGCAATTCCAGTGAAAATATCCATTTGCTCTTCCTGAATGGTATAGACTTCGCCCATTTCAGATAAAAGAGCCTGACTCATGCTGATATGGTCGTCTTTCACATAACGTCCAGCACATAAAGCGGTCGCTGAAGCCCCAATCGTACTTGACGTATTGGGCATCACCCTCATAACAGGCTGCCCTTCATGCAGCATATCTTCAATATATGATTGCTTAACGCCTGCAAGGACAGACATGATCAGCTGGTCTCTCTGAATATGAGGTTTTAACGATTCAAGTGCTGTTTCAGCATCCTTTGGCTTCATGGCCAGGATCAACATATCCATTTCTTCAAAAGGAAAAGAATCCATTGTGGCTGTTTGTATCCCGTATCGTTTCGTTAGTTCATTCAATCGAAATTGATTTTGTCTGTTTGTTGCGTAAATTTGGCCTAGCGGCATCTGTCCTGATCGCACAATCCCTGCAATCATTCCTTCCGCCATAGAGCCTGCTCCAATGAAAGCAACTTTCTTTTGATCAATGATATGGATCCTCTCCCTTGTTCGCTTTTTGTTCGTGTTTTTCACACGTTAGTTATCGTAACATGATGAGAAATCGTGTCAAGAAAGAGCTAGTGCTTTTCAAAAGTCCCGATTGTATAGCGAACCGCTTGCTATATGTATGCTGACTGCGCTTTTACGAAACAACAATTTAGATCAAAAGAACTATTCGAATTAGCATCATAGTACCCTTTCTTTCGACTGAATTCCCCATTTTATTTTTGATTCGGTGACTTCAATTCTATTTTTTAGAAAGCGCTATCATTTTTAATGACTTTCTATTTTCCTATACGATGAATGTGCTTGAATCTTCCGATTAGACTATTGACATATTCTAGAAAACATGTCCGTTGAAATGACATTTTACTGGTGATACGGTGAAAGAGAAACCAAGTGAAAAAGGAGCGTTCATAATGAAAGTGAAAGAAAACTATGTCAATGTCATTCCAATGAAAGAAATCCGTTCTACCGATGACCTTCTTTTCCCATTCCCTATTTACAAGGAGCTACGTGCGCAGAGTGATATGAGATATGATGAGACAAGAAAGTGCTGGGATCTCTTTCGATATGCGGATATCCAATCTGTTCTCAAGCAGCCGAAAGTGTTCTCCTCACAGCGAGGAAGAAGCACCTCGAAAACGAGTATTTTAACAATGGACCCTCCAAAACATACAAAGATGAGAGCACTCGTGAATAAAGCATTCACGCCAAAAGCGATCAAGCAATTAGAAGGTAAGATTAAAGACCTGACACATGACCTGCTGCAACAAGTCAAGGATCAACGTACGTTTGATATCGTGCAAGATCTAGCAGCTCCCCTTCCTGTGATGATTATTGCTGAGCTTCTCGGTGCAGAGGTAAAAGATAGAGATCTGATTAAGAAACATTCTGATGCCCTAGTGGCAGGTGCTAAGGATGAATCAAAAGAAGCCATTCAGGCAGTTGTCGATATGCAGAAACGCGCAGAGGAAGAGCTGTCCGCTTATTTTGCTCACTTAATCCAAAAACGAAAAGAATCCCCTGCTGATGACCTGATCTCACTTCTCATTCAAGCGGAAATCGATGGTGAGCGTTTAACCGAGAATGAACTGCTTGGCTTTTGTATTCTATTACTTGTTGCTGGTAATGAGACAACGACCAATTTAATTACAAATGCAGTACGACTGCTTACAGAGCAGCCGCATATCGCCGAAGCAGTACGGCAGGACCGCTCTCTTATTCCTCAATTGACCGAGGAAACATTACGCTATTACCCGCCTGTTCAAGCCATTGGGCGAATCGCGGCCGAGGATGTGGAGATTGCAGGCTCAAAAATTGAAAAAGGTGACTATCTCATTAGCTGGGTCGCTTCTGCAAATCGCGATGAACAGAAATTTGACGATCCAGATACGTTCCGCCTTGACCGGAAATCAAATCCTCATATGAGCTTTGGCTTTGGCATTCATTTTTGTCTCGGTGCACCGCTTGCCCGCCTTGAGAGCAACATTGCCCTTGAGGTTTTACTCCAGACGTTTCAAGACATCACCTGTGCGGCAGATCAGCTAAAACCCATTCAAAGCACATTTGTTTTTGGGGTAAAAGAATTTCCTGTACAGGTCACCCGTTTTTAAAAGTCCCTTTTGAGGGGCTTTTTCATTTTCTTCAATTCATCATCTCTTTCTTACCTTCCATCTCCGAACATGCTAAAATAAAGTCCATACAAAGTGATAACGGATTGCAGAAAGGGAGCCAAAAATTCATGACCGATTATACAGCAATGAAAGACGGAATATTCAAATCAGTTTGTTCGTTAGATTGCCCGGATCAGTGCGGTCTTTTGATACATAAAGAAAATGGAAAGATCGTAAAAGTGCAGGGAGATCCAGACCACCCAGTTACCCAAGGCAACATATGCAACAAGGTGCGGAATGTCACAGCCCGTTTATATGATGAAAAACGGCTGACCACTCCTTTGAAACGTGTTGGACGCAAAGGCGATGGTCAATTTGCACCGATTACGTGGGAAGAAGCCATTGAAACCATTCGTCAAAAATGGACAAAGCTGATTGAAGAAAAAGGTCCAGAAAGTATTCTGCCTTACAGCTTTTATGGGAACATGGGCAATCTGAATGCAGAAGGCATGGACCGCCGCTTTTTCTATCGTCTTGGTTCAAGTCAATTAGACCGGACCATCTGTCAGTCAGCAGGAACGACTGGCTATAAATATACAATGGGTGCAAGCATCGGGACAGACCCAGAAGACACCATTCATACGAAACTATTTATCTTTTGGGGCATCAATGCTGTGTCGACCAATATGCACCAAATCACCCTCGCACAAAAAGCGCGAAAGCAAGGAGCAAAGATTGTCGTGATTGATGTTCACAAGAACCAAACCGGACGGATGGCAGATTGGTTTATTCCGCTTCGACCTGGTACTGACAGCGCACTTGCCCTTGGCATCATGCATGTCCTTTTTAAAGAAGGACTGACAGATGAAGCCTTTTTAGAGGAATATACAACCGGTCATAAAGAGCTGCGTGAGCATGTGAAGCAGTATGATCCAGATACCGTTGAGGGTATCACTGGGGTTTCTAAAGAGGACATCCTTACACTTGCGAGAATGTACGCAGAGACATCGCCATCTCTCATTCGCATTGGCAATGGTTTGCAGCACCATGATAATGGCGGGATGAGTATTCGAACCATTTCCTGCCTCCCTGCCCTGACTGGTCAATGGCTCTACAAGGGCGGCGGTGCGATGAAATCAAACTCTTCTTTTCTCAGCTATAATGAAACCGCTCTTCAGCGGCCGGATCTATTAAAGGACCGCACGCCTAGATCATTTAATATGAATCAGCTAGGCAGTGTGCTGACGAATGCAGCGCCTTCCATTGATTCACTCTTTGTCTACTCGTGCAACCCAGCCGTTGTGACACCTGAAGCAAATAAAGTAAGAGAAGGTTTGCTGAGAGAGGACTTATTTACAGTGGTTCATGACCTATTTCTGACAGAGACAGCTGCGTATGCAGACATTGTCCTGCCGGCAACATCCGCTTTTGAAAATGAGGATTTCTATACATCATACTGGCACCATTATATTCAAATTCAAGAGCCGGTGATTGAACGCTATGGAGAAAGTAAATCCAATACGGAAGTGTTCCGCCTGTTAGCCCATGCGATGGGCTTTGAAAATGAAGCCTTCCGCGAGACAGATGCGGAGCTCATGGAACAAGCCCTTCACCATCCGGAAAATCCGCATTATGAGGACATTTCGTACGAAGCATTAAAAGAAAAGAAATGGATCAAAGCAAAACGAGGACCTTTCCAAGACTTAAAGCTCTCTACTCCAAGCGGGAAAATTGAGCTTTATTCTGAACAAATGAAAAAAGACGGCTATCCAGCACTACCAACCTATGTGCCCCTCTATCAGGAAAGCGATTATCCGCTTACCTTTATACCGGGACCGAATCATAATTTTCTTAACTCAACCTTCTCACTTCATGAAAAGCATCAAAAGCTTGAGAAGTTTCCTAAGCTTCATATGAATGAAGAGGATGCAAAGGCAAGAGAGATTGAAGATGGTGACATGGTGCGTGTGCTGAATGACCGAGGAGAATGTGAGCTGGTCGTGTCAGTCGGTCAAAATGTATTATCTGGTGTTGTGGTCAGTCAAGGATTATGGGCAGATCAAAAAGGCAAAAAACATCTAGTCAATGGATTAACACCAGATCGCTTGGCAGATATGGGCGGCGGCGCGACGTTCTTTTCTGGCAGAGTGGAAGTTGAAAAATTATCATAGACAGAAGAAAAGCCAGCAAAAACTGCTGGCTTTAGATTGTTGACAAAGTGCTAAAATGATTTTTATTTTAGCACTTTGTCTTCTTTTCAGCGTGATAGAAAACCTTTGAAGTCTAGGAAGGGCGAGCACTGGCGCGGAGCGAATTTAACATTCGTGAGCACCAGCGCGCAGACCTGACAACGAATGCGAGGGTTTGTCTACACGCTGAAGCCAGCAAAAACTGCTGGCTTTTTTTCATTTGGTTTTATCGAATAATCAGCTGGTTGGTCATCACATTTGCACTTCCGTTGCTTCGGTAGCCTTCTACAGTTAATGCTGTTTCATACATTTTCCCCATTGGCATACCTAGGCTTTCCCATTTTCTGAAATGCTCACTGACGGATACAGTTCCGCTCGTACGTTTTGTTTGACGTACACTCCAATATTGCTTAAAGGTAGCGTCCCCAATAATAGAAGGCTGGTTGACACGTAGCGTTTCATAAATGTCATATGTGCCTCCATCGGCATAAAATGATCCTTTATACGTTCCTGTTGGGCGATATGTGCCCCATGACTCAACAATGTAGTATTCAGCTAATGGAGATTGTGTCCAGCCATAGACACATAAGTAGGAATTCCCGCCTGGGTTAAAGGCTGCGTTGTAATTGATGGAGATGTTGCCAAGTTGATGATGAGTTTTAGTGGAATCAAACTTCTTCCCTTTTCGAAACAAAGCATTTCCAATATTGTTCCATTGTGCGCTAAATGCTCCGCCATTATTGAGTGTCATTGAGGTATTTCCGTAATCCTTCCATAATTCAAAATCGTATCCGCTGTGTGTGCCTATTCTATTATCATAAATCGTTTCCGCATGAGCTGGTACAGCAGTCAGTGTCAGCACAAATCCAATACACATCACAAACAACAGCCTCAATCTTTTCAAATTCATTTTTCATCCCTCTCCTTTTTTCATCATATTATTCTGCCTTCTCTAAGATGAAACGAGCCCATCACCTCCTTTCATGTAACCTTTCTTGCTAGACAGAACGGTATTGTTCTAACCCGGCATGGATGTCTCTTGTTTGTGTATAGATCTTTTGATACAGATGAAATAGATCAGCATATATACTTGCATGCTGCTGCTCTGGCTCATAGACAGCAGCTTGATGAATAAACTGATCTGCACATGCCTCAAGCGATGGATACCATCCGCAGCCAACGGCGGCCAGCATAGCTGCACCTAAAGCAGGCCCTTGTTCATTGTCTAACTGGATGACCTCAGCCTGAAAAATGTCTGCTTGCATTTGAAGCCATGTCCGGCTTCTCGCGCCGCCCCCAATGGAGACAATAGAATCTATGTGTTTCCCTGCTTGCCGGAATAAGGCGATGGATTCATTTAACGAGAAGGTAATCCCTTCTAGCACAGCCCTTACGATATGTGTCCTTTCATGTCTGCTGTCTAATCCAATCAAGCTTCCACGAACGGTAGAATCCGCATGAGGTGTTCTCTCCCCGACTAAATATGGCGTAAAGAGCAATCCATTCGCTCCTGGCGCGACATCAACCGCACCCTCTAAAAGCGATTGGAACGATTCCTCTGGAGCCAGTAAGTGTTTTACCCAGTTAAGGCTATATCCTGCTGAAAGGGTGACACCCATTGTGTAAAAAGCGTCTTTTTTTGCATGATAAAACAAATGCAAGTTTCCTTGAAGCGCTCTTTCATGATCCTCTTCGTAAGAGAGAATGACGCCAGATGTGCCAATGCTGCATAACGTGCGGCCAGAGGATAAAATGCCAGCTCCAATTGCTCCGCAAGCATTGTCTGCCCCGCCAGCAAAGACTTTTGCACCCTCTTCGATCCCCGCCTCACGTGCAATATGCGGCAATAGTGTACCGA
This sequence comes from Bacillus sp. GBSW19, assembly GCF_002998655.1. NCBI lineage: Bacteria > Bacillati > Bacillota > Bacilli > Caryophanales > Bacillaceae > Bacillus > Bacillus sp. GBSW19. The sequence continues at coordinate 996,544 of NZ_PVRF01000001.1, forward strand.
CCTCATCCTCTGATGAGACAAGCGGCGGACAAATATGAGGAGGAATATCAAATGCCTGACAAATCTCTTCACTCCACTTTTGCTCTCCAATATCTAACAGCAATGTGCCAGCCGCATCAGAATGATCGATATGAACAGACCCTGTTAAACGAAATCTGACATAATCTTTCGGGAGTAAAAACATGTCGATTTGTTGATCAATTTCTGGTTCATGTTCCTTTACCCATAATAATTTTGGCAGTGTAAATCCTTCTAGCGCCTGATTTTTCGTGATCTTTTGCAGCCGTTCCCCCAGCTTTTTTGTGATGCGTGTACATTGCGCTGTCGTTCGTGTATCATTCCATAAAATCGCAGGGCGGAGTACCTTGCGGGATTCATTTAAAAGAACCAGACCATGCATCTGTCCAGAAAAGCTGATGCCTTCTACTTTCTTTGAATGAACAGGCTGTCTTGCCATCAGTTCTTTCATCGCAGCCACTGTTTGCTCAACCCAATCCTCTGGGTTCTGCTCACAATATCCAGGTTTATCTTGAATGAGGCGGTAAGGCTTAGAGGCCTCGCAGCACACCTTTCCATTCTCATCTACTAATATTGCTTTGACTCCGCTCGTTCCAAGATCAATTCCCATCACATACTTCATGTCTTCACTCCTTCAAAACAGGTCCGCTCCTTCAATCAATCTTCTAACAAATATTGATTTAACCGGGCTTTCAACTGTTCCTCTCTTCCCGATTCGTTTCTGATCAAAGGGTGTTTGAGCGCATACTCTTCTAATGTATGAAAGTTTGCCTTTCCTTCTGAAATGTCACGGCCAATCCCTTCAGAAAAACTGCGATACCTGTGCTTTATCACATCTTCAAACACTCGATCTTCTATGAGTCTATGAGCGACCCGCAGTCCTTTTGCGAATGCATCCATACCCGCAATATGGGCATACAAAATATCTTCAAGCTCAAAAGAAGCTCTTCTAACTTTTGCATCAAAATTGAGACCACCAGTTCCTAGTCCGCCATTTTGCAGAATTTCATACATGGCAAGAGTTGTGGCATATAAATCTGTTGGAAATTCATCAGTGTCCCAGCCGAGCAGCGTATTCCCTTGGTTCGCATCCACAGAACCGAGCAATCCATGTATTCTTGCTACTCGTAATTCATGCTCAAACGTATGACCAGCAAGCGTCGCGTGATTTGCCTCGATATTCAATTTAAAATGTGAATCTAATCCGTATTGCTTTAAAAAGGCGATAGATGTCGCTGCATCTGCATCGTATTGATGAGTGGTTGGCTCCTTTGGCTTAGGCTCAATTAAAAATTGGCCAGTGTACCCAATTTCCTTTGCATAATCAACAGCCATATGCAAGAACGACGCCATGTGGTCAAGCTCTCTTTTCATATCTGTATTCAGCAGAGTATCGTATCCTTCTCGCCCTCCCCAGAAAACGTAGTTTTCAGCGCCGAGTTCTTTAGCTGTTTCGATGCCTTTTTTCACCTGTGCGGCCGCATAGGCAAAGACATCTGCATGACAAGATGTCGCTGCGCCGTGTACAAATCTAGGATGTTTGAACATATTGGCCGTGTTCCAGAGCAGCTTTACTCCGCTATCCCGCATGTATTCTTTCATTCTATCTAAAATGATGTCTAATTGTTGATTGGTCTCTTGAAGCGTATCTCCCTCCGGTGCAATGTCACGGTCATGGAAGGAAAAATACGGAACATCCAATAGATCAAAAAGTTGAAAGGCCACTTCCAATCTAGCTTTCGCTAAATCCATTCCGCTATAGGAGTCCCAGGCTCTCTGCATCGTGCCAGTTCCAAACATGTCTGTTCCATCTGCAGTCAATGTATGCCAATAAGCGACTGAGAAGCGCAGGTGATCTTTCATTGTTTTTCCGCCAATCATTTCGTTTGGATCATAGTGTTTAAAAGCGAGTGGATTTTTTGATTGTTTTCCTTCATATTGTATTTTTCCGATTCCTTCTAAGTTGTGTAACGTTTTCATATTTGAGTTAGCCATCTTTTATTCCTCCTATGAATATACTTAGTAAGTTGATTCAACAAACTAATGTTCAATCTATGATCAATTCACTTTGAATTTTCCATATTTTTTAGTTTTTTAGAAATATTTTCGTTATAATAAAGTTAAAATCATCCTTCTTACAGAATACAGGCGAACAAAAACAGCTTTTTTTCAACTTAATCTAAAGACGAAACAAATGGAGTGGATAACGTGGATATTGCTGATCAGAACTTTGTGAAAAAAATAAATCAAAAGCTATTATTAAAAGAAATTCTCCAGCATGCGCCAATTTCCAGAGCAAAATTATCTGAACGCACTGGGTTAAATAAATCGACTGTTTCCTCTCAAGTAAGTACATTAATGAAAGAGCATCTCGTCTATGAGATCGGTCAAGGTGAGTCTAGCGGCGGGAGAAGACCGGTTTTACTGATGTTTAATAAACGTGCTGGCTGCTCCATCGGGATTGATGTCGGCGTTGATTATGTCAACGGCATTTTAACCGACCTCGAAGGGTCCATTCTTCATGAAGAGCAGATCAAGCTCCCATCAAGCTCTCCTGATGTGACCATACGCATTTTAATTGAATTAATACAGCAGTTGATGGCACAAATCCCCTCTTCCCCATACGGGCTCATAGGTATTGGCCTATGTATACCTGGGTTAGTGGATGCCGATGAACAAATCGTGTTTACGCCTCATTCCAAATGGAAAAATGTTGACCTGAAAACAACGCTCCAAGACGCTTTCCAAGTACCCGTCTTCATTGAAAATGAAGCAAACGCGGGTGCATATGGTGAAAAAATCTTTGGCGCTGCTAAACACTATGATCATTTGATCTATGCCAGCATCGGCACTGGCATTGGGATCGGGATCATTATCAATCATCATTTATACAGAGGCTCATACGGCTTTTCTGGTGAAATGGGACATATGACCATCGACTTTAATGGACCAACATGCAGCTGCGGAAACCGTGGATGCTGGGAGCTGTATGCATCTGAGAAAGCCTTGTTTCAGTCCCTTCAAACAAATGATCAGCCCATCTCCCATCAAGACTTGGAACAGCTGGCGACGTTAAATGATATGAAAACGCTCAATGCCCTGCGCAACTTTGGTTTTTACCTTGGCGTCGGTCTCACAAACGTCCTGCATACCTTTAACCCGCAAGCGATTATTTTACGAAACAAGGTGATTGAAGCACAGCCAACGGTTTTACGTGTGATTCAAGAGGAGGTATCCTCAAGGATAGATACTCAATTCAGTTCACATGTAGAGCTACTTCCTTCGTCATTAGGACACAACGCACCGGTATTAGGGATGACATCTTTAGTCATTGAAGCTTTCCTGCAAGATGCCACCCTCTCACCATGACAGGTTCATAAATAAAAAAGACAGCTCTTAGCGTGTTGTCTTTTTTATTTATCTGTTTCCTCATAACGGAAATAGTTGAAATCAGCAGGAAGACGCTCGCCGCTTGTATCCTGGCACTGCATGCCGACAAATGCCCCTGTAAAAAATCCCCCTCCTCGAATGAAGTCATCGGATAAATGGCTTGATTCAAATGACACATCAATTTCCTTCCATTCTCTTTGATCAAAAGAATAAGAATAGGTATATGTCTCTTTCTGAACGGTCACTTTTAAATACACATACGTGACCTCCTCTGGAATGACGATTTTTTGTGTCAACGGCTGAGAAAAGGAAAGGTTTTGACAGACAGATAGTTCAAGAATGCGGCCAAGTTCCTCGTCATATGTCACCTGAAGCGCTGTCCAATTTTCCGTATTATAATAATTCACAAGACCAGCGGCTTGCTGAAAATTCTCTGGAAAGAACGACACAGCTGTCTCTGCTTCAAAATAAAAGCTTTGCCAGCGCCTTGCAACGAAAGCTTGGGTAAACTTAGATGTTAGAGATTCCTGACCGTATAACCTTAAATGCTGAGGTTTTTCCGTTAATGAACCGATCTGATCAGTAAAAGGGATTCTTAATGTTTGGAAGTGTCTATTTAACGTTGATTCTTTAAATTCATCGACTGTATGGTGTGTAGGAGCAAAAACCTTTTCGTTTATCGCTGGCGCTTCAACCTCCAGCGCCCCCTCTTTTCCGCCCACAACATACGGCCAGCCATCCTTCCATTCGAGCTTTTGAATCGCTGTTTCTCTTCCTAAAGGACACCACCCTCTCTGTTGAAAAATAGATTCCTTGCTTGATTGAATGGGGCGGCCAGTGAGATGAGCCAAATACCATTCATTTGTATGCGTTTGAACGATGGAAGCATGCCCGCATTTTTGAAGCGGATGTTCAGGTGCGTGAAAAGCACTTAAAATGGGGTTATCAGGATGAACCTCATAAGGCCCTTCAATCTGCGAGGAACGGGCAATTGTTGCCGCATGCTCGTACCGGGTACCTCCTTCTGCTGTTAATAAATAATAGTAATCACCAATGTGATAAAGATGCGGCGCTTCTGTCAATTTTATCGGCGTGCCTTTAAAAATGACCTTCCGCTGACCAATGAGTTTCTTTTCCGTCACGCTATATTCCTGCAGGGCAATACCCGCAAATGAATGGTGCTTTTCCCTATGATCCCACAGCATATTTAAGACGTATTTCTTGCCGCTTTGATCATGAAATAAAGAGGGATCAAAGCCAGAGCTATTGAGACGGACCGGCTCACTCCAATCACCATCCACTTCACTTGCCGTGACCAAATAATTATGACCATCTTTAAATGGACCATCCACTACTTTGATATCTGAATAAATGAGCCAAAACTGACCATCTGCATAGCTTAGGCACGGTGCCCATACTCCGCCAGAATCAGGATTCCCCTTCATATCCAGCTGCGACGTTTTTTGCAAAGGACGCGCAGCAAGCCGCCAATGGACTAAATCCCTCGAATGATAAATTTGCACCCCTGGAAACCATTCAAATGTAGAGACCGCCATGTAATAATCTTCTCCTACACGGCAAATACTTGGGTCCGGGTTAAACCCTTTGAGCACTGGATTGGTAATTTTCATTCAACTTCCTCCTCTTCACGACCTACATTTTAAAATCATCCATATGATCGATATATACTTGATCCCTATTCTCAAGCTCCCTTACAACTTTTTTGTGTTTTTCTTCATCTAGGTTGTAAAAATTAATATCAATCATCGCTAAAATCAGTAAGCATACAGGAATCACCGTTACCGTAATTAAAATGCCAAGTAATGCTTCTGGTGTCTGCATTTGGTTCGCGACATAGCCAAATCGATCGAGTACAAGCCCCGGCACAATCCCGCCTAACGCCATCCCAAATTTAAAGAAGAACCCAATGACCGCGTAGATGAGCCCGCCCATCCTTTTCCCTGTTTTATATTCGCCATATTCAACAGTCTCTGGAATAAGTGCCCACATGTAAGCACCGGCTGTAATACTACCCGCAGCAGCAACGAGCCTGAAAATCAGTATTAAAGTGATTTGACTCGGCGGTATCACAAGTAATGCAAGAAGACCTACGATATTCAGCAATAAAGAATAATTCAGCAGCTTTTTCTTTCCTAACAGCTTGTGCAGCTTAGGAATAAACGGCAGCACCATTAAAGCTGGAAGACTGCCAATGAGTCCGTACCATTTCACTAAATCTTCTCTGCCAAGGTTATACGTCACATAATAGATCCCAACAGAGTTGCTGATCGAGTTCACACCAAAAATAATAATAAAGAAAATGCTTAATACAACAAGCGGACGATTCACTCGCAACTGGACAAAGATATCACTGAATTTAATCTTTTCCTCTGGCTTTTGAAGCGTGACACGTTCATTCGTGCTTTTAAAACAGAAAATCAGTAATGCACCGCCAAGAACGCCGAGAAAAGCCATCGTCATCTGCCAGCCGAGTGCTGTATTACCTGTCGTATCACTTAAAAAGGTCGCAAGAAAAGGAACAAAAAAAGCCACAACTAGACCGCCTAGATTGGCAAAAACCATACGAACGGACGTAATACTGACAACCTCTTGGTTATTTCTTGTCATTGCGGAAGTTAAAGCACCATAAGGAACGTTGATGAATGTGTATGTAAGCGATAAACCAACATACGTGATGTAGGCATAAATGAGTTTACCCATTTCGGAAAAATCAGGTGTTGTAAAGCAAAGGATGGCAAGTACGACGAAAGGAAACGCACCGAATAACAAGTAAGGTCTGAACCTGCCAAAACGGCTATTCGTCCGGTCCACCAATGCACCAATAAATGGATCTGCAAGCGCATCGATGGCGCGAACAACCAAAAACATCGTCCCTGCTGCTGCCGCTGATAAACCGTACACATCTGTATAAAAAAATAATAGATACGTAGAGACAGTTGCATAAATCAAATTACATGCGAAATCCCCTGAAGCATATCCCACTTTTTCAGACATACGAATCTTCTTTAAATTCTCACTAACCATGAGCTTTCTCCCTTCTTCACTTAGCCTCTTCTAACGAACAGATGATGGAGGGCAGCAGCAATCAATGCGGGAAATATAAAGCGCTTTCAATTCGTTGTAAAAATGTAGCTGAACATCTCATCCTTTCAGCTTAGCCCATTTAAGCAGCAAATCAGTTGAATGACGGAATCATCTCCTTCAATATAGGAATCAATGCTTGAAATCCATCTTAGTTTATTGACCAAACAAACTAAGTTGAATTCATTTTATAAAATCTGATCTGACTTTTCAATATTTTTTGAAAAAATAATCCAAATAATCGATTTTTTGTCATTCATCTTGTAAAATGACATGAAAATCTGAAAGAATTCATTTAATGGTTGCATTCAAGCTCATCCCATGCTATATTAATCAAGCGATGAGCTGAATTGTGTAAGTCGGGTAACATGTCTCTTTGAGACACACACGAATGTGGCGTGTGGTTATTCCGCCTCAATACGCAAAAGACATCTTCTGAGGAAGATGTCTTTTTTCTTACCCTATTTTTGTTCCATTCTCAACCGGTTCATCTGTGGCTAGCAAAACCACGTCTTCTTTTGATGGCATGCCTCCTAAGACAAGCACTTCTGATTTGAACCCTGCAATTCTTCTTGGCGGGAAATTAACGACTGCTACAATTTGTTTGCCGGTAAGATTCTCCGCTGTATAACGCTTTGTCAGCTGAGCACTAGATTGCTTTACACCAATTTCTTCACCAAAATCAATCTTGAGTTTCAACGCTGGCACTCTTGCCTCTGCAAATAATTCTGCTTCTATGATCGTCCCAACACGAATATCTAACGCCAAGAACTGTTCAATATCTGCCATATGACTCTCTCCCCTTCACGAAAGGTAACGTAATCTATTGATTATCCATTGTAGCACATTCATTTCGTCAAAAAGGAGGTTCAAAAAGCCTATTCAGCGCTAAAATCTCCCTTTTAGTTTACATAATAAATTTATAGTCGTGTATTAAATGTTTGCATCCTGAAAATGAATTCAGTAAAATGGCAAATAATCCTACTGCTTCCTCCCGAATATATTGGGGAGGGTTCACACTTGTTTACATTATCGGATATGTGGACGTTTTGCTGGTCGTTTTTCGTCATTCTTCCTATCGTTGCCATCCTTCATCAGCTTGGCCATATTGTGGTTGCGTGGATGTTTGGGGCAAAGGTTTCCTTTGCTCTTGGCAGAGGCAAAAAAGTGTTGAAAGTAGGCGTCGTTGAAATTAGACGAATCTATTTTCTAGATGCATTTTGCCACTATGAAGAAATGAGGAAAAATAACCGATTTTCGCACATTCTTGTCTACTTAGGCGGTTCATTATGCAACCTGCTCAGTGTTCTCATACTGAATACAATGATCGCCAATGATTTCCTGCCAGAGCACCAATTTTTCTATCAATTTGCTTACTTCTCAGTCTACTATGTATTTTTTGCACTGCTGCCAGTCCAGTATGCAGATCATCATCCGAGTGATGGGCAAGCAATTGTGAACATCATTCGGCACGGTGAACCATGTGACATCATTGACTAACATGATGACTTTCGCTGTCAATATGATAATGAATCGTTAAAAAAGGAATACCGAACAGCTTCATTTGGTGTACCGCTGTGAGACTTTGATCTGTCTCCGGCTTCATATGAAAGCTTTCTTCCATTGGCAGTTTCATGGTGATAAAAGGCGTATGTAAATACAATCCTTCGTCACCGGTACTGCCTTTTGGACGTGTGCTTTTTAATAGAAAGTCTTCCTTTTCATTAAAAGGCTTTAAAATGGCAGTCAGCTGAGAATACGGAAGCGGCAGCGCAATATTCATATAACCCGCAGCTGCATCGTGATGAAGAGCATAAAGTGCAAAAAAGACTTGCTCCCCTTTTGCGTTATGACGAATCCACGCACGCACATTCTCTCTTTCTTCCTTAGGGTGTTGAAATCTACAAAGACTTCCCGGCATTTCATAAGGAATACGAGATGACCCCAAATAAAGCTGACCTATTTTCTTAAACACTGGCTGAAGTAAAAAAACAAAAGGCCTCACCCACCAATGGAAACTGACGGCTGCTTTTAACATAAAAGCCATAGGGTTCTCATAAAATCTGCGAATCACAGGTGAAACCCGATCAGCTGAAAATGTCGTTCCATTTAATTCATCAAGTGAATCGACTAAACCGAGCTTCTCTCGATCGTGCACTCTTTCCTCTTGAAAAGAGATCAAATGAAAGCGACCATGCACTTTCGAAATCGGAAAATCCTTCTGCTTCAATTGATCCTTCGGTCCTTCGATCAACCAGCCAATTAAACCTGGCAAAATCACAAAAAAAGCATTGATACTGCCATGAAACCAAATCATCTGATCAATGCTGATGTAGGTCACTCGCATAAGCATACCCGCTGAATAAAGAAGAGATAACACGATCGTCCCCATTAAAACAAAGCTAGAAAACACAACAAGACCTTTTGCGAAAGTTGACCGAAATTTTGTTTTCACACAAAGGATTCCATATATATAGAGGGCAACCACATAAAGAACGACGCTGAACGTATCAAATAGACGGGAGAAGCTAATCCCAACAGCAATCATCACAGGCGACAGCAAAATCACCCAGCCCGCCGCTATGTATAAAGCTGTCTCCTTTGTTCGCTGTCTCCCTAATAATCCATAAAAAAGCGGGATAAAAAAAGCCGAGTAATGAAAATGAATAGCGGTCAAAAGAACAATGATCGGCGAAAATGTCATCACCTGTATATCTGCTGTGTACAGCCAAAACCAAAGCCCGCCTAAAGCGATATACATCCATGCGCCATCGATCATCAGCTCATGAAGCGGAAAGATTCCTCTTTTCAGCAAACGAGCAAAGCCAAATAACGCCAACAGGAATGTATATAAAAGCCAGCCCGATGCAAACCAGGCGGAATGATAGATAAAAGCAGCGGTTGCACAAAGAGCCGCTAGTGGAAAGGCTTTCATTAAAAAGCCGATCAGCATCCCTGGCTTTTGTTTCTTCCCTTCTTTCTCAAAAAAGTGTAAGGCAGCGGGAAGAAAAAATAGAATCGCCATGAGAACAAAAAATTCTGCTATCGGACCTGTCATCAAACGGGTGGCGATAAAAAAAGACATAAAGATCAGACTGGAGGTCAAATGCCACTTATTCATCAGGAGACATCCTTTCTGTAAAACGGCCTTTATATGTAAAAAGAGTACCAAACAGGCGATTTTTCACGTGGACATCAATGGTATATTCACCTGCATCCTCATCGTAGCCTTCCGTTACATCTGACACACCATAAAGCCATGAAGGCAGCGGCCATTCCCTGCCGAACATCAAAAACTTCTGCCGGCCGGATTGAATGTGCAGGAAACCATGCTTTGTTACTGTAAAATGAAGCTCTGACACAAGAAGTCTAGGCTTTCCAAAGTAGTCTAGGACTGTATGACTCTTCTGATCAATGATCATATCTGCATCAAAGTGCCGCTCCTTCTTTGGGAAATAAAACGTTCGATACCAGTGCATCCCTTCCTCCCCCTTATTTGTCACAAAGGGCTCATTGACAATTTGGAAAGGAATATCTTTTCCTCTCTCAGGGAAAAAACAACGAAACAATGGACCAATTCTGAAGATCAATCGAATGAGTCTTGACCCGCCGCCTATCTCCCCCATGGTGCCTTCAGCAGAAAACGCGCGGTTGTATCTCTCTTTTAGTTTTGGATGCAGCTTATCGTAATCCTTTACTTGATGACGATGAACGACCATGTCTACCTCCCCTTTTTCGTTTGATGGAAAATACATCTATACAATCTCTTAAATTGATCATACCTACAATCGACAAGATGAAAAATGCACTCATCACAAGCGGCTCATGAAGCGTCGTTTGCGGGGATAGGATCCCTATACAAAGCATGATCAGAAAAAAAATGCTTTGTAGAATGAAAAGATATTTTTTTGATAGCTTAGGAATTAGCCATGATACACCTAAAAGCGCATAAAACAATCGAAATCCCATGCTATGATCAAAAGCAGAATGTGAAAAAGGGATGACCGCTTGGCATAGCCAGACGATGGCAAACAGCAAACAAATCCCGTAATGAGCAAGTGTTCTCTCTAGTAATAACCGAGGATGCGTTCCCTTTTCAAGCCACGTCTTTAAAGCGCCAAAACTAAAGGCCGTCATAAATCCTATCATCGGGCGAAAAAGAATCCGGTCTGCCCATGTCCAACCTTTTCCTTCTTTCGTTTCGTAATCAAATTGAGTTTGAAATACAATGTGATCGCTTGTTTTCATATACTTCCAGTAGCCACTGCCTTCTTTGATAAAAGACAATGGGTGTGACGATTTGAAATTAAGTGAGGATGCCCGCTCATTCCGTTCATCCATCATTCTTGTTCGATACGCTCCTGTCCCTGTGACACTTAAACCAAACCCAAGATGCTTTTCATACAAAAAGGATTGGGGCTGTTCATTTTGGGGTTCATTTAATGAAATGGTTGAAAAACGCAAATCCCACTGTTCATGAAGCTTTGGATTTTGCGTATATTCCCAGACTTTCTCTATAGGTGCATGAATGGTTGTTTCCACATAAACAGGCTTTCTTTTCATCTGCCTCTACTCCTCTATGTGAATTATTTCACATAATAAGCATACCATGTTTCACAAAACTGTCAAATCTTTATTCGTTTTCTGTTAAAAAAATTCTTCAAGACGGCCGCCCTTTTAAGATATCGATTCACTGCAAAAAAAAGACCTTTCAATGAGACAGATCTTCTTTTTGCAACACACCTGAGATATAAAGCCTGACCGCATAGCTCACACTGTCTTCAAGCTGTTCTTTTCGTTGAAATCCCTTTTTATTTGAAATATCACCGAAGCCGTGCAATAAGCTTCTTAGTCCTCTTACCACATGTGTCATCTCTTCTTCTTTTACACCAAAGCGGGACATGATGGATTGGACAAATTCAGCAAGGCGCTCTGCCTCGCTTCTTACTTTTTTCTCATCCATATGTGAAAAGGCAGCTTCATAGAGACCTGGATGTTCCCGGACAAATTCAACATACTGCCTGGCGAAGGCTAAAACAGCTTCTTCTTTATCCAGCCCCTCTGTTACGTGTATGCCTTCTTCACAAAGCATGGACAGCCCTTTTACTGCGAGTGCCGCCTGAATCTCATGAAGACCGGATACGTGATTATAAAGGGAAGGCGGTCTGATGTTCAGCCTTTTAGACAATGTAGCAATGGTCAATGCAGAAAACCCCTCTTCATCAACAAATGCAGCTGCTGTATCCATAATTTTTTCTTGCGTGATACCCATTCTTGGAGACACGGTTTACTGCTCCCCTTTCTTCAGCTGCTGCTGCCTTTTACGAACGGCAGCTTGCAGCTTTTCATGAGGTTTTATGATGAGATCGCCATGTCCTGCAGCAAGACAGGATAAGCGAAGTGCCAGTAATTTTTCGGCGCTATTGAGTGCGGTTTCTGCATCCCATGTAGCAAAGGCCGGGAACGGAAAGGTCCAGCGAAATTCACCCGTTACTGATAAGCCGCCTTTTGTTACAAGGGCATCCCCAGCAATCACAACTCCTGACCTTCCATCGTATAAGGAAATGCTGCCAGGTGTGTGCCCTGGTGTCGCAATGACTTTCAGCGGCCCAATCTCATCTCCTTCTTCGACAAGCACATCCGGTTTTGTGTGAATATTTCTCGAAAAACTGCCTTTGATTTTTTGCTGGGGTTCGCCAGGAAGCAAGGATAAGTCACCCTCAAATAGGCGGGCATCGCGTTTTGATAAATAGACGACTGCCTCTGGAAAAACTTTTTTCACTTCATCTAATGCGCCTATATGATCCATATGACTATGGGTGAGAATAATTTTGTGTATGGGTTTGTTCTTTTGACGGGCAAATTCGATAATCGGCTTTGCTGCCATTTTTAAAGCAGCATCAATTAAAATGAGCCCATTCTCTTCCTCAAATACATAACAATTTACCGGAAATAATCGCGGCATCAATGTGAGCTGGTGCAGACGGTCAAAAGTTGTCAATCTCATCAAGTGTCCCCCTAAAACTAATGTTGTTAGTTTTATATTAACTAATACTATTAGTTTTAGCAACTATTTTTTCATCGACCGCAATATAAATATCAATTCGCGCTTCTTTTGGATCAATAGACCTTTCATCGTACCATTCAAAATCCCCTGTATATGTGCGAAAATAACGCTGATCCCAATTCCAAATCTGCTGCCATGTTTCAAGCACAACTTCTTCAATCGGCCCCTTTCTCGTTCGAAATCTTGCGTACGTGGACGAGGGAATCTCTTTTACATGTTCTAAGTGCTGATCCACAAAGTGTCCCGCTGTGAATAAATAAGAGCCATGCTCATCTTTTTCATAATCTGAATACAGCCCTATGACGGGCGCTTGTCCCCCGTGAAGCTGCTGCGCAAAAAATTGCTGCCAAAGAGGTGCAATCTTCCGCTCTTTTGTCAGCTCCATTTCGTTTGTTGTTCGAACAGACAACCCTTTCATCCATTGTTTCTCTAATGTCACGATATCGTACATACATTCTCATCTCCTTTTTTTCTATCATATAAAAAGAAACCTGACAACATTGTGTCAAGTTTCCATTCGTTTGAGAAATTGTTTCAACTGGAGATCAAACGCTTCTTTGACATGCTTTGGGGAAAGAATGTCGACATCTGGACCTAAATGGAATAGGAAACTATTTAACCAATCATCTTGAGGTACAGTGATGGTGGCAAGATAGCTTCCGTCTAAACATACGTTCAATTCGTTCTCATCCACCCATTCCTTCACTTTGCCCACTGATGCTTCCGTTAACCTGAGCGTGACAGAGCTGACCGATGGTTGTTCTTGCCAAGAGTCATTCCAAGGCTTCTCTTCGTTTTTGATTCTTTTCGGTTGGAAATATCCTGAAATGGTGACAAGACCCGTCATTCTGGTCAGCTTGAACAGACGAAAAGCTTTTTTCACACAACAAAACGCATACAAATACCAATGCCTTCCTTTTAAAACAAGCGTATAAGGCTCCACTTTGCGTGGAAGTGTTTCGCCTTTCGCATTGCGATAGGTGAACTGAATATATTGGTGCGCTGAGGCAGCTGTATGGATGAGCTGGAGCTTCTGCTCAGCCTGGCTGTCTTTTCCCCAGGAGCTTAAATCAATGAAGACATGATGCTGTTTTTCGCTTTCATCCGTATGCGTGGGAATGAGCGATTTGATTTTTTTCAGTACATGCTCACTTTCTTTAAAGGAGTACGCACTCGTCATGCTTTCGAGGGCTGTTAAAATGACCTCGATGTCATCATCGGTAAATAATTTTTTCTCTAAACGATAGTCCTCAACAAGTGAAATGCCTCCACCTGCTCCTTGGGTTGTCACAATAGGGATTCCCGCTTGATTGATGGTATCAATATCACGATAAATGGTCCTCACGCTCACTTCGTGGAGTTCAGCAAGATCTTTCGCCTGTACTTGCTTCTTGCTAATGAGCAGCATCACAATAGATAAAATGCGGTCGATTTTCATGACTTTTCCTCTTTTTCATAAATGTAGGTTTTGTTTTGATAAAAAAAGAAAGAATGGTAAAGATAAGTAACAGCCAGCATTCGTTTACATCCCTGCACGTGCAGGAGGAGGTTGCATCATGACACATAACGTGTGGCAGTTGTTCATGATTGGGAGCATTATGTTGATCTGCATCATGATTCGAATGAATCGAATGAGACGCTATCAGCTTGTACGCCCCATCAGTCTTTTGATGAGAATGTATATCTTTGGTCTCTCTGCCCTTATTCTCCTATCAGAAGGATGGCAAAATCACAGTATCTTCATCTATGCCGCTATTGGCATGCTTTTTGGAAGCAGCCTGGCTGTTCATGCCTATCAGACGATTCGAATGAAAGAAGAAAATGGCCGGCTGTATATGAAAACGAGTAAATGGATTGAAAGCTTCATTTTATGTTTGTTTTTATCCAGGCTTAGTTTTAAGCTGGTTGAGCTGACAAACCATTCGATGACCAAGATCAGTGTCGTTGAACTATATCAGCATATCGTGAGCGATGATGCGATGACCATGCTCAGCTTTTTTCTTTTAGCTGCTTACTATGTTGTTTTTTCTTATCACATGATGAAAGCAAGTAAACGATCGACACATGTGCATCATGCATAAAAACCTTCCTATAGGCGTAGGAAGGTTTTTTATCAATCGTGCTGTGCATGGTGAATCATCTGTTCAAGCACTTCCATCACATGCTGATCTTCAGGGCTGTAAAAAATCGAGGTCCCTGCTCGTCTAGATTTCACGAGACGAAGGTTTTTTAAAAAGCGCAGCTGATGAGAAACGGTTGATTGCATGAGATTCAGTGTTTCTGCTATATCATTTACCGAGTGTTCACCTTGAGACAGCAGGTGCAGAATTCGAATACGAGTCGGATCAGATAAAGCTTTAAAGGTTTGGGAGACAAGAAATAGACTTTCTTCATCCAGCTCCATCCGTTCCTGTTCTTGATTTGTATTCAGTTCTTCCTTCATTTTGCTTCACCTTTCTTGTCCGTCAAATCACGACTTATTCTCTGTATCATCATATACCAAAACGTCCGGCATGCAAAGCGGGCACACTTTAGAAAAAGGATTTACTCAAATAGCATTGACACTTGGTAGCATTCTTTTTAAAATGAGCATTATTTATTCATTTTTTTAGAGGAGCTGATAGGCAAATTGACTGAAGAGCCAAGACTAAAACGCAGCCTGACTGTCTTTCCACTTGTTGTGATCGGGCTTGCTTATATGGATCCACTTGTCGTATTTGATTCATACGGCATTGTTGCTCAGCTGACGAAAGGACACGTCGCTGCAGCTTATATATTTACGTTACTTGCATTACTATTGACAGCGCTTAGCTATGGGAATATGGTGAAGGCTTTTCCAAAAGCAGGATCTGCTTATACATATGCGCAAAAAAGTATTCATCCTCATGTCGGCTTCCTTGTGGGCTGGACACTTTTACTGGATTATTTATTTTTGCCTATGGTGAATTTTGCGATCGGAAGTGCTTATTTAACCGCAGCCTTTCCTGATGTACCTCATTACATTTGGATCATCATACTTGCTATCGCCATAACGACTGTCAATGTAATCGGTATTCGGCTTACAGCCAACATCACGGCACTATTTGTGACCTTCCAGGTCATTGTCGCCGTCACTTTTGTTGGGTTTGTTATTTATGGGCTCACACAAAACGCTGGAAGTGGAGAATTATTGTCCGCCCGGCCTTTTTATTCAGCGAGCTTAGAACCAGCGCTTATTTTTTCAGGAGCGACCATTTTATGTTTTTCGTTTCTAGGATTTGATGCAATTTCGACCATGTCTGAGGAAACCATTAAGCCAAAAAAGACGATCCCACTTGCCATCTTCTTAACCGTCGCCATTGGAGGCGTACTGTTTACCTTGACGTCTTATTTTTTGCAGCAGGTATTTCCAAATTTTCAACAGTTCAAGCATCCCGATGCTGCCTCACTTGAAATTGCGGAATTTGTGGGGGGCGCATTTCTCCACTCGTTCTTTTTAGCTGGCACAATGGTCGCTGTCATCTCTTCTTCTTTATCGTCACATGCAAGTGCAGCAAGGCTGTTATATGCAATGGGTAGAGATGAGTCGTTACCGAAGCGTTTCTTCGGATATATTCATCCGAGATTAAAAACCCCTGTTTTTAATATTTTATTAATTGGTGCTTTCTCCTTAACCGCAGTCGTTGGCGAACTTGAAGTCATTTATTCCTTTATCAGCTTCGGCGCGTTGATTGGATTCACTTTTGTGAACTTGTCTGTTTTTGCGTACTATTTCGTCAGACAAAAACAAAGAGGTGTACTCAATACATTGAGATACGCATTGATCCCTCTGTGCGGGACGGCCTTTTGTATTTGGCTGTTAACGAGCATCAGTACAAATGCATTAATCATTGGTATGCTTTGGCTGATTATCGGTTTTGTTTATTTCTGCTACAGATTGAAAACAAGACCCGAATTTACATTTGGGTATGATTGATTATAAGGTTTTCACTTGGTATCCTGTGCAGGATATGGCATAATAAAAAGGCTGTACTTCCCTTTTAAAAGCGGGGCAAAACAGGGGTGAACTGACCTTGAAAAAGAAAAAAACAGGATGTTTTGCCATTTCAGGCTGCTTCACGATTTTTCTGTTTGTTTTCGTATTAGCAGCCATTGTCATGTCCTTTAATCAAAAGGAATTAAAAAAGCTGCCGATTGATACGGAATCAATTGTTTTGTCGAGATTGGATGATTACAAGCCGCTTGTAGAAACAGAGCTAAGAGATCAAGATTTAGATCAATATACCGCGTTAATCCTCGGTATGATGTATCAAGAATCAAAAGGCAGAGGCGGAGATCCAATGCAGTCCTCTGAATCTCTTGGTTTGAAACGAAATGAAATCAATGACCCTCAGAAAAGCATTAGACAAGGAGTCCATCATTTTTCTACTATGTACAAGCATGGGAAGAAAAAAGGCGTTGATTTGGAAACCATTATTCAAAGCTATAATATGGGAATCGGCTATATTGATTTTGTTGCAAAAAACGGGGGAAAACATTCCGAGAAATTGGCAAAGCAATACTCCAAAAAGCAAGTGAAACAAAACCCCGAAGTCTATACGTGTGGAGGCAACAAAGATAACTTCCGCTATCCGTATTGCTACGGTGATTTCACTTATGCTGAAAAAGTAAAAGAAAAAACGAAAACAGTTGAAGAAAAGATGAAATTGGCTTCATCATCCACACCATCATCGTAAAAAAAGCACTTCCGTTTAGGAAGTGCTTTTCATTTTATCGCTGTTCTTTCCCGATTTCCGGCAGGATCGTTTTCGCTAAATGCTGATCCATTTCCTCATAGTCATCATATTGAATCGTTTCATACAGCTCTTTTCTCGTTTGCATGTCCTTCAAAATTCCTTGCTGCGTCCCCTTCTCCATGATTTCTGTAAATAAACGCTCATACGCTTTTGCAGCGACTCTAAGTGATGACACAGGGTAGATGACCATCTGAAATCCAAACATCGAAAATTCATCTGCATGATAATAAGGAGTCTTACCAAACTCCGTCATATTTGCAAGAAGCGGTCCTTTTATGCTGCTTGACGCATGCGTGAAGTCTTCAGCTGTAATGAGCGCCTCAGGAAAAATAGCATCAGCTCCTGCTTCGAGATAAAGATTGCCTCTGCGGATGACTTCCTCCATCCCGTTTACAGACTTTGCATCGGTTCTTGCAATCACTAAAAGCGTTGGTGCCGCTTGTTTGATGGCTTTGATTTTCGCGATCATCTCTTCTACTGGAACGAGCGACTTTCCGTTTAAATGTCCGCATTTTTTTGGCATTTGCTGATCTTCAATTTGAACAGCTGCCACCTTGCTCTCTACCATTTCTTTTGCCGCCCTTGCAGCATTCAATACGCCGCCATAGCCAGTATCCATATCGACCAAAAGCGGCAGCTGAGAAGCTCGAATGATTTCCTTCGCTTTTTCAGCCATTTCCGTTGAATGGATCATGCCGAGATCAGGCAGTCCTTTGCTGGCACAAAAAGCGGCGCCAGATAAATAGAGCCCTTGGAAGCCCATTTTTTTTGCATAAAGCGCAGACATTCCATCGTGAACGCCTGGGATTTGAAATAAAGCTGATTTGTGCATTTGTTCTTTAAAGGCTGCGGCTAAATCTGCTTGACTTGATTCATCATTCACGATCCACACACTAGTTCCCCCTTATATGACGAATAGGTCCATAAATGCTGGTACGGTTGTTGTTTTTAATTGATTTGGATTTTGACAGAGTGACACAATTTGATCCACTTGTTTTTGTGGAAATCTTGTCTTCAAATGATAGACCCATTTCTTTTCAAGCAGCGGAATGCCTTCCTGCCTTCTTCTGCGATGACCAAGTGGATATTCAATTTCGATTCGGTCTGTCATCGTCCCGTCTTTAAAGAAGATCTGCACACAGTTTGCTATTGATCTCTTTTTCGGATCTAAATAATCCGCTGTATAACGTTTATCTTCTTTGACAACCATTTGATCCCGGAGACGATCAATGACCGGATTTTGCGCCGTTTCTTCTTCATAATGGTCAGCTGTTAGCTCACCATAGATCAATCCAATCGCGGTAATATACTGCAAGCAATGATCGCGGTCTGCTGGGTTATACAGCGGCCCCTTCTTATCAATAATCCGAATCGCTGATTCATGTGTTGTAATCTCTACCCGGTCAATGTCATCTAATCGATCTTTTACAGCATCATGCAGCATCATAGCGGCCTCTGCAGCCGTCTGGGCATGAAACTCAGCAGGATAAGCAATTTTGAAAAGCACATTTTCTATGACGTATGATCCTAGCGGCTGAGCGAGTGTGAGAGATTTTCCTTGCATAAGAACATCTTCAAAGCCCCACTTCTCAGCACTAAGCGGTGTTTGATAGCCCATTTCCCCTTTTAGTGTCATCATTGCCAGTCTTACCCCGCGGCTTGTTGCATCACCCGCTGCCCACGATTTCCTTGATCCTGTGTTTGGGGCGTGGCGATACGTCCTAAGCGGAGAATTATCAACAAACGCTTGCGATAAAACATGCTGCACGTCTTCCTTTGTTCCGCCAAGCAATGCACACACAACAGCACTTGTTGCCACTTTGACAAATAGCACATGGTCCAAGCCATTTCGATTCAGACAATTTTCTAAAGCGAGCACACCTTGAATTTCATGTGCCTTGACGATCGCATGCAGTACGTCATTCATCGAAAGCGGCTCTTCACCGTTTGCAAGCCGCGTTCTGCTGATGTAATCACTTACAGCTAATATTCCGCCTAAGTTATCTGACGGATGTCCCCACTCCTCTGCAAGCCACGTGTCATTATAATCTAACCAGCGAATCATACAGCCTATATCAAAAGCCGCTTGAACAGGATCTAGCACAAACGAAGTGCCTGGAACTCTTGCTCCGTTAGGCACAACGGTACCAGGTACGATGGGGCCAAGATGCTTCGTACATTCCGGAAAATTGAGCGCCAGCATTCCGCAGCCGAGTGTGTCTATCAGTACATATCGCGCTGTTTCAATGGCTTCTTTGCTCGTAATCTCCCCGTCTACTGCATAGGCTGCGATTTCTTCCAATAGCTGATCCGTTTGATTGGCGACTGCTGTTTTATTCATGTTCATTCCCCCGTTTTTCTATCATCATCTGAGACTTTTAATCCTCTTGGCCCTAAATACCGGACTCTCGGTCTAAAAATGCGATTATGCAAATGCTGTTCAATGACATGGGCAGCTAATCCGCTAGCTCTCGCAGCAAAGAAAATCGGTGTATAAAGTGAAATCGGAATCCCGAGCACGTAATAAATAGGTGCAGCGTAATAATCAAGATTCGGATAGAGGTTTTTCTTCTCTTTCATGTATGCCTCTCCTGCTACACACATGTCATAAAGCGTTGTATCTCCCTTTGATTCCGTAAGCGTTTTCAATGATCGTTTTAAAAGAGCGGCTCTTGGGTCCATTTTTCTCATGTATACCCTATGGCCAAAGCCCATCATTTTTTCTTTTGCGGCTAATTTTCGTTCAATCAGCGCAAGGAATCCTTCCGTTGTTTTTCCTTCGAGAAGCATGTGCATGACAGCTTCATTCGCTCCCCCGTGCAAGTCACCTTTTAATGAAGAAATCGCTCCAGTAAAAGCACCATACATGTCAGAATGTGTGGATGCGATGACTCTAGCGGCAAACGTTGAATTAGGCAGTTCATGTTCACTATATAATGTGAGTGTTTGGTCAAAAGCGGTGATTTCGTCTTGTGTTGGAGTACGTCCTGTGAGCATGGCTAAAAAGGTTTCAGTGTAGGATTTGGTCTGATCTGGAGAAATAGCGGCGTCTTTTGTGAGAATATGATAGCTTCCAGCAACAATGGCCGGCAGCTGGCCGAGTAATCGAACAGCACGCCTTTGCTGGCACGCTTCTGATCGATCATGTAATGCATCATCGTACCCACTAAGAGCAGATATGCACGTTCTCATGGCATCCATAGGATGAGTGGTTTTTGGCAGCTTTGTTAAAATGGTTTGAATGGTTGGATGTAAGTTGGTTTGTGAGGAAATGTCTTGCTGAAATTGGTGATATTCCATGGTATCTGGTAATCTTCCATAAATAAGCAGATAGGCTGTTTCTAAATAGGTCTTTTTTTGTGCCAACTCGATGAGGTCATACCCGCGAATTACAATTTCTTCTTGCTGCACATCTAAGTATGAGATAGACGTTTCGCTTGCCACAATGTCTTCAAGCCCCGGTTTATACTGCAGTTGTTCAGTCATCATACAACCCCCGTTTCGTTCAATTGTTGTTCTCCAAACGAGCAAACGGCCAGAAATGATGTGAGTCTATAGATGGGAAGATACCGTGCAAGTCGGATACCCAATTCCCATTTTATCCAAAGCACTGCCTCTTGTAAATAAAAGAACGTATGTCCAGTTGGGCATACGTTAGCTGTAATATGGAGAAATCATCATATACACAATGACGCCAGTGAGACTGACATAAAGCCATAGCGGCATTGTCCAGCGGGCAATTTTACGGTGACGCTCGACTTGCATCTGTGCACCTCTAAACAGAGTAATCAGGGCAAGCGGTACAATTACAGCTGATAAGACGATATGTGTGATTAAAATAAAGAAGTAAATTGGACGGATGATCCCTTCTCCTCCGAAATGGGTATCAGCTGCCATTGAATGATATGTCACATACGAAATTAAAAAGACAAGTGTCGTTGAAAATGCAGCAAAGATAAATCGTCTATGCGCTTTAATGTTCTTTTGTTTAATCATGATGAGTGCTGAAAGTAAAAAGATAAACGTAAAGCTGTTCATCACGGCATTAAGTAACGGCAAAAATGTAATATCCAGATGGCTAAATTTATCTGATTTTGGCATTAAAAATAATAAAGCGATTAATCCGTTTATGGCAATTGTTAAAATGATCACAATACCAGTGAAATTTTTCGGTTTTTGATTCTGTTCGTTCATGTTTGAAAACCTCTCTTTATTAGTTCCGACTAAGAGTATGTTATTTAACTTTCTCTATAAAGTCAATGAATTCGCTGTCTTCGTCGAATTTTAGACAAACTTAAGGGTTGCAGACGTTCTAACGGCTTGAAAGATCCATCCACTTCCTTTAGAATTGGAATTTATGTGATTTTTATCATTTCTGATATGAAAGGAGTAATGGACTTGTCAATCTTACAGGAAACAGCCAAAGATGTGAAGACGTTAGAGCAAGAATTACAGCAATTGCAGTTCCAAATGTATCGAATGCAAGAAAATATGAAAGATATTTCGAAAAAAGCAAAAATCATTGGCATCGATCAAGCGAAAGAAGATGAGTGGATGATCGTCTCTGCCATTGAAAGTGCAGATACATGTAAAATTATGTTGAGCGATTGTGAAAAAGCTTTTCGCGGACAATCTGATTTTTCCTTAATTGCGGAATATCCTGAAGAAGGAAAGATTCATATTGCCGATATTAAAGGCCCGCCAGATAATGGGTACGGCTCCATCTGTATGAAGCATTTAAAAGAAATCGCAAGAGAGCAGAACATACCAGTGATTACTGGCGACCTCGTCAAAAGGGACTGGAATCACGTGGATCGCTTGATTCATTTTTATGAAAAGCATCAATTTGATGTCCAAATCAATTGGAAAGAACAAAGCGGAGAAATTTATTGGGTGGACAGCTAACGACAAAAACCAGCGTGTATCATAAGATATGCGCTGCTTTTTGTCGAAAATGCAAACTTTTCAGAAAAATATGTGTATTTTTGACCAAAAAAAGGGTATAATAAAAGCATCAGGCCGCCACCTGATGCTTTCTTCCAAAAAAACAATTGTTTACTAGTTAAGTACTTTTACTTTGACTGATTTTACGCCCCAATTTTGCGCTTGGGATTTGCTTGGTACATGTACATCAATTTTGTTACCTTTAATTGCGCCGCCAGTATCTGCTGCGATGGCTTCACCGTAGCCTTCAACATAAACCTTACTTCCTAATGGAATGACACTAGGATCTACTGCAATAACTTTTGCGTTTGGGTTTTTGTTTAAGTTTACCCCTGTTGCAGTGATACCTGAGATGCCACCATCATTTGCTGTATAAGCCGTAGCCGTAACAGTCATTTCTTTTTGTACACTTTGACTAGCAGAAGATGATTCTGCTTTAGCTGTTTCCTTTTTAGGAGCAGCTTTTTTCGTTGTTTGCTCTTTTTGGACAGGTTCCTGTTTTTGAACAGGTTCTGAGCTTACCGGAGCCGAGCTTTGACCAGCAACACTTAGTGTTGAACCAATCATAATTATATCTGAGTTTAAGTTATTCCAAGACTTAATATCGCTAATTGACACATTAAATTTTTGAGCGATTTTCCAGAGGCTGTCCCCCTTCTGGACTTTATACTGCTCCTGAGTTTTCTCTTTTGAAGAGATTGTCAATTTATCACCTACATAGATCATATCAGTAGATAAATTGTTCCAACCCTTTAGGTCCTTTAGAGACACATCATTTTTTTGTGAGATTCCCCAAAGTGTATCACCTTTCTGTACAGTGATTTCCTTTGCAGAAGCTTGCTGCGCTCCAAATGCTGTTGTTGAGATTGCTGCAACAGCAACCAAGGACATAATAGTCTTCTTCATAAAGTAAATCCTCCCTTGTTAGCTTTTTATGGCGGCTAACGAGTGCTATCGTAACATATGTAAATGTCATTTCAATAACAAAACGATATGTTTTAGATTACAGTTCCTTTACATGAAACATCTCTCTCCATTGGTAAATCAGACCACAAAACGGCTTGATTCCCCGCCATATCAAGGTTTTAAAAGGATCGAAAACGACCTGATGAAAACGTGTCCAAGTGCAGCGAAAAAAATTTATTTTTCTTCTTTAAACACTTTATTTTTTCTCTTTTTCTATAAATAAACGAATTTCTTCTAAAAAAACATCTCCGTATTTCTCTCTTTTTTGAGCGCCAATCCCCTTAATTTGGAGTAATTCATCATCTGTTTTAGGCTCTACAGCTGACATTTCCTTCAATGTTTGATCAGAAAATACAACAAATGGCGGGACGCCTTGCTCTCTAGCTAGCTTCATTCTCAGCATTCTCAATCGCTCAAATAATGCATCATTTTCTTGAATGGCCTCTGCTTTGATCGCCTGCTTTTTATACACTGTCTCTTGTCCAACTAACACTTTCTTCCCTTTATGGGTCACCTTAAGTGTTGGGTAAGCACCTTCAGACATGTGCAAATACTCTTCTGTAATTAAAAATTCAATGAAGTCACTGATTTGCTGAGCCGAATGTTGTTTCATTAAAGCATATGTAGGGAGACGGTCGAAACCTAGCTCAAGCACTTTTTTGTTTTTAGAGCCTGCCAGTACTTGGGCTATCATCATTTTACCGAATCGCTCATTCATCCTCACTGTACAAGATAACACCATCTGTGCTTCTCTTGTGACCTCTTCACGCTCTCTTTCATCAAGGCAGTTGCTGCATTTACCGCAAGGCGAACTAGCTGTTTGATCAAAATAGTCCATCACAAATTGCTGCAGACATTGCTCAGTATGACAGTAATCCACCATTTGCCTTAATTTAAGCAGTTCATGCTGATAGCGCACCTCATCTTCTGTTGACTGCTCAATGAGAAAGCGCTGCACTCTTACGCCTTGTGGTGAAAACAGTAAAATGCATTCACTTTCAAGCCCGTCTCTGCCGGCACGCCCAGCTTCTTGATAGTAGCTTTCAATATCCCTTGGAATTTGATGATGGATCACAAAACGTACATTCGACTTATTGATTCCCATGCCAAATGCTGATGTAGCGACCATAACCTGGATGTCATCATTTAAAAACAGGTTTTGCTGCTCTTCTCTCGTATGGTCATCCAATCCGCCATGATAAACGCCAGCTTTGATCTTTTGTTTTTTTAGTCGATTATAAATGTTATCCGCTTCTTTACGAGTTGCTGTATAAATAATGCCAGACTCAAGACTGTTTTTCTTCATATATTGTGTGATAAAACGGTCACTATTTTCCCCTTTGATCACTTGAAAGGACAAATTTTCTCTAGCAAACCCAGTAAAGATGGTTTCTTCTGCGTTCATGCCAAGCTGTTCACATATATCTTGGTGAACCTTTTTCGTCGCTGTAGCTGTTAATGCGACAATCACCGGCCTTTTTGACAGCTTGTTCAAGCATTCTTGAATGAAGCGATAACTTGGCCTAAAATCATGCCCCCACTCAGATATACAGTGCGCTTCATCAATCGCGATTAAAGGGATCGTTAACCGATCCAGCAGCTGAAAAAAACGTTCATTTTGTAAGCGTTCAGGTGTGATATAAAGCAGCTCATATTCCCCATTTTCGCATTTTTTCAGCCTTTCATTCATTTCAGCTGCGGAAAGTGTGCTGTTTAAAAAGGAAGAACGTATTCCCATCTCATTTAACGCATCGACCTGATCCTTCATTAAAGAAATAAGCGGAGATACAACGATCGTTGTACCTTCCATCATGAGGGCAGGGATCTGATAGCAAACTGACTTCCCTCCGCCTGTCGGCATAATGCAGACAGTATCCTTTTGTTTATTTACAATCGCTTCAATGGCTTGTTTCTGTCCTTTTCTAAAGACATCAAAGCCATAGTATTGTTTCAGGAGTGCTTCTGCTTGTTCTAACATCCAATTCCCTCTCCGTCATTAGTTTTGTCCATTTTAACATATATTCTTGCCTCTACAGGCGATCTGTCCAATTTCGCATTTTCACAAAATAAAAAGCCATTTTCCGAAATGGAAAATGGCTTGAATCATCCTAGGAAAAGCTGCGGATGCCGTAATCTAAGTAAGAAAGTTTTAAACCACCACTCCTCAAAGTGGGTGTTTGCAGAAACGTTCCTGTCTTCCTCTCTAAGGAGGCATGACATTCCGGCTTCAATATAAAACTCCCTATTACAGCTTAAAGGTTAAAACTTAATTAACATTACGCGCATCGCAGCCTTTAAACTATATTACACGAAAGTTTATTAAATTTCAAGAGATCTTTTTTCTAAGAAATACTTATGTATACAAGATATTTGTCCTTGCACACATAAGAAAACATTATTCTGAAAAAATGTAACTTCCACTTATTATCCTATTTTTCTTCGTCTATGTCAACATCCTGCTCTTCCTCTAATCGTTCATACGTATCTGAATGCATCTGATCCATTGTTTCTCTATTTGTTAAATCACGCATTTGATCAGAGAAATTACGGTCAAACTCGTTTGGGTCTTGAGTCGTTTCTTCGTTTTTCTTCGCATCGATTGAATAACGTGTATAGGGGACTGCTTTTAAACGTTCATATGGAATGTCTTTCCCTGTTTTCTCACATATCCCATATGTTCCGTCTTCCATTCGTTTTAGTGCTGCATCAATTTCGTCTTCAAGCTGGCCATCAACTTGATCCAGCGTTTGTTCTGTCATGCGGTCTAAATAGATGCTCCCATGATCAGCGATATGGTTCCCAACACCATTTGAAATCTCGCTGGATTCACTTAGCATAGATTCTTCTTTCTTTTTTGACCCTTTCACATCTTCTTTTAATTGATTCAATCTTTCGTATAAATCAGCTTTTTGTTCTTTCGTTAAGCCCACGGTCAATCACTCCTTTCTCATTAACTTCCCGCTGCAAGGGAATTGAAAACATCAAAAAAGCCGCCGCCTTTTTGGCAGCAGCTTTCTTCTCTTACATGGTGCGAAGTGCTTCTTCTACTGGTTTATCCCCTTTAATCAAGTCAAAGTATTTATTTTTCACATTGGATTCCGTTAAGCTTTCCACAAGTACAGCGGCTACGTCCTCTCTTGAAATCTCAATGTTTTGATCATCTGGAATATGCTCCGCAGCTTCAATCTTTCCTGTCTTTTCATCATGCAGCAAGGCGCCTGGACGGACGATGGTATAGGAAAGCCCAGACTGTTTTAAGTGTTCATCTGCTTTTCTTTTCGCCTCATAATAAATTTCCATACTTCCTTGCCCTTTTCCCTGGTTTGGGTCATCGGCATTATAGGAACTCAGCATAACAAAATGCTGAATGTTTTCTTTTTTCGCTGTGTCGACAAGGCGTTTTGCACCTTCTTGATCCACTGCAATCGTCTTATCTGCACCTGTTTTTGAGCCTGAACCAGCTGCAAAGATGACAGCATCTGCTTGTTTCACAGCATCTGTCACATCCTTTTCAAGATCACCGATGACAGGCGCTGCACCAAGTTCCTTTAGCGCATCCGCTTGTTTTTCATCTCGAATGAGAGCAAGCGGCTCATGTCCTTTTTCTTTTAAATAACGAATGACGAGCCTGCCTGTATGTCCATTTGCTCCAGCAACTAATACTTTCATTGTTCATTCTCCTTTCTGTATCTGTTTCATCTTTATCCTTTTTTGCTATCATTCAAACACCTAAACAAAAAAAGCCCTTCCCAGAAAATATGGGTAAGGGCTCAGGAAATGTGCGATCTATTAAAATAAGTAGAATGAGAAAAGTGCATGATCTATGTAATCGCAAGGTTGATCAGCAAAGATGTTTTGTCAAAATGGCTTGCACATCACTCAAATCCGTCTCTTTCGAAAAATCGAGTTCAAATACTTTTGAGCTTGTGACAAGCAGCATACCTGTGTCCTGATCAAACACGCCAGCTTCTTGAATGGCAAAACTTTCAATTGATCGATACGGCAAGGAGACCCTGACTTTCTTCTTAGAAAATACGCGGTTATCGCCAAAGATCAGTCGTTTATTGGTGAAACAAATTTGGTCGTGACGCAGTCTGTAAACAGCCTCAATTCTTTCCCCTTCAATTAGTAAGGATTCGAATTTCTTATCATTTTGTTTACTGACAGAAAAAATACCCACGTAAACCCCCTCTTCCTCCATCAAATTCCTTTATGAAAAAACGGACGCACGCTCTGTGGGTACGTTTTATTCTCACTTATAGAATACGCTATAAATGGTCGTTATTCCATTACGAATAGATTAAATTTCATTTAACTTTTTCTTTTTGATTCGATGCTCTTTCCTCTACTTATTTAGACAGTTAAAGCAGGAAAAAAGTTTCAGTTCTTTTTGAGAAAAATTGCTGAATGTTACCAATAAAAAAACAGTGATTTTTTCAAATCACTGTCAGCGTGTAGACAAAACCTCGCATTCTTTGTCAGTCCTGCGCGCCGGTGCTCACGAATGTCAAATTCGCTCCGCTCCGGTACTCATTCTTCCTAGACTGCAAAGGTTTTCATGTCACGCTGAAAAATGAAGACAAAGTGCTAAAATAAAGATCATTTTAGCACTTTGTCAACAATCTGGACTATTCGTCTTTTGGTGTATCAATGGTTCCCTCGGCATATACATCGGAAATCTGCTCAAGCGTAATCGCCATATCAGCATCTTCGTGATCATGCCAAGCATTTTGATTATTCTGCTCGTCTGTTTGCTTCTTTTTCATCATCATCACCCTTTACTGTTTTTCTTAGTATGAGTGATGATCACTAAAATCATTCAGCAGAAATGTCTTCGAAATACTCTTTATAATACCCGCCTACTTTACCTGTATTATCAACGACAAAGAGGAATTCTTCTGTCTCATTTTTCACTTCATATGTGCTTCCAACCGTTAGTGCACGGTCGACCATATATTTTTTCGCATTCGTATGTATACATTTTACTTGCTTTAACGTTTGAGCCGTTTGCCAGTTTTGATGGATCATGATTTAAAAACTCCTTTTTTCATCTATACATTTATTGTAGCCAATTTTTCGTGAAATGCAATGAGTGTTATGGATTGCTTTTAAACATGTCGTGTAATATGATGAATGTATACGTTTACACACATGTGCGTATACTGGTTCATTTGCTTCAGGTCCGCTTTTCCACCTAGAACTCGCAGAACAACCCATATCTTTAAGGAGGTTTGTTTATTTATGAGCTCTACAACACTTCAAATTAGTTCAAAACTCGATTCTTTTCTCCAAGGGACGAAAAAACTCTACATTAACGGTCAGTTTGTCACAAGTCACGATAACAAAACCTTTTCGACTCCTAACCCAGCCACAGGTGAAACCCTTATTGATGTATATGAAGCAGGTGCAAAAGACATTGATGAAGCAGTAAAGGCTGCCAAAAAAGCCTTTCAAGGCCCATGGCGCTCAATGTCTGCCGCTGAACGCGCCCGCCTCATGTTCAAGCTTGCTGATTTAATGGAAGAAAACCAAGAAGAGCTCGCGCAGCTTGAAACTTTAGATAACGGAAAACCAATTAATGAAACAACAAATGCAGATATCCCTCTCGCCATTGAGCATATGCGCTATTATGCGGGCTGGACGACCAAAATAAGCGGACAAACCATTCCTGTCAGTCAAGGTTATTTTAATTATACCCGTCATGAGCCTGTTGGTGTTGTAGGACAAATCATTCCTTGGAACTTCCCGCTGCTCATGGCCATGTGGAAAATGGGTGCTGCACTTGCAACTGGCTGCACCATCGTTTTAAAGCCAGCAGAACAAACACCCCTCTCTGCTCTT
This sequence comes from Bacillus sp. GBSW19, assembly GCF_002998655.1. Classification (NCBI taxonomy): domain Bacteria; kingdom Bacillati; phylum Bacillota; class Bacilli; order Caryophanales; family Bacillaceae; genus Bacillus; species Bacillus sp. GBSW19. The sequence goes on from NZ_PVRF01000001.1 coordinate 1,025,647, forward strand.
TATTTAGCTGAATTAGTGGATAAAGCCGGCTTCCCAGAAGGTGTGATTAACATCGTTCCTGGATTTGGTGAAACAGCTGGAAACGCATTAACCGATCACCCTGATGTAAATAAGCTTGCCTTCACGGGGTCAACAAGCGTTGGGAAACTCATCATGGAGAAAGCAGCCAAATCCATTAAGAGGGTCACATTAGAACTTGGCGGAAAATCACCAAATATTATATTGCCAGATGCCGATTTAAAGAAAGCCATTCCAGGTGCTTTAAATGGGGTCATGTTTAACCAAGGCCAAGTGTGCTCTGCAGGTTCTAGAGTCTTTGTTCACCGGAGTCAATATGATGAGGTTGTCGATCAAATGGCTAAGTATGCGACATCCCTCAAGCAAGGCGCCGGTCTTCATCAAGATACGCAAATCGGACCTCTTGTAAGTAAAGAACAGCATGAGCGCGTGTTAGGATATATTGAAAAAGGTAAATCTGAAGGTGCAACAGCCGTTGTCGGTGGCGATTGCCCTTATGAGGCTGGCTATTTTGTCTCCCCTACTGTTTTTAAAGATGTAGAAGATGACATGACCATCGCAAAAGAAGAAATCTTCGGGCCTGTCCTATCTGCGATTCCATACGATTCCATTGATGAAGTGGTCGAAAGAGCCAACCAGTCTGACTATGGATTAGCAGCAGGACTTTGGACAGAAAACTTAAAACATGCCCATGACATTGCTGCACGTCTTGAAGCAGGCACGATTTGGGTCAACTGCTATAATGTCTTTGATGCTGCAGCCCCGTTTGGAGGATACAAGCAATCAGGTCTTGGCAGAGAAATGGGATCATACGCCCTTAACAACTATACAGAAGTCAAAAGTGTGTGGATTAATCTCCAAGACTAATGACGCCTATAAAGCCGGTGACCATGTCATCGGCTTTTTTTTGTGATTGCATGTGACAGGCAGTCTCCTGAATATAGTAATAAAGGAAAGGAGCATGGCCGCATATGCAAGATTTCAAAACGAAAGTAAACGAATTTATTGATGAATTGCACATGCAAATGCTACGCAGACAACGAGAAGATGGCGCTTTTGTCTTCTGCTTTGAAGGCCCAATGATGACAAATGCTTTTTTGATTATGCTGTTAAAGGCTGTCGGTGATTCGGACCAGGCACTCGTTCATCAATTGGCAGAAGCAATTCGCGAAAAGCAAAATGAAGATGGTTCTTTTTCTTTGTATCATGATCAATCGGGACATGTAACAGCGACTGTGCAAGGCTATTGTGGAATGCTCGTTTCAGGGAGGTTTCAACAAGATGAGCCGCATATGGAAAAAGCAGCACACTTTATTCGATCAAAAGGCGGATTAAAAGACGTTCATTTTATGACAAAGTGGATGCTTGCCGTCAATGGCATGCACCCTTGGCCATACTTCTATGCGCCACTTTCATTTTTACTCATCCCTACATACTTTCCGCTGCACTTCTATCATCTTAGTGCATATGCAAGAATTCATTTTGTCCCAATGATGATTGCACTCAACAAACGATATACCTCTCATGAACAGTTTCCAAGCTTAGCACATCTTGATGCGAACATGTCTAAAAATCCTTTTGACTGGTTTATGGCAAGAGAAGAACGTTCCACTCACCACTTTCTAGCGTACATGCGGTCGTATACAGCACTCGACAGCCGCCTCGACTTTTTCGGGTATGAGGCAGCGAAGCGGTATATGTTTGACCGCCTTGAAAAAGATGGCACGCTGTACAGCTATTTAAGTGCCAGTATTTTTATGGTCTATGCACTCATGAGTCTTGGATACTCTCCAGGACATCATCTCATTTTAAAAGCAGTTAAAGGGATGAAAAAGATAGTCACTGACTGTGGGGGCAGGAAATATGCTGAGAATTCTACATCCACAGTTTGGGATACAGCGCTTGTCAGTTATGCTTCTCAGCGAGCAGGCAGAACACAAGAAGATCCAGTTATCGAAAAGTCTTTTACGTACTTATTGAACCGGCAGCAAATGAAGAAAGCAGATTGGGCGATTCATAACCGGCATGCGGCTCCGGGAGGCTTTGGTTTTTCAGATTTGAACACAAATAACCCTGATTGTGATGATACGCAAATTGTGTTAAAAGCCATTCCTCACACCTACGCACCGGTTCAGTGGAAACGAGGGTTTGATTGGCTTCTTTCCATGCAAAACCGTGATGGCGGCTTTTCTGCTTTTGAAAAAAATCAAGATCACTTCTTGCTTCGTCATCTTCCGCTCGAATCTGCTGAGGATGCGGCCATTGACCCATCTACTCCTGATATTACAGGTCGTGTGCTTCATCTCATCGGTCTTGAAGAGAACAACATGTCACCACTCATGCAAAGACAAAAAGATCATTGCGTAAAATGGCTTCTTGATCATCAAGAGAACAACGGATCATGGTTTGGCAGATGGGGCGTTTGCTATATTTATGGAACCTGGGCTGCATTAACAGGACTAAAGGCTGCTGGCATCCCCTCATCGCATCCTGCTGTTCAAAAAGCGTGTCGATTTTTAAAAACAATTCAATTGGAAGATGGCAGCTTCGGAGAATCGTGTAAAAGTGCAGAGGTAAAAAGATATGTCCCGCTCCCATTTGGAACAGTGGTTCAAACGGCTTGGGCTGCTGAGGCACTTTTACAATATGAGAAGCCGGATCACACAACAATTTTAAAAGCCATCTCATTTTTGATTCATCATCAGCACTCGAGTGAAGCCTTGCACTATCCAGTAGGCATTGGTCTTTCAAAGCAATTTTACATCACCTATCATAGCTATCCATTTGTCTTTCCAATGATGGCTTGTTCCACATTTTTAGAAGAAATGAGGCGTAAAAATGAATAAGGAAGAATATCGCATGCAGCTTAAAGATTGGCTTAGCTCCATTCAAGGTGCAGTTCAAGATGACAACATCCGTCAGAAAACAGAACATTTATCGTTCATCATGAATGATGAATATTCCAGTGAAGAAGAGTGGTACGAATTGGCTGAAAGTATTGCAGAGGATATGAAACCACTAGAAGCAATGCGAGATGTGGCAGCTGGCGACCATAAATTACCTCCGCTCCCTTACCGGTATGATGCACTAGAACCGTTTATTTCAAAAGAGATTATGTATTTGCATCACCAGAAACATCATCAATCATATGTTGATGGTCTGAACCAAGCTGAGCTTGCCTTAAAAAGAGCGAGAAGAACCAATGATTTTAAAATGATCAAGCATTGGGAACGGGAGCTTGCCTTCAATGGTGCGGGACACTATTTACATTGCATTTTTTGGTTTTCTATGAGTCCTTCAGGAAAACGAAAGCCCACTGGACAAATGCTGCGTCTCATTGAACAATCGTTTGAAAGCTATGATGCATTCAAATCCCAATTTTCAGCTGCAGCCAAACAAGTAGAAGGTGTTGGCTGGGCCATTCTTGTATGGGCACCAAGATCTCAACGATTAGAGATTTTACAAGCCGAACGCCATCAATTTCTATCACAATGGGATGTGATCCCTCTTCTAGCTCTTGACGTATGGGAACATGCCTACTATCTGCAATATCTGAATGAAAAAGCACAATATGTAGACCGTTGGTGGAATGTCGTTGACTGGCGTGAGCCAGAAGCACGACTAAAGCAAGCTCAGCAAGTGAAATGGACCCCTTTTTAAGACGATACTCCATATAGGCAAATGCTTATATGGGGGTTTTTAATTCAATTTAGTTTACATAATTTTATTATGATCATCAATATAAAGAATGGGTTGTTTTTTCAGAAAATTCGTTTAAAATATAAAAGATATGTAAGGAAAGAGAGTTGAAACAATAAATGAAGATTCTTTTAACTATTAGTCACTTTGCAGGAAGGACCTTTGCGATTTGGGTCATTGTCTTTGCACTTTTTGGATTTGCCTTTCCTGCCGAATTCTCTAAGATTGGACCGTATATTCCTTTTTTACTCGGTATTATTATGTTTGGAATGGGGCTTACCTTGTCCGCTGAAGATTTTAAAGAACTGTTTCGAAAACCTCTTTATGTTCTGATCGGGGTGCTGACGCAGTACACACTCATGCCGCTTCTTGCCTTTTTGTTAGCTTACGGACTGCGGCTTCCGTCTGAAATCGCAGTAGGAGTTGTTCTCGTAGGCTGCTGCCCAGGCGGTACAGCATCGAACGTCATGACCTTTTTGGCGAAAGGAAATACAGCTTTATCTGTAGCTGTAACCACCCTATCAACATTGCTTGCGCCGTTTTTAACCCCTGTTTTCATTTTAATTTTTGCAAGATCTTGGTTACCTGTATCACCAGAGGCTCTGTTTTTATCCATTGTACAAGTTGTCTTAATCCCTATTATTTTAGGTATTCTTGTGAAATTGTTTTTTAAAAAACAAGTATCGTATGCGGTTCAAGCACTGCCGCTTGTATCTGTTGCCGGAATTGTGGTGATCATTGCTGCGGTTGTCAGTGCAAATAAAGAGCAGATTCTTCAATCTGGACTGCTGATATTGGCGGTTGTTATATTACATAATGGACTTGGTCTTTTATTTGGTTACCTGATCGCAAAGTGGTGCAAAATGGATATCCCTTCTCGTAGAGCGATCTCGATCGAAGTTGGCATGCAAAACTCTGGACTCGGTGCAGCTCTAGCAACAGCGCACTTCTCGCCACTTGCAGCCGTTCCAAGTGCCATTTTTAGTGTGTGGCATAATTTATCTGGTTCCTGGCTTGCAACATATTGGTCAAAAAAAGGAAATCCTGAGAATGAAAAAGAAAAAAAGCTAGCACCTTAACGGGTGCTAGCTTTTCAAATTGGAGATTATCCTTCAAGCAATAGCTGCTCCGGATCTTCAAGCAAGTTTTTAATCGTGACAAGGAATCCAACTGCTTCTTTACCATCGACAATTCGGTGGTCGTAAGAAAGAGCTAAATACATCATCGGACGGTTTTCAAAACGTTCTTCATCAATTGCCACAGGACGAAGCTGAATTTTATGCATACCTAAAATTCCAACTTGAGGGCTGTTTAAAATTGGTGTTGAAAGCAGTGAACCGAATGTTCCACCGTTAGTGATCGTGAATGATCCACCTTGTAGCTCATTCAGAGACAATTTGTTATCTCTTGCTTTTTTCGCAAGATGACCAATTTCCTTTTCAATCCCTGCAAACGACAATCTGTCTGCATCACGGACAACCGGTACGACAAGTCCTTCGTTTGCAGCAACAGCGATGCCGATGTCATAGAATTTCTTCAAGACAAGCTCATCACCTTGAATTTCTGCGTTAAGTAGCGGATATTTCTTCAGTGCTGCTACAACTGCTTTTGTGAAGAAGGACATGAAGCCAAGCTTTACATCATTTTGTTCAAGGAACGCATCTTTACGGCGCTTTCTTAAGTCCATCACAGCCGTCATATCTACTTCATTAAATGTCGTCAGCATCGCAGCCGTTTGCTGAACCTCAACTAAACGTTTTGCAATCGTTTGTCTGCGGCGTGACATTCTCTCACGTTCAACAGGCTTTCCTGGTTGCTCATTTTGCACCGCAGCATTTGCTTTTGGCGCGGCTTTCGGTGCACTTGCAGGTGCTTCATTCTTTTGATAAGAAGCGACATCCTGCTTTCGTACCCTGCCCAGCGGATCTACGGTTGGAATCTCAGATAAGTCTAGTCCCTTCTCTCTCGCTAGTTTTCTAGCTGCAGGAGAAGCGATGGTTCTGCCATTACCAGATTTCGGCTCTTCTTTCACTGCTTCTTCTTTTTGAGCAGCTGCCGGTTCTTCTTTCGAAGCTGGTGCAGACTCTTGCTCAGGTGCTGGAGCTGCGGACTCGCTTCCGCCAGCTTCACCTGCTGCAATTGTTCCGATGACTTCTCCAACTTGTACAGTGTCACCAGAATCCTTCAGCACTTCTTTCAGTACACCAGATTCTTCGGCTGTCAGTTCGACATTGACTTTATCTGTTTCAAGTTCTAACAGGTATTCTCCCTGCTCCACATAATCGCCCGGCTGCTTTAGCCATTGGGCAATCGTTCCTTCCGAGATCGATTCCGCTAATTCAGGTACTTTAATTTCCGCCATTTTTCATTTCCCCCTTAGTTTTTGCGAGTCAAGCTATCAGATACAATTCGTTCTTGTTCTTTTTTATGCACAGTTGGATCACCCTCAGCCGTACTTGAACGTCTTCTTCGGCCGATATAACGTACTTTTACTTTTTCAGGCGCAATTTCACGTAAATATGGCTCAATGTATCCCCAAGCCCCCATATTTTGTGGCTCTTCTTGCACCCATACGATTTCTTCTAAGTTTTTTAGTTTCGATAAAATCGCTTTAATATCTTTGGCTGGGAATGGATATAGTTGTTCCACTCTCGCAATGTGAAGCCAATCTTTCGGCTCTTCCATTTGGGTAAAACGATCACTAATATCGATTGATACCTTCCCGCTAGATAGCACGAGGCGCGATACTTTTTCGTGATCATGCACAAGGCCTGGCTGTTCAAGAACTGGACGGAACTGCCCATCCGTTAATTCCTGGACTTCAGACAATGTGTTCGGGTTACGAAGCAGACTCTTCGGTGTCATGATGACAAGCGGACGAATCTCTTCACGAAGCAGCATTTTCGCCTGTCTTCTAAGGATATGGAAGTATTGTGCTGCACTTGTCAAGTTCGCCACTGTCCAGTTATTCTCAGCAGCTGATTGCAGGAAACGCTCTGTTCTACCACTTGAATGTTCAGGTCCTTGTCCTTCATATCCATGCGGCAAGAGCATCACTAGACCTGATTTTTGCCCCCATTTTGCGCGGCCAGCTGAAATAAATTGATCGAAATACACTTGAGCCGCATTTGCGAAGTCTCCAAATTGAGCCTCCCAAATGACTAACGTTTCAGGAGAATAGACATTATAACCATATTCAAATCCGATCACTGAGCCCTCTGACAGTGGACTATTATGAACAGTAAATGATGCGTTTGCATCACTCAGCTCATGAAGAGCAATAAATTCATCTCCAGTTTGACTGTCGTGAAGAACAAGGTTTCTTTGAGCAAAAGTACCGCGCTCTGAATCCTGTCCGGTCATTCGAATTGGCGTACCGTCTTTTAATATAGATGCAAATGCAAGTGCTTCCCCAAGCGACCATTCTACTTTACGGTCATCTGTAAACACTTTTGCACGTTTTTCAAGGATCCGCTTGAGCTTACCAAATACTTGGAAATCCTCCGGCCAGCTGATCAATTCTTCATTCAGCTTTCGTAATACATCAAATTCTACTGATGTATCTACTGCTGGGAAGCCATTTGATACTGGTTCTGGCAGTTCAATTTCTTGAATCGTATGCTCTTTCTTTGAAGGCACCTTTTGATAGGCTTCTTCTATTTTCGTCGCTACAGCCTGCTCGATTTCTTCACGCTGCTCTTTCGTTAGAAGACCTTCTGTAACAAGTTTATCTGCAAAGATATTCTTGACCGTTTTGTGCTTTCTGACTGCATCGTACAGCATCGGCTGAGTCGTAGAAGGCTCATCCATTTCGTTATGACCGAATCTGCGGTAACCGATCAAGTCAATTAAGAAATCCTTCTTAAAGCGTTTGCGGTATTCTACAGCTAGCTGAACAGCAGCTAAACATGCTTCTGGATCATCTGCATTGACGTGAACAATTGGAATCTCAAATCCTTTTGCAAGGTCACTTGCATATTTTGTTGAGCGAGATTCATTGCTTTCTGTTGTAAATCCGATCATATTGTTTGCAATGATATGGATTGTTCCGCCCACCTGATAGCCTACAAGTTGACTTAAATTTAATGTTTCTGCCACAATTCCTTCTCCAGGAAATGCCGCATCACCATGAATTAAGATGGCTAATGCCTTTTCAACGTCTTGGGCTGGATAACCTTTTTGAGTACGTGTTTCCTGAGCGGCACGTGTGCTTCCTTCAATGATTGGATCAATGAATTCCAAGTGACTTGGGTTATTGGCAAGCGTAACTCTTGCACTCTTTGTATCTTCGTCTTTAATTTGGCGATCTGCTCCAAGATGGTACTTTACATCACCTGTCCACCCGTAGCTGATGCCGATAGAGCCTTCTGATGGAACAAGCTCTTTATTTGGCGCATGCTGGAATTCTGAGAAAATAATCTCATATGGTTTTCCTAACACATGTGCTAATACATTTAAACGGCCTCTGTGTGCCATTCCAATGTTAATATTTGAAGTCCCTTGTGTAACAGACTCTGAAATAATTTCATCAAGTACTGGGACAAGTGCGTCTAATCCTTCTATTGAGAAGCGCTTTTGCCCAACAAATGTTTTATGAAGAAACTGTTCGAACTGCTCAACTTCTGTTAATCTCTTGAAAACAGAAACTAGTTTATCCGCTGGCTTTTTCTTAAATAGTTCACCAGACTCAATCGATTTTGAGAGCCAGTTTCGTTCTTCGAAATCATGCACGTGATCAAACTCAAATGAAATGGTACGCTTATACGTATTTCTCAAATGGTTAATGGCTTCTATGCCGTTTGAAATGTGTTTTGGTGCGTCAGGACTAATAATAGATATTGGAATATTCTTGACGTCTTCTTCTGTTAAACCGTACTCCTTTAAAGGAAACAGCTCTTGTAATTCCTTTTCTTTGCGAAGAGGATTGACGGAAGCATTTAAATGGCCATACGTTCTGATGTCTTCTGCCAGTTTAACGACTGATGCTATCTTTTGGATTTGTTCAGAAGTAACTACGCTATTTTCTTTTTTCCCAATTTCCTCCTTCATTTCACTCGGTGGTGCACCAAGTTCATCAAATATGCCTCTTAGATCTTCATCAACACTAGTAGGATCCTGGACATACTGATCGTAGAGCTCGAGCACATAGCCGAGGTTCGGACCATGAAATTCTTCCCAACTCAACGGTTGTTTCACATCATTTTGAAACATTTTGAACACTACCCCCAACTTTGATCATCAAGTGATTGAACACTATCTCGATATAACTTCCAGAACACAATGACCAAATTTATGTAATAAAACGCTTCCAATAATATTCTACCACTGTTTCGGATTACTTTCTACATTCTTTGTTCAATTAAAGATAAAAAATTCACAGAAAAACAAAAAATTTAAATCATTCCGAAAAATATTTTGAAGAAAGGGGCAAAACCTTATGCCCCAATGCTTTTATGCAGTAATTTTTTCAGTAATGGATATAAAACATCCGGCAATGTATCGACATCTGGTACAAAAATGCTGAACTTGCCATACATATCTTGAATGGTTTTTATCTGTGCTTCTTCGATCGGCGAATTGGATAAAAACACATTGATCACCTCAATGCCCTTTTTCCTCGCCTCAAGAACTGCTTCATGTGTATCGACGATCCCATTTTGTTCGTAGCTGAAGGCAGCTGGCTCTCCGTCTGAAAAGACAATGAGAAACTTTTGCTCTTCTCTTCGTTTTAAAATCATTTTTGTCATTTGGCGAATCGCATAGCCATCCCGGTTATCCTCTTCTGGTTCAAGGGACATAATGGAAGGACCTGCATCAAATAAAGAATCTTTGAACGACACGACCGTGTTGAAATAGTTCGGCTGACTGGTTTCGGTTGCGTCGTTTGTATCTTCCCAAAATCCTACAATTTGATGTGGGACTTGAACGGATTTTAACGCTTCATGAAATAGAACAATTCCTTTTTTCGTCTCGTCCATCTTGTCAAACATGCTGGCAGAACAGTCTACTAATAAAGTGAAAACAGCATCAATCTCCGAAGAAGGTGCCTGTTTTTTATAGAAAAGACGCGGGTTAGACACTGTAAAATAACGAATCAGCTTTTTACTCAGACGCCCTGCATGAAGGTCCGTTTTTGGCCATGATTTTTTGTGTTCGAGCGTTTTTTGAATCATCTGTTTTAAGCGTTTCTGATAAGGCTCAATCTCCTTAGCGTGCTGCTTGTATACATCGATTTGTTCTGGCGCGGGAGGATCAGGTGAAATCATGACTGGAAACGCATATTTGTTCTCTTTTCCATTCTCATGAGCATCCGCCCCGCTTTCTTCCCCTTCAGCCTCTTCCAGCGCCTCAAGCTTTGAATAATCTTTTCGGTATGTTTGCTTGGCAGAGCCTTGGACAGTGCCGAGTGCTTGATCTCCGTCATCGCCTTCTCTTGCTGCATCCTTCCCGAGATCACTTTTACCGCCGTGCTCTAAATCAAATTGAAGGAAGCTTTTTGACGGCGCTTCTGTTTCTCGATGCCACACTTCCATATACTCCTGGTGGATATCTTCATCGCCCTCTTTTTCCCGGTCGACTTTGATGTCCTCACTTAATTTAGGTTTTCTTTTCAAGTCATGAAACAGCGGTTCTTTTGCCGCTTTTTCATAGTCCAATTCCGGGAAGAAAAAGTACGTATTCAGCATATCCTTATCAAGAAGCTCATCAAAGCCTTCCATTAATTCTTTGACAATGACTGCGATATCTCCGGTTGAACCCGCTTCATATACACGCTCAAGACTTGATTCAACAAACGGAATCATTGGGTTGATCCGCTCGTGTAGAGGCGGAATCTCTTCCAGCGGCGAATCAGCTGTCAGCTTCACATACATTGCACAATAGAGTGCATCCGTTAGAATGCTTCGCTCTTGGTTAATTGTTAATTGCGTCTTAAAGTGTCGCCGGTACAGCTCTCTTCTTCGTTTAAATACCTTTTTTGTTCCTGGGCGATCGCGTTTAATTCGCTCTTCAATCCGGATATCTTCAAACAGCATAAACAATTGTTTACATAGATCAGGAATGGAAATTGTATGGGCATAGCGAATAATTTCCTGAAAGACAGTCAGATCACTATAAACGGTTCCTACTGCACGGAGGAACACATCACTTTTTAGCCCGGCTGTCATGTCTTCTTGTTTACGATCATCCCAAAAATGGCTGATGAAAATTTTCTTTTCAAAAGGCTCATAGTAAGAATGCACTCCGTATTCAAGCTCGACATCATCACTTTTTGCTAACGTTTTAGCTAAATCCGTTAATTCCATAAATAAAAATGAATCGATTCTGCTGTCATTAAATTTGATGAATTTCAAAAGTCAGAACCTCACTCGAATAATGTTTGGGCAATATTTCTTACCGCTGCTTTTTCCCGGTCATCTTCTAGCTTTTCAACAATCCCTCGTTCAACTGCACGAAGCGGCGGGATGTATTGCGCAAGATCACATGTGTCTAGGAGTGCGCGAATAGATGCAGCTTCTTCACTTACCTGCCCGTTGTGCGCCTGTGTAATGAGGTCTGATGAGAGCTGCACGAATTGATCGATTAACCGTTCATCCTTTAATACAGATTGAGATTGCAGTACATCCTTTAGGATACCGCCGCCAATATATGGAACGTCAATCACAACAAAACGGTTTTTTAACGCTTCATTTAGAGGCACTGTGCCGACATAGCCTTCATTGATTGCCGCAATCACGCCAAAGCCTTCATCTGCTCTAACGACCTCGCCTGTAAATGGGTTTGTCATCATTTTTCTGTAGTCGAGTACGCCGTTTAAAATAGGCAGTGTTTCCGGCTTCGCCATGTTGATTTCATCAATATATAAAAGATGGCCTTTTTTCATCGCTTTCGTTACGGGTCCTTCAATAAATTCAATAGAAGCAACTTGACCATCATTGTGAATGGTTTTATAGCCAATCAAACTTTCTGCATCAAGATCAACCGAGCAGTTCACACTATGCATCGGCTGCTGAAAGAAAGCAGATAAAGTTTCTGCTAGTTTTGTTTTACCTGACCCAGTGGGCCCCTTTAAAAGAACGTTTTTGCCGAGTGCTAGTGCAATCATAGCATCTTGTATGATAAACGTATCCTGTGATTCATAGCCGCCTGTTCCAATAAGCGGACGGAATTCTTCTTCTAGTCCTTTTGCTTTTGCTTCAATCATTGCTTGAATTTCTTCTGGGAGTGATTGTTCGTTAAACATTTATGATTAATTCCTCTCTTCGATCATTTTCCTCACCAAGTATACTAAAAAAACCTTTATGCACTCAATACATAAAGGCTAGACATCTGTTATTTTACCATTTCTTTTGTAATCGCTCCGCAAGCGATGCGTTTCCCTGAGTTTCCAGAAGGGTTGCTTAAGTAATCATCTGCTTCTGCATGAATGATAAAGCTCCGCCCATTATGATCGATTAATTGGTTTGGACCTCCCTTTAACGTCACATCTGGTACATTCACGACAACATCAATTTTTCCATCTGCCCCAACTTCTAAATTAGGCATATCTCCAGCGTGGTGGCCTTTTGGGTTATCAAATCCATGCTCCCGGTGTGTTGGATTAAAGTGAGCCCCTGCCGTTTCAAAATCTGGCGCTTCACATACTCCTGTTTCGTGAATATGGAAGCCATGAGGACCTGGCGGCAGATCTTTCGCTTTCACATGTAAATCCAGCCCATTTTCCGAGGAATCTCTTACTTCGATGCTGCCTATTTTTTGCCCGTTTTCATTGATGAGTGTCGTGATAACCGGTGCTTGTTTAGGTGCTGCAACCTCACTGGTTTCTTCTGTCGTTTCTTTTTTCGGCGGTGCATGACATGCTGTTGCGACAAAGACCAGACACATCATGATCATCCACACTGACTTTTTCATATGACTGCCCCCTTTTGATATCAGTATGGACAATCTGATCAATAGGCAAACAAAAAAAGCCGAAAATCGGCTTTTTTTAGAAGAAACGTTTTGCACCTAAATAGGCTTTTTTCCAATATGGGTTGCTTAAGTTCGAGATCCCAACTCCGCTGTCACTTGCATGAAGGAAATCTCCTCCGCCAAGGTATAGTCCCATATGAGATGGACCCGCTTTGTATGTTGTGAAATAAACAAAATCGCCAACCTGAGGTGTGCTCACAGGTTTCATCATACTCCAGTAGCCTGCTGTGCTTAATCTGGATACAGACGAAACTTTATTAATGAGGTAATAAACAAAGCCGCTGCAGTCAAAACCAGATGGTGTATTGCCGCCCCATCTGTAAGGAATACCTGTCAGCTTTTTCCCTTCTTGGATCATCGTCGTGATTTTTGCATTCATCGGCACATCATTTTTGTTATTATTGACCGGAGTTGTTGAACCGTTAGACGTAGAACCATTCGACCCAGTTGAGCCTGAAGCTGCACCATTAATTTTTAGAACTTGTCCAATTCTAAGCACATCGCTTTTTAAGCTGTTGGCTGTGCGGATGGATTGAACCTGCACTTTAAATTGATTCGCAATTTTCCATAAGGAATCGCCTGATTTTACAGTATAAGATGTCGCTTTCCCGCTTGAAGGCGGGTTGCTTGGTTTAGCAGGTGCTTTCGGCTGACTTGGTTTTGATGCAGCCGTCCCTTTTACTTTCAATACTTGATTCGGATAAATCATATCAGATTTTATCCCATTCAATGTTTTGATTTCACCAATCGACATATTGAGCGAATTCGCAATTTTCCAGAGAGAATCTCCTAATTTAACCTTGTATGTACTTGATGAGGATGAACTATTTGAGTTCGTTGTCTTATTGTTTGAGCTGGAATTTGAAGAGGAGTTTGATGACTGGCCCCCGCTTGTCTTCGTACTTCCAGATACCTTTAGCTTTTGTCCAGGACGAATTAAGTCACTGTTTAAGCTGTTTAGACTTTTTAAGCTTGCGACTGACATTTTATGATTTTTTGCAATGAGCCATAAAGAATCTCCAAGCTTTACAGTGTAGCTTGATGTCGTTGAAGCATTTGATTTCGTTGCTTTTGATCCAGTTGACGAGCTGGATTTTTTGCTTTTTGCGCCAGGAATTTTCAAGCTTTGCCCTGCAAAAATCATCGTCGTTTTTAGTTGATTAAGAGATTGAAGTTCCGAAATACTTGTATTGTACTGTTCGGCAATCTTCCAAAGTGAGTCACCGCTTTTCACTTTGATCGTCTGTGCTTCTGCCGGTGCAGCAAACACAGCTGAGCCAGCGATCGCTGAAACTGTGAGGCCGGTTACTACTTTTTTCTTCATAGATGAATCTCCGCCTTTCATATTTCATTCAATAAGACTTATGCACTAGTTTTGAGTTTAGCATTTAATGGTTCTGCTTCTCTTGCACTATTTTATCTTTATTTCTATTATATTACTCGACATGTAGACTTTGGGCAATAACAAATAGGCTAAAGCAGCCAACTCAAAATGCTAAAACAAAGCCATATCGTTTCTATCGGCAGTTTGCTGTATTTATAAACATTTTTTAAGGAATTTTTAAGTTGACGTTTAGAAATTTGTCAAAACAAGCACGGTGCTAGTTTCATAGTTCTATTCTACATGACAAATTTTTCTGTATCAAATGACTTTTTACTCAATTGGCTGTTTTTTCTCCTCAAATGAAAAAAAGCATCCTTCCGAATGAAGAATGCAGCGATTCATTTTTATTTCCTTATTTCAGGTTCTTTTACAGTGAGCGGATAAAGGACTCCTTCTTTCGCAAACGACATTTTTCCCGTTTCTTCTGATACGACGAGAACAAGTGCATCGGTCATACCAGAGAGTCCGATCGCGGCCCTGTGTCTTGTCCCGAGAGAAGGATTAACTTTTTTTGAAGTAAGCGGGAGCACATTTGCAGCAGATACGAGTGTATTCTCTTTGACTAAAAGAGCACCATCATGAAGTGGATTTCCTGGGTAGAAAATGCTTTCTATTAATGAAGCACTAATTTTCGCATGAAGATTTGTCCCTTTTTGAATAAAATCCTCAACCTCATCACGCCTTTGAATCACAATAAGTGCCCCGTGTTTTTGTTTTGATAAGTTCTCAATGGCTAACGAAAATTGAGCAAATCCAGGTGTGAATTCTTCCATATACGATTGCAAATAAAACGAGGAAGCCTCTGCGTGCATTTCATTAAACTCATCATGTAATGACTCGAGATCACAAAGTAGACATTGCTCGATCTCATCAAGAGAATCGATAATGTCACTTGCATCCTTCATGATTTTCATCAAGTGTGTTCTCATGTCCACTTTAAATAGCGCTTCTTCATTCGTACGATTGATCATTTGACCTTTTCCCTCCTCCTTTTGTTGTCATAAAATAACAAATTATGCGCATTCTATTGATATGGAGGTGACTTAATATGACCATTCAGAAAGTGATTCAATATGCTTGCAGCATTTTAGGTGTTGTCAGTCTTTCCTTTATTTATGCCCAAATGTTTAAAAAAACGAAGCCATCTAAGAAAAATAATCCGACGGAGAATTGATTTTTTTACATAGCATGATATAATCCTCTCGTTATTTCTGTTCAGAGAGGAACTTATGATGAGAGAAACAAATAGCATTCGAGCTAAGGTGACACTATTTTTAACCATTTTGATTCCGATTTTAATCACTCAAGCGGGTCTTTCGCTTATTACGTTTTTAGACACCGTAATGTCTGGAAAAGTGAGTGCAGAAGACCTTGCGGGTGTTGCGATCGGTTCTAGTATTTGGACACCCGTTTATACAGGACTTGCCGGTATATTAATGGCCGTTACGCCGATTGTCGCTCAGCTGATGGGCGCTGGGCATAAAAAAGATGTTCCCAAGGCTGTCTTTCAGGCGATTTATTTATCCTTTCTTTTAAGTATCGGTGTGATTGCGATTGGTACAATCAGCATCCCTTACGTATTAGGTGGACTTGGACTTGAGCAATCCGTAGAGGATATTGCGCGGCATTTTCTCAGTTTTCTTGCTTTTGGTATCATCCCGCTGTTTGGTTATTCGGTACTCAGGTCATTTATTGATGCATTAGGGAAAACACGTGTGACGATGTTCATCACGTTAACAGCACTTCCTATTAACTTTGCTTTAAACTATGTATTTATTTTTGGGAATTTTGGCTTTCCAAAGCTTGGCGGTGCGGGAGCTGGCCTTGCATCTGCGATGACGTATTGGGCCATTTTCATCATGAGTATCTGTATTGTCATGAAAGCAGAACCATTTGCCTCATTTCGTTTGTTTCAAAAACTGCCTCGAATCAATATCTCCCGTATGGGGCAAATACTGAAAATCGGTCTTCCTATTGGGTTTGCGATCTTTTTTGAAACGAGTATCTTTGCAGCTGTCACGCTGTTAATGGGTCACTTTGATACTGTGACGATTGCAAGTCACCAGGCTGCGATGAACTTTGCTTCTATCTTATATATTTTACCGCTCAGTATCTCAATGGCTTTAACAATTGTCGTTGGGTTTGAATCCGGTGCCAAGCGGTATAAAGACGCGCAAAACTACAGCTATATCGGAATTGGAACGGCGGTATTATTCTCATTGTGTACGGCGGCACTCATTTTGTTATTTAGACCAGAGATTGCTGGTTTATACACAGCTGAATCGGCTGTTTTACAGTTGACACAGCACTTTTTGATTTATGCGATCTTTTTCCAGCTGTCAGATGCAATTGCTGCACCCATTCAAGGGGCTCTGCGCGGCTATAAAGATGTGAACTATACGCTCATTGCCGCATTTGTTTCTTACTGGGTGATCGGCCTTCCTTCCGGCTATTTGATTGGCACCTATACCTCATTTGGGGCATTTGGCTATTGGATTGGTCTCATTGCAGGACTTGCCGCTGGTGCCGTCGTCCTCTTTATCCGCCTCAGGTTGATTGAAAAACGCTTGCTTCAGCAAGCGCCCAATCACTAAAGACGACACAAAAAAAGCAGCTGATCGATGTCAGCTGCTTTTTTATTTAGTCATTCCATTGGTACGTCCAGAAAATTTCTTCATCGAACCATTTTTGGACGACAGGTTCTTTGTTTTTCAGCTTCTGTTCAAGCTCTCTCAGCATGCCTTCTGTTTGCGTTCTATGCGCTCTCAGTGCATTTAATTTGATATCTGCTACATCTGTAATGTCGATCATAATATCTGCATTTCCCAGCACTTCTTCTCTATTTCTCGTAATGGCCATGCAGTATGTGACAGGACGGTCTTCTTTTTTCTTACGGTAAAGAGCACGAATAACCGCTTCGCCTGTCGCATCATGATCAGGGTGTACACCGTGTCCTGGATAAAACGTCACAATGAGTGTCGGTTTGACTTCATCAATGATGTTTTCCATCACATCAGCTAAATACTCGTCGTCTTCAAATTCCAATGTTTTATCACGAAGTCCAAGCATACGTAAGTCTGTGATATCCATTTCTTTGCAGGCATTGATTAATTCCTGTTTTCTTAATTCAGGAAGTGTTTCACGATTGGCATATGTTGGGCTGCCCATATTTCTGCCCATTTCCCCAAGTGTCCCGCATGCATACGTGACTGGGATTCCGCGTTTTCTGCTTTGTGCAATGAGACCTGCAACCCCAAAGGATTCATCATCTGGGTGAGGCAACATCACTAGTACATGTTCGTTCATGACTCGTCACCCTTTCTTCTACACCTGAAATGGTGTTTCACTAATTTGTAATGAGATCGCTAGTTTTCCGTCTGGCAAGTGCCCTGCTAACAGCAGGCGGCCATGGTCATCAAACACATAATCCGTTAATCCTTCTGCGTAAATCCAGCCATCTTCTGTTTTCATTCCAACACGGTACGGACCTTGTCCTTTTATTTTCGCCTGTGAATAGACGACTTTCGCATTTCGGATATATGCCACGACCGTCATATTTTGTTCATTTACATGAGCTGAATAAGAACCAGTTGTCGTTTCAAGATGAACGAAAACTGGACGATTTAAAAACGATTCAAGATGTGTTGTGACATCTTCCGTTTGAATTGGTTTCATGAGTGGTTCCTTCCTTCATTTTGAATTAATTCTCGCAGCTTTTTTGTATGTAAGCTGATCAGCTGCAGCTGATGATCATGCTCAAGCTCACTTTCTAATATTCTCTCTACAGCGAGCACATATTTTTGATGGAATGATTTTCTCGCCCGCGGATGAGTGCGCGCATCGCTTAAATCATCACATATCGCCTCGAGTAAAGAAGACATATCATCGACATCAAGCTGACGATTTTTCCATAAAGATTGATAAGCGGCTGCAAGCTCATTGGCAGATGACATGTAATCACCTCTACAGTTTTGGTAACAACTTATTATGACATGATCCGCATTCAAAAAAAAGCAAACTGCTTGTTCCACTTAATGAGAATTCGCTGTTTTTTTCATGCGTAATTGAGAGGTAGTAAATAATAAAATCGCCACCCAGATACAAAGAAACGTCACGATTTTAGCTGAAGATAAATGCTCGTGATACACAAATAACCCCAAAAACAGCGTAATCGTCGGTGCAATGTATTGTAAAATGCCCACTTGATAAAGAGGAATTCTTTTTGCGCCTTCAGAGAATAAAAGAAGTGGCACCGCTGTAAAGACCCCTGCAAAGAATAAGAGACCAAGCGATCCGAAGCTGTTAGGATTCATTGTCACCACAGGTTCTTTTAAGAAGAACAATAAGTACACAAGGGCCGCCGGGGCTAAAAGCAGCGTTTCAATTGTCAATCCAATTGCACTCGTGAAGCTCATTCTTTTTTTAATCAATCCATAAAAACCGAAGCTAAAGGCAAGTAATATCGCAACGACAGGAAATGAACCGTACTGAATCGTGGAAAGAATCACCCCAGTGGCGGCAATTAGTATCGCAATGGTTTGTAATTTATTGAGCCGCTCTTTCAAGAAAATGATGCCTAGTAAAACAGAGACAAGCGGATTAATATAATACCCTAAACTAGCTTCTAGCATGAGATGGTGATTGACTGCCCAAATGTACACATACCAGTTAACCGAAATTAAAATAGCAGATAAAAGTAGTGAAAAAAGTGCTTTACCATCCAGCATGAGACCCTTCACTGTCTGCATCGCCGGCCGGACTTGTTTTAAATACAGAAGAATACCGCACATAAAAACAAATGACCATAAAATTCTGTGCGCTAAAATTTCGCCTGACGAAATATGCTCCATCAGTTTCCAATATAAAGGGAATAATCCCCATAATGTAAAAGATGCTGCCGTATAGAGAACACCTTTTGATTGTTGCTGATCGTTCAATCTAACCATTCCTTTCTAAACCTATCGTATATTATAGCACGCACTCAGGTGAATGGGCATATACTAATTCAGGGCATTTAGAAAGGATGATTTGCATGTTTGACTGGAACCGATTATTCCCTTTTCAAAAGCAATTTTCAAAAGAAGCCTTAAAGAATTCAGACCCTAAAGACGTTGAGCAGTACGTCAATCAAGTGATGGAAAGTGTATTCGGCTCCAATTATCCTGCTCAGTTCCCTTTTCAGGATCCACTCTCTCAA
Source organism: Bacillus sp. GBSW19 (assembly GCF_002998655.1). NCBI lineage: Bacteria > Bacillati > Bacillota > Bacilli > Caryophanales > Bacillaceae > Bacillus > Bacillus sp. GBSW19. The sequence goes on from NZ_PVRF01000001.1 coordinate 1,044,915, forward strand.
CATCAAAAAACAAGAGAAACAGACGTCAAAAAAGAACCCGAAGTGGAAGTGTTCGAAACCACTGATCACGTGTTCGTTAAAATTGAGCTTGCTCGGCCGAACACAGAAAAAGTAAAAATCAAACATACAGCCAACCTGCTGTTTATTGATCATTTTCCTGAGGAAGGCACGCAGAAGAAAGTTGTCCTTCCTGCTGCTGTAAAAAGAAAAGGAACGAAGGCTTCGTATCAGGACGGTATTTTGGAGATTATGTTTTTAAAGCATGATGATCCGGGGATCTCTGAAATCGATATTCCATTATAAAAAGCCTGCTTTCATATAGAAGCAGGCTTACTCTTTTTTCTTAATAGTATGGTGGATATCCGCCGCCATAAGGTGGTGGAGCAGGCGGTGGTGGCGCAGGCGGTGGTGGCGGGTAATATGGACGGGGATAATTAAAAATCGCACTTCCTAAAAATCCGCCAAGCAGTCCGCCGACTAAAGGAGCGCCAAAACCAAAAAACAAAGGGACTCTGGATTCATATGGCGGAATGCCAGGGGCGCCGCCTCGGAAATACGGAGTATGAGGGTACATGCATTTCTCCTCCTTTGTCATGTGCCTAACATCAGCATATTCATCAGGCGTCAAAACGTTTGGGCAAACCTGAAACTAGGCTTGCTCCTTTTTTTCATGAGATTCTGTATACTCCCCTGCCCACCTAGATACCTCATGAAACACATTATTTAGCGCATTTCCTTTTTCAGTTAAACAATAAATGACTTTAACAGGCGTCTCAGGCAGAACAGTTCGCTCTATAATCCTTTCTTGCTCAAGTTCTTTTAAACGCTCTGCGAGCATTTTTTGACTGATAGATGGGATAATGTCCGTCATGTCTTTAAAGCGCTTTGGACCATCAAGCAATACATGAATAATGAGACCATTCCACCTTTTGCCTAGCAGTAAAAAAGCTTGCTGAATGTGTGGACATAATTGAAATTCCATAAATTTCAGCCTTTCTTTTCATGATTGTTTGACAAACTAACGGTATACAATTTAAAATAGCTCTAGTTACAATAAGTAAGTTTCTCACTTTTTTAGTTATTGTACCATACTATTTGCAAAAACGGGAGGAAATATCCATATGGCGACTGATCAAAAAACAATTGACATTTTAAAACAAAGAGCTTCAGTAAAAGAGTATGATACAACTCATGAAATGACAAAAGAAGAGTTAACAGAGCTTCTTGATATCACAACTAAAGCACCATCTGCGTGGAACCTTCAGCATTGGCATTTCACTGTTTTCCATAGTGCTGAATCTAAAGCGAAGTTACTTCCAATCGCTTACAACCAAAAGCAAATCTCACAAGCATCAGCTGTTATTGCTGTACTAGGTGATCTTGAAGCCAATCAAAATGGTGAAAAAATCTACAGTGAGCTGGCAGAACAAGGCTTCATTACTGAAGACATCAAAGAAACATTGATGACTCAAATCAATGGCGCATACCAAAGCGAGCAGTATGCACGTGAAGCTGCGTATTCAAATGCTTCATTAGCTGCTATGCAATTAATGATTGCTGCAAAAGCAATGGGCTATGATACATGCGCAATGGGTGGTTTCAGTAAAGACGCCTTCATCAAAGAATTCAATGTAAGCGGACGTTATGAGCCAGTCATGTTGATTTCAGTTGGTAAAGCAGCGAAAGAAGCTCATAAAAGCAATCGTTTCGACATCGAACAAGTATCTGATTTCCTTTAAAATTGGCAAGGCCTCAGCTTTCATGCTGAGGCTTTTTTTATTTGGTTTAAATATTATTCCTACATACTTTCTTTTCACTTTACTCCTTTTCACCTCCACTCTTTCTCCCTTTTTAAGAATGAAAGCGTTATATTAGTATGATATTCGCCAAAATGATTGTTTTTTCTGAAAATGGACTTGTGATCTAATCTGACAACTGCTATTATTATGAAATTACAAAAAATTCAGGAGGGAATCATGAATAAAAAATTGATACTGGCACTACTTATAGCGATTCCATTCATCGGACAGCTCGCACTGCTGCCCTTTGCGAATCGTATTCATCCATTTGTGATAGGGCTGCCCTTTTTCCACTTCTGGCTCTTACTATGGATTGTTCTCACACCAATCTGCACATTCATCATTTACCGGATGCAACATTCAAATGGAGGAACTGACTAATGCAAGGAAATTTAACAGCTTTATTGATTACTGCAAGTATTATTTTCATCGTCGTGGTCATCGGATTTGCCGCTGGCCGGGATAAATCATCGAGACAGTCAGTAGAGGAATGGTCTGTCGGCGGGAGAAAATTTGGCGGTCTGCTCGTCTGGTTCCTCGTAGGCGCAGATTTATATACCGCTTATACCTTTTTAGGGCTCACTAGTACAGCCTATACAGCTGGAAGTGTCGCTTTTTTCGCTATCCCCTATTCAGTTCTAGCGTATTTTATTGCTTATTTCTTCTTACCAAAGCTATGGACGGTTGCGAAAAATCACAACCTCACAACGCTCGCTGATTATGCACGTGAGCGGTTTGACAGCAAGCTGTTATCCAGTTTGATTGCGATTATTGGAGTACTTATGCTGATTCCTTATATTTGTCTTCAGCTAAGCGGGATTCAAGATACGTTAACTGTCGCTGGTACTAGTTATATTAATGTGAATGCAGTTGTTATTATTTCATTTATTTTAGTCGCACTTTATACATTTTTCAGTGGTATTAAAGGTCCTACATATACAGCCATTATTAAGGATATTCTCGTTTGGGTCATCATGCTGTTTATGGTGGTTTCACTGCCAATCATTCATTTTAACGGCTGGACCCCGATGATGAATACGTTAGCTAAGGAAGCGCCACAGCTTCTGACAATTCCTGACGGCGGTCCTAAAGGCATTTTATGGTTCATTACCGCTTCAGGCGTGTCTGCCCTTGCTTTGTTTATGTGGGCACATGCGGCAACTGGGGTTTTTACAGCCAAAAGTGCAGATGCCATCCGTAAAAACAGTATGTTTTTGCCTCTTTATAACATCGTATTGATTTTGGTCATCTTCCTTGGATTTATTGCCTTTTTAGTCTTACCTGAAGATACAAATCCAAGATTTGCTCTTCTTCATTTAATTCAAACGTCATATGGTGGTGTGATGCAGGGCCTCGCTTATTCAACAATTGCACTGGCTTCCCTCATTCCATGCTCGATCATGGCCATTGGCGCATCGAATTTATTTGCCAATAATTTATACCGTGACTTAATTCATCCGAATGTATCACCAAAAAGATTGACCATCATTACACGTTCAATGGTGTTTATCGTCATCGGACTGGCCCTTTTATTCGGGATGCTCTTCCCAACAGCACTTGTGACGCTTCAGCTCATTGGCGTTTCAGGAATGGTTCAAATTTTCCCAGCCATTGCGATCAGCTTGTTCTGGAAAAAACAATCGAGAGAAGCAACGATTGCGGGGTTAGTTGTTGGCATCATCGTCACCTTTACAGCCAATATCTCACAAGTCACGTTCGGTCTTTATGAAGGTTTTCTCGGTTTACTAGCAAACGTTGTGGTCATCTTGATCTTGAATCCATTCTTCCAAAAGCATGTCACAGACAATTCTGTCATAAATGATCTTTTTGAAAAAGATAACGAAAAAACAGAAGCGACTGTAAACAACGCGTAAACATAAAAAGAGCAGTCCCCCTTATGAGGACTGCTCTTTCTTTATTTCATTTCTTTTTTCAAAACTTCAATGGCTTTTTTCATTTGTGTATCATTGTTCTTTAGCTTATCTTGGATCTTTGTCATCAATACTGTCGTTGTATCTCCTGTCAGAATACCGTCTGTTTTCAGATCGTTGTCTGTTTGGAAGCGTTTGACGATAGACTGGAAAGCTTGATCGTACTCACCATTTGCTTTTGCTTTGTAGCCAAGCGCTTGGAACATTTTTTGAGCCGCTTTGACTTCATCTCCATTGTCATTCAGCTGATACGATTTTTTCGGACTTAAGTATGGCAGCTTTGCATAACTTGGGAGCGATGCTTTGACCTGTGGTTCAATTCCTTTTTTGTGAATCCAAGAACCATCCGGCGTCAGCCACTTGGCAATGGTTAACTTGACGCTAGAACCATCATTATAGCTTTGTGCATTTTGAACAGTTCCTTTACCAAATGTCTTTTCACCAATAATTTTGATACCTGAAGATTGGTGCAGAGCCGCCGCCATGATTTCAGCAGCGCTTGCTGAGCCGCCATTTACAAGAACAACTGCTGGCTGATGAACTTTACGTTCTTTTTCAGCCTTGTACTCTTCTTTCTTCCCTTTTTCTTCAACTTGCATGATGACTTTCCCTTTATCGATAAAGTCATTACTCATTTCAATCGCTTCTGTCATAATGCCGCCTGGATTATCTCTCAGGTCGATGACAAAGCCTTTTGCCCCTTTTTTCTCGAGGTCATCAATGGCTTTATCTAGCTCTTTCGATGTTGTTTCAGCAAAGGACGTAATTTGGATTTCTCCTATTTTGTCTTTTGTGAGTTTTGCATACACCGTTTCAAGCGGAATGGTGTCTCTTGTGATCGTCACATCAACATTGCCCACTCCTTGGCGGTTAAGGTGCAGCTTGACATCCGTTCCTTTTTTCCCTCTAATAAGAGAAACTGCTTTATTGACCGACATGCCTTTTGTGCTTTTCCCATCCACCTTTAAAATACGATCATGAGGTTTCAACCCGGCTTTTTCAGCAGGAGAGCCTTTAATCGGTGCGACAATTAAAATTTGCCCATCCTTCTCTTCTACTTGTGCACCAATTCCTTCAAATGATGATGAAATGGTGTTGTTAAATCCTTCGGCTTCCTCCTGATCCATATATGTAGAGTATGGATCATCAAGTGATGCAATCATTCCTTGAATCGCACCATCTACTAGTTTTTGATCATCCGTTTTTTCGTAATACTCATCTTTTACCTTCGTATACGCCGCCATGAGTTTACTAAACTTCTCGTCTCCTGAGACACTGACAGCCCCTTGTTTTGTGATCACAAATGTTATCGCAGAGGACAGGGCCGCTGTCACCAGAATGGCGATCACGAACTTAAATTGTTTTTTCAAAAAAACACCACCTTTATCTCCTTTCATTATTATCAAGGACGATGCTTCATCCGTCAACCAAAGGATCGAAGTTCTCTTTGAAAAGATAAGCCATTTGACCTTGCATTGCATAATCTTTAAAGAGGAACTTGATAAGGAAAGAAGGGATTTCATGAGTGATTATGTAGAAATGCTTGCCTATTTTGGCGTATCCAGTGCCCATCCTGGCGGAATTGAGTTAACAAAAACGATGCTTGAGCATATAAAATTGATGCCGGATGCACGTATACTGGATGCGGGATGCGGGACAGGACAAACGGCGGCATATTTAGGAAATATCGGTTATCAGGTAGAGGCGATTGATACACATCCTTTGATGATTGAAAAGGCCAACCTGCGATTTGAGCGAGAAGAACTGCCGATCCGCGCATTGCAAGCATCGATTGAACAGCTGCCATTTCCAGATGAAGCGTTCACTCTTCTCATCAGTGAATCTGTTTTAAGCTTCACAAACCTTCCTGCTGCACTTGCTGAGATCAAACGAGTGCTTGCCCCTGGAAGTCAAATGATCGCAAATGAAGCTGTGTTAAAAGCACCCCTTACACCAGAGGAGCTCGCCACCGTACGAGATTTTTACGGGTTTCACTCACTCTTTTCACTTGAAGAATGGAAGGAGCAGCTAAAAGCAGCAGGATTCCATGACTTTCGCATTCTCTCATTTGATGAACACATGGTACAGGAGGAGCCGACAGAAATGGAATTATCTGAACACATCCCGCCTTCTCTTTACGAAACGCTGCAAACACACTACGATCTGATTCAAGCGCATCGGAAGCAGCTAAGCCACATTCTATTTGAATGTACCGTATAAAATGAGCGAATCTCCTATATGTTTTGTCCAAACTCTATGAGGTCTCTCGCATAGGATAAGAGTGAAAAGAGTTTGTCATAAGGAGGAAAAATATGGAGCGCTATCAAAAGCTTTGTCAGCAGCACATGGGAAAAGTCGCTAGAATCACAGATCGTAATGGCAGAGTGCATGTCGGACGCATTGAGCGGGTGACAAACCGTAAAGTGTATATTCGTCCAGTCGGCGGTTCTCGCGGCGGCTTTGGCTTTGGTTATTACGGAGGGTATTACGGCTGGGGTGCGGCTTATGGCATCGGGCTTGGTTTCATTACAGGTTTCGCATTAGCAGGATTGTTCTTTTTTTAAAAGAAGAATAAAGAAGGCCCCCCGAATAGCTGGGAGGCCTTTTTATTTGATTAGATTTTCTTCACTTTGTTCATGTACTCTTCAAATGTTAAATCGTGATCATGCATCGCTTTTGCTGCTTCTTTTCCAACATAGCGCAGATGCCACGGCTCATATTCATATTTTGTAATATCTTCTTTTCCTTTTGGATAACGAATGATAAAACCATATTTATAGGCGTTTTTAGCCACCCATTTGCCATCAGGTGTTTCACCAAACTTTTCAGAGATGTCAAAGCCGGCACTTTTTGAGGAAATGTCCATGGCAAGGCCTGTTTGATGTTCACTTTCGCCTGGTAAAGCTACTGCTTCCTGCGCTTTGTCTTTGCCTTTTAATTTGACTTCACTATCAAAAATGACTTTTTGACGGTCATAGGAGCGATAGCCAGATACTGCAGCCAGCTCGAAGTTTTTCTTTTTCGCATCTTTGAATAACTTCTCAAGTGCTTCCGCTGCTTCTTTACGAATATATCGTTTTTCAATATCCTCTGAAAAAGAGAATTCTACTTTTGGTACAACGAGATCAGAAGGTTTATAGGTTCCTGGTAATGCGTATTCTTTGTTGACAAGAGCTAGCACGTTTGCAGGATTTTGAATGGTTTTCAACCCACTTACCACCTTGATGTCATTGAAATATTCACTCTTTAATGTCAGCTCTTGATCCGATGAATCTGCTGTATTGTTTGAGTTTTGCTGGGTAGATGAATTTGCTGCGCTCTTTTGTTCGTTTGTTTTGTTCGATTCAGATGTACCGCTTTTTTGATCCAGCAACTGGCAGCCCGATAGTGCGGCTGTCAAACCAAGAATCGATGCGATTGAGAGTATTTTATAGCTTTTCTTCATGACATACCTTCCTTTTGCTCTTCTAAAAAAATAAAGATGCGCTACATCGTAGCACACCCTTTATACTATTATAAAAGAGAGTCTAGTGCAATTAAGATCATTTCGTCAAATGTCGTTTGACGCTCTTCAGCCGTCGTTTCTTCTCCTGTGAGAACATGATCACTCACTGTCAGAATGGATAACGCTTTTCGATCAAATTTTGCTGCAAGCGAATAAAGAGCTGTTGTCTCCATTTCAATCGCTAGGATACCGTATTGAGCCATGAGTTCAAGTGGTTTTTCATTGTAAAATTGGTCTGCTGTAAATACATTACCGACACGTACAGCGACATTTTTTGCTTCTGCTGTATCGTAGGCTTTCTTAAGCAGTCCAAAATCAGCGCAAGGTGCGTAATCAATCGGTCCAAACGCCACACGATTCATTTGTGAGTCTGTTGAAGATGTTTGAGCTAAAATGACATCACGCACGTTGACATCCCTTTTGATAGCCCCGCAAGATCCGACGCGGATTAAGTTTTGAACATCATAGCTTTGAATGAGTTCATTCACATAAATCGAAATAGAAGGTACGCCCATTCCGGTACCTTGTACAGAAACGCGCTTTCCTTTGTAGGTTCCAGTATAACCATACATTCCGCGCACTTCGTTATAGCATTCGACATCTTCTAAATATGTATCTGCAATATATTTCGCACGAAGCGGGTCGCCTGGCAGCAATACCGTTTCTGCAATTTGTCCTTTTTCTGCTCCAATATGTACACTCATTTTTTAGCCTCCACTTACGTTTACTATGTGATTTATCCTATTTAGTATAAACGATTGAGCCTAAAAAAGAAAATACCAGCTGAAGCTCAAGCTGGCATCGTCAATCATCTATTTAACTCATCGTTATCAGTCGTTCACTGCGTTTCCATCCTGCCGGAAAAAGCTGATAATAGCACTTTCCTTTCTTCTTATCATCAATCACAACAATATCACCTGTTGTCATAAACCGTGCATTGTAATCATTAGGGACTGTATCATGTACATTAAATGTCGAGAATGCCTTTTCCAGAACATCCAGGTGTGTTCTGCCGCCAATCTTTGTCCGGTACACAGGCTGATGCCCGCTTGCAGCGCCATATTCAGGTGTCTGATAAATGGTTAAGTGAAATGCTGAAGGTTTCTTTTGAAAAAATCTCAACGTCAATTGCATTCAAATCCCTCCCCTTTTATATAAAATTGGCTGGGGTCTGTCAATTTCCTTCTTCTATTTTTGTCGAATGACAGACAATTTTTCGTCAATCTTTTTACAAATGAGAAATAAAGCAAGTCCTATCGCAAAACCGCCTGCAACATCTGTCAAATAATGAACACCGATATACATTCGGCTGATCCCAATCAAAAGAACACAGAACCCCGTGATCAAGTAGACGATTTTTTGTCTTTCTTTCAGCCATGGAATCATTTCAACTAATAGATAAGCTATAAAAGGATAGATTGTGGCTGCATTCATCGAATGTCCGCTCGGAAAGCTGTAATACGTTTCATTGACAAGATGATCAAAGGCCGGTCGCTCTCTAGCAAACAGTCCCTTTAGTTCATGATTGATGGTTTTTTCTGTGAGATATAATAGAAAAAGCATCATGATAGAGTAATAGCGCTTATACATGAATAGTACGACACTAAAAATGAGCATGATTGGGACGAGCAGCGCACTAATGCCAAAGTCCGTCAAAGTCAGCATGACATCATTTAAAAAAGGGAGTCTGATGCTCTCAAACCATAAGATGATCTGGTTGTCCAATTCTTGACCCGCACCAGATACCATGAGCGCAGCAATGGCGCCAAATAAAATCAAAAGAAATAGGATATACACGCGAAAGATTCTCCTCCCTCTCTCTTCAGAATCTCTTCAAAGTATAGTGCCTACCACGCCTCTTCTTCAACTATCATTGCTTTTTTCAGCATATATTCAAACGTAATGTCAGCCAGCTCAAACGTTTCCAGCTCAGCAGGTATGTACCCTCTTTTGACCAGCTCCATGTAGAAGAATTCCGCAATTTCCTCTGTATCAATCACCAAATCTGCTTCTTTCATTACATTCCGCCTCCTTTTTTATGATGTATGAACGACGCCTGTTTTTTATTACAGTTTGTCATAATGGCTCATTCCATACATATAAATGCAGTAAACAAAAAGAAAAGGGGTTTGAGGCAATGAAATGGTTAAGCATATTAGATGGAGAAACGTTTGATCAGGTGATGGGCCGTATCTTGAGGGGATGGTTTTATGTGATTGTTTTTTTCTGTGTGCCTTATTTTTTATTCGTGTTAGGACAAGTCTTTCTTTAACCAAAATGCTCGTGTAAACTTTCCAATATAAAATCCATCATATCTTTGTATTCTGGATCTTCGAAAAATTCGTAGAGAATTTTATAGTCATTATATATATCAAGAAGCTCATCCACTATAGATACAGCGAGGAATTCTAGTGAAGCTTCGCTTTCTTGTTTCTCTTCTAATTGTAATAGAGCCGTTTGAACCATATCTTCTTCCATTTCTTTTGAGGTTTCACCGACGTAATGCACAAAAAGAAGCTGATGAACGAACTGGTCCATCTCATACTTCCTCAGGACAAGCGTTAAGTCTTCCTCTTCTGTTTCCAGCCACTCTCCGTCCTTTAGCCTCGTGAGTTCGTAAATGACATCTTCCCAGCCGTCATCAAGGTATCGCCATATTTCAGTCCGATGGCCAATAATTTTAAATAGCTCTTTTCCGTAATCTTTTACATATACAACATCGCCAATGAGGAACTCATATTCAATGTCCAGCTTTTCTGTATCCACAATCACCCCGTCGTACTCATCGTAAAGCTGAAGTGATGTTTCAAAATAAAGCACCTCATTATGATTGACCTCATACAAATAGTGCTGGTCAATTTGATGGACTTTTGTAATCGTTCCGACTGTGCCGTACATGACAACGACGACAATATCCCCTACTTGATATTTTGGTGCTTTCGCCTTCATTCTGTCTCCCCCTTGCCCGACTTTTGGTCTTAACGTATCGTATGCCGGCGCAAGGAATTCTGCATGGGCAACCACACCATGCAAAACGCCATTTTATTTCTCATAAAAAAAACCGCTTCTCCCATCCGGAACAAGCGGTTGTTTGTTATTTTTTTTTGACTTCTACTTCATATTGCTCAAACGCTTCGTCAAATGTTGTCATTGAGCTCAAATAATCGCCATTTAATTCTAAATAGGCACACAGCTCATGATAATCAGTGGACGCTTTCGGGAAGCTGTGATCCTCATAAGCAGCATTTGCAAAATGGCTGATTTCATCTTTCGGTTTTGGATGTCTGTACTTCATTAAATAATGGTAAAACGACTTCACCTGTTTTTCCCTCCGCGACACTCTATTTTGTTGTTATATTATACAGCAATTTGATGACTTGTATAGGCGGAGGTACAACTTATGATGAAAAGTCAAAGTAATTTCGCTTTAATAACCGCTCCATGCTCATTAATTCTTCGTATGAAATTTTTTCTGGAAGTTTTGTCTGATCCACTAAAATTAATTGATCTTCTATCTCTTTGACCGTCTCATCCTTTTGATATAACATGCCGCAGTGCGTGCAGGAAATGGACGGTGTTTCGATGATTTCAATTGATTGTGTGCCAGTGATCAGTTCCCAATAGACTGTTGTCTGCTCTGCGTTTGCTTTGTTTTCCTCACACCAATCACATGTCAGCAAGGTCATTTCTCCTCCTTTACAGTTTGATCTTTTTTGAGCTGTGCTTGATATTTTTTCTCTTTTAATTCATCTCGTTTTTCACGTTTGTTTTTGAGTGTGTCATGCTCAGGATTTGTCTCATATGCTTCTCTTCGTTTCATCCGGCTTAAATTCTCAGGCGTAAACGATTTCGCTTCATCCTGAAATAGTGCGGTAACACCAATTGCCGGTTCTTGTTTCTCTTCATAAATTTCATTAAAATACGCATCTGCCTGGCCTGCCACGTAATGCTCTGGTTCAGGGTAAGAGGTGATCACACCTTCAAAGTTACGAAGGACGACTTTGTCAGGGCTTTGCGATAATAAATAATTTGGCTGTAAGGCGATCTTTCCTCCGCCTCCTGGTGCATCTACAACAAAGCTTGGCACGGCATACCCGCTCGTATGCCCTCTTAAGCCTTCAATGATTTCAAGACCTTTTGATACTGGTGTTCTAAAGTGGCCAATCCCCTCAGATAAATCACATTGATAGATATAATAAGGTCTGACCCGTATCTTCACGAGATCGTGCATCAGCTTCTTCATAATCGGCACACTGTCGTTAATACCTGCAAGGATGACAGCCTGATTACCAACAGGGACGCCGGCATTCACAAGACGTTCGCACGCTTCTTTCGCTTCTTTCGTAATTTCAATGCTTGTATTGAAATGGGTATTCAGCCAAACCGGATGATATTTTTTCAAAATCTCGCACAGCTCATCTGTAATGCGCTGCGGAAAGACGACCGGCGCGCGGGTTCCTATCCGAATGATCTCAACGTGCGGAATGTCTCGTAAGTTTTTCAAAATGTATTCAAGCACTTGATCATTGATTAAGAGCCCATCTCCGCCGGAAATTAACACATCCCGCACCTCAGGTGTTTCTCTAATATATCCAATGGCAGCATCTAACTGCTTTTTTGGCACGCCCATACCGATCTGGCCGGAAAAACGTCTTCTCGTACAATAGCGGCAGTACATGGAGCACTGATTTGTTACAAGAAAGAGCACACGATCTGGGTACCGATGCGTTAACCCCGGGACAGGTGAGTCTTCATCTTCATGCAGCGGGTCTTCCAAGTCATATTTTGTTTTATGCAGCTCCTCAGCGATTGGCACAGATTGCATACGTACTGGGCATCTTGGATCGTCTGGATTCATCAGTGAGGCATAGTAGGGTGTAATGTTGAGTGGAATGGTTTTGGTGGAAATCTTCACCCCTTCTCTTTCCTCTTCTGTTAAGTTCACGATTTTCTCTAAATCTTCAAGCGTTTTCACGGTATGCGTCAGCTGCCAAATCCAGTCGTTCCACTTTTCCTCAGGTACATCCTTCCAAAGCTCAATGTCCTTCCAATGACGCGCCGGTTCATACAGTTTCTGATTCATATCCATTCCCCCTATCAGCATTCACCTTATACTATGCAAGTTATGTGCCAACATGGGAAAATGCCCCTATTCTTTACAAAAGGAGCTTTACCCGTGATATTCAATGGATGGTGGTGCCTATTTTTCGGCATCTGCATATTTCTTCAGTTTATACTGCAGCGTTTGTCGAGGGATTTTTAAGGCTGCGGCGGTTTTTTTAATATTGCCATGATGCTGATTTAAAGCTTCTTGAATCAAAGTTTGTTCAAATGAAGAAACCTGACTTTTTAAGGAGGCGTCGGGTGTTTCTTCCTCGAGCTTCTGCGTACGTAAATGAGCAGGAAGGTATGAAGGTGTGATGTCTTCCGCTTCCTCTGGCATCATCAATACGGCATGCTCAATGGTATGTTTTAATTCTCTGACGTTTCCCGGCCAGTGGTGAGCCATAAACAATTGTTCCGTTTCTTCAGAAAGGCGTTTGACGTTTTTTGAAAACTGCTGATGATAGGTTTGAATGAAATGGCGGGAAAGCAGCGGGATGTCTTGCTTTCTCTCACGAAGCGGCGGGATATGAAAAGATGACACATGCAGTCTATAAAATAAGTCTTCTCTTAAGATTTGCTTTTTCACTGCTTCAAATGGGTCCATATTGAGTGCAGTAATGAGTCTTACATCCACTTGAATCGCTTTTGCATCCCCAATGCGGCGCACAACACCATCCTCTAACACGCGTAATAATTTCGTCTGCAGCGTGAGCGGCATCGCTTGCAGTTCATCAAGAAAAAGCGTGCCTCCATCAGCCAATTCAAAGAGCCCCTTGCGATCAATTGCGCCCGTATAGCTCCCTTTGACAGATCCGAATAATAGGCTCTCAAGTAGCGATTCTGGAAGTGCTGCACAGTTTTGCGGAATGAACACTTGGTTTTTCCGGTCAGATTCATGAACAATGGCTTGAACGAGCACTTCTTTCCCTGTCCCTGTTTCCCCGTAGACAACAACTGATGACGGATAAGCAGCTGCTTTTTTTGCCTTTTCAAGCATTTCTTTTAAGAACGGATCATTTGTTAAAAATGAAGCAAAATCATGCATTTGTTCTGCCCCAGCCACATCGTGTATCCGTTTTTTCTGATCTAAACGATTTGAAAGGGCTGACAGCTTCGATACATCTTTTGCGACTTCGACCGCGCCTATTAACTTGCTTTCTTCAATAATGGGCAATGTCGTGTTGACGGTTTCAATTCTTTCTCCGTTTTTATTCAAATAGGTTTGCAGCGAATGATAAATGGGCTTCCCAGTTCTCAAAACATGCATAAGCGTACTTGTTTTTTCTGTTAAAGAGGGATACACCTCAAGGATGTACTTGCCAATCACCTCTTCTTTTTGTAAACAGTCAAACTTAGCGGCATTATGATTGTAAAAGATCGTCATGCCTTGATCATCTACAACATGAATGGCTTCATCAATGGCTTCTAAAATTAATTCAAACCAATCCGCTCTTTCGACAACTTTCCCCATTCTTTCCCCCTCACTTTCAGTGCCAAAAAACCGGCGTCTATTGCCGAATTTTCAGCGGCTTGATCATCTTCATCACACCTTCTCCTGTCCTTTCATGTTTCGCTTTTTCCTTGCAACTTCCTGCTTTTTTTGTCTATAGCGCCAAAAAAGCACCCCTCTTATGAGGAGTGCTTTCGCCCTGATGTTTGATAAAGAGACATATCGAATTCTTGCAGCGATTCCATATACAGCGGCACTATCGGCTTTCCTTCTTGAAATAACGTAAATTGGGAAGGGTATAAATTAATTGGCTGATGATAAAAAGCAAATCGCTTCACGACATCAGGATCAATACGGTAAAAGGTATGATGCATCAGTAAATAGACATCTTGTTTCCATTTAAACAGCCGCCTGTTTGGCGGACTAAATACTGGAGAAACTTGAATCATGCCGCCATCTTCAAACATCTGAAGCCGTTCATTTGAAATCGTATAGATCTCCTTAGGGTGAAACTGAAAATATTGCACGTCACGTTTTGAAGCAAATCGCCTTTTTTTCTGATCTTCAATATAATAGAACGTTTTCCCATGATCTGCCGTGACAACTGTATAATTTGGTACTGCCAGCATGTCTTTCATCTCATATTTCATCGCACATAACGATGGCACCCGAATCGCGCGCCTGTTTTTTTCGTTCACCCAGCACCTTTCAATTTCATGAAGATTGCCGCCTGCGATTTGGTAGTAATCCCCTTCCTTTTCAATCACCGTTCCGTCAATGAGATCATACGGCATACTCGAAAACAGATGATGAAAGGAATGAGGGGTTTTATACGTTGTATCAAGTACATCTCTTAATGGAAAAAACGCGGCAAATTGATTCAGCCTCATCCAAAAAACAGAATCTGCATGATGCCAGTGTTTCGGCTCATCATCCCAATATTGCCCGTATTTTTCATGAATTAGCGGAAGCAAACGCCTTCTGTGCATGACCGAACAATGATCCACTTGAAAGGATGCATGCTCCAAGATTTGGTCTGCTTCACGGACAAAGCTCATGGTCTCAACTAAATGCTTATCAACATGCACGACCCGCTGCGAGGAATAAACGATATCGATATGAGGCTTCGACTGAAAAACATCCACCATTTTCTGCAAACGATCTTGATGATACACAGTATCATCTGTTAAATAACAAATGAGCTGACCTGTTATACGGGTTAGCGCTTCATTAATAAGCGTCGCATACCGAACGGTTAACAGCCGTTTTGCAGGATGAACCGTGCGTGAATACAGATGAATGCGTTCATCGTCTAAATAGGGCTGGATCTTTTGGAGGGTGCCTTGTTCTGAGCCATCATCCATAATCAGAAGCTCCCAATTTGAATACGTTTGTTCCACCATACTCTTTAGCACACGATCAATGAAATCAGGTTTATTGTAGCTTGTTAAAATTACCGATACTTTCATGATCATTATCCTTTTTAATTAGATTAAAAAGCCCCCCAGCTGACAATGTTCACGTAAGGAACATTCACTCTTAGCTGATTTGTCACGTTTTTAAAGACCGCTACTGTATCAAAGAGCTGCACAACAACTACGTTTTGAAGGACCTCTCCATTGACTAAATGAACACGTGGCAGCGGAATGCCAAGCTCAAGCCATGGACGAAGTAATTCTTTGATGTCTGACACACTCTCTTCCTCACTTTCTTCTAAAAGACGAAGAAGAAGTAAAATCAAGATGACTTCAAGTACTCCTTCTGCTTCTAGTAACTCTTCGTTCCAACCATTTAATAATTGTTCAAATTCCATTCATAATCCCTCTCTCTTCACATTTAATCTTTACTAGAGTATGAGAATCACTTCATTTAGCCTCAGCATTTGAAAACATTTTTAAAAATGTGTGAAGTAATTAAATGAAAAAAAGAACAAGGAATCAGCGTTCTGCTTATACCAAAAAAAGTGAACGGCATATACATAGGGGTGAGTTTGAATTGATGAAGAAAGGATGGGAAAAAAATGAGCGACAAGCGTGCCGAATTAAAAAAAGAACTATTGAAAGTGTTTTTCAAACCACTTACTCGTGCATTAACAGTTAATCTTGAAGAAGGAGGAGTTCAAATGGAAGAAAAATTGAACGATTTATTAAGTGAAGTGGCAGCTGAGGCATCACCTTCAGATTCTGCTACAACACTCGATGTATCTCAGCCAGCAAGATGGATTTTTGCAAGACTTGCACCAGGAACCGTCATCAGCATTGTCACTGACTCAGGAGACTTAATCGGGCCAGTTCAATTCGTAGCATTCAATGCTTTAACGGGTGTTGTATTTGTTACACAAGAAAGCTCAGTCACACCAACAGGCTCTGCAACGACTTTATTAGATGTAGATAAAGTTGAAAGTGTTACGTTCACATCTTAATGTGAGAGGGTCATCATGAAGCTTCTTTATATCAGCTCTGGCTACGGCGGAATCTATCACATGTTTGATCAATGGGTAGAAGAGAGCTTCATTGATTCCCCCTTTTCATGTGTGAAAATTGATCGAGAATCTCTACCCGCTCACATGCACAAAATCCGGACATTTTCTCCGGATTTTGTTTTGATGATGATCGGTGATCATGTTCCGAGCGAAGTGCTTCATCAATTCAAACAAGAAAAGATCCCGATCGTTTTGTGGATGACAGAAGATCCCTTTTATACAGATGTGTCAGCTGCTTGCACGCGTGATGCGCGGCTCATATTAACGATTGATGAAGGAGCTTTGCCATTTTACAAACAATTGGGCATAGGTCACACCCACTACTTTCCCATTCCGGCAAATACACGTGTTTTTCAAAAAAACCAATCGCCTGAAGAGATGTGCAACTATGACATTGCACTCGCCGGCTACCCTTACCCCAATCGCATCATCGCCATTGATACACTCTTACAACAGAACAAATGGCGGATTCTCGTTGCAGGTAAGGAATGGCATCGTCATTTAAATAAGTCACGAAGACATTATCGAGATCTCACACTAGTGACCAATTGGCTGAGCCCTCAGCAAATGGCGGACATCTATCAGCAATCAGCGATTGTTCTGAACCCGCACAGGCCGGCTCAGTTTGCCTATAATAAAAACAAAGCCATGATTCAAAATGTAAGCCTGAACAACAGAGCGTTTGATATCGCTGCAGCTGGAAGCTTTCAATTGACGGATCTACAACCGCCGCAAGCTTTTTCAAGCTTCGTTTTTTATAAAGATGAGGACGATTTGCTGGAACAGGTTGAATATTATGGATCAAATCCCGAGAAAAGAAAAGCGATCGCACGAAACAATTACGAACAAGTCGTTTCCTGGAATACATTTGAGACATTTCCACACAGGCTTTATGAGATCGTAAAAAGCGCCCTATGACCGGGCGCTTTTCTCGTTGAAATTCATCTTATGCATAACCCTCCGCATCTCGGCGAGCCAATAAGACTTTCTCCGCTTTCTCAAGGTCTTCCTCCTGTTTCACCACGAGTGATTTTTGGCGATCCATGATATACGCTCCAACAGATCCTTCTAAAAAGGAATGAATGCATTCTTTTGCATATGGAACATGAAAAGCATACACTGCTCCATTTAAACGGCCATACGTATATGGCTGCTCATGCTTTGGCATGAAAAAGTAATGATTGTCCTTATATAAAGTGGCTTCATTATTCTCATGCAGTGTCCATGTTTCATTTGGGTTTTCTAGCGCCTCTGTAAAAGATGCCATGCAGTCATAACCCCCTTCTACTAAAAGCTGCAAGCACTTCTCAATATCTTCCGGCTCTCTTAAAGGAGACGATGGATGTAAATATAGAACAATATCAAAGGTCTTCCCCTCACGCTCTAAATAAGCAAGCGCATGCTTCACAGC
Organism: Bacillus sp. GBSW19; assembly: GCF_002998655.1. Classification (NCBI taxonomy): domain Bacteria; kingdom Bacillati; phylum Bacillota; class Bacilli; order Caryophanales; family Bacillaceae; genus Bacillus; species Bacillus sp. GBSW19. The sequence continues at coordinate 1,062,599 of NZ_PVRF01000001.1, forward strand.
TATGAGTGACGGTGTTTGTTCCGTTACATGCGTGTCTGGCAGTTCAATCACATGGGCTCCGTAGTGAGAAGAAATGATTTGAGTATTGACATCCTCTGTAGAGACGATGACTTCATCTAACTCAATCATTTGCAGTAACGGCTGAATGGTCCAATAGATGAGCGGCCGCTCCGCCAATACGCGAATGTGTTCATCATGCTGATCGCGCCTGCTTCTAAAAGCTGGTATCAAGGCTAAAATACGATTTCCCCTATACATGTATTCCCTTCTCCCCTCGCGCAAAGCTCTCTTCATTTTCACCGAGCTGATCGCAGTACTGAAGTGTTCAGGTCTCTCGTTTTTCTACTTGTTCTCTTATCTCTCCATATTCTATTAAGACGTCAAGCAGATGGTTATAATTTGTTCACCTAATTTATATAGAAAGTGGTTCTTTTCCTCAAACGGATACCGCTCTTTCACATATGATGCAAAGTAGAGAAATGAGAGTTGGGGGATTAGATATGTCCAAAAAGATAGAAACGAGTTTGAAGGCTTTTTTTCGTGACAAAACGATATTAGTCACAGGCGGTACGGGTTCGATCGGCCGTCAAATTGTGAAAAAATTAACATCATGCTCTCCAAAGAAGATTATCGTCTTCAGCAAAGATGACAGCAAACAATACATGATGAAAAATGAGTATGCAGATCATCCAGAAGTTGCATTCGCTTTAGGAGATGTACGAGATGCAAGCCGCGTGAGACAGCTCGTCAAAGGCGTTGATATCATCTTTCATGCAGCCGCCTTAAAACAAGTACCCACTTGTGAAGACAATCCGTTTGAAGCCGTACAAACAAATATTATCGGCGGACAGCACGTCATTGAGGCTGCAATCGAACATGAAGTCAGTCATGTTGTCAACATCTCAACTGACAAAGCAGTTTCTCCGACCAATGCCATGGGTGCAACAAAATTGATTTCAGAAAAACTATTTTTCCAAGCAAACGAAAGTATTCCGAATCAAAAAACGATGTTTTGCTCTGTGCGTTTTGGCAATGTGCTTGGATCAAGAGGTTCAGTCATTCCCATCATGCTCCAGCAGCTGTTAAATGAAAAACCTTTGACCGTAACTGACCCTAATATGACACGTTTTTTTATGTCCATCGAAGAAGCTGTCTCCCTCACACTTCAAGCAGCCATCATGATGAAAGGCGGCGAAACATTCATTCTCAAGATGGAGTCATTACAGCTTGCTGATCTCTTAAAAGCGTTTCATGAATATGCCACTCAAATCAATGTCGCACCCCCGGATATTCTCGTTGTTGGGAAAAGACCTGGAGAAAAGCTTCACGAAGAGCTCACATTTCCGCACGAAGCAGATGCACTATTTGAGCATGAACAATTTTATGCCATTTTACCAAGACCACAACTGCACGCTGACTTTCAAAAAGTCGACTTAACCAATTACACATCAAATGAAGCGCCTCTCATTACAAAAGAAAAGCTATTCCACATCATTGAACAATTACATCACACGCATCATAAAAAATAAAAAATCGTCACACGGAAGCAGATGCCTTCCATGTGACGATTTTTAAATAGATCAATCAAATAGATGTTTCAAATCCCCATAGCCTTCTTTTTCAAGATCATCTTTTGGGATAAACTTCAAAGCGGCTGAGTTAATACAATACCGAAGACCATTTGGTCCTGGACCATCAGGAAAGACATGACCTAGATGAGAATCAGCTGTTTTGCTGCGCACCTCTGTCCGCACCATCCCATGGCTCGTATCCACCTTCTCCGCTACTTCCTCATCTTCAAGCGGCTTTGTGAAACTCGGCCAGCCGCAATGGGCATCAAACTTATCTAAAGATGAAAAAAGCGGCTTGCCTGAAATGATATCCACATAAATGCCTTCTTCTTTGTGATCCCAGAATTCATTTTGAAATGGCGGCTCAGTGCCATTATTTTGCGTGACTTCGTACTGCATTCGGTTTAATTCTTTCAGACGCTTTTCTTTTTCGTTTGTCATGATTTATCACTCCAATGGGACTCAATAAAACCCGCTCTGCCCGAACCGACATGATATCGTTCGTAGTGCATTTTGTTCTTTTTATAATAATGCTGATGATATTCCTCTGCGGGATAAAAAGGACCAGCATCTAAAATTTCTGTCACAATTGGCTTTTGGAAAGTGCCGCTTTGGTTCAGCTTCTCTTTCGATGCTTCTGCAAGCTTTCTCTGCTCGTCATGATGAACATAAATACCTGTGCGGTAGGACTCTCCTCTATCACCAAATTGCCCTCCATCATCTGTTGGGTCTATTTGCTGCCAATACAGTTCTAATAGCTTTTCATACGAGAAAACGTCTGGATCAAACGTGATTTGAACCGCTTCTCTATGTCCCGTTGTATTTGTACATACTTCCTCATAGGTCGGATTCACTGTATGTCCGCCAGTATACCCTGATTCAACTTTGATAATGCCCGGCTGTTCATCAAAAGGTTTAACCATACACCAGAAGCAGCCTCCTGCAAATGTGGCTAATTCTTGTTTTTCAGACATATTAGTGCCCCCTTCATTTAAAAAATGGTATCATCATATTATAACATGATGAAAAATAATGAAAATGATACGACTTGTATACCTAAAATAAAAGAAAGCATTCTGTCGTATCTTAAAATATAATGGGGGTTTAATGATTGGAACAAAGAAAACAAATGATGTATGAAATGGATTCTTTACTGAGAACCGTATTTAAGCAGATCCGTTATGAGATTAACAGCCTGCTCGAAAACGAATTATCTCGGAATGAATTTCTCATTTTAAATCTGCTTCGTGAGCAAGGTGCAAAAAAAGTAACGGAATTTGCGTCCATTCTAGGGGTGTCAGCAAGCCATATCACAGCTGTGACCGACACACTCGTAGAAAAGGGCTGGATTACCCGTATCCGTTCTAAAGAGGATCGCCGCATCATCAAAATCCACTTAACCGATAAGGGTAAGGAAATTACTGAGCATTTTGAGAAAAAGAAAACAGAATACTTTATGGAGCGATTTGAGTCATTCGACGACGAAGAACTGAAAACAATGATCAAATTATTTAAAAAGCTGGATAAAAGTCAAAAGGATTAAGCATAGATTTTAGCGCTCTGGACATGCTACGGATAAAAAGAGGTGGAATGAACCATGACAAGCCCTTATCTTTGTCCAAACTGTAAAACAAACAGAACGCGCTTTAATCTGATTGAGCAGCTTTCAGAACCTGTGAAGCTGGATCCTGCGACCGGAGCAGTTGTCGAAAGATACGAAGGAGAGCAGCTTTCTCCTTTTCACGTGAGCTATCAAGGTCCTCAAATAAAAGTCCAGTGCGGCGTTTGTGGTTTAATTGAGGATGAAAAAACGTTCATTAAGCTAGCTGAATATCATCAATATTCTTCTCCTTCTTAACTTGCGGGCCTGACGGAAAACGTCAGGCTTTTTTCTATGCTTCTTTTGCCTATACAGATCGCCTTTTTCATGCATACGCTACAAAAAACACCATCGCATAAGAAAGTAGGGATTGATGACATGCAGCAGCTCTCTTATCATGACTTTCCATACCGTCCACTCGCTGCGGGCTTCGAGCACCCTCAAAGCAGCCCTTCATCCAAAGCCTTTATTCGGCTCTTTCACGCTGCACCAGATCTTAGTGAGCTCGCTGTATATGTGAATCGGAATGAGGTCTTGAAAAAAATGCCTTACAGTCATTTGACAGCTTATATGGAGTGGGATGAGGGAATTTATGAGATAGAAGTGTTCAAGCTGGCCACAAAAGAAAGAGTTCTTCATTCTTGCATGATGATTAAACGTAGCGAGATTTACACCCTATGTATCACAGGTGCTCATGCAGGTTTTGCGCTGCTGACAGAGCGGCAAGACCCTGTGATTCAACACGAGGACCTGTCAGCCCTTACATTTGTCCATCTGTCTCCAGACCTTCCTTCCATTGATATATATGAACGTGATCAAGGGGTGTTATCAAAGGAGCTTCATTATGTAAACAGCACTCACATTCATCATTTCTCCCCGAATAAATATCATTTTGAATTAAAAGCCGCCGGTACTCAAAGTGTACTGCTTGATATCCCAAAAGTTCATCTGCAAGCAAATCGCGCATACCTCATTCTGCTTCATGGCTTTGCTAACGGAGAGCCAGAGCTTATGGCGAAGGTGGTCTTGTCTCAGCAAATATAAAAAAGAGCCTTTCCTCAATGGAAAAGGCTCTTTACGAGACATCTTCAGCTTTTTCTTGCTTTTGAAAATCAAAAGCAAGAATCATGATACCTAGAAATAATGCACAATAGGCAATATTTAAGTAAAACTGATCGATATTTTCTGCTCTTAAATCAGTGGCAGCTGTAATGCCAAAGTACGCAGCAAATAAAAGCGACAGTAAACTAAAATATTGATAGACTCGCTTCATGATTTCACTCCTGACTCACTTTCTATTGCTTTGGATGATAATATGAGAACTCAATTTCATCGTTCTCTAGATCAATTTTGTTTGCTTTCACATACATATCATTCGTCAGTGGCATTTCTGAAAGGCGTACTTCAACCGTTTTTTGATCCGGTTTCACATGAACGAATTCTGGCAGTTCATAGAACTGGCCCATGTAGCTTAAAACAAAACTAATCGGAATGCTCAATTGTCCAATTGAAAGGCCATCCACTTTCAACAGCACATCACCATTATCTTCGACAGTTGGCGTAAATGAGACGTTTGCATCAATAGTCGAAGAGAAAGCTTTAATTGCGCCTGTTACTTTCACATCTTGATCGATCGCCACATGAAAGTCTGGCATATCACTTGATCCTTGATTTTTCAAGTAATCATTGATAAAGCTGGTGAGCGATTCCTTTGAGCTAGATATATTAAAAGAATACTCGCTTTTTAATTCTTTAGTTGAAGCGGATTGACCGCCTGGCAGCATCATCAAAATACCGCAGGCAAGAACAATCAATAGATTGATTGCAAGTAAAATAAAAAATAAGCTTTTCCACTTTTTCATACGTTCACCCTATTCCTTCGGCAGTCCTTCTTTTTTCACTTTGGAGAATAAACGATTTGCCATAAGAGAGTACCCCTTTTGGTTTGGGTGGAAATCATCATCTGCCAGTAATTTTTCATCAGAATCTTCCTCAAATAAATCTGCTACATTGATGATATCAGCGTTGCCGTCTTTTTTCAGTTCCTTTTTGGCAGCGGCATTCCAATCTTTGACGACTTCATCAATATCTCGCAGCTCAGACAAACTGAACTTAAATGGATTGTACATGCTGACATACATGATCTTCGCATGATCATTGTGCTTTCTCAATTGAGCAAGAATGGTTTTAAAGCGCTCCTCAAAAGGACCCTGCTCTTTTTGAAAAGGAGCAAACGTCAAATTGAGCACATTTTGATGGACAACATGCATTAAGTCATTGCCGCCGATCGTAAAGAAAATATAGTCAGCGTCTTTCAGTCCGTCTTGCACCTTTTTTTCTTTTAATCTTTTTAATAAATCTACCGTTCTACTGCCTTTAATGGCATAATTTTTTAATGTGACAGATTGCACGCCGTCCACCGCTTCTAACTTGTCACGGGTCATGCCTGCATATCCTTTTTTATGTTGATCTCCGATTCCTTCTGTTAAGGAATCTCCAACCGCTGCGATCGTAATATGTTCTTTTACGTCTTGTGTGTCTTCTAGTTTATCCTTTATGCCAGCCTCTTGCGCGGAACATGCAGAAAGAACAAAAGCTACAGACATCACAATCAAAATCAAACGAGCCTTCAAACGATGATGTCCCTCCTTTTTCTGATTAAAAAAGTGTATCATGTTTTCGCTCATTTGAACATCCTTATGCTAGCTTCGATTCAGCGTTTTGATGTCCTTGATAATTTCATCATAAGGTGTATTTTGTACGCCATCATAATTTTTCATCACTTTCCCTTCTTGATCAACTAGGAAAAACAATGACTGATGAATCACTTGGTCTTCATCTTCAGGTTTCTTCACAATGGTTTTAAAGCTTTTCATTGCGAATTTTTCGATTGCGGACTGTGAATAGCCAGTGAGAAAATCCCAATTTTTAAAGGACAATGGATATGCTTTTGCAAATTCTTTTAGCTTGTTCGGTGAGTCTACCTCCGGGTCCACGCTAAAGGAAATGATATGCGCATCCAACTTTTCTTCTTTTAACCGTTTTTGCAGCTCTGTCATATGAGCAGTCATCGGCGGACAGATCGTTTCACAGCTTGTGAAAATAAAATCTGCAACCCATATTTTCCCCTTCAAATCATCCAATGACACCTTTTGACCATCCTGATTTTCATACTCAAACGGCTGTATTTGATAATTTAACGCATCTTTGATTTGTCCATTTGAACATGAGACTAAAAGAAGCACGCTTATAATCATAAGCGTACCAAGTGAGGCTCCCCTTTTTTTAAGCATGGTACGTCCATCCCCTTTTTCAATCAATCGGTATAAAAAGTAAAGCCTATTGCGCCTTTTCCAGTGTGACACGAAATAATCGGTGTTGTGTAGGCGATGTCAACAAGTGCTTCAGGTGTGTGATCAAGCAGCGCTGATTTGAGCTTTTCAGCGAGTTCTAATGCATCTGCATGCGCTATCCCAATGGCTTGAACTGTTTTTCCTTTCACGGCCTGTACATACTGTTTGGTCAAATAGCGGACAAGCGCAGAATAGCTTCTCACATTCGCTTCCGGCGTGTATACCCCGTCTGTTAAGCTGGCAATTGGTTTGATGTGAAGAAGTGAGCCGATCAGCGCCTTTCCTCTTCCAATTCTTCCACCTTTCACGAGATTTTCTAATGTATCGATTGTGACAAATAGCTTTGTTTTAAGGCGGATTTTATCCATTTCTTTGATGATGTCTTCACGGCTTGCACCATTTTTTGCAAGCTCTGCTGCTTTGCTGACTTGAAACCCTAATCCATAGGAAATAAAATTTGAATCAATCACCGTGATGTTTCCGTCTACCATTTTCGAAGCGCTTTCAGCAGTTTGAACAGTTCCACTCATCCCACCCGTTAAATGGATACTAATGACTTCGCTTCCATCTGCCGTGAGCTTTTCATATAATTCGACGAATTGACCGATCGCAGGTTGAGACGTTTTCGGCAATTCCTCAGCGGCCTCCATTTTTTCAATAAATTCATCTGGCTGTATATTCACTCGGTCAATATAATCAACCCCAGAAATGGAGATATTGAGCGGAATCACGTGAATGGAAAGATCATTGATTTTTTCTTGCGGAAGGTCCACAGTTGAATCTGTTACAATTTTAATTTGTTTCACTATCGTCTCATCCTTGCTGTCTTAGTCTTTACTTATGATATTACCTTATTTCGTGCATACTTGAAAACAACTGTCATGACGTTTTTGAAATTGTCACATTTTCTTCTTTTCATGAAAAAAATCCTTGCCAAGCTGAGCAGCTGTCATTTCAAAACGGCCGCTCACTCCACTTGACAAAGATTTCTATTTACGCATTGTGTTTCAGTGTAGGCTCCTGATAGATCTGCTCATATGTGCTCCACTTGACGTTACGTTTCACATCCTCTCTGAAAGAGTACACAGCTCTCTTTCCTTTAGATACATAGACTTTTTTCAAGAAAGCTTCAAGTCTAAAGGTGAGCATGAAACCATACGTCTCATCTCCCTTTAGTACAGGGACTTCTGTTACCTTGATCTGAGCTCCATCCATCCGTCTAAAACATATTGTTTTGAGCAGCACAAACGATCAATCCTCTTTTCCAATGTTCTGTTACGCCTAAATAAATAGGTGGAATAAATCTTGATCTTTATTCACTTCAACATAATGGAATCCTTTTTTATTCATCCGTTCAATCAGCGCCGCATAGTCATCTCTTTCTTTCAATTCGATGCCAACAAGCGCGGGGCCTTTGCTTCGGTTATTCTTTTTCGTATATTCAAAGCGTGAGATATCATCATTTGGCCCTAATACTTCATCTAAAAATTCCCGAAGCGCTCCTGCTCTTTGCGGAAAATTGACAATGAAATAATGTTGAAGCCCTTCATAGATCATCGACCGTTCTTTGATTTCCTGCATTCTGCCAATGTCATTATTTCCTCCACTGACAATACAGACAACATTTTTCCCTTTAATCTCCTCGCGATGGGCATCCAGCGCTGCGATCGACAGTGCGCCTGCCGGCTCTGCTACAATCGCACATTGATTATACAGCTCTAAAATGGTTGTACATACTTTTCCTTCAGGTACAAGACTGATTTTATCGACAACGGACTGAAGCGATGTAAACGTCTTTTCGCCAATCCGCTGAACCGCTGCTCCGTCTACAAACTTATCAATTGAATCAAGTGTCACAACCTCGCCCTTTTCATGGGAAGCATGGAGTGAAGCTGCGCCAAGTGGTTCGACTGCAATGATTTCGGTTTCTGGGGCGATATTTTTGATATATGTACCAACCCCAGATAACAGACCTCCGCCTCCAACACTTGCAAATAAAAAGTGAGGCTCCACTTCGATATCATTTAATATTTCTACAGCAGTCGTTCCTTGTCCTGCCATCACATCCAAATCATCAAACGGATGGATAAACTCGCGCTTCTCTTCATCTCCGCATTTTACTGCTTCATGATATGAATCATCAAACGTATCTCCGGTTAAGATAATTTCAACATATTCTTTTCCAAAAAGCTCGACTTGAGATACTTTTTGTCTTGGTGTCGTGGCAGGCATAAAGATTTTCCCGTGGATCCCTAAATATTTACAAGAATATGCAACACCCTGCGCGTGATTTCCTGCACTTGCACAGACAATGCCGTTTTCTAGTTTATCTTTTGGAAGCTGGCTCATTTTATTAAAAGCGCCTCTTAATTTAAAGGAACGAACTACTTGAAGATCCTCTCTTTTTAAGTAGACATTACATTCATATCGTTCAGAAAGTCGCTCATTTTTTTGAAGAGGTGTATGAATCACTACATCCTTCAAATTTTGATGGGCCTTTAAAATGTCTTTCACTTGAATTAGCGTGTTTTCTTTGAGCAACGGTTTCATGTACAAGATCCTTTCTCTTTAACCTTATTTAATTTGTCATTATAACATGAATATTCAAAAAATAAACCAATAGATCATGGATCAAGCATAAATTTCATAAACTTTTTCGTTTTTCTGTACATTTGGTTTTATTGGGTGTTACAATTGAACCAATTAGAACCACAAAGAAAGGAATCACCCGATGACCACACATTCGTTTACGTCTATATATGGAGAGCATCAATATATCAAGCGTGCCATTCATCTGGCAAAGCAATTCACAAAACACGAGCAGCCGGTCTTGATAACAGGAGAAATTGGCACAGGCAAAACACTATTTGCCCAGGAAATTGCAAATGCAGCTGCTACAAACGCTTCACTGACACATCTATATTGCCCCATCTTAGATGAAGATACCTTACAGAAAGCCTTCACGGAAAAGACCAGTCAAATTCTTTATTTAGACGAAATCGCCGCATTAAATATTCCTATGCAGCATCAGGTCATTCGTTTTCTAGAAACCTCTCCTGCAACAAAAGTCATTGCCACTTCGTCTTTATCAATAGAGGCATTGAGGGTGTCATCTACCTTTTTACCTGAGCTGTTTTATCGCTTAAATGTTTTCCATTTGCCCCTCCCGTCATTAGCAGATCGAAAAACAGACATTCCTGTGTTAACAACTGCTTTCTTTCAGGAGCTGAGCATGACGCCTGATATTGATCCAAGTGTTTGGGAAACGTTGCAGGAGTATCCGTTTGAAGGAAACGTACAGGAACTCAAAAATATCGTTCATTATGCTGCAGTCATTCTCGAGGGGCAAACGGTTTTTTTACACCACTTACCGCCTTTTGTGTTAACACCTCTTTCGCCGGACGTAAAAGGAAAAAAGGAAGAACACCAGCTCACACTAATGGAAAAACAAGAGTTTGTTTTCCTGCTGGAAGCCATTAAATCTCTCAATGAGAAAGGAGAAGCAGCCAGCAGACGCATCTTGTCTGAATTAAGCAAACAAGGCGACATTCCGCTGACCCCTCAGCAGGTGAGGAGCCGATTAGATGATCTTGAGAAAAAAGCTTACGTGACGAAAGGAAAAGGCAGGGCCGGCACGAAGATTACACTTGAAGGTCTTTCATTCCTGAAGTCACTTGATGGTTATATACCGGTTCAATAAAAGGAGGCTATCCATTGTTTACTGTAAAAGAAGAAATTGCAAACGCCATTACACATGGCATTGGCGTTATTTTATCCATACCAGCCATTGTTTTTCTCGTTTTATTCGCTTTTCAATACGGCACTGTCACAGACATCATCAGCTTTTCGATATTTGGCTTATCCATGCTGCTGCTCTATTTAAGCTCGACCTTGCTTCATAGCATTCGGCACAAAAAAACAAAAGATGTATTTGAAATCCTCGACCACTCGGCTATTTATGTATTGATTGCTGGTACATATACGCCCTTTTTACTAGGACCATTAAAAGGCGCACTAGGCTATACGCTTCTTGCGATTGTATGGGCGCTCGCTGCTGGCGGAATTGTCTTTAAAATCTTTTTCGTCAAACGGTTTATCATTGTGTCCACCCTTGTTTATTTATTAATGGGCTGGATGATTATCATTGCCATCAAACCACTTTACATTGGGTTAACGGGCGCAGGATTTGGCCTCTTACTGTTAGGCGGTCTATTGTATTCAGTCGGAACCATCTTTTATATTTGGCGGAAAATTCCCTATCATCATGCCATTTGGCACAGCTTTGTACTCGGCGGCAGTGCATCGATGTTCTTCTGCATTCTCTTCTATTGTGTGAACATTCCTGCTGCATGAAAAAAACCAGCATCCACTTTCGGATGCTGGTTTTTCTATGCGCGCTTTTGGGCGTAATCACTCATCATGACAGGTGCTTTAATATGAATATCAACATTAACAGGGCGAAGCCTTTTGACGATCTTCCCAGTTAATAGACGATCCGTTCCACTTGTTTCAATCGGTACAAGCGGACAATCACAATCTTCAGCAAGTGCCTCTGCCATGTGACGCTTTGCTTCTGGAAGCAATACACTCTGCCCAGATAAGATTCTTTCCTTTGCTTCTTCTAATAAGGCATCATCAGATTGATTCTGATGAATAACCGCCATCTTCTTCAGCCATTGTTTTAAAATGGGATATCGAAAAAGATTCGGCTTTGCCATGAAAGCAAATGGCTTCTCAAGGTGACCAATCAATAATGTCGTCGTGACTGGATTCAGTGCCTGTGTGATATAAATAACGGGTCCATCTGGCAGCTTCTTTTGCTGGTGAATGGTCATGACTGATCCTGACTGATCAATACAGCCCCGGGCAAACCTTTTTGCATGCTCATGAATGAGATGCATTCGTTTCGTATAGGAAATGCGCGGATCAGTTAATTCATGAGCATGCAAATGCCTCATACTTTTAAAAAAGGATAGGGCAACATAAATCGTTAAAAACCAATAACGAAACAACCGTACTCCTCCTACTCATTTATCCTTTTTTGTCATATACGACAAATTCATAATTGTAGGGGTTCTTTTCGTCACGATGGCCTTTTTCGCGTGATACAACCGTCCATTCGTTTTCATTGTAATCAGGAAAGTAGCGGTCTCCTTCAAACGCATGGTGAATATGCGTGATATATAGACGATCCGCATATGGCATCATTTCTTCATACAGCTTAGACCCGCCGATGATAAATAACTCTGTCTCGTTCTCCCCGATTGCCAAAATATCAGCAATGGAATGGACAACCTCGCATCCTTCTGCTTCAAAAGAAGAACTTGTTGTCAAAACGATATTTCGGCGGTTAGGCAGCGCTCTTCCAATTGATTCAAACGTTTTTCTGCCCATGACAATCGTATGCCCGCCTGTGACTTTCTTAAAATACGCTAAATCAGCTGGTAAATGCCAAGGCATTTGATTATCTTGACCAATGACTCTGTCTTTTCCTGTCGCCACAATCATCGAAATCATACACTGACTTCTCCTTTGATATGCGGATGCGGGTCATAGTTCTCAAGCACAAAATCATCGAACGTGAAATCAAAAATGCTCTTCACATCTCTTGTAATGCGAAGCTGCGGAAGCTTGCGTTCCTCGCGCTCTAGCTGCATTTTCACCTGCGGAAGATGATTCTGATAAATATGAGCATCTCCTAGCGTATGAACAAACTCTCCTGGCTCAAGATGTGTAACTTTGGCAATCATCATCGTGAGAAGGGCATATGAAGCAATATTAAATGGCACGCCTAAAAAGATATCTGCCGATCTTTGATAAAGCTGGCAGGAAAGCTTCCCGTTTGATACGTAAAATTGAAACAGACAATGACATGGAGGCAGCGCCATTTGATCAATTTCACCCGGGTTCCAAGCGCTGACGATCAGTCTTCTTGAATTCGGATTATGCTCGATATCGTGGATCAGCTTTGTGATCTGATCCACAGTCTCACCGTCCCCACTAGCCCAAGATCGCCACTGCGCTCCGTACACACGGCCCAGTTCGCCATTTTCATCTGCCCATTCGTTCCAAATCCGGACGCCATTTTCCTGAAGATATTTGACATTTGTATCACCTTTTAAAAACCACAGTAACTCATGAATAATTGATTTCAGGTGCAATTTCTTTGTTGTTAAAAGCGGAAATCCTTCCTGCAAATCAAATCTCATCTGGTAACCGAACGTGCTGATTGTACCTGTTCCCGTTCTGTCACCTTTTTCATCCCCGTGCTGTAATACATGACGGCATAACTCTTTGTATTGTTTCATTTTTTTCATCCTTTATTTATGTTCTTGTTGTAGTTTACCTTATTTCTGCTTTTGTTTAAACCAAAAAAACATGCCTGCATGATGAGCAGACATGTTTTTCTTTTTATACTTGATTCACTCGATCCTGCTCTTCGTCCTTAATATCTTGGTGTGAGTGAGCAATACGGCTAGCTGCTGCTGCGGCAAGCGCGGCGACAAGGTCATCAAGGAAGGTATGCACTTCACCTGGACGACCTTCATCTAATTCTCGAATAATACCGAATTTCTCTTTATCTAAATAACCGAAGTTTGTCAAACCGATTGATCCATATACATTGACAATGGAAAGCGGAATAATTTCATCAATACCATATAGCGGCTCGTCTGTTTCAACTAAGTGCTGCAATGGTTCTGGCAATAGCTTTTTTTCAGCCAGCTGATCAAGGGCAAGTCCTGTTAAAACCGCATGGACAATTTCCCTTTTATTCAACACTTTTTCAACATTTTCAATACAGACACTAAGTGGAAGGTTTGGATGATATTTTTCTTGAAGCTTTAGCACAATATGTGCAATATCTTCAATTTTCACTCCACGTTCGTTTAACATTTGTTTTGTAATCTGCACCATTTCGTTCATTGTATACTTTTTCAATTGGCATGACATCTCCTTCTAGTGGCTCATCCAGCTCGGTGGGGTGTTTTTGTCCCAGTAAATATTACCGAGTTCATGATGCGTCTGGAATCCATCTTCTGCTGTATGGTAGTGAAAGTTAAACCAATATCCGCTGTGTGGCGGCTGATCTCTTCTCACATGAAAACGGAGCAAATCTTCTCCAGTCTTTCGGTTGTAGATGTGGAAGATTTTTTCGCCATTTCCGCTTGAAGGCTGATCAGTTAACACAACATCTTGAAATTTTTCGTCATCTTTGAAATTTGTTAAAACATCGGTTAACACTTGTTCAATTTTCGGTTGAATCTCTTCTCTGTACTCGTCTTCAATGACAGGTGTGATTTTACGGCCGAATTTGAGAAAGGATTGATTTTCTGCACTTGATAGAACCTCCTCCTTATATTGCTCAAAGGGGTCTACCTGCTCTTTGTTGTCCTCTTGCGATAGTTCCCAGCTGCGCAATTCATCTGATGTATCATAAACCGCTGTATAAGGCGTTTTATCAGATGAAGAAAGTTCAGATGGCTTGTCTGTCATCAAAGCCGACGGAGGAGAGATTAAACCAAAAGTTGCAATTGTAAAGAGCGCAACAAGCGTTTTTCTCATCCACATCTTCATGATATCTAATTCCTTCCATAAGTTATCATACTGCTATTCTAGCATATAATGAATTTTCAGTCATTCAATTTGGTCACTGATTTGAGACTTTCTTTTTTATAATAAAACGTTTACAATGACAGTAATGACGACTAAAATTTGGGAGGAATGGGTATGCTTGAAGGGTTTTTCATCACAGCTTCCTTGCTGACACTGTTTTATTTTGTCTATATGGAGATTACGGATTAAAAGCCCTTAGAAAGGGCTTTTTCAGATTGTTGACAAAGGGCTAAAATAATCTTGATTTTAGTCCTTTGTCTTCTATTCAGCGTGATAGAAAACCTTTGAAGTCTAGGAAGGACGAGCTCTGGAATGGAGCGAATTTGATATTCGTGAGTACCGGAGCGCGGGACTGACAACGAATGCAAGGGTTTGTCTACACGCTGTAAAAGCCCTTAGTGAGGGCTTTTTTCTTTCTCAATATAACCATAATGAAATTGGGCTGTTTTTCGTTTTATGACGTGAAATTGATAGGATTCCGCTGTAAATCGTGTACTTTTCCAATGATCTTTTAAAACCACTCTTTTTCTTGCCACTCTTAACGCCTCTTGCACGGCTATTTCGTGATCAAAGTGGTGCTCTGCCGCATGACGCAGCGGCGCTATACTTGTAGATTCTTGAATCGTTTCCTCAAACATCGGATCAAAATAGACAATATCAAATGAACGGTCAGGACACTGCTTTAGCTGCTCGATACTGTCTCCACTGATCACAGATATCCGTTTCATCGCTTCATCTGCTTCTTCTATCCCTGTCTCCCATGTGTTCAGTCCTTCTCGCACTAGTAACGCCGTAATGGGATTCTTTTCTATACCGATGGCCCTTCCATTCCTGCCTATCACACAGCTTGCAGTAATAGCATCTGACCCTAAGCCAAGTGTGCAATCTAAAAAGGAATCTCCCGGCTTTAGCTGTGCTGCTTCGATTAAAGGATCCTTTTCTCCGCGCAAGAGCCGCTTCACCCTGAACATCGCTGAGCTTGGATGAAAAAAGAACTTTTCACCATTAGGCTGATACCATTCGAATCTTTCTTTCCCGACAACAAGTACATCTCCTCGTTTCATCGCAAGCTGCTTGACGGATTGTTTGCGTCTTTCTACATACTCACCATGTAAATCCTCTGCAAGAGCCTTCGCTGTTTCAATCGTTTGTTCATTTGCTCTAAAGCTTGTTGTAATGAGCATATTGTTCCTCCATCATGATCAAGAAAAAATGCCCTGATCTGATCACAGGGCATTTCAACACTTGATTAGCAATGTTTTTCGAATGCAGTTAAGACATTTTTCATGATATCTTCCATTTCATGACCTTCAATTTCGTCACGCGGGATAAAATGAACGAGTTCATTTCCTTTTAAAAGGGCCATAGAAGGAGATGATGGCTCTTCACCCGTGAAGTATTCTCTCATTTTTGCCGTTGCTTCCCGATCCTGCCCAGCAAATACTGTGACGATTCTGTCTGGAGCTTTTTCTGCCTTCATCACAGCTTGAGTCGCTGCTGGACGTGCTAATCCGGCAGCACATCCGCATACAGAATTAATGACAACAAATGTTGTTCCTTCAGCTTCTTGCATGGTTTGTTCTACTTCTTCTTCCGTCTTAAGTTCTTGAAATCCTGCACTTGTCAGCTCTTGGCGCATTGGCACAACGAGCTGGCGCATATATTCTTCATATGCCATTGACATAAAAAAGCCCCCTCTAAAAATCCTTATGTTGTGAATAAAGGATACTATAGAGAGAGCCAATTTTCAAATGTTCCATATCAGATTAAATTTTCATGATTCCGCCTGTATTGGCTGATGTCACAAGTTTTGAATATCTAGCAAGATAGCCAGTTTTCACTTTTGGCTCAAAGCCTTTCCAGTTTGCTTTTCTTTTTTCCCATTCTTCCTCTGGAACATCGACGCTTAAAATGCGTTGTTCAATATCAACCACGACATGGTCACCATTTTCAACAAAGGCGAGCGGGCCGCCTTCAGCTGCCTCTGGAGAGACGTGTCCAATGGACAAACCACGAGAAGCGCCGGAAAAACGTCCGTCAGTAATTAAAGCAACCTTTGGCCCAAGTCCCATGCCGACAATTTGTGAAGTTGGTGCAAGCATTTCTGGCATACCAGGTCCGCCTTTAGGTCCTTCATAGCGAATAATGACAACATGTCCTGCTTCTACTTTTCTATTAATGATGCCTTCAAGAGCTTCTTCTTGGGATTCAAATACGATCGCAGGTCCTTCGTGACGTGTGATCCCATCTTGTACCCCGCCCGTTTTAATGATGGCTCCATCTGGCGCAAGGTTTCCAAATAAAACGGCTAAGCCGCCCTTTTCAGTAAATGGCTTATCGATTGGATAAATGACGTTATAGTCTTTTACCTCATGTCCTGCAATGTTCTCACCAAGCGTTTTCGCTGTGACGGTCATTGTATCTAAATGAAGTGCGCCTTCTTTTTTGGACAATTCATTTAGCGCAGCTGTGACGCCGCCTGCTTCATGTAAATCCTCAATATAAACATCCGAAGCTGGAGCAAGTTTTGATAAATGAGGCACACGCTCAGCTACTTCATTGATACGTTCAAGTGAATATTCAACACCTGCTTCATTTGCGATCGCCAGTGTGTGAAGAACGGTATTGGTTGAACCACCAAGTGCCATATCTAATGCAAATGCGTTATCGATTGCTTTTTCAGTCACAATATCACGTGGTTTAATATCCTTTTTAATGAGCTCCATCAGTTGTTTTGCTGACTTTTTCGCAAATTCTCTTCGCTCTGGTGACGTCGCCAAAATCGTTCCATTTCCAGGAAGAGCAATTCCAAGCGCCTCTGCTAAACAGTTCATTGAGTTTGCTGTAAACATACCTGAACAAGAACCGCAGGTTGGACAGCCAAACTGTTCTAATTCATTTAATTCCTCTTCGTTAATTTTACCTGACTGGTATGCACCAACGCCTTCAAATACAGAAGAAAGAGAAATCTTTCTGCCATCACTTGTTCTACCCGCTTCCATCGGTCCACCGCTGACAAAGACAGTCGGAATATTGACACGCATCGCTGCCATCATCATCCCTGGTGTAATTTTATCGCAGTTAGGAATACAAACCATTCCATCAAACCAGTGAGCAGATACAACGGTTTCTACAGAGTCAGCAATGATTTCACGGCTTGGTAATGAATATCTCATCCCGATATGACCCATCGCAATTCCATCATCGACCCCAATCGTATTGAATTCAAATGGGACCCCGCCAGCTTCACGAATGGCTTCTTTCACAATTTTCCCGAATTCCTGAAGATGGACATGTCCTGGGACAATATCAATATAGGAATTACATACGGCAATAAATGGCTTGCCGAAGTCCTCATCCTTTACCCCCGCCGCTCTTAGTAAGCTTCGGTGAGGTGCTCTGTCAATTCCTTGTTTAATCATATTACTGCGTAGTTCTGCCATCTGTTTAAAAAGCCTCCTATACTACAAGTCTTGTTGACTGCATGATTTTGAGTTGATTTTATTTTACAAATTTTCTGTTTATTTAGCCACCGATGAATGACTGATGACCAACATGTCTGCTGAAACTAGCGCTCAGCAAGGTTCGTGTCATAAAATCTGACCTCCAATATTCTATATTGGTACTACTATATAGAGTTTTTTCGCATATTTCAACAATATTCAAAATAATTTTTCTAAAAAAATTTTTCTGTCTATCACTTTAAGAAAAACAAGCTGCCTTTCATTGGCAGCTTGCTCATATTTCTCATCATTCTGATGCATTTTTTCTACTTTCTGTCATTTGTTTCCATACAGAGCCTTTCGCTTCTTCTCCGTGCTCAATGCGCTCAATCGCCATTTTCACTTGAAGGCTGACTTCAAATTCAGGGTCTTGCTCAGCTTCTTTTAATGCGTCAAGTGCTGTTTCGTCACCTTCTTCATAGAGGAACATAGCTGCACGCCAGCGGACAAGTTTACTCGGATCCTTTAATGCTTCGATCATTGCTTCCATAGCGCTAGGATCACCAAGGTCTGAAATACAGTCTCCAGCGGTTCTGCGGACCGTCACAGTTTTGTCTTTAAGTCCCTTATATAATATAGGCAGTATAGCAGGATCTTCAATCATTCCAGCATTCACAACGGCTTGTCTGCGAATGGATGTTTTTGGGTCCTCCATCGCTTTCATTAAAACAGGTATATCCTTTTGCTCTGGCTGCATTTGCTCTAAATGGGCAAAACGCTTTTTCCAATCTTCCTCGCGCAGCATGTCTTCTGTTACATCATATGCCTTTCGGTTCACCTGTCTATCTACGGCTTCTTGCCCTTCTTTGACCGCCTCTGTTAAGCGGGCTAAACGCTCGTCATCATAGGCTGCTTGCAGCTCTTCTGTGACTTCCTGGCCGATATCAGCAAAGTCACCAAAACGAACGCCATGTTCTTTCCACACACGTTCAAATACGACATTGTCTGAACTGCTTCTGAGCTTTAAAATGGCTGCTTGGAAGCGTTCAGGCATTCCGAACCGCTCTTCTCTTTCGCCGTCTGTTAATTTGACTTGCATCGGAATCCCATTAAACATTTGGACAAACACTTTGACTTCGCCAAATGTGTCACCGCCTGACTGCGGTCCTTCCTGAAGGCCTTCTGTTTCTTGACCAAAGGCTTCTCTCACCTGTTGTAAAATGCCCTGCCAGTCAAACTTTGCATTACGCTCGACCGCTAAGAAATCTGCGACATGATAAACACCTTTTACACCTTCAATGTTCAAAATGCGCTTGATCATTTCTGGCGCTTCGTCTTTTTGATCCTTTTTGTAGTTGTTGCTTTTACCGCCGGCAAGTGCTTCTGTCAAAATGACCTTCATGGTATTTGGACTTGGCGTCGGTTCTATCGCTGTTATTTTCATCTATACATCCTCCTTACACACATAAAGACCCTACTCATCTGTAAGGCCGCATTCTTCTTTCCACGTCTTGATAAATAAGCTCATCAATTCATGCCGCTCCTCAGCAAGCTGCTTTCCTGCAGAGGTGTTCATCAAGTCTTTTAATTTGAGCAATTTTTCTTCCATATGCTTTAGCACGGAACCCTGCTGCGTGTTATTTGTATAGTGGGGCTCCCCTCTTGCGCCTGCATAAGTAAACACTCTTGCAATACCGCTTGCCCCTATCGCATCGAGTCTATCTGCGTCTTGAACAATGGCCCCTTCTAACGTCATAGGCCTATTCTGCTTATGTCGATGACGAAAAGACATCGTGGTAATGATATCAATGATATAACGAATATCCCGCGTATTAACTTCCCAAGAAAGGAGCTGAAGCTCAAGTTGTTGCGGTGAAAGCTTCCATTCACTCGACAGCTTTTCATCAATGACATCATGAACAATCGCTGCCATTTCGATCATAAAAAGAGAGCCGCCTTCCTGATTAGCAATCTGGCGGGCAAGCTGGCGCACACGATCAATATGAGCCGCATCGTGTCCAGTCGGTTCATATTTCAGCTGATCTGAAACAAAGGAGGCAGCTGCCTCCAATTGTTTTTTCTGCATGACTGTGAGCACCTTATTTGTCCAAAAGAGCGATGATGGAGCTTTCTAATTCTTTTGGTGATGTTTTCGGAGAGAACCGCTCAGTGACTTCTCCGTTTTGATCCACGATAAATTTTGTGAAATTCCATTTCACTGTTTTCGTTCCAAGTACACCTTTTGCATGACTTGTTAAATGTTTGAAAAGCGGATGCGCATTGTCACCATTGACATCTACTTTCGCAAACATAGGGAAGGTTACGCCATAATTCAAAGAACAGAATTCCTGAATCGCTTCTTCCCCTTCTGGCTCCTGGTTCATAAATTGGTTGCACGGAAATCCTAAAATTTCAAGGCCCTTTTCATGATATTGATCATATAGCTCTTGCAATTGTTTGAATTGAGGAGTCAGTCCACATTTGCTTGCTGTGTTGACAATAATGAGTACTTTTCCTTTGTAATCTGCCATTGATTTTTCCTGACCGTTAATGGTCTTGACCTGAATATCATAAATTGACATCTCATAGCCTCCTAGGATTCACTTTTTCCTATCGTAACATGCTTCTTTTAGAAAATCGCTTTTTATGCTTCCGGTTAAAAGAGTCCTGTCACACTGCCGTCTTCTAATAAATCCATCTCGAGCGCCGCAGGTTTTTTAGGTAATCCAGGCATTGTCAGAATGCTTCCGGTTAAAGCAACAATAAATCCTGCTCCTACAGATGGTTTTAACTCACGAATCGTAATGGTAAAGCCCTTAGGTCTCCCAATTAAAGCTGGATCATCCGAAAGTGAATATTGCGTTTTTGCCATACAAACCGGTAAATGACCCCAGTCGTTTTTCTCGATGGCTGCCAGCTGCTTTCTTGCTTTTGAAGTGAGTGTGACCCCGTCTGCTCCATAAACCACTTGGGCAACTTTAGATAACTTTTCTTCAATAGAATCATTTTCTTCATACAAATAGGAAAAGTGGTTCTTCTTCTTTTCAATAAGTGTCGCGAGTTCCTCGGCAAGTGCTGTCCCGCCTTCGCCTCCTTCTTCCCATACATTCACAGCTTTGACTGGATGGCCATGTGCGTGGCACCAATCTTCTATCGATTGAATCTCTTCTTTTGTATCAGTGATAAACCTGTTTACTGCGACGATGTATGGAAGACCGAAGGCTTGCACAGTTTCAATATGCTTTTCTAAATTATGTATACCTTCTAATACGGCATGTGCATTCTCTTCTTTGAGTTCAGTTTTCTTCATTCCGCCATGCATCTTTAATGCTCTGACAGTCGCCACAATGACCACTGCACCAGGCTTGAAATCACCAGCTCTTGTTTTAATGTGCAGGAACTTTTCTGCTCCAAGATCTGCTCCGAATCCAGCTTCTGTTACCACATAATCGGCTAATTTCGCAGCCATTTTGGTTGCAATCAAACTATTACATCCATGCGCAATATTGGCAAAAGGACCACCATGTACTAGGGCCGGAGTTCCTTCAATCGTTTGAACAAGATTCGGTTTGAGCGCGTCTTTTAAAAGTAACGTAAGAACACCTTCATATCCAAGTGCTCCAACTGTGACTGGCTCGCCATCTTGATTATAGGCAACAACAATAGAAGAAAGACGTTTTTTTAAATCGGTTAAGTCTTCTGCTAAACAAAGGATGGCCATCATTTCGGAGGCAACTGTGATGTCAAATCCGTCTTCTCTAGGATACCCATTTAACTGACCGCCAAGTCCGACAACGACCTGTCTTAATGCACGATCGTTTAAATCAAGCACTCGCTTCCATACAATGCGGCGCGAGTCGATGCCGAGTTCATTTCCGTGATGGATATGGTTATCAATGAACGCAGATAAGGCATTATGCGCAGAAGTAATGGCATGAAAATCTCCTGTAAAATGAAGATTGATTTCTTCCATCGGCAGCACTTGTGAATATCCTCCACCCGCTGCACCGCCTTTTATGCCCATTGTAGGACCTAATGAAGGCTCGCGCATCGCAATGATTGCTTTTTTCCCAATTTTTTCGAAGGCTTGACCGAGGCCGACTGTTACGGTAGACTTCCCCTCACCTGCTGGCGTTGGATTGATCGATGTGACAAGAATCACATGTCCTTCTTTTTGTTCTTTTAAACGGTCAAAAATAGTCAAAGATATTTTCGCTTTTGTGAAACCATAGCATTCTAATTCTTCGTCATGTATTTGCAGCTTTGCTGCGATGTCTTGAATAGGACTCAGCTTTGCCTTTTGGGCGATGTCAATATCTGATAAATGCTTTGTGATCATAAATAAACGGCCTCCTTTTTTTCCAGAAACAGCTTTGTTTTTGCTCTGTTTTTCATTGTAACATAATTGAAACATTGAAATATCGCCAGAAAGTTCCTATAATGAAGTGAAATTAGCTTTGGTTCAGGGGGTGGCGAGTTGCCTATTAACATACCAGTTCATCTGCCGGCAAAACAAATACTAGAGAGCGAAAACATTTTCGTCATGGATGAGACAAGGGCATTCAAGCAAGATATCCGTCCTTTGAATATCGTGATCTTAAATTTAATGCCAAAAAAAATACAAACTGAAACGCAGCTGCTAAGAATGCTCGGAAATTCTCCTTTGCAAGTGTACTTTACGTTTTTGATTCCAAGTACGCATACACCGAAGAATACGTCGAGAGAGCATCTAGATGAATTTTATACGACCTTTGAATCGATTCGCCATAAGAAATTTGATGGAATGATCATCACCGGCGCACCAATTGAGCATTTAGCTTTTGAAGAAGTGTCCTATTGGAAAGAGCTTCAGGACATCTTGGACTGGAGTAAAACCAATGTGACGTCTACCCTTCATATTTGCTGGGGTGCACAGGCAG
The DNA here is from genome assembly GCF_002998655.1 of Bacillus sp. GBSW19. Classification (NCBI taxonomy): domain Bacteria; kingdom Bacillati; phylum Bacillota; class Bacilli; order Caryophanales; family Bacillaceae; genus Bacillus; species Bacillus sp. GBSW19. The sequence continues at coordinate 1,085,099 of NZ_PVRF01000001.1, forward strand.
GCCTATATCACCATTATGGGATTGAAAAAATCAAGCTTCCCGAGAAAAAGTTTGGCGTATTTGAGCATCTTGTGAAAGAGAAAAAAGAAAGATTAGTCAGAGGTTTCGATGAAGTATACTATGTCCCACATTCGAGGCATACAGATATTAATACAGAACAATTAAAAAACACGCCGAATTTGAAAGTATTGAGTATCTCTGAAGAAGCGGGTGTTTGTTTAATTGTTTCAGATGATGATAAACAAGTATTTTTAACTGGACATCCTGAATATGATACGGACACATTGAAGCAGGAATATGAAAGAGATTTGTTGAAGCATGATACAGTCCAAAAACCTGTCCACTATTTTATAGAAGATGGTGACACATTAGTCCCAGTGAATCGCTGGAAAGCCCATGCCACTTTACTGTTTATGAATTGGCTCAATTATTATGTTTATCAAGAAACACCATACGTTTGGGAATAAAATAGACTGTGGTCTGATGATAAATGATCAAAATGTGTTAAAATACAAATGGCTCTGTCTTCCATTATCAATTTAGTCTCGTTGTTTTTTAAAATTAGTTTAATTCTTTCGTAACGAATGATATGCTCTGGCTGTTTATATGTTATCTTTATGTATATGTAGACCTATGAGATTAATAGTTTTCGTACGAAGTTTTGTTGTTGTTGATTACATTTGAGGTGAATATTCTTGAATACCAATAAAAAAATATTAATCTTGACCGCAAATTATGGAAATGGACATATGCAGGTGGCTAAAACACTGTATGATGAATGCAAATCCCAAGGGTTTGAACATGTTGTAGTTTCTAATTTGTATCAAGAATCAAATCCCATTGTGTCAGAAGTGACTCAATATTTATACTTGAAGAGCTTTTCCATTGGGAAACAATTTTATCGCTTGTTTTATTACGGTGTAGATAAAATTTACAATAAACGCAAATTTAACATTTATTTAAAAATGGGAAATAAGCGTCTTGATGAACTCATTCAATTACACAATCCGGATATCATTATTATTACATTCCCGATGATTGTTGTTCCAGAATACCGGAACAAAACAGGCAAAGTCATCCCGACATTTAATGTCATGACAGATTTCTGTCTTCATAAGATTTGGGTACATGAAAACATCGACCGATACTATGTTGCAACCGATTATGTGAAACAAAAATTAGTGGAAATCGGCACACATCCAAGCGATGTCAAAGTGACAGGCATTCCTATTAGACCACAATTTGAAGCAGACGTGCCAAAATCGAAGATTTATAAAAAATATGGATTATCATCAAACAAAAAAGTTCTTCTGATTATGGCTGGTGCTCATGGTGTACTGAAAAATGTCAAGGAATTATGTGAAGCGCTGCTTCTCGACAGTGAAGTACAAATTGTTGTTGTATGCGGAAAGAACGCAGCGCTAAAACAATCACTGAGCGATCTTGAACAAGCACATCCAGATCAATTGAAGGCGCTTGGATATGTGGAACAAATTGATGAATTGTTCAGAGTAACAGATTGTATGATCACAAAACCAGGCGGTATTACTTTAACAGAAGCAACAGCAATCGGTGTCCCGGTCATTCTTTACAAGCCTGTCCCTGGACAAGAAAAGGAAAATGCTCATTTCTTTGAAGATTATGGTGCGGCCATCGTCATCAACAGACATGAAGACATTTTAGAATCTGTGACCAACTTGCTGCAAGATGAAGAAAAGTTAGAAGTCATGAAACAAAACATTAAAAAACTGCACTTAAAGCATTCTTCTCAAACCATTTTGGAAGATATCGTTGAGCAATCAGATCTCATCACGAATAACAAAACGTATGCTCGTGCATTATCATAAAAAGGTGTCCGTCATTGACGGACACCTTTTTCTTTATCCTTGATTTCCATTTGTTGTGTACACTTCTTCAAACGGCTGCACGACAACAAAACCGCTTCCGCTAAATTTCATTTGAATAGACTCTCCGCTTCCTCTGCCAATAAAGGTTTTGAATGAAACATCTGTCACAAATTCAGTTTTTAAATCCCCTGACCATGCAACTGTCGCGTTCGGATCTGTATAGACAGAGTCACCCGGCTGAACAATCAATGTGAGCGGCTCATAATGACTCGTAATCGCAACAAGGCCTGGTCCTTCTAATTTGACATTAAATAAACCGCCTGCAAGCATGCCCGACACTTTTTTCATCAATTTGATATCCCAGCGCACTGACGGTTCAAATGCGAGCAGATCATTCCCATTCACAAAAATGGAATCCCCTTGAGCCAAACGAAGAATTGAGATTTTTTTGCCTTGATCTGCCACATATAATTTCCCATCACCTGTTGCCTTCATGAGTGAAGTGCCTTCTCCTGACAGCATTTTTTTGAACATCTTTGAGACGCCATGTTCAAAAACGCCCTCGCGTTCAAACTTGATTTTGCCTCGGTACGAAACCATGGAACCTGTTTTTGCCCAAATGGTATCAGTCAAATTAATTTCTAAAAGTCTTGATGTTTCAAGTTCGAAGACCCCTTCTCCTTTATCTTCCTGCTGCGTATTCTGAACAAATTCTTCAAGTGTATAACGATTCATGATAGCACCTCTTCCTGTATTTTTTTTATATACGGACAAGGTGTGCATAAAGTTTCAGAAAATGGGGACGGTTTATCTTTTATTATTATTCGCCAAAAAAAATCAAACATTCTGCTCAAAATTTGGCTCTCACGCTTGACGCTTTACTTTTGATGGTGTATAGTGGAACCATCATTTAACAACTGCAAAGTCGTTAGGTGATGAAAATTTTTTTTAGTATGCCAAAAGGTATGCTACAGTACTAGGAGGAAAAAGCAATATGCAAAACGGTAAAGTAAAATGGTTCAATAATGAAAAAGGTTTCGGCTTCATTGAAGTTGAAGGCGGAGACGATGTATTCGTTCACTTCACAGCTATCGAAGGTGACGGCTACAAGTCTTTAGAAGAAGGACAAGAAGTTTCTTTTGAAATCGTTGAAGGTAATCGTGGACCTCAAGCTGCAAACGTAACAAAAATCTAATCAACTAAATCAATGATGTAAAGACAAAATAAAGAGAGGCCTATGCCTCTCTTATTTGATTTTCAGCTGAATTTCAATCGCTAAAATATTTTGCTTCAGTCGTTGTTCAATTTCAGAGATATCTTTTTCGAGAAAAGGTCTTCCCTTCTTTGCTACATCTACTAGTTGCTCTAGATCGCTGTACACCTCTTGAAATGTTCGATGTAATACCGTTTCGAACTCCTTATTATTCATACCGGCCTTCCCCTTTTCCTCTAATATCCGTCACTTAGTCAAAAAGTAACTCAACCAAAACTTTCTATAGTTATATCGGCTCATTTTTCAGAATATGTTCTTTTTTTACACATTCTATCCGTTTTTTTTCATGAACGGATGTTTGAGCAGGGAAAACCGGTGCGTCCGCTTACTTTTTGAGCAGCGTCTGTCCATATTCTTTTATTTTCTCTCCAACGGTGCATTGCTGTATACAAAAGGAATGGGCATATTTTTTGCCAAATTCTTTCCGAAAATGCTTCTTAATCAAACAATCTGAACAATACGTGTCTTGAAGATCGGTCAATTCTTGTACTGCTGTTTTTTTATCCACATTATTCAGCTCCGTCTGCTTCTAATTTCAATGTACTTTCGATTGGGACGTCTGCAAGAATCTGTCTTGCAAGCTGATCCGCTTCTGCATTTTGTTTCCGATCGATGACTTCATAGGTTGGCGTCAGCTTCAGCTCTTTTAAAGCCGCTTCAATTCGGTCAAGCCATTTGTTATGTACATCATCATAACAAGGCCATTCTCCTTTTAACTGATTCATGACAACAAGTGAATCTCCTCTAATCGTGACAGAATTTCTGCTTGCCCCTAGGTCTTTTAAAGCTTTTACTGCCTCAAATAAAGCCGCATACTCTGCTTCATTATTGGTGCTCCCTTGGAAAGGCTGATTTTTTCTCAATCGATAAGCGTCTTTTCCCAGCTTATAGTAGACGACAACTCCAAGACCAGAGTCGCCTGTTTCTTTATGAAAACTTGCATCAAAATAGACTTGAAGCTGATCAGGTTCAAGCTTTAGTTCTTCATTTAGCTTTTCAAGCTCTTTTATGGACCACATGGCCCCTTTTTCATCTTCAAATGACAGGAGTGACTGTGGTTCTTTTTTGTCGATATATTTTGCTAACCTCAAGGCCTCTTTTAGCTCCAACCAATCTTCTTGGTAAAAAGCAATGGACCCAATTGATTTCACTTTCATTGTGTAGTGTGCTCTTAATTTCATTGATCACATCGCCTTCCCGTGCTTTTAAGGTAAACATACGTTATGCTATAATCAAAAAGTTACATTTTACAATGAGAAAGGAAGTTCATGTCACTTGTTTAATGAAGGTATTTGGATCTTATTTGCGATCATTAATTTTATCATTGTTCTTCTATTTTATAAAGGATTTGGCAAGATGGGCCTTTTTGTCTGGATTGGCTTTGCGACGGCTGCCGCAAATTTACAAGTTGTCAAAACCGTTGAATTATTTGGCTTAACGGCAACACTTGGAAATATTTTGTACGGCAGTGTGTTCTTTGCAACGGACGTATTAAATGAAAAATATGGACAAAATGAAGCGAGAAAAGCTGTCTGGATTGGCTTTGCCACCCTTTTAACACTAACTGTTGTCATGCAGGAGGCTTTGCTTTTCCATCCCGCTCCATCTGATATCTCACAAACATCGCTGGAAACGATATTTGGCTTTATGCCAAGGGTTGCACTTGGCAGTCTCGCTGCTTATATGATCAGTCAAATGCTAGATGTTTATGTATATTCGTTTATTCGCCGGATATTTCCTTCCGATGGTGCGCTCTGGGTGCGCAACGCCGGAAGTACGATGATTAGCCAGCTTCTTGATACACTGATTTTCACGACCATTGCCTTTCTTGGCACGTATCCATTTCATGTATGGATTGAAATCTTCATCACGACATATGTCATTAAATTTATCGTAGCTGCGATTGCGACACCTTACGCGTATGCAGCGAAAAAAATGGTTCCGCTTGATGAAAGGGTGAAATAATGTGCCAGCTGAAATATACATTGATGGTGCAAGTGCAGGTAATCCAGGTCCCTCTGGCATCGGCATTTTCATTAAATATGATGGAAAGGCTGAATCCTTCTCCATTCCTCTTAAATCAATGAGCAATCACGAAGCAGAATTTTCCGCTCTGATCGAGGGGATGAAAATATGCGCGGAAAAAGGATTGCGTACCGTTTCATTTCGAACAGATTCACAAGTAGTTGACCGCGCAGCCAATGCAGGATTTGCTAAAAATCCAGCCTTTCAGCATTTTATCAAAGAGATGATCGAACTTCAAAGCCAGTTTGATTTATTTTTCATTAAATGGATTCCGAGTAAGGAAAATCAAATAGCGGATCAGCTCGCTAGAAAAGCGATTCACCTTTCTAAAGGATGAATCGCTTTTTTTCGGTTATGCTAATGTGTGTGAGGTGATACTGATTGGATAAAGAAAATAAAGGTCGTGTCACAAATGGGACAACCCCACAAGGTGATGCGCAAACAAAAGATAAACAGCCACTATCTCAGCTGGAAAATAGAGCGAAGAAAAGCAATACAAAAAGATGAACCTGAGAGATCGGCTTTAGCTGATCTCTATTTTACTTAAACGATTCATCATCGGTTCGATTCCTTTGATTTGATGGTACCTCAGCATAGCAGCAGCACGTTCTTGATTGATGTTCATTTTCGTCTCATCAATTGGACAGCTGAGCGGGACATCACATTTGATCTCTGCCAATAGACGAGAAAGCTTCAGATCTTCTAATCCTGCTTGCATTTTCTTTTGCTGTGCAGCCGTTAGTTCATGGACATTTTCTAGCAAACCGTCAATCGTTTCATATGTTTGGATAAATTTTAATGCGGTTTTTTCTCCGATTCCTTTGACACCTGGATAATTATCACTTGCATCACCCATGAGTGCTTTCATATCGATCAGCGCCTTTGGAGAGATTCCCATTTCCTCTTCGAATAAGGCTTTTGTATAATGTTTATAATTGCCAATTCCTTTTTGCATCAAGGCAACAGTGACTTGTTCATTCAAAATTTGCAGCAAATCTTTGTCTCCAGTTAGGACAGTCACCCGTGCTTCTTTTTGGTAGAGCGCAGCAAGAGTACCGATACAATCATCTGCTTCAAAGCCCTTTAAACCAATGTTTACAATTCCCAGTTCTTCTGTAGCTTCTTTTGCTAAATCGAATTGCGGAATGAGCTCGACAGGCGCCTCTCCTCGATTTGCTTTATAATTTTGAAACAATTCGTTTCGGTATGTTTGGCTTCCCATATCCCAGCAGCAAACAATATGAGTTGGCTCAAATGTCTGTACAGCCGTTAATAAGTGCTTTAAATAGCCATTGACTCCATTTGTCGGCACACCGTGATCATTTATCATAAAATTGCGATGTACAGCCGTTGCATAAAACGATCTGAACAAAAGCGCCATTCCATCTACAAGCAGTACGTGTTTATTCATTCTTATAAACTCCCTTTTTCAAAACAATACTCCTATTCTATCACAGAACACAAAACTCGACATAAAAAAGGCGCCTTCTTCTTTTAGAAAAGAAGAGGCACCCTGTTTACTTTTGACCGTATTGCATTTTTTTCGACTCTGCTTCTGCATAGGACGGCATGTCTTTTTGTTTAGGGTCACGCTCATCCTGCTGCTTTGTCTGTTGCTTTTTTTTCATGATCATTCCCCTTTCTCGGTACATTCATTAAGATGACCAAAAAAGAGAAAGTTACTCTTTACTTCTGTTTCCGCTTGACATACTCCCTGACCATATCATTCGTCACATGCTTACGCAGCGGAACAATACCGCCTCGTGCAAGCTCATTCATCTTCGACGTAATGGCATTGATGTCGTCTGTTGTAAATGGCTCGTTTTGCTCACATTTGAATACAGCAGTCTCTATTGCTTGTTCTCTTTTCTGTTCAAGCTCAAGAAAGGACTGAATATGAGCATGCTGCTTTTGTGAGTGAGCGGAAATCTCTTCGTGTACGCTCGTCATTTTCTATCAACTGCTTTCTTTTTTATTTAGTCTACCATGAATCAAATGGTTTTCAACTGGTTCTTCCATTCGTTTGTTTGTTCATATACTTGTTCAATTACCGCCTGTTCTTTGGCATCTGTCGTTAGGCTCGTGATAAATGTTTGTTTTTGTTCACTTAGCTGCTCGAGCGCTTCTGTTTCATATCTTTCAGTAAAGGTCTTCACCATTGTGTCGTACCTGCTCAGTAATTCTTCTTTTTCTTTATCTGCCCATTTCGTGGTTAACTGATGAAGAATATCTCGAATCGCTTCAATGAACGCAGCCTTTCCATTCTGTTCAAAGAAAACTTTCGCTGATTTTTGCTTCTTTAAGAGCGGTTCGAATGGTGTCAGTTCAGATTCGACTTCAATTTGTTTCAGCTCAGCATTTTTCTCTTCTGGCGGCGACAGTGAGAGAGAAAAGTAAGGGTCTTCTGCACATGCCGCCTGCAATCCTTTTTCCCATTCCTCTTGGAAGTATTGATGAATAAACGATTCCATTCGGATATCAAGCGCCTTTAACTCCTGTACAAATTCAAATTCATAATCCTTCAGTGCCTGTTCAAGCGCTTTTTTCAACTGCTGCCTGAAGTCTCCTTGAGATATTCCAGGGTAAAAGGCTGTCTTTAACAGATCATTCGCAAATAGTGATAGGCGCTGGACAATATGATAGAGCTGTTCATGTAAGTCCTTTTTCACACTTTCTGTCACTAGCTTAGATTGTTTGATATGACTCATTTGATCAAGAATCGCTTCATAGGATGTGTCTATCTTTTTCTTTTCCGCTTGCTTCTCATCTTCTGACTGATGCAGTGTCGCATGCAGCTTGTCGACTGTGCTACATAACATGCCGGCTTCAAAATACAAAAGCTCGATCGCATCTTTCGTTAATTCTTCCTCAATAAAATAGTCGAGCTGTTTTCTAAGCTTTGCATATTGATTATAAGCTGTCTCTCCCTTTCCTTCGATTTCTTCCTTACTGGACACATGATGAAGGTTTGGGTTTCGGATGCCTTCTTTTGTGAGCTCATTATTCACATAGTCAAAGACGGTGTCAAGCTCTGCTTGATCCTTTGCGAGGTCAGCTGCATTGATAATAAAGAACATTTTATCCATGCTAAATGAATCTTTTACAAGCCCAAGCTTACGTAAAAATGACCGATCTGCCTTCGAGAAAGAGTGCTGGTAGTAAGTTAAATAAAGAAGAGCATCTGCGTCCTTCATATATTGAAAGGCAATCTCTGTATGGCGCTTATTCATACTGCTGGCGCCTGGCGTATCAACAATAGTCAGCCCTTTATCTGTTAAAGGTGTACTCAAATACACCGTCACTTCCTTCACCACACAAGAAACAGCTTCTTCCGCCACATATGGCCTCAGTTCTTGAAGAGTGACATGAAGCGGCGTTTGCTTCGTAATGTGATGAAGGAAACGTGTATGCGCTTGTAAAAAATGTTCAACAATGATGCGGTGATCTTGTTCAAGCTGTCTTTTTTTCAGCGTTCGTTCGAGCTTGGATGTAAACGTCTCTCCCTTTTCTTCTGAGATCGAAAATCCGAGGATCTGATTGAGCTCCTCTAATATATCCTGTTCTGTTTTGAACACCACTTTTACACTTTCATGCGGGTGATCTTCCGTCGGCCGCGTCAGCTTATTAATCGTTGCCGTTGTTGGCGTGGGAGAGGATGGCAGTACCTTTCTCCCAACAAGGGCATTTGCAAAGGAAGATTTCCCCGAACTAAAAGCCCCAAATAAAGCGAGTGTGAATTCTTTCGCTTGCAGCCGCTTTGTTCGTTTTTCAAAGGACTTTCTTTGAGATTTGAGAGCGTCTAATGGCAATAAAATCTGAGAAAGCTGTTCAAACTGGTCAATTGACTGTGCCGTCGTGACATGCTGTGACTGACGCATTTGATGTTGCTCTGTCTGCTTCTGCGGTTTTTCTTGCTCGCTCTCTTCGGGATGAATGGGCGCGTGATCCTGCTTTAGCTGGTCATGCTGCATCCGCCTCTTTTTCGCATAAAACCAATCTTCTTCGATCTGTTCATCCGTTCCGTTTTGCCATATATCCCATACATGTTGAATATCACGCTTCATTTGTTCATTTTTTCCGATGCACTGCTCAAGCGTTTGGAGTTCTTTTGCAGACTGGTCCCATTTTTCTTGATGTTTTGCTTTATCTTTCATAAGCTGGGCTTTCAGCGACTCAGACATTTGTTCAATCAGTGTCATCGCTTTCTGTTTTGCCTGTCTTCTCAAGGCTTCGCCAGCATCTTTTGCATATTGTAGTACGTATTCATTGGAGAACGTCGCACCATGATGAATCACACTTTCAAGGAGTGCTTCTTGCACAGGTGTTTCAAATGCCATCACTTGATTTAATAACTCTTCACCAAGCTGATGCTTCTTGACTTCTTTTTTAAGCAGCTCAGCAATATGCCAGTCCACTTCAGCTTTCATCCTCGCTTTGACATCTGTTAAGAAGTCGGTTGCCCGTTTTTCTTTTTCTTGCTCAGTTTTATTTTTAGCAAAAAGCAGTCCCACTTTAAAGCCAGGTGCTTTTGATTCAATATAGTCGCTTGCGAGTTCCCTCATTTTAAATGGAGTGAGGTTGGCATTCTTTAAAATGCTCTCGACTTCAGAAGATACTTCATCTTCTAACTGTTTGGCTCCATTTTCAATGAAGTAGTTTTTCGCTTCAAACTCCTTTACTTCTTTTCTTTTTTCTTGAAGCTGTGAATCAAGCTCTTCACCTTGCAGCTCTTCTTTTAACGAGTCAATGTGTTCTTTTAAAACATGCTCAATTTTTTGCTCAGTATAAGCACGAAGTGATGCTTTCGGCAACGTCTGTAATTCTTGTAGTTTTTCGATTAAACGAATCATTTCATTTCTTGGATGCGTCTCATCGGTTACAGATGTAAAGTATAGATGATCTTCTTCAATGCCCTCTTTAAGGAGCATGTCAATCACTTGATTTTTGTAGTCTTCAAATGCAGTCTCATGCTCATCATGCCGGTCCACTTGATTCACGATGAAATAAAGATTTGGCACTTTTTCTTTAATGGAACGAATGAAACGAATGTTTTCTTCAGAATGAACATGGTTGTAGTGAACGACATAAAAAAGAGCATCTGCTTGATGAAGAATAGAGGCAGCAGACAAAAAGTGTGCATGATCCGTTGAATCAATTCCTGGCGTATCAATCAGTGCCACCTTTTCTCCCAGTCCTCTATAGTCACCGCTAATTTCCACCATCTCAATCTGTTCTCCATCCTTACAAAAACGCTGTACTGCTTCTTTATCATAAGAACCGCTCATTTTTGCAAAACGGTCATCAGAGGTGTGAAGCTGCACTTCACTTTCCCCTTTCCTCACGACGACCAAGTTTGCACTTGTTGGGATTGGGCTCGTTGGCAAAATGTGATCATGAAGCAGATGATTCACAAGTGATGACTTTCCAGCAGAATAGTGGCCGGTAAATGCGATATACACTTCTTCTTCTGCTTCCTTTTTGATAATCGATGCAAGTTTGGCTGCGCGCTCATGATCATCCCTTTTGAGAAAGCTTTGATATAAAGCTCCTGTAGTTTGAACGAGCGAATCTCGAATAGACAAGTCTTTCATGACGATAAACCCCTTTGTTTTTAGAAAAGTCAGTTATGTATGTGATACCATTTTACACAAAATAAAGAGATTTTTCTTCTGATCTGAGGAAATAAAAAAAATCTGCTGCCCGATCAGTCGCAATTGACTGAGATCAGGAAGCAGATTTTTTGGAGACACCTTTTAATACGAAGCCAATTAATAGGCTGTATATACACACCGTACCGAGTAAGAAAATCATTGTCATGTGATCACCGTCCATCCTTCATGATTGAGAATGTTTATCATTAATGAAAGTGTAGCACAATTGATAATGATTTTCAATATTAATTTAGCAAATACTGATTTAACGCTTTCTCCTCTGTTTGAATTCTTACAGCCATCATCCATGCATTTAAACACGTAAACAAAATGGCAGTGACATACGCCTCAAACAATAGCGGGATCAGCAAAAGCTCAATCGCCACGACTACATAGTTAGGGTGTTTCAACCAACGATACGGCCCTTTTTTTACAATCATTGCGTTTGGCACGACTAAAATCTTTGTATTCCAGTACGTCCCAAGGGAGCATAATGCCCAGTATCGAATGACCTGTGTAGCCATCAGGAAAAGGAGCAGCACAAGAAAATACCGGGACGACCCCTTATGTAAAAGCCCTATCTCAACTATGAGTGAGAGAAAAAAGGCCGTATGCATAGCGACCATATAGGGATAATGACTAGCACCAAATTCAATGGCACCCATCGCTTTTACTTTTCTTTCATTTCTTTTGGCCACAAGCATTTCAATGAGCCGCTGACAAACGAAGAACCCGATAACAAGCCAAATGATCATGACAAGACATCCTCCCATTTCATAAGCAGCAGTTCTGAGGAAAAGCCTGGACCAAGCGCCCCGCAAAGGCCAATATCCCCCGCTTCAATTGATTGATGTTCAAGGAAATGCTTGATGACATACAAAACTGTGGCAGAGGACATATTTCCGTGTTGTTTGAGTACTTCTTTTGAAGAAAATAGCTGATTCTCTCGTAAAGATAGACTTTCAACATAGGCATCAATCACTTTTTTTCCTCCAGGATGGGCAAGAAAAACGGATAAGTCTTTAGTTGAACATCCAAGCTCCTCTAAAAATTGATCCACCTGCTCTTTTAACCAGCCTGAAATCATAGACGGAATGTCACGGGAGAAAATAACCCGAAAGCCGTCACTTGTAAATTCCCAGCCCATCACATCCTCAGAATCCTTCATCGTGCCGGATTGTGTACTTAGTACTTTAGGGACTGTTTTTAAATGGGCATATTCTAGTGCAGCCGTTTCTCCAGCTAAAAGAGCCGCAGCCGTCCCGTCTCCAAATAAGGAGGTGCCGATTAAATTGCTTTTTGATTGATCTTGCGGCTGAAAGGTTAAACTGCACAGCTCACAGGCAACGACGAGCACCTTTGCTTCTGGATATGCCCTTATGTATTCATAAGCCCGAGACAGCCCTGCCGCACCACCCCCGCACCCTAGCCCCCAGATCGGTACTCGTTTCGTATAAGGAGAAAAAGGAAGTACGTTCATCAGCTTTGCATCAAGACTTGGGGTCGATAAGCCGGTACTTGAAATAAAAAACAGTGCATCGATCTCTTCAACCGGAATCGGCTTTTTCAGAAACGCCTGCTCTTGAAGACAATGTAAGATCGCTTCTTTTGCATGAGCCAGTGCCTTCTCCAAATAGATATTGTTTTTCTCTTCAAAAGAGTGGTGCGTCTGATACCATTCAATGGGCTGCACAAACTGCCTGCTCTGAATTTCTCCATTTTGAAAAGCTCTCAGCAGCCGATCAATATCTTTAAACGATCGTTTAAATTGAGACCTAGCAAATTGAGCAGCTGTTTTCTGATCCACGTGATGCTTCGGGTGACTCGTTCCAATTGAAAGAATGTACGCCATCGGCTTCACCTCTTTTTTCGTTAATATCCCCTATCGAAAAAAGGATATACATGCCAAATCGTCACAATTCAGTCAAAACATTTTCCTCCGTCTAACTTTTTGTCTTGACGACAATTGATAAATATTGGATAATATAGTTGAAAACATGATGTAGTTTTCCTCCTTCACAGGTTCGTTCCAAGCCAAGCGAACCTGCTTTTTTTATGCAAAAAAACACCTCTTAATGAGAGGTGTTTCAGATTGTTGACAAAGGGCTAAAATGATCTTTATTTTAGCCCTTTGTCTTCTTTTCAGCGTGATAGAAAACCTTTGAAGTCTAGGAAGGACGAGCACCGAAGCGGAGCGAATTTAACATTCGTGAGCATCGGCGCACAGGACTGACACCGAATGCGAGGGTTTGTCTACACGCTGAAACACCTCTTAATGAGAGGTGTTTACATAACAGATTGCTTAGGTTCTTCTATCAGATCCTGCCCTGTTTCTTTTTTAAATGGAATCATGTGATAAATAATATGAAGCAAAATAGCGGTAAAGCTACCGGCCACAATTCCGTTACTTGTTAATAATTTCATTGATTCTGGCAAATGCTCAAACATTTGCGGCACGACGGTGACACCTAAGCCGATCCCAACTGAGCAAGCAACAATTAGTAGGTTTTCCTGTTTGGCAAAATCCACGCGCGAGAGCATTTTAATACCGTAGGCAATGACCATCCCAAACATGGCGACCATTGCGCCGCCAAGAACTGATTTTGGAATAATCGTCGTAAATGCAGCAATTTTAGGAAAAAGTCCAAATAACATGAGCAATGCTCCTGTCACAACGATGACTTGATTTTTCTTGACTCCTGTCAACTGGATCAACCCAACGTTTTGCGAGTAGGCTGTGTAAGGAAATGCATTGAAAATACCACCTAATAAAACAGCAATCCCCTCTGCGCGATAGCCTTTCGCTAAATCCTTCTCTTTTAATGACCGGTTTGTTAAATCACCTAATGCGAAATAAACACCTGTTGATTCGACTAATGACACAATCGCAACTAACGTCATCGTCATAATGGGTGCAAACTCAAAGGTAGGCATGCCGAAATAAAATGGTTCAATCATACGGAAAACTTGAGCGTTCGCCACCTCAGCTGTTTCCACTTTCCCCATAAATGCAGCGACTGCTGTCCCAAGGAGAATACCGATTAAAATAGCGATCGCCTTCATAAAACCTTTTGTGAATCGATAGAGCAGCACAATGATAAACAGCACAAGGAAAGCGAGGCCTAGATTTTCAAAAGAACCATAATCTGCACTTCCTTCTCCTCCTGCCATATTGTTCATCGCTACTGGAATAAGGGTAATGCCAATAATGGTAACGACAGACCCTGTCACGACAGGCGGGAAAAATTTCACAAGCTTCCCAAAGAAAAAGGAAAGAAGAATGATGATACACCCAGAAGCGATAATACTTCCATAGATAGACGAAATTCCATATTTAGAGCCAATCGCAATCATAGGAGAAACCGCAGTAAATGTACAGCCTAATACAACAGGCAGACCGATACCAAAGAAACGGTTTTTCCATACTTGAAGAAGTGTGGCAGCCCCGCACATGAAAATATCTGCCGAGATTAAGTAAGTCAGCTGTGCAGGGGTGAGGCCGAGCGCATCTCCCACAATGAGCGGCACAAGAACGGCACCTGCATACATCGCCAGCACATGCTGAATCCCTAGCGAGAGCGTTTTGGCTTTTTTAGCGGCACTCATGATTGTACCTCCCGTACAAACGTGACTTTCCCTTCCTTAAGTGATTCAATACGTGCAAGGGACTCGACGCGGTAGCCCATTTGAACAAGCGCATTCCTTCCGGGCTGAAATGACTTTTCAATGACAATGCCAAATCCGGCTACTTTCGCCTTCGCCTGCTTTGCGATTGCAGCAAGCCCTTTAGCGGCTTCACCGTTCGCTAAAAAGTCATCAATGATTAATACACAATCTTTTTCACTGAGATGCGTATTTGAAACAGCGATCGTGCTTTCTACTTTTTTCGTAAAAGAGTACACACTCGCTGTTAATAGGTTATCTGTTAGTGTTAGTGATTGACGTTTTCGAGCAAAGACAACTGGTACTTGAAGAGCTAGTCCAGCCATCACAGCAGGTGCAATGCCAGAAGATTCGATTGTGACAATTTTTGTAATGCCATCATGCTTGAATAATCTAGCAAACTCTTGCCCGATCTCATGCATTAACACAGGATCAATTTGATGATTTAAAAAGGCATCTACCTTTAACACTTGATTTGACAGAACGATTCCTTCGTTCTCAATTTTTTGACGTAACAATTCCATCATTCTTCCTCCCAGCATATTGGCAAACATTTTCATTTTTTGCATAAAAAAAGCATTGCTGTCCATGAGGAGCAAGCAATGCGAAAACGATCCACGGATCTTCAGCTCAAACAAGAGCTGTTTCATTTTGCTCACTCATAGTCGGACTGTATCGGTGTCCGGTAGAAACTTGCGTGCCATCATCACGCGATTATATGAGTGTTATAGTGTTCAAATTATAACAAGATTTCAGACGCTTGGAAAGCACTTTTCCAGAAAAATACCGAACTTAAATAATAGATCAGATCAAAACGTTCGTTTTTAGAATATTCAAGCATCAAAAAAGCACCCTTCTGAGCAAAGGGTGCCTTTTATTTAAGATAAATACAATTTCGTATATTTATCTGTTAAATAATCGATTAAATATTGCACATTTAATTCCTCACCAGTCGCATCTTGAATGATTTCAGATGGTTTTTTGCGTTTTCCATGCTGGTGAACATGTTCTGTGAGCCATTCTTTTATCGGTGCAAAAGACCCGTTTTGAATCAGCTCATCAAAATTCGGTAAATCTTTGATCATTTGGTGCTTTAGTTGCGCCGCATACATATAACCAAGCGCATATGAAGGGAAATATCCAAAGCTTCCATCAGACCAGTGAACATCCTGCAAAATACCGAGTGCATCATTAGGAGGCGTAATGCCAAGATACGCTTTATATTTTTCATTCCACAGTGCAGGCAGGTCTTCAACTGCTACTTCTTCATTAAAAATCGCTTTTTCAATTTCATAGCGGATGATAATGTGAAGCGGATACGTCAGTTCATCTGCCTCAATTCGAATGTAAGTCGGCTTCGATTCATTCACTGCATGCACAAAGTCTTCTAAAGAGACATCTTTAAATTGCTCAGGAGACGCTTCTTGCAGCTTATGATAATACGTTTTCCAGAAATCTTCATGTCTGCCGATAAAATTCTCAAAGAAAAGAGACTGTGATTCATGGATCCCCATTGATGTGCCATCACATAATAGCGTTCCGCTCAGTGCCTCATCAATGTTTTGCTCGTAGATGGCATGACCACACTCATGAATCGTGCCAAAGATCGCCATCCGAAAATCATGCTCATCATAACGGGTCGTCACACGAACATCCCCTCTGCTCAATGTCACAGCAAACGGATGAACCGTTGTATCCAGACGTCCTGCGTCAAAGTCATACCCCAATTCTTTTAAGAAGAAGAGACTCAGTTCCTTTTGTTTGTCGATCGGAAAGCTTTTCGATAAAAATGAAGTATCCGGCTTATGAGGAGAGGCTTCGATTTTTTTCACGAGAGGAACAATGGCATCACGAAGTGCACCAAACTTTTGATCGAGCTGTTCAACCGTCATATCTGGCTCATAGTTATTGAGCAGCACATCGTATGGCGTTTGTTTCACGCCCCAATATTGAATAAAGCGCTTGTTAAAATCAATGAGCTGTTTTAAGTATGGTGCAAAGAGTGAAAAGTCTGATTTCTCCCTTGCTTCTACCCAGACATGCTCTGCTTTTGATTGCAAAATCGAGTATTCTTTAAATTCTTCTTTCGGAATTTTGCTGTTTTCATCATACTCTTTTTGTGATAATTCGAGCGCCTTTTGTGTATCTTTTGACAGCTCATCTCGATGTTTGTTTAATGCGTGAAGAAGATCTCTCATTTCATCAGAAGTCTTCATATTAAAAATATCACTTGATAATTGACCGATCGTTTCAGCTCTGAAATCGGCGCTTTTTTTAGGCGCCTGTGTTCTAGAGTCCCAATAAAGTAAATGGAGCGCCTCCGTATAATGGGCGATTTTTCCTAGTAATTGATAAAACGCTTTCTCTTTTGCTTCAAGACTCATACGTTTGTTCCCCCAATCAATAAAATATGTATGTACGTTTCAAGGCTACTTCAAGGAATGTTCTTTTGTCAATGAAAAAGGAGGATACTCAGATGGTATCCTCCTCTTTTCCTCGTTCGGGCGTTATTTAAGATATGATGATTGGCTTGACTGGCAGAACGGATTCAATTTTACTTTGAAGCTCTGTATCTTCCTTACGGTCAAAATAAATATGAATGGTTCCTGCATCTTGGCTTGTCCGAATCAGCCTTCCAATACCTTGTCGCAAGCGCAGCAGCATATACGGAAGGTCAACTTCAGCACGAGCATCCTTTGCTTCATTCCGTTTTGCCTCAAATACCGGATCATGAGGCGGGTAAGGAAGTCCCCAGATGATCACATTTGTTAGTGATTGTCCTGGAATATCCAGCCCTTCCCAAAGGTGAACAGAGCATAACACGGATGTCTCATCTGCTTGGAACTTTTGAACAATCGTGCTGATTTCCTCGTCTCCCTCAAAATACACGTCGAAAGGCAGTGATTCATCCGATGCCTCAAGCTGCTTTCTAAAGAAATGAAGTTCATCAAATGAAGGGAACAAAATCAGAGATCGTCCTCCGTTTTCTTTCAGCTGAGTGATCACTTGCTGTCCTTTTGCCTCTTGCTCTTGAAGCTGCTGAATCCCGTGGAAATAAATCTTCATTTGCTCATCGTAATCATACGGAGAAGCGACACTCATTGATAAGTAATCTTTGATCCCAAGACTTTCAGCTAAATAATCAAAGGATTGATTTTCAGACAATGTAGCAGAAGAGAAAATGTATGGTCTTTTTTGCGAGAATACTTTTTCACCAAGCACCTCTGCGACTGTCTTTGGCATCACAACAAATGTCGTATCTAACTCCTGCTTTTCAAGCCAGCTAATCGCATTTTTTTGATATAGCGACAGAGAATACGCCATTTGTTCAATGTACTCTTCCACAACAGACAATTCGTATTGATCGATTGTATACATCTCTGATTCAAACACGAGTGCTTCTCCGATTTTTTCAAGCAAATCACACAATTCACTTGCAGACCGCTTCACTTCATCCACACGTCCAATTTCAAGTCGATGCGAGCCCTTGATTTCTTTGGCATGTGTTTTTAAGAGATAGAAGAACTCATCGTTTGTGGCAAGTGCATCTTCAACGAGCTCGGCAAACTCTTCACGTATATCGTTTTGCAACAGGCGCTCTAAAAATGTTTCGAGCATTGATTGCTTCACTCGGTACGTCAGTGCTTTTTGTGCGGCAAATTCAAGAAGGTGCCCTTCATCAAATACGACGGAGCTATGTTCTGGAAGCAGCGGAAGCTGGCCCTCGCGTTTGCGGGATTCCTTCGTCCACACATGCTCCATGTAAAAATCATGAGAACAGATGATGAGATCGGTTGCTTTCCGGTAATGATCTCTTGATAAATTCAGACCGCAGCGATGACGCATATCGCACGTCAAGCAGTCTTGAAACGAGTCATAGCCAATGCGTGACCATTCATCATTTGATAGTTCTGGATACTCTTTTCGATCACCATACGGATAAAAGTTTTGCATGCCATGTGATTCATGAACAAATGAAGGAAGCGATTCATAAATATCGAGCCACTTCTCATCATCTTCACGCTGCATGGTTTTCTCTAGTTTCTTTAAGCATAAATATTGGTCATGCGATTTACTTAATCTCGCATCTATTTGAATATCAAGGTGATTGGCAATTTTATAGATATCACCCTCTTGTTTCACCAGCTGTTCAATTAACGTTTCGTCTGCACATGCAATAATCGCAGGTTTCCCTGTATACCTTGCATATGTGACCGCAAATAATAGATAGACGATGGTTTTGCCTGTGCCTACCCCAGCTTCGGCAAACATCACACTTTTTTCTTTAAAGGCTCTTTCTAGTTGAAAGGCCATAAATATTTGTTCATCTCGAAGATCAAAGCCCTTTTCTGGCAAAATGTCATAGAACACATCACCAATCCAGTTGCCCAGTTCTTCGTAAAAATTATGTTCTTTTGATAATGAAAAAGGCAAACGAGATGCTGTCACCTGCTTCAACCCCCAACTTTTGAATCATTCAGACATTCAATAGTAACATTTATGCTGGGGAATGACAATCTTTTTTACGACCGCAAACGATGTTGATAGGTTTCTTTCATTAAAAATGCATGCTCTGAACGCTCTATGTAAGCCTGAGCAAGCGCTAAATCTTCGATGGCTGCTGTCAGCTGAGCAGATTGTCCACCTTCTTGCCCTTCAATTTTTTGAGCAGTCGAAGCGAGTGCTTTTTGGATTAACTGAAATTGATCATATTGTATCATGGAGACACCTCTTTTTTTAAAATCAAGTTCAGTTTATTCCGTCCCGTGAAGGTTTATACCTTTCTGCGATAAAAAAAGCCACACCTTCTGTAGGTGTGACCATTTTTTATGATTCAGTTGTCTGTTTTCTAGGCGGGCGTTTTCCCCAATATTGGTAATAGTCTGTTTTAATAAAACCATTAAACAGTTTTCTCTTTTTCGTTGCTTTTCTGCCGAAGCACTCTTCGAACTTTTCGTGTGACGTTAAGATGTAAATGGACCAAGTATCTAGGCTCTTAAATGCTTCGCCCATTCCTTGATACATTTTTTCAACAGCTGGTTTATCACTGAGTCGTTCTCCGTAAGGCGGATTTCCGACAATCACACCATACTCTTCTTTCGTTTGAAAGTCTTTCACTTGCATTTGTTTAAATTGAATCAATTCACTTAGACCAGCTTCTTCAGCATTCATTTGTGCAATGTCTACCATCCGATGGTCGATATCACTTGCAATAATGTGGAGCGGCTGATCATAGTTTGCTTTTTCTTCCACTTCGTGACGCGCTTTGTTCCAAACGTCTTCACCAATCCATTCCCATGACTCGGACGCAAATTCCCGGTTAAATCCTGGGGCAATGTTTTGTCCTATCATGGCCGCTTCAATAGCGATTGTTCCTGACCCGCAGAAAGGGTCAACAAACGGACGGTCAGGTGTCCAGTTTGTTAATAGCACGAGTGCAGCCGCAAGGGTTTCTTTAATAGGTGCTCCGCCTTGATCCATGCGGTACCCTCGTTTATGAAGACCCACACCAGATGTATCAAGCGTGAGCACAGCTTTATCTTTTAAAAGGGCAACCTCAATTTTATACTCAGGTCCTGTTTCTTCAAGCCATTCAGACTGTATGTTGTAAGAGGATATGAGCTTTTGCGCGATCGCCTTTTTGACGATACGCTGACAATCCGGCACACTGGCAAGCTGTGATTTCACAGATTTACCGATGACAGGGAACGTGCTGTTTTTCGGTAAAAAAGCGGACCAGTCAATCGCCTTCGTCCTTTCAAACAGCTCATCGAATGTTTTTGCCGAAAATTCAGCTACTTGTACCTTAATCCGGTCTGCTGTACGCAGCCAAAGGTTCGCACGGCAAATCGCAAGAGCATCCCCCTCGAAAATCACTTTTCCATTGTCTACTGTGCAGGCATAGCCAAGGTCTCTTACTTCTTTTGCAACAATCGCTTCAATTCCCATTGGAGCTGTTGCGATGAGTGTATAGGTTTTCATTGTTTTATCACCTGTTTTCTCGTCCTTTTATGTATTCAAGATAAAAGCTCTCCATATGTTGAATAGGAGAGCTTTGTTTTCATCATGTTTATAATAACGGATATAACGTTCTGTAAGCCATGTTTTGTTCCATCGTACTGCAAACGGCAAATGCCTCGTACTCAGGTGGTAATCATCTATCTACAGAATACTCTGTCCTTCTCTCCGTTTGGTTCCTTTGAGAAAGTTCCCCTACCAAGTTTGGGTTTCTCGCTCGAGGGGTTTACCGCGTTCCACTCTCACCATTTCTAGTGAGACTTCGTCACTGTGGCACTTTCAAGGATACTTTGCCATATCCTAAAAGGACGTAGGCATTTTTCCTGCCGTCAGCCTTTCCCAGGCTGCCCTGGCTTATTTTTTCGCCAGGCACGAACACTACGGGCATCTCAGCACCGTGCGAGCATGGACTTTCCTCTGCAATGTCTAAAAGCATTGCAGCGATTACCCGAACGTTAATCAATAATCGTTATTATAAACGACAATGACATCAGGCACAAGCTTTTTTCAGCAAGGCTCAATCATAAAGTTTGCTGCCGAAAACGTGTTTCTCAAGGTTAGATAGTCTTTTTAAAATATCAAAGTTTGTTGTATTAGACTGTGCAGGCTGTCTTTTTCCTTGCTCAACGGCTTCTTCAAGCTGTTTAGACAAATGGAGGTTTTCTTGTTGAAGCTTTTCGATTTCTTGGTTGAATGTCTCATAGTCTTTAATGACCATATCTAAAAATTTATCGACTTCTTCTTGTTTGTATCCTCTGACACCTGTTTTAAATTCTTTTTCTAAAATTTCTTTCGCAGAAAGCTTTACTTTATCAGCAAGCATCTTTTTCACCTCATATCGTGAATTCATAGTATATTTTTTCAGAAATACGTGACGTTGTCAAATTTTCTCTTGCTTTTAGTCAAAAAACGGATCTTCTGCCTCAACTTGCGCTCTCAAATCATCCATTGTGATGTACATAATGGGGTAATCGGTATAGGTTTCCGCTTCTTTGATCATGTACTTTGGCGAGCCATCATGCTCAGGATCATAAAGGGCGAGAAGGCCATCTGTTTTTTCAATAAAAAAACGGTTCTTTTGTTTAAATTGTGCCGGACTTTCATATGGTCTATGCGTGACACTTTCTACAAAATCGGCCTGTGCAAGAATCCCTTCATACAACTCTTTGTTTTGTTCATTCCAGCGCTCTTCCTGTTCATAAAATGGTGTAATGACGGCCAGTTTTAACGCTGGATACTCCTCTTGAAGCTCAAATACCACTTCGGCAGTCCAGATTTCTGCCCCAAGCTGGCCTGATATGAGAACCCATTCCAGACCTTCTTCAATCAGGGCTGTCAGCCTTTTTTGAAGCTCCGCTTTTATGTATTGAAGTGCAGGCTCGTCTTGTTTGAATATCCCAAGCTCAAATGGCTTGTACCCTGTGACAGCAATAATTTTCATTTTTTCACCTGCTTTTAAAAAAAGGGACTTCTAAAAGTCCCATTTCACTTTATCTGTTACAGCAAGGTCCACCGCAGTTAAAGTGTTGATGTGTTGCCGGGTCCACCTGAGAAAACGTATGTGGGAAGTAGTGAACATGTTTGAAATTTTGATGGTGAACATTTGTCACATGCTGCGGATGGATATGCGGCACAATTGTTGTTGAATCGCTGTGTGTACAGCAATGATTCGTCGGATGAACAATTGGCTGTGTAACATTCGGCTGGCAATGATGATGATGGTACATGTAGCATTCCCCTCTCCTTAATTTTCTTACATTAACAATGTATGAATTAAGAGGTGTACATGTACTAATGCATTAACCTATTTTAAAAGTTTGCAAGAAAAACATCCTTATAGTTTGAAAACACAAAAGCGACCAAAATGACAACAAGAAAAAACAAGTAGAAAAGACCTTTATACATGCTCTACGCTCCTCATTCAATATCTAACGTTATTTTACAGGATTCGTGACTTTTCTACAATAAAAGTGCTAAACAATTTTTATTTTCGGCCGAGAGCCGAACGTTGTCATGTTTTGCGCTTTCCCGGGCAATAATGTTCATTGCCCAGCTTTTCTCAAGAGCCGTTTTTTTCGCTTCTCAAGTTCTTCCGTGTCTCGCTGACTTAACGATGAGAAAGATAATAACGATTCAGTGATGGATAGAGCTGACCTTGCATTTTTTTGACGATGCTCTTTACACTTCGCAAGCTCTATACCCGCTTTTAATGCTAAATGGACATCGCTTGATTTAAATAATTTTTCCCATATTTGAACCGCTTCATCCCACTCGTTTTGTCGTTTATATTGTAAGGAAAGATCATAAGACGCCTGATTCGCATGCTCAAAATCAGCATCCGTTAATTTTTGCAAATGCTTCGTTGCTTCCTGTACATCACGATGAGCAAGATGCCACCTGGCGAGCGCATACTTCTCATTGTGTTCCTTTACCGCATCCTCAGATAGTATTTTTTTGGATAGATGAATGTAGAGGCTGATTAACGATAAGACGTCTAGTTCATTATGAGTCAAGATCCCTTCAATCAACTTCGGATTTTGTTCCTTTAAAAAATGAAAATAAATCATCGGTGCCAAAAACCCCGGCGTGTCGTTTTCACGCTGCACGTGCAGCTCTTCTTTTTCCACAACGGATAGCGCCATTCGTTCATATTTATGCTTCCACAATCGTCTAGATCCGTGCAGAAGATCAAAATGTCCGAATTCAGGAAGTGCAGGGATTTGATCTCGTAAGAGCGTATGTCTCGTTTTCACTTGCGGCCAGTCGAACGATTTACCATTATATGTAACCAATGATTCTACGTTTACTTCATCGAGAAAGCTTTTGTACAGAGCCGCTTCATTTCCTGGATTGGTGAGCAGGTGCTGTTTCACCACCACTTTGTCGGAAAAGACACGTGCATGTCCAAGCAAGAAAATCATATTTCCCGTACCGCCAGATAATCCTGTTGTTTCTGTATCAAAGAAAAACAGCTCGTGCGGCTCGTACCCTTTAGCCGATAGCGAATGCTGGATGCCGCTTTCGTTCCATGCCTCGATGATCTTCGGCAGTTCCGCAAACGAATAGCGCCCATGCTGATCTTCTAATGAATAGGTGACTTCCCGAATCAGACAAAAGGAACCCTCAAAGTGATAAGGAGATACACCTAATGTTTCCCATTCTTTTAAAAATGGGATATTTTCTGAAGTCACAGGCTGTGGTTGTCCTTCTAAAGTTTTCTGCCGGTTTTCATGTGTCTGATTGTGCGATAGGTGCTTCTTCATTCTGTTTAATTTCCCTTTTAAAGACATGAGCAGGTGTCCCCCTCCTTTCCCTTAAAATACGGACATCAATTCAACGATGCTGCTTTTTCCGCTCACCTCTTTCATTTCCATGCCAATGCAGGATGGACAGCCATTTTCACAGCGGCACCGCTCAATCAGCTGAATGGCTGCGCCTGCTATTTCATCGAAACGAGCTTGTACTTCCTTGCTTAAGCCGATTCCGCCAGGGTAGTGGTCATATAAAAAGACCGTCGGTTTTCCGGTATGTGCCGCTTTAATTTGTGAAACAACATGAATATCAGAACGGTCACACATCACAAAAGCAGGTACAATGTGCTGAAGAACATTTGCGATGCCAAGCAGCAGCTGTTCAAGTGTTTTCTCTTCAAATCTCCGCTCTGCTTCATGTAATTCAAACCAAGCAGCACTCGTATGAATTTCTTCTTCCGGCAAGTGAATCGGTCCAGAGCCGATATTTTCACCGGTACTTAGCCGGATTTTTTTAAAAATCGTCGGCATTGCGTTGACAGTCACATCACCGTAGTGAACAGATACGGCTTCCTTCTCTGTCGTCTGATCGATTTCAAGCACCTTAAGTTGAACAGCTAAATTCGCATCCGTATAATATTCTACATCTACTTGTTTCACATAAGCCTTCAGATGCTCGTAATCTAGCTTTTCCACTTGATACTGAACCCCTTCGTGTAAATAAATGGCTTCATCATGAAGCAGCGTCATCGCACTGAATCGATCCATCTCTCCAATAATCCGAACATTCGCCACATCTGATTGATCCACAATCACCACATTTTCCTGGCTTGCAGACCGGAGGCTGATGCCATGCGCTGGGAACGATTGATCTGACCAATAATACCGGTTCCCGCTAAAATGAAGAACACCTTCCTCATGTAAGTATTGCAAAATCTCTTCTACCTCCATGCCGCCAAACTGTTCATCCTCCCGAAACGGAAGCTCGTAGGATGCACATTTTAGATGATCCACTAAGATAATGAGGTTTTCAGGGTTGATTCTGGCAGCTTCAGGCGGCCTGTTAAAGAAATATTCAGGGTGTCTGACAATATATTGATCAAGAGGTGAGGAGCTTGCCACCATAATTATGAGTGCTTCCTCATGACGCCTTCCAGCTCGTCCTGCCTGCTGCCATGTACTCGCTACACTGCCAGGATACCCTGTCATGATACAGACCTTTAGCTGACCTATATCCACTCCTAATTCTAGTGCGTTTGTGCTGACGACACCTAGAATGTCTCCTTCTCTCAATCCTTTTTCAATCACGCGCCGCTCTTTTGGTAAATAGCCTCCGCGATATCCACGAATCGATTTTGGGCCGATCTCTTTTTTCACTAGCTCTTGAATATGGCTTAAAATCACTTCAACTCTTACTCTGCTTCTAGCAAAAACAATCGTTTGGATTTTTTCTTTCAAAAAAGTTTTTGCCAATTGATTGACAACAGTGGCGGCACTTTGTCTAATATTTAATGGTTTATTCACAACTGGCGGGTTGTAAAACACAAAATTCTTTTTACCGCTAGGTGCCCCGTTTCGTTCAATCAGATGCACCTTGCTCCCCGTTAGCTGCTGCGCTAGCTCTTTTGGATTCGCAATCGTTGCGGAAGTACAAATAAAAACCGGTTCACTTCCATAAAATGCACAAATTCGTTTTAACCTGCGAATCACATTGGCCACATGACTGCCAAATACACCTCGATATGTATGAAGCTCATCAATGACAATATACTTCAAATTCTCAAACAAGCTGACCCATTTCGTATGATGAGGCAAAATGGCTGAATGCAGCATATCCGGGTTTGTGATGACAATATGTCCTGCTTGTCTGACTCGCTGCCGAATGGCCGGAGAGGTGTCTCCGTCATATGTTTCACTATGAATCGGAACATCCATCTCGTGGATGATCTCGTTAAGTTCACTTTTTTGATCTTGTGCGAGCGCTTTTGTTGGGAATAAATAAAGGGAGCGGCTTGTCTGATCTTCTGCGATCGACTGAAGGACAGGCAAATTGTAGCAAAGCGTTTTACCTGAAGCTGTTGGTGTGACAGTTACCACATGATCTCCATCCATCACACGTTCAAAGGCTTCCTTTTGATGAATGTAGAGTTCGCTCACGCCTCGTTTCTCAAGCGCCTTTTTCAGCCTGTCGTTCACTCTTTCAGGAATCGGAGAGGTCTGTGCAGGCTTCGCATCAATTTCATGCCAATGTTCTACCTGTTCGTCTTTCTTTAATTCTTCTATGAGTTCGTTCATTGTTTTCTTTTTCATATCGCATCACCTCTCTTACATAGTGTACCGAATATTTGTTTGCATGACTAGGCGGCAATTTTTTGATGCGCAGCCTATGAGCAAATACTTTGAAGTGTTGTAACAGTATCTATTACACTTCTATAGTGAAATGATTTTATCAAGGAAGAAGATGATGAGAGTGAAAAACGAATTTAAGCCTTTATTTGAACCATTTACGTTTCCAGGAGGTGCGTCTATTGATGGCCGGTTAGTCGTTGCGCCAATGACACACTTCGGTTCTCACGAGGATGGCACCATTTCTAAAGAGGAAATTGATTTCATTACAGCTAGATCAAGTGATATGGGCATGGTGATCACAGCATGTGCAAACGTGACTCCAGATGGTAAGGCATTTGAAGGACAGCCTTCTATTGCAAGAGATGAAGATATACCTGGCCTGAAAAAACTTGCTTCTGCGATTCAGGCAAAGGGAACAAAAGCCATCATTCAAATTCATCACGGCGGTTCTCAGGCTCTCCCTCACTTAGTTCCAAACGGTGATGTGGTTGCGCCAAGTGATGTGTTTAAAGATGGAAAGCAGATTGCACGCGCTTTAAAAGAAGAGGAAATTGTCCATATCATTGACTCTTTTAAAGAAGCGGCAAGACGAGCGGTTCAAGCAGGGTTTGACGGCGTGGAAATCCACGGTGCAAATGGTTATCTATTACAGCAATTTTACTCTCCGCATAGCAATCAGCGGACAGATCAGTGGGGAGGAAATGAAGAAAAGCGTCTAGCCTTCCCTATCGCTATTGTGGATGCAGTCAAAGAGGCAATCGAAAAGCATGCAACAAAACCGTTTATCTTTGGATATCGATTATCCCCAGAAGAACCAGAAACACCTGGTTTAACAATGACAGAGACGTTTACCTTAGTGGATGTTCTCAAAACAAAAAACCTCGATTATTTGCATATCTCTTTAATGGAGATTGACTCTAAAGCAAGACGTGGTGCAGATACTCATAAAACACGTATGGAGCTGCTAAAAGAACGCTGCGGCGATACCCTTCCGCTCATCGGTGTGGGCAGCGTCATTACAGCCGAAGATGCACTAAGTGCTTATAATCAAGGAATTCCGCTTATCGCTGTCGCACGAGAGCTGATCGTCGACCCAGATTGGGCAAAGAAGATTAAAGAAGGCAGAGAAAGCGAGATTGAAACTGTCATTAAACGCAGCCAAAAAGATAAGTATTTGATTCCAGAAGGATTGTGGTCTGTCATGGAAGCGAGTCAAGGCTGGGTTCCGATGGAAGATTAATGTCATCAAAAAAACTACCCTCATACGATTGGGTAGTTTTTTTTTGTGTCCTGATTATTTTAGTTTAACGGTAAAAAGCTTAGAAGTCTGTTTTTCCACAGGTCCCTTTGGTTCTTTATCAAGATGCTCGATCAAGTCACCATTCATAATGACAATCGGAGTCACTGTACTTGCCGCTTTCTCTTCAATCAGTTCTAAATCACACGTAATGAGAGGGTCACCGATCTTCACTTTATCCCCTTCTTTTATGTGCGCTTCAAATCCTTCACCATTTAACCCCACTGTTTCAAGCCCGATATGAATCAGAAGCTCAAGCCCTGAGAGTGTTCGAATGCCAATTGCATGTTTTGTATGGAAGAGCTGGATGATTTCACCCTCTACTGGTGACACAATCGTGCCACTTTTTGGTTTTACTGCTACGCCGTCTCCCATCATCTTTTGAGAAAAAACAGGGTCTGGTACATCCGTCATATCCATTAACTCTCCATCAGCTGGAGAATAAATGATTTCTTCCTTTACATCATCTTGGTTTTTTCCGAAACCGAATAATTTTTTCAGCAATGTCAATTGCTCCCTTCAAGCTTTGCTTCTAGTTCTATTCCGCGTATGAAACGCTGCGCTCATACACCTTGCTTCATTCAACACTATTTAATCATAATTTTTTCCTCTCATCAATTGATAACCGCCTGAGCCCTTTCTGCATAGGCTGTAGATGAGAGGTGATTCAAATGAAACATGAAGGCGAAAAGAAACATGAATTGCTGGCAAATGAAGATATTCTCAATGAAGCGATTGAACAATTTTTCGCATCCTCCCCGTTTCACGAGATAATAAATAGTGCGGAGGCGCTCATGACCACATCACATTCACTTGCATCGATTACGACCGATGTGACAGAGGATGAGCAGTTTGTGTATATCGAGATCCAATTTCCCGACCATTTTGTCGAAGGGGATATCGCGCTAGAAGTAAAAGCCCAATATTTACACTTATCCGTGCAGGAAACAATCAAAACGGATACAACTTCCTCGTATTCGAGCTTTACCAAAACCATTTTAATGCCGGCAAAAATAGATGAAACGAACATGAAGAGCGTGTGGAAAGATCAAACGCTTCGTGTGACGGCACCAAAGCAAACTACCCAATAGGTCCATCTATTGGGTTTTAACTATGCTTTAAAAATGCTTGTAAATCCTTTCGCTAATGAACCTACTTGATTCATCGTACTCATCATTTGCCCAGCTGTATCAAACATTTTGTTAAAGTCGTATTGTCCATTCGTTTTTTTGAATTGTGACAGCACACTTTTAAATTGAGATGATTGCTGTTTTTGCGGTCTTGGCAAAGGATAAGGGTTCATAGGCTGCTGCATGGGCATCATGCCTGGTGGCGGCATCTGGGGTTGATTGATCGCTTCAGGCGGATGAAAAGGCGGCACATTTTCTTGGTATCCATAAGGCGGCTGATAGACAGCAGATGGTGCCTGGCTCATTCCACCTTGATGTGGCGGCATGAAATATTCTGGAGGCTGCGGAGGCTGCTGCTGCATATCTGGATACGGAAAAGGCCCTCGATTGAATGGATTGAATTCATAAGGCTGCTGGTTTGAATAAGGGATCATATATCTCGCTCCTCTCGCTCTCAACACATAGTGATGTCACTCATATATTATGATCAAGAACAGAAGATGTGCCTAAAGCAGCCATAAGAAAAACGCAGCATATGTCTTCAGCTGCGCTTGTTGATTTCTTCTATTAAAAGGTTCAGTGTGTAAATCACTGACTCAACTAAATTTTTCACACGGGGTGCATGCTGTTTGCCAAAATAAGATTGCAGGACAACCTCTTTTCCATTTTCTTTGACGGCTTCAAGCTGTTCTTGGTGTAAATATCTAGGTTTGACCAGATGAATAAACGAGATCGCAGCAGTGAGCCACTCTTCCATTTTCTGATCAAATGTCTCAACGGCCGGCTGAATGTCCGTGTGAAAATCATATACGGGGTATTCCTCTTCAGCCTTTCCCTTTTGGTACTGCTCATACGCCTCTTCGGTCCATATTCTCAGATCTTGTGTATGTTCAAGTAATGTTTGATTATCCAAAATGTTCACCTCTATGAACCATCCTATCAAACGTTTACTTATTGCTCAAATAGAAAAGCTATCCGGCGTGATATGCCGGTCTTGCCGCCAGTTTATACTCAGCCGCGTGAATCTTCACTTCACAGTCCTTTACTTCTGATTCAAGCCGGTCTATCATTTGTTCTTGCTCCTCTATGGCTGCACGTTTTGTTTGGTTCACAGCAAGAGACAGTTCTTCTTCCACCGCATCAATTTTCCGCTCGATTTCCTCTAATAACTGCATAATGGATTCTTTTGATACAAATTCGCTCATCATCAGATTCCTCCTTTATCGTCTCTCGTTACATTCTCTTTTCTTTCACACCCTCCTTCACACATGACAAAACTAGAAGCAAATCGCCAATCTAAGTGTAGATGAGCGCTATTTCTTCCTTTTCGACATATGCTTGTCCTTCTTTGTATGATTGTGTCCGATTGTGTAAATTCTAAGGACAAAGGAGGTAGATTTCATGAAAAAGCAGCCAACACCAAAAGAGCAAAAGCCAAAAGGGAAAGAAAACAGTACAGATCAGCTTGATAAAAAGCTCGGCGGTCCTAATCGACCATCCACGTAAAAAAAGCAGGTACCCCCTGCTTTTTATTTATGCAAAAAATAGTGCTCTAATGAGAAAAGAAAACGAAGCTGTCTTTTTTTATGAAAATACCAGTCGGTCAGCTCAATTTGTTTTGGTAACGTTTCTGCATCAAATAAGGATGGGCTCAATTTCTTTTGAAACCAATCGTCCCTTTGATCGTCTAATGAATGTGTCATCACCGGATAAACTGTTCGAAGAAAAGGTGTTGACCTCCTAGCGATCCCTAAAAACGGCTCAAAATCAAACCGTGATCCGGTATGCGGAACGGTATGCAAAAAATGATAAAAATCCGAAAATAAATCGGCTCGAAATAATAGTTTCGCTAGTTTTTTTCCTAATGTAATACGCTCCTTTACGCGGGAAAACTTCCGTATGGTTAACCCGTACAAATGCCCGTCCACCGTTGGAAAAACAACGGTTTGGAAATGTCCCCACTCGCTGAACAGATATTGAATCGAGTGAAAAACATTCTTTTTCAGAAGAGGATTTTGTATAATAGGAGATTGTATAGTATATTGTTCATTTATGATGAGTGCATAAAGCAGGCGCTCTGTGTCACCCTTTAGCCAAAAACGTTCCCACTCAGTGCTCATAAAACGAGAAACAGAAAAATATGGAAGCAGATGGAACAAGGGTTTGCTGCATCGCTTAGACCATTCATACAAAAGAAGCTGAGGGTAAGCATCCGAAAAGATCAGCCAATTCGCTCTTTCATATGCTGTGAAAAAAAGGTGCCCCTGCTGATCTGTTAAACCTGGATGGAAGAGCTCACCCTTAAGATCCGTCATAGACCATCCAGCATTTCTCGAGACAAAGGAAGCAAGCAGCGACCATTTCATCTCTGGATGGCGGTCATAAAAGCGTTTGTAAGCATTTGTCCTCGTCAGGTTGTCTTTATTTTTTGCTTTCGTTTCACGCAATATATACTGAGTGATGATGTGCTCTTCTTGTGACAACATAGTAATCTCTCCAATACAAAATGCATTAAAAGGAGGCTGAAACTTGATGATTCGGTATCCAAACGGAAAATCGTATCAGCCCATTCAACAAATTGGGACAAAAAAAAGAATCAGCGGCGAATCCTCTTATAGTAACCGCGGGATGACGCTTGAGGCTGACTTAAATGAAACCAACCAGTACTATTTGGTCAACGGGATCGCAGTCATTCATAAAAAGCCTACCCCCGTTCAGATTGTGAATGTGGATTATCCAAAAAGAAGCGCTGCTGTTATCAAAGAAGCCTATTTTAAACAATCATCCACAACAGACTATAATGGAGTGTACAAAGGGCGCTATATCGATTTTGAAGCAAAGGAAACCAAAAGCACCACCTCGTTTCCACTCAAAAATTTTCACGATCATCAAATTGAGCATATGAAACAGGTAGAAAAGCAAGGCGGTATTTGTTTCGTTATTATATCCGCATTTGGCTCCGTTTATTATTTGTCCGCTTCAGATCTCTTTTTCTTCTGGGAGCGGCAGCAGCAAAACGGCCGGAAATCCATTAGCAAAGACGAATTAATGGAAGCTGGCCACTTAATGACACTTGGATATTCGCCAAGAATTGATTATATTAAAGTAGTGGAGACACTTCATTTTTCGGATGAAAGTGAGTAGCAATGACGTTCGAAAAAGGTTTAACACGAAAGGTTGAGATGTGATGTCTGATCAATTTACAAGTCGTGAACAGCGACGTAAAGCAAGTCAAGAAAACAATAAGAAGCAAAAGAACAAAAAAGGCAAAAAGAAAGCAGGTCTATTTAAAAAAATATTTTTATCTTTACTCGTGATCGGTCTTCTTTGTGTAGTTGCCGGAATCACAACTTTTGCCGTTTTTGCATCAAGCGCTCCTTCTATTGATGATAGT
The DNA here is from genome assembly GCF_002998655.1 of Bacillus sp. GBSW19. Lineage (NCBI taxonomy): Bacteria > Bacillati > Bacillota > Bacilli > Caryophanales > Bacillaceae > Bacillus > Bacillus sp. GBSW19. The sequence continues at coordinate 1,116,997 of NZ_PVRF01000001.1, forward strand.
AAGCTCAAAACACCGTATTCTTCAAAGCTTTATGACAAAGACAAGAAAGTGTTTGCAGAAGTAGGTGCGGAAAAAAGAACGTATGTCTCGATTAAAGATATACCCGATGTGGTAAAAGAAGCATTTATTGCAACTGAAGATGCACGTTTTTATAAACACCACGGGATTGATCCAATCCGTATCGGCGGTGCCCTTGTCGCAAACGTCGAGGACGGCTTTGGAGCTGAAGGTGGAAGTACGATTACACAGCAAGTTGTGAAAAACTCTCTACTTAACAATCAAAAAACGTTAAAACGTAAAGTACAGGAAGTATGGCTCTCGATTCAGCTTGAGCAAAAATACTCTAAAGATGAAATTTTAGAAATGTATTTAAACCGTATTTTCTTCTCGCCTTATGCTTATGGTGTTGGGAAAGCGGCAGAACAATTTTTCGGCGTGACAGATTTAAATAAACTAACTGTTGCACAGGCTGCCACACTTGCAGGTATGCCGCAAAGTCCTTCTGCCTATAACCCAGTGAAAAATCCCGAGGCAGCGGAAAAACGCCGTAATATCGTTTTAGGCCTCATGAAAAAACAAGGCTACATTTCAGAGAAAGACTATGAGGATGCAAAAGCTACCCCTGTCAGCAAGACGGTCGTCTCAGCTGATAAATATAAGAGCCAGAACTCAAGTAAGTACTCTGCTTATATTGAAGAAGTCATGGAAGAAGTACAGAAAAAAGCCAAAGTGGATGTATCAACAGATGGATTAAAAATCTATACTTCACTCGATCGAAAAGCACAGGATCACCTAGATGATATTATCAATGGGGATTCAGTTGGTTTTACGAAAGGTATGCAGGCGGGTGTCACCCTGCTTGATACGAAAAATGGCGAAATCCGAGCTATTGGCGGTGGACGTGATGTACCAGCCGGCGGCTTTAACTATGCGACAGATGCAAAACGTCAGCCAGGTTCAACAATCAAACCAATTTTAGATTACGGTCCTGTCATTGAAAACAAAAAATGGTCTACGTATCAGCAAATTGATGATGCGCCATATACGTACTCAGATGGTACACCGATTAATAACTTTGACAGAAGACATTTAGGGAAAATGTCCATGAGAAGTGCTTTGGCACAATCACGTAACATCCCTGCACTCAAAGCATTCCAAGAAGCTGGTTCAACTAATGCAGCTCAATTTGCCAATAATTTAGGCATGGACTTACCTTCTGATATTCCAGAGTCTTATTCAATTGGTGGATTTGGAGATGGTGTGTCTTCATTAAAAATGGCAGGTGCATTTAGTGCATTCGGTAATAACGGATACTATAACGAACCGCATGCTGTCACGTCTGTTGAATTTAATGACGGTACAAAGCTTGACCTTACGCCAGATTCCAAAGCGGCTATGAGTGATTACACAGCATTTATGGTCACAGATATGCTAAAAACTGCTGTCCAATCTGGAACTGGGACACTTGCACAAGTACCAAACGTTCAAGTAGCTGGTAAAACAGGTACAACGAACTTTGAACAAGATGATATTAATAAACACAATATTCCTTCTGGCGGTGCGAAAGATTCGTGGTTTGTTGGTTATACGCCGCAATATACAGCAGCCGTTTGGACTGGAATTGGTAACTCAAAAGATGCGGACGGCAAAATATGGCTCACAAATTATGAACAGCGTGTTGCCAAACTCGTCTTCCAGCGATTAATTTCTCAAATTGATGATGGAAGCGGCTCATTTGAAAAACCAGACAGTGTCGTTGAAGCTACGGTTGAAAAAGGATCGGATCCAGCGAAATTAGCCGGACCAAATACACCGAGCGATAAGAAGACAACAGAATACTTTGTCAAAGGAACGGTTCCGACAAAAGTGTCTGACACATATGAGAAAAAAGAAGCCGATAAGCCTTCTGACTTAAAAGCGGTGTATGATGAAGAGAAAAAATCCATCACACTGTCTTGGGGCTATGATGACGACGCAGATGCTACATTTAATGTGAAACAAGCAGTTGATAATGGCGGCTATAAAGAGATTCAAAACAGTTCTTCTAAAGAAGCGGTCATCTCTGATGTGAAGCCTGGCTCTACTTATAAATTCCAAGTGACAGCCACTGTAGAGGATGTCACAAGTAAAGCAGCTTCTACCTTCCTCACCATCAAGGATGATGAAGATGAGGAAGAAAAAGCAGATGATGAGAATAAAGAAGAAGAAGAACCGCAGCAGCCTGACGACGAGCAGACAGACCAGACTGACGATAACAAAAATCAACCCCCAGGCACTGACGAGCAAAAGCCAGATGATAAAAAAGATCAAGATCAAGATAAGGATAAGGATCAGGATCAAGGCGGAAATACGGAAAATGGAAATAATGGTTCTTCCGATGATGGCTCAGACAGTACAAATGGGAACTCACAAACTGACAATAAAGATAAAAAGAAAGATGATGCGAAAACAAACTCTCAAAGCTCAAATTCGCAATCAAATTCTCCTAGTCGAAAAGAAAATGAATAATGAAAAAGCACTTGCCCATATGGCAAGTGCTTTTTTTAACGGTTTTGTCTGATCTTTTTAAGTGCTTCATGTTTTCCATACTGCTTTTTTAGTTCCGTGTATAGCTCGTCCAGTTGAATAAAGCAATGATATTGAGTTGGTTTTAGCAAAATGAACTCTAAACGTTCTGTCCAATTAATTGGAGCTACAGGAAAAGTCTCTTGCTTGATATGTTCCCATTCAAGCGTTTGAAGTCTCTCCCCTTTGATCCAGTAAAACATCGCAATCATACTGACAATACCTTGCAGCATATCATCTTCTTCACACCGGGACTTTCTTGTTTGAAAACGAGGAAGCATTTTTTCTTTTAATTCATTCCACAGTTCGAACATCACAGGAACAAATTCTTCTGTTTTCTGCCATGGAAGCTCATCTGTTAAAAGTTCTGATGATAGATCATATGCGAGTGGATTATCTCTAAGTATGTCTACTCGATCGCCTTTCATCTCTACCTTTTTCCCTTTTAGCTTTTCGACATATGAGGTAAAAACAGCTGCCCCGCTCATGCCAGCTTCACCAATCCTTTTTTCAGCCTCTTCTGCCCTTCTCTACACATATCAAGAAGCGGACAGGACTCGCACTGCGGCCGCTGCGCCTTGCAGTGATATCTGCCAAAAAAGATTAGGCGGTGATGCGTCACAGACCAATCTTCTTCTGGCACCTTTTTCATTAAGGTTTGCTCTACTTCAAGAACAGAATCCTTCCACCGGCAAATCCCAAGACGCTTACTAACTCGTTCTACGTGTGTATCTACAGCAATGGCCGGCACTCCAAAAGCGACAGATACGACGACATTTGCTGTTTTCCGGCCCACCCCAGGAAGCTTCACAAGCTCGTCCCGATCCTTTGGTACTTCACCGCCATATTCTTCAATCAGCATTTTACTCAACTTTTGAATGTTTTTAGCTTTATTGCGATAAAGGCCAATCGAACGAATATCTTGCTGCAATTCTTCAAGCGGTACACTTAAATAGTCTTCTGGTGTTTGATATTTTTGAAATAACGTTTTGGTGACTTTGTTGACAAGCACGTCTGTACACTGCGCAGAGAGTGCCACAGCGATCACAAGTTCAAATGGATTGGAATGAACAAGCTCACACTCAGCCTCTGGAAACATATCTCCTATAATATCTAAACATTCATTGATTTGTTTTTTTGATAACATGACTTCTCCTTTATTGGTTATTGTTCCAGCCAATTATAAAAAGGAACTTGTCGTTTATATGTTGACGTCTCTTCTTTTGAAGGTGGCGCTTTTTGCTGAGAACGGAAATGCTGGCTATGCTCTTTTGCTTCTTCCGCTGTTTTCAGCCCTTTCTTTTTCCACTCAAACAGAATTCGGTCGATATAACGGAAATTTAATTTTCCTGATAAAACCGCTTCTCTTAACGCTAGGCGAATCATTTCAGCATCATGATGGTCTTGATCCATCCAGATCGAGAGTGTTTCTCCTTCAAGAGGAGACAGCGGTCTGCCAAATTCATCTTCAAATAGAGCATATAAAGACTTTTCAGCCTGCACATGAAGTTTTTGACCTTCCTTTGCTTGTTTTGCTTCTAAAAAGTCATACAGTACGCCCCATAAAGGCTCAACTGAGTAGCGGTCATGCTGAATACCAGACCCGTCCTCAAACGGCTGAATCGAAATAAATCCCTTTTGAATTAAATGCTGAACCATATACGCACACTCTTCAGCTGAAATGGTCATGCCATGGGACAGCTCTTCAAATGTTTGAAAGAAAACACCTTGTTCTTCATTCATTTTAATCTTGAGCATCACCATCATTTGTGATTCATTCAGTCCTAACTGCTCATAATGAGCAATCAGCAAATTAGGCAAACTGGTCGAACCCATTTGCTGCATATTAATAAATTGCTGCCTATTCATCGGATACACCTCTTCAGTTTAAGTATATCACGTTTTATTTCACGTGCCCCTTCAAAAAACGTTTGAAAAAGCCTCCATATGTTGGAGGCTTTCACGTCTTAAGGATATAAACGGTTTAATAATCTTGGGAAAGGAATGGTTTCACGCACATGCGGCGCTCCACTAATCCAAGCAACTGTACGTTCAAGTCCAAGACCAAAACCTGAATGCGGTACAGAACCATATTGTCTTAATTCTGTGTACCATTTGTAAGTTTCTTGATCTAGCCCATGTTCTTTCAATCTTGCTTCAAGCAGCTCTAGATCATGCACACGCTCAGAACCGCCAATGATCTCTCCGTAGCCTTCTGGTGCAATCAAGTCTGCACAAAGGACGACATCATCACGATCCGGTGCAGGCTGCATGTAAAATGGTTTTAATGATGTTGGGTAATGAGTGATAAACACTGGTTTATCGTAGCTTTCAGCGATCGCTGTTTCGTGAGGCGCACCGAAGTCATCTCCCCATTCAATATCGTCAAAGCCTTTTTCCTGCAAGAATTTAATCGCTTCATCGTAAGTGATGCGCGGGAATGGTGCTTTGATGTTTTCTAATTTTGCTGTATCACGGCCAAGTGTATGCAGTTCAACTTTACAGTTTTCAAGTACACTTTGAACAACATGAGTCACATAATGTTCTTGATACTCAAGGTTTTCATTAAATTCGACAAAAGCCATCTCAGGCTCGATCATCCAAAACTCAATTAAATGACGTTTTGTTTTAGATTTTTCAGCTCTAAATGTTGGGCCAAATGAGAATACTTTTCCGAGTGCCATTGCCGCAGCTTCCATGTAAAGCTGTCCACTTTGAGAAAGGTACGCATCTTCATCAAAATATTTCGTCGCAAACAGCTCCGTTGTGCCCTCAGGTGCACTTCCAGTTAAAATTGGCGGATCTACTTTCACGAAACCTTCTTGATGGAAGAATTCATATGTAGCACGAATAATTTCGTTACGAATTTTCATAATGGCATGCTGCTTTTTAGAACGAAGCCATAAATGACGGTGATCCATTAAGAATTCTGTTCCATGCTCTTTTGGTGTAATTGGATAGTCAGTTGCTTCGTGAATCACTTCAATGGATTTCACTTGCAATTCAAAACCAAGAGGTGAACGCTCGTCTTTTGTCACTTGTCCTGTCACATAGACAGATGTTTCTTGAGTGACTGATTTCGCAAGCTTAAAGACTTCCTCTTCCACTTCTGCTTTTACTACGACTCCTTGAATAAAGCCTGTCCCGTCACGCAGCTGCAAGAATGCAATTTTACCGCTTGAACGTTTATTGGCAATCCATGCGCCGATGGTTACATCTTCATCGACATGTTTGAACACTTGATTAATCGTTGTTTTCAACATAATTCCCTCCAAAGCCAGAAAGAAGCTCACCTTTTCGACAGGTGTGAATCTTTTTTCATACATTTTATTATAACCGTTCTAAATCAGCATGGTCAACGCAAGACAGGAGAAACTACGGCGTTACATTTTTTTCCACATGTCCTGTCGAGAAGTCGACATAGCTGAAGCTGTATTGATTGTTCTCATTTAAGTACGTCACTTCCCAAAGGAGTACGTCACCTTCTCTTGCTAATTGAACGTCCTTTAGCTTAGATACAGTGTTCTCCTTTTGAACGGCTTGTACTGCTTGATTTGAGGTAATGCCTTCTTTTGCTTTTTTTGCGATCACTTTTTCTTTATTGCTGGCAGGTACCCAAACATAGGTTGTTTCATTTTGTTTGTTTTTCCCTTCAACAATAAATTGTTTTTCTTTCCCGACAAAGGTTTCCACTTGCTCCACTTGTACGATGTTTGCTTGTTTTTTTGCTCGTTCAATCGCCGCCTCATGACCTTGTTCTTTTTGTCCCATGGCAATCTGATAAATCCACGTAAAACTGATGATGCCAATGAGCAAAACGAGAGCCACAACGGATGAAATGATCCAGACTATTTTTTTCATGTCAAGCTTCCCCTATGTGCGATATATCGTAAATATCGCTTGATTTTGATCTTCTTGATCTAATGCTAATCCAAACATGAGATCTTCTCTTTTAAGCGTTCTGTTCAATAAGTCAACAATTTTATACAGGTCCTCTGAATGCTTAATTTGAACAGTTGAAAGTACCTCTATTTTACTTTCCACTTCTAATTCCTCCTCGGTACGTAAATATTGTTAGTCATACTTTTCGGCGCGGGAACCGATACTATTTTTACAACGGAACACAAAAAGCCGTTACGATAAATTAACTCCAAACCCACACCAGCTAAAGGCCGCTTATGACAGCGGCTTTTCGTTGTTGAGCTTCTCTATATACGCCTCAAGTGATTCTTTTGACATCTCGTGGACTGGCGCATGAGGGAGTGATTCTAAAAATAGCTTTCCATATGAAGCGGTTTTCACTCGGCGGTCTAGAATGAGCAATGTACCTATGTCTTTTTCAGAGCGCAGCAAGCGTCCTGCACCTTGTTTAAAGGTTAGCACAGCTTCTGGGAGAGCAACGGCTTTAAACGGGTTCTTCCCCTGTTTTTTAGCGGCATCACATTTTGCTTCAATGAGCGGTGAATCAGGCGGCCTGAACGGGAGACGTGCCATAATGACTGTTGTCAGCTCTGATCCAGGAAAATCGACACCTTCCCAAAAACTACCCGTACCAAGTAAAATCGCATGTTTTGCTAATTTGAACATTTTCGTTAATTTAACAGGGCTCCCGCCCGTCAGACCTTGAGCAAAAAGGGCGGCTTGCATCCCTTCTGTTTTCAGCTCTTCATACACTGCTTTTAACATCTCATGTGAATTAAACAACACCAATATCTTCGCTTGATGCTGCTTTTCCATCACCTTAATGTACCGTGCTGCTTGCTTTACATAGTCGCGCTCATCACGGTTCGTAATCGGCGGCATATCAGCTGGTACAATCACCTTGAGCTGTTTTTCAAGTTCAAACGGTGACTCAATCTGTACAAGATGCGGATAAAAATCCTGCAGACCAAATCGTTCTAAGCAATAATCAAAGCGCCCATTGATTGTGAGTGTTCCTGATGTGAGAACAACACTTTTTTTGTTCATAAAAAATTGGTCCGCTAAAAGCTCTCCAGTATCTAGCGGCTGTGCATGCATAAAGACAGCATTTTTGGCACCCTTTGCATCAATCTCAATCCAAACCGTTTCATCATTTTTCGGTTCAAAAATAAACCGGTACAGCGTACTGCAAAATGTATGCATAAACGACATCACTTGATCGTATTCCTCTGCTTCAAAGGCAAAGTGTTCTGTCAGCTGATCACTTTTTTGAAGAAGCTCGCTTTTTTGCTGCTCATACAACTTTTCACAAGCAATTAACAAGGAACAAAGCTTACTTGCCGTCTCTTTAATCCGTTTCCACTGCGCATGCTTCGAATGATGACGTACTCTATGAATGAGACGATTGATGTCTGCTTTTGGTTTTGTCCTTTTGACAAAAGAATGAACGGTACTAAAGAAGGCGTCACTTTCCATTTGAAGCTGATGAAGATACTCATCCATTTCGATAAAGGTGTCCGTCTGTAAACCTGCACCGTGAAATCTCTTTTTCAGCTTGTTTAAAAGACCGCCCTGTAAGGAGCCAAGCTGCGTTAATTTCGCATGAAGCTGGATATACGACGCACTATCTCCTAGTGTTTCATTGGCTGTTTTCTCAAATTGATGAGCCTCGTCAATCACATATACGTCTGCATGCTGAAAGATAGACGATGCTTCCGTTTGTGATAAGAGCAGGCGATGATTTGTTAAAATTAAATTGGCTGTTTTGGCCCTTTTTTTGGCACGTTCATAAAAGCAGTATTCTTTAAAGCGGCGCTTTTTTGATGTAAACGGCATGTGCACACACGAAATACGGTCTTTTATATTGGCAGCTCCTGACGGTAAATTCAGTTCAGATAAATCACCCGTTTCTGTGACAAGAAGCCACATTAATATTTGCGCCTTCGTTAAGACCACATCATAGTTATCATCTTCCTCATGCAGCACATGCTCAAACTTATCTAAGCAAATATAATGCGCCCGTCCTTTGAATACACAGGCAGCTGGCTCAAACGGAAGCAATTGATTTAAAATCGGCACATCGCGCTGAAGCATTTGCTGCTGCAAAAGAATGGAATATGTACTAATAATGACAGGTTTTCCTGATTTCTTTGCCTCTAGTGCAGCTGGTATGAGGTATGCCAGCGTTTTTCCAATACCTGGTGCCGCTTCAATTAAAGCATAGGCCCTTTCATGAAACACATCTCTCACTTTATTCATCATCGTGAGCTGGCCTTCTCTTACTTCATAGCCTTCCACTGTTTGGGGAAGCTTCTTTTTGATCTCCTCAAACAGCTGTTTATCGTCTTCCCCTACTGAATCTGTCGTATCCGTTTCAGGATTGGTGACATCTTTTACAGCAAAAGAGCCCACTTCTACCAAAGAATCTTCACGGCTAGCACGACTCGTTTCAAGCTGCTGTATTAAAAGTCCTATATCGCTTAAGAGATAAGAGGATAATCTGCGCAGCTGCTTTAGCACATTTGGCGGTGTATGTGTTAATTGATGTAATAAGGTTAAAAATAACATGGCAGTAACTTCCGCATCACTATCCGCCCGGTGCGGGTGGTCATGTGGAAGCATGAGCTCTTCACTTAATTCAGTGAGCTTATAACCTTCAAGCTCTGGATAAAGAATTCTAGAAATCTCAACTGTATCAATCGCTAGCACATCCAGCTCATTTTTCCCGCATGCTTTTAGTTCATCATTTAAAAAATTCAAGTCAAAATGAACATTGTGCGCAACAAAATAAGCGCCTTGAATAAGTTCATACACCTCTTGGGCAATGTCCTCAAAAAACACTGCATCGTTAACCATGTGCTGCTGAATACCTGTCAGCTGTTCAATAAATCCAGGGATCGCTTTTCCCGGGTTCACATATTTTGAATACCGTTCGACAATTTGTCCATTTTCAATGACCACCGCAGCAATTTGAATGATTTTATCACCCTTTTTGGGTGAATTTCCGGTGGTTTCAATATCAACGACAACAAACCTTTGATCGGCCATAAAATGGACACCTCAATTCCTCGTTTCACTCGAAGTGAAACACGCTCTGGGCAAAATAGCTGAAACAGAACAGCTTCTTTTCTTAAAACTGTTCTGTTTCCTTGCAGCATGCGTTATAAAATCGTTCTCGCAGGCTCTTGCCCAATCATTTGTTCAATTTGATTTTGTTTATTTAATACGACCACTTTTGGTGTATGTGTCTTTGCTTCTTCTTCTGAGAGCATCCCATAAGCGATAATAATCACTTCATCCCCCGGCTGAACCAATCTTGCTGCCGCGCCATTTAGACAAATGACACCGCTCTTTCTTTCACCAGGAATAATATATGTTTCAAGTCTCGCGCCATTGTGATTATTGACAATCTGTACTTTCTCATTTGCCATCATGCCTGCCGCATCAAGTAAATCTTCGTCAATGGTGATACTTCCTACATAATGTAAGTTTGCTTCTGTTACCGTCGCTTTATGAAGTTTAGAGGTCATAAAGGTTCTATACATGTTTTTCACCGCTTTCAGGAACATGGAATATCACATTATCAATCAGTCTTGCCCGTGAGAATTTCACCGCAATCGCAATGATGACCTGACCTGCCAACTGCTGAAGCGGCTCAAGCTCTGGATAGGAGTAGATCTCAATATAATCGATTTCCCCGCTCGTTTGAAGAATTTCCTCTTCTACCAACTGATAAATACGACTGACGTCACGTTCACCTTTTTCAACCGCTGACTGTCCTTTTTTCAATGCGCGGTACAAAGCAGGTGCTTCTTGTCTTTCTTTTTCAGATAAGTACACATTTCTTGAACTTTTCGCTAAACCGTTTTCTTCTCTAACTGTCGGCACAGATACAAGGTGAAGATCAAAGAAGAAATCCTTGATCATCGCATCGATCACAGCGACTTGCTGTGCATCCTTTAGACCAAAGTATACATTTGTTGGTGCTACAAGATGAAATAGCTTTGTAAGCACAGTAACAACGCCGTCGAAATGTCCTGGACGTTTTTTCCCGCATAAGACATCAGTCCGCTTTTGAACCGTCATCGTGATAGATGGCTCATTTGGATACATTTCTTTCACATCAGGTGTAAATAAAATATCCACACCTGCTTCTTCTGCAAGGCGCTGATCTCTTTCCATATCCCTTGGATAGGATTCAAAGTCTTCGTTCGGTCCAAATTGCAAAGGATTGACAAAAATACTCATTACCACAATGTCATTTTGATCCCTTGCTTCTTTCGCGAGCGTCAGATGTCCTTCATGAAGAAAGCCCATCGTTGGGACAAAGCCAATGGAATGCTGTTTTTCTCGATGCTGCTTGATCAATTCCTTCAGCTCGTGAATATGGGTGACAACGTTCATTTTTTCATACCCCCATATAAACCATCAAGGACTTCTTCTTTGATATGAAATGTATGCTTGTCTTCTGGAAATGTGTGTGCTTTTACTTCTTTCGTATATTGAATAAGCGCTTCTTCTAGTACAGTATCAATTTGCGCGTATTGTTTCACAAACTTAGGTGTTCTAGACACCCCGTATCCTACCACATCATGGTAAACGAGAACTTGTCCGTCTGCCTCAGCTCCTGCACCAATCCCGATGACAGGAATTTTCAGCATGTCGGTAATTCGTTTTGTCAGTTCACCAGGTACGCATTCAAGCACAAGTGCAATCGCACCAGCTTCCTCACATTTTAAGCTGTCTTCAATCAATTTCTGCGCACTTTCGTGGTCTTTTCCTTGCACTTTATATCCGCCAAGTACTCCAACTGACTGAGGGGTGAGGCCTAAATGACTGACGACAGGAATCCCGCCTCTTGTGAGAGCTTGAATGGATTCAAATACGCCATCTCCGCCTTCTAGCTTTAAGGCATCCGCTCCGCTTTCTTGCATGATGCGTGCTGCGTTTTTCAATGTTTCTGCTAATGAATAATGGTAAGACATAAATGGCATATCCGTCACAATAAATGTGTCTTTTGCGCCTCTTTTCACTGCTTTTGTGTGATGAATCATATCATCCATCGTGACTTGGACTGTCGAATCGAGTCCAAGTACAACCATCCCAAGTGAATCACCAACTAAGATCATGTCGACTTCCGCTTTTTCTGCTTGCTTTGCAGATGGATAGTCGTATGCTGTCAGCATCACAATCGGTTCGTTTTGTTCTTTCATTTTGAAAAAATCTAGCTTTGTCTTCATTTGTTCCTCCTCATTCTGGAGAGGAGATGGCTTGCCTCACATCACATGTTTTGATTTCTCATGCGCGGCGAATCATCCCTCTGTCCAAGTCCCTTAGGATCAAGGCAGAAATTTATCAAATTTTTGTTTCTACAGGTACAGCTCTTTTTCAGATACTGCCCACACGAAGTATATCAAAAATGTGCCGGGTGTTCCACTTAAGTTGACTTTATCTCGATGTCTGCGGAGTAGATTTTTTGAATACCTTCCTCCGTTTCAAGCAATAAAACACCTTCTTCATTGATTCCGAGCGCTTTTCCAGTGTATTGCCCATTGACGGTGCGGGCAACAATATGCTGACCGATCGTCATCGCATACGATTCCCATAATTGTTTAATCGGTGTAAATCCATGCTTCATATAATCGTCATACCTTTTTTCAAAGGTGGACATGATCTGTTGTATGAGCGCAGCACGGTCCACTTTTTCATTCAGTTCCATTCGCAGGCTTGTGGCGACATCCTTTAGTTCATCCGGAAAGTCATCAGCCGTTTGGTTCACATTAATGCCTGGACCAATTATCACCGCATGAACCTGGTCCGCCTCTGCTTTTAATTCGGTTAGAATGCCAACGACCTTTTTCCCGTTTAACAAAATATCGTTTGGCCATTTAATGGATGGACTGAGTCCTGTTTGCTCTGCAATGGCTTCTGCGATGGCTACAGATGCTAAAAGCGTCATCTGCGGCGCTTTGTGCAGCGGAATTTCAGGCCGTAGAACGAGACTCATCCAGATGCCTGTCCCATTTGGTGAATGCCACGTTCTTTGAAGGCGGCCTTTCCCGTTTGTCTGATGATCACTGACAACGAGCGTACCGTGGGGCGCACCTTCATTTACAAGATCATGGGCAATCAGCTGTGTGGAGGCGACTTCTTTCTGAAAATAAATGTGCCTTCCAAAGCTCTCTGTTTCTAGACCAAACAGAATTTCATCCTCACTAATTTTGTCCGGTTTACGAAGCAGGCGATATCCCTTTCTTCTGACGGCTTCTACCTCATAGCCCTCTTTTCTGAGGCCCTCTATATGCTTCCAGACAGCCGTTCGAGAACAGCCAAGCTCATCACATATTTGCTGACTTGAGACAAAGTCCTCACTTGATGCTGTAAATAGTTCGATTAATCGTTTTCTAATTGCTGATCGCATGCTGTAAGCCACTCCTCTATGGCTTTTTTTCGGTTTTCCAAATGATTTTGCAGAACGGCTTTTTTCACCAAATCGAGCTCTTCTGCGATCCATTTTCCTGATGTCTTTTGCCGAAAGGCCATTAAATCTTTTCCTGAAACAGCGAGGTCTTGAAGCGTTTTAATCGGAAGGGCATCATAAGAACGCTTCGCTGCCTCAAGCTCGTCAAAGAAAATGCGGCGCTCGTGTTTTAGCTGTGAGATCTTCAAACTAGATAAGAGCACGTGTTCACCAGCCTCAAACATCTTCTCCGCATCCCAGTCACAATCGACGTATTGGCTAATAGCCACCGCGTCTTTCAAAAGCTTTGTTGACAGCTTCCATTCTTTTAAGAAGAGCACAGCCTCCGCTTCATCTAAGCCAAGCAAATGGATAACAGCCCCCCATACTTCTTCTAGTCCATCCAGTAAATAATACGGAAATGATTGAAAGGATTCTTGCAGACCATCCTTTTTGAGACCCGGCAATTCTTCATACAATTTGGTAGAAATGAGCACCTTAATCGCCCGCTCACAATAACGGCCTTTTAAAAGCTTCTCCATTTCAATCTTTTTGCGTTCAACTGATATGTTGGCAAGCAGGTGCTTATCTTTTTTCATCGCTTCAGCCGTTTCTGCAGCGAGCTCAAAGCCAAGCTGGCTTAAAAAACGGACCGCTCTCATCATACGAAGCGCGTCTTCCTGAAAGCGGCACGCAGGATCTCCTACGGTTTGAATTCGTTTCCGCTCAATATCCTGTTTGCCCCCTACATGGTCAATGATCTCCCCATTTATATCCATGGCCATTGCATTGATCGTTAAATCTCTTCTTAAAAGATCTTCCTTCAATGATGTGATAAACGCCACTTCTTTCGGTCTGCGAAAATCTTCATATTCTGATTCAGTTCGAAACGTCGTCACCTCATAGCTGATCCCATCATGTAACACGATGACAGTGCCATGCTCTTTGCCAACATCAACTGTTTTTTCAAATAAGGATTCGACCGTATCAGGCGTTGCATCTGTTGCTATATCGATATCGCCGATTTCCCTGCCTAAAAGGACATCTCTCACTGCTCCGCCGACAAAGTAAGCCTGATGCCCATGTTCGTGCAGTGTATGTAAAATAGGGATCGCATGTGTGAATGGTTCATTCATGTTCATCATCACCTTCGATCAATTCTAGGTAAAGCTCTTCATATTCACTCACAATTTTTTCAGAAGAGAAATGGGCCTGAACACTAGACTGGGCCGACGCAGACACTTGTTCATGAAGCGCTTTGTCTTTGAGTATAGAGACTGCGTGTTTAACTGCCGCGTCTATATCGCCGAGCGGGACAAGGAAACCTGTTTCTCCATGTGTAATGACCTCTGGAATCCCGCCAACATCAGTCCCAATACATGGGACACCGCATGCCATCGCCTCAAGAAGCACAAGTCCGAAGCTCTCTTTCTCAGAAAGAAGCAGCTTCAAATCACTGATGGAATACAGCTCTTCTACTTTCTCTTGCTTTCCTAAAAATAACACGCGGTCTGTCAGCCCCAGTTTTTTCACAAGTTCGCATACGACCGATTTTTCAGGACCATCACCGATGAGCAGCAGCTTTGCCTGCACCTGTTCTGAGATCTTTTTAAACACATGAACGACATCATGCACCCGTTTGACCTTTCGAAAATTTGATACATGGATGACGACCTTATCGTCCGGTAAAAGACCATAATGTGTCTTTAGCACTTCGTGATCTTCGCGCAAATACACCCGTTCATCGACAAAATTATGGATCGTCTCGATCTTTTTATTTGGTTTGATAAGGTCATACGTCTGCGCAGCTAATGAATGCGACACCGCCGTTACCCGGTCTGATGATTCGATCGCAAATCGAATGACTTCCTTTAGTGATGGATCATAGCCTAATACCGTAATATCCGTCCCGTGAAGCGTCGTGACGACTTTCACAGAGTGTCCCGTCATCTGCTTCGCTAAGAACGCACAGACGGCGTGCGGAACCGCATAATGCGCGTGAATAATATCAAGCTTCTCTCGTTTTGCGACTTCTGCCAATTTACTTGCTAATGCAAGGTCATAAGGCGGATATTGAAAAACAGCATATTGATTGACATCCACCTCATGAAAATAAATATTCGGATACACTTTATTGAGCCTAAACGGAATACTTGAGGTAATGAAATGAACATCGTGCCCTTTTTCAGCTAAACGTTTTCCAAGTTCCGTAGCAATAATGCCCGAGCCGCCGACACTTGGATAACAAGTGATTCCGACCTTCAGTTTTTTCATAATTACCCCCCAAGTAAGTCGTCATCTATCAAAAGTGGTTTCTTTGTGATAAACCCTTCTGCATAAGCTTTATTGACTTCCCTTCCATACATAGACTCTCTCATTTTGACAAAATCAATATAACCGTTCACAAGAGGTGTCTCAACTGAATTCGCCGATTTAACAAATTGGCTTTTATACGCATGCAAGCTATCAATCTTTTGGTGCATTTCCTCAGAAATATCAATCACAAAATCTGGGCGATGATGACCGTTAATCATGTAATAATACATCTGACTTATTTTATGCGCTGGCTGCTTGTATGAATCTTCAAATTTATGTATACCTGCCGAAAAAGCAGCCTCTTCTACAAGTGAGCCCGCATGACCATGATCTGGATGCCGATCTTGGTGATGCGGAGCAAAAATCAGTTTTGGCTTGTATGTTCGAATCACGCCTGCAATGTCCTTCATCGCTTCGTCATTTAGATAAAGTCCTCTGTCTGGCAGTGTGAGCTGGATTCGCGTTGACACACCTAGAATGGCGGCAGCAGCTTTTGCTTCCTCTTTACGGCTCTCTACCGTTCCATTCGAAGATAATTCGGCCTGGGTCAAGTCGCAAATCCCGACACGCGCCCCTTTTTTTACGTATTTTGCAATCGTTCCGCCCATACCGATCTCAACATCATCGCTGTGGGCACCGAATGCAAGGATATCAAGTCGTTTCATTTGTTCCTCCGTTTTTTACTACATCTCGAAAATCAAACGTGCCTTTATTTAAATTCCTGACTAAAATTTCAGCGGTCCCCATATTGGTGGCTAGTGGAATGGTATACACATCACAAAGCCGAATGAGTGCAGATACATCCGGTTCATGCGGCTGCGCGGTAAGCGGGTCTCTAAAAAAGAGCACAAGATCCATTGCATTATCAGCAATTAAAGCACCAATCTGCTGATCTCCTCCAAGTGGTCCTGACTGGAAACGATGAATGGGAAGCCCCGTCGCTTCTTTCACTCTCAAACCTGTTGTCCCTGTTGCGTAAAGTGTATGATCTGCCAATATATCACGGTACGCAATGGCAAATTGGATCATGTCACTTTTTTTCTTATCGTGAGCGATTAAAGCAATGTTCATCAGGAATCCACTCCTTATTAGTCGATAATATTTTCTAAACCATAGACAAGCTGATCAATGTGCATGACCTGTTCAACTGAAAGCTTCACACCTGACATAAATGATGCACGGTTATAAGAATCATGGCGAATGGTGAGCGTCTGTCCGTCCATTCCAAACAGTACTTCTTGATGTGCAATCATACCCGGAAGTCTTACGCTGTGCAGACGGATACCGTCATAATCTGCGCCTCGTGCACCTTCGATTAATTCTTTCTCTTCTGGATGCCCCTGCTTTTTGCTTTCTCTGACTTCTGCAATCATTTCAGCTGTTTTAAGCCCAGTACCGCTCGGAGCATCTAGTTTTTTATCATGGTGAAGCTCAATGATTTCAACGTCAGGGAAGTAATTCGCTGCCATTTTGGCAAACTTCATCATTAAGACCGCACCGACAGCAAAGTTTGGCGCAATAATACAGCCTATGCCCTTTTCTTCTGTTAATTGCTGTAGCTCTTTCAGGTCAGCTTCAGAAAATCCAGTGGTTCCTACGACT
Organism: Bacillus sp. GBSW19; assembly: GCF_002998655.1. NCBI lineage: Bacteria > Bacillati > Bacillota > Bacilli > Caryophanales > Bacillaceae > Bacillus > Bacillus sp. GBSW19. Next base: position 1,133,861 of record NZ_PVRF01000001.1, read on the forward strand.
GGACGGACGCCATGTTCAAGTGCCTTTTTTGTATGTACTTTCCCGATTTCTGGTGTCGTCAAATCAATTAATACATCAGGTGCTGTCTCTGAAAGACACACATCAATATCTGTATAAATTGGCGCCTCAGATGTCGTATGAATCACATCAGATAATTTTTTTCCTTCGTGCGCGTGATCAAGGGCTGCCACAAGCTCAAAATGGCTCGTTTCTTCTGCCAGCTTCACAGCCTCTATCCCCATTCTTCCTCTTGCTCCAGCGATTACTACTTTGATGGTTTGGTTCGTCATCGTCTCTACTTCCCTTCTTTTTTTGTCCAGCGGTCTTTGTCTCTTGTATTGAATTTATGCATCACACGATCGTGTGCTTCCTCTAGTGATATATCTAGTGAATTAGCGAGGCATGTTAACACAAACAAAACATCGCCAATTTCTTCTTCCATGCTTTTTTCTGTTTCCGTTGTTTTTTTCGGCTTTTCTCCATAGTAATGGTTAACCTCTCTTGCTAGCTCGCCTAATTCTTCTGTCAGACGGGCCATCATGGCAAGCGGGCTGAAATAGCCTTCTTTAAATTGTCCTATGTAATCATCTACTTCTTGCTGCACGTGACGCAGCGTTTTTTCATTCGTCATGAAGCTCATCCTCCTATCCATCTCTTACATGTTAGCGAAATCATAAATATTTGACAAATGTTTAAGACTCAGTTTGCTTGTTTCTCTCCCATACCATATAATATTATCGCTGTCTAAGCAAAAAAAGGAGTGGTCTCTTGCTAAAAGAAATTCGTCTTAAAAATATCGTATTTATTTTAATAGGATCTGCGATTTTTTCTTTCGGTCTTGTTCATTTTAATATGCAGAACAATTTGGCGGAAGGCGGATTTACAGGTATTACACTGCTTTTATATTTTCTATTCCACATTGATCCATCCATTTCAAACCTTGTCTTAAACATTCCGATCTTTTTTATCGGCTGGAAAATGCTCGGCAGAACCATGTTTACTTATACAATTGTAGGAACCGTCAGTCTTTCTGTCTTTCTTGCCATCTTCCAGCGCTTTCAAATACATATGCCTCTCCAGCACGATTTGGCGCTAGCCGCGCTCTTTGCTGGTGTGTTTATCGGAACAGGCCTCGGGATCATCTTTAAGTTCGGCGGTACAACCGGCGGCGTGGACATCATCGCAAGACTCATCAACAAGCATTATCAGGTGGCCATGGGACGAACAATGTTCATCTTCGACGCATGTGTCATTACGATTTCTCTTACTTATTTAAATTACAAAGAAGCCATGTATACACTCGTCGCAGTGTTTGTTGCCGCAAAGGTCATTGACTTCATGCAAGAAGGCGCTTACGCAGCCAAAGGCGCCATGATTATCTCTGAAAAAGATGACATCATTCAAAAGAAAATCACAGAGGAAATGGAGCGCGGTGTGACCATTTTAAAAGGGGTTGGTTCCTATACAAAACAGGAGCGCAACGTCCTTTATTGCGTCGTCCCGAAAAACGAGCTTGTCCATCTCAAAAGCGTCGTGACCTCAGTCGATCCTCATGCATTTGTATCTGTCAGTGACGTGCATGATGTGCTTGGTGAAGGCTTCACATTAGATGAACACAAAAAGCCGCTTAATCCGCATTAAAAAAAGAAGCCCAAAAATGGTGCTTCTTTTTTTTATGATTTCGGATAATCAGCCTGACGCTTTTGCTTCTTCTCTTTTTCAGCACGGTATTTCCGAAACCCAACATACGTTAACGTTAATAAAATGATACTCCCTGTTGTTAAAATGACCCATAAAAGCGATGGATCAGCTTCATCTTGATCGACGTGAGCAAACACACTCGATAAATCCTCTTCGAGCTTCGTGAGACGCTCAAGCTTTGTTCCACTTGATGCTTTTAAAAATTCACCTTGCTCAATCACTTCCATATGCTGCTTAATCGTTTGCAGCTTTTCAGGCGAAATATCAATGGTTAAACTAGGGTATATCATATCGTATAAAGAAACCAGCTCATTCCAAGTTTCATAAAACGTCGTCGACTCCGGATCCTTCACTTCTTTTTTCAAAGTAGGAAAAGACCCCATAATGGGCTTCTCCAGCGAACCCCAAAGAGGCTCAGAGTCTGACTGGATCGCATCAAGCAGCATTCTAAACTGAGAGGCATAACGAAGCTTTTCGCGCTCATTCAATTCTTCCTGCGGCAGCCCTTTTATAATATCTTGATAGCCAAGTGTAATTTGCCGAATCTGCGTATTTGTCAGAGTACCACGCCAATTCTCAGCTTTAAATGTCTTTTCAACATACAATGCGACCTGTAACGCCTCATCATATTTAGCTTGTCTCGTTAATTGAAAGATTGAATCTGATAGTTCCGTTAATTCTTGCAGCACGTTAGCGGCTGTTTCCTCGCCTTTGGCAACAGATGGCTGTAATACGAGAAAAAATAATAGAATCATCGCGATTGGCTTTCGTTTCATGCAAGTCCCTCCTAGCCCTTCTCCATACAGCGTATGAAGAAAAGGACAAGGTTAGACCAATATTGTTAAGGGAGTTCAAGCTTGACCGATTTTTTCGATAGGACGAGATAATACGAAACAAGAAGAACGGCAATACTTAACCAAAACGTGACATAGCCGATCTCGTTTGAATAGGCAGACAGCATAGAATAACGCGGCATCATACCAAATACATAATCAATCACATCGTTATGTAAAATCCATATGCCGGCTACCACCAAATGACGCATTTTAAAACGATAATACGGTGCAAACAATACAGCTTGAACCGCCATCGCAAAGTGAGACCCAATCAGCATGTATCCTTCCCACGGAAAGTCATCAACAGATAAAAGCACAAAGATATTCATTCCTACAGCCCATAACCCGTACTTAATCAAGGTCACAAGGGCAAGTGCTTCAAAATAAGGAGCGTTTCGTTTCATCAAAAACGCAAGTAGTACAAATAAAAAGAAAAAGCTTGCCGTTGGGCTGTCTGGAACAAAAGCTAAAAAGATAGCCGGCGTCTCTACAAGCTGAGGAATATACCAATAGTAGCCGTACACAGTGCCAAGGAAATTGATCATCAGGACTAGCACAAGCATGTAGCGCGTGGCTAGCAGATATTGAATCCATCTCATACGTCTCTTCACTCACGATCTGTTAAAATCAGAAAAAAGCTGACAGCGCCAGCTTTTTCTCTTTTGAGTATATCCTTGTACTTGCATTTAAACAACTGAATTATTTAGATTTGACTTCAGATAAATATTTAGAAAGCTTTTCAAGTTCTTCATCGCTACCTTTAAAGATACCCTTAGGCATGTTGCCTTTTCCTTCAACAGCGATTTTAGCTATCTCCTCAGGTGCAAGACCGTTGTCAACAAGTGACGGTCCGGCTGCTCCGCCCTGCATGTTATCCCCGTGACAGGAAATACATGTCTGCTCCTGATAAATTTTATACTCTTCCGCTGAGGTATCAATCTCTGCTTCTTTCTTAATTTCACCTTGCTTCGCCGCTGCTTCCCAATCATGAGTAGCAACAGACTCCCACGTTAAATATGTTGCTGCGCCGACTGCAAGGATCATCATCCCCACTGCAACCGGTCTTCTATACGGTCTGCGTTCAGGACCAGAATCAAGAAATGGTGCGAGCAAAAGTGCACCAAACGCAATTCCAGGCATAATCATCGCGCCAACTACTGTATAGCCTCCTGCAGCAAATTCATATTTTAATAACTGGTACAAGAATAGGAAATACCAGTCTGGCAGCGGAATATAGCCGGTATCTGTTGGATCAGCCATCCGCTCAAGCGGAGGTGCATGAACAACAGTTAGGACAAGAAATCCAATTAAAAAAACGGCACCTACAAGCCATTCCTTTAAAAGAAAGTTCGGCCAAAAGGCTTCTGTTTTTCCCGGATATTCGGAATAGTCTTTAGGTATGTTAGGTTTTCTTTCTGCCGGAATTCTGGAGTCTCCGACAAACTTCATCCCTTTTCCCCTATGCAAAGTCATCCCCTCCTCATTGAACATTCATCAAACGCAACTTTTTTTATAGCGGTCCAGAAATTCCTTGCTTACGAATCATAATAAAGTGGGCAGCCATCAGCCCAAATAATGCCGCTGGCAAGAAAAAGACATGGATAGCGAAAAATCTCGTCAGCGTTTGTGCCCCTACAATGTCAGGATGACCTGCAAGCAGCGTTTTGATCTCTTTTCCAATGAATGGTGTGGCTTCTGCAATTTGAAGACCAACCTTCGTCGCAAATAGCGCCTTCATATCCCATGGCAAGAGATATCCTGTAAAACCAAGTCCAAGCATCACAAAGAAAATGAGCACACCAACAATCCAGTTCAGCTCTCTAGGCTTTTTATACGCCCCTTGGAAAAAGACCCTTAGCGTATGTAAAAACATCATGACAATGACTAGACTCGCACCCCAGTGGTGCATCCCTCTGACAATCTGACCAAATGCCACTTCATTTTGCAAATAATAGACAGATTCCCAGGCATTTTTAATATCCGGCACATAATACATCGTTAAAAACATGCCCGAAAGGACTTGAATGACTGTCACAAAAAACGTTAAACCGCCAAAACAGTACACAAAAGCGGAGAAATGATGTGCTGGATTGACATGCTCTGGCACCTCATGATCCGCAATATCTCTCCATATTGGTGTAATGTCTAGCCGCTCATCTACCCAATCATAAATCTTGTTAAGCATCGTTACCCTTCCCCTTTCGGCACAGCTTTTCCAAGATAGAGGTATCCGTCCTTCACTTGCTGCTTATAATGGTCAAGCGGTGCAAGCGGTGGAGTTCCGGGTACGTTTGTACCATCCTTGTCGTACAGCCCATAGTGGCATGGGCAGAAAAATTTGTTTGGATTTTTCGGATCACTGTTCCAGTTCACTGTACATCCTAAATGTTTACAGATTGGCGATAAAGCGACAATTTCATCCCCTTCTTTGTACACCCATGCTGACCTAGATTCCTTTGACTCATACCATGCATCTACTTGATCAATTTTAAAGTCAAAGCGCTTCGGTTCCTTCGTCAGTTCATCTACACTGACAACTTGAACCATATCCTGATCCTCTGTTCCTTTTAGCACAGGGTCAAGCGCAAAGCGAACCATAGGCATGAGCATTCCAGCGGCCATAAATCCCCCCACGCCGGTCAACGTGTAATTCAAAAATTGACGCCTGGACACTCCATGTCTCTTCTCGCTCATTTTTTTCTCCCCCCCTCAGGTCGTCAGCTACTTTATAACTGAATTAGAAAAAATTTCATAAAACTAGGACACCCTCATAATATATCAATCTATTCACAAGGTCAACAGCCTAAAAAGCTATGTACAATGCAAATGTAAGGGTTTTTATGAAGGGTTCCACTTTTGTAACAAAAAGTTCAAAATTTGTTCTACACTGTCTTGAACGATTTTTTGCTTTAATTCTACCTTTAAATGCTCGAGCGGAACCGGCTTTAACAAAAATAGCGCTTCACTAACCGCCGCATGCTCTTTCCATTGATGATCAGATGAGATCAACACGACATGCTGAAAATGATCTTCTAGCGACTGCTTCATCGTAAAGATGTCTTCTAGTTTTCGATCATTGATCTCTACATATGTATGTGGTGGAAAAAGAAAGACCCGCCCTTTCAGCTGCCTTTCAAGTTCCTCTGCTACAAGAATGGTAAACTCACCTAAAGATACAGTTTGTTTGATTTGATTCGCATCTATTCCAACTATTGGAATGATAGCGGTATCAATGTAATCTTTAGATTGCAAAAAGCGATCCGCATCCTCCGCTTGAAACTTCATCAATTTCCCCTCTTTCATGACATAAGCCCTGCCTGTATAGGGCAAGGCTTATTCGTTCAGTTTATGACAATAGGCTTAATTCTTTTGCTAACTTATTAAATGTTTCTTGATCATGACGGTCAAGTGCCTCATCTATCTCTTTCATAAGCCGTTCTTTTTGGAACGTTGCGATCGAGTGTTCAAGCACTTTCTCCGCAAGATCCTTATCTTTTTCGTTCTCATAAAGATCCTTTGGAATATGAGGATTTGTTTCAAGCACAGCTGCATATTCCGGCGAACGATAAGCAGAACGGAAATTCAATTGAATAAACAAATCTTGCTGTTTATTCAAACGAATATCATGAAATGACTTTTCAGCATCTGTCGTCATGATGTTTTCTTTATAAAATCTAAAGGGAACTTCATCCACACAGTGTGTTGACATAATGATTCCCCTTGGGCAAAATTCTGCTTGCTCTACAAAATGAACCTTTTCCATCAAAGAGTCGTGACTCATTAAATAATTTAATATCCAAACACACTCTCTTCGTTTTAGCTGATAATGGTTTAAAAACCACCGGATGAATTCCTTCTTTTCATTGACAGAAACAGGGGTCTGCATGTTATTCCCTCCTCTATCGTAAATTAAATTGCTATACATGAATTATTCAACAAACCAGTTCTTCATTCCTGCAAACTATAAGGAAATTTCGTCTTCAATTCTTAAAATCGTTTCTTCGATTTCTTCATTCGTGCCATCTTTCTGAAGAACTTTGCGTAATAGCGGCAATGCTTCTTTTTGTCTGCCTTCTTCTAAAAGGAACGAAGCGTATTCATATAAAAAGTCACGCTCCTCATCAAAATCAGGCAGAGCCAGCTTGAAGTAATCGGCTGCTTCTTTGTATTCCTCTCGTCCAACAGAAGCAGATGCAGCATACCAATTCCATTTTGGATCATCTTCCCCAAAGCTTTTAACCTCTTTAATGACATCCAGGATTTCATCAAAAAGCTCTTCATTTAAATAGATCGCGAGCAATGTTTGAACCGCTTCAATATATCCCGGATCAAGAGCAAGTGCTTCTTGAAGCAGCTTTTTCGCATCTTCTGAATCCCCATTTTTCAAGTCAATCTTTGCACCATATAAATATAATTCTTTGTTATACTCATCAATTTTAATACCCTCTTTTACTACCTCTAAAGCCTCCTGATATAGTCCTTCTTCCTCATAACTTTTCGCTAAAGGCATATAAAGAGACGAATAAGACGGATCAATATCTTTTAGTTCTGAAAGCTGCTGAATGGCTGTTTTCGTTCTGCCGGCCCTCATCGCTGTAAATCCGTAGCCAAAAAGTGTATTCGGGTCTGTTTGATCTTTTACTGCCTTTTCGTACCATTCAAGCGCATCTTCAAATTCTCCAGCGGTGCTGAGTGATTCAGCGAGTCTCTGGTAAACATTGACGCCGCCAACCTCATGTTGTTGATCTGCGACTTTGTAGAAATAGTCGGCGGCTTTCTTTGAAAGACCTTGTGAAAAATACAATTCACCTAACGCAAAATCAATGATGGCTTCATCTGGAAGCAGTTCTTTCGCTTTTAAGAGCTTTTGTTCACTGACTTCAAATAGTCCTTGCATTTGATACAAATCTGCCATTAACAATAAACTCTCTGGATACGCATCATCATCTTCAGGAATCGTCTCTAATACCGAAATCGCCTTTTCTTCTTCATCAGAGTCAATCAGTAGCTCTGCATAAAAACATGTTAACCCTGTTTCCTCTGGATATAAATCATGTAAATCACTGATGAGATTCCGCGCTTTATCGATATCTCCCCAATCATAATATAACTGAGCTGCCTGCGCCTTTTCTTCATCATGCAAATGATTTTCTGCCTGAGCAAGTGTTTGGAGTCCTTTTTCAGTCTCACCCGCCTCAACTAATTTTATGGCTTCTTGTAATGAACTATTCAAATCAAACCGTTCCTTTCTGTTTCCAAAAACCTAAACTATTGTTACTTCATATCATAATCGACAGGTACTCATCCAGCAAATATGTTGCTCTTTTAAAATGAACCCATTTTTTTGTTTTAAAGACTGTTTTTCATTTCATCCTTTACGAAACGGAAGTTTTGTAAACTGCAAGCACCTGAAATTCATTTTTTTATCGGATAAAATGATTTTTTTCCAGGTTTCATCTTGAGACAAGCTATGCTATATTTCTTACAAATATGCATAAGGAAAGAAAAAGCCTGAGGACATCCTCAGACTGTTTTGGTTAAGTATTCAATGTGTTCAAAGAAATTCGGGTATGATACACGAACAGCATCTGTATCTTCAATCTCAACAGCTTGCTTTGTGATGCAAGCAGCAACCCCCAGCATCATACCGATTCGGTGATCTCCGTAGCTTGACACGATAGCGCCGCCTTTAAGTGTGGTTTTACCATGAATCTTCATACCATCATCAGTTGCTTCAATTTCAGCACCGAGTTTTTTAAGTTCTGACACGACGGTATCAATTCGATTGGTCTCTTTTACTTTTAACTCAGCAGCATCTTTAATAATCGTTGTTCCTTCTGCTTGTGTCGCTAGAAGCGCTATAATCGGGATTTCGTCGATGAGTCTTGAAATCATGTCACCAGAAATTTCAATTCCTTTTAATGAAGAGGTTGAAATCGTTAAATCACCATACGGTTCTCCGTCTTTTGCATCTACTTCTTTGATCTCAAGATTCGCACCCATTTGTTTCAGTACATCGATAATACCCGTTCTTGTTTTGTTTAGCCCGACATTTTTTAACACAATCCGGCTGTTAGGAACAATAGATCCAGCAACAAGGAAAAATGCAGCTGAAGAGATGTCTCCAGGAACAAATATATCTGTTGCTTTTAATGTTTGACCGCCTTCAATGGAAACACTTTGTTCATCTTCGTCTAGTTTTACACCAAACATAGAGAGCATTCTTTCTGTATGATCTCTTGATTTATGCGGTTCAGTTAATGTTGTTGTTCCCTCTGCTTGAAGCCCCGCTAAAAGGACAGCGGACTTAATTTGGGCACTTGCCACCGGAGATTCATATGAGATACCTTTTAAATGACCGCCACGAATAGACAGTGGCGTATACTCGCCGTTTGCTCTGCCATCTATTTTCGCTCCCAGTTGTTTAAGTGGACCTGTTACTCGTTGCATTGGTCTTTTAGCAATACTCTCATCACCGATCAGTGTACTGTGAAACTCACAACCAGCTAATATTCCCATCATTAATCGAATGGTTGTACCAGAATTCCCAACATCGAGGACGTCAGACGGCTCCTTGAGCTCTTTCAGTCCCTTACCGTGGATCACAACATCTGTCCCTTTTTGTTCAATTTCAACGCCCATCTTTCTAAAGCAATCAATCGTACTTAAACAATCGGCTCCAGGAAGAAAGTTTTTCACCACTGTAGTCCCATCAGCAATTGCACCAAACATCACTGATCTATGAGAAATGGATTTATCCCCTGGAATATGAATGACTCCATTCATAGGAGCATTTTTATGAATTTTCATGTTTGTCACCTCAGTCAGCATAAAATGTATCGTAATTCGCTCTATTTTTTATACAGATCTCTGCACGCTTACGGTCGTCATCTGTTTGAAAACTAATGCGCAAAATCCCATTAATGTCTTCTCGCGTTTCAATAATACGGATATTCGTAATACTGATGTTTTCATTTGCTAAATGCCCTGTAATCTCCGAAATGACCCCAGGGTGATCTGGAACATCCACATAAAGGTCATAAAAAGCAGGAATGGCACCTTTTTTCCTAAGAGGAAGTCCATCGCGATATTCCTTTGCCTCTTGAAAATAAGAGAACAAGCCTTCAGCGTCTTCTTGCTGTACAAAGGTCTCAATGCGGTCGATCTCTTTTTTCCATTCATGGAACCGGTCTAAAATCTTGTTTTTGTTGTGCAGAAGGATATCTCGCCACATTGCAGGATTGCTTGAAGCAATACGTGTAATGTCACGAAAGCCTCCAGCAGCAAACCGTTTGACAAGTGGGAATTGTTCTTCAAAATGATGTGCTTGATGCACAAGGCTGGCTGCAACAATATGAGGGAAATGACTAATCACACTTGTTACACCATCATGTTCTTCTGGAGTCATCTCAATGAAATGAGCATTTGTCCCCTTTAACAAGTCCTTCAAACGATCAACAGCCTGGCGATTTGTTTCCTTTGCCGGCGTTAAAATGTAGAATGCATTTTCAAATAAAAAGTCTTTCGCTGCAATGACTCCTGACTTATGAGAGCCTGCCATCGGATGTCCACCAATAAATTGGTAGTGCTTAGGAAGCGTTTTTTCAGCAAAATGGACGACCTTTTGCTTTGTGCTGCCAACATCGGTAATTGTGAGCTCTCTCTCAATTCCAGAGTTTGCAATCTCACGAAGCATCTTGACTGTTTGCTGAACTGGTGTTGCCAATATAATAGTCGCAGATTCATCCAAACCTGCCGCAAATGAATCAGCTGCTAAATCAATGATACCCAACTTTGTTGCCGCAACCATTTGTTCTTTGGACACATCGTATCCTACAATTTTTTTATGGGGATACTCTTTTTTAATCGACAGTGCGATGGAACCTCCAATTAAGCCAAGTCCAGCGATTAATATTGTTTCGTTTGCATCATTCATGTTCATCACCTGTTTTTTCACGAAAATTAAAAAAGCCATTTCAACAGCTTATATGTATATGAGGTTGGTACAATGAAAGCCATATCCTGCCTTAGGATATGACTTTATGGTTATGCTACGCACGAATGCCTTGCATTAAATCGGCAAGTGTACTTAGAATTTCTGCATTTTGCTCCATTGTTCCGACCGTAATACGTAAAGAAGTCGGAAAACCAAGTGCTTTACCAGAACGAACAATGTAGCCTTTTTTCAATAATGCATTGAATAATTCATCTGCATCTCTCTTAAAATCAATCAGCACGAAGTTTGTTTGAGACGGATAAATAAAAAGTCCAAAACGGTCAGCAAATTCTTGATATTGCTTGAGACCTGCTTCATTTTTCTGTCTGCAAGATTGAATGAAATCCTGATCTTTTATCGCTGCACGTGCAGCTGCCTGAGCGATACGACTCGTATTAAACGGCTCTCTCGCTGGTTCAATCGCAGTAATCAACTCTTCCGACGCAATGCCATAGCCTACTCGAAGTGCAGCCAGTCCATACGCTTTTGAAAACGTTCGGAGTACGATGACATTTTGATAGGAGTGTAATAAAGATAAGCTGTTCGGAAAGTCTTCCGCACGAACGTATTCGACATATGCTTCATCTAGTACAACAAGCACATGAGCTGGTACTTGGTCTAAAAACGCCACAAGCTCAGATTCTGACAAATGATTTCCCGTCGGGTTATTCGGGTTGCATACCCAGACGACCTTCGTGTTCTCATCAATCGCATCCAGCATGCCCTTCAGATCGTGAGCTCCTCCGTCTAAAAGCGGCACCTCTCGAATCTCTGCCTGCTCAATGACGGCATTGTGACGGTATTGCGGAAAAGATGGAGCTGGGATGACGGTATTTGTATGTTGGTCAAGGAATGCCCTAGCAATAATTTGCACAAGTTCATCTGAGCCATTCCCGAATATTAATTGTTTTTCATTTACTTGAAGAAACTCAGCAAGCTCCGTTCTTAAACTTGCGCTGTATCCATCTGGATAGATCGCTAAATGTTCGAGCTCAGCTTGTATCGCCTCTCTTGCATGTAAGGAACATCCAAAAGGGTTTTCATTTGAAGCCAATTTCACAATCTTGTCTAATTGATATTCTTTTTTGACCTCTTCAATTGGTTTCCCAGGTTGATACGGTTTTAGTTGTTTTAATTGATCTTTGATTTGCAAAAGTTTCACCTCATTTGAATGAATAGAGGGGACTAAATGTTTTTGCATAGGTTTCAAATTCTCTTAAAGCTTCTTGACGTGTATCACTTGCTAACAATTGATCTTGAAGTTCTTCAATTTTTTTCACAAGTGCACTGCCTACAACGACACCGTCACTCAGTTTATTCATTGAGTCTACCTGCTCTCTTGTTGAGATGCCAAAACCGACCGCAACCGGTATGTGACTCAGCTGTTTCACTTGTTGAATAAAATCAGTAATCGATTCGTCAAAGGTTTGTCTGACACCTGTTACACCAAGAGATGAAACACAATACACAAAACCTTCTGCCTGCTCTACAATGTTTACTAATCGTTCCTTGCTGGTTGGTGCAACGAGCGAAATATATGAAATGTCATAAGTTTGACAGTTCTTTTGCAGCTCACTGCTCTCTTCAAACGGCAAGTCGGGTGTTAAGAGTCCCGAAATATGATTTTTGCGCAGTAAAGCGAAAAAGTATTCTGTGTCTAATTGTAACACAGGATTATAATACGTAAATAGAATTACAGGAATTTTTACACCATTTTTTTTCATCTTCCCTGCTAATTCTATCGCTTTTACGATATTCATGCCATGATTTAGAGCTCTTTTGGAGGCTCTTTGAATGACAGGACCGTCCGCTAGCGGGTCGGAATAAGGGACACCTAGTTCAATCGCATGTGCACCGGCTGCTTGAAGGGACACAGCTAAATCAATCGTGACTTCTTCTGACGGATCTCCTGCCGTGATAAATGGGATGAATAATTTCTCGCCTTTCTCTAATTGAAATGTGATCATTTGGTTTTGCCCTCACTTTCAAACACATTCATTAATGTATGCACATCCTTATCTCCTCTTCCTGACAGGCAGACAAGGACGATTTCATCTTCATTCATCGTCCTGCTCATCTCAAACGCCTTGGCTAAAGCGTGTGCTGATTCAATCGCTGGCAGGATTCCTTCCTTTTCTGTCAGCAGCTTTAGCGCATCCAGTGCTTCTTGATCTGTAGCACTCACATATTGAACCCGGCCGCTCGCATGTAAATATGCGTGCTCTGGCCCGATCCCAGGATAATCTAAACCAGCTGAAATGGAATAGGGCTCAATAATCTGGCCAAATTCGTCTTGGATTAAATATGTCAAAGATCCATGAATGACCCCTTTTGTCCCCTTCGTAATGGTTGCTGCATGAAGCGGCGTATCGATTCCTTTTCCAGCGGCTTCTACACCAATAATATCAATCTCTCCATCTAAAAACGCTCGGTACATTCCAATGGCATTACTTCCGCCGCCGACACAAGCAATGACTTTATGTGGGAGCCTGCCTTCTTTTTTAATTATCTGCTCTTTTGCTTCATCACCAATCATCCGCTGGAACTCACTGACGATTTGGGGATACGGGTGAGGTCCTACAACTGAGCCGATCATATAGAAATGATCACTGCAGTGCTGGACCCAGTAACGAATCGCTTCGTTGGTTGCATCTTTTAATGTGCCGTTCCCGCTTGTGACAGGTATGACCTCAGCGCCAAGGAGCTTCATTCGGAATACATTGAGTGATTGTCTTTCCACATCCTCTTTCCCCATAAATACCGTGCAGGATAATCCAAACTTTGCGGCCACCGTTGCAGCTGCTACTCCGTGCTGTCCTGCGCCTGTTTCCGCGATGATGTTTGATTTCCCCATTTTTTTCGCAAGCAGAGCCTGCCCAAGTGCATTGTTAATTTTATGAGCGCCTGTATGGTTTAAATCTTCTCTTTTTAAATAGATTTTTGCGCCGCCGAGGTATGCTGATAATTGATCAGCATATGTCAGCGCAGTCGGTCTGCCTGAATAGTTTTGCAAAAGGGAAAGATATTCTTGCTCAAAAGCAGGGTCTTCTTTTAATTCTTTAAATGCTTGTTCGATTTCTTTGAGTGGCTGCATGAGCGTCTCAGGAACAAATTTCCCTCCGAATTCTCCATATCTGCCAATCTCATTTGGATATGCGTACATCGTTTAACATCCTTTCTTCGAGCGCTTTGATCTTAGCACTGCTTTTCTTGCCGTTTTCTTCTATGCCGCTTGAAAGATCGATCGCTTTTGGGCCATAGGCAAGCAGCTCTGGCAGCGTTTCTGGTGTTATTCCGCCTGCAATGATGCATGTTTTCTCCAGTCGTTTTGCCTGCTGAATGTATACAGGTACCGCTTCCCATGTAAAAGCTGTGCCAGAACCACCTCTCATTCCTTTTACTTTCGCATCAATGAGGAAACCATCGACAAACGGCGCAAATGCCGTCATTTTATCGAGTGTTTCTTTTACATCGGGCTCGTGGTGAAAGACTTTCCACACAATCGCTCCTGTTTGTTGTTTTATTTCTTTTGCATCCTCTCGTGTTTCATCTCCATGCAGCTGCACGATATCTAAAGGAATATGCTTTGTGATGTCACACACTTTTTGGATTTTTTCATTTACAAATACACCAGTAATCTCTTTCTCGCACTGCGACTCGGTAAGCCATTGTTTCACTTGTTCTGGATCGACTTGTCTTTTACTTGGAGCAAAAATAAACCCGATCGCATCTGCTTGAGATTGCGCAATGCATTCTACATCTTCTAGTGAGACCGCTCCGCAATATTTTAAAAAAGGCTTCATCGTGATCATTCACCAAACAACGTCTGGACGGCTTTTTCTTGTGAGGGTTCTCTCATTAATGATTCACCTACAAGGACAGCACTCGCTCCATGTTTTTTAACAAAGGTCAGATCATCAAATGTCTGAATACCGCTTTCACTTACTAGTAAGACATCCTTTGGAACAAGTGGTGCAATCTCTTTTGTTTGCTCAACTGTTGTTTTAAATGTTTTTAAATTTCGGTTATTCACGCCAATGATTTCAGGGGTGAATAGGTTTAAGATTTGTTCCAGTGTATCTGCTGCATGAACTTCGACAAGAATATCTAGTCCTTTTTCCTTCGCTTCAACATAGAGTTCATGCAGCTGTTTCGGTTCAAGCACTTCTCCAATTAATAAAATGGCATCTGCACCGATACGTCTTGACTCTTCTACCTGTATGGAATCGATGATAAAGTCTTTTCTTAAAATTGGACGTCCGACGTGTTCTTTAATTAAGGAAAGATACTCGTTCTTCCCTTGAAAAAATGGTTCATCTGTTAAGACTGATAAGCAATCAGCATTCGATTTTTCGTATGCTTTTGCTGTTTGCAGAGGATCAAAATTCGGCTGAATGATTCCTTTGGAAGGAGATGCCTTTTTCACCTCAGCAATGAGCCCAATCGAACGGTGAGGATTCATCAGTGCTTCTTTAAATGATCGTCTTTCATAGTTTCCATCATCAGGTAACTCCAACGTTTGGATATGTTCTTTTTTGCGTGCAATGATTTGATTAAGCATAGATCTCTTCCTCTTTCGTTTTTTGTCTTAAACGAGCCAATTGTTCTTTGGCTGCTCCGTTTTTTATCGTTTCTAATGCTTTTAATGTTCCTGCCATGAGGCATTCAGACTTGCCTGCGATATATAAAGCCGCTCCGGCATTCAGAGCTGTAATATGAAGCGGCGCTCCTTCTGTTTGATGATTCAATATATTCTGAATCAATTTTGCGCTCTCTTCCGGTGATTGGACCTGAATATCTGATAAGTATCCTTTTTCCAGTCCAAAGTCTTCTGGGTTTAGCGTATATTCTGTCATGGCACCTTTTTTGAGTTCAATCACATATGAATTTGCTGTAATCGTTAATTCATCCAGCCCGTCTTCCCCACATACAAACAAGACATGCTCTGGCTCTAATGGGGCAAGGGCTTCCGCCATTAATTTCGCCTTTTCCTTTGCATACACACCGATGATTTGCTTTTTGGCTTGCATCGGGTGGCAAAGCGGTCCTAATAGATTAAATACCGTCCGGAAGCCAAGCTGCTTGCGGACTGCTGCTACTTGTTTCATAGATGAATGGTACAGTGGTGCAAATAAAAAGCCCATGTTTTTGTCTTGTATTTGTCTTCTCGTTTCTTCTGGAGTGGATTGAATGTGAATGCCAAGACACTCTAGCACGTCGGCACTTCCGCTTTTAGAAGAGACTGAACGATTTCCGTGTTTTGCGATTTTAGCACCAGCGGCGGAAGCCACAATGGCAGCTGCAGTTGATATATTAAATGTAGAGAGTCCATCGCCTCCTGTACCGCATGTGTCAACGACATCGAGCGATCTTTCCGCTGGTGCTGCCTTTTGCCGCATGGCCCTCACGAAGCCTGTCATTTCTTCAGCGGTTTCTCCTCTGTGCGCTAAAATCGATAGACTTGCAGCGACTTCAGCATCTGTTAAAGATCCGCTCATCATATCATGCATTAGCCTATGGGCTTCATTTTCTGATAGGAAGCCTCCGTTAACAAGAGCTGAAAGTCGCTGATTCATCCTGCACACTCTCCTTTTCTGAGAAAATATGTTCAGCAAGCTGAATGGCCTTCAGAAGCGCTCCTGCCTTGTTACAAGTCTCTTCCCATTCATTTTCTGGAACAGAATCTGCGACAATGCCAGCGCCTGCTTGTATGGAAGCGGTCTGATCTTTGATGCTCATGGTGCGAATGGTAATACAAGAGTCGATATTGCCGTCGAACCCAATATAGGCAATACAGCCGCCATACGTTTCCCTTGGCTCAGGCTCCATTTCATTTAATAATTGCATCGCTCTTATTTTCGGTGCCCCTGTTAATGTGCCTGCAGGAAAAGCGGACATGAGCGCATCGACTGGGTGTGTATCCTGCTTTAGCTTCCCTGTCACAATGGAGATGATGTGCATGACATGTGAAAAGTTCACAACTTTTGTAAAGGTCGGTACAGACACACTGCCGTATTCTGCTACGCGGCCGACATCATTTCTGGCTAGATCTACTAACATGTAATGTTCTGCTTTTTCTTTCTCATCCTCTAACAGCTCTCTTGCAAGCGCAGCGTCCTCTTCTTTTGTTTTTCCTCGTTTTCTTGTGCCTGCAATGGGGTGAATTTCTAAGTGCCCATTTTTGGCATGGATTAATCGTTCTGGCGAGCTTCCGACTAAATCGCGGTCTTTTAATTTCATAAAATACATGTATGGAGATGGATTCACAATGCGAAGCACGCGGTATAATTCAAATGAACTCACTGACACTGGGATATCAAAGCGTTGTGAGAGGACGCCTTGAAAAATATCACCTGCTCGAATGTATTCTTTGATTTTTTCTACGTCCTTTAAAAATTGCGCTTTTTCATAGGTTGACGTCACATGTTCAAAGGACGGTGATTCGTTCATATTCCCTGATAAAATCAGTTCTTTCATATCAATCTTTGTATGGAGCTTGTGAATCATCTGTTCAAGCCGCTTTTGATTTTCTTTATAAGCTTGTATTTTTTCGTCTTCTGTTTCATTTCCGGTCAGCTGGGTGTATTGGATAAAATGAACATGATTCGTTTCATGATCAAAGGCAATCATCGTTTGGCAGACAAATAGAGTACAATTGTCTGTCGTTGATGCGCTTAGGTGTGGCCTGACAGAAGGTTCAATACTTGGAATAAGATCGTAACTTAAGTACCCAACTGCCCCGCCTGTAAATGGGATGTCAACATCTGGTGTCTTGATTTGGTATTGCTCTTTCATCCAGTCTAGTAAGTCTTTCAGTTCTTGCTTTTTCATGACTTCCTGCCCTGCAGCGTCACGTGCAATATATTGGTTTTGGTCATCGTGTAAGGTTAAAAAAGGATGTAATCCGATGAAGGAATATCTCGACCAGCTAGAAGACTCGTCTCTGCTTTCTAGCAGATACACAATATCTTGCTTGAGTTTTTCGACAATTTGAATCGGTGAGAGCGTATCAACTGTAATGGTTTCAACAATCGGGATTGTTTTGTGGGACTCGCTGTCCCTTAAAAATTGGGTCAGGTTTGATTGGGAATTCATAAGCACACTCCTTAAATGGGATTAAGGAGAATGAGGGGACATATAGAGGGTTTGTATGAGTATACGAAATAAGCCTAAAAGAGGGTTGCTCTTTTAGGCAGTATGATGAAATAGACGTATCGTATCTCTGCTCAACTCTACTCATCTCAACTACCCTAGTCTCATTCTCATCTTCTCTAAGCTTGCAATGCCGTTTACACCTGTGTGTAAACTTCGGCTGTTCATATCGTATTATAATTCCTTGTTTTTTGTCAACTGTAAATCAGGGCGAAGCGTCACAGCTTCTTCCAAGTACACATGCTGCACATCTTCCTGCTTTGTGTCTGTTTGGACCGTCATTAAAACGCGAATGCAATGCTTTAGACCGCCTTGAATGTCCAGCTCCTGCATACAAGTAACAGGCACATACGTCCATCCTTCAAACTGACGAAGGGCTTTTGCCGGAAAAACGGAGTGAATATCTTGTGTAGCTGAAATTAAGATCTGCACGACACGTTCTGGATCTACTTGATTTCTTGAAATAATCGCTTCTAGCAGCTGTTTCGTTTTGTTTAACACTTCTGTTTCTGTATCTTCTGTCACAGTTGTAGCCCCACGTATCCCGCGAAACATCATAGACATCCCTCCTCCCGTTTCCATTCTTCGAGCCAGTGATGCAGCTCATCTTTTGTGAAAGACTGCAAGACAGCGTCTCCAACCTGTTTTAATAAAACAAATTGAACGGTTCCGCCTCTTGCCTTTTTATCACCAATCATTCGGTCAACAAATGTTTTCGTGGAAATGTTTTGAGTGACTTGTACCGGGAATCCGAGTTCTTTCATCCAATTTTTTAGTTCCATCCGATTGAGGCTGAGTCCCAGCTTCTTTTCGCTCACATATAGCGCAAACTGCATGCCGATTGCAATAGCATCTCCGTGCGTGATAACGCCGTATCCATACTCTGCTTCAATGGCGTGCCCAAGTGTATGACCTAAATTCAAAAATGCACGCACGCCTTGTTCTCTTTCGTCTTTTTGAACAATCGACGCTTTGACTTGAATCCCTTGATACAGCATATGTGCCAGCTCGCTCTTTGAACATTCCGCCAAAGAACGAATGGACATCAGTTCTGATAAAAAGTCTTCACTTGAAATGAGGGCATGTTTGATGACCTCAGCAAAGCCTGACCTCATTTCAATTTGAGATAGTGTCTCAAGCATACTCGTATCATAGATCACAGCTTTCGGCTGATGAAATGCACCGATTAAATTTTTACCGAGCGGGTGGTTAATCCCTGTTTTCCCGCCAACTGCACTGTCATGTGCCAGCAGCGTCGTCGGCACTTGAATAAAATCAATGCCTCTCATATAACTAGCAGCAACAAAGCCAGCCAAATCCCCAATTACGCCTCCTCCCAGCGCAATGATGCACGAGGAGCGATCCAGCTGAAACTGAATGGCCTTCGTATGAATATGCTCAAACTCAGCAAAAGATTTCGACTGCTCTCCGCTTGGCACAACCACTTTATGCACAGACCACTTCTGCTTAAGTAATCGAACCATTTCATCACCGTAAATGGCATCAACAGCTGTATCTGTAACGATTAGGAGCTTCGTATAGGAATGCCCCGTGGAAGTCATCAAGTCGACGATATTGCGTTTAATCCCATCACCGATGTATACAGGATAAGTGGCTGAAGACGTCTTAACTTCCAGTGTTTTCATTAAAATTCCCTCTGAAGCTGGCGCATTTTTTCAACATTTTCTTTAATGCGGTCGATTTGATCAAGACCAAACTGCTCAACAACAGCATTGGCAATTTCCCAAGCCACGACTGCTTCTGCGACAACACTTGCGGCAGGAACAGCACAGCTGTCAGAACGTTCAATACTTGCGGAGAAAGGTTCTTTTGTTTCAATGTCAACGCTTTGAAGCGGTTTATAAAGCGTTGGGATTGGTTTCATGACCCCTCTTACGACAATTGGCATACCAGTTGACATTCCGCCTTCAAGACCGCCTAAGCGATTTGTTTTTCTCGTATAGCCTTTTTCTTCATCCCAGATGATTTCATCATGGACCTCACTGCCATTTTTAGAAGCCGCCTCGAAGCCGATACCGAATTCAACCCCTTTAAAAGCGTTGATACTCAGAACAGCACCTGCAAGCTTGCTGTCTAATTTGCGGTCATAGTGAACATAGCTTCCGACTCCAACCGGCATTCCTTCAACGATAACTTCAACAATTCCGCCAATTGAATCACCGTTTTTCTTCGCTTCATCAATGGCATCCATCATTTTTTGACCTGCTTCACTGTCGTAGCAGCGAACAGGCGACTCTTCCGTTACCTTTTGCAAATCTTCAATCGATTTATATGTCGTATGAGCTGCTTTCACTCCGCCAATTTCAAGAACGTGGCCAGCTACCTTGATTCCTAGATGAGCCAAGATTTGTTTGGCGACTGCGCCTGCTGCTACGCGAACGGTTGTCTCGCGGGCTGATGAACGCTCTAATACGTTTCGCATATCACGATGTCCATATTTAATCGCACCATTTAAATCCGCATGTCCTGGTCTAGGGCGTGAAATTTGACGCTTCATTTCACTCTCTTCTTCTTCTGTGATCGGCTCTGCCCCCATCACCTTTGTCCAATGCTTCCAGTCGTTGTTTTCAACGACAAGTGCAATAGGAGAACCTAATGTTTTCCCGTGGCGAACACCACTTAACACTTTCGCTTGGTCTTTTTCAATCTGCATTCTTCGCCCGCGGCCGTGACCTTTTTGTCTTCTAGCCAATTCATAATTGATGTCATCCTGCTCTATGTAAAGTCCCGCTGGAACGCCTTCAATAATTGTGGTCAATTGTGGACCATGTGATTCACCTGCTGTTAAGTATCTCATGACTTGATCTCCCTTCATCGCATTAACGCTTTTAAGTAAAACTATGATAACACACTTACTACTAAAAAGTCAGCTACAACCCCTTCTTTTGATAAAAGAAAGTATCAGCAGATGTCAGTCCAAACTTTTCTGGGTGAAAAATTTGTTCAGTAGAACCCACAAATAATACGCCATTTGGTTTTAAACTGCTGCTCATTTTCAAGTAAATCTCTTCTTTTGCCTCTTCTGTAAAGTAAATGAGGACATTTCGGCACACGATAAGATCAAGCTGTTTTTCATAAGGATCTGCTAAAAGGTTGTGCTTCTTAAATTGAATGTGCTTTCGCACATCATCCTTCACAGTGTAAAATGAAGAATCTTCTTTTGTGAAATATTTTTGCTTGATTTGATCTGGTACCTCTTGCAATGATCGTTCATGATATCTTCCTTTTTGAGCTGATTGCAGAACTTTATCATCAATATCAGTTGCAATAATTTGGAAGTCCTTCACGAGCGGATGGCTTGATAGAAGCATTGAGAGTGTATACGGCTCCTCTCCTGTCGAACATGCTGCACTCCATATTTTTAGGGTGCCGCTGTTTTTCGAAAGCAGCGGAAGAATTTTTTGGTCAAGCACTTCCCAGCGCTGATAGTTTCGGTAAAATTCTGACACATTGATCGTCATTCGATCCATCGTCTCATCTAATAGTGCTCTATCCTTTTCAAGGGCAACCGCGAATGCTTCAAAATCTCTATATCCTTTTTTATCATAAAGTGACGTTAATCTTCGTTTCATTTGTGCTTCTTTATATAAATTCAGATCCACCCCGGTTAGTTTTTTCCATTTTCCGACAAATACTTGATATTGATCCATCAAAGTCCTCTCCTGTCTCATCTATCTTTGTCCTAGTATAGCTGTTTTTATCGAAAATTTGTATCTTCTCATGCGAAATTTCGTGTAGAAATATTCATATAAAAAAAGCCAAGGTGCTCATTTGATGAACACCTTGGCTTGAACCTTAATAAATCCAGCTTGAGATGGTTTGATCCCAGCTTGTGAGTTCTTCTTGTTTGAAGAATAAGTTGATTTCTCTTTCAGCACTTTCTGGTGAGTCTGAGCCATGGATAATGTTTTTTCCAACCGTCAATCCATAGTCTCCTCTTATTGTGCCTGGAAGTGCTTCCTTCGGGTTTGTTTTGCCGATAATCTGTCTTGTTACATCTACTACCTGTTCACCTTGCCATACCATTGCAAATACTGGTCCTGACGTAATAAAGTCAACCAATTCCCCGAAAAATGGTTTTTCTTTATGCTCTCCGTAATGTGTTTCTGCTACTTCTTTTGGAATACTCATTAGTTTTGCACCAACAAGCTGAAGCCCCTTTTTTTCGAATCTTGACACAATTTCACCGATTAATTGTCTTTCCACACCATCAGGTTTGACCATAAGAAATGTTTTGTCCATATACGTTCTCCACCCCGTCGTTATGTATGTATAGGCTTACATTGTTACAAAGTGATCGTATCATTTTTTTTTATAATAATCAATTTTTGACAAAAAATTTCACAAAAAAACCAATCAACAACATGTTGATTAGAATTTTCGTTTTCCAATATATTTGGCAATGGAGGCGAGTGACGTTTTTGCTCGTCCTCGAGGAAGTTTGTCCAGCTGTTCAAATGCCTTCTTCAAATACATTTCACTCACTCGAATCGAGCGGTCGATCGCATCTGTTTGTTTGAGATGTTCAATCACAGGCTTCAGCTGCATTTCCGTTGTTTCACTATTAATCAGCTTTAATTGGCCTTCGAGTGCCTGGTTCTTCAGTGCATATAAGACCGGGAGTGTGACATTTCCTTGTAAAAGGTCTCCCCCAACAGGCTTACCAAGCTCTTCTTCAGTTGATGTGAAATCAAGCACATCATCAATGATCTGATAGGACATACCGACATAATAGCCAAACCAGTAAAGGGCTTTATGTGTTTTCTCATCTGTACCTGCTGCTATCGCACCTAACTGGCAGCTGCCTGCAATGAGCAAGGCTGTTTTTCGTTTGATTCTTCTTAAGTATGTACGCAGGTTTTGATCCATATTGTATTTGTCTTTCACTTGCTCGATTTCACCAAGACAGAGCTCGACGACCATCTTTGACAAAATTTCATGCGCCATTGGGTGATTGATCTTTGTCATATACTCAAGCGATCTTGCAAACATATAATCTCCTGTGTACATGGCAATTCGATTGTCCCATTTTGCCTTAATCGTTGGCTTGCCTCTTCTCAGCTCAGCATCATCAATGACATCATCATGAACGAGCGATGCCATATGAATCAGCTCAAGAGCAACGGCAACATATTTAATTTTATTAATGTCATAGTCGCCAAACATGCCTGAAAGGAGAACAAAAACGGGGCGGATTCGTTTTCCGCCCGCTTGCAGCAAATGAAGACCAGCTTCACTTAATAATGCATAATCAGAGCGAACTGTTTGTTCAAGCTCTTTTTCAATAATATCGATATCATGATTTAAAAAAGAGATCATTGCTTTTAGTTTCATTATTTTCACCCAAATATCGTTTATTCAAAGCTTCTTTCCGATATGTGTTGCTGCTACACCGCCTGTAAATGGATGATACGAGACATCAGACAGACCCGCCTCTTCGAAAAGAGCCGCCAGTTCTTTCATGCCAGGGAACGCTTTGGCTGATTCTTGAAGCCATGAATACTCCTGATAGCTTTTGGCAAACAGTTTACCAAAGAGCGGCATGATGTATTTGAAATAGACATAGTAACCTTGTTTAAACCCAATCATTTCAGGCTGTGATGTCTCAAGACAGACAACCATTCCACCAGGCTTCACGACTCTTGTCATTTCCTTTAGCACCGTTAAGTAATCAGGGACGTTTCGTAGGCCAAAACCGATCGTGACATAATCAAATGTGTTATCCTCAAAAGGAAGCTCCATCGCATTGCCGTGAAGCAGTTCAATTTGATTATAGCCCCCAGTTTTCACCTTCGTTTCTCCAACACTCAGCATATTTTTACTAAAATCAAGGCCTTTGACTTCGCCTTTTTCGCCTACAGCATCAGCAAGCGCAATGGTCCAATCGGCTGTTCCGCAGCATACGTCTAATGCTTTGGCTCCTTTTTGAACATTCATGAGTTTCATTGTTTTATCGCGCCACTTTTTATGCTGCTTAAAGCTGATGACAGAGTTCATTTGATCATAATTTTTATAAATTTTTTCAAATACACCGTGTACTCGCTGTTCTTTTGATTGCTGCATGACTTACCCTTCTTCCACTTTCTGATGGTACGCAGGCTCATTTTTCATATGATCCAAGCGATTTAATAGCTCTTTTTGAACGACCGGAGATGAAACAAGATGCTCCTTGATCGATCGTTTGGCCTTTTCATAGCCTTCCTTCTTAAAGTTGTCAAAACATGTATAGGCGTCCGTATAGCTATCGTTCAAAAAAAGTTTTAAATGTTTGTCATCTTCTGCTTGTTTCATGAAACGCTTATAAACAAGGAAACGACTTGCAATCTCATTCCAATGCGTTAATTGAAAATGCTCAGAAACCCTTTGGAATAACGCAGACTCAACAGTTGCTACACTTTTGTAAAAGTGCGCTGCATCTTGAATGGATCGATCATACAGTCTAATTTTATGTTCATTGATCTCTTTGATCGCCGTTGCGAGCGTGCGAATCATGTAGATGTCTTTCATGTCAGAGAGAAGAGAATAATAGAGACCGCTGAAATAGTCTCCTGCTAGGATGGTCAGCTGACGATTTTTGAATTCGTCTTGTTTGATGGCTGCAGCAGTTGTGACTTCGTCATGGGTATCAAGGGCAATTTGTACAAGCATCGCCGTTAAAATATAATTTTCTTTTTTCTCTGCATCAATTTGAGCTTCATCAAACATTGCATGAAAAAGAAGGAGCTTATCTTCATCGATGAGTGGCGCACGTAAATGCTTCGCCAAATAAGGATGAGAAAGCTTTTTATTTAATTTTATATTTAGATTAGATAAAATTCCGTAGATGTCTTGCAAAGATATCACCCTTGTCCCAAAAATTACAGTTTCATATGTAGCCCTGCACATTGTATAGAGATTTATTATACCATATCAGCTCTCACTTTTATGCTATCAAGTGCATTCAAGTGCTTATTTCTTTGCTTCGCTTTGAATTTCACCGAAGCTTGTTTGAATGACAGCATCGCCTCTTACTTTGATCGCTGACGTATGCTCAGTAAATTGTGCAATGATGACTTCACCTTTATCGAGCTTTTCGGAATGGTGAAATCTTGTATCAGAGCCTCTAGTTAAGCCGATGACATTTACACCATTATCAATGGCTTTAATCACTACAAAATCAGATGCTTTATTTTCACTCAATCTGTTCACCTTCCATCTATTGAATTAGTCGTTTTTAATAAAGGAAAGCACTTCTGCTCTTGCCGCCGTATCATTTGCAAATGTACCGCGTACTGCTGATGTCACGGTTTTAGCACCTGGCTTTTTCACTCCGCGCATCGTCATACACATATGTTCTGCTTCAACGACAATCATCACGCCATGCGGATTGAGTGTTTCCACCATACTATCTGCAATGGTTGATGTAATGCGTTCCTGAAGCTGCGGGCGTTTGGCAACAGCCTCTACAGCTCTTGCAAGTTTGCTAAGTCCCGTTACTTTTCCGCCGCGCGGAATATAAGCGACATGGGCTTTTCCGTAAAAAGGTACAAGGTGGTGTTCACACATTGAATGGAAAGCAATATCTTTTACAAGAACGAGTTCTTCGTGGTCTTCACCAAAAATGGTTTTAAAATGTTCTTTTGGATCTTCATTTAATCCCGAGAACACTTCTTCATACATTTTTGCTACTCGTTTTGGGGTATCAAGAAGTCCTTCACGATCTGGATCTTCTCCGATGGCTTTTAATATATCGCGTACTGCGTGTTCAATTAGTTCTTTATTTATTTCACTCATGTATTATATCCTCCAAAGGCGATTACATTTCAATCAGATTCTAGCACACTTCAGATCCTAAAAGCAAAGGAGAGCGTTCTAAACGAACCTTTTGATTCAAAAGGAAAAGCCCCTTATGAAAGGGGCTTTTCTAGACCAGTGTGAAACTGTATATGTATAACTCCTGCAATAGGATCATTACACATAACGATTATTTACCTGCCACCGCGTCTTTAAGTGCTTTACCTGGTTTGAAAGCAGGTACTTTGCTTGCAGGGATTTCGATCTCTGCACCAGTTTGTGGGTTACGTCCTTTACGAGCTGAACGCTCACGTACTTCAAAGTTACCAAAACCGATAAGTTGGATTTTGTCACCATTTTTAAGTGCATCTAAAATTGTATCAAAAACAGAATCAACTGCTTTTGTCGCGTCTTTTTTAGATAACTCGCTTGCTTCAGCAACCGCGTTAATAAGTTCTGTCTTGTTCATGCCTTTCACCTCCTCCCAAAAATATGCATTCAGTAGATTGTTATCATTTCTTCACAATTCATCTTCTTTCTATACACTTTTTTCGAAAAAAAGAGCGTCTAGAAAGCGTTATACATGGCTATTCATTAGAAAACAACTCTTTGAAGGAATGTTTGTCCAACAAAGTGAAGATTTTCTGTAAGTAGATTAACACATATGAAATAC
Source organism: Bacillus sp. GBSW19 (assembly GCF_002998655.1). NCBI lineage: Bacteria > Bacillati > Bacillota > Bacilli > Caryophanales > Bacillaceae > Bacillus > Bacillus sp. GBSW19. The sequence continues at coordinate 1,160,013 of NZ_PVRF01000001.1, forward strand.
CATATCAAGCATTTTAAAGGGAAGAATCCTTATTCGTCAAGGATTAAGGGCACTTTTGCGAACGAATATTCCTAATTTCAGCCTGAATCTGACTAATCTTTATACATTTGTCTTTTTATGACTCATTCAATACGCAAAAAAAGACCCCTGTCAATGAGAGGTCTCACATGCTATAGGATAATGGCGATCAAACCGCCTGATCCTTCGTTGATGATTCTTTCAAGCGTTTCTTTCAGCTTATACCTTGCATTTTCTGGCATCAGCGACAGCTTTGCTTGAATACCTTCTCTGACAAGGGAGCTGAGTGAGCGCCCAAATATATCAGAATTCCAAATCGAAAGCGGATCATCTTCAAAGTCTTGCATTAAGTAGCGGACGAGCTCTTCACTTTGTTTCTCTGTTCCAATAATCGGTGCAAATTCACTCTCTACATCTACCTTAATCATATGAATAGATGGCGCAACCGCCTTTAATCTCACGCCGAATCTCGAGCCTTGCCTAATGATTTCTGGCTCATCTAAACTCATATCTGACAAGGCCGGGGCCGCAATCCCGTATCCCGTCTGCTTCACCATTTTTAATGCGTCTGATACTTGATCATATTCTGTCTTCGCATGCGCAAAATCTTGCATGAGCTCTAGAAGATGGTCTTTCCCTCTAATTTCCACACCAACCACTTCTTTTAGAATATGATCATATAGATCATCTGGGGCGTACAGGTCAATCTCCGCAATCCCCTGACCCATTTCAATCCCTGCTAAGCCCGCTCTTTCAATAAAGTCAAATTCGCTGAATTGACCAACGACACGGTCAACATCTCTTAATCTTTTAATATCCTTTACGGTTTCCTTCACTGAATCCTGATAACTTTCTCTCAGCCAATGATCTTCTTTCAGCACCATGACCCAGCTTGGCAAGTTCACATTCACCTCTAGGACTGGGAATTCATATAATGCTTCACGAAGCACACTAAGGACGTCTTGCTCTCTCATACTTTCTACACTCATGGCGAGTACTGGAATATCATATTTTTGGCTGAGTTCCTGCCGCAGCGCTTCAGTTTCAGGGTGATATGGCCTCACAGAGTTGATCACCATAATAAACGGCTTTCCAACCTCTTTGAGCTCATCAATCACACGTTCTTCAGATTCAATATAATCATGTCTTGGGATTTCTCCAATGGAACCATCTGTTGTAATCACAACACCGATGGTTGAATGCTCTTGAATGACCTTGCGTGTGCCAATTTCCGCTGCTTCATGGAACGGGATTGGCTCTTCATACCACGGCGTGTTGATCATTCTTGGACCATTTTCATCTTCATACCCGCGCGCACCAGGGACTGTGTATCCGACACAATCAACAAGCCTGATGTTGACATCAAGACCGTCACTCACATGGATCGATGCCGCTTGATTCGGTACAAATTTTGGCTCAGTGGTCATAATGGTTTTTCCTGCTGCACTTTGCGGCAATTCATCCTGTGCTCTTGCACGATCTGCCTCATTATTGATATTCGGGAGCACCACGAGCTCCATAAACTTTTTAATAAACGTAGATTTCCCTGTACGAACAGCGCCAACGACTCCTAAATATATATCGCCTCCTGTTCGTTCAGCGATATCCTTGAAAATATCGACTTTTTCCAAGTGATCCCCTCCCGGACTTGCTATCCTCGTTTTCAAATAAAATACTCTATTCTTCAATCAAACTGTGCTTGAAAGGTGTCTGGACAATATATGTGTATGACGTTGTCCTATTTGAATATGACACCTTTTTTGTTTTGAGAGTATGTTTAGCCATAAAAAAACCTTTCTCCTCATTTATATGCAGAGGAAAAAGGTTCATTCTTGTTTATGACGTCTTTTTTTCTAAAAAGTCAGGCTCACCTTTTTTGTTGATGGTATATGGGACAGAAAACGCGGGTACAAACGGGGTTTCCTGCCAATAGACATCTTGAATGTTTTCACCTGGTTTGAGCTTTTGTTTCGTATTCTTCAAAATATGAGCAAAATCACTTCGGTAGTCCACATAGATTTCGCCATTTGATGAAATCAGTAACGGGAGGGAATTCCCCGTCACCGGACTCATGACCGTAGGCGGCGATTTTAAGCCTAGCTTTTTTTCATTTAACGTATATAAATTGCTTGATACTACTTTGCCATATGGCGGATATGTATGTTCATCTTGATATATTTTGATTCTAAGCCGTAATTCACTGATGGTTTGCGTCATTTTGACATCAAGCAGTTTCACCGTTGGTTTTTTTTCGACGTCTGTGAGGACATACATATATTCGCCCCCGCCTTCAAAAGATGTAGACGGTACATCGTGTAAATATCTTGGTGACAAGCGCTTAAAGTCGATGACGTACTTCTGATAAACCGGCGTGTCTGCTTCTTTCGTTTCAATCGGCAAAAGGCCATTTGTTGCTTTTTGAAATTCCTCAATCGCTGTCTGAACGCTTTGCAGCTGTTCTTCATATGGCACACGGTTTTCAGTTTTGCGATTTTCTGGATACAGACATCCTGTTAGTAAAATAAGTGCTAACAACGTGACACTGACTTTTGCTTTGATCATCACATTCTTCCTTTTTCTTTATTCATTGACCGGCCCGCTAAATACAACTAAAAACACAATGATACCTGATATAAGCATCAAGCTGTATGCGACGGTCGAGGCTGTTATTTTAAGAAACCGGCTTTTCAGCTTAAATCGACTGAAATAAATGGTTACTACGGCTAAAAACATGAGCCCCATTGAACCAAGCGCAAACCACATCTTGATTAAAGCAAAACTCATCGTGCCTGTCCCCCTTCAAAACGAACAAATTGTAAGCGTTTATATTTCATTCTAAACCAAAAATAAGGTAAATATCAATCATTTTTCCAATCATTCAGAAAAAAGCGCATAAAAAAACTGAAGCAAAGAGGGGGACTCTGCTTCAGTCATTAAATCGACTATTTTTCCTCATTCTGTAGAGGCAAAGCTCTATTCAAACTTCATTGCTATGTTATGCAAGTCTTCCCCTTCTTGCATCCTCTACATGCCTAAGTTCAGTCTTCCATTTATTTTGTTTGGTTTTCAAACATGTTCACAAGGTCTTCCATTTCATGTGTTTTCACACGTGCCATCAATGATTCTACAGCATCGTCGACCTTTTTCCCTTCAAATAAGACGTGGTAAAGCGCCTCTGTAATCGGCATGCTGACCTTGTATTCTTTGGAGAGCTGATAAGCGCCTTTTGTTGTACGTACGCCTTCAACAACCATCCCCATTTTTTCAAGCACTTCTTCAAGCTTATACCCTTTACCAAGTAGATTTCCGCAGCGCCAGTTACGCGAATGAACACTTGTACATGTCACGATCAAATCTCCCACGCCTGTTAATCCGGCAAATGTCAGAGGATTTCCTCCCATTTTTGTACCGAGACGTGCGATTTCAGCGAGTCCTCTAGTGATGAGCGCCGCTTTCGCATTGTCACCATATCCAAGTCCGTCTGTGATCCCTGCCGCAAGAGCAATGATATTTTTCAGTGCTCCGCCAATTTCTACACCAATCACATCAGGGTTTGTGTATACTCTAAAGTTGTTGTTCATGAACAAATCTTGAACAAATTGAGCCGCTTCAATATTTTCTGATGAGACAGTGACAGTTGTCGGATGACGCAAGCCTACTTCTTCGGCATGGCTCGGCCCTGATAAGACAACAACAGCTTCTCTTTTCTCATCTGGGACTTCTTGTTCAATCATTTGAGATATTCTCAGAAGTGTATCTGGTTCAATCCCTTTACTTACATGAACAAACGGCACTTTCGATATGATCAGCTCATTTGCCTGCTTTAATACTTCACGAATGGCCTTTGTTGGCACAGCGACAATGATAGCGTCTGTCCCCTCTAACGCCTGCTTCATGTCTGTCGTCGCCTTGATAGACGCTGGCAGTGCGACATTTGGCAAGTAATCATGATTTTCATGTTTCTCATTGATTTGGTCAATGAGCTCTTGTCTATGTCCCCACATGTGTACATCATGATGATTATCAGCTAATACAAGAGCAAGAGCTGTCCCCCAGCTTCCTGCTCCAAGTACTGAAATTTTCTTCATTCTGCTCACCCTTTTTATTTTCTCGCTCTCGCAAATATTTTAATCGGTGTTCCTTCAAAACCAAATGCATCTCGAATGCGGTTTTCTAGGAAACGTTCATAAGAAAAGTGCATAAGCTCTGGATCATTTACAAACACCACAAAGGACGGAGGCTTAATAGCCACCTGTGTCGCATAGTAAATTTTCAGACGCTGTCCATTATGAGTCGGTGTTGGATTCATTGCCACTGCATCCATAATGATATCGTTCAAAATATTCGTTTGAACGCGCATCGCATGATTTTCACTAGCTGTAATAATGGATGGCATTAACGTATGAATTCTCTTTTTCGTGAGAGCAGACATAAACAAGACAGGTGCATAATCCAGGAATTGAAAATGCTCGCGAATGTTTTGCTCAAATTCCTTCATTGTACGCTCATCTTTTTCAACAGCGTCCCATTTGTTCACAACGATCACAACAGCTTTACCAGCTTCGTGTGCATAGCCTGCAATACGTTTATCCTGCTCAATAATGCCTTCTTCACCGTCTAGAACAACAGCGACAACATCAGAACGATCAATGGCTTTTAATGCACGAAGCACACTGTATTTCTCTGTTGTTTCATATACTTTTCCTTTTTTCCTCATACCTGCTGTATCGACAATGACAAAGTCACGCTGATTGTACGTAAACATCGTATCCACAGCATCTCTTGTTGTACCAGCGATGTTGCTCACAATGACCCGGTCTTCTCCAAGCATTGCATTCACTAAAGAAGATTTCCCTACATTCGGGCGGCCGATTAAGCAGAACTGAACAACTTCTTCAGCATACTGTGTATCCGGTAAATTTTTGAAGTGTTCTGCGACAGCATCAAGTAAATCACCTAGACCTAATCCGTGCGTTCCAGAAATCGGATACGGTTCGCCAAACCCTAGTGCATAAAAGTCATACACGTCACTTCTCATTTCAGGGTTGTCCAGTTTATTGACAGCAAGTACAACTGGCTTTTTCGTGCGATATAAAATTTTTGCGACTTCTTCGTCCGCAGATGTGACACCATCTCGGCCATTCACCATAAAGATAATGACATCCGCTTCATCCATTGCGATTTCTGCCTGATGGCGAATTTGCGCTAAAAATGGCTCATCTCCAATATCAATTCCACCAGTATCTATTAAGTTAAAGTCATAATTTAACCATTCAGCAGAGCTATAGATTCGATCTCTTGTTACACCAGGTGTGTCTTCTACAATCGATATTCTTTCGCCTGCGATTCGATTAAAAATTGTAGATTTTCCAACGTTGGGCCTTCCAACAATGGCTACGACAGGTTTACCCATAGTACCCTTCCTTTCAATCCAGCCGCGATTCAATATGTTCATCATCATGTTTCAACCGGGATTTAAAATTTTCATTCAGTTTTATGAAATAAACCCTTCAAACATGAAGGGTTCAACTTATATATTATATCAATTTTTAATCAGACCACAATGAATAACTTAAAAATGTTTGACAATCAAGTAAAGATCTTCTCCAATTCCGTGTGCAATTCCATCTAAAATGGCCTCTAAATTCATGGCGTACATGTCGAGTTCTTCTTTATTTTCACAGAAAAAAACGGCTGTTCCGCCCATGACCCGCTCTTTATTTGTTGTAGCCACAGCGAGTATAAATTGTTCAATGGTGTTCGCCATGCTCTATTACCTCACTTTCTTTTTTATGAACTCTGTCGGCATTCTGATGGCATTTTCTAAAATAGGCACTTCTTCCAATACACGGACAGCCAAATCTTCACGATACCATTGCGGTAAAATGAACACGCCAAGTGTGCCGTTATTTAGATCACGTTTTGCGAGCGGACAGAGCGATGGTTCACCAGAGTCGCGATACACACCAAGTACGTTGGATAAATCAAATAAAATGGCTTGCCGCTGCCCAAGATTGGCAATCGTTGTGGCTGAGTTGAAATTTTTCGGCGTCAAAATAAAGCCCATCCCATGCTCTAAAATGAGCTTTTGCTTTTCGGGCAGTCCGATATTCATGATGTAAATATCATTCACATAAAGCCCTGCCCCATCAAAGCGAAGCTCTCCTTTTTGTATATTGACAATATCCTTTAATTGGCTGCCAGACATTAATAGCTTTGCCAAGAAAAAACAAAGAATACCGACCACTGTCCCAATAACGAGCGAGAAGAAAATACAGGCTGTGGTCGTAATCAGTGCCGTGAGAATCGCAATATAATTCCGGCTTTCAAAGGCAATGGCAATGCCTTCTATATATGTACTGCCTCTTGAGACTAGCTCATATGAATCCATTTGAGTTAACGTATTTCTTTCCATATTGCGGACATCTCGGAATTGCGTGGCCGCCAGCGTGAGAAAGGTAATCGCCGTAAATTCCTCCTGAATGAGTGCAGGCATAATGATCGCACCAAGTCCTGAAGCGATAAAACCAAGCGCAATATGAATCACTTGTCCATGAATATACGTGGGGTATTGCCGGTAATCTGTTCTTAACATATAAAGTCTGGCCGCCATCCCAAAGATGACACCAATAATCACAGGAAACGTATAATCCGTCATGTTGATTTTGCAGCCCCTTTTACTGGTTTTCTTGATGAACGGGCGTTCAAGAGCTTTTCAAGCTGATCGACACCTAATAGGAAGATGGACCCTTGAACAACAAGGGACAGAAAAGAGAGATCTCCTATGACAATCGGTGATGTCAGGCGGTGAATCGTCAGCGCATAAAGGGCTTCGCCAAGACATACAGACATCATCCATAGGGTGACTCGTTCTGTGAAATGATGTCCATATGTCAAAGACATCAAGATCAGCAAGGCAAATACGACCCAATCCACTTTTATTAGCGTGAACCAAACCGGGTCATATAATGCAAAAATCATAAAAAAGGCATATGCGCTCACCATAGAGCCTAATTGCATGATTCTCATCATTTGATGGCCAGACCGGAATATAACGAAACCTGCACATGCATATAAAAAGGTCATCAAGTACCCCGCATTGAGGCTCATATCAAACATGGATACCATGAAATGACTACATATAATATGGACGAGGACACAAACGCCTAGCATACTGCGCCATGAGCTTTTTTCCATAATAAATGTCACCATAATCCAAACGAACCATATGGACCAATAATAGTACAAAGCCTCCAACGTCTCATCACCTCAATTACATTATGGGAAAATCCCCAATTTTTAAACGTAAGGGATCGCTTTGGACATTGTATGAAATAAACAAGAGGTGACACTCTAATAATTGAGGAGGGATGCATGATGGGAAAAGATAGACAGGAAAAACGATTAAAGGCATCAAAAAGAGTGGAATCTGACCGTGATCAATCCATTCATCATAAAGGGGCAACAGCATTAGAAGGTCCAGATAGCGCACGAAGAAGAAATCAATAAAAAAAGGCATGTGATGACCACATGCCTTAGATGTTTAAGGGCTAAACTTGATTTTAGTCCTTTTTCTTCTTTGATCTTAAACTATAGTACGTTGTGTCGATGCCTCTTTCTTTGAGCCAATGACTTGTTTCCCCGGAAATGACAACCTGGGTTTTTCTCAGTTCTTCAATGGTCTTCACGCCAAGCACTGTCATCATCATCTTCACATCTTCTTGAAGATCTATGATATCAGCGATGAGGCCGCTCTCCCCTCCGCCAGTCAGTGATTTTAAGAAAAAGCCAGCTAGACCAGCAGCGGATGCGCCAAGAGCAATTGATTTTGTTACATCAAGGGCGTCTTGTATACCTCCGGAGGCTAAAACCGTTTGATCTGGAAAACTTGTATGTACTTCAGCAAGACTCGCTGCTGTTGGAATCCCCCACTGGTCAAAATAATGAAGCGCTTTTTGGCGGCGAAGATTTTCGATCTTTGAAAAGTTCGTACCACCAAATCCTCCTACATCAACGGCCGCAACTCCAGCATGAAATAACTTTTTTGCCGTTTCCTTGCTCATGCCAAATCCGACTTCTTTTACGACAACAGGCACACCAACTGATTCAGCGATGGCTGCGATGCGCTCAAGCGCCCCCCTGAAATCACGGTCTCCTTCAGGCATGACGATCTCTTGGATCACATTTAAATGAATCTGGAGCAAATTGGCCTCCAGCATCTCGACTGCTTCCTCCGCTTGCTTAATCGATGCTTCACTGCCTAAGTTCGCAAACACAATTCCATCAGGATTGACTTTTCGAACAACTTCATATGTACGTCTTTCTTCTTTATCTTTCAGTGCAGCCATTTGTGATCCAACTGCCACCGGAATATTCGTTTCCTTCGCTGCGATCGATAAAGAGCGGTTGATCTCATAGGTCGACTTTCCGCCCCCGCCAGTCATTGCATTGATAAAAATTGGCGAACCGAAAGTCAGTCCGCCAATTGTCGTATGTGTATCAATTTGTGATGTCGCAAGATCTGGTAGACCGACGTGAACGAAGGAAACATCTTTTAAACCTGTTGCTGCATGCTGTCCAGTGGACAAGGCATGTTCAATATGCTGCTTCTTTCTTTCTGCTCTCGTCAATTTTGATCACCAAATTATTTTAATTTATTAAGCTTATCGCCGATCAGGTCACCAAGCTGGAATCCGCTTGTGTTTTCTTCTTTCGCCTGATATTGACGATAATTCTCTTCGATTTGTTTTTCAGGATTTTCTTCTAAATCACGGATGCTTAATGAAATGCGCTCTTCATCTTCATTCACATCAAGCACTTTCACTTTCACAGTCTGCCCTTCTTCAAGGACTTCTTGCGGTGTACCGATATGTTTATGAGAGATTTGGGAAATATGCACAAGTCCTTCGACGCCTGGCAGAATTTCAACAAATGCACCAAAGCTCACAAGACGTTGAACAGTTCCTTCAAGCACATCACCTTGTTTTACCTTTTCACCAATCTGGCTCCAAGGTCCTGGTAATGTTTCTTTAATAGATAGTGAGATACGTTCGTTATCACGATCAACAGCAAGTACTTTGACCTGGACTTCCTGGCCTTCTTCCACTACGTCAGATGGCTTTTCAACATGCGCATGGGATAGTTGAGAAATGTGAACCAATCCATCAATGCCGCCAATGTCTACAAATGCACCAAAATCAGTAAGGCGCTGCACTTTACCATCAATCACACTGCCTACTTCAAGCTTTTGCAGGAAGTCTTGCTTTTTGTCTAATTGCTCTTGCTCCACTACTGCACGGTGCGAGAGAATCACACGATTTTTTTCGCGGTCAAGTTCGACCACGACAAGTGAGAGTGTTTTACCTTTGTAGTCTGAGAAGTCCTCTACATAGTGCGCTTCTACAAGAGATGCAGGAATAAATCCACGCACACCAATATCTACGACAAGACCACCTTTTACAACGTCTTTTACTTCAGCTTCAAATACTTCTTTTGTCTCAAACTTTTTCTCTAGGTCTTCCCAAGCGCGGTCTGCATCAACAGCACGTTTCGATAAAATCAAAGCATCGTCTTCGACTTTTGTTACTTTAAGCTCTAACTCGTCGCCATCTTTCACGACATCTGATGCTTTTTCAACGTGAAGACTTGATAATTCACTGATTGGGATAATCCCAGGCTGTTTCACATTGACGATATCTACATTGACATGCTTGTCCTCAACTTTAGAAACAATCCCTTTCACTACATCTCCAACCTCTGGTACCTGAACATCGATTTGATTCATTTCCTCTGTCATTTCGATAACCTCCTTGGTCCAAACCTACACAGCTTAGTTAAAACGACTGGGCGAATATGTGTCTTAAGCATGATGATTACCAGCCGAATATGTATTAAAGAAACATTCAAATCAATATAATTGCTTGAATGATCAATAAAAATAGTATTAGTATAAACTTCTAATAAAAGACCTTGTTTGTCAAGAGATAAACCTCTAACTTATTAAAGTTTTCTAAAATTTCTTACTGTTTCTCCACGCGGTCTGCTGCATCTAAAATTTTACCTGCTACCTCTTGAATGGAAAGAGAAGTTGTGTCAATTTCAATGGCGTCATCCGCTTTCTTAAGTGGCGAAACTTCGCGCTCAGAATCAAGTTTGTCACGTCTTGCAATCTCTTCGATCAGCTGATCGTAATTGACATCGTAGCCTTTTTTCTGATTCTCTTCAAAACGGCGTTTTGCTCTTTCTTCTACTGATGCAAGCAAGAAAATTTTCACTTCGGCATCTGGAAGAACGTGCGTACCTATGTCTCTTCCGTCCATAACGACACCGCCTTTTTGACCAAGCTCTTGCTGCCTGCGGACCATTTCTTCCCGAACAGCTCTGTGCTTTGCGACAACCGATACTTGGTTGCTCACGCGGTCTGTGCGAATATCCTCTGTGACATCGGTATTGTCTAGATGAACTTTTTGACCCTCGTCCGTTGAGACCAGATCAATCACAGTTTTTTTTAGTAATGCATCAAGTGCTGTTTCGTCCTCAAGGTCTACACCATGATTAAGTGCCGCAAGTGTAATCGCGCGGTACATGGCACCTGTATCGATATAGATATATGATTTTTTTGCTGCGACAATTTTTGCCACAGTGCTTTTTCCTGCTGCAGCAGGACCGTCAATTGCGATAGATAATTTCTTTTTCATAATACCTCTCCTTGATTGAATCTCCCTTATGAATTGTAACACGATCACCGCTCAAACGGGGGAATTTTCTATCAATCCTTCTGCTTAAACGTTTCGATCCAATCTTCAATGCTCATGTTATTTACACCCTCGTATTGCACGACTTTTGACAAAAAGAGTTCTCCTTTTGTCAAATGAAGTGTGATCTGAACGGCTAATAATAAGACAAGCTGAATGAGCACCGCTTTCAATAACCATCTTTCCATTGTCTTCATACAAAAAGCCTCCACGCTAGATTCTTTCACCTCTAGTATGGAAGCTTTTAACATCCTTTATTCTTATGCTTTTTTTACCCGTGTTAAAAGCTGCTGCTGGAAGCAGTACTTCATAATGTGCTGCTGGTGGTCATTTGTAATCTCAGAAAACTCCATGATCGCTCTTGTTTTGCCAGTCTGCTCATCTTGATATACTCGATTCATCTCTGCAACCGCTTTAATTTTCACAGGCTCTTTCAGCGGAAGTTCAAACTCTGTGACCACTTCTCCGTATTCTTTCAATGAGACACCTTCAGGAACAGCAATTGCTAAGCCGCCAGCACTCATATTGACAATAAACGTGTCAAAGGCTTCTTCATCCGTTTGCGTGATCGCCGCTTTGACCATTGTATCGACTCTCAGGTATTCTCTGCGCTGAAGCCGAATCATTTCTTCTTTTGGCGGAATGGAAATGACAATCATCGGAATATCTTCTTTCCTCTTTCCGATGACTTCGCTTGTACATTTGTATGGAATTTGATTTTCATCGAAAAAGAAAACGGTGATTTCTGTTTGCTGGTTTAAATAGATCGTGCGGCCCGTTTCTTTATCAGCTGGATAATTAATGCAAATATCATCGTTATTATTTTCCAAAACTTTCGATTTTGCAATTTTCACTTCTTTGTTCTCATTGACGTATTCAATTGTGATTGCATCCCCTATTTGTAACATTCCTCATCACTCTTTTCATCTGTGAAATCATATCCTCTCCTATATTAAACCATGTATAAAACAAAAGGAAAAGGCTTAGTCGCCTTTTCCTCGCTTCCTTTTCTATAGGTCTTTATATATAGGTTCTGCGTTTTTTAGTTTATCTACTCGTTCTTCTTTTCCAGTATCCGCATTAATGAACATTCGGTACGTATCGTTCTTAATAGTTCCGAGGAACTCATAGCACAAAACTTCCTCTGACATATCATTTTGAACAATCGCTACATGAGAATCTTCGATTTTTACATGCTGATTCAATGTTTTCTTCGCTTCTTTTTGTGAGATTTTAGGTGCTTTTATGTCTCTTGTTTTATGATTCGTTAAATAGTCTTTCGCTGAAAATCCAACCACCTCACCATCATCTAATGCGACCTTCATGCGTATACTATCTGGATAAAGCAGTACATTTTTTTGAAGAGGTACATAGGTAAATACACCGATATTATCAAATTGCGCGCTTTCATCTAAATGGAACGACTCTGCATCAAATCCTTGCTTCTTTAAGAAGCTGAGTGCTTTTTCTGATGCATCATTTAAACTGATTTTCTGTTTTTTTACGTCTCGATTTTGAAGAAGGTAGACTGGGTGCCCTCCTTTTTCAGTCAAGTCTAAATAGAAATTCGCTTTACTATCAGGATCTGACATCGATAAGCTGTACACATCTCGATTGGTTTTGCTTCCGCTTTTTCTGACCTTAAAATGTTGATTATGATCAGGTGCGAATTGCTGGGCAATGCGTATCGCTTCTTTCTTTGAGATCTTTTTCCCTTTTAAATGATTGTAGCCACGTATTTCTGATTCTGTCGACACATTTGTCGGACCGAGATTGACATCCGCAAATGCATCTGCATTTCTCTCGACTGTTTTCAACCCGTCAATGATGGTGTTATCATTCTTTCGGTCGCCATCAGCAAGCGCCATTTCAACATCCATCCATTTTAAATTTTTATTGAGGACAAGGTGCTGTACTTGTCTCAGTTCGTTTTGGATATCAGCCGCTTGATGATATAAAGACGTAATGGTTTTGTGCGTATTTTTGTTTAATGGTTCATCTGATAAGGATTTGACTGATGATTTGTAGCTAAAGTCTCCGACATTCGCCAAAAATTCTTCCGTTTTGTTAAAAGGCATTAATGTGAGCGGAAGCTGACTCACATTGTTATGTGCTTCTGATGACATTCTCCATACATCTGCAAGTGCTGGTGAAATCGACGTTTGGCTGTTCATCGCAAGCGTTGCCCCAAGTTTGTCGTGCAGCTGATCCACTTGGTATGTTAAATCGTGAAAAGCCCTTTGATAGTTGTTCTCTGCGTGCAGCAGCACTGCGTCTTTTTCTTGATGCTCTTTATAGCCCCAATAACCTGTTGAGATGACAGCAATTCCTAAAATGGCAATCAATATTCCTCTGATCATTTATTTACACCTCTTTTTATTCGCAGAAAATATGTTTCCCGATTCGTTTAATTTGTGGTCTTCCCCAAATCCATGGACTGGTTGCTGTATCAGGATTAAAGTAATAGACGGCGCTCTCAGACGGGTCCCAGCCGTTAATGGCATCAAACACAGCCTTTTTAGCAGTGTCATTTGGCGACATATAAAATTGACCATCCGCCACAGCTGTAAACGCAAGCGGTTCAAAAATAACACCTGCGATCGTATTTGGAAAAGTCGGGTTGTTCAATCGGTTTAAGATAACCGCAGCGATCGCCACCTGACCTTCATACGGCTCGCCTCTTGCTTCGCTATAAACAGCTTGTGATAAGAGCTGAATATCATTACTAGAAAAACCACCTGGCATGTTGGCTGCCGTTTGTTTCGGTGTTTGGTTTGCTTGCTGATTGCCTGACTGATTCCCAGTCTTTCCAGATGTCCCGCTTCCTCCGCTTTGACTTTTTTGATTCTCTTTTGCCCCTTGAGCTGTCTTTTTTTGTGAGCTTCTTTTCGCAGAAGCTTTTGTTTGCTGATCAAGAGGTTTCCCGCCATAATGGGTAAACTCATTCCCCTTTTGCAGCTGCTGCTGAACAAAGTCTTTATAGTATTTTGTCTTTTGAACTAATAGGCTTTTTGTTTGTTTACCTACAAGTCCATCGACCTTCTTTACACCATATTGGCTTTGAAAGTTGCGAACGGCCCAGTACGTCCCCCAGCCATATACACCATCAATTTTGCCATTGTAAAAGCCATTATATTGGAGCCGTGCTTGCAGCTCGACTACATCTTCTCCTGTTGCACCTCGCTGGATGACTTGACTGGTGAAGGCTTCACTTTTTTCAGCTGACATCAGTGAAGCTGCGAGTAGAACGATTGAGAAGATAAGGACGATTTGTTTCATGAAACGAGCTTTGTCCATATTTGATCCTCCTGTACTTTTGATGTTTGAATATATATTTCTTCCGATCCCTATTTTTATACATTCATCACAGGAGTGAATTGGATGAAAAGACAAAAAAAACGCCCTATCAACTGATAGGACGTTTTCCACATTAAATTTGCACCATTTTCACGGAACGAGCCTTTTTTGCTTTCCGCAGGCCAAACCACCATAAAAAAATCATGAATGGCAGCATAATATATCCCCAATTTCTCATGCCAAGAAGAATAAAATCATATAAGCCGTGAAAAAGTACTGGGAGCGTTAAAGATAGGATCAACCATTTCACTTGCTCTTTTTTTGCAGAGAAACGGGCTTTCCCAATATAAAACCCCATCACAACACCGAATAAAGCGTGACTTGAGACGGGTAATAAAGCACGGGTGAACGCATATTCAACCCCATGCCCGACCAAGTAAAGAATATTTTCAAGTGTTGCGAAACCAAGTGAGACACTTGTTCCATATACAATCCCATCATAGTGTTCGTCAAACTGGGCATGCGCATAGACGCTGACCATTAAAATAAACCATTTTAAAGATTCTTCTAAAAAACCTGACGTCACAAATGAAATCAAGATAGGGTTCGTTGCAATATGCTCCTCTTGAAGGACATATTGAATAAACATGGTTGGAAACACAAGTATAACGCCTAGCATAAAAGATCTGATGACCATGTGAACCGGCTCATTGTCGTACTGATCTTTCAAATAAAAATAACTTAAAAGTGCGATGCCGGGAGCTAAACCTGCTGAGATGATTGCGATCATAACCAGACCTCTTTCCCTACATTATCCTTCATTATCGTACCATGATTTACCCTTTTTTTATATGACTCGAGCCCATTTTTATGAAAATATTCTTCTATATAATCCCATTTTATATCAAAAAGAACCGAATCCCTCAGAAGGATCCAGTTCTTTTTTTATCCGTTCATTCTTTTGTTGATTTCTTCTGCAATAAGCCCCCCATGAAACCTTCCATTTTCAATGAAAATTTCATTGGCATTATTTCCAGCTGCAATGACTCCTGCAATGAAAATACCTTCTACGTTTGTCTCCATCGTCTGTTCATCAAATGCTGGACGGCCTGATTCTTGATCAATTGTCACACCCATTTTTTCTAAGAAAGAATGATCTGGATGATAGCCTGTCATGGCAAAAACATAATCACTTTTCACTCGCTCCGTTTGATCTTGCTGGTTTGTAAAAATCACCTCTTCTTCTGTGATTTCCTTCACCTGCGCTCCAAACTCCATTCGGATGGTTCCATTCCGCACAAGCGCTTCAAACTCTGGTAAAATCCAAGGTTTGATGCTAGACGAATATTCAGTTCCTCGATACAGCACAGTGACTCTGCTTCCGCATTTCACAAGTTCTAGCGCTGCATCGACACTTGAGTTTTTCCCGCCGATCACCGTCACATCTTTATCAAAGTATGGGTGTCCTTCTTTAAAATAATGATACACATGAGGAAGGTCTTCTCCTTTGACGTTCATATAGTTTGGATGATCATAGTAACCAGTAGCAATCACGACATAATCACATGAATAGTCGTCTTTTGATGTGCTCACGGTAAAACAGCCATCTTTTTTCGTCACAGCGGTTACTTTTTCAAAGGCATGCACACGCAGGCTTTTTCGTCTGACTACTTCTCGGTAATAAGAAAGCGCCTGGATACGAACGGGCTTGCGATTTTCAGTAATAAAAGCGACATCACCAATCTCAAGCTTTTCACTTGTACTGAAAAAGGTTTGATGTGTTGGGTAATGATAAATACTGTTAACGACATTCCCCTTTTCAATGACAAGTGCATCAATTCCGATTTGCTTGAACGCGATGGCAGCTGATAGCCCGCATGGGCCGCCTCCTATTATGATCGCTTTTTCTTGTTTCATTTGTTCCACTCCTGTCGTTTCAATACAATAACAACTGCTAGCTGTTTGATGATTTGTTCCATTCCATAAAAAAATCTCCTATTTAAGGATAGGAGATTTTAAGGCGCGATGCAAATAAGCCGCTTAAATCCAGCCTCTGAATCGAGAAGCTTCAGCCATTTTACGTACGCCGACCATATATGCAGCAAGACGCATATCGATGCGGCGGTTTTGCGCCATTTCATAAATATTATTAAATGATTTCACCATCATATCTTCTAAACGAGTTTCGACTTCCTCTTCAGTCCAGTAGAACCCTTGGTTATTCTGCACCCATTCAAAGTAAGAAACCGTTACACCACCCGCACTCGCAAGTACGTCTGGGACAAGCAGTACTCCACGATCTGAAAGAATTTTTGTTCCTTCAAGTGTCGTTGGACCATTTGCTGCTTCTACGACAATTTTGGCTTTAATGTTTGCCGCGTTATCTTCAGTGATTTGGTTCTCAATGGCTGCAGGTACTAAGATATCACAATCAAGCTCAAGCAGCTCTTGGTTTGTAATGGTATCGTTAAATAATTTAGTCACGGTTCCAAAGCTGTCGCGCCGGTCTAGCAAGTAGTCAATATCAAGACCATCTTCATCGTATAATCCGCCGTAAGCATCTGAAATCCCTACGATTTTTGCTCCGGCATCATACATGAATTTAGCCAAGTAGCTTCCTGCATTTCCGAATCCCTGTACGACAACACGAGCCCCGTTGATGTCAATTCCTTTTTTCTTCGCCGCTTCTTTGATGCAGATCGTCACACCTTTTGCTGTTGCAGTATCACGTCCGTGTGACCCTCCAAGAACAATTGGTTTTCCTGTAATAAATCCTGGCGAGTTAAATTCATCAATTCTAGAATATTCGTCCATCATCCATGCCATAATTTGAGAGTTTGTAAACACATCTGGTGCTGGTACATCTTTTGTTGGACCAACGATTTGACTGATTGCGCGAACATAGCCGCGGCTTAGTTTTTCAAGCTCTCTAAATGACATTTCTCTTGGATCACAGATAATACCGCCTTTTCCTCCGCCATAAGGAAGATCCACAATACCACATTTTAAACTCATCCAAATTGAAAGCGCTTTTACTTCTTTTTCAGTAACGTTTGGGTGGAAACGAATGCCGCCTTTTGTCGGTCCGACAGCATCATTGTGCTGTGCGCGGTAACCAGTGAAAATTTTCACTGATCCATCATCCATCCGTACTGGAATTTTGACCGTTAATAGACGAATTGGCTCCTTCAGCAATTCATACACTTCTTGCGGATACCCTAATTTGTCTAGCGCTTTATGTATGACGGTTTGAGTTGACTTTAAAACATCTAGCTTATCTTCTGCGTTATGAGCGGCGTTTTGATCGGCTGCCATTAAAATAAACCCCCTAGAAATCTTTCATGATCTACTGCTCCCTTTCAAGCAATAGTATACACCTTCGTACTGGTAAAGCAAAGGTAAAAAACGTTTTTTATCAAAATAAAATATCAGCGTTTATAAATATAAAAAAGAATATAAAAAATACTGTTGTTTCATCACAACAGTATTAAATATAATAGAAAAAAGTGATTAAAAATACATTTGAATCGTTTTCACTGCATCATCTTGCATGATCACTTTTCCATATTCTTTTAGCCGATGAATCGTTAATGTCGTAGGAGAACCAAACTCCGCTAAAATGGAAATGACTGTATCAGCTGACAGTTCTTCAAAATCATCTAGGCTGAGAAAATATTGACCTTCATAATGGTAAACTGTACCCCCTAAAAGTCCAATACGACTTAAACTATGGGACAGTTGAATCACATCTTCAAACGAGGCAAATTGATAGAGCACATGATTACTCTCGTCGAGCTTGACTTGCATCTCAATGTAATCTTCATCAAACTCATCATCATCAGCATCTTCCTGCTGACTCTTTGTGACAATGACGACCATCCCCTGCGCCTGAAGAGAAAATACTTCAACAGCAATCGGTCCACTCGCTTCAAAACCGAGCTCCTGATTCGCCTCGTTCATCATGTCTTTAAACAGCTGATGGACTTTGAACGAATCTTTCCAAAGGTCTTCTTTCGTAAGACCCCGGTCTGTCAGGTCATCTAGTGTGAGAAAAATTTTGATTTTATTATAATTCAGACGCTCCAGTCGCATAACGTTCCCTCCTGCCTCTTCTAAACACACATCATACTGTAGTATATGAGATGATGAGTCATAGGTTCTTAATTTTGTATTCAGTTTACACTGTGTCAAGACGGAAGACAAGCATGAAGCTATGCTTACGGTGACTTTTATGGAAAATATTGAGGGTGCAGCAAGTCATCGCGTTTTTACAGGCATTAAATAGATCAGATGGGTTTCTGGTTCTGCCCCGAGACGCATTGGAATCTTTGTTGTTCCATAGCCATTACTAATGAGAAAAAACGCGCCTTTGACCTGACCTGTTCTTCCTTTTTCATACGGACCAAATTTTCCGATTCGGATCTGACCTCCATGCGTATGACCGCTCAGAACAAGGTCGATTCCCTCTTCTTCACTCATCAAATGATGTACATCTGGGTTGTGTGATAAGAGAATATTCACTTCATCTTTCACAAACTCAGGCCGTATCGCTTCATAATCCGCCTTTTCAAGCCGAATATCATCGATACCTCCAACTTTGATTGGCTGGCCTTCGAAATCCCACACAGCCGTTTCATTTTGCAGAGTCGTGACATCATATGCATGAAGTATCTCTTTAAACTTCTGCTGGTGCAGCTCATGATCATTATTTCCCCAAACAAAATAAACGGGCGCAATTCTTGATAAACGTTTCACATTTTCTTCAATCCTGGCGTAGGGTACACCTTTTTCTGCTAAGTCCCCGCCTACCATAATGACATCTGGTTCTTCTTGTGTGACTTCTGCTAATAATGAGTCACTAATAAGACGCCGGTGTGTATCAGAAATAAAGAAAATCACTGCTGGTCGATCTGATTGAAGCGCTTCTATTGTAAAGTAATGCTTTTTGATGTTGTTTTGTTTTGCCGTTTTCACCATTTTTGCCGTTACACACACACCTGTTGTAACAGCCGCAATGGCGGCAGTAAATCCGATCGCATATTTCATCATAAATGGCTCCCTTGCATATGTTTCGTTCATAAGACGCTTGAATGAAAAAAGACGTTTCAACTATTAAAACGTCTTTTTACACATTTATTTACTTTCATAATAGAGATTAATGTCATATTGCTTCTGCATATAGTGAAAAACCGCTTCACGCTCTTTCCACTGGTCTGATTGCGGCCATAAGTCTGTGCTTTTTTGTATAATCTCACATCTAAGCCGATGATATTCATCCTCAGCCTTTTCCTCTTTTTTCTTATAGTAATAAGATGCGTAAAAAGCAAACACCTCAGCCATTATCCAAAATAGAAAGATCTCATGACCAAGCAGTGTTGCAATCATCGCTTCCGGCTGAAGAGAGCCTCCCTTATTTGCCGTTATTACAAAATAAAACAAAAGAATCGCCAGCGACAATAGGGCTGTCCATTGCCATCTTTTGCACTGCTTAGCAAAGCCCTCATATTTGTGCTTTCTTTTGATCAACGTTTCCATCATTTTCTGTGTCGGCTGATCCATATAGCGGCTGATTACGTGCAATGTCATCACATACACCCTGTCCCTTTTTTCTACATATGTATGTGCTTTTTCATTCGATCATGTCAGGTAATTAGTTTTCCAATGGAATGTTGAGTACTTGACCACTGTATACACTGCTCCCATTTAAATGATTATAGGCTTTAATTTTCTCTTCACCCGATCGGTTTTTGTAATATTTCATCGAGATTCGATACAGGTTTTCCTCTGGGCCCACAGTGTGCTGTACGACACGAACCGGCTTTTTTTCCTGCTTCTTTTTCTCTTCGGCTTCTTTTCGTTTTTTCTCTTCTTGTTGTTTTTGCAGTGCGAGCTGCTGCTGTTCACGCTTTTTCGCAGCTGCGGCTTTTTCACGCTCTTCTTTCTCTTTAGCAGCTTTTTCTTTTTTCTTCTGCTCTGCTTTTTCTTTTGATCGCTGCTTTTCTTTTTCTTCATCTTTCTTTTTCTTCTCTTCATCAGACGCATCCGCTTTATCATCGCTAGCGTCATTTTTTGTTTCGACAAGTGCTGACGGAACTGGGTCTGTGTCAGCACTTGAGGTTTTATCGATGTATACACCTTGATTGTTATTATCGTTGATTTCCTTTGATGTGTAATAGATCAATAGAAAGAAAACAGTGATGACGATGATAGGAAAGATAATAGCCAATGTCGTAAACAAAGGATTGCGCACTTTTTTCGTGCGCTGCTTCTTATATTCATGAAAGTCTTCTCGTGTAGGAAAGTGAGAGTCATCAGAAGGATGTACTTTTTCTTCAAGAATTTCCTCTACATCGTCGTCATGGTTGTTTGTCAGCTGCTCCTTCTTTCTCTGCATTCTCGACATTTCTTCCATGTTCATCCCTCCCCTTATATTTCAAACGAATTTGACAAGCAAAGACTAAGTCAATGACAAAATGAGTCATGACAGGAACAAATAAATTCTCTGTCCACTCGTATAAAAGTCCTAAAAAAATACTAATGGAAACCACGAGGATAAACAAGAGTATTTTTGATAAATAGCGAAAGTGAAGAAGCGCAAACACGATGCTGGCAATCTCCAGCCCAAATTGCTGTTGAACGATTCCGCGAAATAGTATTTCCTCTGAAAAGGCGATAAGTAGTGCTAACCAAACAATATGCGGGATGCTTCGGTTTTTGAACATCTTTTCATTTAAACCGCCATCATCATACATATGAGCGGGAAACACCTTCATGAAAATCGCATCCACAATGATGACGAGCAAAGCACCGCCAATTCCATATGTCAGAATGCGCATATCATGAATCTGCCAAAGTGCTGTAAAATCCGTCCATTGATCGAACATAAATATGCCTAGTAAAAAAGAAACGATAAGCATGAGGAGCTGCGTGAAATACAGCTGTTCTACGACTTGTCGATCGGTTAATTTTTCAATGATTCGACGATGTTGTTCAATCAATGCTGCGCCTCTTTTGTCAGATGAAACATACGATCCAGCACGGTCTTCCAGTGTTTCATTTCATTCAGCTCCAATGATTGATCTTTTTTTTCATAATCAGACAGGTCAAGTCCGCAAGAAGAGCAGCAATGATCAGAGGACGCGTGCTCTGTTTGATTAAGCTGTTCGTGAAAGTATGATAACAGAGATTGTCTAAAGCAGTCATGACCCATGATCCGCTCTTTAAATTGCCACACTTTTCTCAGCTTTTCTGTTTGTCTGTCCTGCAATTTTTCTTTTAGATTCATGAGGATTGCCGGGCGCTGTTCGGACTCATGCATCATGTAATAATGCGTCAGCATTCTTGCACGGGTCTCCTGAAGCCCTGTTTCCATTAATCGTTCACGTAATTTTTTTTCATCATTTGTCTGCATTTGTGTGAGCTGTGCTAAGTAGAAATCAATTTCTGGATCGTCAAATCCTTCTGCTTGGATCAAGTGTTGCTGAATATCTGCATCCTCTTCTGTATATAAAAGAATGCTCACACTGTTTTTCCCGTCCCTTCCCGCTCTTCCAATCTCTTGCATAAATGCTTCAATCGATTGCGGCGGGCTCATATGAATGACAAATCGGATATCCGCTTTATCAATTCCCATGCCAAAAGCACTCGTGCAGCAAATGAGATCAAGCTGACCGCTGATAAATTGCTGCTGAATGAGCATACGGTCTCCTGCATCCATTCCGCCATGATAAAACTCAACACGCTGATTGGTTTTTTGTTTCATCCAGAGTGCAAGCTCTTCTGTCATTTGCCGGGTCGGGCAATAAATAAGACCTGGTCCTTGCAGGAAGTCCGCAAGCTCAATGGCCCGTTTCTCTTTTGCTTCTTTCGATTCGTGCGCTTCTTTGACGAAGGCAATGTTCGGGCGGTTGACGGAATGAATATGAAAGTCAGGATGCTGTAATCTTAGCGTTTGCACTGTATCTTTTAGCGTTTGTTTCGTTGCTGTAGCTGTAAGAGCTAAAGCAACAGGATGACCTAACGCTTCTCTCCATTCTCCCAGCTTTGAATATTCAGGACGGAAATCATGCCCCCATTCTGATATACAATGCGCTTCATCGACGACAAACAGACCAATATGCATCGACTTGAGCTGTTCTAGCAGCACTTCTGACATTAATGCCTCAGGTGCGACGAATAAAAATTTATATGATGGCAAATGCCGAATGATATGTCGTCTCTCCTGAAAAGACAATGTGCTGTTAAGCGCC
The DNA here is from genome assembly GCF_002998655.1 of Bacillus sp. GBSW19. Lineage (NCBI taxonomy): Bacteria > Bacillati > Bacillota > Bacilli > Caryophanales > Bacillaceae > Bacillus > Bacillus sp. GBSW19. The sequence continues at coordinate 1,182,331 of NZ_PVRF01000001.1, forward strand.
GCCACTCGTTTTTCTCCGCGCATTTTCATTCGTTCGACTTGATCCTCCATAAGCGATAAAAGAGGCGAAATAATCAGAACTAATCCTTCTGTCATATAACCGGGAATTTGATAGCAAAGTGACTTCCCTCCGCCAGTAGGCAGCATGGCAACCGTATCTTTTTGATGCAGTACACTTTGAATAATGTCCTCTTGACCCACTTTAAATGTGTCGTGGCCAAAGTATCGCATGAGCGTCTGATGAAGCTTATCCATTTGCTTTCACCATCCTTGTCAGTGCCAATCGTATTTGAAAATAAGTAAATGGATGCTCGAGTTTTTCTTTAATCAGCTTCATTTTATTTGTTTGAAGCTCCCTGGCTACAGTAAGGATCGCGCGCTGCTCTTCTATACTCACATACGGATCTATTGAAAAGCTTGGCTCATGTATCGACAGCTCCACGATATGATCTTCGATCGTTGCCTTTTTTAGTGAACGAATGTGAGCAATCTGTTCAATATCAAATCCTTTTTGGACAAGCTCAAGTGTTTTATGGGTAGAAGTTGTTAACACGCGTTTGAATTCAAGGTCACCTACGAGCTGCTGCAAAATCGGTGCCTCACCTTTTTGGGCAGATTGAATAAAATAATGGAGTACATTCCAAAAAAGCAGGTACACATACCACACATCTTCTTTCATCCACTCCGCCATTTGCTGATACGTACGCCCGATTCGTTCATTTGAGGTCAATGAATAAACAAAAATCAGTGCCTCTTGATCGCTTAAACAAACAAGGAGCTTTTCTAGTTCATGATGCAGATCTTCTGAAAGCTTGCTTTTCTGCTGATGCTGTTTCAAGAAAGATTTCGTCCAGCTTTGAACCGAGACATCTCTTTGTATTGGAACATATTGATGCGATCCAGCCATATAGTGAGAAAGCACTTGTACAAGTAAAGAGAGCCTCATCCATAGCATCTTTGCTTTATCGTGATATTTGGCACCATGAAAATAAGCGGGCATCGGTTTTTCAGAAAAATGCTGGTTTAGCATTCGCTGCCCTGCTTCAGTGATGCTGAATGTCTCATCGTTTTTTCTAATGTAGTGCTTCTCTTCAAGCTTTAAAGCAGAACGATTCAGCTGATCCCTCGTAAACCCCGGGTAACAGCCGAAGTACCTGGAAAGCTCAAACAAGCTGGCATCCTGTATGGTTTGTGATGATTTTTTTCCTTTAAAAAGATGGTAGACAGCACTAATGGAGCGTTCGCCGTTCAATTTATATACGCTGTCCATTAACATGACATCCAAATAATGAAGAGTCATTCATCAAAGCACCTGTCTTCCTGACAAAATTCGAATATTTTCTCCCTTTATTTTAACAGATTTCATACAAGAAGAAATGTTTAAACTCAATTTATGGGGGAAAGTTATGAACAAACCCTTATGTGATAAGCATTCTCAATCACTTTACAGTTGAAATGTGAATTTAAAATCATTACAATAAGGTTTGAGGAAATTGTTTTTTATCGGTGAAACTAAAAAGGTTAAACCATGTGTTCCATCGAACTATCTGGGAGGTATTTTTTAACATGGCAAAATATACAATTGTAGACAAAGACACATGTATTGCTTGCGGCGCATGCGGTGCAGCTGCTCCAGACATTTATGATTATGATGATGAAGGCATTGCATTTGTTACGCTTGACGACAACCAAGGGACTGTAGAAGTTCCAGAAGTACTTGAAGAAGATATGCTTGATGCATTTGAAGGATGTCCAACTGACTCAATCAAAGTTGCGGACGAATCTTTCGAGGGTGACCCACTTAAGCATGAATAGTATAAAAGCCCCTTATGCAGGGGCTTTTTTTATATTAACTATTTTGAAGTCGGCGTTTATTTTCAAACCATGGACGCATTTTCACAAAAATGAAGCTAAACACGATGGTAATGATCATTCCTTTAATAAAGTTAAAAGGTAAGATCCCTGCTGTAATGGTCGTCTTGAGAGCATGATCAGATAGTTCAGGTGCGTTTAAAAACCATGTGTAAGCTGGCAGGAATAAGAAGTAATTTAAAATGCTCATCATCACAGTCATCAGTAATGTACCCATGATCATTGACCATGCCATCCCTTTTGCTGATTTAATTTTTTTGAACATAAAGGCAACTGGTAAGATGAATAATGTGCCTGCAATGAAGTTCGCGACTTGCCCAACTGGAACACCAGACATACTGCCTTGAATGAGATAATGCAGAACATTTTTTAATGCCTCAACGGCAATTCCTGCACCCGGCCCATAAATTAAAATCGCAATAATGGCTGGTATATCACTGAAATCAATTTTCAAATACGCTGGAAGCCCTGGGAAAGGGAAATCCAATAAAATTAACACGAACGAAATACTGCTGAGCATACTGGTGACGACTAAACGTTTTACTTTACTTTGATTCAATATTCTCTCTCCTTTTCGATCAAATCTTTCGAAAAGAGGATTGTTCAATTTCAGCCGCAAAAAAACCGCTCATGAAAACAGGAGCGGGGAATTTGGGCTAGACAAATAAACGTGTGAAAAACCATGTTTTCAACGTTTACGAACCTCCATCTTCTCCCATCCAGACTATACTGTCGGCTTCGGAATCACACCGAATCCTGCCAAAAAAGGCTCGCGGGCTTAGAGACTATGCTCATCACCGCCGGTAGGGAATTGCACCCTGCCCCGAAGATTGATCATTATTCAATTCGACATCATTATATATGATATATGAGCATTTGTACAGATAAAAATCCTGAGCAATTTCATCAGTTTTAAGAAATCGTAAAAAACTTAAAAATTATAATGACAAATGCGCAAAAATTGGTTATCTTTTGTTTAAAGGTGTCCATTCTTTATAAAGATACCAATAAATGTTCGTGTTTTCTTTTTCGCTTTACTGCTTTAATTTGATTGACACAGTGAAAAGGAATATGGTAAATTATCAGATATTTATGACGTTTATTTTAGGAGGAAATCTTACGATGTTTCGAGTATTAGTCTCAGATAAAATGAGCAATGATGGTCTTTTACCACTTTTAGAATCAGATTTTGTTGAAATTGTCCAAAAAAATGTAACAGAAGCAGAAGATGAATTACACACATTTGATGCCTTACTTGTCAGAAGTGCTACGAAAGTGACCAAAGAGCTTTATGAAAAAATGTCTTCATTAAAAATTGTCGGCCGTGCCGGTGTGGGAGTAGACAATATTGATATTGATGAAGCGACCAAGCATGGCGTCATTGTCATCAATGCACCAAACGGTAATACGATCTCCACAGCTGAGCATACATTTGCCATGATCTCTTCGCTCATGCGTCATATTCCACAAGCCAATATTTCTGTGAAATCAAAAGAATGGAACAGAGGCGCATATGTTGGTGCTGAGCTTTATGGAAAATCTCTTGGGATTGTTGGACTTGGCAGAATCGGAAGCGAAATCGCCCAGCGTGCAAGAGCATTTGGCATGACGGTAAACGTATTTGATCCATTTCTCACAAAAGAACGTGCAGAAAAAATTGGTGTCAATGCCAAGTCACTTGATGAAGTACTCGAAGTATCAGATATTATCACTGTACATACCCCATTAACAAAAGAAACAAGAGGGCTTCTCAATAAAGAAACAATTGCAAAAACAAAAAAAGGCGTTCGCCTAGTGAACTGTGCGCGCGGCGGTATTATTGACGAGCGTGACCTTCTTGAAGCGCTTGAAAACGGCCATGTTGCAGGAGCTGCACTCGATGTATTTGAGGTAGAACCTCCTACTGATAATCCGCTTGTAGACCATCCGCTCGTCATTGCGACTCCGCATCTTGGCGCATCGACAAAGGAAGCACAATTAAATGTAGCGGCGCAAGTTTCTGAAGAAGTACTTCAATTTGCAAAAGGACTCCCTGTCATGTCATCTATTAATCTACCAGCGATGACAAAAGACGAGTTCAAAAAGATTCAGCCTTATCATCAGTTTGCAGGAAAGCTCGGACGTCTTGTCTCTCAATCAATGAGAGAACCTGTAAAAGAAGTAAGCATCTCTTACGAAGGCTCTATTTCAAAACTCGAAACCTCCTTTATTACAAAAAGTCTCCTGTCAGGCTTTTTAAAAGAACGCGTCGATTCGACTGTAAATGAAGTAAATGCTGGGATGGTGGCAAAAGAACGCGGCATTAGCTTTAGTGAAAAAATTTCTTCCAGCGAATCTGGTTACGAAAACAGCATTTCTATTGAAGTCAAAGGTGACCTTTCAACCTTTACTCTAAAAGCAACCTACATCCCGCATTTAGGAGAACGCGTTGTTTCCATTAATGGATTTAATATTGATTTTTATCCAGATGGACACCTTGTCTACATCCAGCATACAGATGCACCTGGTGTGATTGGAAAGGTTGGACAAATATTAGGCGACCATGATGTCAACATTGCGACAATGCAAGTAGGACGTAAAGAAAAAGGCGGCGAAGCCATCATGATGCTTTCTTTCGACAAACATCTTGAGGACGAAATTGTCAAAGAATTAACCGAAGTGCAAGATATACTTTCTGTCCGTCTGATCGACCTATAAAAAATAATGTTAAACCTCATGCATTTGCATGAGGTTTATTTTGTTGAAATCATTAAACGGTCTCCCGTTCGGATGAGATGAGTAGTAAGCTCATTGATTTTTTTCAATTGTTCCACAGTCATCTCGTGCGCCTTTGCAATCGACCAAAGGGTATCTCCTTGTTTAATGAGATATGTATTTTTTTCTTGCCCGTTTACATGAAGAGCCGGCTCTTGGAAACGATCCATCGCAATGATTGTGAGTGGATCTACCGCATCTTCTTTACTGACTGACCAATTACCCTTGTGCACCTCAAAATGCAAATGAGTGCCTCTAGAAGCCCCTGTGTTGCCGATAATGCCGATCGGCTGCCCTGCTTCTACATGGTCACCTTTTTTAACAAAACGCTCGTGTAAATGTGCATAGACGGTTTCATATCCATTTGGATGCTGGATAAACACAACCTCTCCATATGTAGCAGATACATACGAACGCGAGACCACACCTTCACTTGCAGCAAATATGGATTCTCCTTCAGGCGCAGCTATATCTAATCCCTTGTGCGAGCCACCTCTTGTCCCAAACAAATCCGTGACTTCTCCTTTTATCGGCTCCACCCATTCGCTTGTTTTCTGTGCATGAGCAAAAGGCGAAAAGATCAACAGCAAAAAACAGCTGGCACATATGAAGCAATACCTTTTCATCAGTGACTCCCCTTCTTTGAGGTTCTTTTTATGACAGCTTAGTATACAGCAAGGAAGCTATTTTCTATACATCAAAAAAGAACGCAATTTCTTGCGTCCTTTAACGGTCTCTTATAACAACTGGATTCGGCAGAGCCGGCACCTCTATGGGTTCTTCTAATTCATATGGACCAACTTGATCTGCCCCCGCCTGTTGAATGGTGACCTCTGTAAAACCAAAATCTTTCGCTGAGAGCAGCAGACCTTCAATGAGTAGAATATGATCATTTGAGTCCGATAATTGCGCTGATGCTCCAAATGTGATAGTCACATGTTTTCCTTTAGTCGTCACTTCTTTAATCGATTCATCTTTAATTAATGGATCAAGTCCGGCATCACTTGTCCGCTTCATGGCCTCTACCGCATCTTCATACGAAGAATAATGGGTTTTTGAAGGCACTAAAAAAGTCCCGCTTTTGTTGTCTAAAATATAATAAGCGTGCTTTGTTTGTTTCTCAATCGACATTGTTCCAATGCGGCCATTTGCTCCTAATTGAAGTTGAGAACCTTTGGATGTCTTGACCTGTACCTGCTTATACTTACTCCATTTTAGCGTTTCTTTTACCATATCTTTAAACCGGTTGGCTTCTTTTAACGTATCGAGGGACAAATCATTTTTTAACTGAAAGATGAGTGTATCTCCTTTTTCTCGAAGATCTACCATATCAATATAAGATTGAAGAGGTTTTGTCATTTCAGGCAGCTGCACCTGCTCATATGTGTTCATCATTTCCTGCAAATGATCATACTCATCCTCTTTTTCAATGCTAATTGGAACTACCTGAGAGGTTGATTCATCTATGTATGCAATGGTCATATACTTTTGCTGCTGCTTACGAGAAACAACGTGTGAGGGCCCATCAGTCTGTTTGACCGCCTCTAATGTGGCGTTCACCTGACTTTTGTCAGCACTTGTTTCCACTTGCTTATGATGATCTTGAGCAGCCGGCTGAAATAAATGAGGAGAAATCAAAAACGCCATAAATAAAACCACAACGGTTGCGACCGCTGGACCGATCCATTTGGCACTTTTCTTTTTCTGCCCGCTTGCCATCAGCATCTGCTGGTATATCTGCTTAGATGAACGGTTGTCCTCCACCTTTGGAAGCTGACTTAGTAACACCTTGATTCGTTCTTCGCTCCAATCGGACCTGTTCGTTTTCATTCACTAGCTCCTCCTTCAAAAGCTCCATATGTTTTCGGAGCACTTTCAGGCCTCGGTGCTGCGTTGTTTTGACTTTGCTTTCCGAGAACTTTAGCGCCTTTGCCGTCTCCATGATTGAGTAGCCCTGGATAAATCTTAAAATGATGACAGCTCGTTGATCAATCGTGCAATGATCAAGTGCGGCATAGATTTCTTTTACATTTTCATCCTGTACAGCCAGTTCGTCTGGGAGCAAGTCTGGGTCCTTTACATCCTGCTTATCCCAATCAAACGTGCCGAGTACCCGTTGTCTAATGGTTTGCTGTTTGCGAAACCAATCAATCGCCACATGCCTCGCAATTGAAAACAGCCATGTTTTCTCGCTGCTTCTTCCTTCAAAAGTTTTATATGAGTGAAGTACCCGGATGTAAACCTCCTGAACGAGATCCTCTGCCTGATTTTTATCTTTAACCATATAAAATAAAAACTGGTACAAATCTTGATGGTACGAATCATATATTTTTTGAAAGGTTTCATGCATAGGAAACCCCTCCGTTCACTTATTTTTGTCGATTGACTCTTACAAAACGTTACATTACAACTTTATGACAAATATATTACAAGTTCGACAATTTGGGAAGGGCTTTTTGTTTAACTTCTCCTTAAAAATATGAAAATAAAAAAACACTTCTTTTTTTAGAAAAGAAGTGTTTCTCATGTAACAAGATTCTTCGTCAGGATTAGACGAGTTCCTGCTTTTTTCTCGGAATATAAAAGGTAAAGTGTGTACCTGTACCCGCTTTGCTATGTGCATGAATGGAGCCTTGATGCGCCTCTACGATGTTCTTCACAATCGCAAGACCAAGCCCAGTACCAGAACGCCCTCTTGTTCTTGCCTTATCCGCTTTATAGAAACGTTCGAAAATAAATGGCAGATCCTCTTCCGGGATTCCGCTTCCCGAATCTTTTACATCCATTTTCAGACCGCTTTCCACCGATTGAACCGAGAAGTGAACCTCTCCGCCCTCTGGTGTATGACGAATGGCGTTATCAATGAGATTCGTAAACACCTGCTCAATCTTATCCGGATCGAGTACAAAGTGCGGTTCATCCACTTGAATGTCATATGTGAGATCAACTTGTTTTTCTTTCGCAATACCGAGAAACTTGCGGTAAATCTTCTCGGTTAACTCTTCTGTATCTGTCGATTCAAGATTAAGTGTAATATGGCCCGCTTCCATTCTCGCTAGATCTAGAAGGTCATTCACAAGACGTCCCATTCGAAGTGATTCGTCGTAGATAATTTGCGCAATCTCTTTCTTTTCCTCTTCTGAGCCTGCAATATCATCTACAATCGCCTCACTATACCCTTGAAGCATGGCAATTGGTGTACGAAGTTCATGACTGACATTGGCAATGAAGTCTTTTCTCAGCTTATCAAGTCTTCGTTCCTCTGTCATATCACGAAGGACCGCAACTGCTCCCCTGACATCCTGCTGATTATAAAGCGGAGACATGAGAAGAACCCAAGTACGTCCTTGCAGCGTGACTTCGATCATTTGCTCTTTTTCTGTGCTGACGGCTGTATGAAACAGTTCTCTCGCTTCTGGTGGCAGTTCATCTCCATCTTTGATCTTCATATTTTGCTCGTAATACCATGCCTGCAAGAATCGTTCTGCAGGAGGATTCGTCATGAGAATCGTTCCATCAATATTGATGGTGATGACACCATCGGCCATACTGCTTAAAATGTTGGACAAATGTTCTTTTTCTTGATTTAAGGCTGTGATATGGAATTTAAGCTGCTTGCCCATTTGATTAAAGGCGATGGCCAATTCTCCAATTTCGTCTTGCGTTAATATAGGAATCTTTGTATCAAATTTCCCCTTCGCCAAATCCTGTGCTCCCTCTCTCATCTTTCTGAGAGGATAGGTGACACGTGTTGATAAGAAGAAAGCGAAGATAGTGGTCAGTACAATGGCAATTCCGGCTGCTAAGAAGATATAACGCGTCGTATGTTTCGTTGTTTGTTCTACAGCGAGTAATGATTGAGAAAGAAAGACCATGCCTTTTTTTCCGTTTGCCTCAAATGGAACACCGACGACAATTCGTTCATCTTTCTGATTGCCTGCATTTGGTTCTGCACGTTTACTGATTTTTTTACGATCTTTTAGTGCTTGATTTAAATCACTGTCCGCTTCAATTTGTTTCTTTGTAATCGCAGGAAGCTTCCCGTCTTTTTCAGACGAATACCACTCTAGCCCGTCCTCTTGGATAATCGCAATACTCGTCAATTTGTCAGCAAGCTCTGATGTAATCGACCTTGCGAGCGATTGATCCTCATGGCTTTCTAAAATGACCGCTACTTTGTTTGCCATTTGAGTTAAATCTGACTTTGCTTCTTCTACATGGTAATTCTCAATGAACTCTAAAAGAAGCACGGTTAAAATAGATAAAACGATCAGGACGAGGAAGAGAATGGTTAACCATAGCTTTCCAACGACACTTTTCCACAGTTTCATTCAGCGCCGACCTCAAATTTGTACCCGACACCCCATACCGTCACGATTTTTTTCGCAGCTTCTGGTGACACTTTATTCAGCTTTTCGCGAAGTCGTTTGACGTGGGTATCGACTGTTCTCAAGTCTCCAAAGAATTCATACTGCCATACTTCTTTTAACAGCTTCTCTCTGTCATAAACCTTATCCGGTGTTTTCGCAAGGAAATATAAAAGCTCATATTCCTTCGGCGTGAGACTGACTTCTTTGCCATCAGCCGTCACTCTATGCGCATCGTGGTCAATTGAAAGATGAGAAAACACAAGTACATCTTTTGTTGTTGTCCCAGTATTGAGATAAGACGTTTGAGAAGATCTTCTGAGCAATGCCTTCACACGTAAAACAACTTCACGCGGGCTAAAAGGTTTTACGATATAGTCATCCGTTCCTGCCTCAAACCCTTGGACGCGGTTGGCTTCTTCTCCTTTTGCCGTCAGCATAATGATTGGAGTCGCTTTTTTGTCTCGAATTTGATTACACACTTCGATTCCATCTGTCCCAGGCATCATTAAATCGAGTAAAATGAGGTCATAATCTGTTTGGAGTCCTTTTTGAATCGCCTCATCTCCATTTTCTGCTTCATCGATTTCATAATTTTCACGTTCTAAATACATTTTTAAAAGGCGGCGAATTCTTGCCTCATCATCTACGACTAATATTTTCGTTTGAGTTGTGTGTTCCATTAGACAATCCTCCTGCTTTCTCCGTTGTTACATTCATTTTAACAAAAAGCCGAATCGATTCATAAAAGTTGGCCTTTTTCATGTGATTACGCGTAAGAATGAAGCCCTGCAATCACAAGATTGACAAAGATGAGATTAAACATAATGATGGCGAATCCGATGACAGCTAACCAAGCGGACTTTTCGCCATGCCAGCCCCTTGATAAGCGAAGATGAAGGTAGGCTGCATAAAAGAGAAACGTAATCAATGCCCATACTTCCTTCGGGTCCCAGCCCCAGAACCGAGTCCAGGCAATTTGCGCCCAGATCATTGCAAAAATCAGCCCGCCTAACGCAAATACAGGGAAACCAATGGAAACAGCCCTGTATCCAATTTCATCGACTAAATCTAGGTTCACCTGCTTCACAAGCGGTTGAAGCAGAGCGCTGAGTCGTTTGCGAATGATCAACCGAATCAGTCCATACAAGATCAGCCCCGTGCCGAATGACCATAACACCGTATTGACCTTTCTTCCTGAAAAAACAGGCGGCAAATCAACAAATGGTTCCAAACGATCTTGCGTCACAAGCTCTCCTTTATGAGGTCCAACTAGAGCTGGCAGCTCATAGACCATCACACTTTCCTCTTTATTTTTATCGACCCAATTAAATTTCGCCTCGTATCCTGTCATTCTAAAGATGGACGTGACAGCGATAAATGCAAGTGTGACGACAATCATAAACATGACGAGCTCTAAACCAAATGTCTTCTTCCCTGGCTTTGTTTGGTCGACATGCTTTAATAAGAAGATGACACCTGCCACAAAGCTGATCGCTAAAATGGCTTGCCCAAGTGCTGCTGTTGTCACGTGAATATAAAGCCAATTACTTTGTAGTGAAGGAATCAGCGGTGAAATATCTGATGGGAACATACTTGCATAGGCAATAATCAATAAAGCGATTGGAAGTGTAAATAAACCAAGTACAGACACTTGATACACAAAATATAAAATGATGAATGCGAGCACAAGCATCATGCCAAAAGCGGTTGTGAATTCAAACAAATTACTGACTGGTGCATGACCAGACGCCATCCATCTTGAAATAAAATAGCCAAATTGACTTAAAAAACCGATGATGGTGAGCGTAATGCCGATAAGTGCCGCCTTATTCCTGCGCGGTCCATCAACTTTCTTTTTTCCTTTAATGGCACCACCAAAAAAAGGAACTGCCGCTAAATACAATAGAAAAGCTGCAAATAACAGGTTTTCACTGACTGCTGCCATCTAATCCTTCCCCCTTGCTTTTGCTGATACTTGTTGTATCAGGCAGTTCTTTTTGATCAACTGGCTGTTTGATGCCACTGTCACTTAGTAACACGTTGAGATCAGACTTTAAGCCGAACCAGTTTTTGTTTGTGTGTCCTGCCACAAATACTTTTCCATCCTTTGCAGACAGCCAAATTCTTCTATGCTGCCAATACATCCCCTGCACGACACCAATCATGAAGATAATCCCGCCTACGATGAGCACCCCGAGAGTTAAATCTTTTCTAACCGTCAATCCCGTGACGTTTTTCGTTTCCACTCGATCAAACTTCATCTTATATATGTTGTTATCAGAGCCTTCTACTGTCTCTTGAATCGCCACAAAACTTTTTTCACCTTTAGGCTTTTCAGGAGAAATCATTTCAAACACGAAAGCAGGATTATTTGGATTCCTTGTTTTCGTACTCGGCGTTCCATCATCGTCAAAATAAAAATCAGGGAGATAGCTCATCACTTTGACTTTGTAACCGCTACCAAGATCATATTCTGACTTAGGCTCCAGCAGATTAATCTTCACTGTTCCGAAAGATTTTTCTGTATCTTTACGAATCAGCTGAAAGACCATTTGATCGAGTTCATTTTGTTTAAAATCCACTTGATATAATGAGAAATGATCAAACTTGAGCGGTTCGTTCACTTTGATATCGTGTTCTGTTACCTGCTTCAGCTTGGGCTTTTCACCAAAAACAACTTCCCCTTCACGTTTGTATAAAGTGGCATCGGTTTTATAACTTTTCACCACTTGACCGTCGCCAGCTCTTTCAATCGCATTCTCAAACACTTCTTTTTCATTTCCAGTTTCATAGCGGTCAATTGAAAACGCATTATTTTTCAAAAAATATTGACCATCTGTGCCTGGAATTGGAGCAGTTTCACCTTCTCTGACCCAGAGCGTTTCATCCACATACATGCCTGGGACAAACCTGAGCATCGATCCAATGAGAAAGATGATTAATCCAATGTGATTGACGTAAGGCCCCCAGCGTGAAAAGCGGCCTTTTTCAGCTAAAATATGTCCGTTTTCTTCTCGCACGCGGTAACGCTTTTGTTTCATTGCTCTTATGATGCCTTCATATGTATGCTGATCTAACGTTTTGTCTGTTTCACTGAACAGACGCTGTCTTCTCATAAAGCCTTCTTTTTTGATAACCCCTTGGTTTTTAAGTGCCCGATAAAGAGGAATGACCCGGTCGAGACTGCAAATGACAAGGGAGATTCCGATTGATGCGACTAAAGCTAAAAACCACCAAGAATTATAAAGATCATGGAATCCAAGTATGTAATACAGCTTACCAAACGACCCATATTGCTCTTCATAATAGGTGGAAGCAGATGCACCTGGCGGAATAAACCGCTCCTGCGGAAAAATGGTTCCTAGTGAGGAAGCAAGCAGTGTAATAACAATCAGCCACACACCCACTTTAACGGAAGAAAAAAAGTTCCATACTTTATCCACAATCGTTTTGTTGTATGTTTGCGAGCGTCTTGCACTGCCGTCATATCTCATATCAAGCAGCTTTGAAGAGTTTTTCTCTATAGCTGCAATTGGATTCCCGCATGATTCACATAAAACAGTACCGATTGGATTAATATGTCCACACTCGCACTTTACCTCTTTCATTCTATGACCCCTTTGGTTTAATCAAATTCATATATTCATAGACATTACGTTCTGTCATGGTTCCCTTTATGACTTTGATTACCTTGCCTTCAGGATTAATTAAAAATGTGGTTGGCAGCGGCGTAATATCATATGCCTCTGTCACTTGACGATCTTTGTCCATCGCAACAGGAAAATTCACGCCATAGGTTTCCATAAAATTTTTCACGGCAATATTGGATTCCCCAACATTGACTGCAACAATTTCCACACCGCGATCCTTGAATACTTCATATTGATTTGCCATGTAAGGAAATTCTTGTTTACACGGACCACACCAGGTCCCCCAAAAATTAAGGAAGACGCCTTTGCCTTTTAATTCCTTTAATTCAATCCGTTCCCCATCCACTGATTGAAGGACAAAGTTTGGCGCAATAGATCCTTCTTTGACTTGATCCTGTTTGGCAAATACTGAGTTATACATCGTATAACAAAGTGCAGCAAGCATCACGAGGAGAATGCCCGTCCGTATGAAAAACCGTCTTTTCTTCATCTGAAGTACCCCTTCCCCATAGACATTCAGGTAAATTATAGCATTCTCCTTCTTTTGATGCTTCTTCATTTTTTGAAGTTTATGTGAAAATTAAAAAGCGCTTTTCCCATGATCTGCAATCGCTCTTAGGCGCTTGACTTCATGCGGAGACAATTCTCTGCGGTCTCCTGGTCTCATGCCTTCAATATGAAGGAACGCATATTGCTCTCTTTTTAGCTTTAACACATCATGACCGATCGCTTCAAACATGCGGCGCACTTGTCTGTTTCTGCCTTCATGAATGGTTAATTGAACGATAGATGTCTGCTTTCGTTTATCGATAGAAAGCATTTTGGCACGAGCACGTGCTGTCTTTTTATGATCTAACATGATCCCTTTTTCTAGCTTTCTAAGCAATTCCTTTGATGGGATGCCTTTTAGCTTCGCTGCATACGTTTTATCAATTTCATATTTCGGATGCATGAGCTTATGGGCAAATTCCCCGTCATTTGTAATTAAAATCAAACCGCTCGTATCATAATCTAAGCGGCCGATTGGATAAAGGCGCTGCGGGACGTCATCAAAGAAATCTGTGACGACCTTACGTCCTTTATCATCCTCAGCAGCTGAAATGACGCCGCGAGGTTTATAAAGCATAAAGTAAACCGGTTCTTCTCTTTCAAGCTTTAATCCGTTGACTTCAATTTTATCTGAAGAGCCCACTTTTACTCCGAGCTCTGTCACTGTTTGACCATTAACGGTAACTCGTCCTTCTTTAATTAATTCTTCTGCCTTTCGTCTAGAAGCGACGCCGGCATGTGCAATTACTTTCTGTAAACGTTCCATTTGTCTTTCACCTCATGTACTATCTTACTTGCTTGACTTAAAACAAACAAGCATTCGTGGAAAAATAAGCGATTCGTCTGTCTAATTTCAGCTAAAAAGCGATTTTCCATCCACGAAATACAAAAAAGCGCCTCATTAGGCGCCGCTAAATAACAAACTGACGATGATGACAGATGCTATGATTCCAATGAGGTCCGCTAACAGACCTACTTTCAGCGCATCTCCCATTTTTTTAATACCGACTGCTCCAAAATAGACCGTTAAAATGTAAAGAGTGGTATCTGTTGACCCTTGCATGACAGCTGCGAGCTGTCCGATAAAAGAATCTGGTCCATATGTCGCAATGAGGTCTGATGTCATCCCGAGTGCGGCCGTGCCAGATATCGGACGAATAAACGCAAGCGGCACCACTTCTGCCGGGAAGCCGATCGCTGTAAACACAGGTTTTAACAGTCCCATGACAAAGTCAAGCGCACCAGACGCACGGAATATCGTAATGGCCACAAGCATGCCGACTAAATAAGGAATGATTGAAAAGGCAATTTGAATGCCCTCTTTCCCGCCCTCGACAAATGTTTCATAGGTCGGTACCTTTTTAATGGTTCCTGCAATTAAAATTCCTGCGATGATCAGTGGGATCAAAGCAAGTGACAGCCAGTTAATAAATGACACGAGATCACCCCCGCCTGCTTCTGCGATAGTGGAAATAGCGATCAATGAGAATTGCACCGATTCCTGAAATGAGTGTTGCCAAAATGGTTGGGCCTACAATGTCTGTTGGCTGATCTGCACCATAGGTCATTCTAATCGCAATGACGGTTGTTGGCACAAGTGTGATAGAGGATGTGTTGACCGCTAAAAATGTAATCATGGACCGGCTTGCTTCATTTTTCCCCTCGTTTAATGCTTTCATCTGCTCCATTGCCTTAATCCCAAGCGGTGTTGCGGCATTCCCGAGACCAAAGAAATTCGCCATAAGGTTGGACAAAATATACCCCATTGCGGGATGGTTAGGCGGAATATCCGGAAATAGCTTTGAAATAAAGGGACGGCACAATTTACTAAAGAAATTTAACAAACCTGCCTCTTCTGCAATCTTCATCAGTCCGAGCCAAAAAACGAGGACACTAATCAGACCAATTGAAATGGTAACTGCTTCTTTTGAGCCCTTAAATACAGCTTCGTTTACTTCCTCCATCGTTCCGTTGAACATCGCATACACAAGACCGATGACAGTGAGGAATACCCAAATTAGATTGACCATGAAGATCCGCCTATAGATGTCTGAAAGACAGACTTAAACATTTCTTGAAAGCTTTTTTGAGGCATTCGATTTCGTTTATTTTCATAAAAAATCGGAACTTGCTCGATCACCTGGCCATCTAATAAAAATGTCATTTTCCCTACAACATCCGGAATGGCTTCGGCGTTTTTTTCCCACTTCTTTTGAGGGGTAAGCATTTCCGTTTCAATTTCCACTAGCTTTTTCTCATCTTCATTTAAAAAATAGTCCACATCACGCTTGATAAATGCTTTTTTTTCGTAAAAGGTTCCTTTTAACGAAGCGAGTCTTCCTTTTTCAGCAAGTACGTACGTTTTATAGTGATCAAATGCATATTCAAACATAGAGATATGATCCTTCCAATCATCTGGAGCATTAATGGTCACAGCGATCAGCGCCGCATCCCCTTTTGCAGCTGTAGAGACAAGTGTGCGTTTTGCAAGCTTCGTATATCCCGTTTTCCCCCCAGTTGAATATTGATATAAACCAGTGAGGAGCTTGTTTTTATTTTTCCAATAGCCTTCCATCGTTTTCGCTTTATAGAAAGTCGTGCCCGCAATTTTTTGATATTGTTTATGCTCCATGGCATATTTTGTTAAAATGGCCATGTCATAGGCTGATGAATAATGATGTTTATGATCATCGAGTCCATGCGGATTTTGAAAATTTGTATTCTCCATTCCTAGTTCAGACGCTTTTTGATTCATCATAAAAATAAATCCTTCTAAGCTGCCGCCCACATGCTCTGCAATGGCAACAGCTGCATCATTTCCAGAACGCAGCATAAGCCCGTACGTCAAGTCTTCTAAACTCACCTTCTGCCCTTCTTTTAAATAGAGCGATGAGCCCTCTGCTTGAATCGCGCGTTTTGATACCTTGACGGTGTCTTTCATTTTTCCTGATTCAATGGCTAATACCGCCGTCATAATTTTCGTAATACTGGCGATTCTCCTTTTTTCATGCTCGTCCTTTCCAAATAGGACTCTGCCTGACTGTCCATCTATTAAAATGGCGCTTCTTGCACTCACAGATAATGATATGTCTGCTTTGGCATGTGAGGAAAAAGGCAGTAAGAGTGTAAATAGAAGAAGGACTGCTGTTCCAATTTTTAAATAGGGCATGTTCATTCACGTCCTTGTCCGTTTTGTACAAGTGTATGCGCGCCTTAAAAAGTTATGATGCCTCGTCCATAAAAAAAAGCGTCTCTATATGTAGAGACACTTTTTCCTCTTGCTATACCATTTTCATTTGCTGATGAGATGTCGTATATTCTAGCTCTTCTCTCATCGCTAAAAAATCGTTTTCTAATGAAGAAAATAATCGTTTCATATCAGCGGATACTTCATGGTGGAAAACAATGCTGCCCTTTCCTGTATACGCGGAACGGCTGTCTTCATACCATGTATCCTTTTTCGGCGTAAAAAATTCTTCAATACATTGATGATAAATACGGTGAAGCGTCTGCTGCGCGGCTTGCTGAGGGAATGTCTGCTGCTGGCTGATTTTCCTGCAAACTGCCGCTGCATCCTCGCTGTACACTGCAAGCTTCCGTAATGTACTCAATATGTCACAATAATAGGCTTCCGCTTCAGGGTTTAATCGTTTCATGCTTGATAAGGTAGCTTCGTTCAGAAAACCATTCATTTCAGTTGCAACCTTTGATAAAAAGACGCCTGCTTGATCAACTTGAGCCTTTACATTCATATGTGCCATTTGTTTCGTGTTTACCTTCCCCTCATGGCTTTATTACCATTTTATCTGACATCAATAGATGTTAGACCTAAAATCTTTTTTATATTTTATCATACATTTTTAATTCTTTTGAACTATTTTATCTCTTCGAATGTTTGATTGAAGTTTTCAAAAAAAAGATCAGCCTCTTCTTGTACACCATCTGCTTCCACATTCTCTGGCAGCGGAGGTAATTCATCCAAGGCCTTTAAGCCAAACTGCTCTAAAAAGGTAGGTGTTGTCCCATAAAGAATCGCTCGCCCCGGGCCATCGGCACGTCCTACTTCACAGAGCAGTGCTTTGGCTACTAAACTATGAAGCACCCGCTCTGATTTGACTCCTCTGATCTCCTCTACCTCACTGCGTGTGATCGGCTGTTTATAAGAAACGATTGCGAGTACCTCAAGCGCTGCCTGTGACAAACCTTTGGATGGGGTCTCGACTAATTTTTTCAAATAAATGCTGTATTCTTTTTTCGTCAGCAGCATATATGAATCTGCATATTCAATGAGCTCAATCCCTCGTTCTTGTTTTTGATATTCTTCCTTTACGGCAGACATCATGTCGAGTAATGCTGCCTCTTCTACTTCAAGAACAGACATGAGCTGTTTTTTTGTTAAGCCTTCGTCACCTGCTGCATACAGCAGCGCTTCTATGATGGCTTTCCAATTCACGATATCAAGCGTCATGAATCGTTTCACTCCCTATTATATAAATGTCTTCAAAGTTTCCTTCCTGCTCTAACATGATTTGATGACTTTTCATCAATTCGAGAACAGCAAGAAACGTCACGACAAGGTGCTCCTTTTGATCATGTTGAAATAGAGTCATGAAATTGGTCCGCTTTTTCGTTTTTCTTAAATGGTTCATAATCTCATTCATTTTGTCTTCAATCGGGATTTCTTGTCTTGTAATCTTAGATGGTGCTGGTTTCGTTATTTTTTTTCGGTTCAATACCTTTTGGAACGCACCTAACATATCATACACCGTGACATGTAAGTTTGTGTCCTTCACTTCCGATTCTTTTGCAAATTCGCTTAAATCACTCGGAGGTTTTGTAAAGGCATTTTGCCTTTCTTCCTCGCGTTCCTTTAGTTCTTGTGCTGCATTTTTATACTTGCGGTATTCAATCAATTTGCCAATCAGCTCTTCTCGAGGGTCCTCTTCCTCTTCGAGCAGGTCTTCATCAAATAGCTCTTCCTCTTGTTTCGGAAGGAGCATTCTGCTTTTAATACTCAGGAGGGTTGCAGCCATCACCAAATATTCACTTGCCACATCAAGTTCAAGCTCCCTCATTGTGTGGACATATAATAAATACTGCTCCGTAATTTTAGCAACGGGAATATCATAAATATCGATTTCCAACCGGTTGATTAAATGTAAAAGTAAGTCCAAAGGACCTTCAAACGAATCTATTTTCACCTGATATTCCAGCATTTTTTTCTCACCATTTCTACTGTCTTCTAAGTACCGTTTCACCGGCTAACCTTTAGTATAAGACAGGATAAAGCTCTCGTCCAATATAATTTCGACCATGATGTCCTAGGCAAAACAAGAAAAACAGTGGTTCCGCCCATACCACTCAGGGCATTTATACATAGAATACCATTGTAAAACAGAACTGATGAAAAAGGAGGCCGTATCATTATGGGAGATGGCTATAACTTTAGCGGAGGTTTCGCGCTTATTGTCGTGCTTTTCATCTTGCTGATCATCGTTGGCGCGGCTTGGGTTTATTAAAGAAACAGAGCGTCCTTTTCACGAAGGGCGCTCTTTCTTCTTTTCTTTTCAATATGTTAGACTGAGAGTGGAAAAGGAGATGACCACTGTGTATCCTGAAGCGTACGTGGCTTTTTTACATGAATTTCATACGACAAGAGATTATTTTGAGTGTCATGAAATTCTTGAGGAATATTGGAAGGAAGACCCGCCTGAGCAGCGCAAAGAATATTGGGTTGGTTTCATTCAGCTTGCCGTTGCTTTGTATCATCAAAGACGGGGAAATGGAAAAGGGGCAAAACGGCTCATTTCAAACAGCCTCCACTTGCTGGAAGCAAACCGGCCCGTATTAGCGAACCTCGGTCTAGATGATGAGGCGTTTCTCATACTTCTGAGAACGCTAAAGAAGAAAATGAATGAAGACATGCCCTACGAAAGTGTGTTGCTCCCGATCAAAGATCAAGCGCTTCTTTCTTTATGCCAAGAAATGGCTCAAAAAGAAGGACTGACCTTTGGACAGGAGAGCAACTTATCCCACACATTTTTGATCGAAAAACATAGACTGCGTGACCGGACAGATGTATTGCTTGAACGAAAAAAGCAGATCGAACGTAAAAAAAGCAGAGGACTGTAGCCTCTGCTTTTACATGTGTGATATTTAATTTGTTTCGCTGTGACACTTATGAAAGAAGCCTTGCGTTAATTCATTTGGAATGAGTGTTTTGGTTTTGAATACCTCTTCCACGGCTAAAACCATTTCCTTGCCGATTCCTTGATCTCGATGGGATGGATTCACACTAATATGCTCGATTTGTACTTGGTCGTCTGTTTTCAACACACCAATGGCACCTACGATATCCTCGCCATCTTTCCAAAGGAACAGCTGCCGATTTTCATCCATTTCATATGACTTCATCGTCTGCTGAAGCTGTTTGACGTCTTTCTCACCCGGCATGAAGGAGAGTAGCCCCATGGCAATTTTTTCAAAAGACCTCTTATAACGAATTAACATATATACCCCTCAATATTCAAATTATCCTAATGTCCAGCAAATGTCTCACGAATCATTTGCTCATCACACATTATAAACATTTTTATACCGTTTTTAAACTCTTTTTCACTAAATTAACGAAAGGTTCGATTGAGATTCGCCATTTCAATGGCAGCTGCAGCCGATTCGCTGCCTTTATTTCCAGCTTTTGTGCCGGCTCTTTCGATGGCTTGTTCAATGGATTCTGTTGTTAGTACACCAAAGATAATCGGTACTCCTGTTGACATGGCACTTTGAGCAATTCCTTTAGCGGCTTCATTACAAACATAATCGTAGTGAGTTGTTGCGCCCCGGATTACGGTTCCTAGTGTAATGACGGCATCGTATTTCTTTGTTTCAGCTAGTTTTTTTGCCATGTACGGAATTTCAAAAGCACCCGGTACCCACACGACATCAATATCGTCACCGTTTGCTCCGTGTCTGAGCAATGTATCTTCTGCTCCGTCAAGCAGTTTACTTGTAATAAAGTCATTAAATCTCGCGACGACGATTGCAAATTTTAGTCCTTCTGCTACTACATGCCCTTGTATTGTATTCATATGTTGATCATCCTTTTTTGTGATTTTTATTTTGTTTCGATAGTTGCTGTTTCGTTATTGTTTAAATAGGTCTGCAATGCTTCGATTGTCAGCATCTTTAAACCGTGCTGTTTTTGGATCTCTTTTAGTTCGGGGACGCGCGCCATTGTGCCATCTACATTCATAATTTCACATATGACACCCGCTGGCTCTGAACCTGCCAGTTTCGCAAGATCTACCGCCGCCTCTGTATGACCTGGTCTTTCTAGTACACCGCCCTCTTTTGCAATGAGCGGAAACACATGACCTGGGCGGGCAAATTCTTCTGGTGTTGCGTCTTTATTTAACATGGCAAGCATGGTCGCAGAGCGCTCAAAAGCACTAATACCAGTCGTCGTTGTCACATGATCAATGCTCACTGTAAACGCTGTATGGTGTGCATCTGTATTTTGTTCTACCATTGGATGCAGGTTCAGGTGTTTGGCGATCGACGTATGGACCGGTGTACAAATGAGGCCTCTTCCATGTAAAGCCATAAAGTTAATAACTTCAGGCGTGGCATGCTCAGCAAGTGCCACAAAATCTCCTTCATTCTCTCTGTCTTCATCATCCACTACGATAATGATTTCTCCTTCTTTTAGAGCATATACTGCTTCTTCTACTGAATGATACATACAATCGCCTCCTAGAATCCGTGCTCTTTTAAAAATGATGGGGTCAATCGGGATGGCTGCTTTTCGCCTTGTTCTTTTGTTAAAAAGCGATAAATGTATTTGCCGATCATGTCACACTCTATATTCACAATCTCTCCCATAGATTTAGTCGGGAAAATAGTTCCTTCAAGCGTATGAGGAATAATAGAGACTGTGACGTGTGAATCTTGCAAATCGAAAATGGTTAAGCTGACACCATCTATTGCGATCGAACCCTTTTGCGTGAGCATATCTGTGAGGGTCTTGTCCATCTCCAAATCATAGTAAATAGCATTACTTTTCTTTTCTATTCGGGTAATGACTGCCGTTCCGTCAACATGGCCTGAGACAAAATGGCCGCCGAATCGTCCATTCGAGGACATGGCCCGCTCTAAATTCACTGGACTGCCTGATGTCAGCTGATCCAGTGATGTCGCTTTGACCGTCTCTGGCATCACATCTGCTGCGAACTGTGCTTTTGTAAAGCTTGTGACTGTAAGACATACACCATTGATCGCAATACTGTCTCCAAGGTGAACATCTTCCAGCACACGGCTGCACTTAATGACAATTTCCATGGCATCTGCTGACTTTTTACTTAATGACTGTACGGTGCCAACTTCTTCAATTATCCCCGTAAACATGTGATCCTCCCTTTCTTTTCATTTGTATTTCTCACTTTATAAAAAAGCGATGTTAGGGACATGTGATCGATTGAGCACCTTCGTCGCTTTTTAAGGTCCATACAAGGTAGATGAGGGATCACCTAATAAACACTGCATGCCGGTCTATTAACTACATGTACATACAGAAAGCCCCGGAAAAAATTCCGGGGCTTTGGCTTTTTTGCATCAGAAATAAAACTATGATCAACAAATATTTTTCGTTCATAGCTTTCTTTATCCTTCTCCCATCCAGACTTTCACTGTCGGCTTCAGCTTTTCACTGAATCAACCGTTAATAAATTAACGGGTCACGGGCTGTAAAGCATTTGCTTTATTACCGTCGGTCGGGATTTTCACCCTGCCCCGAAGGATACAATCGATATTTAGCTGTCCTTAGGGGCTATTATAGCGATCCTTGTTGTCAAATGCAACAATCAAGATTTCTCACAAAAAAAGTCTCCTTATAGGAAAGGAGACTTGTTAATTAACGACTTTTACTACTTTTATAAGTCCATCTATTCTTTTTTCATTACTAAAGTAGGCTTTAATACGATCGCCTTTCTTCAAGTCGGCCACATCATCTTCGAATTTCTTTCCATTAAAAATGATTTTTGTGCCGTTTTTTGCTTGACCGTAATATTCATCTCCATCAATTTTCGTAATGGTATATTCATAGATGGTATAATCTTTATCATTATTTGTTAAGCTTTCACCAATGGCTGTTGGCACATCTTCAATTTTCATGCCATTCATGTATAAATAACCTGCGCCTAAACAAAGCAGTAAAACAAATAAGACGGCAATTTTCAATTTAATTTTCCCCATATTTAGAACCTCCATCATCTGCACTTCGCCTATTTGTATGTTTTATTCCTTCTTTTGATGAAATAAAACCAAAAAAGCTGATTTCCATTAATGGTTACTTATATAACGATTGAGTTGGACCTTTGGTTCCACCTTTTCATCATTACATATGATACGAATATGCGTTCTTTATTAAGGGGGTCTCTTTCCTCTTTATCCGTTAGTAGGGCGCACACCATTGATGATCATCTTTTTTCGAGTGCGAATAGATCTTCCTCTAACAATTGCGATCTCTGAACAGCAATGTTCCGGCTGTCACGAACCCCTTGATTATAATAGTAACTTCCAAGATTTTTTGTGATAAATTCTAGTATATTAATGGCTGCTAATTCACCAATCTCTTCTTCTCGTTCTTCGGCAAAGTAACGCTGAATGGCAATCATCATTTGATTTTTTTCTTCTTTTGTTAATGGTTTCAAATTATCTCCTGCTTTCTTTCAGCATGAAACACGCTTTTTTAATTTGCACTGACATCTGTTTTTCAGTTGAATGTGGCGACACCCACAAATGCGAATATTTGTTCTCTTATCATATCACAAAATCGAGTTCTGTCCATAACTGTCCTAAAAGAAAAAGCGTGTTTTGATAGCTTGATCAAAATACGCTTTCCCTATATTGACTGTTTTCCACGTAGACTGTTTATTTCAATATGGAAAGTATCGTCGCTACAGAATGATCTACAAATGAACGCTCTGGACGAGATTTCATGAGGACGGTAAGTCCAATGAAAGAAACGACCAGTGTCTGTGCTAAAGCTTTAGCATTCAGACTGCTTTCGAGCTCACCCGAGCGAATACCTTGAACAATCCTTTCTTCAAAAATGACCGAAAGATACATCTGATGCTCTCTTGTAAGAATTTCAAATTTCTCTTCGTGTGGCGCAAGTTCCACTATTGTATTGATGCAAAAACATCCTTTACTCGGACCATCTCTATATTCCTCTTCTACTAAATCTGCAAATAATGCATGAAATGCTTCCTTTGCAGAAAGATTGCTTTGAAGTTTTGTTCGAATATGGCCAGCATGCTGCTTTGTATATTTGCGTAATGCGGCCTCAAATAATTCCTCTTTATCTCCAAAAGCTGAGTATAAGCTTGGCCGCTGTATTCCCATTTTTGCAGTCAAATCGCTTAATGTAGTGGCCCTATACCCCTTTTCCCAAAAAAGCACCATTGCCTCATCCAACGCTTTTTCCTTATCAAATTCCCGTTGTCGAACCATCAGCAATTCCTCATTTCAACAATAAAATTTCTTCACAAAGTCAGCCATCTATTTCTTGATATTATTCTCTATTTGGTTACCAATCGGTACATTATAATTTTATTTTATTGACGTACTAATGTCAAATTGCCTTACCCTCTCAAGATCAGCATCAATTAACTGTATCTAATTCTTGACTTTAAAACGTTTTGTTGGTTATCCTTAACAGGAATCATAATATACCGACCGGTATATTATACTTTTTAGTACAAAAGGAGACGATGAAATGCATGGTGAAAGAAAAAATCATTTCCATTGAACATCTTGATATGGAAACGACTCATTTACCAATCAAACCGAGATCAACGATGACTCGCTATATGGCACTGCTGTTTGCGATAGCCTGCGGGATGGCAGTTGCAAACATATACTTTGCACAACCGTTATTAGACTCCCTCGCATCCGAATTTGGTATCACCTATTCATCCATTGGCATGGTCATTACGATTACTCAGCTTTGTTATGCGCTGGGACTGCTACTGATAGTACCACTTGGTGATCTATTGAATAGACGCCGGCTCATCATTGGTCAGATGCTTTTATCCGTGTTGTCTCTCATTCTAGTCGGCATCGCTCCTATCGTCACCGTCCTCTTTATAGGATTAGCTGTGGTCGGACTGCTTGCTGTGGTCACTCAAGTACTCGTAGCGTTCGCAGCGACTTGGGCCGCTCCAGAAGAGCGCGGTCGTATTGTTGGCTTGGTGCAAAGTGGAATCGTGATCGGGATTCTTCTCGCACGAACGTTTGCTGGTGTACTAACCGATCTCGCCGGCTGGAGGTCAGTCTACCTAGTTTCTGCCATTATGATGCTTATCATAACTGGCGTGTTGTTCCGAATTCTCCCGGGTGATGACAGCGAAAGAGAGTCATTATCCTATGCAAACCTGCTTCGTTCAATGTTTACATTGTTCAGACAAGAACGAATCCTGCGCATCCGTGGAATTCTGACTCTTCTTATTTTTATTGTGTTTGGTACGTTATGGACTTCGCTCGTGCTGCCCCTCAGTACCACGCCATTCTCTCTTTCACATACTGCTATTGGCGCATTTGGCCTTGCTGGAGTAGCCGGAGCATTAGGTGCTGCTCGGGCTGGGAGTCTTGCTGATCGAGGTTTAGGACAGTTCACAACCTGCATTGCCCTTGTCCTATTGCTCGTTTCATGGTTTTTCATCGGTTTGGTTAAGCATTCACTTATTGCATTAGTCATTGGTATTATCATTCTTGACCTATCTGTGCAGGCCGTACACGTGACCAATCAGAGTATGATTTTCACTGTGCGGCCTGAGGCGAGAAGCCGGCTTACTGCTGCTTATATGATTTTTTACTCCATCGGCAGTGCGACTGGTTCTATTGTTTCAACCAGCATCTACGCAAACGATGGCTGGATCGGGGTATGTTTATTTGGTGCCTCTGTCAGTGCCATTGCCCTTTTGTATTGGATCATCACCTACCGCCTCACGGAACAAATAACCGTAAAATCAGATTTAACATAAAAAAACACCGCGATTAAGCGGTGTTTTGGATTAAGCATCGACAACTTCGACTTTTTCCATACCTTGGCCTTGTTCCATATCTAGAACAGCCTCGATACCAGATGTTACTTTGCCAAAAACAGTGTGAACACCGTTTAAATGCGGCTGAGGGTCATGTACGATAAAGAATTGGCTGCCGCCTGTATCTTTACCAGCATGCGCCATTGATAATGAACCTCTTTCGTGTTGATGTGGATTCCCTTCTGTTTCACATTTAATTGTGTAACCAGGACCACCAGTTCCATTACCGTTTGGATCGCCGCCTTGGCTTACGAAGCCTGGGATGACGCGGTGGAATTTCAATCCATCGTAGAAGCCTTCATTCGCTAATTTTTCAAAGTTTGCTACTGTACCTGGAGCAGCCTCTGGGTATAGTTCAAACTCAATTTTCTTACCATTCGTTAGTTGTATGTATCCTTTTTTCGCCATTTTTCACATTCTCCTTTCAGGTTAAACAACGCTCATTATAGCACATTTTCGGTGATGTTAAACATCCCCTGCTCTTTGATTGTGATTTACCTCTTTTCTTAGGATTGATACAATGGAAGAGCTTGATCCTTTTTTCCTATTAAATTGATGACAGACTGTGCAACATGTCTTCATTATATTGGAAAAGGAAAACATCTTAAAAAGAAAATTGAAACGTCGAATCGATTTGTTACGTCTATATGATGGAGTGCATTTCTTTACGTGTGCTCAAAAGATGAGTTTCTCTTGAAAGAGGAACCCTTTCGACTTGAAGGAGGTCAACATGTTTAAAAAATCAATGCTTGGTATGATGGCAGCGCTCCTTTTCCTAATTGGTGCGCCAAAAGTCAGCTTAGCGGATGCAGCTGTCGGCGATGTCATCGTCACACTTGGGCAAGACTTAACTCCGGCTGATCGCCAGAAGGTGCTTGACGAGTTGAATCCACCTGAAAATGCGACAAAAATTGAAGTAACCAATAAAGAAGAGCATGAATATTTAGGAAAGTATATCCCTCGTTCTTCTATCGGGACGAGAGCATTATCATCTTCATCTATCACCATTGAAAAATCAGGTACTGGTCTGACTGTGGATACACATAACATCAAGACCATTACAGATGAGATGTATTTAAATGCTTTAATGACAGCCGGTGTCAAGGATGCCAAGGTTGTCGTGACTGCGCCGTTTGAAGTTTCTGGTACAGCCGCACTGACGGGTCTATTAAAAGCCTATGAAGTGTCAAGCGACAAAGCCATTCCAGAAGATGTGAAACAGGTAGCAAACGAAGAGCTTGTGACAACTTCTAAATTGGGTGACTCCATCGGGAAAGACAATGCTTCTGCCCTTATTGCAAAAATCAAGGATGACATTGCGAAAAATGGTGTCCCTAAAACAACAAAAGAAGTCGAAGAAAAAGTGGATCAGGCTGCTTCTGATTTAAACTTAAATCTAACGCAAGATCAAAAGGATCAGCTTGTTTCACTATTCGATAAAATGAAGAACATCAATATCGATTGGAGCCAAGTAGGATCTCAAATCGATAAAGCAAAAGACAAGATTACGAAATTCATAGAATCAGATGAAGGGAAAAACCTTCTTCAAAAGATTTGGGATTTCTTTGTCTCCATTTGGAACGCAATCGTCTCTGTATTTACTGGAGGAAAATAAGTCATCATAAAAAGCTGCCTGTACATCAGGCAGCTTTTTTACGTAGATGATTTCACTTTTGATTGATACGGTAAATCAAGTTTGACAATATCAGCATATGTTTCGCGTTCAACGACAAGCTGCGCTTCCCCGTCTTCTACAAATACAACAGCCGGGCGCGGGATGCGGTTATAGTTGTTTGACATACTGTAGCCGTAAGCTCCGGTACAAAAGACAGCTAATAAATCTCCTTGTGATAACTCTGGCAAATCGATATCCCAAATGAGCATATCTCCGCTTTCACAGCATTTCCCTGCAATGGAAACCGTTTGATCATGCGTTTGGCTCATTTTGTTGGCACTTGCCGCTTCATATTTCGCTTGATATAAAGCTGGACGAATGTTGTCACTCATTCCCCCATCTACCGCAACATAATCGCGAATGCCAGGTACATGTTTTGATGAGCCGATCGTATAAAGCGTTGTCCCTGCATCTCCAACGAGAGAGCGGCCTGGCTCAATCCAAATTTCCGGCATATCAAACTCATAGCGGGCTACGTTCTCTTTTACAGCTTGGATAATTTTCTCGACGTATTCTGTCGCAGGAAGTGGTTCATCTTCTTCTGTATAACGGATACCAAAGCCGCCGCCTAAGTTTAACACGGTCGAAATAAAACCAAATGATTCTCTCCATTCATCTAGCTTCAAAAAGATTTTATCTGCTGCAAGGACAAAACCAGCCGTATCAAAAATTTGTGAACCGATATGGCAATGAACGCCTAAAAGCTCGATCACTTCTGATCCAAGCACTTGTTTCACCGCTTCATCTGCTTGTCCATTGTGAAGGTCAAAGCCAAATTTGGAATCCTCTTGGCCTGTTGTAATGTAATCATGTGTATGCGCTTCGACACCTGGTGTAATACGGAGCAGCACTTTCACCTGTTTTGACAGCTCTTGACCAAGCTCTTCAATGAGCTTCATTTCGTAGAAATTATCTACGACAATACAGCCGATCTCGTGCTCTAACGCCATTTTCAATTCTTCCCTGCTTTTATTGTTGCCATGGAAATGAATTTTTTCTACCGGAAACCCGGCGCAAATGGCTGTGTGAAGCTCCCCTCCTGATACGACATCAAGAGATAATCCTTCTTCCTTGGCAAGCTGAAACATGGCGATGGAGGAAAATGCTTTACTCGCATATGCTACCTGCGCTGTTAACTCTTCTTCTATAAATGCTTTTTGAAAGCTTTTTGCACGCTCCCGTATTAAAGCCACATCATATACATAAAGTGGTGTCCCATACGTTTCAGCTAAAGAAACGGCATCAACACCACCAATTTCTAAATGACCGAGTTCATTTTGTCTGCAAGTGCCGTGTAAATACAATGTCATTCCCTCTTTCTCCGCCTCGGCTGAAAAAAGACAGCTGCGTGAGCTGCCTTTTGCCGTTTCTCAAAGTTAAAAATACAATATCACAATCTTCAGCCACTTTCAATGAGCGTTAAGAATTTGGCGGAATTTTTGATCTGTTTTGAGGGTGAACGATGCTTGGCCTTACTTTTGAGCCAGGAACAGACGTCCGAATTAACACTTGCCATAAAGCTTTCCCATTAAAAGGAAGAAACGGCCACATATAAGGCGTCTGCAATGAACGTATGGATGTTAAATATATGATTAACAACGTAAAACCAATGATGAGTCCATTCAGCTTAAAGATCGCCACGAGTGCTAGTATGATGAGTCGTACAATCTTATTGGCGACACTCAGCTCATAGCTTGGCGTTGTAAATGTCCCGATAGCCGCTAGTGAGACGTATAAGATGACCTCTGGCGTAAATAAACCGACATCAATGGCGATTTGTCCAATTAAAACAGCCGCAATCAGCCCCATGGCGGTCGACAAAGCGGTTGGCGTATGAATCGCTGCCATCCTTAAAAATTCCACCCCAAAATCAGCAAGGAATACTTGTAATATGACCGGTATATGAGAAGGTTTATTAAAGCCAATATAGCTTAAATGATCCGGCAGAAGACTTGGTTCGAGGATAAACAGAAACCAAATCGGTAAAAGAAACGTTGAACATAAAATGCCTAAAAAGCGTACCCATCTTAGGAACGTACCAACTGCAGGTGCCTGGCGGTATTCTTCTGCGTGCTGAACGTGGTGAAAAATGGTGGTTGGCGTAATGATGACACTAGGAGATGTATCCGTAATGATGATGACATGACCTTCTAGTATATGGTTAGCGGCGACATCTGGACGCTCGGTGTAGCGTACAAGGGGAAAGGGATTGTATCCTTGTTTAATAATGAATTCTTCAATCGTTTTATCAGACATCGTCAGCCCATCGACTTTGATTCCTGATACTTCTTTCTCTATAATATCGACAAGATCTGGGTCCGCAATATCTTCAATGTAGCAAACACATACATCCGCTTTCGAACGTTCGCCTACTTTGAGCATTTTGTATCTCAGTTTTTCATCTCGCACCCGTCTTCGTATGAGCGCTGTATTGACAATAATGTTTTCAACAAAGCCGTCTCTTGCGCCCCGGACAACCTTTTCTGTATCCGGCTCCTCTGGCATTCTGCCAGGATAGCTTCTGACATCAATGATAAATGCGTAGTTTTCACCTTCTACTACAACTGCCACAAGCCCCGACAGTACTTGGTCTACCGCTTCATCGAGCGTTTCAACCTTTGAGACCTGCTGATTGACTAGACGGTTCTCGACCACACGTGCCAGATCATCTGATTCAGGTTCGTTGTCATTGATTTCAATTAGCTCTTTTAATAAGTAGATGACATACTGTGTATCACACAGTCCGTTTACATAGTAAAGTTGGATTTCCTGATCGTGTATATAAATTTTCCGCACGCCAAGGTCAAAGCTGAGACCCATTCCGACATTTTCCTTGAAGTAATCTTCATTTTTCTTCGGGTCTCGGTACACGTTTACCTTGTCTTTCTTCATGGAAACCACTCCTTTCTAAAATTAATTCAACTGCTTTCATTGTGATCGGAGATCCCTTGCTCAGATCATCTTTACGTCCCATTTTGCCAATATCTCCAATCCCAACAACAAACGGAAGATGGAGCGAGTCAAGACAATACACTGTATCCCCGCTCATTTTATGAGGCTCCATTTCAGGAAGACCATGCTTGTCGACACCGTATTCTGTCAGTTCACCCTCCCGGTCAATGGAAACATGAACTTTTGTCCATTCAGCTTGATGCGTTTTGGATGCAACGGCGATCGCTCCTATGACTTCAATTTCAGGGTGACGCGCCACATGCTTCATCGCTGTCTCTCCTGTTCCTTCACCTGTCAGGCCAGAGTCATCAAACATGACAAACACTGGATCATACGGCGTTTTTAAAATCATCTGTACAAGTTCAGGCCCTGTCCGTTTGCTTGGATTTCCTTTTGAGCTGGAAATACATCGTCCACCGACTTTTTTAGCAGCAAGCTCAATGGTTTTGGCAGCATATATATCTCCGTCTGTCACTAAAATGACTTTCCGTCTTTGCCCCATATTAGGTTATCCTTTCGGTTTAAAGATAAGAGCGATAATAAATGAGAATAAAATCGCAGCTGATATTCCAGCAGAAGTTAATTCAAAAATACCGATCCCGATTCCGATGAACCCGTGTACATCTGCCTGATGCATCGCCCCATGAAGCAAGCTATGACCAAAGCTGACGATTGGTACGGTTGCGCCCGCACCTGCAAATTCAATAAATTTATCATAAATACCGAATCCGTCTAAGATGGTACCCGCCACAACAAAGGTGGTCATGACATGTGCAGGCGTAAGTTTGAGTACGTCTAGTAAAAGCTGGCCAATGACGCAAATAAGTCCGCCTGCAACAAAAGCGATAAGATAATCCATTAGCTCTCTCCTCCTGCACGCTCAAATACGACACCGTGCGCAATGGTTGGAATGGTCTCTTTTTGCTGGACCATCGTCGGGCTGAGAAGTGCCCCGGTTGCGACAACCAGTACTCTTTGCAAATTCCCTGCCTTCATTTCTTGAAAGATGTGACTGAATGTCACAATAGCTGAACAAGCACAGCCGCTGCCTCCAGCGAACACGTTTTGATCGGGTGTATAGATGATTAATCCGCAATCATCGTGCTTTCGGCCGAGCTGAATGCCGTCTTCTTTGAGCAGATCCTTTAAGATCGGTGAGCCAATGCCAGATAGATCACCTGTTAAAATAAGATCGTAATCGTCAACCGTTCTCTCTAGATCTTCTAAATGCTGCTTGATGGTATCTGCTGCTGCCGGTGCCATTGCGGACCCCATGTCAAATGGATCTGTAATCCCAAGATCCATAACTCGTCCCACAGTTGCGCTTGTAATTTGAATTTGGGAGGGCTCTTGGCTGATAATAACGGCCCCGCTCCCAGTCACTGTACTTGTCGCTGTATCTGGTTTTTGTCCGCCGTATTCTGTCGGATTACGAAATTGGCGTTCTGCCGTCGCATTATGACTGCT
The DNA here is from genome assembly GCF_002998655.1 of Bacillus sp. GBSW19. Lineage (NCBI taxonomy): Bacteria > Bacillati > Bacillota > Bacilli > Caryophanales > Bacillaceae > Bacillus > Bacillus sp. GBSW19. Next base: position 1,213,720 of record NZ_PVRF01000001.1, read on the forward strand.
TGTCGCAGCAATGGCTCTTTTTGCAAAACCACCATCTACTAATGCCGAAGCAATGGCGACCGATTCCATTGATGTGGAGCATGCTCCAAATAAACAAAGAAACGGGATTTTAAGTTCTCTTGCCACATAGTTTGCTGTGACGTTTTGATTCAGTAAGTCTCCTGCCAGCAAAAGATCAACATCGCTTTTTTGCAAATTTGCTTTTGATAAAGCGGTTGATATCGCATCATCCATGAGCTGCCTTTCAGCCATTTCCCAGTTCTTTTGATAACAATGCATTTCGTCGTATGTTTTATCAATAAGATGACCGATCGGGCCTTCTTTTTCTTTCGGTCCTGCAGCTGTTCCTTCTGCATTGACATAAAGCTTGTGCTCAAATACCCAAGATTGTTTACCTGTTAGTTTCACGTTTCATTCCTCCTACGAAAACGCCTTTTCCAAGATGTATCGAATGATCCCTACGACATATGCCGAGACGACACCAAAAACAATGACGTTCCCAGCAAGCTTAAACATATTCGTGGCTACACCTAACACAAGCCCTTCACTTCTATGTTCAAGAGCAGCACTTGTCATGCTGTTTGCAAACCCTGTCACCGGGACAGCGGATCCCGCTCCAGCAAACTGGCCGATTCTATCGTAAATACCGATACCAGTTAATATAGAAGAAATTAAAATGAGGGTCGCTACGGTTGGGTTCCCTGCTGTCTTTTCATTAAAATCAAAAAAGTGAATATAGAAATTTTGCAGCCCCTCGCCTATGGCACAGATCAATCCACCAACAAGAAAAGCCTTGATGCAGTTGAGGACATAAGGAGGTTTAGGCTGATACGTTTTCACCTTAGATGGATAGTTCTCTTTTAAACTCGACACGTGTTGTTCCCTCCAAATTCTTAAATATAAATTAGCCAATGAAATAGTGAACCAAATACCTTTCCTAAGACAATGGCCATGAGAAGCAAAACAATTTTCCCGTCCATTCCAATTCTTTTCGTTAATATAGGAAGTACATTTAATACTTCAGTCAGCGCAGCTGCAAGCATGCCGACGAAGATGCCCGCTAAAAGACCGATCGGAAGTGCCAGCCATTTGGATAAATGCAAATGTATTGGACTTAAGGTTGCCCAGCCGCCAACGACCGCCCCGCTGATGACAGCCGCCTCGTACCCTTGTATGAAGCGCTGCGTTTTGGTTAATTGCATTAAACGAGGGATGATGCCCAGCACTGTGAGAAATGCCACAAATCCTGCTCCTACCGTTAAACCGCCGCCAAGTCCAACAAGCACGACAAAAAGCCACTTACCGATCATGAATGTCTTTCATTGTCTCTTTATTTTCTTTGAGGGCGACATAATGATCGAGATCGAGCTGATATTTAAACATTTCCACTTCAAGCGGACTTGGTTCTTCATTTAAACGCTTTTTAAATACATGATTGAAAAATAAAATCATGCCGAAGCCTAGTCCGAAGCTATATGGAATTTGCAATAAATAAGGATGCTCAACCGTTTTTCCTGTGATCATTTCATATAGGCGGATATGAACGAGCCGCATACTGACATCCTCGTGGAAATTCATAATGGCAAGCGCCGCTCCGACAAATAACAGGAGCCATACAAACACAAATAAAACGGGAGAAAGCTGGCGTTTGCCTGTATCAATTTCGACAATGGCCTCAGCGCCTCCAACGGTTTGAATGTCGATGTCTGGCCATGTTTTTTTGATCGTTTTGACCACATGCATGATATCAAGAACGGCGATGTGACGATCCTTTTTACTGACATGATATATCGGCATTTTGCTAAGCTTTTGCACAGCAAACTCATCACCAGTGATTTGGGCGATATCTTCTAAATAAACAAGCTGATCATTACCGGTCTTGATTCGATGGCGCAGCCGAAGAAAGATTTGTCCGTCCATCCAAGTCACTTCCTATACGATGGGTTAAAAATAGTATGTGGTGAAAAATGGTTCTCATACTGATAGAACTTGATTTACCGGTAATTACCACACAAAAAAAGCCAGCCTAATTGGCTAGCTGTCTTTTTGATCCATTTGCATTTGGATTTGTTTTAAAATTTTCTTTTCAAGCCGCGAGACTTGTACTTGTGAAATACCGAGCCTCTCTGCTACCTCAGATTGTGTTTGGTCTTTATAATATCTTAAGTACACAATGAGTTTTTCTCGTTCTTCTAATTCCTTGATCGCTTCTTTCAGAGCGATTTTATCAAACCATCTTTCTTCTGAATGATCCGCAATTTGATCAAGCAATGTAATCGGGTCTCCGTCATTTTCATACACGGTTTCATGAATCGATGTCGGTGAGCGGACCGCTTCTTGGGCGAGGACGACATCCTCTGGTGTGATATCAAGATATTCGGCAATTTCCTGGACAGTGGGCATTCTTCCGTGAGACTTAGACAATTCATCTCTTGCCCGCCGAATTTTATTTCCAAGTTCTTTTAGTGACCGGCTCACTTTGACTGTTCCATCATCACGAATGAATCGCTGGATTTCACCAATGATCATTGGAACAGCGTAGGTCGAAAACTTCACATCATATGACAAATCAAATTTATCAACAGATTTCAGCAGTCCAATACAGCCAATCTGAAACAAATCATCTGGTTCATATCCTCTATTTAAAAAGCGCTGAACAACGGACCAAACAAGACGCATGTTTTTTTCTACGAGGAGGTCTCTTGCTTGCTGATCACCGTCTTGGCTTTTTTTGATGAGCTCTTTGACTTCATCATTTGACAGCTGGGCTTTTTTTGCTTGCTTTTTTACCTCCACATCCATATGAGCAGCTCCTTTAATTACAAAGCGCTTTGCTTTTTGATAGATGCTTTGTTAAACGGATGGTCGTGCCCATTTCTGGAGATGAGTCTATCATGACATCATCCATAAAATTCTCCATGATGGTAAAGCCCATTCCAGAGCGTTCTAAGTCTGGTTTTGTGGTGAATAGCGGCTGTCTTGCTTCTTCAAGATCTGTAATGCCCATGCCTTCGTCACGGATGGTGAGGTACACAACATGGTCATCAAGTGTGACATGGATATGCACCTTGCCATCTGGATTTCCATCATAGCCATGGATAATGGAGTTTGTCACCGCCTCTGACACAACGGTTTTGATTTCTGTTAATTCATCTAATGTCGGATCAAGCTGGGCGATAAACGCTGCGACTGTCACCCTCGCAAAGGATTCATTTTGACTTAAAGCAGAGAAGGTCAGGTTCATTTCATTCCTCATGATGCCACCCCCAATGTTTGCAATGCCGTTTGCTCTGAAGGCTCCATACGGATGATTTTAAATAAGCCAGACATATCAAATAATCGGTTCACTGCTGGCGAGATAGCACAGACGACCATTTCTCCGCCAAGCTGCTTAATTTCTTTATATCTTCCTAAAATCACTCCGAGACCTGAGCTGTCCATAAACGTTAAATCAGCCAAATTCAGCACGATGTGGCGAATGTCCTCTGTTTCCAAATAATTCGTCACCTTTTGTCTCAATGTTTCTGCGGAGTGATGATCAAGCTCTCCTGTTAACCGAATGCAAAGTACGCTCTCTTTTACTTGAAAATCAATTTCAAGGCTCATCTTTTTATTCCTCCTTGCTCTAATTTCGGATAAAGATTGTTTCTCTTTTTTATCAAGTAAATCCTTCACCATGACAAAACTAGTGACCATTCGTCACATTTAGATGTTCTTTTCTTCTTACTCATAGCAAAAAGACTGCCAATTACAGCAGCCTTTCACATTTTATTTCCATTTCACAAATTCCGCCATCGCTCGTTTCAAGAAAGTCCAAACGCCTGCTTTTTCCATTCCTTCTTTAGCTTCTACAGGGCTTTCATGCAGCACTTTTCCGTCTTTTTTCAAGACAATTGTACCTAGTTCCGTTCCTTTTGAGAATGGGGCCGTGACATCCTGAGACAATTTGATTTCTTTTTTAATCTGATCCACATTTTCGCCTTTTTTCGTTAAAAGGGAGATTGGCTCAGAGGTGACAAGCTGAATTTTTTTCTTTTTCCCTTTGCTTACCTTGATCTCCGCTACGTCTTGTCCTCGTTTGTAAAGCGGGTGAGTGGTGTATTGACTAAATGCATAGTCTAACATTTTGACCACTTGAGCGTTTCTGTCTTTCGGTGTACTTGCGCCGAAGACAACTGCAATGACGCGCATGTTGCCTTTTTTAGCGGATGCAGTTAAACAGTATTTGGCTTCGCCTGTAAAACCTGTTTTCAACCCATCGACTCCTGGATAAAATTTAATCAATCGGTTCGTATTCACAAGCCAGAATTTTTTATCCGTGTTTTGACGGAGATAGTCTTCGTAGACCCCTGTGAATTTAGTGATTTGTTCATATTTCAACAGCTCTTTTGCCATTTTTGCCATATCATGAGCTGTACTGTAATGGTCTTTTTCAGGAAGTCCTGTTGGGTTTTGAAAGACCGTAGAGGTGAGGCCGAGTTCTTTTGCCTTTTTGTTCATTTGCTCCACAAACTGTTCTTCAGACCCTGCAATATGCTCTGCCATGGCAACTGAAGCATCATTTCCTGACGCAATCGCAATGCCTTTCATCATTTCTTTCACGGTCATTTCTTCTCCAGGCTCAAGGAAGATTTGTGACCCTCCCATTGATGCTGCATAGTCACTTGTTCTAACCTTGTCAGTCATTTTCAGTTTTCCTTGATCAATGGCTTCCATGATGAGAAGCATCGTCATGATTTTGGTCATACTTGCGGGTGCAAGCTTTTCATCGCTGTTTTTGTTGTAAAGCACTTTTCCCGTGTCACGTTCTATTAAGATCGCTGATTTGGCTTCGTGCACCAATTCTGATGTTTGTTTTTCTCCTGGTTTTTCAATCTTTTCTTTTGCTATCGCTGATGGTGAAACCATTGAGATAAGGATCATTAAAATAAACAATGCACATATATGACGTTTCAAGTGGCAGACCTCCATTATCGTAATCCTTTCTATTTTTTCCTCATACAGGCTGTTTTATTCAGAGATCGTATGATTGCCATAAAAAAACCTTCTGTCGATAAAACAGAAGGCTTCTTGAAACATGCTATGAGAGTTGTTTGACTACATCTTTTACTAAATCAAGGAAACTCGCTTTCACTTTTTCCGTTACTTCAATGACTTCATCATGAGACAGCGGCTGATCTAAAATACCTGATGCCGCATTAGAAATGCATGAAATACCAAGCACTTTGATTCCTGCATGACGCGCAACAATCACCTCTGGAACAGTTGACATGCCTACAGCATCTGCTCCAAGTGTTCTGAGGAAACGAACTTCAGCCGGTGTTTCATATGAAGGACCTGTCATCCCTGCATAAACACCATGCTGTACAGATATACCTAAGCGCTGAGCTGTTTCTTCTGCAAGTGCCAGCAAATCTTTATCGTATGGGGCAGACATATCAGGGAAACGAACACCTTGACTGTCATTTGGTCCAATTAATGGATTGGTCCCCATCATATTGATATGATCTGTAATCAGCATGAGATCGCCTGGATGGAAGGATGTATTCACACCGCCGGCTGCATTTGTCACAATGCATGTCTCAATGCCAATTTCTTTCATCACACGGACTGGAAACGTCACTTGCTTCATATCATATCCTTCATAGAAGTGAAAACGTCCTTGCATAGCACATACGACAGTGCCTTTCAGCGTCCCGATGACGAGCTGTCCTGCATGACCCTCTACTGTTGAAACAGGGAATCCAGGAATATCTTCATATTTCAATTTGATTGGATTTTCAATCTCATCTGCTAAAATGCCAAGCCCTGAACCTAAGATCAATCCAACTGTTGGTACGTTTGTCGATGCTTGTTTAATGTATGCCGCCGCTTCTGAAAACTGTGCTCCCACGAGATTTCCCCCTATTTGAGTTTAGATAAAAAGCTTGTGCCGTATTTTGGCATGGCTGACTTGAAATTGTCTGCAACTGTTGCTCCAAGATCAGCAAAGGTTTTTGCTGTTGGCAGTTCATTTGCTCCCTGATGCTTTTTGCTGTAAGCAATGAGCGGAACGTATTCTCTTGTATGATCTGTTCCGTGATGAACAGGGTCATTTCCATGATCTGCTGTGATCACAAGGAGATCATCCTCTTTCAACAGGTCAAACACTTCAGGAAGTCGTGCGTCAAATTCCTCTAATGCTTTTCCGTAGCCCTCTGGATCTCTTCTATGTCCGTAAAGAGCGTCAAAATCAACAAGGTTTAAAAAGCTGAGTCCTGTAAAGTCTGTTTTAAGTGTATCGACCAGCTTGTCCATTCCATCCATGTTCGATTTTGTTCTAAGAGAAGATGTGATTCCTTCGCCATCATAAATATCAGAGATTTTGCCGATTGCAATCACATCGAGCCCATCATCTTTCAGCTCATTCATAACTGTACGGTCAAATGGTTTTAAAGCATAGTCATGGCGGTTTGGTGTTCTGACAAATGCGCCAGGCTCCCCGACAAACGGACGAGCGATAATACGTCCAACCATATACTTTTCATCTAATGTGAGTTCACGTGCAATTTCACAAATACGGTAAAGTTCATCTAAAGGCACCACTTCTTCGTGCGCAGCAATTTGCAGCACAGAATCCGCAGATGTATAGACGATTAGATCGCCTGTTTTCATGTGCTCTTCGCCAAGCTCGTCTAAAATTTCAGTACCAGACGCAGGTTTATTTCCAATAATGCCTCTGCCTGTTTTTTCTTTTAGTTCATTTAATAGTTCATCTGGGAATCCGTCTGGAAAGACTTTGAACGGTGTGTCTATGTAAAGACCCATGATTTCCCAGTGTCCTGTCATTGTGTCTTTACCATTTGATGCTTCTTGCATTTTCCCATAATACGCAAGCGGCTTTTCATCCGCTGGAATTCCTTTGATTTCTTTAATATGGCTCAGCCCAAGCTTCGCCATATTCGGCATATGAAGCCCGTTCATTTTTTCAGCAATATGTCCTAGTGTATCTGCACCTACATCATTAAATTCAGAAGCATCGGGTGCTTCCCCAATTCCTACTGAATCCATTACGACGAGGAAAATGCGTTTATACTGATAATCAGGCATTAAAAAGCGCCTCCTTCAATATTCTTGTCTTTTGACCTTTCAAAAAGAGAGGTCTGACATCTCAAGTATAAACCGTTTACAAGCCGGTTGACAACCATAAACGGTGCAAACATGAAAAAGCATGACACACGTTCACTGTGTCATGCTTTACTTATGCCCTTGGATGGAATTTGTGATACACATCTTTCAGTCTTGTTTTCGTCACATGTGTATAAATTTGTGTTGTTGAGATATCGGCATGTCCGAGCATCTCCTGCACGGCTCTTAGGTCTGCACCGTTTTCAAGCAGATGTGTTGCAAATGAATGCCTGAGTGTATGGGGTGTGAGTTCCTTTTGAATCCCTGCTTCGATGGTTCTTTTTTTCAAATTCTTCCAGAAACCTTGCCGCGACATTTTTTTTCCGTGATGATTGAGAAATAAGGCATCTGCCGGCTGTTTTTTTAACAGCTTGCTTCTTCCCTTTTCGATATATTCTTCAATCGCACTTGCAGCAGCTTCACCAATTGGCACAATCCGCTCTTTTCTTCCTTTTCCAAAACAACGGATAAAGCCCATTGTGAGGTGAACATCAGCAAGAGTCAGATCCAGCATTTCACTGACGCGAATGCCTGTTGCATATAAGAGCTCGAGCATCGCTTTGTCACGGTAGTCAAACGGAGTGTGCTGATTTGGTGTATCAAGCAGCTTTTCGACTTCCCCTAGTGATAGAACTTTCGGTAGTTTCCGCTCTGTTTTTTGCGTTTCAATGTTCCACGACGGATCATCTGTTGTCACTTTTTCCCGGAGCAGAAATTGATGGAAGGAACGGATCGAGGATAGATGCCGCACTGACGTTTTGCTCGATTTCCCTTCCTCCTTTAGCTGCTTTAAATAATGAATGATATGCAGGCGCGTGACATCTTTGATATCCGTCAGCTGCTCATGTGTCATTAAAAAAGAAAGGTAGTTCTGTAAATCTCGTTTATAAGAAACAATGGTATTTTCAGAGAGTCCTCTCTCTACTGTCATAAAATGAATAAAGTCGGATAATTGATCGTTCAATGATTTCTACTCCCCGTTTTGATAAAAATAAATCAATCGGTCTTGCCAGTTGTCTTGATTCGGCTGATCCATTTCCATCACTTTAATTGCTGCACCCTCTGGTTTATCATAACGATGGTAGCTTTCATATTCTGAATTTATCCATATCATAGCATAATAGAACAAGACGGTAAAACCAGTGAACAAGATGAATACTTTCATCACTTCACCTGTTGTTTTGAGCCATTTTCGCATGATTTTCATGTCCTTTCTCAAGCTTCTCATTACTTCAGCATATGCCAGATGGGACAAGGAATATACAGCGAAAATGCAAAAAACCTCTTCATCTTAAATGAAAAGGTTCCAATTCGGATTATTTGCCGGATTCATCATCATGACACCGGTGGCAAATACCATGGAATGTCAATCTATGATCCTTAATTTTAAATTTCCAGTCACGTTCAATAATCTCTTCAACGTCTTCTAATAAATCATCTTCTATCTCATCGACTGTCCCGCATTCCATGCAGACAAGATGATGATGGAAGTGAGCGGCTCCTTCTTTGCGAAGATCATATCGCGAAACGCCGTCTCCAAAGTTAATTTTATCAACAACTTTCAGTTCAGTTAGCAATTCTAACGTTCGATAAACAGTAGCAAGACCAATTTCAGGAGACTTCTCTTTTACGAGGAGGTATACATCTTCTGCACTTAAATGGTCTTCTTCATTCTCAAGCAGTACTCTTACTGTTGCTTCACGCTGTGGCGTGAGCTTATAGCTGGAAGAATGAAGCTGTTTCTTAATTCGATCAATCCGATTTTCCATTGACTTTCCCTCCTACGCCACATTACTTGATCATTATATCAAATGATGTGCTGAGAGCCAACTATAATCATTTTAAATTGATAAATAAATTGATTATTATTTAATAACGATTATAAAATTATGAAAAAAGAACACCTGCCAGCTTTTTCATGAGCATGAAAGATACGTAAGATTCAAAAAAGGACGAAAGTGCAGCAAGCGTTAAAATCATCAGCAAAACAGATGCATATCGGGCGAACCACTGAACAGGTGCTTGACTGATGGTTTTTTTCATGAACAGCTGCCCAATGAGACGGATGGAAAACGCAATCGCACATGTACCAATCACTAAATAGGCTGGAATAAGCAATATGTTTTGCGGAAGAACCGATACGAACGAAAGGAAAAAACCACTCAGCCCCATTTGATTTACTAGAAAACCAACTGTAAACCCAACGACAATTCCTTTTAAAAAGATCATGAGAAAGATGAGCGGCAGGCCAATGATAGATATTCCTAGTATCCACATAAGACCTAAATATTTCATATGATGCAAAAAGCTTTGCAAAAACATTTCTTTTGATTCTGCTGCTTTCTCATTCGTCAGCTGACCAAAAAATTGATTTAAATAATAGAATAAATCCTCTTTCTGACTAATTGTCATACTATTAACGATGATGGCCCCAAAGATCACGCCCATTAAAAAGAGTACAGAGACAAACAAATAAATCGATAGATGGTCTTTTACGTGCTGAAGAAGATGTTCCTTCCAAGACTTTTTCCGCATGCGTCTTCCTCCCAAATAGTAAAGGTTACTAGATTCTATGAGAGAGATTACGAAACATGACAGTTTTATTGAAAGAAAAAAGAGAAAGCAGCCTAAACACTGCTCTCTCTTATCATTTATCGGGCGGCTTTTTGTACGTTCACAAGCCCGGCACCATAATAAAAAGGATCTCCAAGCTTTGCAGCCGTTTTTGAAAGTCTCTCGCGCACTTCATCGTTTGTCAAATTCGGATGTTTTGATAGAATGACAGCCGCAGCGCCCGCTACATGCGGTGATGCCATGGATGTTCCACTCTTATAGCCATATTCATTATGAGGAATGGTGCTGAGCGTTGAAACGCCCGGTGCTGAGACTTCCACTTCTTCGCCGACAGATGAATCAAAGGCTCTTTGTTTTCTTTCGTCAACAGAGGCAACCGCCATCACTGAGGCGTACTTAGCTGGATAGTCAACCGTGTTGAGAGAGCCATAACTTCCTGCATTCCCAGCAGAAGCCACAATGAGAATCCCTTTGTCGTATGCTCGATCTACCGCTTCTTTCAGCGCTTCAGATTCACTTGCTCCTCCCATACTAATATTGATGACATCCATGTCATTCTCAATGGCCCATTCAATTCCTTTAATGATCCAGCTATAGTAGCCGTCACCATTTTCATCTGCCACCTTGACCGCATAGATAGAAGCCTTTGGCGCAACACCAACGACACCTACCTTATTATCTAACGCTGCAATTGTGCCTGCCACATGCGTTCCGTGTTCATGCGGGTCAACAAGCGGATCTGACTTTGTTGGAACAAAGCTGACTCCGCCGGTGACATGTAAATCTTCATGTTTGCCATCGATGCCGCTGTCAAGAACGGCTACTTTGACATTCTGTCCGGCGTATCCCCGTTTATGTACCTTTTGTGCTTTGATGCTTTTGATGCCATATGGGATCGTTTGACCGCTTGTTTTTGCCTTTTGGTCTTCCTCAATGAAGGTCACTTCTTTTGCCTGATTCAGTTTCTCTTTCGATGCCTCATTCAAGGAAACTTTCATCATATCTATTTGCTCTATGGATTCTTTTACATGCCCACCAGCTTCTTCGACAAGCTGTTTTTGTGTATGATCTTGAACGGAAGAAGAAAAGCCGATCATGTACTCTTTTTTTGCTTGCTCCTTTGCAGAAATATGTGAGGCGCCGAACGTGACCGATGCCAGCATCATACTTGCCATACAAAGCCTTGCTCCAATTGACTTGACGTTCACAATACTCACTCTCCCTTTCATCTTTTTGTCATTTAACTACATTTTCAGACAAAAAGAAACGACCGTTTGTCCTATTTTTTAAAATTTTTCCATTTATTTGAACTAGTTGTCACAAAAAAGCAAAATAAAAATGCTTATGATCCTCTTGAAAGTGATCATAAGCATTCCTTCTTTTATGTTTTTTCATCATGTGCTGCAAGGCTTCTTGTTTTGTTTTTGTCTTTCTTTCATGTGTGCTAAAATGCGGCATGTTTCCTCTCGACAGTTCCGGGTTTCGGCTGTGCTGCCTTTGAATATGTTCTCGTTTTTTCTTTGCATTGCTTTTTCCCATTTGGCAAAACCCCTTTCGTTGACGTTATGATACACGATGTGACATAAAAAAGATAGACGTATACACGCCTATCTTTCTGTTTTCACCATATCAAGATGAGGAATCCCATCTTCATCATAACAATCTGAAACGGCCTTAAAACCAAATGATTCGTAAAACGACTTCAAGTAGGCCTGCGCCTGAATTTTGACACTTGTTTCACCTAATTCACTCAGCTTTTCCAAAGCCTTGCTGAGCAGCATTTTTCCATAGCCTTTTTTTCGGCCTGCCTGCGTCACAAGAACGCGGCCAATGGACGCCTCTTCGTACATGATTCCGCTTTGAAAAATTCGGCAATAAGCCACAATCGTGCCGTCCTCTTTTGCAGACAGATGAAGCGCTTCTTGGTCCCGGTGATCAATTTCAGGGTAAGGGCATGTTTGTTCAACAACAAACACATTGACTCTTTCCATTAAAATCAGGTAAAGATCCTCTTTTGTTAATTGGTCAAACGTTTGACATGTCCAGTTAACTTGATTCATGATTGATATCCACCTTACCGTACACTCCGCCCCCGCCAGCGATCAGTTCGACTTCACCTTTTCTTGCTTTGATGATGTAATTGGCTGTTTTTTCTGGCAGGATAGCTTTTAGTTCTTGTTCTGTTGCTTGATGAAGGATATTCATCTCTGTGTGAAACACGGCTTTTAGCTTCTCCAGCGTTTTGACTCCGACACCCGGAATAAATTGAAGCGGGAGCTGATGAACATAAGGAGGTCTTGTTCCTTTGTCACTTTCTTGGTCAGCAAGCTCCTTTAAACGCTCACTCACCCCTTTTGTCATCCGGGTATGTCCGCATGCGTGGCACTTTTCTTGATCTAGCGCGCGAGGTCTTACTCCGCACTTCTCGCAGGTTGTATGATAGTACTTCCCAAGCCGCGGAGCGAGTCCATAATTTCCTGTAATGGCTCTTCCCTCTTTCCCTTCAAGGGCTAGTTTGAATTCGGCAAAAGAGGCATGATCCATTCGGATTTTTGTATATTCTCGCGCAATTTTCCCTAAAGAATGAGCGTCTGAATTCGTTAAAAAGGGATAACGGTTCAGCTCACTTATTTGGGACGCCATTGACGTATCGCAGCTAAGACCTAGTTCAACAGCATCAATGAGGTCTGGGTCGAATACTTCCGTTAAAGACGTGTTGACTCCTTTGCCAAATAAGCTTTTATGCGGCGTGAAAATATGAGCAGGAATAAACAATCCTCCTAGCTCCTTGACCTTGCGCTGAAGTGTTTTCCCATCAACATAGAGGCGCTGTGAACTCAAATGCACATTTTTCATATGAAGCGCGAGCCATGCGGAGAACTCAGACATTTTGTGAAGTGTGGGCATAAATGCAAGCACGTGAATTGGACCTTTTGAATGGTTATCGTTAATTTCTAATTCACTGCCTAAAAGCAGCACGGTCTGTCCAAATGATAGACCGCCATCATTTAGTTCAGTGTACTTGCCTTCCTCTACACCCTCTATTAATTCTTCTAGGACTTCTGGAGATTGTGCATCAATCACACCAATCATCCCCATCCCTTTACTTTGCGTTGCTTCAATGAGAATTTGGTCAATTGTCAGTGACCTTGCACCTGTAATTTTAACAGCTCTGCCTGTTCTGGTTCTGCCAATATGAATATGGATGTCTGCAAAAAACTCCCTCATTTTGTTGACTTAAGTACCTCTTGCAATTGTAAGTACTGAATGGCATAGGCTGTTTTTGCATCATAAATGTGCTGCTTTTCAATGAGGTGCAAGGCTTCTTCTAATGAAACTTCCATCACTTCAACAAATTCATCTTCATCCAGCTCTCTTTTTTCTTCAAGCGGAACCAGCTGATCTGCAAGATAAATGTGGACGATTTCATCTGCGAAACCAGGTGATGTATAAAAGGCCGTCAGCTTTTGGAGCTGCTGAGTGGTGTACCCTGTTTCTTCTTCTAATTCTCGCAGTGCTGTATGTGCCGGCTCTTCTCCTGGCTCTAATTTTCCAGCCGGAATTTCAACGATGGCTCTCTCTAGTGCTTTACGGTATTGCTTGACCAAGATGATTTTATTTTCGTCTGTACGAGCAATGACGGCTACTGCACCAGGATGTTTGATGATTTCGCGTTTGCCTTGTTTTCCGTTTGGCAATTCTACATCTTCAAGAACCAAATCAATGATTTTTCCATTATATAATTCTTTAGTCGATAATGTTTTTTCTTCAAAGTCCTTCAATTTTGTCAGCTCCTCGTTCTACTTTCACTTTTTACTTCATTCATTTTAACATAGATGATTTAGGAGAAGCGAAATGCGAACGCTTGCTTCAATGCGCCACTTGAAATCACCTAGCTTGAATTCCAGATTTTTTTCACTTAATGTGAAGGGATAGGAGTGTGATGGAATTGAAAAAAAGACGAATTGGTACCTCGGATCTTTTGGTGAGTGAGGCAGCACTAGGATGTATGTCCCTTGGAACGGAAAAAGGAAAAGCGCTCTCTTTATTAGATGAGGCTATAGACCTTGGAATTAATTATTTGGATACAGCCGATTTATATGATTTTGGGACAAATGAAGAAATTGTCGGGGAGGCTATTAAAAACAGGCGGCAAGATTTGATTTTGGCCACAAAAGGCGGCAACCGCTTTGAAAAAGGCAAATCTGGCTGGGACTGGGACCCTTCAAAGGCGTACATAAAAAAGGCCGTGAAACAAAGCCTCAAGCGGCTGCAAACAGATTATATTGATTTATACCAACTGCACGGAGGCACGATAGATGATCCTATCGATGAGACGATTGAGGCTTTTGAAGAATTAGTGGAAGAAGGCGTTATTCGCTATTATGGCATCTCTTCTATCCGTCCAAACGTCATTAAAGAATACGCCAAAAAATCGAACATCGTCAGTGTGATGATGCAATATAGTTTACTCGACCGCCGTCCAGAGGAATGGTTCTCTCTTCTTGAAGAACAAGGCATTAGTGTCGTCGCAAGAGGACCTTTAGCAAAAGGGCTTTTAACTGAAAAACCACTTTCGCAAGCAAGTGCAGCGATTCAAAAAAACGGCTATCTTCAATATTCATTTGACGATCTCCAGCAGGTCATTCCTTCTTTAAAGAAAGTCGCTTATGACCTATCACTCACAGAGCTGTCCATTCAATATTTGCTTAAGCATTCTGCGGTCAGTTCCGTTGTATTTGGCGCAAGCTCGGTGGAACAGTTAAAAGAAAATGTTGCAGCGGCAAATGCACGTTCTTTAAGTGACCAAGAAGTAAAAGCATTGACTTACTATACAAAACCATCTGTGTATGAGGCGCACCGGTTTAAATAAGATAAAAAGAGATCGCTTTATGTGATCTCTTTTTTATCGTGTTTTTCTCTATTAAAAATGAGAAGGGGCTAAAAGCCCCTGTACTCTTATCTATTTGCACTTTCATAATACGCATAATTTCCGGCTTTGCCTTTAAGGTGAAATGTAGTACCAAAACGTTGAAAATTATTTGCAAATACGCCATTATCTGAATGCATACATAATCGATTACCTCCACCTTTAAAAGGAGTTACAGAACAATCAACAATTGTAGTCACCGACGTACGAAAATCCGCTTCCGTTGAATCATTTGTAGCAAGAGCTTGTCCAGAAACAGGTAAAAGCAATCCTAAAGATAAAGCAACTCCAGTCATTGTTCTTCTCAATTTCATGTGAATCATCTCCATTTCCAAATTTTTCAATGCATCTTCATTATAAGAAGAATGCTCCTTTATTTAAAGGGTCTTAATTACTATATTTGTAATAAAAAGGGATTTTAATAAATCAATACTCCCGTTTCTTCTATTTTGATCACGTATAAAATAGGTGATGGGATTTAGTTTTAAATCATATTGTCACGAAGCTGAAATGAAGTGAAATTCGAAGGAGTCAGAAGAGTCTGCTCTCAAATCACCTATGTTTTGAACAAGTTCATTTCGTGTTGATCAATCTCAATGATGACATGAAAAAAAGGAGCATCAGAGCTCCCTTTTTTTAGCTTTTATATTTTCTCCAGTCCAAATGACTTTCATCTAGCAGCTCGGAGAAGCTTTTATTTTTTTCTTTTTCTTTCTGCTGCCGAAGGAGGTCTTGTCGTTTTTGTTCTTCTCTTTTTTCTGTCTGGGCGGCAAGGTTCTGCTTCATTTGAAGGAGCTGCTGTTTGAGATCCTCGTTTATGCCGTCCTTTAATTTCGCTTGATCTTGATTGGTCTTTTTCATTGTGCCTCTCTCCTTTTGCCCTAAGTGTATCATCCGTTTTATTTGCTGAGCAAGAGTCACGCCAATCTCCCAACATGTGGTATGATCGTCATAGGAAAAACTTCGGAAAGGAAGAATCAGCTGGATGAAGAAATGGATCGCTATACTTGCCTTGATATTATGTCCGCTCGCTGCAATCGGCATTTTTTTCACCAATAAAATGATGTATATTCGAAAATTAACAGATGAAGAGCTCATCAAAAGAGAATCAGATGAAGGACACTATCATCACGAAGAGTTTCAACAGCTTAAAAAAGAGAAAGTGTGTATTCCTTCAGCATTTGGTTATGATCTTCATGGCTATTTTGTACCGCACCCACATCCACATACAACACGCACCATCGTACTTTGTCATGGCGTCACAGTCAGTTTGATTAATTCCGTTAAGTATATGAAATTATTCCAAAAGCTCGGATGGAATGTGATGCTTTATGATCATAGAAGACACGGAATGAGTGGCGGGAAAACCACGAGTTATGGATACTACGAAAAAGAAGATTTAGCGCAGGTCGTGAAGTGGCTCAGACAAAGACTCGGGGAAAATGCCATTATCGGCATACATGGAGAATCAATGGGTGCAGTCACGACTTTGTTATATGCTTCAAAGCCGGAAGCAAGCGCCAATTTTTACATAGCTGACTGTCCTTTTGCTTCTTTTGAGGATCAGCTTCTCTATCGATTAAAAACAGATTTTCGTCTTTCAGGGCAATGGATTCTTCCACTAAGTGATCGAGTGTTAAAATGGCGGGATGGATACAGCATTCGGCAAGTTTCACCGCTGGATGTGATCGATCAGGTGAAAGAACCTGTGCTTTTTATCCATAGTCTTCATGATGACTATATTCCATGCGAGCAGAGTCAGCAGCTATATGCTCGAAAAAAAGGTGATAAACAGCTATTTATAGCGCCGCACGGGGCACATGCGATGTCTTTTAGCGAAAATAAGGCAGCTTATGAACAAGAAGTTCAAGGATTTCTTCAACAATTTGAATCGAATGAAGATAAAAGAGGAGAATGAACAGCGGTTCGTCTCCTCTTTTTGAGCTAACTTATGCGATAGTCACCACTGTTGTATGATGTCTGCCCGCCAGCTCCATATGACTCTCTTCCGATTGCTGCTGACTCATGACCGATAATCCTGCAGTTGCTGCCAATAAAAGAACTATCAAACTCGTTTTCATATAAATGACCCCCATTTTGAATTTTTGATATGGCTTGAATCTTCCTTTCGTAAAACCGTGTAGATGCTTCATACAGTCCAAGCTCATTGTAATAATGAGCCGCATCAAGTGCCAATTCCTCAATATCTGGGTATAAGCGCTTGTCCTCGAGCAGGTCTAATGTATCGTCTATGATCGTTATTTCTGCATCAACGTATAATGCTTTTAAGAACTGAAATTTGCAGATGTAAATTTCATCTTCTAATTCACAGGCTTTCATAATACCTTGTTGATAGAGGGTTAACGACTCTTCTATTTGTTTTTGTTTAAACAGGATTTGGGTCAGCATAAATAGTGGGTCTAGAGAGCGATTAAGATGGGTTAAATTCTCCTTTTCAAACACTTCAAGAGAGTCTTTCAGATAACGGCTTGCTTCCGCAAGATCGTTCATTTGGTAATAACAGTTACCTAAGTTGAAAAGGGCCGAACCTATGACTCGAGGGTTTCCAATTGAGCGTGCTCGATTTAGAGCATTTTTAAAGTAGGGCAATGCATGTTCATAGCATTTCAAATCATCATAGTTTGCACCGATGACAAATTCACAGTGGATGATTCTCAGCGTGTACGTTCTGTAGGCAGAGTACGTATCTAACGCTTGCAAGGCATAGTGCATCGAAAAGTGGGTTTGTTTCATGTGGTAGTATATTTCTGCTAATTTAAAGTAAAATTCTGCTCTTTCTATATCATCTGATATAAGATTGAGCTTTTTTTCTGCTGAACGGTAATAAGCAATGGCACTTAAATAGTTTTGCTGTTCAAACTCAAACATTCCTGTGAAAAAATGAACATAGTATTCAAGCATGTCCGTTAATTTCGTTTGCGAATGTTCGATCGTTTCTAGCAGGTTCTTAATTTCTTCATCGTTTGAGGCTTTCTTTGCCGGTTCAAAATATTCAAGCATCACCTTATGGCGAAAATCCATCAGCTGGTAAAACAGCAACAAGTTTTGATCCTGTTCCATCTCCAGAATTTCCTGCTCGATCTCGGCCTTCAGCTTCTCTGCTTTCATGACATGAAATCCGCAAATCTGCCTATACCATTCGTTTATTTTGATTCCAACCTGAGGCGATGACAGCTTGAGCTTCAATTCACTTTAGCACCTCCCTTCTCATATACGATACATGTTGTATTCTATCACATTCCCTCGAATGGAAGAAATATGAAATGTCATTTTTCGCAAAGTTTTCGGTATCCCGCAATAAACGCTTTCATTGCCTATTTTTCGGCATTTATAACCACGATTTTTTCATTTCTATTTTTCTCATTTTGTCGAATTGGTTGTTATAAAACGGTTTTTTTGCGTTTTAAAAGATCATTTTTCAGATTAGACATCCCTGCTGTTTGATGAGATGATGAAGGCACGAAAAAAACCCTTTTGTCAAAAAAGGGCTTTTATAATACATCTGTTACCTGTTCCATATTCTCTTTGATCCAATTGACAGCTAATTCGAGCGTTGGAAATTCTTCCGTTTCAAATGTGACTTCATCTTGAAGAAGCCAAACGTCCTTTTTCACCGAATCCATTCCACCTATTGACCAGTGCAAAAGGGTATAGGGATGATTGTTATTTAAAAACGACACCCATGTTTTATTTTGTGCCGTGTTTTGTATCACTCTAAGCTTCTGATCCACTACGTTTCCACCTTACTTTACAAGTATGCCCATTCTTGGACTGAGTATTTGCTGAGGACTTTTCAGCATCAATGTATTGGCTTTTTCATTAAAATCGATGGTCATTTCCTCATCAAAAAATACCTTCTGTGCAATGTGTATATATAGTTTTAAATGTTGGCTATTATTCAGTTGTTCCCATTCACCTGTTCTTTCACTTGTTAACCAAAGCATTGGTACGCCACTCACTGCACAGCCACAACCTTCTGAATCGTAGCGAAGCAGTAATTCCTTAGTTTCGTTTCCTATTTGCTGTTTTTCTATATATGTTTTAGCCAGTTCTGTGATGTGAATATACATGGCGAACATCCTTTTTAAATTGATGCTTACATTGTAACACATAAAACACCATAAAACATGACACACGACTAAATCCGAAAGTCATATTCTTTGAAATACACGCTCTTCTCACTAGGATTATATCTATCTATTGGCTCTTTTCGCTTCTTGTTTTTTAGAATTATACTTATGACGCTACCAATTTTAAAAGAATAAACAGGAGGTTTTAGATCGTGAAAAAAAGATTATCTCTCTGCTTCATCGGGGCACTGATATTTATGTTGAGTTTCGCTGTGCCAAACATGAAAGCGGCATCTGTCCTTGATGAAGTACGAGAAAGCTATGCGACTTATACGGGATCTGGTTACTCAGGGGGCGCCGCATTATTAGATCCTATTCCATCTGACATGAAAATTACGGCTTTAAATCCTCATGACTATAACTATAAAGGGATAAATGCGGCACTTGCAGGTGCTTACCTTGAAGTAAAGGGTCCAAAAGGAAAAACCGTTGTGTATGTAACCGATAAATATCCAGAAGGAGCAAAAGGAGCTCTTGATCTTTCTCCTAATGCCTTTGCCAAAATCGGTAATATGGCAGATGGAAAAATCCCAATTAGTTGGAAAATTGTAAAAGCACCGATTAGCGGAAATGTAGCTTACAGAATAAAAGAAGGCAGCAGTGAGTGGTGGGCTGCGATTCAAGTGCGCAATCATAAATATCCGATTATGAAAATGGAATATTACAAAGATGGACAATGGGTGAACATGGAAAAGACAGACTACAACCATTTCCTTGGATTTAATATGGGGTCTAAATCTCTTCCTGTTCGAATCACAGATATTCGCGGGGCCATAGTAAAGGATAAATTACCCGCTCTTCCATCTACTGCTGCTTCACAGGCCTATATTGTAAAAGGCAATGTTCAGCTTCCTAATTAACGAGGAAAAGAGGTAGCTTATTTAAGAGCTTCCTCTCTTCCTTCTCTATCCCAGTGATATGCCTCATTTTCTATTTCTTTTATGATTTCATTCTTTCCTGCCATATAGCTTTGTATATCTTCCGGATACTGATTTGCTAATTGTTCCTTGACAGACGCATACGCTTCAGCTCGTTCTGGATGGGCCCTTAAGTAATCTCGAAACAATAAATGCCTTTTCACATCAGGGTGATTTCTCTCATAAACATGGACATGATGCGTACGATTCAAGCCACCCTTTTGAAAAAAACGTCTCCCTTTTATGCCATTTTCACCTAGCACTTGATATCCAAGATGTTCAAAGCTCTCTCTTTTTCTATCGATCTCTTTTATATGACTTACTTCTATTAAGATATCAATAATTGGTTTGGCAACAAGCCCTTCAACTGACGTACTACCAATATGATGTCCTTCTATCCAGTTCTTTTGAATGATTTGCTTGAGTTGCTGCTTTTCTTGATGGAATTCTTCATGCCACTCTTTTTTGAATTCGACAACCTCAACCTTTCGCCTTGGTCTCCATTTCATTTTTGATAAGGTGAGCTCTTTTGCAACATGAATCACATCTGTTTCAAGAAATCCCAACTTTTCGTATAGCCTTTTTGCAGGGGTGTTTGTTTGCCCTGTGGTCAGTTCTATAGGGACATTTTTCTCCATAATTGTGGACATAAGTCTTGTTCCAATACCCTGCTTTAGCGCTTTTGGATGTACAGCCAATCGACTAATGATCAAATAATCTTTCTGCTCTTCATAAGAGGCAACACCTAGTAAGATTCCCTTTTGCTCAAAACCAATAAATTGCTCTTTTGCTTTCATTACATCTTGAATGGTCTCTTTTAATGGTGGGAGATCGGCATAGCCAATTTGTTCAGCTTCTTGTTGGTATGCAGCTAGTTGAATATGTAAGATCTGCTTTGCTACATCACTTATTGTTTGATCTAAATTGACAATCATTGCATTGCCTCTAATTTTTTCACAAATAAAACACGATCTTCATTTATTCCATCATAGTCTGAAAACACGGAGATTCCTTCTACAGTTTTGTCCCCTTTTTCAATTTGAAAGCCCAATTTTGCATGATAGGCAATCGATACTTTATTTACAGGTGCTGTTACCGCTTTAATGGTTGTTCTTCCTTCCTGTTTTGCCACATCATAAAAGGCTTGATATAGGATTTTTCCTATCTTTAATTTCCGATGGTCTGGATGTACACCTACAAAATGAATATACGCTTCATCTGAATGAGATTGCGATAAAAAACCGACTAAAAAGCCAATCAGTTCACCTTTTTCAACGACGACAAAACTTGTTTGCTGAAAATGTTCAAAAAATAGCTTCGGCAATTTTGCGCGCAAATCTCTGCCTCCCCACCAGCTTTGGATGACGGATGTGACGGCGTAAAAATCTGACGGCTTCACTTGACGTATCATGATGACCTCGCCCCTTTTCATTTTTGGCTTACCGCTCTCTTTTTTTAAAAAAACTGTTGTTTCAATAGTCTACCTGTTCGATTAATTGTTTGTAAAGATCACGTGTCAGCCTTTTTTCCTTTCAGCTTTGTTGATTCTTCGTTCTTTCGCCGTCATCTCCTTTTAAATCTTCACACTTATTTCAAAAAGTTCACTTTTTGTGCGAAAGTTTCATTCTTTTGGTATGTTAAGATGGTTCATATAGGAAATGTAACAAATGTTTATTGGAGATGATGATATTGGTTTGGATTGTTACTTCACTTGTTGTGTTTAGTCTTTTAAAGCTTCTTGTCACTTCGCTGCCTTCTGGTGTTGTGGAACGCCTTTTTAGTCGTTATGCGGTGCATGCAAAAGTAACAAGTGATCAAACAACGATCATGTTTGAAGATCGTCCGCTCAATGATCAGCAAGTATCTGAAATTATTCAACATTTTAATGATGCGATCTTTATTGAACGCTATTATATTTATCCTGGTGATGAAGAGCGTTTTCTTCATCCGCAGGAAGGGCCTGCGCCGCTTACCATGCAAACAAAGCTTGGCAAACATGATGTGACCCTTTATCTGTATCATTACGATGACCACGTGGATGTGGTGCGGCAGTTTACACATAAGCCTAAGAAAAAACTGACGGCCTATCGTTTGCGTTCTGAGCCGCTCCAAACATCTCACAACTTGGCACATGCTTAAAATAATGTTGCATCAAATGAGACGAAGTGGAAGACACTTCGTCTTTTTTGTATGGATTTACACTCTTTTCTTTGAATGATTTACCAGTATCAATTTCGCCTCCTGACGGTTACAATATAAACGGAACATATGTTCTAAGAGGTGAAAATAATGAATGAACGAGCCATTCTGCTTGTGGATATGCAATCGTTTTATGCGTCAGTCGAAAAAGTGGAGGCTCCCCACTTGAAGGATGTGCCGCTCATCGTCTCTGGAGATCCTGAGCGGCGGAGCGGGGTCGTACTTGCCGCCTGCCCGCTCGCTAAAAAACGAGGCGTACAAAATGCATCAAGATTATGGGAAGCGCAGGAGAAATGCCCCGAAGCTGTCGTCGTACGCCCCCGTATGCAGCGCTATCTTGATATCTCTGTCATGATAACAGAGCTGCTCGAACAATACACAGATCTTGTCGAACCCTATTCAATTGATGAACAATTTCTTGATATTACAGGCAGTCTGACACTACTCGGTTCTCCCCGCGAGATCGCTCAAAATATACAAACAACCATTATGAACCAGACTGGCATTTACGCACGTGTTGGCATCGGTCCTAATAAAGTGCTCGCTAAAATGGCCTGTGACCATTTTGCTAAAAAAAACACATCTGGTATCTATGAACTTCGTACAGACAGTGTTGCGGCTGATTTATGGCCGCTTCCGATTGGAAAATTATTTGGCGTCGGCAAACGAATGGAGCACCATTTAAAACGAATGGGCATCAGTACCATTGGGACGCTTGCTGCTTATCCGTTAGACCGGCTTAAAAAACGCTGGGGAATCAACGGAGAGCTTTTGCAGCGAACAGCTTTAGGGCATGATCCCTCTCCGGTCACCATTCACACACATGATCAGCAAAAAGCGGTTGGACATCATATGACTCTTCCCCATGATTATGCGTCTTTTGAGGATATCAAAGTCGCTCTTCTTGAATTGAGTGAAGAAGTGGCAAGACGTGCACGCTTTAAGCATTATCTTGGGCAAACAGTGTCTGTTGGCGTGAGAGGCGCTGATTTTTCTCATCCGACTGGATTTCATAGACAAATCAAGCTTCATTCACCTACACAGTACGGGACAGATATTGCAGACGCAGCCATTCAGCTATGCCAGCAGCACTGGGATGGCCAGCCCATTCGCAGTGTGGGGATTACTCTCTCACAGCTGCAGTCTGACAGCCAATATCAGCTGACTTTATTTGATCACCATGTTCAAAAAGACAAACTCAGCAAAGTATTTGATGCGATCCACATGAAGTATGGACCTGCTGCCCTGCTGCACGCTTCGTCACTGACAAGCGCAGGGCAGGCGTATCACCGCGCCGAAAAAATTGGCGGACATTACAAATAACGGAGGCGAACAGCCATGAATCCCAATAAATTAACACCTGGATACAACCTCATGTGGGAATCAAGCCGAATGATGCTTCCAGAGCACCGGGAGCAGCTGCTTGCTCAAAAACGGAAGAAAAAAGAGTACACCCCTCCCCCGCTGAGCACCGATCAGCTGGAGGAAATGAATTTTTTGATCACACAGTCGATTACCGAGGATCAAGCGATTTGCGTGACATATGCCGCAGCAGGTATGAAAGAGCAGTTTTGGGGCTGGGTAAAAACCATTCATTATGAAACGCAGCGCATAAAAATCGTCAATGATGAGGATGTTCTCAACCTGTCCTTGCAGCAAATCGTCGCGATCGACCTTGATTAAATGGTCGCCAAATGACCGCGCGAATCAGTGACATAGAAGCACTGGCAGCAAAAAGCAAACCTCCAAATGGCGAGCCAATCTTGCTTCTTTGCCATATGGCAGATGTCTCCTCCATCAAATTGTGTATTTAATTTGCACAATTTTTCATGTATGATTGGAACATCTTACAAACTCAGGGGAGAAACAGCATGAAAAATAACTTACGTACGTTACATCCGCTTAGTTGGACGATCATCATCGGCACCATATTTGGCCGAATGGCGACGTCCATGAGCATTCCTTTTTTGGCCGTTTATTTGACACAAGTCAAAGGCGCCTCAGCGTCTTCTGCTGGATTAATCATTGCCGTTAGCTCTCTGATTGGGATCGTTGCGAGTTTTTACGGCGGATATATTTCTGATCGTATCGGCAGAAAAAAGGTCATGCTTCTATCGATCTTCGGTTGGTCACTTGTCTTTGTTGGCTTTGCATTTGCAGATGCCATTTGGGTCTTCTTTATCATGAACGCTTTAAACGGACTGTGCCGGGCACTTTTTGAACCAACATCTAAGGCGCTCTTATCTGATGTCACCCCATCAAGTATTCGGTTGTTTGTGTTTAATTTACGCTATACAGCCATTAACATAGGGGTCATCTTCGGTCCTCTTCTTGGCTTATATCTCGGGTCATCGAAAACAACGTTCCCATTTCTCGTTGCTGCCTTCATTTACTTGTTATACGGATTAACGCTGGTCTGGCAATTTCAGAAACATCCAGTTGCTGCTCCAGAAAGCACGAAACAAATTGGTGTCAAAAAAGCCCTTTCCATTATCCAAAAAGATACGGTCTTTAGCATTATCCTCATCGGCGTGACCTTATGTTCGTTCGGTTATTCGCATTTGAGCTCAACGCTGCCTCAATATTTATCCGCTTCGCCTATGATTGAGGATGGTCCGAAACTGTTTGGATACCTTTTATCTTTAAATGCAGTTGTTGTCATTGTCGTACAATATCCGCTCATCATGATCGCCAAGCGCTACTCCACCATTTTGTCGCTGACCACTGGGAATATTCTTCTTGCCGGCAGTTTGTTTGCCATTGCTTTTTCACAGAGTCTCGGCATGCTTGCTTTCATCATTGTCGTGTTTACAATTGGAGAGGTTCTGCTGTTTGCGATGATGGATCTTTTTGTAGACAATGTGGCAAAGCCAGAAGTAAAGGGATCGTACTTTGGTGCGATGGGATTTTCTCAGCTCGGCAGCGTCATCGGACCATTTATCGGCGGACTGTGCATTGACTATTTTGGCGCAGCCCATCCCTTCTCCATTTTTTCAGTCTTGTCGATGGTCACCATCGCAGGTGTCCCGTTCTTACTCATTGGATACTACCGCCTGAAAAAGCGATCCGCAGCTGCGGTCGCTGTTAAAGTCAGTGGAGATCATTAAAAAAACCGCTCTCGTTTGAGCGGTTTTTCTTTATACTCGGCGGATAGCAATCTCTTCCACCTTATGCTGATCACCTTTTTTCAAAATGAGATCGGCTCGATATTTTGTCGGTAAAATATTTTGATATAAATTAGGGCGATTGACGGTATTCCAAATCGTGCTTGCCATGTGATCTGCCTCTTCATCCGTCAAATCTTTGTATTGATGAAAAAAGGATTCAGGGTCTTGGAAAGCTGTTTCCCTTAGCAAACGGAACCGTTCTTTATACCATGATTGAATTTGCGTTTCAGCAGCATCTACATAAATCGAAAAATCAAAGAAATCTGATACAAACACACGCGGTTCATCCTTCAGATCATCCAGCGCTGGTGATTGCAGCACATTGATTCCTTCAATGATGACAATATCGGCATCCTCCACTGTTTCATACACCCCTTCAAGCCGGTCATAGGTCAGATGCGAATATACCGGGGCATGAACAGTTTGTTTGCCTGATTTTAATTCGTTTAAAAAAGATAACAAGGCTTTGACATCATAGCTTTCCGGGAAGCCTTTCTTTTCCATGAGTCCTCGATCCTTTAATTCTTTTTGAGGATACAAAAAGCCATCTGTTGTCACAAGACTCACTTTCAGCCCATCTCCAAGTCTCGATAAGAGCGTTTCAATGATACGAGCCGTTGTACTTTTCCCGACAGCCACACTTCCAGCAATCCCAATTAAAAAAGGGATTTTCGCATGATGCGGGTAGTTTAAAAAGGCATTCACATGCTGATTTTTTTGTTTTTCTGCAAAGACATGCAATGTCAGAAAACGAATAAGTGGTATGTAAATATCTTGAACTTCTTCAAGCGATAAATAGTCATTTAATCCTTGAAGTGCTCTCGCTTCCTCTTCTGAAACAGATACCGGCATATATTCCCCAAGAGCAGACCAAGCCTCTCTTGTATGCCGTGTATATAAAGTATTAAAATCTAGTCGTGTGTCACTCAAAGTCTTTCCCACCAATCTTCACTAAACTCGTAACCAAAAAGACGATAATCCGATTGTAGCTTAAAATGAAGGCGCTGTCTTTATTTTTCAACTAAAGTTTGCTTCTTTTGCGAAAAAAAGCATTAAAAAAAGGAAAATGAGGGTAAATAAGAGTATTCATTTCGATAGATAGAAGGGAGCACACCAAATGAAATATGTGATGATTGGCGGAGATGCAGCAGGAATGAGCTGTGCTATGCAAATATATAGAGAGGATCCAGAGGCACATATTGTCGCTTTTGAAAAAGGAGAGATTTTCTCATATGGACAGTGCGGCCTTCCCTACTTGATCGGCGGTCTCATTGATCATCACAGCAAGCTGATTGCACGCAGCGCTGAAACCTTTCGCGACAAATATGGAATTGATGCTAGATGCTTACACGACGTGACCTCCATTGACCCAAAGCAAAAAACGGTGTCAGGTCATCATACGAAAACAAAAGAACCATTTACCGAAAGCTATGACCGCCTCTTAATTGCGACAGGAGCAAGCCCCGTCACACTGGGTTTAGACAATCAGCCGCTAGAAGGCGTACACGTATTAAAAACCATTCCGCATGCGCTGTCCATTTTAGACCATTTAAAACAAAATATCACACATGTCACCATCATTGGCGGCGGGTATATTGGCTTAGAAATGGCTGAAAATTTAAAAGCGCTGGGAAAAAAAGTACATATCATTCAGCGGGGTTCAACACTAGGTCCGGGCTTTGACCCCGATATGGCGAAGCACCTGAAAGAAGAGGCGGATGCCCAAGGTATTCACGTGACACTTGGGGAAACCGTGCAGACATTAGAGGGCGAGTCACATGTAACAGCTGTTCAAACAGACAAACAAACCATTAAAACGGATATGGTCATCATGGCCATCGGCGTCACACCGCAAACATCCTTTTTAGACAAAACAGGAATCAAGCGTCTGCCAAATGGCGCCATTGTTGTAAACGAATACATGCAAACCAATGTAAAAGACATCTATGCTGCGGGGGATTGCGCAGCAACTTATCACCGCATCAAACAATCACTAGATTATATTCCGCTCGGCACAACGGCGAATAAACAAGGAAGAATCGCTGGTTTTCATATGACGGGAACAAACCGGGCGTTTCAAGGCGTGACTGGAACAGCAGTGATGAAATTTATGAGCATGACAGCAGGACGAACGGGCTTATCAGAAAAGGAAGCACAAGCAGCTGACATTCCTTATTCCACCATCACCATTGACAGTACGGATCACGCTGGATATTATCCAGATGCGCAGAAAATGAAAGTCAAACTGATTTACAGAAGTGATGACTACACCTTGCTCGGTGCCCAAATCATCGGAAGAAACGGTGTAGATAAACGGATCGATGTGATGGCAACTGCCCTTTACCAACAGCTGACCATAACAGATCTTGAAGATTTAGATATTAGCTATGCACCGCCTTTTAACAGTGTGTGGGACCCGCTTCAACAAGCAGCAAGGCGGAGATAAAAAGACGGTCACAATGGCGTCTTATCTCAAAAAAAGAAACCAGCTCACGACCGGTTTCTTTTTTGTTATTTTTTCATCATCGCTTTGCGTGCTGCTTTTTCAAATAAAAACGGGAATAATTGATACAATTTACTGCCAGCGTTCATCCATCCGGGCAGATTAATCTCTCTTTTATTCGTCATCATAGCGGATACGACCTTCCCAGCCACCTTGTCCGCACTAAGCATCATGAATTCAACATTCTTCACATATTCACCGCTGCGATCGGCGATGGTAAAAAAGTCAGTGGCGATCGGTCCTGGATTCACCGTGGTGACGTGAATGCCGAAGTCTGCCAGCTCCATTCTAAGGCTGTTTGAAAATCCAAGGACGGCATGCTTTGATGCCGAATAAATGGCTGATTTCGGAGTGGCAATCTTTCCTGCCTGAGAAGCAATATTGATAATATGTCCATGTCCTCTTTGTTTCATCTCTGGAATGACCTTTTTCGTGCAGGCGATTAAGCCAAACACGTTTACTTCAAACATCGACACCATTTCCTCAATGGACGCATCTTCAACGAGATCAAACGCACCAAAACCGGCATTGTTAACCAAAATATCAACAGCCCCCACTTCTTGATATGCGCGATCAATGTCCTCAAGGTGACTGACATCTAACTCCACGATGTGACACACCCCGCCAGCACTCATAATCTCTTCTTTTACACCCGTCAGCTTTTCGATTCGTCTTGCTGAAATAATGATTTCTGCGCCTTCTTCTGCTGCCAAGTACGCCATTTTTTCACCAATGCCCCCAGATGCGCCTGTAATCCATATCCTCTTTCCTGTTAATCTCCCCATGCGTTTCACTCCTTAGTTTGCCCTGTAATAGAGAATTCCGTCTTTTTGCACTTCTTCAATTTGTCCAGCTTCTAAGAGGACATCCAGCTGCCCAACTGTCTCCGACATCGTTAAAAATAAGGCCTCTTCATACAGCACTGGAAATAGCTTGCGGCAAAGATGAAAGGCAGTCATTTCTTTTCGTTTGAGCAGCTGATACATCGTATTTGCCCTTTTCTCTTGTTTCTTAAATCTTTCTTCGATCAATTCATGATGAGAGGTAATGAGCTCACCGTGTCCTGGATAAATCGTCTTGATTGGCAGATGCAATAATCGATTGAGTGATGCTTTATATTGAAGCAGCGATTTTTGGCGTTCCTCCCCTTCAAACGGCGCTTCCATTAACGGGTTTGAGGAAATGGTCGTCAAAAGCAGGTCTCCACCAATGAAATGGCCCGTTGTTTCATCTAGAAAGGAAAGATGAGATTGTGCATGTCCCGGTGTTTCCATCACGAAGAAGTGTTCATGCCCTTTCAACCGATCGCCTTCTTTGATGACGTCATCTACATGTGCAGTACAGGAATATGTATAAGATTGCTTCACGATTCTTTCACACTCACCTTGACGAAGCGGCACACCTAACTGCTGAAAAAAGCGTTCCATAAAAGCAATTTGACGCTCTTTAAACACAGGGTCCTGGCTAATATACGGCTCATTTAACTCGTGTCCGATTACACGGACATGAGGTTTCATCAGATTTAAAAGACCGACATGATCTGCATGATGATGGGTCAACACCACTTGATCAATATCGTCTATCGATAAACGATGCTCTTGTAGTTGCGCGACAAAGGCGTGCTCCGCCTCTTCTGTCATCGGCCCGCAGTCCACTAAGGTCACGGCTTCTCCTTTTAATATATATGCATGTACATCCCCAACAGCAAACGGTGTAGGGATGGATAATTGAATGATGTCTTCTTTCACTTTTATATGTCATCTCCTGCTTTTTGACTCATGGTTCATTGTAACTCTGTCTTCTTTATTCATTGTATCTTGCAAAAGGCAGACTGTCATGCGGTTTAGGCGGTCAATTTTTTTATCTGTCCCTATTGACACAAACTTGTCCATCGTTGCATAATGAACAACAAATATAAGATGCGCGATGACAAGGATTAGTAAGCAAAATAATGATGAAAGAGAGTGAGGTCCGCCGGCTGTAAGGCCTCACCGTCCTCTTATTTGCTGAACCTGCCCTTTGAGCTGTTAGGCAAACCTAAACGTTTCCCGCGTTAAGGGACTAGAGCTGAGTATGCATGTCTGCATGCTAATTGAGGGTGGTACCGCGAAAAACCTTTCGTCCTTTTCAGGCGAGAGGTTTTTTTATTTTCTACAAGGAGGAGCAGCTTATGAGTAAAATTGGATTTATTGGTGCAGGCTCGATGGCAGAGTCGATGATAAAAGGTTTATTAAAAAGCGGCATCATGTCAAATGAAGATATTATTGTCACAAACAAAACGAATGAAAAACGTCTAGAAGAATTAAAGGTGCGTTATGGGGTCAAAACGGATTTCTCTCGTTCTTTTATTTATGAAGAAGCGGATATTCTCGTATTTGCTTTAAAACCGAAAGATGCGGAAAGCGGGATATCTGATGTGCGGCCTCATTTACAAGGACAGTTGATCATTTCGATTTTAGCTGGCATCTCCATTGAAACGATTCAGCACTATGCTGGCGAGAAGATTGCGGTGGTTCGCGCAATGCCAAATACATCAGCGGCGATTCAGCAATCAGCAACAGGCATTGCCGTAAGTCAAGAAGTGACAGAGGATCAAAAGAATAAAGCAATCGAGCTGTTTGAAACGATCGGTCATGTGACGGTATTGGATGAATCACAGCTGAATGCTGTTACAGCTATTGCAGGAAGCGGCCCTGCCTTCATTTATCATTTGATTGAAGGAATGGAGCGAGGCGCCTCGGAACTTGGGATGGACCAAGCAACAGCGAAGTTACTCATTTGCCAGATGATTGCGGGCGCCGCCAACATGCTTCAAAGCAGCGGTAAAGAACCTGCTGAATTGCGCAAAGAAATCACAAGTGAAGGCGGAACGACAGAAGCCGGCCTGAACACACTTGCTGCCTATCAATTTGAAGAAGCCGTTGTCGATTGTGTTAAAACGGCAACAAAACGCGCAGCAGAATTAAACGAAATGTTTTCAGCAAGCACGTATAAATGATAGAGAAAAGCACCTGTTTTGATGACAGGTGCTTTTTTACATACTGCTATCGTTCACTCTTTGACATGATGGCTTTGATTTGATCCAGATGATGTTGTTCATGTAAAGCGATGGTTTCAGCTAATATTTGCACTGTCATCACCCCTTCTTCAGGATGCACACCCGATTGCTCCCATGTATCCTTTTCTAATAGATGAAGTGTGTTGTTTCTTCTCTCTTTCAATCGTTTGATCAGTGCTTTGATCTCCTGTTCGTTATACCTTTCATAGCCTCTTTCCTTCACATATATTTCAGGATCATACGATTGAAAAGGCGTCTGCTCATCTGATATCGCCTGCTCTATCCGCTCTGACCAGACTTCTTCTGTATCATACAAATGCCCTGCGATTTGCTTGATCGACCACTTGCCCTCTCCCAAAGATTGATCTAGCGTGTGCTCATCACATATTTCCACTAGCTTTTCTAGTTCACGGATACTTTCCTGAAGCGATGTAATGATGTATGTTTTTGTTAATTTTCCAGTTTCCATTTCATCCTCACAATCTCCCTTCAAATAAGTGTAAGTCTTATTCTTTATCATACTCTATCTAAGTCGATGGATCGTCTATTTAAAAATAAAAGCCCTATCATCACGATAGGGCTCTTCATCATATACTTACTTTTTCTCTAACAAAGCATGAATCGCTGATTCTAGTAATTCTGGCAAAATGCCGAATGAGAACGGGATGTGCAGCCGCTCTGTCCATTTGTGCGGGTCCTTTCCTAATGGCCCCACGTTGATAACTGGAACGTAAAGTGCTCCCTTTTCTCCTTCCGGTAAAGAATAGCCTTTTTGATAAAGCGGCATATTGGTCGTGTAATGACCTACTTCCTGTTTTTCGAGCTGTAAGTAACTTAAATCAGACAATCCAGGGAAATATTTCACTTCTTCTATTTCAAGTCCATAACTCTTTTTTGCCTCTATTTGAATCCTCTTTAAGGTTGCTTGGATATGCGGATCTTCCGTTGAAGAAACCGCAGGATAAAATGGCGGACTATAAAATAGAACAATCAGCGGCCCTTCTTCCTTACAAAGCGTCGTCAGCTCAGAGATGATTTTGGTTGAAAAATCACGATCTCCAAGCTCACCTCGATTGGCGAACGCATAGTTAACAATGCGTTCAACCTCCTGTTTACCTGAGCGTTCTGCAGCTTTTTGATACAGCTCATGATACGTGAGAACCGTAATCTTCGTATCAATCGGTGTAAAAGGTTTAAAGCGCTGAAATTCAACTGTTTTCTGTTTGAGATTTGCCTCGATTTCGCCTGCTGCTCGTTTCGCAGTGTCATAGAGAAGCCCGTGCAGTTCTTCACTTGAACGATTCATCATCAGCACATTAAATAAAGAAACAGCTGTGTGAGGTGTTTGAACGGAATAGGCTTCTTTTAAGTCCTTTTGCATCAAGTTGGTGGGCGGCGGCGTGACTTCACCGTCTACTTCCTCACAATAATCACTATTCAGCTCTAACAGCCGGTTTAATTCAGATACCATAAAATTCGCATTTAAGCCTGAGAATGGCTCTCCTACATGCGTTTCAATTCCTTTGCAGAAAAATCCGGCCAGCACCTTCCCTATACTGCCTGTATACATATATTTGTGTTCATCACCTGGATATTTTTCAAACATGGGCTCACTGTTTAAGCACGCGGTATAGTCAAGGTCATGCTTTTCCTTAAGCTCCTTTAGTTTCGGAACAGCTTCAAGCATTCCTTGAGAATTCACTTCTTCATCAGGGACTGTGACGAGCAGGACATTTCCATGAAAGGTTTCTGTCATCGCTCTTTCCAGCATAGAAAGCTGTACAGTAAGACCTGCTTTCATATCCATGGCACCTCTTCCAAACAACCAGTCACCTGAAGCTAGATCTTCTCTTGCTCTTTTTGGGAGAAGCGCACTTTTTTGAGAAAATGACGCCATTAACTCTTCTGGCTTGCATGCCATGTTTTGAAATTCACCGTAATCTTCTGTATCGACGACATCGAAATGACTAAGCAGCAAAACGGTACGTGGCAGCGTGCTGCGCTTTACAAGCGCCGTTAAATAATACCGGCCATCTTTCATCGGATGCAAAGCCAAATGATCAGGGTTCTGCTTGAAATAAGGCCGCTCCCTCAGCAAATAATATAAATATTCAGCTAACGCGACTTCTCCAGTTGTACCCGATATGCTTTCATACTGCATAAGAGCGGTGAGCAGTTCCTTTAGTTCACTCTCTGTTTGCCATTTCATCCCTTTTCCCCCTTTGTTGTCTCTATCTCTCCATTATACAAAAACGCGTATAAAAGCTATATTCTTTGAGCACCTTTTATGACGAAAGTTTGAATGGCTGTTATAATCGGCTATACAATTCCATGAGGAGGCGAAGGTATTTGGAAACAAAACTCTTTTCACCTTGGACATTAAAAGGTGTTACACTGAAAAACCGCATCGTGATGTCCCCGATGTGTATGTATTCATCCTATGACCATGATGGGAAATTACAGCCTTTCCACTTTACGCATTATATTTCCCGTGCCCAAGGTCAGGCTGGCCTGATCATGGTGGAGGCAAGTGCTGTTTCTCCCGAGGGAAGAATTAGTGATCAAGACCTCGGTATTTGGAGTGATGAGCACATTGAAGGATTTGCTTCATTAAACGAACAAATCAAAGCATACGGAACCAAGACAGCTATCCAGCTGGCTCATGCAGGGCGTAAGGCTGAACTAGGTGGTGACATCCTGGCACCATCAAGCATTCCATTTGATGAACAGTCTAAAACCCCTGCCGAGATGTCTATCGATCAAATCAAAGATACCGTTCAGGCGTTTCAGGATGCAGCTGTCCGAGCAAAAAAGGCCGGCTTTGACATCATTGAAATTCATGGGGCGCATGGCTATTTGATCAATGAATTTCTTTCACCGCTGGCAAATCATCGAACAGATGACTATGGCGGTTCACCAGAGAACCGTTATCGTTTCTTAAGAGAAGTCATCGATGCAGTCAATGAAGTATGGGAAGGACCATTATTTGTCCGTGTGTCTGCTTCTGATTACACGACAAAAGGACTTGATATTGCAGATTACATTGGCATTGCTACATGGCTGAAGGAACAAGGTGTCGACTTAATCGATGTCAGCTCAGGCGCTGTCGTACAGGCGAAAATCAACACATTCCCTGGCTACCAAGTGACCTTCGCAGAAAAAATAAAAGAAGGTGCCGGTATTCAAACAGGGGCAGTCGGTCTGATCACATCTGGTGTACAGGCAGAGGAAATTTTACGAAATCAGCGTGCAGACTTAATCTTTATAGGCAGAGAATTTTTACGGGATCCATACTTTCCAAAAACAGCTGCTCAAGAACTTCGTACATCTATCGAAGGCCCGCGTCAATATGATCGCGCTTGGTAAAAGCTCATAGAAAAAAGGTGTCTATTTTTTGAAATAGGCATCTTTTTTGTTTTTAAGAGAAACATATCAGCCTTTTGTGCCGTCTTTTAGCTAAAGAACCACTTAGAGGAGATGGAAGAATGAACTCGGCAATGATTGAAAGAATGTATCATATAGATGGACATCATTTTTATACAAAACATCGTCAAGGCAAAAGGCAAGCCACCATTATCTTTGAAGCAGGCTACGGCATTTCGGGTGATACGTGGTCGAATATGGCCCGCGATATTGATCCTGAGCTTGGGGTTTTCTTATACGATCGATTAGGAAATGGAAAGAGCAGTGACAGCAGTGAAGGAAGAACATTGCATGATCTTGCAGATGATTTAGATGCGCTGCTAGAAGAAGCCAATATTCAGCCACCCTTTCTCATTGTGGCTCACTCATTTGGCTCTCTTGTTAGCCGGTTATGGGCAAGTCGCAGAGGAGATGACGTCATTGGCATGGTGATGTTAGACCCAGCAAGTGAGGAGCAAGAACAGGTCATCCTGCCGCTTTTATCAAAGGAAGAACACACCTCATATATGGCGCAATTCACAGCAGAATGTACGCATGAGGACTTTCAGCAAATGCTAAGTACAATGAAAGAGGAGCAAACCCATTATGGGATGATGCCGCTCCTTGTCATTTCATCAGGTAAGAGCCGATTGTTTCATCCAGCGCATGAAGCTTGGCTCAGACTTCATAAACGGATGCTGTCTTTGTCATCCCAAAGCGGATGGATTCAGGCGCAGAACAGCTCGCACTATATTCATCATGATGAACCGCATATTGTGCAGCTTGCGATCTATGATGTATGGTGCGCAGCCAAACAACCTGTTTCCTATTATCAAACAGCCAATTAAAAACAAAAACTCCTTGACTAGTTATCAGTCAAGGAGTTTTCTTTTCTTTATGCCGTTGGAGCAGACTGACTTTTTTTAGAAAGCAGCTTTTCAATGCTGACAAGCTGAACACATAATGTAAAGATGTCAATCGCTTGCTCTAGCTCTTCAAGTGTTGGGAACGTTGGCGCAATGCGAATGTTACGATCAAGCGGGTCTTTTCCATAAGGATATGTCGCGCCTGCACCTGTCATTGTAACACCTGCTTCTTTTGCCTTTTGCACAACAGCTTTTGCACAATGATCGAGCGTATTTAAACTAATGAAATATCCGCCATTTGGCTTGTGCCATTCAGCAATGTCTTTCCCGCCAAGTGTTTCATCAAGAATGGAAAGAACGAGGTCAAACTTTGGCTTAATGATCGCTGCATGTTTTTTCATATGTTCCTTCAAGCCTTCTGGATTCTTGAAGAAACGAAGATGTCTTAATTGATTGATTTTGTCTGGTCCGATCGTTTGAACCGATAATTGCTTTTGAGTGAAGCTTACATTGTCCGGGCTAGACGCCATCAGTGCAATACCTGATCCTGGGAATGTAATTTTAGAAGTAGACGCAAACATAAACACACGATTTGGGTGCCCTGCTTCCTCTACTGCTTGAAAAATATCTTTTAACGTATCAGGCGTATCAGTTAGATGATGGACTGCGTATGCATCATCCCAAAAAACGCGGAAGTCGTCTGCTTTTGTTTTCATAGAAGCGAGGCGGTCAACAACCTCATCTGAATACGTAATGCCATCTGGGTTGCTATATTTTGGTACACACCAAATGCCTTTAATCGCTTCATCTTCTGCGACCAATTTTTCTACCTGATCCATATCAGGTCCATCAGCCTTCATATCGACTGTGATCATCTCTATGTTAAATAGCTCACAAATGGCAAAGTGACGGTCATATCCTGGGCTTGGTGCAAGGAATTTTACTTTTGGCAGCTTTCCCCAAGGTGTTTTGCTGTCATATACGCCGTGAGTCATGGCACGGGCAATGGTATCGTGCATCATATTAAGGCTGGAATTACCGCCGATGATGATTTGTTCTGGCTTCAGATTGAGTACATCTGCAAAAAATGTCTTCGTTTCAGGAAGCCCTGTCAAGCCGCCATAGTTTCGCACATCTGTGCCATCCTCAGCAGTCATCGCATCCTTTGATGTCACAACATCGAGCATGCCCATAGACAAATCGAGCTGTTTTGGTGAAGGTTTTCCTCTAGACATGTCTAAGTGTAAGTTTTTACTTTTATAAGTTTCGTACTCATTTTGTAGTGCTGCATATAGGTCATTTAATTCTGCTTCACTTAACGCTGTAAAACCGCTCATCTTTGATTGTGCCTCCCGTATTCTTCATAGTTTCATTCGTCATTTGTTTTTTCTTCACCATTTTACCACTACCTGAAAAAGAGAGTCATTATAAATATCAAAAAAATCACACAACTTTTTTTGACGATTCTTCCAATTTTTACAGCGTGCGGTCAATGGAAAAAGAAAAGAAATCATGTGCAGCTTCTGTCAGCGGGAATATATCGCGGGCTTCTTTCAATAGTTGTTTCAGTGCCTCTTCTCCTTGGTAACGTGCACTAATATGGGTCAAAATTAATCTTTTTGCGCCTGCTTCCTGCGCCGTTTTCGCTGCTTGTTCTGTCGTGCTGTGATAATAATTGTAGGCTAGATCAGCATCTTCTTTACCGAATGTTGCTTCATGGACTAACACATCCGCATCTTTGGCAAGCCTTGTTATATTCTCGCATAAACGGGTATCTCCTGAAAATGCAACGATTCTCCCTTTTTTAGGGGGTTCCAAATAATCGGTTCCATCAATGATTCTTCCATCTTCGAGTGTCACGGTTTCCCCATTTTTTAACTTCTGATACAAAGGTCCAGGTTTTACACCGATTTCTTTCAGGTCTTCGGCTTTTAATGCACCTGGTACATCTTTTTCCACTACCCGATAGCCGTAAGCTGGAATACCGTGAGATACTCGTCTTGCTTCTACTTGAAAGGTATCATCTTCAAATATGATCCCTTCATCTATCTCTATGATATGCAGCGGATATGTCAAATGCGTTTGTGTAGCTGAAAGTGCTGCGTTCACAAACGCTTTGATGCCCTTAGGCCCATAGATCGTTAGTTCATCCTCTCCGCCTTGAAAGGATCTGCTGCCAAGCAGTCCTGGGAGACCGTATACATGATCACCATGCATATGAGTGATAAATATTTTCTCGATCTTTCTCGGTTTAATCGTTGTATGTAATATTTGATGCTGCGTCGCTTCTCCGCAATCAAAAAGCCACACTGCTTTTCTTTCTTCTAAAAGCTTTAGCGCAGTGCAAGTGACGTTTCTAGTTTTTGCAGGAATGCCTGCACCTGTTCCTAAAAAGAGCAGTTCCATTACTTTTCCTCCTAAAGCCGGTATACAATATCTTCATTCATATAGAATACATGAAGACAAGGTAAATGTGAATTCAGCGGAATTTTCGAAAAAAGTCAAACGAGAGCAGAAAAAGTCGAATCAAATGTTTGCTTTACGAACAATGAACCTTTAAAATAAAGAAAATGTACATACAATCTCGGTTTTTACAACAATGCTACGAATAAAGTGAGGTACTTTTCGTGAATACAGAAACTAACAATCCAAAAGCAGTCATTGTCATTTTTGGCGCAACAGGAGATCTTGCCAAACGCAAGCTCTACCCTTCTATACATAGACTTTTTCATAGCGGAAAGCTTGGTGATCAATTCGCCGTCGTCGGTGTTGGACGCCGTCCGTGGTCTCATGAGGATCTCAGAGCTGTGGTGAAAGAATCTGTTTCTTCTGATGATGCAGAAGCGAAAATAGAGGAATTCAGTTCGCATTTTTATTATCACGACTTTGACGTATCAAGCCCTGCTTCCTATCAATCGCTTAACACACTTTTAGCAGGCCTTGAAGATACGTACAGTATCCCAAATAACCGGATGTTCTATTTAGCGATGGCACCGGAATTCTTCGGAACGATTGCGAAGTTCCTAAAAAGTGAAGGCGTATCAAAAACAACCGGCTGGTCAAGACTTGTCATTGAAAAACCATTTGGCCATGACCTGCCAAGTGCCAAAACATTAAATGAAGAAATTCGAGATGCATTCTCTGAAGATCAAATTTATCGTATTGACCACTATCTCGGTAAACAAATGGTTCAAAACATTGAGGTCATCCGTTTTGCGAATGCCATTTTTGAACCACTTTGGACAAACCGATATATCTCAAACATTCAAATTACATCTAGTGAATCATTAGGGGTTGAAGACCGGGCTCGCTATTACGAAAGTTCAGGTGCACTAAGAGATATGGTCCAAAACCATATGCTTCAAATGGTGGCACTTTTAGCAATGGAGCCGCCAATTAAGCTGAATACAGAGGAGATCCGCAGCGAAAAACGGAAAGCATTACGCGCTCTTCGTCCTTTCTCTAAAGATGAGGTCGATCAATTCTTTGTCCGCGGACAGTATGATGCTGGTACGGTTGATGGCAGCATGGTTCCTTCCTATCTTGAAGAGCAAAATGTAGACCCGAACTCAAACACAGAAACCTTCGTTGCAGGGAAGCTGCTCATTGATAACTTTAGATGGGCCGGGGTGCCATTTTACATTCGTACAGGAAAACGATTAGAAAAGAAATCTACTCAAATCGTTGTTCAATTTAAAGACATTCCAATGAACCTGTACTATGGAAACGGAAATTCCATGCATCCAAACTTACTCGTCATTCACATTCAGCCAGATGAAGGCATTACCCTTCACCTGAACGCTCGCAAGCTTGATGGCGGTACGTATGCGAAACCGATTAAGCTCGACTACCAAACAAACTATAACGACATCATGAATACACCAGAAGCATATGAAAAGCTGATTCATGACTGCTTGCTAGGCGATGCAACGAACTTTGCTCACTGGGATGAAGTGGCGCTTTCTTGGAACTTTGTTGATCCGATTTCTGAAAAATGGGCAGAAAACAAAACATTAAAACCAAATTATCCTGCTGGTTCAATGGGACCAAAAGAAGCCGATCAGCTTCTAGAAAAAGACGGATATCATTGGTGGAATATATAAAATGAAATAAAAAAAGAGCAGTCTCCCTCGGGGGTTCTGCTCTTTTTTTAACGTCCTGTTTTCGTAATTTCAACCGTTGAAAAGTCGAACTTATCATAGCGGTGATGACTAAAGGAGTACTCAAACGGGCGGCCTGTGTTTAAATAAGCAACCTGCTCGACTTCGAGCACAGGATCCGTTGGGTCACAGCCTAAATATTGCTGGTCCAGCTCATCTGATTTAGCCGCTCTAATTTTCTTGTGCGCTCCTGCCACTTTTAAATGGAGTTCATTTGATATGTAGCCATAAATCGATCCCAATAAAACCTCTTCATCTATGCCCTTAATGACATTGACCGGCATAAACGTTTTTTCTAATACATATGGCTCCTCATCCACGAGGCGGAGCCGGATGATGTCATAAACGGGTGTGGTTAAGTCAATGGATAGGTGGGCTGCCACTTCTTCGCTTGGAAAATGGACATCAAAGCGAATGATTTGGCTCGTGACGTTTTTGTCCGCCATGACTTTCGTGAATCCTTTATTTTCATGACCAGATACATTAATAGCCCCTTGGTTTAGCGCTGCCTTCACAATAAATGTGCCGTGGCCTCTTTTTCTAAAGAGCAGACCTTCTGCTACGAGAAGATCGAGCGCACGCTTCATCGTCATTCGGCTGCATTGAAATTCAGCGGCAAGCGAGTTTTCATCTGGAATGGGTTGATCTTCTGGATAATAAGCTGTTCCTATTCGTTTTCTGATTTCTTCTGAAATGAGTTCGTACTTTTTCATCTCACACCACCAACTGACTTGTTTTTTCATAGCTTCCTCTCATTCTACACTAAGCCTAGTGAGCTTAAAAGGTACCAGCCATTTTTGTTTCATCCACTTACCGTCACATAAGAAAAATACTTGCCCTTTTCAGGAAAGAGCAAGTATCTTGATTAAAAACCGTTATTCTCTGATACCGATTGAAACCAGTATCCGCTTTTCTTGATGGTTCGTTTCCCGTCTTCTTGAAGATCAACTGAGACAAATCCATAACGATTCTTATAGGCATTCGACCATGACCAGTTATCCATAAACGTCCACAGATGATAGCCTTTTACATTACTTCCTTCTTGAATGGCTTGATGCACCCATTTGAGATGCTCAGAAATAAAGTCAATGCGATAATCGTCATGAATCATTCCTTCTTTATCCTTAAACCGCTCTTCTCCTTCGACACCCATTCCATTTTCAGAAATAAAGCATTCAATATTATCATAGTCTGTTTGAACTTTTTTCAATATATCATAAATACCTTTTTCATAGATTTCCCAGCCTCGATACACATTCATTTTTCTTCCCGGCATTTCAAACGCATCAAAATAATGATTTGGCATAAATGGTGCTTTCGGATGCGGCATATGCTCTTTCGCTTTCACTCTTCTTGGCTGATAATAGTTGATCCCAAGGAGGTCGACGGTATTCTCTTGAATGAGCTCAAGGTCTCCTTCTTCAATACTTGGCATAAAGCCTTCTTTCTTTAAGACCTCTACTAGTTTTTCTGGGAAATGTCCCTTCACCGCAGGATCTAGGAAGGAACGGTTAAAGAAAGCATCAGCCATCTCAGCTGCTTCTACATCGCATGGATTCTGGCTTCTTGGATAAGATGGGGTAAGATTTAGGATGATGCCAATCTTCCCGCCTTGCTGCAGCTTTTTATAAGCCGCAATCGCCTTAGCATTTGATAAAAGTTCATGAAAACCGACCTGTACAGCCTTTTGGAAATCGACTTCGTTTGGATAATGAAAGCTATACATATACCCGCCCTCTACAGGAACTATCGGTTCATTATGGGTAAACCATTTTTTCACCCGGTCGCCAAATAATTGAAAGCACAATTCCGCATAGCTGACATAATCATCTACTACCTGTCTGTTCACCCATCCGCCTTTTTCCTGCAGCGCCATTGGCATATCGAAATGGTACAGGTTCACAAACGGCTCAATATCATGTGCAATCAGTTCATTGATCACATCATTGTAAAAAGATACTGCTTCTTCATTGACCACACCTTTCCCTTCAGGTAAAAGACGTGACCATGAAATGGACAGCCGAAATGAATTGTGCCCAATTTCTTTCATCAGACGGATATCCTCTTTATATTTTCGATAAAATTGGGATGTCACGTTTGGGCCTACACCATCAAAAAAACGAGTCGGCTCTTGTTCAAACCAATGATCCCAAATATTCGGTCCCTTACCATCTCCAGGGACACTGCCTTCTGTTTGCGTGGCAGAGGCAGAAGATCCCCACCAGAAACCTTCTGGAAATGTATATGATTGCTTGTTATTTTCCATCGACATGTATTGAGTCTCCTTCGCCTTTGATGTTTGTTGTCTTCGTTTTTTCCGTTGGGGTTATTTTTTCATTCTTCACATTCATACGGTCAATAAACTTCAGGAACGGGAACCAAATGACAAACACAATCATCAGATTAAACAGCTGAAGCAGACCGCCCGCTAGTGAATTTGTTGCCATTATTCCGCTAATAAAGATCGGCACCGTCCATGGAATATTCACGCCTGTCGGCGGCGGTACAATGCCTGTTGCCATCGCAAAATAAGAAATACATGTAATGACCATTGGCGCCAAAATCCATGGAATGAGAATAAGTGGATTCATGACAATCGGTAAACCGAAAATAATCGGTTCATTGACGTTAAATAATCCTGGTCCTAAGCCGAGCTTTGCTACTTGTTTTAATTGCTTACTTTTCAGGAAAATTAAAATCGTAAAC
Organism: Bacillus sp. GBSW19; assembly: GCF_002998655.1. Classification (NCBI taxonomy): domain Bacteria; kingdom Bacillati; phylum Bacillota; class Bacilli; order Caryophanales; family Bacillaceae; genus Bacillus; species Bacillus sp. GBSW19. The sequence continues at coordinate 1,255,520 of NZ_PVRF01000001.1, forward strand.
ACAACAGCCAGCGTCATACCGGTTCCGCCCATGCCAACCGTATAGATTTCGATAAACTGCTTGCTGATGATATTCGGAACCTCACCAGTTTTTGTGTAGCTCTCTAGGTTTTGAATGGACAATGTATTCCAAATCGGGTCCATGACAGAGTTGATAATAATTTGGCCGTGGAGCCCAAAGAACCAAAGAATTTGTATAAAGAAAACAGCGATCAAGGTCGGGATGATACCGCTTCCAAGTCCAACAAGCGGCGCCTGAATGGCATGATAAATCAGGTCATGCATGTTTGTTTTGAAGCCTTGTGTAATGATGATATTGATCAGTAAAAAGGTTGTGAGTGTCAAAGTAGCCGGGATCAGTGCAGCAAAAGACTTTGAAACAGCTGGCGGAACCCCTTGCGGCATATTGATGACAAATTTCTTTTGGACAAAATAACGATAAATTTCAGCAGACAAAAAGCCTGTGATCATTCCTAGGAACATCCCCTTTGCTCCTAAACGATCGACTGGGATCACACCTGCAATAGATGCACCGCCTTCTTGTTCTAGTAAAAATGGCGTCAGAAGCAAGAAAGAGGCTAAAGCAATCACGCCGCCAAATACAGCTTCCACATCATAGCTTTTCGATAAATAGTAGCCAATCCCAAATACAACAAACACGCTCATAATGCTGATGGTCGCACTTGGCGCGATATTCAGTGCAGACTGGACTCCTTCCAGTGCGGTTTGACTCATGATTTTATCTAAAAATGGCAAATTCATTAGCACAACCATAATGGAACCAAAAATGGTGAGCGGGAACGCAAGCATAAAAGCATCCCGTAATACGCCTAAATAGCGGTTGTTGTTCAATCTCCCAGCAATCGGAACCAAAATGGCACTTATTTTATCAAACATTGGTTTCCCCCCTTGTTTACACCCTTTATTGTTTAAGCGATTGGAAAATCGGCAGGAGCTCTCCCACAAGCTCCTTGATCGTAATGGTGGACATTAAGTGATCTTCGGCGTGCATGAGCAATAAGGAGAAAGGCGTTTTCTCCCCGCCTGCCTCTTGCTGCACGAGTTGAAAATGGATACCATGTGCATGACGTAAATCTTCTTCCGCTTCTTTCATGAGACCAAATGCCTCATCTTCTTGACCTTCTCGAAATTGTTTAAGAGATTGAAGCAATTTGCTGCGTGCATTTCCACTGTGTAAGATCAATTGAAAACTGACTTGTTCCTCTGTGAGCCCTTCGAGTGTTTTCTTTTCCATTCTTTACGATTCCTCCATCAATGTAACGGCTTGTTCATACGCTTTTTGTCCATCGGCAAGCCCGTACGCCTGCATATCTATGACCTCTACTGCAATCCCGTATTTTGTTGCTTCTTTTTGAAGATCCCCTTTTAAAAAGCTCATTTGCGGTCCAATTAACACAACATCCGCATTCGCCATTTCTTTTCTCGCTTGATCTTGCCCAACTGCCCAAATTTCTGCCTCGTCCCCTATTGAGTCGGCATGAGCCTTCATCTTTGTAACTAGTAAACTCGTAGACATTCCTGAACTGCATGCTAATAAAATACGTTTCATTTCTCTCACCCCATTGTTGTAATAAAAGCGCTTCCATTTAATATTATATATTTTTATTTTTAAATGTCTAGACATTTAATTTTATTTGTCTGTATTTTATATAAAAAAAGAGCGTAATGTGTGTACGCTCTTTGTCTTTCTCCCTATCCTTTTCCTGCCTGGAAGCCAGGATACTTTGTCATGCCGCCGTCCACATAGAGCGTCAAGCCTGTGACATAGCTTGCCTCTTTTGACGCCAGCCAGACAGCACATGCTGCCACTTCTTCCGGCTTTCCAATATAGCCGATGGGGATCAATTCAATCACGCCTTTTTTCAATGCGGGATCATCGAATTTTTCCGCATTGATCGGGGTATCGATGGCGCCTGGTGCAATGCTGTTTACACGGATTTTTTTAGGGGCGTATTCTAGTGCCAGCGTTTCTGTCAGCAGCTTGGCGCCCCCTTTACTTGCTGCATAATGAACGAAATGAGGCCAAGGGATTTGCTGGTGAACCGACGACATATTGATGATCGATCCTTCTATCCCGTGATCTGTCATATACTTCAGTGCATCACGGCAGCCGAGAAACATACCTGTTAAATTAGTCGACATGACTTTGTTCCAATTATCCAGCGTCATTTCTGTGGAAGGCACTTCGTTTTCAATACCTGCGTTATTGATCATGACATCAAGGCTGCCGTACGTATGAATGGCTTTATCAATCATTGCCCGCATATCCTCTTCCTTTGATACATCTCCCTTGATTTTCACAGCCTGGCCGCCATTTTTTTGAATATCCGCAATGGTGTCATCCGGATTTTCTTGATCTGAGAAATAATTGATCACCACATTGGCTTTTTCTTGTCCAAACCGGCGCGCCATTGCTTGCCCTATTCCTGTGCCGGCTCCTGTAATCAGGACTGTTTTTCCTTCTAAATCTGGATACATTCGTTTACCCTCCTATTTTGTAAAGCCTAGCAGCACGCCGCCTGCAATGATCATCAAGCAGCCTGCAATGACAAAGCTTGTTCTGGATGCTTTCTCTTTTAATAAGTAAATGCCGCCTAATGTTGAGATGACAATCCCTGTCTGTGACATCGAAAAGCTTACGGCTACGCCAATGAGCGGAATGGCCAAAAGAAGCCCAAGATTTCCTGTCGACCAAACCAAACCGGCAATGATATTTTTAAACGTATATTTACTAAACGGGTTCTGTTTTAGACTAATCGCCAAGGATGAAAGCAGCATACCGACCGATTGCGGAACGAGGGCAGACCACCCATCAATATGAAACCATCTTAAAATGACGACATATCCGACATAGCCAACCGTTGAGATGAGCAGAATAATGATCCCTTTTTTGAAATTGCCTCCACCGTTCCCGCCGCCATTCTTCTTTTGACCTAGCGATGTCATCACAACACCTGCAATAATCAGTAAAATGGCGCAAGAACCAATGAGTATGACCGTCATCGTTTGCCATTCTTTAAAAACCATGACACCAAATAATGTAGTGCTCACAAGCTGCATGCCTGTTGACAAAGGAACCGCCTTCGAGACTCCGAGAAACGCAACACTTGAAAGCTGATTCATTTGTCCAATGCTCCAAAAGATGCCTGAAATCACAGAAACCGCAAAAATAAACGGTGTCAGCTCTGGCATTTTGATGAAGAAGGCTGCAATTGAAAATAAAAATGCGCCAAGCGTAATACCGAGCGTTTGCTGGTATGCATTCCCGCCAAGTTTGACACTGATCAGAACAATACTTCCCCAAAATATTGCTGGGAGAAGTGCATATAAGATGCCCACTTCTATCCCTACTTTCTTTTCTTTTTTACATAGCATCCCTCTTTTTCGCATTTTTAGCCGAAAAGATGCAAACACAAAAAAACCTTACCAATCCAATGGTAAGGTTTTTCTGACGTTCTATTTTATTTCATCCATTCCGTATGGAAGACGCCTTCTTTATCTGTGCGCTCATACGTATGTGCACCGAAATAGTCACGCTGCGCTTGAATTAAGTTCGCTGGCAGGACAGCTGTGCGATAGCTATCAAAGTAAGCAAGTGCACTTGAGAATGAAGGAACAGGAACTCCTTGCTCCACTGCAAGTGAAATGACTTTACGAAGTGATGATTGATAGCTTTGAGCAATATCCTTAAAGTAAGGATCAAGCAATAGGTTTTTCAGTTCAGGGTTACGGTCATATGCTTCTTTAATTTGTTGTAAGAAGGCTGCACGAATGATACATCCACCGCGGAAGATCATCGCAATTTCACCGTATTTTAAATCCCAGTTATACTCATCAGATGCTGCTTTCATTTGCGCAAAACCTTGTGCATAAGAGCAGATTTTACTCATGAATAGGGCTTTTCTAACCGCTTCGATCAGCTCTTGTTTATTCTCTGCTGATTGCGCTGGCTTAGGACCTTCGATTAATTGGCTTGCTTCTACACGCTCATCTTTCATTGCTGAAATGTAGCGCGCAAAAACAGACTCAGTAATGATTGGAAGCGGGACACCTAGATCAAGAGAACTTTGGCTCGTCCATTTTCCAGTTCCTTTTTGTCCAGCTTTATCTAAGATGACATCCACAAGCGGCTGGTTTGTTTCTTCATCCACTTTTGTGAAAATATCCGCTGTAATTTCGATTAAATAGCTGTCAAGCTCGCCTTTATTCCACTCTGAGAATACTTCATGAAGCTCCTCTGCTGATAAGCCAGCCACATGCTTCAAGATAAAGTATGATTCAGAGATCAATTGCATGTCTCCGTACTCGATGCCGTTATGGACCATTTTGACATAATGTCCTGCTCCATCTGGGCCGATATACGTTGTACATGGCTCGCCATCTACTTTCGCAGAGATCGCTTCTAAAATTGGTTTCACTAGCTCATGCGCTTCTTTTTGACCGCCTGGCATGATAGATGGACCTTTTAGTGCACCTTCTTCACCGCCAGAAACACCTGTACCAATGAAGTGGATACCACTTTCCGCAAGCTCTTGATTACGTCTTTGCGTATCCTTGTAATATGTATTTCCACCATCAATTAAGATGTCACCTTTCTCTAGGTGAGGAAGTAATGATTGAATGGTTGCATCCGTTGCTGCACCAGCTTTTACCATTAAAAGAATTTTACGCGGTGTTTCAAGCGACTGAACAAATTCTTCAATGCTGTATGTGCCTACAACGTTTTTTCCTTTTGATTCTTCGAGAAACTCTTCCGTTTTGCTGCTAGATCTGTTATAAACGGACACGGAGAAACCGCGGCTTTCAATATTAAGGGCAAGGTTTTTCCCCATAACGGCTAGTCCAACCACACCGATTTGTTGTTTTGACATAATTCTGACGTCCCTTCTAACACACTATATTGATTACTGCTGAAATGATGTACCCTTTGAAATTACCACAACACCACCTCTTTTATCAAGTTTTCAGGCTAGTCATTTCCTTTTTCGTCCTGAAAAAAGTCTTTATTAAAACTTGTTCCGCTTGTTTTGCTCTCTTTTTCCTTGATGGTCATTCCTCTTTGAATGAGTGATTTGCCATATTTTTCTTTCAGCCCTTCTAAAACGGTTTGGAGAGGCTCTTCTTTTGCATCTTCTGTATAGGAAAATAAATCAAGCTGTTTAACAGCTGCTTTTCGTTCTACAAGGTCTGTCCCCGTCACACCCAAGAGCCTCACGGGCTGGTCATTCCAATGTTTAAGGAATAACTGCTTTGCTGCCTCAAATAAGTCTTCCTTTCGATCCGTTGGATTCGTGAGTGTGACACTTCGCGTGATATTTTTCCAGCTTGCGTACCGTATCATGATGAGAAGCCGATTTGCCATCACTTCTTTTCTCCTTAATCTTGCACTCACAGATTGTGACAGCTTATCAATTAACGTGACAAGTTCATCTGGATCGTCAGAATCATGAGGAAGGGTTGACGAATTACCGACGGATTTAAATTCGTATATCCTTTCTGGGTCCACGATACTGTCATGTTCACCATTCGCCTTTTGCTTTAATCTCGGTCCATTGATGCCCAGTAATTCCTTTAGCGTATACTCATTTGCTTTCGCTAAATCTTCAATGGTATGAATGCCAATCGTTTTCAATTTATCTGCCGTTTTCTGTCCAACTCCGTGCATGTCACCGGCTGGCAGCGGCCATAGCATTTTCGGAACATCTCGTTTACGTAAAATCGTGATGCCCATTGGTTTTTTCCAATTAGACGCCATTTTCGCTAAAAATTTATTCGGTGCAATGCCAATACTTGAAGGAAGCATGAGCTCCTCTACAAGCCTCGTTTGAATATCATGAGCCGTTTTCACCGCGTGCTCGGCATAAGGCGTATGCGTTAAATCAATATAGCCCTCGTCAATGGATACGGGTTCGACTAAATCGCTGTATTCTCTTAGTATCGTAAACATCTCTTGTGAGGAGCTGCGGTACCGGTCAAAGTTAGGTGTACGGACAATCAGCCCCGGACAAAGCCGCTTCGCTTCCCATAACGGCATCGGGGGCTTTACACCTAGTGCTCTTGCCTCGTAGCTGCACGTCACAACAATCCCTTTACGCTCTTTCGCATTTCCGCTAATGGCTAAAGGTTTCCCTCTCAAAGAAGGATCATACGCCATTTCGACAGATGCATAAAAACTATTCATATCAATATGAAAAATAATTCGACCCTTCCTTTGAGAATCACCCATTTGCCTGCCTCCTACATTTATTGACTCTTGTTACTTCATGTTTGTTCCAATAGACATTTCATATAGTGTATAGTACACTGTGAGTAATGAAATGGATGTGATAATCATGATTATTGATACATTCAATGAAGTCTTTTTCCTTGTTGAATTCTTTACGATTATTCTTCCAGCGCTGACGGCTATCGGCATTGCGTTTTTATTAAAAGACTGCCGTATGAACGAACACCTCGGTGGACATCGTTTGGAAGAGTTGGACGCATCTTTATTGAACCGAACAGACTTTCTGTTTATCATATATGATCGCATTACAACTTGGATTAGTAAAGTCATTCGAATGAAACGATCATCAAATGATGATGAAGACCATTCGCTTCCTCTCTCTAATTAATTTTTTAAAAAATGAGGAGGAAACGAATTGAAACGTTTATTGACGATTTGTACGACTTTATGTTTAATGATGATTGCCTCACCTGCTTTTGCAGCGAGTGGGCAAACGAATGCGAGCTCTGATGGGTTTTTCCATCATTATTTTGTCCAGCCTTTTTCGGAGCTGATCATTTGGCTTGCGAACTTCTTCCATGATGATTATGGTTTATCGATTATGTTCGTGACCTTGATCGTCCGCCTGCTGATTTTCCCTCTTTTTGCGAACCAATTTAAGAAACAAAGAGTCATGCAGGAGAAAATGGCACTGGTGAAGCCTCAAATTGACCAAATTCAAAGCAAATTGAAGAAAACGAAAGAACCTGAAAAACAAAAAGAACTACAAATGGAAATGATGAAAGTATACAAAGAGAACAATGTGAACCCGCTGGCAATGGGCTGTCTGCCTATGCTGATTCAAATTCCAATTGTTCTTGGCTTTTACTCAGCGATCCGCTCAACACCTGAGATCGCAACACATTCGTTCCTATGGTTTAACTTAGGACAAACCGATCTATTGGTCGCGATCTTTGCAGGCGCCATGTATTTCTTGCAATTTTATGTTACGCAAAGATTTGCGAAGCAATCAGGCACCCAGACAGAAGCTGCGCTGAAGCAAGCCAAAGTCATGGGCATGATTTTCCCAATCATGATGCTGTTTATTTCAATCAATGCACCCGCTGCCCTTCCTTTATACTGGATGACAAGCGGATTACTACTCACAATCCAAACAATTATTTTGAATGTCATGTACCAAAAATCAAAATCGAAAGCTGAGGCAAACGACCAAGCTAGCCCAGCTGCTGAATAAAAATAATCCCCTTATCATCAGATAGGGGGATTTTCTTTATGCCAACTCTTCTTTTAACCGCTCTGGCAGTTGATCGAGGTCATCAATTCTCCCAAGGAACTTATTAGGGTCCACTTGTAAAATCATCTTGTTCTCTCTCTCCACAACGCCGAAGAAATATTCGGAGGCTTTCGTGTTCATATGAAATGGCTTGATCTCGCTTAGCTCGATATCGATAATATCTTTTGCATCTGAGACAAGACAGCCAATCATTTGATCGTTTAATTCAAATAGCAACACCTTGGACTGTTCGTTCACATCAAGAGGCTTTCCGTGAAGCATCACGCCTGTGTCACTGACAGGGATGACTTCTCCTCTTAATGACATCAGTCCTTTAATTTCTTTTGGAAGGTTCGATACTTCTTGTAAATAAGGGACCTTCTCAATCGAACGAATATGCTCTACACTGATGCCAAAATCCTCTTGCCCCACTTGGAAAATAATGATCTTTTGCGTGCTCACAGAGTCTCCTGCCTTTACGATAGATTTGTCGTTTCTTCGATAATGGCGAGAACCATTTCAGCTGTTTTGACTAATTCTTCAATCGGCATTTTCTCATTTTTCGTATGAATATCTTCATATCCAACAGCTAGGTTGACAGTTGGGACGCCGTTTCCTGCAATGACGTTTGCATCACTGCCTCCGCCGCTCGTCTGTAGTTCTGATTGACGGCCAATTTTCGCAGCCGCTTTTTTCGCCACTTCTACGACTTGATCGCCGTGAGAGAATTTGAAGCCTGGATACATGATGTCAATTTGTACATCGGCACTTCCGCCCATTTCTTTAGCGGTTTTTTCAAAGGCTTCTTTCATCTTCGCTACTTGTACTTCCATTTTTGCAGGTTCTAAAGAGCGTGCTTCAGCAAGGATATCGACTTGATCGCACACAATATTCGTTTGCGTTCCACCTTCAAAACGCCCGATATTCGCCGTTGTTTCTTCATCAATTCGGCCAAGCGGCATGCTGGCAATGGCTTTTGATGCAATGGTAATCGCAGACACGCCTTTTTCAGGTGCCACACCTGCGTGAGCTGTTTTTCCGTAAATGGTTGCGCGTACTTTCGCCTGTGTTGGCGCAGCTACGATAATTGTCCCGACCTTGCCATCTGAATCAAGGGCATAGCCGTATGCTGCTGTCATCAATTTTGGATCTAACGCTTTTGCTCCAACAAGTCCTGATTCCTCACCTGCTGTGATGACAAATTCAATCGTTCCATGCGGTAAATTCTTCTCTTTCAGCACGCGGATGGCTTCAAACATAGCCGCAAGCCCTGTTTTATCGTCAGCACCAAGAATGGTTGTTCCATCTGTCTTCACATAGCCGTCTTCAATGACTGGTTTTACGCCATTGCCGGGAACAACTGTGTCCATATGAGAAGTGAAATAGATAGTATCAGCCTCTTGATTGCCTTCCAGTGTACAGATGAGGTTGCCTGCACCGTGGCCAGTTTTCGCTTTTGAGTCGTCTTCCACCACTTTAAGACCAAGCTGCGAGAATTTTTCTTTTAAGACTTCCACAATTTTCTCTTCGTGTTTTGTTTCCGAATCGATCTGAACCAGTTCTAAAAATTCGTCTAGTAAACGTTTTTCATTGATCATGATGATGCTCCTCCTCTTATAGCGGCATGTTGCCATGCTTTTTTAACGGTCTATCTTCTTCCTTACTGCGAAGCAAATCAAACGAGCGAATCAATCGCTCTCTCGTTTCATCCGGCATGAAAATATCGTCTATCAGCCCTGCCTGAGCCGCTTTTAATACACTTGGTTCCGTCTCAACCTCGCGCGAAGCAGGATGAACGATTTCGTCTGCGAACGTTTTCCCCATGACATCAATTTCTGCCGCTGGCCATGCATAAACAAAGTCAGCGCCTAAGCCCTTGCTATTCATCGCGACATATGCACCGCCAAACGCCTTTCTTAAAATCACCGTGATTTTTGGAACGGTCGCTTCAGCGTACGCATATAAAAGCTTTGCGCCGTGACGGATAATTCCCGCATGCTCGGCTTTCTCCCCTGGTAAAAAACCAGGGACGTCGACAAGCGTTAAGATCGGAATATGAAACGCATCGCAAAATCGAATAAACCTGGCCGCTTTATCGGCAGCGTCAAGGTCAAGGCTTCCTGCCAACACCTTTGGCTGATTGGCAACTACGCCAATTGGAGCCCCTTTTAATCTGGCAAACCCTGTGACGATATTTTTTGAGAAACAAGGCTGGGTCTCAAAGAATGAGCCTGGATCGATGATCGCTGTCACCACTTGTTTGACATCATAGGTGCGTGATGGATCCTTTGGCAAGATTTTGCCTGGATCAACGGCGTCATGCTTTTGCACTTCAGTGTGCATGTCAGGCTGTTTAGTCGTTGGTATGTACGTTAAAAGTGTTCGAACCGCCTTTAACACGTCCTGCTCATCTTTCCCAGTATAGTGCACATTCCCGCTTGTCTGATGCTGAACACTTGCACCGCCAAGACGGTCAGGACAGACCGTTTCTCCTGTTGCCTTTTCTATTACTTTCGGACCTGTTAAAAACATATGAGCTGTTTGTTCTGTCATGAAGACAAAATCAGTCAAAGCAGGAGAATAGACTGCACCTCCAGCACATGAGCCTAAAATAACGGATATTTGCGGGATTTGACCAGAGTACAGCACATTCCGTTTAAAAATCTGTCCGTATCCTTCTAATGATACCACACCCTCTTGAATTCTCGCACCACCTGAGTCTTTTAGACCGATGACCGGCATCTGATTTTTAGCAGCGAGATCCATTAGAGAAGCAATTTTTTTGGCATGTATTTCGCCTAAAGAGCCCCCATGCACTGTTGCATCTTGTGCATAAACACATACTGGCTTTCCATGAATAAGTCCCGTTCCAATGACGACGCCATCACCGACATGCTCTGACATGCGGCCTGTTGCAAACCTCTGAATTTCCATGAAACTGCCCACGTCAAGAAGTTCATGCAGCCGCTGACGTACCGATAGCTTTCCTTTGTTTCTGTGCGCGGCTGCTCGTTTTTCACCGCCGCCCATTAACGCTTTTTCCCGCCATTTAGACAAGTCATTGAACGATTCATTCATTGCCATGTTTTTCTCCTTTCAAGGGCTCGCACAATTCGAATAACACACCAGACGTTTCTTTAGGTGAAATAAATGCAATCTGCTTGCCGCTTGCGCCCTTCTGTGCTGATTTTTGGAGAAGCTGCACGCCAAGGTGTTCAAGATGGTTAAGATCTGCCTGAATGTCTCCTGACTTTAACGCAATATGATGGAGCCCCTCTCCTCTTTTTGTTAAAAAGGTATGTAGTTTACTGCTGTCTGACATTGGTTCAATTAATTCAATGTGCACATGATCAAGTGAAGCGAAGGACGCTTTAATCTCCTGCTCAGGAATCTCTTGTATGTCTGAAAAATGCCAGTTAAACAGCTGATGAAGAAGTTGAGATGTTTGTTTAATAGAAAAGACCGCAATGGCAATATGATCGATTTGATTCATCCGTTCACTTCCTTTGTTGATCACTTGTCGCATTTGAAAAAACCAGCTAGAATAAAGAAAGGTGCGTTCGTCGCAAAAAATCTTCGGTTATAGGGGTGCGATATGTCTCAGAAATTTATGAAATTCATGGTATTGCTCATGATTAGCCTGCTGTTAATTTCTTCACTTTTAGCAGGAGCAGCAACCTTTTTATAAGGTTTCAATAAAAGCAGACAAGCAGGTGATTCGTTCAATCAACGAATGGCCTGTTTGTCTTTGGCAAGCTTTTCAAATGAATCGCTTGATGTTGTAATCCATACTTTTGTTCCAACCGGAAGCTGGTCAAATAGAAGCTCTACATCTTGATTATGAAGTCTCACACAGCCTGCCGTGATAAATTTCCCAATCGATGTTTCGTCACTCGTCCCATGAATTCCGTACGTTCTGCCATCTGTTCCTCGTGCATCAAATCCAATCCACCTTCGGCCAAGAGGGTTATTCTTCGCACCGCCTTCAATATTCTTTTTTCTGTAATAGGGATCTTTCGCTTTGATCATAATGGTAAATTCCCCTTCTGGTGTTAAATCGGCTGTTTTCCCTGTAGAAGCAGGATATATTTTTTGGATTTGTCCTTGATCAATATAGGCAAGTTCATTTGTTTGTTTATTAATAATGACATACGGGTCTCCTGGAAGCGGGTTTTGTCCGAGCGGCCAGATAGGTGAAAGGGACATGGTCAATACGGTATAAAATAAAAGACGCATAGGCTCCTCCTTTTTCATTAGATTGACCAATGAAGGAGGAACTCATGCGTCTCTATTCTTTCATCCCTTTAAAATAGCTTTTCAGTACTAAATATTGTTCCATTTCTCCGAGGAAATGAAAAAGTGCAGCTCTTGCCTCAAACTCTTCTCGTGTTTGCGGCAGCGGAAGCTTATCGAACTCTTCTTTCATATCAATGAGACGTCTTAAAAATTTATGCGCCGTGTTCCCTGGGTGAATATGTTCGCGTAAGTCTCTGACGTATTCGGCAATCATTTGCCCATGCTCTGTTGTGATGGAAATGGACGTGATTTTCGGAAGCACACGCTCAATGATTTCGAATTGCTTTTGCCTCATATTAAAATAATGATAATACAGGTTTTCATGTCTTAGGACATGGTTTTCAACATCACGATATGCGAGAGCTTTCGCTTCTTTGATCAATTGATGTGTCTCTGGTATTTCTTTTCCTGTCCAGTCTTGTTTCCCTGTCATTAAGTATTGCTCGATTTCCTCAAAGATTTTTGCAAAGTTGGCTTCAATCTGTTCGCTGTAGCGTTTGAGCTTTTTATCGACACTTGGCATATACAAGTTCATGATAAGTGCTACGCCAACACCAATTGTTATCAGCAGCAGCTCATTCCAGATGAGGTGAAGGGTAATCCCGCCAGACATGTATAAATGGAGAATGATGACTGAACTTGTGACAATCCCTTCTTTAATGCGGAGCAAAACGGTTGTCGGAATAAAGACAAGCAGCATCAGACCAATCACAAAAGGATGATACCCAATCAGATCGAAAAATAGATAAGAAAATAAAATGGCAAGACTGCATGCTGCAAAGCGGGCTCCCGATGCTAAGAGGGACCTTTTCTTTGTCACCTGAATACACAGAATCGTAATAATCCCAGCAGCCGAATAATTTTGAAGGCCGAGCAGTTGTGCAATATAAATGGCGATCGCTGTTCCTAGTGCTGTTTTCAGCGTTCGGTAGCCGATTTTAAACATGATGTGATTCACTCTTTTCTGTCTTGTTTCCATTCACTTTTGTGAAATGATGAACTTTTTTTACTTTCCCCATTATAATCAAAAAAAGAAGGAGATGTTAAGTCGCCTTCTCTTTTTTCTTTATAATATTTTTTGTAAGAAGTCTTGCGCGCGCTGTGACGACGGCGATTCAAAGAATTGCACAGGGTTTGCATCCTCTACAATTTTCCCATCATCCATAAAGATCACGCGGTCAGCCACTTCTTTTGCAAAGCCCATTTCATGTGTGACGATCACAAGTGTCATTCCAGATTGAGCAAGCTCTTTCATGACCTCTAGGACTTCCTTGACCATTTCTGGATCTAGTGCAGAAGTTGGTTCGTCAAACAGCATGATGTCTGGAGTCATCGCAAGCGCACGTGCAATTGCCACACGCTGCTTTTGACCGCCTGACAAACGGTTCGGAAAATCATCTTTTTTCTCTAAAAGCCCTACCTTTTTCAGCAGATCTTCAGCTTGTTTGATGCTGTCTTCCTTCGATTGATTCTTCACATTCATTGGCGCATACGTGATATTTTCCAGCACGGTTTTATGCGGGAACAGGTGGAAATGCTGAAACACCATTCCGATGTTCTCACGCACTTTGAGTGCATTGGTTTTTGGGTTTGTGATTTCGGTATCCTGAATTGTAATGACACCAGAAGTCGGCTTTTCAAGCAAGTTGATGCAGCGAAGAAACGTCGATTTTCCTGAACCAGATGGTCCAATGACTGCGACAACTTCCCCTTCTTTAATGGTGGTGTCGATCCCTTTTAATACTTCATTTTTGCCAAAAGATTTTGTGAGTTTCTCTATGTTAATCATTTGATTTTAACTTCCTTTCCACCGATTTGCCGACAAAGGTGAGAACAAGCACGATGACATAATAGATGAGACCCGCAAAAATAAGCGGTTCAAGATAATTATACGTGACGGCACCTGCTTGATAGGCTCGTCTCATGACATCTCCCAGTCCAATAACTGTCACAATTGCTGATTCTTTTGTCAGTGTAATCGTTTCATTCACAAGTGCAGGTGAAATATTTTTAAACGCCTGCGGAAGCAATAAGTCCTTCATCATTTTAGCATAAGGGATGCCTAAAGCAACGGCTGCTTCTTTTTGACCTTTATCAATCGCATTAATACCAGCACGAATAATTTCAGATACGTATGCCGCAGAGTTTAGTGAAAATGCGGCTACAGCAGCCCAGTATTGATCGATTTGAAACCCGAGAAGCTGAGGCAGACCAAAATAAATAATGAGCAATTGAAGCACAAGCGGTGTGCCTCGGAAGATGGATGTATAAAAATCTGCAAGCCAAATGAGCGGCTTAAATACACTAATTTTGCAAAGCGTTAATAAAATCCCTAAGATAAATCCAAGAAAAAGTGATACCACAACAATAGAAAGTGTGACCTTAAGCCCTTCTAAAATAAAGGGCATCTGAGGTATTACATCTTTAAAATCTAACATGACAGTCTCCTTTTTTATGCCTTCATACGAAATCAAAAAATAAAACAGGAAAAAAGTTCAACATAAGTTGAACTTTTCAGCGCTTTCTACTGAATTTTCATGAATGACGCTGATCCTTTTCCTGACTTATTTTTCATCAGCAAACCATTTTTTAATTAATTTATCAAGTTCGCCATTGTCTTGCATTTCTTTTAATGATTGATTAAATTTAGCTGTTAAGTCGCTATTTTTCTTGAATGCAATGGCTGAACCTTCGTTTGAACTATTCAATCCAAATGCTTGGAAGTCTTTTTCTTTTTTCAAATAACCAGCAGCTACTTTATCTTCAATAATGGCTGCATCAAAACGACCTGCTTTGATTTCTTGAATGATATCAGAGATTTTATTACGGTCTTCCACTTTTAAGTTATATTTCTTTTGCAAACCGTTTGCTTCATCCTGCTGGATTGAACCTAATTGAACGCCGACTGTTTTATCTTTTAAGTCTTTCTCTGTTTTCATTCCGCTAGATTTCTTTGAGACAACTAAGTTTTTAGCATTGTAATAAACATCAGAGAAATCTAATTGTTTTTTTCGTTTTTCTGTAGGGGTCATGCCTGCAAGGACAATATCAGCTTTATTTGTTTTAAGGGCTGATACAAGGCTTGCAAAATCCATATCTTGAATTTCTAGCTTGTAGCCGTTCTTTTTCGCTAGTGCTGTTGCAAGATCGACATCAAAACCGACAATTTTATCTCCGTCTTTTGATTCAAATGGCGGATAATCTGCCGATGTCGCCATAACGAGTGTTTTGTCATCTCCTGATGCGTTTGAATTATTAGAAGAAGTTCCGCAAGCTGCGAGTGCAGCTGCAAGACCAGCTGTCATAAGTAATAATAACCACTTTTTCATAAGATAATGCCTCCCAGTATTTAAAATCATGTATTGTTTTGAATATTTATTCACTATAATGTATTTTAAACACTTTCTTTTTAAGATGCAATAGTATTTTGCTAAAATTATTTTGATTCAATGGTCTTATAAAACAAAAAGCAGACCGATCTAAAGACCGGACTGCTTTATATTTCATCATTCAAACGTCACACGTTAAATTTCTTCGCAATGCTCATCGAATGCAGCTTGAAGCTTTGACACGACTTCCATTGGCTCGTGTCCTTCAATTTCATGACGTTCGACCATTTTAATGATCTTTCCATCTTTTAATAATGCAAAGGATGGTGAAGATGGCGGGAAGCCTTCAAAGTATTCACGGGCTCTTGCTGTTGCCTCTTTGTCTTGTCCAGCAAACACTGTCAACAATTGATCTGGACGCTTATCGTAATGAACAGAATAGCCTGCAGCTGGTCTTGCAATACCGCCAGCACATCCGCATACTGAATTCACCATCACAAGTGCTGTGCCTTTTTTAGACAGTGCTTCATCTACCTCTTCAGATGATGTAAGCTCAGTATAGCCTGCCTGTTTGATCTCTTCTCTCGCTTGTTTCACAATATCATTCATAAATAAATTAAAATCAATATTCATTGTCCGTCCACTCCTTTAGCATGCCAAAACCATTTTAACAACATCATATCAAGGAAAACGCCTGCGGGCAAATGTGTTGTCTTTTCATCCCCCCACTTTTTCCGAACATCGTTTATGAGCTGTCAAATTGGGGAAAAGTGATGATAAAGAGATGAAAGGGAGAACTGCGTGATGGCACAATTCAAAAAAGCGATGCTCATTTATAATGGAAATGCTGGACAAAAAAACATGGAAAAAATTCTCGGTCAAACAGTACCTCTTCTTTCTCTACATATTGATGAACTCATTCTTAAACCAACAAAACAGCCAAATGATGCTTATCAATTCTGTCGTGCAATTGATGAGACGATAGAATTGCTTATCATATTAGGCGGAGATGGAACCGTGCATGAATGCATGAATGGCATCGGCGGTTTAGAAAAAAGGCCGGCTGTAGCGATATTACCAGGCGGGACATGCAATGACTTTTCTCGAACGCTTGGTATTCCGCAACAAATGCAAAAAGCCGCTCAAATAATTGTAGACGGCATAGAAAAGAAGGTCGACTTAATCAAAGCAGGAGATCGATACTTGTTAAACTTTTGGGGCATCGGGCTGATTGCAGACACATCCAACAATATTAATGACAAGGAAAAAGCTGTACTCGGCAAAATCAGCTACTTCACAAGTGCCCTGCGCACCTTGCAGCAAACAGATCCTTTTCACGTACGAATTGAAACAGAGGAGGAAAGCTGGGAAGAAGAAGCCGTCATCGTTCTTGTCATGAATGGACATTTCATCGGGACAAATAAAATTGATTTGCCCAATGCAGCAATTGATGATGGGAAAGCAGAAATCTTAATTTGCAGAAATACGAGCTTCTCTGCTCTAAAAGAAATCTTTTCTATGAACCGGGAAGAACTGGAGGATTTCACCGGGGACCTCTCCCTCATTCAAGCATCCAATATTCAGATCCATACAAAGGAGGAAATGGATGCTGATACAGATGGCGAAGTGTATATGACAGCCCCAACTTCTTTAGAAGCGTTAAAACAGCATTTGACCTTTATTGTTCCAGCAGAATAAAGAAAACGCCCGAGATCATTCTTTTTCGGGCGTTTTTTTGATATAGCGTCTGTATAAATATTCAAGTGCATAGCCAAGCAGCGTCCCAGCAAGAAGAGAAATTCCTAAGAGGCTATTTGCTGCTCCTTTAAATCCACCGACAATCAGCAAGCAATACACAATTTGAATCATTGAAACGATTGATATGATGAGTAGTAATCTTTCAGGATGATTGCGTGATTTAGAAATATATCGAAGAAAAGCGAACGCAATTGCTGTGATAAACATGAGCCCAACCGTTAAAAACGCAAAAAAGTCTAATCCAGACATATCACCGCTCCTTTCTCATTATGTAGAAATCCCCCTCTCCATATCGGGAGGGGGACATTCTTGTTTTAGTAAACAGATGTCTGCTCGTCAATGCCTTCAAGGATTTGTTTTATTCGTTGAAGGAATCTGCCGCATACAAGACCATCAAGTACTCTGTGATCTAATGAAAGACAAAGGTTGACCATGTCTCTTGCTGCAATCATGCCGTTTACAATCATTGGACGCTTCACGATCGATTCTACTTGTAAAATCGCCGCTTGCGGGTAATTAATGATTCCCATGGATTGTATAGAACCAAATGATCCCGTGTTGTTTACAGTAAAGGTGCCGCCTTCCATGTCACTTTGCTTCAGCGTTCCTTGTCTCACCTTGGAAGCAAGCTCATGAATTTCTTTGGCGATGCCCTTAATCGTTTTTTCATCCGCATCCTTAATGACTGGAACAAAAAGAGCGTCATCAGTCGCAACAGCAATCGAGACATTGATTGCTTTCTTTTGAACAATTTTATCTCCAGCCCACATGCTGTTCATTTCTGGGAATTCCTTTAAGCCCTGAGCCACTGCTTTGACAAAGAACGCAAAGAACGTCAAATTAAAGCCTTCTTTTGCTTTAAATTGGTCCTTGAGCTGATTTCTTCTTGTCACAAGGTTTGTCACATCGACTTCCATCATCGTCCATGCGTGCGGAATTTCATGTTTGCTTCTCAGCATATTTGCCGCAATCGCCTGCCTAATTGGCGTGACTGGCAGTTCAACATCACCAGGCATTGTAGAGACGGAAGGGGCCGCTTTTGGTTTTGATGGCTGCGCAGGCTCCGGCTTTACCGCCTGTTCATTAACAGGTGCTGCCTTCTCTTGTACGCCGCCGTTTTCAATAAGCTGAAGTAAATCTTTTCTTGTGATTCGTCCGCCTGCTCCGGTTCCTTGAACAGCAGCTAAATCAATGCTGTGCTCATCTGCTAAACGAAGGACTGCTGGAGAGTAGCGTTTCTTTTGACTTTGATTCTCTTTTGTTTGATCTGCTTCAGGTGCTTCACTTTGCTCAGGTGCCGCTTCTTCTTTCGCACTCTGCTGCGAGCTGCCTTCTACTTCCATTTCACAGAACACTTCTCCTACTTGCAGCGTATCGCCTTCTTCAGCCGATAGCTTTGTAATCGTTCCTGTAAAAGATGACGGGACTTCTGCGTTCACTTTATCCGTCATGACTTCCGCAATCGGATCGTATTTATTCACATGATCGCCAGGTGAAACGAGCCATTTGCTAATGGTTCCTTCTGTTACACTTTCACCTAGCTGAGGCATTTTCATTTGTTCAATTGCCACTTGAAACCCTCCTCTTTCTTAAAACGCCGCTAGCTCTCTCATTTCAGCTTCTACCTTATCTGGATTGACCATGAAGAATTTTTCCATTGGCGGCGCATAAGGCATTGCCGGGATTTCTGGTCCGGCTAGACGTTTGATTGGTGCGTCTAAATCAAATAAGCAATGCTCCGAAATGATCGCCGCTACCTCACTCATGATGCTGCCCTCTTTTGTATCTTCCGTTAGAAGAAGCACTTTGCCTGTTTTTGATGCCGCTTCAATAATGGCTTCCTGATCGAGCGGGTACACTGTTCTCAAATCGAGAATATGCGCAGAAATGCCGTCTTTCGCAAGGCGGTCTGCTGCTTGCAGCGCAAAATGGACACAGAGGCCATATGTAATGACCGTGATATCATCGCCTTCACGTTTCACATCTGCTTTTCCAATAGGGAGTGTGTAATCCTCCTCAGGTACTTCTCCTTTGATGAGACGGTAGGCACGTTTGTGTTCAAAGAACAATACAGGATCTGGATCACGCACCGCAGCCTTTAAAAGACCTTTTACATCATAAGGTGTAGAAGGCATGACAATCTTCAAACCAGGCTGATTGGCAAAAATCGCTTCAACCGATTGTGAATGATAAAGCGCCCCGTGTACACCGCCCCCGTAAGGTGCGCGGATGACCATTGGACAGCTCCAATCGTTATTTGAGCGGTATCTGATTTTCGCAGCCTCTGAAATGATTTGGTTGATTGCAGGCATAATGAAATCCGCAAATTGCATCTCCGCAATTGGGCGCATTCCATACATCGCTGCCCCAATACCTACACCAGCAATGGCTGATTCTGCAAGAGGTGTATCCATGACGCGCGCCTCTCCGAATTGCTCATAAAGACCCGCTGTCGCTTTAAATACGCCGCCCTTTTTCCCGACATCCTCTCCGAGCACAAACACTTTTGGATCTCGTTCCATTTCTTCTTTCATCGCCAGTGTAATGGCGTCTATATATGACATAACAGGCATTTTTCTTCCCCCTTACTCCGCATACACGTAACGAAGTGCGCTTTCTGCATCAGCATAAGCAGCGTTTTCCGCTTCATCAGTCGCTTCGTTTACGATTTGCATGATTTCTTTTGTCATCTCTTCTTTCATTTCAGAAGTCATGACGTTTCCTTCGATTAAATACGTTTCATATTGGATGAGCGGATCTTTCTTTCTCGCTTCGAGCACTTCTTCTTTTTCTCGATAGCTTGAATCATCATCATCACTTGAATGCGCAGTTAAACGGTAAGAGATCGTTTCAATCAACGTTGGTCCTTCGCCTCTTGCCGCACGGTCTCTCGCTTCTTTGACAGCGGCATATACTTCAAGCGGATCATTGCCATCAACGGTTACACCAGGCATTCCGTACCCAATTGCACGATCTGAAATGCGTTCACATGCCACTTGTTTGTCATACGGCACGGAAATCGCGTACTTATTGTTTTCACACATGAAAATAACAGGCAGCTTATGCACAGCAGCGAAGTTAGCGCCTTCGTGGAAATCACCTTGGTTTGAAGAGCCCTCACCGAACGTGACAAAGCTGACAAAGTTTTTCTGCTCCAGACGTCCAGCAAGTGCAATCCCCACTGCATGAGGAACCTGCGTTGTGACAGGTGAAGATCCCGTCACAATTCGATTTGATTTTTGTCCAAAATGACCTGGCATCTGTCTTCCGCCCGAGTTTGGATCGTCTTGTTTTGCGAAACCAGACATCATTAAATCTTTGGCTGTCATCCCAAATGCGAGGACAACCCCCATATCACGGTAGTAAGGTAAGACGTAATCCTCTTCTCTATTGAGAGCAAAAGCAGCACCGACTTGCTGCGCTTCCTGCCCTTGACAAGAAATCACGAATGGAATTTTACCAGAACGGTTTAAAAGCCACATCCGTTCATCAATTTTCCTTGCTAGAAGCATTGTTCTATATATATCAATTGCTTGTTCATCTGATAATCCTAATTCATGATGACGCATGTTACTCATCTTATTTCCCTCCTTGATTAAAAATGGATCGCCTTCCCGTCAACAGCAAGAGCTGCCTCACCAATCGCCTCTGATAAGGTTGGATGCGGGTGGATCGTTTGCCCCACTTCCCACGGCGTTGCATCAAGTACTTTGGCTAATCCAGCTTCAGATATCATATCTGTTACATGAGGACCAATCATATGAATCCCTAAAATATCATCTGTCTTTTGATCGGCAATGATTTTGACGAATCCATCAGATTCCCCGTACACAAGCGCTTTACCGATCGCCATAAATGGAAATTTCCCCATTTTCACTTCGAAGCCTTGCTCTTTTGCCGCCTGTTCAGTGAGTCCAACACTAGCGGTTTCTGGGTGAGAGTAGACACATTTAGATACGAGCGTTTCATCGAGCGGCTTTGGATCTTTCCCAGCCATATGTTCCACAGCAATCATGCCTTCGTGTGAAGCCACATGTGCCAGCTGAAGCCCGCCAATGACATCTCCTATTGCGTAAATATGCGATTCTTTCGTTTGATAATGTTCATTCACGACAATGCCTTGTTTTTCTGTTTGGATGTCCGTGTTTTCAAGACCAATGCCTTCAATATTTGGTACTCTGCCGACTGAAAGAAGAAGTTTTTCCGCTTCAAACGTCTGAATGTCTCCATCCTTTTCTGCTAGAATCGTCACGAGATTCTCCTGCTTTTTGATGGTATCTGGCAGTACTTTCGCATTTTTCACAAAGGTGATGCCTTTTTTAGATAAAAGCTTTTCCATTTCTTTAGAAATGTCATGATCCTCTGTTGGCAATATGCGATCTGCAAATTCAATCACAGTCACCTTCACACCAAAATCATTGAGCATGGAAGCCCACTCAATTCCGATCACCCCGCCGCCGACAATGAGCATTGACTGTGGAAGCTCTGGCAGTTCAAGTGCATCATCTGATGAAAGAATGTGCGTCCCATCTGCTTCAAGCCCAGGCAGCACCCGTGGTCTTGAACCTGTCGCAATAATGACCTGCTTTGGAATGAGCATTTCATTTTCATCTCCATTTGCCATTTCTACGGAGATGGTTCCTGGCATTGGCGAAAAGATAGATGGACCAAGGATACGGCCGATCCCTTCATAGACATCAATTTTTCCTTGTTTCATTAAGTGTTTGACGCCGCCTGCTAGTTTCTCTACAATCTCTGTTTTTCTTTTCTGCACATTGGCAAATTGCAAGGCAATGCCGTTTGCCTCAACGCCAAAATCAGCAGCACGTTTGACGGTTTGATAGACTTCTGCACTTCTAAGCAGCGCTTTAGACGGAATGCATCCTTTATGCAGACATGTTCCGCCAAGCTTTTCTTTTTCTACAACTGCTGTTTTCAATCCAAGCTGTGAGGCACGGATGGCCGCTACATAGCCGCCTGTGCCTCCACCAAGAATGACGAGGTCATATTCAGTTGCCATGACTTGTCACTCCTTTCTTCATTCGTTGATCATTTGGGTATTCTTTCGGTGATTCTTCTTCTTTTAAAATACGAAGTGCACCTTCTGCTAAGGATTGCAGTTCATTTTCGCCTGGATACACGACAACATCTGAAATCCAGTCAATGTATCCTCTAATACTTGATGTAATTTGTTTGCTGTACGCAAGTCCGCCTGTTAACACAATGACGTCAACTGCTCCTTTTAAGACAGCACTAGCCGCACCGATTTCCTTGGCAATTTGATAGCACATCGCTTCATAAATCAGCGCCGCCCGTTCATCGCCTGCTTCAATCATGCGCTCCACTTTCACAGCATCTGTCGTGCCAAGGTAGCCCGCAAGTCCGCCTTCACCAATAATGCGTTTCAGCATTTCCTCTTGGCTATACTCACCAGAAAAGCAAAGATTGACGAGGTCACCTGTTGGCAGGGTCCCCGCTCGCTCCGGGCTGAAAGGTCCTTCGCCATGCAGTCCGTTATTGACATCAATGACTTTTCCTTTTTCATGTACACCAATGGTGATGCCGCCGCCCATATGCGTAATAATCATGTTCAAATCTTCGTAACGCTTCCCAAAGGATGCAGCCGTTTTTCTTGCGACTGCTTTTTGATTTAATGCATGGAAGATGCTTTTTCTTTCAATCGTTGGCAGCCCTGAAATACGAGCAATTGGTTTTAGTTCATCCACCACAACTGGATCGACAATAAAAGCTGGGATGTTCAGGCCAAGTGCAATTTCTCGTGCAATGATACCGCCCAGATTTGATGCATGCTGGCCGGCATATCCTTCTTTGAGGTCTTGGGTCATTTGCTCATTGACTTCATATGTGCCTCCTTCGATAGGCCGGAGAAGGCCGCCGCGTGCGCACACTGCATCAAACTTTGAGATGTTCATCCCTTGTTCATGCAGCGTTTTCAGGATTGTTTCTTTACGAAATGAAAATTGATCAATGATATGTGGGAATTGCTTTAATTCCTCATCTGTATGTCTGAGTGTCGTTTCAAAAATAGATCGTTCATTGTGAAACACACCGATTTTTGTTGAAGTAGAGCCAGGATTAATTGTGAGAATACGCCATTCTTTTGTCAGCAAAAACAAAACCTCCGTTTCAACTCATTCTTCAAATTAGCGACGACTTAAAATATGTTGACCATTTTGCAGGAATTGGCTTCTTGATTTGCGCATTCTTTCAATTCGCTCCTCTGCCAATCGGTCTGCCGCTTTATAAGTTGGAATGGCATCACGGTTTGAAATTTCAATGACACGTTCAATATTTTGGTAAATACCTTCCACTTTTTTCATCGCACGATCTGCATTATAGCCATAAAGCTCATCAGCAACGTTAATCACGCCGCCTGCATTGATCACATAATCAGGTGCATAGACAATGCCCATTTCATGGATAAGATCGCCGTGATGCGTTTCTCTCAGCTGGTTATTGGCTGCACCTGCGATGACCTTTGCTTTCAACTTAGGAATCGTTACATCGTTAATCGTTGCACCAAGTGCACATGGTGCATAAATATCACATGCTTGATCATAAATATCGTCAGGGTCTACTGCTTTTGCACCAAAGTCTTCAACAGCTCGCTTTACAGAGTCTTTGTTGATATCTGTGACAATTAGCTGTGCACCTTCTTCGTGCAGGTGTTTACACAAATTGTAGGCCACATTCCCAACACCTTGGACAGCAATTGTTTTTCCTTCTAATGAATCGGTCCCAAATGCAGCTTTGGCAGCAGCTTTCATCCCTTTATATACACCGTAAGCCGTAACAGGAGACGGATTTCCGGAAGAACCAAATGCAGGAGAAATACCTGTCACAAAGTCTGTTTCTTCATGAATAAGATCCATGTCTTCTACCGTTGTACCGACATCCTCCGCTGTGATATAGCGGCCATTCAATCCTTGAATGTAGCGTCCAAACGCACGGAACATTTCTTCATTTTTATCTTTTCTCGGGTCACCGATGATGACTGTTTTCCCGCCGCCAAGATTCAGGCCTGCTGCTGCGTTTTTATAAGTCATCCCTCTTGCTAGACGTAACGCATCTTCGATCGCTGCTTCTTCGTTTTCATACGTCCACATTCTCGTCCCGCCTAGTGCTGGCCCAAGTGTTGTATCATGAATAGCAATAATGGCTTTTAAGCCAGACTGTTCATCCTGACAAAATACAAGCTGCTCATAATCGTATCGTTCCATATATTTAAAAAGTTCCATTGTTTATTCCTCCTATGACTTCCGCTTAATTTGATGTACAGATGGCAAGTGCAATTGAATAAAGCTTACTTTCGGCTGTATCCGATCGGCTTGTTAAGGCAATCGGCGCCTTCGCTCCTGCCACCACAGCTCCCACCTTTGCATGTGCAAAGTAGATGAGAGATTTATAAAGAATGTTCCCTGCTTCAATCGTTGGCACAAGCAAAATATCTGCATGACCGGCGACATCACTCGTAATATTTTTATGAGAAGCTGCCGTTTGAGAAATGGCATTGTCTAAAGCAAGAGGTCCATCAATGAGGCAGCCAGAAATTTGACCTCGCCTATTCATTTGTGCCAGACTTGCCGCTGTCAAAGTTGAATCCATTGCCGGGTTCACGACCTCTACCGCAGATAACACTGCCACCTTTGGCATGTCGTTTCCGACAGCTTGTGCTACTTGAACAGCATTGATCGTGATCTCTTTGAGCATATTTAAATCGGGCGCGATGTTCATCGCAGAATCCGTGACATAAATAAAACGATCAAAGCCCGGCACTTCGAATGCCGCGACATGTGATAGGACACTCGCTGTCCGCAGCCCGTACTCTTTATTCAGTACCGCTTTTAAAAGAACGGCTGTCGGGACATGCCCCTTCATCAATATATCTGCATGCTTCTCACTCACTGCCTGCACGGCAATTTTGGCTGATTCTTCAGGAGAATCCGAATGAATAATATCTATCCAGTCCTCATTGATCTCATGCTGTTTCACCAGCTCCTTCAGGTTGCGTTTGTTCCCAACCAGCAGGAAGCGAGCGACCTTTCGTTCAATTGCCATCTTGATGGCATGAAGCACTTCTTCGTCTTCTGCATGAGCCACAGCAGCAGTTTTATTTTGCAGCTGGGCGGCTTTCATAATCAGATCGTCAAGCTTCATATATGTCCACCTTTCCTTATGCTCGGTTCATGGTTTTCATATGCAAGTTCTGTGCCAGCTTGAAATGCAGCGACATAAGGCATTTCGCATGAAATACATGCAATTTTTTGCAGGTAACATGCATTTTATTGCATGCTATCTTTTGCAAGTTGATATTTATCCATTTTATAGTAAAGGTTTCGAATGCTAATCCCTAACGTTTTCGCTGTTTTCGTGCGGTTGAATTGATGCTTTTCAAGGGTTTGTTTAATCAGCTGCGCTTCAAATGCCTCAACAGCATCCGAAAGTGTCTCTCCCTCAAATTGACTGACAGCCAGTTCCTGCTGCTCTTTTTCTTCCTGCTCTTCTGACTCCATGAAGGAAATATGATCTTCATCGATCCATTCTTCTTGCGGGTTCAAAAAGATCATGGCTCGTCCAAGGACATTTTCCAGTTCTCTTACGTTTCCAGGCCAGCTGTAGGATCGAAGTCTATCGAGCGCCCCTTCCGTTAAGCCGCTCACATTTCGTCCATAGTCTAAATTGATCTTCTGGATGAGACGTTTGCTTAAGGAGTCAATATCTTCAAGGCGCTGCCTTAGCGGCGGAATAGAGATCGGATATCTGTTCATGCGATAATATAAGTCCTCTCTGAACTTTCCTTCCGCCATCGCTTTTTCAATATTGACATTTGTTGCGGTGATCACACGTACATCAACAGGGATGGCTTTTGTTCCGCCTACTCTGACAATTTCTTTCTCCTGCATGACGCGTAATAATTTCGCTTGTGTACTTGGCGTCATTTCACCAATTTCATCCAAAAAAATACTGCCGTGATTTGCCTCTTCAAACAGCCCTTTTTTACCGCCGCGCCTTGCACCAGAAAACGCTCCTTCCTCGTAGCCAAAAAGCTCTGACTCTAAAAGGGTTTCCGATAAGGCCGCACAGTTGACTCTTACAAAGCGATTATATTTCCGGTCACTTTCATTGTGTATAGCGTGCGCGAACAGCTCTTTCCCAGTACCTGATTCTCCCCTGAGTAAGATGGTGGCTGGTGTTTTTGCCCCTAGCTTTGCCTGCTCAAGTGCCACAAGCATTTGCTCACTTTCTCCAATAATGTCTTCAAATGTGTACTTTGCCTCAAGTGTCCGGATGAGCTGTCTTGCTTTATTCAATTCATTGGTGAGTGATTGAATTTCTGATACGTCATGAATGACGCCGACACTGCCTTTTAGAATGCCATCAACGATCACTGGCGCTACGTTGACGATCACATCCTTCTTATTTGGTCCGACTTTCATTCTAACGCCTCGAACCGGCCTTCTCGTTTCAAGCACCTTCAAATGCATGCTTTCGCCTTCAGAAATATCCGCACCTGCTGGTTTGCCCACAACTTCTTTGTCTGTTAACCCCGTCATTTTCGTGTAAGCTCGGTTGATTAAAATTCCTTTCCCCTGCTCATCTACGACGGATATCGCTTCATCCGATGATTGAATAATAGCCTCAAGCATTGTCCGCACTTCTTTGAGGTTTGTGACTTCCTCCGCAAGCTCCACCGCATCTGTAATATCTTTGAAGATCGATAAAGCGCCCAGCATTCTTCCTGCGTCATCAATAATTGGCAAACGCGTTGTGACAATTTGTATTTGCTGATTCAGAAATTGTTTTTGATTAAATTCAGGCTCCCTCGATCTTAAAATATCGGGAAGCTTTGTGTTTGGAATGACTTCACGTATGTGACGGCCAATCGCATCTTTTTGCGAACATCCAACCATTTTGGCAGCCGACCGATTAAATAGGACGACTTCTTCATCCATATTAATAAAAATCATGCCATCGTTCGTTGCATTAAAAATGCGGTCATGTTTATAGGTTTGTTCCTTTAATATTTGAATGAGCTGATGCTTTTCTGACATTAATTCTGATATGACGTATGCCATCGAACTCGGAACAATGACAGCATGCTCTCGTTTTTCTTTCATCAGTTCTTTAAGCACAGCTGAACTGCCCGTTGTTTCAATGATGATATCAATGTCATCTTTTATGTATTCTTTCCAATCCGTTGTCGTATCGATTCCATTCTTTTTCGCTTCTACCATCCCCGGTGCCCCAAGATCAAGGTCGGCGATCGCAACGATTTGAATCATATTTGTTTTCAGCAATGTTTCAAGCAATATTGATCCACCGTGTCCTGCACCGACAATCAAGACTCTCTGCATCCCGTTACCCCTTTATATGAAAAAATTTGCACACCATATTTTTCCGTTGCAAAAAATTGCACAACTCTTATATTACCACGTTTTCCTTTCTTGACAAAATATTTTTTGAATTAGACAATGGAAGTAAATGACGTTTAAGGGGACATTTGATGGGGAGAATACTTGCATTAGTGATTATTTTAATACCTGGCGCGCTTGCTGCACTTGGGATTAAGCTGCTGCGTGACACGGTTTTCGGCATCATCATTGCACCATTTCCATTTTTATGGCTGCAAGGAATTGCAGGGTTGTTATTTTTAGGAGGAGGTCTTTATGTAGTCGCTGGCTTTATTTTATATAGAGACCGCAAACGCAATAAAGTGACCACCCGCTTTAAGCAGAGATAGACATGAAAAAAGACCCGCTTCTGATAGCAGGTCTTTATTTCATTTCTTCTCTTATTTTGACGGCTCTGTCAGGAAAATCAGTGAAAATTCCATCGACACCTAAGGAAAACATGCTTTTCATCTGCTTTTCACTGTTTACCGTAAATGGCCTGATCACTTGCTGAGCGGCACGGAGAGCCGACACGACTTCTTTTGTCACCCCTGCGCCCTTTATATTCGGATGATAACCTCTTGCAGGTACTGTTTTCAAGTACATCTCCGGCTGATGAATCACATCCATTGTGAGAACAGCAAGCTCAACATGCGGCATCAGCTTGTGAAAAAGAGCTAAACTCCCATGATGAAACGATGAGACAAGTACACGATCTTCTATTTGAAAGTGTTCAATTTGCTCCTTTACTTTCTCTTCAATACCAGGATATCGATAAATGGAATTTTTCAGTTCAATATTGATGATGAGTGATGGTTGCTGCGTCACTAACTCCAATACTTCCTCTAAAAGAGGAATGGATACAGCACCGGTTTCTTCATAGAAAGAATGACTCGCATCTCCTGCTTTTAACTCTTCATATGTATGGTCTTTCACTAAGCCCTTCATATTCGTTGTTCTGTTCAGCTTCTCATCGTGAATGACAGCAAGCTTGCCATCTTTCGTCAGCTGAACATCGAGCTCAATTCCGTCAGCTCCAGAATGGAGTGCATGCTCAAAGGCTATCATGGTATTTTCAGGGTAGATTCCTTTAAAACCTCTGTGTGCAAAAATTTTCGTCATAGGTCACCTCTAAGTATGATGCTTCCTTTCATTATGACGTGTCTCTTTTCATTTTTCCAGTTTGAGCACATAAAAAAACCTCTTCTGATTAGTACGAAGAGGCTCACAGGTAAATTCGATCACGTAATCGCTCTGATGGCTTGCTCTGTCGTCTCTGCGTCAAGAGCAAAAAGGGAAGAAACAACTGCGACTGCTGTAACGACGGTTACACCTAACAACAACTTTTTCATAAGATAACCTCCACTTTCTTTTGAAGTATTTGTGCATCGAATTTCTTTTCAAGAAAACGAATGGCGTTTTGATAGTCATTTCGTTCCTTGAAGTATTTCGATATTTGTTCAGACAAATCCTCAAGCTCCACATATAATCTATTTTTTTCTATGTAGTCTAATTTTTCAGAGAATACGTCTGCTGCTCCACTATTTTCGCACATCAAATCCAAAATTTCAAATTTTACTATATATTCATTATTTTGGATATCGCAGCTATACTGAATACCCTCTTTAATATATTCCTTCGCCTCTTGATCTCCTAGATGAACCAAGGCATTTGCCAGAACATATAAAGATTGGATGTAATAATGGCTATTGTCACGGTGAATTTGAATGCCCATCCCTTTTTTGGCATATTGTGCGCTTTTTTCATAATCAGGCTTCGCATAATAAAGAACGGCTAAATTGTGATAGCATTTCCCAATCAGCACTTCATTGTTAATGCGTTTACTTTTCTCAAGTGCTTCTTGGTATTTTTCTTCTGCTTCTTCAAATTGAAACAAATCAATACAATTACTTGCATGTAAAATCAAACTGTCAATCGCCTGCGCTGTATACTCTTCATGCGCTTTGAACGTATCGATGGCTTTTTTAATATGATTAATGGATATGAAATTTTGTTTCAGTTCGTAATAGATTGAAGCAACCTTATGGTGAAAAGTTCCTACTTCCAGGTCTTCATTCACACGTTTTAGGCGCTGTTCTGCAATTTTGTAAAAACTGATGGCTTCATCATACTTTTTCACATATGCAGCATATTGGCCTTTGTAAAAGTAAAAATAAAAATTAATAATGTCATCTGCTTTCTCATCGAGCGTTCCGACACTCTTCATAATGTGATTGGCTTTTTCAATATTTCCAAGTAACATTTCATGTCTGCCATTAACAAGCTGATAATAAAGGAGAACTTCACGGTCTTCATCTGTATTTTTTAGCAAATTCTGAATTTTCTCTTTATAGACAGCAGATTTTTCTAGGTCATTCTGAGAAATGACCCTCGTCCACTTGCTAATTTCGTTCGCTACCTCAGCAGAGTGGATTTTCAGCTTTCCCATAACCTCACCCTCTTCTTCTCATTATTATAGCATAGTAAAAGAATGTGAAAATTATTAAATTCGACAATGGGAATATTCAGTTCAAATGGCACAATCTCTAAGAAGCCAGTGACTTTAAAACGCCAACCAATCAGGTCAATAGAAATAGAACTTTCGATCTTATTTGCTTTATTTACCAAATCCATCAGACCTTTTCCTCTCATCCTTTTCCTTACGAATGAGCTTTTTCTTCTTCTATTTGAAGACCAAACAATTGATTGGCGTAGCTGATTACCACTAATTTATGACATACCCATTTCTTTCATGCTTTATTTTTCATTTTATTCCGAAAATAAAGCAAGCCGAGTTGTCCAAATGAAACAATAAGATGATTGTATCAATACAACCAATTTTTAACAATATTTTTCGAAATAAAAAAACGCCTCTTTGCAGAAACGTTTTTTTAAGAGAATGAACTAGCTAGCTCTATGCTCTAAGCGCAGACGATCAGCCACCATAGCAATAAATTCAGAATTGGTTGGTTTCGCTTTAGACATGCTGACTGTATAACCAAAGAGTGAGGAAATGGAATCGATGTTTCCTCTGCTCCAAGCAACTTCAATCGCATGACGAATCGCTCGTTCTACCCTGCTGGCAGTCGTGTTAAATTTCTTCGCGATGTCTGGGTACAACACTTTTGTGATGCTTCCGAGAAGCTCAATGTCATTGTACACCATCGAAATCGCTTCTCTTAAGTATAAATATCCTTTAATATGAGCGGGTACGCCAATCTCATGAATAATCGTCGTAATGCTCGCATCTAAGTTTTTACGTTTCGGTTCAGGTTTGTTCCGAAGGACACTGTTTTGGATAGATGAAGATCGATGTGTGACTTGTGTGCCGTTTCCACTGACTTGACGAATATGACCGACTAGGTTTTCCATATCAAATGGCTTTAAGATGAAATAGGATGCGCCCAAATCAACTGCTTTTTTCGTGACATCTTCTTGTCCAAACGCCGTTAGCATAATCACACTTGGCTGTTTGGTCATGTCATTGTTTTCACGGAGGCGTTCCAGTACAGCAAGACCGTCTAAATGAGGCATGATAATATCTAAGAGGAGAACGTCGGGCTCTTTATCTTTAAATAATGTCAGACATTCCTGACCATTATACGCCACGCCAAGTACTTCCATATCTTCCTGTCCCTCAATATACTCTGTCAAAAGGCCAACAAGCTCTCGATTGTCATCAGCTACACACACTTTAATTTTCTCCACGTTCTTTCCTCCCCAATGTCGATTCCTTTAGTCTTTTGCATTTCTCTTCTGAGTGTTCAATTCGACAAAACCATGCTATCCCCTTTAAAAAACTTTAATTTTCCGAATAATAGAGCATTATCTAGCTTTTTCTACGTTTTTCTTAACGAATCGACGATTATTGCAATTTGACAACATACTATTTTCCATTTTGTCGAAAAATCTCTTTTTCCTTATTTTATAACATGATGGCAGAGAAAGAAAGGGGAGAAAAAAACTGCCGGGAGATTCGCGGCAGTTTGATGATCAGCTTGCTTTTTTGTTTTTTTGATAAAGATCGATTCCTGCTTCTGACAGCATCCATTCAATGTGTACGCCGTACCCGCTTGTCGGATCATTGACAAATACGTGTGTGACCGCTCCAATGACCTTTCCGTTTTGGATGATGGGGCTTCCGCTCATGCCTTGGACGATACCGCCCGTTTTACTTAAAAGACGTTCATCTGTTATCTTCAATACCATCCCTTTTGTTGCCGGGAATTTCTGCGGTGTCGTGCTGACGATTTTAATATCAAACTTCTCCACTTTATCATGATCCACAACGGTTAAAATTTCTGCTGGACCTTCTTTTACTTCATTTGATAAAGCGACTGGAAGCGGTTTGTCTGATACATGATTTTCAAGCTTTTCGGTTAACGTACCAAAGATACCAAATGGGCTGTTGCGGGAGATATCCCCTATCGTTTTTCGTTCGGAAGAGAATCTCGCCAATTTTTCTCCAGGGTTGCCTCCTGTGCCTTTTTCAATTGATGTCACGGTTGATCTGACAATTTCACCATTGTTGACAACGATTGGTTTTTTTGTATCCATGTCAGAAATCACATGCCCAAGGGCACCATATTTTTTAGAAGATGGTTCAAAGAAGGTCATCGTGCCGATTCCTGCTGCGGAATCTCGAATGTAAAGACCAATTCGATAGGTGCCTTCACTTGCATCTTTTGCGGGTGTTAATGTTGTTTGAAAGGTTTTATGGTCTCTTTTTATGAGTAAACGAAGCGTTTCACCTGTTTTTCCTGCTTTCTGGATAAATGGGGTGAGGTCATTCATTTTCTCCATCTTTTGACCATTGATTTCAATGATCATATCCCCTGATTGAATGCCTGCGGCTTCGCCTGGTGATTTTTTGCCGTCTGCTGTTGTGATTTGATGAAAACCTACAACGAGAACTCCTACAGAGTGGAGCTTGACGCCAATGGATTGTCCTCCAGGAACTACTTTTAATTCAGGGAGAACGTCGACTTTTGTTTTCTTAATAGGAAATCCTTTAAAATCATAAACAATTTCGGCTTTTCCCGCCTTTTGTCCTGTCACTTCAAGCTGATTCTTTTTCTCTGAAAGACTAAAGGCTTGTGAAGAAGCATTGGCTGACGCTTCTATTGATGTGTCAATTGAGTGCTTCTGTTTTTCAAATACAGCAACATTTGTTGGAATGCTGATGTATTCCTTCACTATGCTCATAAACCCTGTACTTATTAAAGAAACAAGGAGAATCACACCAATGGCTTTTCTCATCTTTTCGGGCATTCATTTTTCACTCTCCTCGCTCCTTACCCACACCAGAACACTCATGTTTTGGCTACATCTTTACTTTTGCCTTCTTCGCTAGGATTTATAACCGGCACCTATAGAAAATGATTGGATAAATTGATAAAAGAAAAAGACGATTTCACGGGTATATACAGCGATTTTGACACAATATAAAAAAGGCAGCTGATTTTTCAGCTACCCTGTTGTTTTGACATCATTTGCTTGATGAAGCAATTCTTTTGCGTGCTGTTTTGTCAGCTCAGTGACTTCCACACCCGCAATCATCCTGCCAATTTCACTCACTTTTTCTTCATGACTTAATGGTTTGACGCTTGTCAGTGTTCTGCCGGCTTTAGAGCGTTTAGAAATGAAGAGATGCGTGTCAGCCATTGCTGCTACTTGCGGGAGGTGCGTAATGCAGAGCACTTGTGAGCCAGCCGCCACTTTGTAAATTTTTTCGGCAATCGCCTGTGCCACTCTGCCGCTTACGCCCGTATCCACCTCATCGAAAATAATGGACGTGACTTCTTGTTTGGCTGAGAAAATACTTTTCACGGCGAGCATGACACGTGAAATTTCTCCACCCGAGGCAACTTTTGATAAAGATTTCATCGGTTCGCCAGGATTAGTAGAGATCACAAATTGAGCTTGGTCGATTCCGTTTTTTCCAAGCTGGACGGGCTTTCCATCTAGCAGCGGATTATCCGTGCTGCTAAAAGGCGCATACCGAATGGAAAAGGATGTATCAAACGTTGACTTCTCCATATACAAATCTTTTAGTTCTGTTTGAATTTGCTTCGCTAGTTTTTTCGCCCATTTTTTACGAAGCTCTGAAACGTTAAGTGCTTCAAGCAGGGCATCACGGCTCATTGCATCCAGTTTGTTTTTAAGCGTCTGCAGGTGGCTGTCTCGATTTTGAATTTGATCTATTTCTTCTTCTATCTTCGCCGCATACTCCAAAATTTCCTCAACCGTTGTCCCATATTTTCGTTTTAACTGCTTCATTTCATTCAGCCTAGATTCAATAAAATCAAGACGTGCTGGGTCGAACTCTAATTGATCCAACATGCTTCGCATTTGGAACGTCGAATCCTCTAATAAGTAATAGGAGTTCGACACTTGTTCGGATAGCTTTTTCAGATCGTCGTTGATCTCAGAAACCTGCTCGAGCTCGCTTGATGACATGCCAACCCAATCAAGTCCTCCCTGCTCATTGCGCAAGGCATTATATGCGTTTTGAAGTGAGGAAAAGATTTTTTCGTAGTTGCTGATCTGATGGCGCTCTTCTTGAAGCTTCTCATCTTCTCCCGGCTCTAATTGTGCCGCTTCAATCTCCTCTAGCTGAAATTGCAGTAAATCTAACCGGTGCACCATCTCTTGCTCATTCTCAGAGAGCTGTTTTAGCTTTTGGGCTGTCTTTGTATATTGCTCATATGCTTCTTGATATTGTGACAAAGCAGGTGCAATTTCTTCTGCTCCAAATTGATCGAGCAAATGCAGATGATTTTCATCCTCCATCAATAACTGGTTATCGTGCTGCCCATGTATATCGAGCAAAAGGCGTCCTACCTCGCGTAAAAGTGAGATCGTGACAAGTTTGCCATTGATGCGGCAGATGCTTTTTCCGTTATTGTTAATATCACGGCGAAGAATCATCATTTCATCCGATGCGTCAATTCCCTGCTCTTCGCATAAAGCAAATACAGGGTGATCGGCTGGCACAAGAAAAAGCCCCTCCAGCTCTGCCTTTTTTTCACCATAACGAACAAATTCAGACGACCCTCTCCCTCCTACAAGAAGTGAGACTGCGTCAATCATGATGGATTTTCCAGCACCTGTTTCCCCTGTTAGGACTGTGAGTCCTTTTTCAAACGAAACCGTTAACTCTTCAATGATTGCAAAGTTTTTAATGGTTAGTTCTGCTAACACTCATTTGACACCTCTTTTTGTAAACCTGATTCTTTATAGAAGCTCTAAAATTTTGCTCGAAACTGTCTCCGTATCATCTGGTGTGCGGCAAATGATCAAAATGGTATCATCTCCGCAAATGGTTCCCATGATTTCTTCCCAATCTAAATTATCCATTAAAGCCCCAATGGCCTGAGCATTACCGGGCATGGTTTTGAGGACGATTAAATGACTGGCAGCATCCATTTTGATAAATGCATCCATTAAGGATCGCTTCAGTTTAGACAGCGGGTTAAACCGCTGATCCGCAGGAAGACTGTATTTATATGTTCCATTGTTCGTCGGCACTTTCACTAAGTGTAATTCTTTAATATCTCTTGAAACGGTCGCTTGTGTGATGTTATATCCATCGGCTTTTAAAATATCGACTAGTTCATCCTGTGTTTCAATCTCTTGGCCCGCAATGATTTCCCTAATCTTAATATGCCTTTGACCTTTATTCATGTTTGACCCCCCTAGGCGTTTGATCTCAGTTTGTCTTTACGTTCTATGTTATATGAACCACAGTTCAAAAAACAAGCATTACGTGAGAATCGGTCAATTCTCGTCTTTTGACCATGTAAAAAGGAATAATAGCGAGCTATTATTCCTTTTGTTTCGATGATCTCATGTGTCAGCCGGCTCAGGGCTGTTTTTCTTTTCTTTCAATACAGAATGGGCTTCCTTGACGACCTTTTCAAGCTCTGAAGCCGGAAGTGCCGCATTCTCTTCTTGATCGGAATGAAGC
The DNA here is from genome assembly GCF_002998655.1 of Bacillus sp. GBSW19. Lineage (NCBI taxonomy): Bacteria > Bacillati > Bacillota > Bacilli > Caryophanales > Bacillaceae > Bacillus > Bacillus sp. GBSW19. The sequence goes on from NZ_PVRF01000001.1 coordinate 1,290,803, forward strand.
ACTAAATGAAGAAGGAACTCAATATTCCCGTCTCCACCAGTAATAGGCGAAAATGATACATCCTTTACATCATAGCCTTCTTTTGCAGCAAACTGATTCATCTCTTCCAGTACACCGAGGTGGACGGACGGATCTCGCACAATGCCTTTTTTCCCAACAAGCTCTCTGCCTGCTTCAAATTGAGGCTTGACGAGTGCAATACAGTCTCCGCCTGGGACAAGAATGTGCTTTAAAGCCGGCAGGATGAGTTTAAGTGAAATAAAAGAGACATCAATTGATGCTACTTCTGGCAACCCTTCAGTAAAATCTGCTGGGACGGAGTGACGGAAATTGGTGCGCTCCATGACGATTACCCTGTCATCCTGCCTTAATTTCCACGCAAGCTGATTGTAGCCAACATCAACAGCATATGATTTGACCGCTCCATTTTGAAGAGCACAATCTGTAAATCCGCCTGTTGATGAACCAATATCGATTAGCAATTTCCCTTCAACGGTTAAGTCGAATTCTTTGAGTGCTTTTTCGAGCTTTAACCCGCCGCGGCTCACATATTTCAGAGGGTTCCCCTTCACAGTGAGCGGAGTATCACGAGCGATTTTCTCTCCTGGTTTATCCAAACGGTTTTCATTTGAGTAAACGATCCCTGCCATGATGGCACGCTTTGCTTTCTCTCTCGTTTCCATTAGTCCTTGTTCGACTAATAAAACGTCAAGTCGTTCTTTCTTTGATGTCATGATCCAATTCCTTTTCTTGGTGCTGCGGGAAGCAGGTCACGTAAAGAGTCAGCAACGTGTGCTTTCGTCAGACCAATTTCTTCAAGCAGGGCATCAACACTTCCATGCTCAATAAATTCATCTGGAATGCCCATACGCTCTACTTTGATATGAGATGCTTTCTTATCGTGTATATATTCTAAGACGCTGCTGCCAAATCCGCCTTGGAGCACAGCTTCTTCAATCGTTAAAATCGGAATACCTTCAGAAAGAATGTCATTTAACATCGCTTCATCAAGAGGCTTAATAAAACGAGCATTGACGACACGAATTGATTTCCCTTCTTTTTGAAGTTCTTCTGCTGCTTGAAGCGCCATTTTAATCGTAGTACCAAATGTTAAAATGACAGCGTCCTTCCCTGGACGAAGAACCTCCCAGGACCCAATCGGAATGGTTTTCAGCTGTTCATCCATTTTCACGCCCAGCCCATTACCGCGCGGGAAACGCATAGCAATAGGACCGTCATCGTACTGAATGGCTGTATTGACCATGTGCTGTCCTTCATTTTCATCTTTTGGCATCATAAGTACCATATTCGGCATATGACGCATAAAAGCAATATCAAACACACCTTGATGGGTTTCTCCATCTGCACCGACAAGTCCCGCACGATCAATGCCAATAAATACGTTGAGGTTCTGACGGCAAATATCGTGCAGCACTTGGTCATAGGCTCTTTGCAGGAACGTTGAATAAATCGCTAAAAATGGCTTCATGTCCTGCGTCGCAAGCCCAGCTGCCATTGTGGCTGCATGCTGTTCGGCAATTCCTACATCAAACATCCGCTCTGGAAATTCCTTCGCAAAGCCTTCAAGCTTTGAACCAACAGGCATCGCAGGCGTGATCGCAACAATCCGCTCATCTTCCCGCGCCAGCTTTCTGACCGTTTCACTGACGAGACCACTCCAAGACGGAGCTGCTGCTGCCGGTTTTACAAAATCACCGGTATCGATTTTGTATGGACCAGTACCGTGCCAAGTCCCGATTTTATCGGATTCTGCCGGTTGATAGCCTTTTCCTTTTTTCGTAATGACATGCAGAAGAACTGGACCTTTTGTTTTCTTTGCATATTCAAGATTTTCAAAAAGATCTTCATACGAATGTCCGTCTACAGGACCTAAGTAAGTAAATCCCATTTCCTCAAAAAACATGCCAGATACAAGTAAATATTTGAGGCTGTCTTTGATACGCTCTGCTGTGGCAGCAAGCTTTCCGCCTACAGCTGGAATGCGCTTGAATAAATATTCGAGCTCGTCCTTTACCCATTGGTATTTGCCTGCTGTACGTAATCTGCCAAGCATTGTGTGAATCGCACCAACGTTTGGTGCAATACTCATTTCATTGTCGTTTAATATGACAATCATATCTTTCTTTTCATCACCGATATGATTCAAAGCTTCCAGCGCCATCCCTCCGGTTAGTGCACCGTCTCCGATAATCGGCAGGATATATTCATCTGTCCCTTTAATATCACGCGCTGCCGCCATACCCATCGCACCAGATAACGAGGTTGAACTGTGACCTGTCTCCCAAACGTCATGTTCGCTTTCATTTCGTTTAGGAAAACCGCAAAGCCCTTTATATTGACGAAGTGTATCAAACTCCGACCCTCTTCCCGTTAACAGCTTATGAACGTAAGACTGATGTCCAACATCCCAGAGGAATTTGTCTTTTGGGCTGTCAAATACTTTATGAAGCGCAACAGTCAGTTCAACGACTCCCAGGTTCGGACCGATATGCCCGCCAGAGTTAGCTAAGGACTCAATTAAAAACATGCGAATGTCAGCGCTAAGCTCCTCTAATTCTGCATTTGACATTCCTTTTAGAAACGTTGGATTTTTTATTGATAAAAGATCCAATTAGGATCAACTCGCTTTCAACAAAATTTCTATATACAGCTATAATGCCTTATTCCTTTGAAAACCAATAGGGAATAAGAGTTGTCTCATCATAATAAACTGTTTACAGTTTACCACAATTGCTCGAGGACCCTCAAATCTAGGCTGTTTTTAATGATCTCTTGAGGCAATTAGATCACATAAATCATGCAGCAATTGCTGCTCTAATTGAAGATTTGAGACAATTTCTTTTGCACGTGTGATGTGCTCATGCAGTTTTTCTTTTGCTCCTGAAAGCGTTAATAAAGAAGGATATGTCGACTTTTCATTTGCTGTATCAGAGCCGACCCGTTTGCCGATTTTTTCTTCGTTTCCTTCAAGATCTAAAATGTCATCACGGATTTGAAACGCAATGCCAATATGATAGCTGAATTCCCTTAGCTTTTCGATATCGTCATCTGATGCTCCTGCCAGCATTGCACCTGCCGCGACGCTGAACGTAAGAAGCTTTCCTGTTTTACGGGCGTGAATGGATTCTAGTTCAGCAAGCGATACTTGTTTTTGCTCTGCTTCCATGTCGTCAAATTGACCGCCAACCATTCCTAGTGCACCTGCTGACTTTACAAGCTCCTCTACAATTCTGAGCTTTTTGTCAGCTGAGACGCTGCTAGACAGCTGTGATGTAATCAGGCGGAAGCTTTCTGTTAAAAGGGCATCACCTGCGAGAACCGCTGTTGCTTCTCCGTACACTTTATGATTTGTCGGTATTCCTCTGCGAAGGTCATCGTCGTCCATGCAAGGAAGGTCGTCATGTATCAATGAATACGTATGAATCATCTCAACTGCACAGCCGACAGGTATACCGTCTTCTTCGTTTTTACCGTAGGCATGTAATAGAGCAAGAACGAGAACAGGTCGAAGCCTTTTCCCGCCCGCTTTAAGAGAATAGAGCATAGAAGATTTCAGGTCTTCTGGAATCGTCAATTCCTGAACATATGTAAATAAATAATCTTCAATGGCCTGTTTTCGTGTTGTTAAAAATTCATTTAAATTACTTGTCACCAGCATCTGCCTCCTTCACTGAGAAGGGAGCCAGCTCACCGTCCTCTTTTAAAATGAAATCCATTTGCTTTTCAACATGCTGTAATTTTTCATGACAAAGCTTCGAAAGGGTCATGCCTTCTTGGAAATAATGAATGGCCTGCTCAAGTGGTACATCTCCTTCCTCGAGCTTTCCCACAATCTCCTCAAGACCTTTCATCGCCTCTTCAAATGTCATTTGTTCTTCTTTTTGTTTATTGGATTCTGTCATGATGATTGCCCCTCCTTCTCAATAACCTCACAAATCAGACGTCCATCTTTCATCGTGATAGTCAGCTGATCCTTCGTCTCTACTTGGTTCACACTTTTTATCAGTTCTTCTTCTTTATAGGCTAAGCTGTAGCCTCTTTCCATCACTTGAAGTGGATTTAATGCATTTAGTTTACCAAGAACCGATTGGAACTGCGAATGAATTGTTTTCATTTGCACATTCATACTGCGGATGAGCTGTTCTGATTCATTGGCGTGGCGTTTTTTCGCCTGAAGCAGCTGCTCTTTAGGATGAAGCGGCTTCAGCCTGTATGTTTGTCTGTCTAGTTGACTGCGTTTTTGCTCAATTTGTCTCGTCAGCTGTTTTTGAAAACGGTCAAATACCAAATCAAATTGCTGCTCTTTTTGCTCCTGTAATCGTTTTGGAAAACGGAAGGCATACGAGGATTGCAGCGCCACAAGACGGTCTTTCGCTTGTGAGGTTTGATTCTTTACCGCTCTTGTCAGCCGTATATCGATTGATTTGATTCGTTCAATTAAATCGGTCGTGCTTGGAACAGCAAGTTCGGCTGCTCCTGTTGGTGTGGGTGCTCTCATGTCTGCAGTGAAATCACTGATCGTAAAGTCTGTTTCGTGCCCAACTGCAGATATGATTGGAATGTCTGATGCGAAGATGGCCCTTGCGACAGCTTCTTCATTAAAAGCCCAAAGCTCTTCAATCGAACCGCCTCCTCTTCCGACAATCAAGACATCACAGAGCTGTTTTTCATTCGCTTCCTTGATCCGCTCTACGATGGAACGGGTCGCATGTTCACCTTGGACAAGCGCCGGAAGCACAATGATTTTCGCCTGCTGATAGCGCCGGTTGATGGTCGTAATGACATCTCGAACAGCCGCTCCTGTTGGAGATGTAATCACACCAACAACCTCTGGATATTCAGGAATCATTTTTTTATAGCGCGCATCAAATAAGCCTTCACTTGCCAGCTTTTTCTTCAGCTCTTCATAAGCAAGATGAAGAGCACCAACACCATCAGGCTGCATTTCTTTTGCATATAATTGATAGTTGCCGCTTGGTTCATATACTTGAATCCCGCCGCGTACAAACACCTTCATTCCGCTCTTAGGAGAGAAAGGCAGCTTAGACGCAGAGCGCTGGAACATGACAGCTTGCATGCGTGCGTTTTCGTCTTTTAAGGTGAAGTACACATGTCCTCTTGAATGAATCTTTACATTGGATAGCTCACCTTTGATCCAAATATCTTCTAAATGCGGATCAACATCAAATTTTCTTTTTATGTATTTTGTAAGGGCTGTGACCGTCACAAAGGCTTTTTCACTCATGACGTATTCCTCCTCTTCAAAAACGCACATTCATCCACCAGCAGCATGCAGGTGGATGAATGGATAAAGCTTATGCTAATGTACGTTTTGCTGATTTAACCGTATTGTGTGCAAGCATCGTAATCGTCATTGGACCGACTCCGCCAGGGACTGGTGTGATATAAGAAGCTTTTTCTTTTGCCTCTTCAAAATCAACATCTCCAACAAGCTTCCCAGTATCTAAACGATTGACTCCTACATCAATAACAATAGCGCCTTCTTTAATTTGGTCAGCTTTAATAAAGTTTGCTCGACCGACGGCAACAACTAAAATGTCCGCTTTCAACGTATGTTCTGAAATATTCACTGTTCTTGAATGGCAATAAGTAACCGTTGCGTTTTCGTTTAACAGCAATTGCCCTACTGGTTTACCGACAATATTGCTGCGTCCCACAACAACGACTTCTTTTCCAGAAAGATTAACACCCGTTTTGTTTAGTAATTCAACAATGCCTGCTGGTGTACATGGAAGGAATGTGTCCTCCCCAAGCAGCATTTTCCCGATATTCAATGGATGGAAACCATCAACATCTTTTTCAGGTGAAATACGTTCAATAACGGCTTTTTCAGAAATATGTTTTGGCAGTGGAAGCTGAACAAGAATCCCGTGGAATTGGTCGTTCGCATTGTACTGATCAATCAGCTGAAGCAATTCTTCTTCTGTTAAAGAAGCATCTAAATGGTCAAGCTGGAAATGCATCCCCATTGCTTCTGCTGCTTTCTTCTTCCCGCGCACGTAAGAAAGTGAAGCCGGATCATCACCGATTAGAATAACGGCAAGACCAGGTGTGACACCTTTTTGTTTTAGCTCTTCTACTTCTTTTGCTAATTGCTCACGCTTTTCTTTTGCTGTTTCTTTCCCATCGATGATTGTTGCTGTCATGTCGAATCCTCCTATTGCTGCTTTAGGTCGTTTTTAATGTTTGAAAGTACACCATTTACAAATTTCGGTGCTTTATCATCACCGAATAATTTGGCCAATTCAATCGCTTCATTCATCGAAACACTAAGCGGGATATCTTCTTGATACACCATCTCGTACACAGACAGCCTTAAAATGGCTCTGTCTACGTTTGCAATACGATCGAGTTTCCAATTCACTAGATGCTGTGAAATCATGTCATCGAGCTTGTCCTTTTGTTCAAGCACACCGAAAACCAGTTCCTCGAAAAAAGGATCTGATTCTTGTTCATCCAGCGCATGTGTAATGGCCTCTTTCGGATCAATATTGCTCACATCAATTTGAAATAATGTTTGTAGCGCCTTTTCTCTTGCAGTTCTTCTTTTCATTATTTACTCCTTTAACCACTTTATCCGCTTGTCGTTAAGCCATACAGAGATCATAACATATTTTGCCCGTGGTCGCACCAAGATCCATGCGAGCTGTGACGAAAAACGAATCAATCAACGCGTGAGATCATTATTATTCGGAAATGACCCAAAAATGGGCTTTAAAAAACCAAAGAGGCAATGCCTCCTTGGTTTCACTTGAACTCTTTTTTTACATTTCTTGATCTACTTCAGCCTCAGATGCTTTAGTATCAAATTGAATACCAACGACATGAATATTGATTTCATTAATCGTCAAGGCAGTCATGTTCAAAAGAGTTTGACGGATATTTTCTTGGACAGCAGTGGATACCTTTGGAATGGATAGGCCAAATTGAACCACACAGTATACATCGATTGTGATGCCTTCATCAGAGACATCTACTTTCACACCTTTACGGTGATTTTTCTTACCAAAGCGTTCTGCTACATCAGCAGCGAAATTGCCGCGCATTTCGGCAATGCCTTCGACTTCTGAAGCGGCGATCCCAGCAATGACCTCAATCACTTCTGGTGCAATTTGCACTTTTCCCAATTGATCTTCATCAAGGTTCATTTCAAGCAAATTGTTTTCTGACACGATCATTCACCTCCGAAAGCTATGATTATTTCATGATTTGGTATGTTTCTAAAAACTTCGTATTAAAATTACCGCTCACAAATGTTTCATGCTCAAGCAATCTTAGATGGAATGGGATCGTTGTGTAGACTCCTTCAATGACGAATTCTTGAAGCGCGCGTTTCATTCTCGCAATCGCTTCTTCTCTCGTCTTACCATATGTGATCACCTTTGCAATCATACTATCGTAATATGGCGGAATCACATAGCCCGGATAAGCGGCAGAATCAACACGTACTCCTAGACCGCCTGGCGGAAGATACATTTTAATTTCACCAGCTGATGGCATGAAGTTTTTCTCTGGGTTCTCTGCATTAATACGGCATTCGATCGCCCATCCTGCATATACGACATCCTCTTGTGTAAGAGAAAGTTTTTCACCTGATGCAACTTTAATTTGTTCTTTGATCAAGTCAACACCTGTGACCATTTCTGTTACAGGATGCTCTACTTGAATACGGGTATTCATTTCCATGAAGTAGAATTTCTCTTCATTATAATCATAAATGAATTCGACTGTTCCAGCACCAGTGTATTCAACAGCTTCTGCTGCTTTTACGGCTGCTTCACCCATTTGCTCACGGATGTCTGCATTCAGCGCTGGTGATGGCGTTTCTTCAAGAAGCTTTTGCATTCTTCTTTGGATCGAGCAATCACGCTCTCCTAAGTGAATGGTATGGCCATGCTGATCTGCAAGCACTTGGATTTCCACGTGTCTAAAGTCTTCAATGAACTTCTCTAAATAGACGCCAGGGTTACCAAAGTTTTGCGCTGCTTCCTGCTGCGTGATGGTGACACCATTAATGAGCTCTTCTTCGGTACGAGCCACACGGATTCCTTTACCGCCTCCGCCTGCAGTTGCTTTAATAATGACAGGATACCCAATACTTGCTGCTGTTGAAACAGCATCATCAAGATCTTTTACAATTCCTTGAGAACCAGGAACAATCGGAACCCCGGCATCTTTCATTGTTTCCCTTGCGACATCTTTCGTTCCCATTTTGGAAATCGCTGACGCAGTTGGACCAACAAAGATGACATTGCATTCCTCGCAAAGCTCTGCAAAGTCTGCATTTTCAGCAAGGAAGCCGTATCCTGGATGGATGGCATCTGTCCCTGTTAATTTTGCTACACTGACAATATTCGTGACATTTAAATAACTATCTTTTGAAGCAGTCGGTCCGATGCAATATGCTTCATCAGCCATTTGAACATGAAGCGCATCGCGATCCGCTTCAGAAAATACCGCAACTGTTTCAATTCCAAGCTCTTTACAAGCGCGGATAATTCTAACTGCGATTTCTCCTCTGTTTGCAATTAATAGCTTTTTAATCATGATCGTACTCCTTACTCTGCTTTCACTAGAAAGAGGGGTTGTCCGAATTCTACAAGCTGACCGTTCTCAGCTAATACTTCGACGATTTCACCTTTTACTTCTGCTTCGATTTCATTAAACAGTTTCATCGCTTCTACGATGCACACAACTGTGTTTTCCTTCACCTTAGAACCTGTTGTCACGTATGGACCTGCTTCTGGTGAAGATGAAGCATAAAATGTGCCAACCATTGGGGATGTGATTTTATGCAGATTTTCAGACGCAGCTGCCTCTTGTGCAGGGGCTTCGGTCTGAGCTGGAGCTTGTGCTTTAGGAGCTTGTTGAGCTGGAGCTGCTTGGACAGGAGCCACTGGTGCCGCAACTTGCTGAACGACTTCTTTATTTTTCTTCAGTTTGATTTTTGCACCTTCGTTTTCGTACGTAAATTCATCAATTGTAGATTCGTCAATTAATTTAATCAGTTCATGAATTTCTTCAATTTTTAACATGGATTTGCACCCCTATGTATGGATTTATCTTTTTCTTATAGGCTAGTACTAAAAGTACATACTATAACCATCTTACAGGAGGATTTCAATGAATTCAACTACTATTGTGGCGAAGCGCCTCGCGAAAGCACCTTGGAGAGGGCGCCAAACCGCATCAAAAAACGCCCTTTTCGGCAAGGGCGCCTGTTCATTTTTTATTGATTGGAGGGCTCAAAAGTGACAGCTACGTTATCAAGACCTCTCATTTCTTTTGTGACCATATCAATAATATCGGCCGCTTGGGACTTTGATTTTTTGTCAGAACGAACCGTGATGCTCACTTTATCTCCTTCAGCACTCACTAGCGCATCTTTATATCCTTTTGTTTTAATTAAGGTTTCGAGCTGACGCTCCGTCCCTTCTGCCTCACTAAGCGCTGTCATTTGATCATACGCTTCACTTTTTTCTTGTGCTGTTGCATCATCACTGGATACGATTTCGTTGAACTCTTCGCGCTGTTTGCTTCGTTTATCTTCAAGCTCTAATCTGTATGTTGTAAAAAGCTCATCGTCTGTTTGCTCCGACACAGCCTTTCCTTCTTCACCGCTTGTTTCGATATCCTCTTGTTTGCCATTTGTTTCTTTGTCAGTGGACTTCTCATCAGTGCCTTTTTCCGTTCCTTTGTCCGTCCCTTTTTCTGTTTCAGTCTTTTTCTCTTCCGTTCCTTTTGATTTCATATCTTCTACTGTCACTGCATTTTCACCTTGTGGAGACATGATATAGTACACACTTAAGACGACAACTAAACTTAGCATCGTTAATAGCCAAACCGTTTGTTTTTTTAACATCATTCCGAATCCTCCTTGATTTTTTTAGGGGCAACAGCCACTCTATGGCTCGGTACATCAAGCACTCGTGTAACCGCTTCAATGATGGTTTTCTTTATTTGAACGTTGTCTACTCCTTGAGCAACAACGAGGACACCGCGAATATCTGGTTTTTTCGTTTGAACCACTACAGGTGTTTCTTCATTGCCATTTTTGATGATGACAATTTCTTCTTCTTTTGTTTGATCAGTGACACTTCGCACGCCACCTTCTTTATCTGTTTCCTCGGTCGTTGTGCTTTTATTGGATTTGTTTTTTTCAAACACTTTTAAAGAAGTTGCGTCTACATTGACCACAATCGATACATCCTCAACGCCAATGATGGTCTCTAAAATTTCTTTCAGCTGATTTTCGTATTCTTGCTCCACATCCTCAATCGAATTCTTTGATTTACTTGACGATGCCGGCTTGAATACCTCCTGCTCTTGTGAGGATGTTTTTTTAGAAGCAGGAACAGCAGCCTGTTCTTTGCTTGATGGCGGTGACAAGATCTGACTGACTAACATGAAAGATACGCCGATGATGAATACAAGCAGCAAGTAATGGTGCTTCGTTAATTTTGGTTTCCCTTCACCTTTTTCAGGCGGCTGCAAGAATGATTTCAGCTTTTGTTTCCAGTCCTTGTTATTCATGATCTGCTGCGTCACCTCCCTCAATGTTCAGCGCAATGTGCTCAGGACTCGTATTCCAAACATCAGCAAGTGTCTCTTTCACCCTCGTGATCTCTTTGCTAGAAGATTCAGCGCTTTCCTCCTTTTGCGTGGAGAGATCAATGTCCACCTTTGCCACCGTTTCTACAGCATCACCTGTGAGCGGGGAAAGAACTGCTTTGATGCGAAATTGATCCGCCTCCATATTCTGATCCAGGTGCTCCTCATCTGCCAGCACTTCTACGTGTTTCATTTCATAGCTCTCCTTCTCCAGTGGCTCCTTTGCGCTTTTTTCTAGTTGGACAGCCATTTGCTTTAAAATATATGCACGCTGAGAGGCTTGTATTTCTTTTTTTTCTAAATTCATCTGATTTTTTATTTCTTCTGACTGTGCTTCTTCCTTCCCCTTCATCAATTCCGAAAAAATTTGGTCAGGGTCTGCCCGAAATAAAGCAAAGATCGGATTGAGCATCACCACAATCAATAGCAGGCTGACGACCATTTTGGCATACTTTTGCATGCTTGAATTGGGAAGCAGAAGATCAATGACAATCGCAAATAAGATAAAGAGAATAATACTTGTGATCCATTCCGTGAGAAAACTCAAAAGGTGTCCCTCCTTACTTCATCATCATGGTCAAGTTGCCAGCAGTGATAATGACGGTAATGCTTAAAAAGAACATGAGCGACACGACAGCAAGTGCGGCAAAGATATAAAGAACACTTTTTGAAATGACATCAAGACAGCTGATGATCGGTCCGCCTCCTAATGGCTGAAGAATGGCTGCGGCAAGCTTATATATAAGGGCTAGTGAGAGCACTTTAATCGCCGGGAAGGCGGCAATTGAAATGAGAATGGCGACGCCAACAAGTCCGACCGTATTTTTGAGTAACACAGAGGCACTGATCACGGTATCCGTCGCATCTGTAAACATTCTGCCAAGGACAGGGATGAAATTTCCGGTAATAAATTTGGCTGTACGAAGAGCGATTCCATCCGTAATTGCAGCAGATGCACCTTGCACAGAAATGACGCCAAGAAAGACAGTTAAAAAAACGGCTAACCCACCTATCGCCACATTTCTTAACAGCTGGGCAAGCTGGGTGACCTTGTATTGTTCGGTCAGCGTACTGACAATGCTCAATATCGCAGATAAAAAGATAAGGGGAAGAACGACATATTGAATAAAAACGCCGCTCGTATTCATCAAAAATAAAATAACGGGATGAAAGAATCCGGCTGAGACAAGCCCGCCTGATGAAGCAATAAGTGCTAATAAAAGAGGAATAAGAGCAAGAATAAAACTGGTCATCGTTTGAATGGCTTCTGTTGCATAAGAAATCGCCACATGAAAGCTGTTGAGTGCAATAATGATCAGCACCATATAAACAAGAGCGTATGCGACTTTACTGACGGTGCTTTGCTCAAACGCATTCTGCAAAAGCTGCAAAAGCGAACAAAAGATGGTGAGTAAAATCAGTGTACCTAGGAGCTTTCCGTTTGCTATGACCTCGTGAAAAAGATAATGAACAAAGGCTTTCAGCCATGTTTGGGGAGACAGCTCTTTATCGCCATCAATCATTTCCTTCACTGTGCCTTTTTGGCTTTCTGGCAGAAAGCCGCCATACTCGTCCAATATGGTTTCCCAAAAGTCATTGATGGATTGAAGCTCTAGTGCATCAGCCTGTCCATTCGCCACTTCCTCTGCCGCTGGTTCTTCATTTGATAAAGGTACTTTCTCTTCTGCACCTGCATGCGGAGCGATCAGCCAGAAGAAAAGCATCAGTCCCATAACAGCTGTCACCCGTTTCATTGTCATCACCTCTTTTCAATTACGTCATGGACGGGATCATACCTAAGATGGTCTCAATGATGACTGTTAAAATAGGGACTGCCATGACCAAGATGAGAATTTTGCCGCCAAGCTCTATTTTTGATGCAATGGCGCCTTGTCCAGCATCTTTTGTCAGCTGGGCGCCGAATTCTGCAATATAGGCAATGCCAATAATTTTTAAAATGGTTTCAACATACTTCATATTGACGCCGGCGCTTGCCGCAATTTTTTCAATCATCGAGATAATGGCATAGATTTGATCAATTAAATAAAGAAAAATCACACATCCTGTAAAAACAACAAGCATAAAGGCGAAGGTCGGCTTTTGTTCTTTGACGATTAATGCTAAAAAAGTAGCGATTAAACCAAGTCCAACAATTTGTATGATTTCGATTTGTAAGCCCTCCCCTATCCTTGAAATAGAAATACGGCTTTAATCTTTTTAAACAAATCATCTACAATGGTTGCCACCATAAACAAAATGTAGATAAACCCAAGCAGCGTGACCCACTGAGCGTACTCCTTTTTCCCCATTTGATCTAAAATCGTATGGAGGAATGCCACAACGATGCCTACTCCCGCAATTTGAAAAATGACGTTTACATCAACGCCCATGCTCTCGACTCCCTTCCTCTCACATCAATAAAAGAATCAGTAGTAATCCGCTTAAAAATCCGAGACTTCTGACCATTTTTTCATTTTTCGCTTGGGCAATTTCAGCTTCCTTCTCCTCCGATTCCAAATGACCTAAAGCAAGCTTGATATACTTTTGCTGAGACGTGACATCATGCTGGCCAAGTGTTTCTCCAAAGTGCTTCAGTGCCTCATATTCGCCTTTTTTCAAAACGGTTTTTTTCCAAACATCCTCAAGACTCTCATTCCATGCATGCCGTGCCGAAAAAGTTCCGACTTTGAGTTTTTCTGCAAATTGTTCAAATAACCGATTCACAGGAGGACCTACTTGCGACGCAATTTGCTCTGCAGCCCGCGCTAGAGGCGTTTGCCCATACATAATTTCAGCTTCAAGAGACTGGAGCGCAAACCGAAGCTGCCGAATTTGTTTCGGCCGGTCGCTATATCGTTTGGCAAACTCGAACCCTCCCCAAGTCGTAGCCGCGACAATCAAGATAGCGCCAATGAGCTTTAACATACGTCCACTCCCCGCCTCCATTTCATCTCTTGTCCGTCTTGGTCATATATCCGCCTAATCGTGCCGGGACCATTCTTGCGATTTAATTCAACATATCGTTCAAATACTCGAAGCTCCCATAACGGCTTCAATGATGGGCGTCTATACACATCTTCAAGTGAATAGCCATGAACTGAGACGATAATGGTGACTCCGGCATGAATCGCTTCTAAAAGTGCCTGTACATCCTCGCTTTTTCCGATTTCATCGACAATCATGACCTCTGGACTCATAGATCGAATCATCATCATCAAACCTTCAGCCTTTGGACACGCATCGAGCACATCAACCCGGTGTCCAAACTGGTGCTGCGGCACCCCTCTTATACACCCAGCGATTTCGGAACGCTCATCTATAATGCCTGTTTTTTTAGGAGGAATTGCTTTTGTGCCAGTACTAGCCAGTCTTGCTACATCCCGCAATAATGTCGTTTTCCCTGTTTGCGGTGGACCGATGATGAGTGTATTGCACCAGTGCTCGTCATATAAATAAGGAAGAAAGGGAAGCGCAATCCCGATTTTTTCTTTTGCGATGCGGATATTAAATGAAGAGATATCTCTTAATCCTTTGACAATGCCGTTTTCAACGATCACCTTTCCTGCAATTCCCACCCGGTGTCCGCCAGATATGGTGATGTAGCCTTGCTTTAGCTCTTCTTCAAGTGTGTACATGCTGTAATTGCTCAGCCTGCCTAATAGCTGAGACGCATCTTCTCCTGTTGTGCGATAAGAAAGAAAGCGCGGTTTTCCTCTTTGCATCAATTCAATAGGACGATCCGTGCGAATGCGGATTTCTTCTATTTGATCCCATTCTGCTTCTTTTAGCAGTCTAAGTTCTTGTCCAATCGAGTGCGGGAGAATATCCAACAAACTCCGCAACGAATTCCCCTCCTTTTTTTCTTCTCTAAAATGTATGATGGGAGCCGTTAATTATGCCAAGCCGTTTCACTTATAGATCCCAACAAGAATAAACACGACACCAATGAAAATAAAGACGAGCTTGGCATAGGATAACTGCCCTGCAATTTGATAGATTCCAATCGTCATCGTGATAATAAAAATGAGCGGCCCAATGATCGCCAATATACTATTGATGACAACCGCTTTTCGAACGTCATTTGTGACTAAAATGAGGATGGCGGCCGTCAGTTCAATCGCTGCCGATAAGAACCTCATGCCGGCCATTGCAGCTACTGACGGATGGATGCCTGGGAAAAGAAATGGTTTCATATAGAACCTCCAGCTTTTTTTACACTATATGCTTGTCTAGATGGAAGTAGTCTTGTTTTTCAGAAAGGAAAAGAGATGAATGAGAGAATTGAGAGAAGGTCTGCCTTTTGAGGAGTCTTACATGTTTTACAATAAAAAAAGACTGTAAACACGACGTTTACAGTCAAAGCGTGTAGACAAACCCTCGCATTCGGTGTCAGTCCTGCGCGCCGATGCTCACGAATGGCAAATTCGCTCCGCTTCGGTGCTCGTCCTTCCTAGACTTCAAAGGTTTTCTATCACGCTGAAAAGAAGACAAAGGGCTAAAATAAACGTCATTTTAGCCCTTTGTCAACAATCTAAAAAGACTGTAAACACGAGGTTTACAGTCTTTCTTCGTTCATTACGCTCTTGACACGTATGAACCGTCTGATGTATTAATGACTAGTTTATCTCCTTGGTTCACAAAGAAAGGAACGTTGACGATTAAACCAGTTTCAGTTTTTGCAGGTTTTGAGCCGCCTGATGTTGTGTCACCTTTAATACCAGGCTCTGTTTCTACTACTTCTAGTTCTACCGTGTTTGGAAGTTCTACTCCAAGTGTTTCAGCACCGTACATCACAATTTGAACTGACATATTTTCTAGCAAATATTTCAGCTCATCTTTAATTTGTGTTTCACTTAGTTCAAGCTGCTCATAAGAACTTGTATCCATGAAGACATGCTGGTCGCCATTTGCGTACAAGTACTGCATTGTTTTTGTTTCAATTTGAGCTTTCGCTACTTTTTCGCCTGCACGGAATGTTTTTTCTTGAATGGCACCAGTACGCAGGTTACGCAGTTTCGAACGAACAAACGCTGCGCCTTTCCCTGGCTTTACGTGTTGGAAATCCACTACACGCCAAATACCGCCGTCCACTTCAATTGTCAGGCCTGTACGAAAATCGTTTACTGAAATCATTTTGTCATCCTCCTACATTTCACCATCATAATATGATAAGTTCTTTCGGTGAGTGGGTCAATCGTTTATTGCCGTCAGCTGTCAGGACAATATCATCCTCAATTCTCACGCCGCCGACATCCGGCAAGTAAATTCCCGGCTCAACTGTCACGACCATTCCTTCTTCTAAGACGACCTCTGATCGTGAGGAAAGGCCTGGCGCTTCATGTACTTCCATCCCTAGCCCGTGGCCAGTTGAATGCCCGAAGTATTGACCATAGCCATACTTTTCAATGATGTCACGTGTGATGCGATCAGCTTCTTTTCCTGTTAAGCCTGGCTTGATTCTATCCACACCAGCGTTTTCTGCTTCTAATACGATATGATAAATTTCCTTTAGTTTATCGCTCGGTGTGCCGACAGCAATCGTTCTTGTCATATCAGAACAATAACCTTTATAGTAAGCACCAAAATCGAGTGTGACTAAATCACCAGATTCAATCACCTTTTCACTCGCTCTTCCGTGCGGCAGGCTTGAACGAACACCTGAGGCGACAATCATATCGAATGAAGATCCTTCAGCGCCTTCTTTTCTCATGAAAAATTCAAGCTCGTTCATGACAGCAATTTCCGTCAAGCCCGGCTTGATGTAAGTGAGAATATGATCAAAGGCGTGATCTGCAATCTTCGCAGCTTCCTCTAATATCTTAATCTCTTCACTAGACTTAATCAAGCGCAACTTTTCAACTGATTCTGAGACCGGAACAAGCTCTATATCGCCTGCTTTATCTGCATACTGCTGGTACGTGGCAAATGTCATATGATGTTGTTCAAACCCAAGGCGTTTTATCCCAAATTCCTTTGCCGTTTGGGCTGCGGTTTCTACGATGTTTCCTTTATGTTCAATAATGTCGTAGCCTTTTACTTGGTCCTTCGCTTGCTCTGTATAACGAAAATCCGTGATAAAAGCTGCCTGGTCCTTTGAAACAACTGCAAGACCGGCTGAGCCAGTAAAGCTGGTCATGTACTGTAAATTAAAGCTGCTCGTAATGACAAGACCATCGATCTCTAATTCAGATAAAAGTGTTCTTAACTTTTCAAGTTTCATGATACTGCTCCCCCTTCACTCACTAAATAACGAATCGCCAATTTATACCCTTCTAAACCAAGACCAACGATTTGCCCTTGGCATACTGGAGCAAGTACAGAATGATGGCGGAATTCCTCTCTCTTATGAACGTTTGAGATATGTACTTCGACGACGGATAAAGAAATACTTGCAATGGCATCTCTCAGCGCATAGCTGTAGTGTGTAAAAGCACCCGGGTTAAACACGACTCCATCGTACTGATCTTCTGCCTCGTGGAGCGCATCAATCAAATCCCCTTCGTGATTCGATTGAAAGAACGTTAACTGGATATTGGCTCTTTCTGCAAACTGGAACAAATCCGTTTCTAAATCTGTCAGCGTCTTACTTCCGTAAACAGCCGGCTCTCTTTTGCCAAGCCTATTTAAATTGGGCCCATTCAGCACAAGAAAATGAGGCATACAACCACTCCTTCACCCTAATTCAATCTATATCGAGATCTGTTTCTTTTTCATTAGAAACCTTTCGTTCCCAAAAATATTTTATCATATGAATAGGTGATTTACACTTTATTCTGTCTTTTTCCCGAGTGCCCTTGCAAGCTTCTGACTCGTTAATTCATTATATTCAAACGAAATACTGTACCCGACAAACATGCCATATAAAATATATAGGCAAAATGTCGTGACGATGGTGCTTTGCTGCAAATCTTGGACTTGCTTTACATCTGGGAAAATCGGATTAAATACGTAAAAAACGAGCAGCCATAAAAGCGCGCCATATATCAGCCCCATCCAATAGCCTTTGATTCGTTTTAAAACCCCATAATAAATAAAGGCTGCTCCAATCGATAAAACCCCTAAAAGCACAATACTAATAAAAGTGCCAAGTCCTCCCTTTTTCCACTCTCCGAGCACAAAAGGCTGAAGGAGCATATTGGGACTCACCTCTGAGAAATGAAACATATGGGTCAGAAACCCGATAAAGCCCCAAAAAACACCGCCAACAAAGCCTGTCGCAGCTGCTCTTGCCCACAGCGATGACGTTTGTACAGCCTGATTTGTCTCTTCTTGGTTTTTCTTTTCATCACGTTTCATTTGTGAACACCTCCAGCAAGTAGTATGTCCAAAATGTCATAAAAAAAAGGATTTCCATACGTGAGTGTAAAATTTTTATAACAGGGTATACTGGCTAAAAAGAGGTAGATAGAATTCTAGTAGATAATCGACTTGTGCGCTAGTGATTTCCCCTCATTTCCTGTACAATAAAGGTATAAGGAAATGCATGTAAATTACAGGAAACAGGCAGGTTGATGAAATATGTCCAATCAAACAAAACGTCCAGCATATGGAGGGCAGGCAGTTGTCGAAGGTGTCATGTTTGGAGGTAAAAAGAACTATGTGACAGCGATTCGGCGAAAGGATCAGTCCATTGAGTTTTTGAAGCTTCCCCGGACCTCCAATAAACGAACCGCCTTTCTCAAGAAAATCCCCTTTGTCAGGGGTGTTGCTGCACTTGTTGAAGCAAGCGCAAATGGCAGTAAGCACTTGAACTTCTCCAGCGAGCGCTATGACTTAGATCCTTCAGAAGATCATACTCTTGAAAAAGAACAAAAAAGCTCGAAATTATCCATGATTTTCGGCATTGCTGTAATCGGAGTTCTCTCTCTTCTCTTTAGTAAATTTGTCTTTACCCTAGTACCTGTCTTTTTAGCTGAACTGGTGCGGCCCGTCTTTTCAGGGAATTTCGCACAAATCGCAGTGGAAACATTCTTTAAACTGGTCCTGTTATTAGGCTACATTTACTTTATTTCCATGACCCCTTTAATTAAAAGGGTATTTCAATATCATGGCGCAGAACATAAAGTCATAAACTGCTATGAACAGAATCTTGACATCACAGTGGAAAATGTACAAAAACAATCACGGCTGCATTATCGATGCGGTAGCAGCTTTATTTTATTCACTGTCATTGTCGGAATGTTCGTCTATTTACTCGTACCGACAGATCCTTTATGGGTGAGAGTTCTGAATCGCTTGGCGCTCATTCCGGTTGTTCTGGGCATTTCATTTGAAGTGCTTCAGCTCACGAACAAACTCCGAGAAGTGCCTGTGCTTAAAGTGCTTGGCTATCCTGGCCTTTGGCTGCAATTGCTCACAACAAAAGAACCCTCTGACGATCAAGTCGAGGTAGCCATTGCAAGTTTTAATGAACTTCTTCGTTTAGAGGAAGCGTCTGAGAAACAAGCATCAGATTCTGCTCATCAAGTGATCTAACTTATAAATCCGGTAAATTCCTTCGGAGGTGGACAGTTATGAATCGCCGAGTACATCCTGCTTTTACCATTATTTTCGCTTTAGGTGTTTTGGGATTTGTGTATTTACTCACAACGAATCCAGGCAGACTTTTTACAATGCTGCTATCAGTTGTGATCATTGGAGCGGTTCTATTTTTCCTATTTAGATGGCTGATGAATCGAAGAACTGGAACAGAGGGCAATCTTTATCGTAAAGCAGTCAAACAATCAAAACGTCGCTACCAGCAGCCTAAACCAAAAACGAAAAGCCAGATGAAAAATCGGGTCACTCATTTGCGAAGCGTGCCGACTGACCACAAGTCTAAGCCCGTCCTTCTCAAAAAGAAAAGCCAAACACAGTTAACTGTGATTGAAGGCAAGAAAAACAAAAAGAAAAATCGCGCCTTGTTTTAAAATGTCCAGCTTTTTAAAAATTGCTCGGCTTTCTGTCTGCCTAGATCGACAAGCGCCTTTTTCTTTTCTGTCTTCAGATGAAAATCAGTGGCAATGACGTGTTCTACAGGAATAAAAATAACATGACGTTCGTGTTTTGTGGCAATGTGTCTTTCGTCATGAGCACCACGCATCGTTTCAAAAAGAGCGCCAAACAGTTCAAACGCATTGCGGATGGAGTGTTGAGGGCGTTCTTTTTCGTTTGGGGTTAATGTGACACCGACGAACGGTCTTTTTTTCTCTTCCGCAAACAACCAAATTGGAAAATTGCTAAGCACTCCTCCATCCACAATGGTACAAATGCCTTTTGATGACCTTAGTTTGACAGGCTCGAAAAAATACGGCAGGCTGCAACTCATCCGAATCGCCCTTGCAACGGAAAAGCGCTCTGGATTTAAGCCGTATGAAGGAAGGTCGTCTGGCAGCACGAGGATTTTCCCATTTGTTAAATCGGAGGCAACAATTTTCAGCGAATCTTTTTTGAGATCTCCAAATACGGTAACCCCTTTTCGTTTTAAAACGTCTGTCAGCCATTTTTCCAGCCGGTCGCCTTTGTACAGACCGAGGCGCCAGTAAATGGATACCCACCTGAGCATTTGAAACGGAATGAATTGGCATCTCCTGTCAAGTAAGTGATGTTCCTCCATTTCATCTAAAAGCTCCCGAATCTCCTGACTAGTAAAACCTGCTGCGATGAATGAAGCAATGATCGCTCCAGCACTTGTACCAGCAAGGCGGACAAATTGATATCCTCTCGCTTCAAGCGCTTCATAGGCACCCGCAAGTGCTGCCCCTTTAATGCCTCCACCTGAGAACACACCATCTATCTTCATCAAGGAGCCCCCTTTGATATCACGCTATTAATAGTGTAAGAGCATATGCTTTCAATTAGAACTTTAATCAAAAAGGACACCCATGCTGAGGGTGTCCTTTCAGCGCGCGGACAAACCCTCGCATTCGGTGTCAGGTCTGCGCTCCGGTGCTCACGAATGTCAAATTCGCTCCGCTCCGGTACTCGTCCTTCCTAGACTGCAAAGGTTTTCAAGTCACGCTGAAAAAACAGAAGACAAAGGGCTAAAATAAAGTTCATTTTAGCCCTTTGTCAACAATATGAAAGAACACCCTTGCTAAGGGTGTCCTTTTTCTTAAGATTCTTGATTTGTTTGTTCGTTTTTCTTTTGAATCGCTTTCAGCTGAACAGATCGCTCGTCGTTTTCTTCAAAGAATTGAACAAGATCGCCGATGCGGTCAATGCTGTTCCAGCTGAGATGATGTTCAATGCCTTCTACATCATCATAAATTTTCTCTTCATCTACACCAATGATTCTTAAAAATTGCTCTAGCAGTTCATGTCTGTATACGAGACGTTTTCCAATTTTTTTGCCTTTCGGGGTTAAAATTAGACCACGATACTTCTCATAAATGAGGTATTCATCTTTATCTAGCTTCTGAACCATTTTTGTTACAGAGGAGGGATGGACAGCGAGTGCTTCTGCAATATCAGAGACTCTGGCATATCCTTTTTCTTCTATCAGCATATATATTTGTTCAATGTAATCTTCCATACTAGGTGTAGTCATAAAACCCCTCCATAATGCACCTTTACTTAATAATCATAACAATTCTACACCATCGCCCATTAAAAAACAAGGAGTGTCCACTGTCTTAACGCTTGTAATTCCACTCGTCTGAGGCATATTTCGTTTTGGCGAGATGATGGACAAACGCTAATTCTTCATCTGTCAGCTCATAAGGCACAAGCTCAATATTTAACCCTTTTTCAAATCCTCGTTTAAACGCAACACGCGCATCGTCTATTGTACAAGTTCGGTCTGAGATTTCATTGATGGCGACCGCTTTGTTTTTAAAGCTCCGCTGCATCCGCTCTCTCACACGGTCGTTTGGATAAAGAAATAAATCGAACAATTTGTCCTCATCAAGGTCAATTAAGATGGAGCCGTGCTGGAGGATCACTCCTTTTTGTCTCGTTTGAGCACTGCCTGCTACCTTTCTGCCTTCTACGACAAGCTCATACCAGGAAGGAGCATCGAAGCATACAGACGATCTTGGATTTTTTAAGCTTTCTTTTTCTTTATCTGTACGAGGAATGGCAAAATATGCATCGAGTCCCAGTTCTTTAAAGCCCTCTAAAATGCCTTCTGAAATGACGCGGTATGCCTCTGTCACCGTCGCTGGCATTTCTGGATGTTCCTCTGACACAATCACGCTGTAGGTCAGCTCCTGATCATGAAGAACCCCCCGCCCTCCAGTTGGTCTACGGACAAACCCAAGACCATAGCGCTCGACTGCTTCCATGTTGATTTCCTTTTCAACATGCTGAAAATACCCAACAGACAATGTCGCCGGATTCCATCCATAAAAACGGATGACAGGCGGGATGAGCTTCTCACTATGCCAATAAAGCAAGGCTTCATCCATTGCCATGTTAAAGGCAGGGTCTTGATTTCCTGTATCAATGAAACACCATTTCTCTTTTTGCATATAAAAATCCCTTCTCTTTTACGTAGTCAATGTTAGATGATGGTGATGGCCACCGGTTTTCTCTCTTCATCAGTCTATCAAATAGGGAACGAATTGAAAATAATTCTTACCATTTATGATGACAAGTTTCTTTTGCTTTACTATAATAGTATTTGTCTAAAACGTACCATCAGACAGACTACTGTGCTGATGCTCAAGAAGGAGTCGAGTTGTATTGTCAATATTCAACTATATCGTCCTCTCACTTTGTGGACTTTTCGTTCTTTATTCCATCGGCAGCTACATTTATCAGCAGCGCATTATGAAAACGCTGACGGAAGCAGAATTTATTAAAGGTTACCGCAAAGCTCAACTCATTGATGTGAGAGAGCCAAATGAGTTTGAAGGCGGACATATTTTAGGGGCCAGAAACATCCCCCTTTCCCAGCTAAAGCAGCGCAAAAATGAAATTCGTCCTGACAAGCCTGTTTATCTCTATTGCCAAAACAATTTAAGAAGCGGAAAAGCAGCTCAAACTTTACGTAAAAACGGCTGTCGTGAGATTTATAATTTAAAAGGCGGCTTTAAAAAATGGGGCGGCCGCATCAAAACAAAGAACTAACAAAAAAGACTCTGGGAGCGTGATCCCCCTGAGTCTTTTTTTCTTTATCTTTCAAAAACGAGGACTGGATTCCGCGCGGCCTTTGTTTCGTCCATTCGTTTGACGACCGTCGTATGCGGCGCTTCCTGTACCACTTCTGGATTCTCTTCTGCTTCTTTGGCAATCTGAATCATCGCTTCGATAAAGGCATCAAGAGTTTCTTTTGATTCTGTTTCAGTTGGTTCAATCATGATACATTCCT
Organism: Bacillus sp. GBSW19; assembly: GCF_002998655.1. Lineage (NCBI taxonomy): Bacteria > Bacillati > Bacillota > Bacilli > Caryophanales > Bacillaceae > Bacillus > Bacillus sp. GBSW19. The sequence goes on from NZ_PVRF01000001.1 coordinate 1,313,748, forward strand.
CTACATTGAGCGGGAAGTAGATCGTTGGCGGATGATAGCCAAAATCAAGTAATCGTTTGGCAATATCGAGTGTCCGCACACCTAATTTTTTCTGACGTTTACCTGAAAGAACAAATTCATGCTTACAGTGACGGTCAAATGGCAAATCGAAATGAGCACTTAAGCGGCGCATCATATAGTTCGCATTTAACACGGCATTATCCGTTACAGCCTTTAGGCCGTCTGGACCCATAGAGCGAATGTACGCATATGCTCTGACGTTAATGCCAAAGTTGCCATAGAACGGCTTCACGCGGCCAATTGATTCTGGTCGATCATCATCAAAGTAAAAGCGGCCTTCCTTCTTCACAAGCACCGGCTTTGGCAAGTATGGGATCAAATCCTTTTTGACGCCTACAGGACCTGAACCAGGGCCTCCGCCTCCATGTGGACCTGTAAAGGTTTTATGGAGATTTAAGTGAACGACGTCAAACCCCATATCCCCCGGTCTTGCTCTGCTTAAAACGGCATTCAAGTTGGCTCCGTCATAATAAAGCTTACCGCCAGCTCCATGAACGATTTCAGCCATTTCTAAAATATTTTCTTCGAATAGACCGAGTGTATTCGGATTCGTCAGCATTAAAGCAGCTGTTTCTTCATTGACAACACGGCGCAGGTCCTCTAAATCAACAAGCCCATTCGCATCAGATGCGACGGTAATGGTTTCAAATCCGGCCACTGTCGCAGATGCCGGGTTCGTTCCATGGGCAGAATCAGGCACAATGACTTTTGTTCGCTTATGGTCTCCTCTTGCTTCATGGTACGCACGGATCATCATGAGTCCTGTCCATTCCCCGTGTGCTCCTGCCGCAGGCTGTAATGTCACAGCGTCCATCCCAGTAATTTCTTCAAGATGAGCACCCAGGTCGTGGAGTAACTCTAATGCACCTTGCACAGTGTCTGCCTCCTGTAGTGGATGGACTTGCGCGAAGCCTGCAAGGCGTGCGACCTTTTCATTAATCTTCGGATTATATTTCATCGTACAAGAGCCAAGAGGATAAAATCCGGAATCGACCCCATGATTACGTCTTGATAATGCTGTATAATGACGCATGATATCAAGCTCAGATACTTCAGGAAGCTCAGCATCCTCATGACGGATATACGTGTCATCAAATAAAGACGGGATCTCCTGTTCAGGTACATCTAAATCAGGCAGGCTATAACCAATTCTTCCTTCTTTGGATAATTCAAAAATAAGCGGCTGATCTTGTTTATTCATGGCGATCCCCCAATTCCTTAATGAACGTATCAATTTCTTCTTTCGTTCTTAGCTCTGTTACGGCGACAAGCATGTGATGTTGAAGCTCTGGGTAGTCTATCCCTAAGTCATAGCCGCCGATGATTCCTTTTTCAAGCAATCGTTTATTGGCTTCTTTCACAGGCTCTTGTAATTTGATCACAAATTCATTAAAATGGGCCCCTTCTATATCAGCAAGAAGTCCATATGTTTGAGCCTGCATCTTAGCATAGTGCGCTTTTTGCACGTTTTGATAGGCGATGTCTTTGATGCCTGTTTTTCCGAGTGCTGTCATGGCAACGGAAGCGGCTAATGCATTTAATGCCTGATTCGAACAAATATTGGACGTCGCTTTATCTCTCCGAATATGCTGCTCACGCGCTTGAAGGGTCAGCACAAACCCACGAACACCATTTTCATCTTCTGTCTGCCCGACTAAACGACCTGGCACTTTTCGCATCAACTTTTTCGTCACAGCAAAATATCCGCAATGCGGCCCGCCAAACGCTGCTGGAATGCCAAACGGCTGTGCATCACCAACGACAATGTCTGCCCCAAGTTTACCTGGCGGCGTCAGTAACCCGAGTGCAAGCGGATTACTTGAGACAATGAACAGACTTTTTCCTTTATGCGCAATAGGTTCAATGTCTTTTAACGGTTCGACGACACCAAAGAAGTTTGGATATTGCACAAGAACTGCTGCTGTATCGTCACAGACGGCCTTCTCTAATGCTGCTAGATCCGTCTGCCCTTTTTTTGCAGGCACTTCAACAACTTCGATGTGCTGTCCTTTGGCGTATGTTTTTAGCACTGCTCTTGATTCAGGGTGAACCGTTTCAGAAACAACCACTTTTTTCTTTTTTGTATGTCCCGCAGCCAGCATCGCCGCTTCAGCTAATGCCGTCCCGCCATCATACATCGAGGAGTTGGCAAGATCCATACCCGTCAGCTCAGCAATCATTGTTTGAAATTCAAAAATGGCTTGTAGTTCACCTTGCGAAATCTCCGGCTGATAAGGTGTGTATGCTGTATAAAATTCGGAACGTGAGATGACATGATCAACAATGACAGGCTGGTAATGATCATATACACCGGCACCAAGAAACGATGCATAGGAAACCGTATCCTTATTCTTTGCAGCTAATCGGGATAATTCCCTTACAAGCTCTGTTTCAGATGCGGCTTCTTTAATGTTGTATGCTCCTTTAAATCTCACTTTTTCTGGGATATCTGAAAAAAGCTCATCAATCGACTGAACGCCGATGACATCCAGCATTTCTTTTTGATCTTGCTCGGTTTGCGGCAGATACCTGTGCTTCATCCTCTATTCCCCCTCGTTATTTGGCTCTTTTATAAAATGGTGTTGCGACGATTTTAGCTTTTAGACGTTTTTTGCGAACTTGTACTTCCACCTCTGCCTGAAGCTGCGCCTGAGAAGATTCGATCAAAGCAAGCCCGACATTTTTCTTTAATGTTGGGGATTGTGTGCCGGTTGTGACAACCCCAATCTGCTTTTCTCCTGAAAAGACCGGATAGTCTGTGCGCGGAATCCCTTTATCGATCATTTCAATGCCGACAAGCTTTCGCTTCGCTCCCTCTTCTTTTTGCTGTTTGAGCGCTTCTTTGCCAATAAAATTGGCTTCTTTATCCGTTTTGACAGCAAAGCCAATCCCGCCTTCTAATGGAGAGATATCCTTTGTCAGCTCCTGGCCATAAAGCGGAAGTCTTGCTTCAAATCTTAAGGTGTCACGTGCACCGAGCCCGCACGGTATTAACCCTTTTGGCTCGCCTGCTTCTAATAAAGCCGACCAAATGTGGATTGCATCTTCTGACTGGCAGTAGATTTCAAAGCCGTCCTCCCCTGTGTAGCCCGTTCTCGAAACAAGCACTTCTTTTTGAGAGACCTCAGCTTTTGATAAAAATGTAAATGGCTTGAGAGATGTCACCTCTTCATCCGCCACATCTTTCATAATGTCAGCAGCAAGAGGTCCTTGAAGTGCTAGCAAGGCGATTTGATCAGAGACATTTTGGATCAATACGTCGTTCTCACCTTGGTGCTGAAGCAGCCAATCCACATCTTTTTCAATATTTGATGCATTAATGACAAGCAGATAATTGTTCTTTTCTTTTTGATAGACGAGCAGATCATCCACCGTCCCGCCATCTTCATAGCACATGGCTGTATATAGTGCCTTACCGTCTGTCAGCTTAGACACATCATTGGTTAATAACCTTTGTAAAAAAGGAAGGGCATCTTGACCTTTGATTTCCACCTCACCCATGTGAGACACATCAAAAAGCCCTGCTTTTGTTCGAACAGCTTCATGTTCTTCTTTAATGGAAGAAAATTGGACAGGTAATTCCCAGCCCCCGAAGTCAATGGTTTTTGCGCCAAACGTTTCATACGCATGAAAAAGCGGTGTTCGTTTCAACATCAATCGTTTCCCCCTTTTTTCTTTCAGTGCAGATCACAAGCTGAATTTTCAGAAAAAAATCGCAGCAAAAAAGGACAGAGCGCTCCCTTTTATCAAAAAGAAGTCTCTGTCCTTGCACCTGAAAGTTTACAGCACAACAGCATTGTGCGTTTTCCCCTTTGGTGGTTTGCTAAAAATCGATGAGCAAACACTCTCCAGAGTTGCGTCCGGTAAGAGTACTTTTGCCTGAGAGATTCACTGAAACGATTCAGCTTGCTCCTTCGGCGCCTGCCAGTGCTAAATAACCGCCAAGTCTCTCCCCATACCATCATCCGCTCATATTCTTCACATTTATTGGACATACTATCAAAATGGGTGACTTATTTTCTAGATCACTTACCAACATCCTACCATTAGAAACGGATGAAGAGCAACAGAAAAATCATTAACATTTTTCAAACAAACATTCACTATCGTTCGCTTTTATTCATATATCTAGTCTTTTAAAGACCTCTTAAAAAATGAAGCGTTTAAATACAGAACAATTTTATCATTAACCTATTAGAAAGGCAGGCGATCACATTGAATATACAAACGATTTTTGATCAGGAATGGGCAAGTGAATTTCAGCAGCGGCTTGCAGCAGACGGCCCCTGGGCGAACTGGGAAATGTACCGTTTAGCGACGCAGGTTCAAAAAGTCACAGCCATTGATTCATTTGAAGGACTGCAAGCTCCCGCGCACCTGCCTGCATTCACGCCTTTAAAACATCAGCTTGAAGTAGCCAGAAGAGTCGTAGAAGAGATGAACGGAAAAGCCATTTTAGCAGATGAAGTGGGACTTGGAAAAACCGTAGAAGCAGGACTCATTATCAAAGAATACATGATTCGTGGACTTGCAAAAAAAATTCTCATACTTGTCCCCGCCTCCCTTGTGTCTCAATGGGTACAGGAGCTGCGGACGAAATTTTACATTGATGCTGTTGAACAAAAAAAGAGCTACGTGTGGGAGCAGTGTGACGTCGTGGTTTCCTCCATTGATACAGCCAAAAGACAGCCGCATCGAGACACCATTTTATCAATTGCCTACGATATGGTCATTATTGATGAAGCACACAAACTGAAAAACAATAAAACGAAAAACTATGAATTTGTGAGAAATCTAAATAAGAAATTCTGCCTGCTGCTGACAGCGACACCTATCCAAAACCGTATCGGAGAAATATTTAATCTCGTTTCCCTTCTGAAGCCAGGCCACCTCGGGAATGAACATCAGTTTAAAGATGTCTTTGCCAAAAAGGATTTACAGCTTGAAGACCACGACCGATTAAAACAGCTTGTGAATAAAGTGATGATTCGTAACCGAAGACAAGACACGGGCATCGAGTGGACAAAACGGCATGTCAAAACGATTTCCATTGATTTCTCTCCAACGGAACAAGCGTTATATGATGAAATCTGCAAGCTGAAAGAGAACCCGTCTTATACAAAGCACATGTTTTCCATCATGACCTTGGAACGTGAATGCTGTTCAAGCCGCGAGGCGGTCTATATGACGATTAAAAAAATGCAGGAAGATGAAAAACATATCCTTGGATCTTCTGCTATAGCGCAAATTATGGAGAAAATCAATCAAGTTCAGCAAAACACAAAGGCGCTTGAAGTCGTCAAGCTTATTCAGCAGTTAAATGAAAAGGTCATTATTTTCACCGAATACCGCGCGACACAAATATATTTACAATGGTTTCTTCAGCAAAATGGCATCAGCTCCGTTCCTTTTCGAGGCGGCTTTAAGCGGGGCAAAAAAGATTGGATGAAAGATTTATTTAGAGAACGGGCGCAAGTGTTAATTGCGACAGAAGCGGGCGGCGAAGGAATCAACCTTCAGTTTTGTAACCAAATCATCAACTACGATCTTCCGTGGAACCCGATGCGTCTAGAACAGCGAATTGGACGTATCCACCGCCTTGGACAAGAGCGAGATGTCCACATTTACAATATGGCAACAAACGGAACCGTTGAGGAACATATCTTAAAGCTTTTATATGAAAAAATTCAGCTGTTTGAAAACGTCATTGGCGATCTAGATGATATTTTAACGCGAATAGATATCAAAGATGCCGAAACAGAACTACATCAGATTCTCTTTCAGCACGAATCAGACGGAGACATGAAAAAGAAATTAACCCAGTTTGCTTCCTATTTATCAGAAGCAAAAACACCACTTTTAGAAAAAAGACAGCAAGGCTCATAAAGGAGAGTTGATCAATGGAGCAGCGTGACATACATACCTTTCTTCTCCGTTTCTTTCAGGCAAATCAATGCGACATACTAGAAGAAAGTGCAGGACATATGACCGTACAACTAACCATCGATATGGATAAATTGATTATGAACCGCCCTTTTTATTGGCACTGGCTTGAAAAAACTGGTGGTGTACCAGAGCCGCGGCAATTGACCCTCATCACCGATCAAAAAAAAGTGGATGATACGATTGAGGGTGAATTTATCCACTTTGGCTCCCCTCGTTTATTTCAAATATTTGAAGCTGTCAAACAGCAGGGCCGTTTTATCCGTCTCTATGAACGAGTCACTCCGCTCACGAACAACCAGATCGCACTCGAGCCATGGCTTGGTCTCAATGTGAAAATTTCTTATCTCGCAGATCGAAAGAAGGATAAGCTTTTATCACTAGGACTTCATCTAATACGCGGAGAAGTCGTTGAACAATTTCAAGAAAAGCTGGAAACCCGTGAGCTGTCATCTCAAATTCCCGATTATTGCTTTACAATGAGTACAATGATCAAGCCAGAAAGCGGAGTCAAACGGCTCTATAGTCTAATGGAGCGTTACGCCCATGAGGAACCAGACAATTGGGCGGTGAGAGCTGTTCAAAAATGGAAAGAAGACACTGAACTTTTAAACCAATTTTATGAAGGGACTTCAGACACGTCTGTAGAATATGAAATAGAAAGACAAGCACTCAAAACTTTATACGAACCAAAAATCAGTCTTACGATTGAAAATGGCGGACTTTTTTACTTACAGCAAAAAAGAGGAGGTTGACCCATAGGTCCCCTCCCTTTCATGTGACATACAATTTTCGATCAGCCAAAAGCAACGTTTGTCTGTTTGTATTGGGCGGAAAAATGACGCAAGCAAACTATGAGGTCTTACCACCTGTGTCTTTCCATTTCATGCGTTAAGTGCCTGAAATACATGATTCAGTATTTTAGGAGGGTATTTGTATGGAAAAGAAAACGAACATATTAGACAGTGAATGGATTGAATTATTACTTGAAGCTCGTAAAGCAGGGCTAACAGTTGAAGAAGTCCGTCAATTCCTCAAATCAAGTGAAAAGTCCTCTGAGTCTCACCCTCTGGTAAGAAGTCATTCTATCAAACCTTTCTGAATGTGCTATAATATCGAAAGGAAGGTGATGACATTGATTGGCCAGCGTATTAAACAATACCGCAATGAAAAAGGCTACTCACTATCAGAACTGGCCGAAAAGGCTGGGGTAGCGAAGTCTTATTTAAGCTCAATAGAAAGAAACTTGCAAACAAACCCCTCCATTCAATTTCTTGAAAAAGTCTCCGCTGTTCTGGACGTCTCGGTTCATACACTGTTACACGAAAAAGATGAAACCGAATACGATGGTCAATTAGATAGTGAATGGGAAAAACTAGTTCGAGATGCAATGACATCAGGGGTTTCGAAAAAGCAATTTCGTGAATTTTTAGATTATCAAATCTGGAAAAAAAATCAAGAAGAGGAGTAAAGCGCACATTTTAGCGCATACTCCTCCAATTGCTATGCAGAGCTTGATATCAGTCTAAAGACTGGCTTTATTTTTTATCTTCGCTGTGTGCTTTTTCGTTTTCTTTCACGTAGCCTTTTTCATCCGTATGCTTTTTGGGATTGATCGTTAAACCATTCCACTGAGTCGCTTCGAAGGAAAGATCAATTTGAATCGCATCGCCTTGGTATTTATTCTGGATATAGTGACCAGCTTTATCCTTCGTCTGGTCATTGACAAATTCAATGATCATTTCCATTTTATCGTAATCAAACGGGTTCTTTGGAATGCCGTCATACTCTGGAGCCACTGTTCCATCAACAGTTGCTACATTAATCTTCCCACTTTCATGTAAAAACTTCTCATCGACGGCATGACGAAGCTTTTCAAATGCGGTCTGATCCTGTTTTGACGTTAGTTGATGCAAGTCAAGCAGGTTTGCATGGTCTAAGATAATATTTTTCGGATAACCATTTCCACCTTCGGCTCCAACCGTAAGAACACTCACCTGAAACTGGCTGAGAAATTCTTCAGCTGTATTCTTACCGCCATTCTTCGCGGAAGCTCCGTCTTGAAACTGGCTGTAATCAAGACTCATCAGCACTTGATTGATCGCAAGCGATCCTTTATTTTCAAAATGAAATTCTTTCTTGATCCGATCACCAGGTTTTAAGTTCGCAAGGTTGATGGCGCCGGAGTTCTCTTTTGCTGATAAATCCAGCTCTCCTGTCGAGTAGACCGCGTTTGCCTTTTCTACATCGTTAAACGCCGCCCATGTCCCCCCGCCGATTAATGCAAGGCCTAAAGCCCCTGATAATACACCTAAACGAATTGATCTTTTCTTTGCCATGAATGAACCCCCTAATAAATTGTTTTATTGAAACCTAATTAGGTTACAAACGAAAATTTAAGCTTGTTCCTCTGACATATGTAAATCAGCCGTGTGTCTTCGGTGTTTTGCAGCGCCTACAAAATGAAGAGTGGAATAAACGAGCAGCATCACACCTGGTATAATGAGCAGCAACGCAGTTCCAGCCGAAGTCCCTGCATACGATAGAAGCTTTCCTGCATAAGGAATGTTCACACCCGTATACTGCGTAGCCACCTGATCCGCTTTTACTAGCGTGCCGTCCTGATACATATTGTGGTCACCTTTCGTCTCAAAGGCTTTATTTGCTCCCTTTCCTTTCACCCCAACAATTCGGTGGGTCACATAAGACTGGTCCTGCTTCGTTTGAAACGTGATAATATCTCCTTTTTTAAGCGCCTCCGGTGAAGTCACTTCTTTTACGACAATGAGTGAGCCAGTCGAAAATTCTGGTTCCATTGATCCAGATAATACTTGCTTGAATTGATAACCGAAAATCTGAGGATCTCCCCCAGTAGTTCTTGAAGACAATACGACAATAATACATGCAATCATCACCGTGAACACCACCACATAAAGAATACTTCCAGACATCTTCATCCATTTTTTCATGACCTCTTCTCCCCTTCGCCTATCATTGTTTCCTTTAGAAGACAGCTCCATTTAGGATGCCTTTTCTTGACACTTTGCGAGCTGCATATGTTTAGACCATATGAATGCTTCTTCAGATCCACCAAAACCTTTAGGATAATAGATTTTAAACGCATAGATTCCATTCGTTTTTGCTTTATCTGTCGTGACAGTCGTTGTTTCTTGTGAAAGAAGGGACTGTATAGAGCCTTTTTCAAGAATATGACCATCTTGTAACGGCTTCTGCTCACTTTTTACTTTATGTAATTCCCATTTCCATTCAGAGTGTGCAATAGATTGTCCACTATTTTTTAATGTCATGCTCAAGCTTTGAGGCGCGCAGACTGTTCCTTTGTTCATCGTTTGATCGATGAGTTCCAAATGACTTCTATCCCATTTGGTAGGCTGACAATGCTGATCCGTCTGTTCAAAATTTTCGCATGTTTTCATGACAAAGTTTGAGTGCTCAACATCGTTAAAAGAAGCGTTCGTTGTTGAGATCAAAAGAGATGTGAAAATCAAACAAATGGTACAAAAGAGTACAAAGAGCGACTGTTTCATTCATTCTCCAACTCCTTGAACGATTGTTCTTTAATAAGAACGATTACATACAGTATAAGGAAATACCTATAAAACCCAAAACGTCAAATTAGTCCATTTTGTTCTTAAACAAGAACTATTACGAGAAAATTCTTCCATTTTCTCATTCTTTCGCCGTATTCAATAATTTTTTGTGTGACATTTGTACTTCTTAAAAATTTACATAAAAGTGCAGCATTTGGTCAGAATAATAACAGGTGAGGTGATGTGAAGTGAAATATGGAAAGATGTTAATCTTGCTCAGTTTATTGTTGGGCCCTATGATATACGACGCCAATCCTGCTGATGCGAAAGGTTTCACTGCCGCCGCAGATCAATGGGAAACACGGGCAGTCAAAGAAGCAAAGAAACGATATCCGCTGGCACAAGTCTTATTCAAACAAAAAGTATGGGACCGTCATCGTGAGAAGGAATCTGTGAAACAGTATCATATTACGTTAAAAGACCACGCCAAAGAATTTGGGGTATTTGTCACTATTTCTTATAACCCTTACTCAAACAAGGTCAATAAAGTGATAGTTGTGGAAGAATACAGCTAAAGGGGCATAAAAAAACCGCCTGCTGGCGGCTTTTTACTTTCGTCGATGTCGCTTACGTTTTTTTAACATCATTGAAAACCCAAACGGCAGAACCCCAAATAAACGCTGTGAAAATGGCGGTTTCGTTTCCATTTTCTCTTGTTTATGTTCCTTCCGTTCGTCACGTGGTGTATTCATATATTTAATGATTTCCTGCGTCATATATTTTACATAGTCATTGGTTTTCAACACATTCACCTCTTCTTTCTTCAAGTGTTACCTAGAAGAGGATCATTTTATACACTGGCTATTCAAGGTTTGCCCATTTCATGATTTCACGGGTCTTCCAATCCAGCACCAGTTCCCGCTCATCTGATAAACCATCCTTTGTTTTCACACTGACTAACATGAGGATACGCTTTTTCTTTTGATCGCATGTCATCTGCTTCAATGTCACGCGGCCTTCTTCAGTGTCAATATGGGTATGCTGCTTTTCACACAAACGATGTAATGTACGGGCAGCTTCACTCGCCCCCACTCTGAAAAGCTGCTGTTTTTTATAAAAAGAAATCGTCAGCTCTGCACTTCTCAGCTCTTTTTGAAACCCTATCGTCATTGATCCTAGGATCAAGAGAAAAAATAGAATCGCAGCTAGTACATGCGGATAGATAAATCCTCCTTCTCTTTTCACGATGTAGGAACCACCCCTTTATATATGAAAAAAACGGCTTCATACACCTTACCAGATTCATCTGTGACTTTCAGGATGGCTCTATATTGATTCGTTCTGACACGAAATTCTTTCACCTTTTGCAATAAAGGAAGATGGCCTGCTTGATCCATTCGCTTCCGAAGCATCTCTTGATATGGCTCAATCGTTACCACTCGCCCTTGATCAGATACATACTCTAACGCTTTACCTCCTTGCACCGATCTAACAGCCGTTGCACGGCTTAATTCCTCATCTAATTGCAGGACAGTCTGTTTCCACTCCATTTGTGAAAATCGGTTAATCTCTTCAAAAGGACGGGCTTTCTCAGCTGTAGAAAAGATTAGTACACAGCCAAAAGAAAGGAACAAAAATAGCTGTAATTGCCACAAAGCCTGGACAAGGGTAAAACCTTGTTCACCGTTCAGCAACATGGTGAAAGCATATGGTCTGCTTTTTTTGTATTTTGTATGATACACACCCCTTCTCTTTACTCCAATTGAATACATATGTGACGTCGCCTCGTTTCTTTTTGACAGAAGGTTTTGTACCATCTATGAACGATTCATTCATCTGTTCATGCAAGATTTGGTAAGCTTCAAGTTTGGCTCTTACTTCATTTTTCCCTATCATGATTTTTTCATAGGCTGGCATGAGCACAAGGGCTGCAAATAGGAAGATATGACAAGCAAACAGCGCCTCAATCGTACTAAACCCTCTATTGTTTTTGAACATGGATTCGCCCGCTTCCTAAATAGATCGTGAGTTTATACGTTTGACTGCCAAATTGAATGATGAGAGACCCGCCGCTGCTTGGATGTCCGTTTACATTAAAATAGATACCTTGTGGAAATGTAGAAGCCTTAATGCTTCCCTTTTGTTGCTGAAAAGAAGTAATGACTTCGCCATCCTTCTGATCGATTACCTGATACGATACATGTGGCGGATGGAATTCAACATACACACGTGTTTTTTTGATAAATGCAGTATAAGCAGCCAATTGAAAATCTTGTTTCATGATGTTCACTTGTCTTTTGGCTTCAGCGCCTTCTATTAAATTTGGGATTTTTCCTCCTATGATCGACAATAGAATCGATAGAACAAGTAAGATCATTAGCTGTTCAATAAGGGTAAAACCCTTCTCATGAAAAATCAATTTATTCATGCTTCACATGGCCGTTTTGAATGACAATCGCTTTTCCATTAGGACACGTTAATCCATTTTTGACATAGCCTTCTTTTTCTAATTCAGCTAAAGATGGTGTCTTGCCATCATGCTCTAATTCATATGCCATCACCTGTGTGCTCACCATTGATTTAAGCCCTTCACAGCCCTTTGCTTGAATCGTTTGGTGGTGACGAGTGATATTCGGGATGGTAATAAGTAAAAGAATCGAAATCACGAGCATGACAATTAATATTTCTAACAGGGTAAATCCTTTATCATTCATGTCTTTGTCCTCCTTCTTACACTTGCTCCATGAGTTGATACATTGGTAAAAGAATAGATAGATACACAATGAGTATAAGAAGTGCTGTCACACCATAGATCACCGGCTGCAGCCACGAAATCCATTTTTCAATTTTCAGCTCTGCATTCTCTAATAGAAATTGGCTGTACGTGTACATTTCTCTTGCAAGCATCCCGCTCGCTTCACCATGCTCGATGACGGCTGCAAAATGTTTCTCGAAAAAAGGAGACGAGCTTACTTGATGTGCCATGCTTTCTCCTTTTCTTAGCTCTTCAATCATCTGTTCTGATATTTCTTGAAGAAAGGGTAAGTAGCTTTGCTGTTTAAAAGCTAGCAAGCTCTCGTACATCGATAATCCAGCTTGAAGCAGTCCGCTTAACTGAAGAGAGAAAAGGTACGTATGCATCAGCCGCATTCCTTTATATAAAAAAGGAAACCTGCTTATCACCCTCAGCTTCTCAAGGGTGGACTTTTTCCTAAAAAAGACAGCATAGTATCCGGTCAAACAGATACACACACAGCCGATGAGGAGGAGAGAAACATGCAGCAATTGAAAAAGTCCAAACATACCTTGAATCAGCCATGACATTCGGGTATCCATCGAGGAGTACAAGAGAGAAAATTGAGGAATGATCATTTGCTGAACGAGTATGAGCACGACCAAAACCGTAAAGATGAGGAAGATCGGGTAACGTAACATGCGTTTAAACGTGTCTACCTGTTTGATTTTTTTCTCTAAAAACCGCGCGCTTTGTTCAAGTGCTTGTGCTAGACTGCCATGCTTTTCGGAGAAACTTAATATGGCAATGACTTCCCGCTGAAATTGGAGTCTCTCCAGCACCACATAAAAAGGCTCCCCTTCAAGCAGCCACTGAATGCCCGGTGTTAATTGCTGCTGCTGCTCATTCGACAACTGGATATTCACCATCGTTAATGCCTCAATCACTGTATATCCAGCCTGAATCAATTGAGCAAGTTTTGATAGACATTCCGCTTGGTCCTTTTTAGACCATGCTTTAGAGGCTTGCTTCTTCATAAACCCAGCGATGATAGGTGTTTTTCGATAAATAGCCTAGTGCCACTCCTTTACGAATTAATCTTTGCAGTGTTTCATATGACGAGTGAGCATATTCTCCTTTAGCCTCCTTGATACACTCACCTAGCTCCTTTCCGAACAGCAGTTCAAATACATTTGTTCGTCTGACCGATCGATTTAATTTACAGTAAAGCTGACATGTTTCTCCGCAAAAAGGACAGGTGAGCTCGATTAATCGCTGCGCAGCAATCGCAACCATCGTTTGTTCGAGTTCATTCATCGTGACACCAAATTCAAGCATACGATAAAGGGCTCCTTTTGCATTTTTCGCATGAAGCGTACTCATCACTAAATGGCCTGTCAGTGCTGCTCTAATTGCCGTTCGGGCCGTTTCGGCATCTCTTATTTCTCCTAGCACAATCAGATCTGGATCATGTCTTAAAATAGCACGTAATCCTGCGGCATATGTGATGCCGGCTTTTTCATTCACTTGAACCTGTAACACTTCTTCATTTCTTGTTTCCACAGGATCTTCAAGTGTAATAATATTTCGGTTGAAATTCTTTTTTGCAAACTGGATTAATGAATAAAGGGTTGTTGTTTTCCCTGAATTTGTTGGACCGGTAAATAAAATCAGCCCATGCGAATGATTCAAAAATGATAATAATCTGATGGAGGCTTTCGGAAATAGTGACAGATGTTTTATTTTTGGAACATGATCCTGCGGCAATATTCTAATCACTAAACTCTCATCATTTACAGTTGGTAAGGTAGACATCCGAATAAACACCTGGCCGCTTCTTAGCATCACAGCTAGTGACCCATTTTGCGGCCTCCTTTTTTCCCCGATATCCATGGATGATAAAAATTTAAAATGAGCAATGAGCCGCTCGCCGCTTTTTTTATCAATGGTTCGCTGCTGAATTAAATCTGAGTCTACGCGGAAAGATACCGACGCTTCCTTTTCTTTTGGAACAATATGCACATCAGATGCTCTCATGCGGCATGCTTCTTCTAGCAGCTCTTGTCCCAAATATTCAATACCATACAAATGGTTCACTCCCTTCTCTGACCATATTGTAAGTTGGAGGAACCTGTCTGACAAAAGAGCATTTTATCATTTTAACGACTAAGCATGCGAAAAAATCATCAGCTTGCGATGGAAAACGTGGTTTTTTAAAAAAGAGCATATAAAAAAACCTGACTTTTACAAGTGCAGGTTTTTTGGTCATGTGGCTTCTTGCGGCTGTTCTTCAAAAATACGAAATCCTCTTTTTTCTAAAGCTTTTGCAAGGCTGTGTTCAGTATTTACTTTTGAGAAATCAATGCCCAATTTCACGACGGTTTGAGCAATTTCTGGGCGGATGCCTGAAATAATCGTCTCGATTCCTAGAAGCTTCGCACTATCCACCACTTTAAAGAGCTGATAAGCAACCATCGTATCAACGACCGGTACGCCTGATATATCAATAAACAAATGCGTTAGACGCAGTCTTGAAGCCTGTTCTAGTACGGATTCTAGAATAATTTTGGCCCGGTACGTATCAATCTCTCCGATGAGCGGCAAAATCCCAATTTCCTTTGAAACTGGAATAACAGGAGCACTCAGTTCCTGAATCATCTCTCTTTGTGCATTTAGCTGACTCAGTGTCACACGGTCGTATTCTTCTGATAAACGCTCGATCATATTATCAAACGTGGAATGAAAATGCTGATTCCACCCGCACACATCTTGGAGCGTCACTTCAAGCTCGGTTTCTAGTATGAATTTCTCGATTCTCGAACAGAAAATCTGACGGAATATCTTAAATTGTCCAATGATTTCATATAAAGGCACCTCGTGAACGGCTCGATCACGTGCAATATCAACAGACCATTTTTTTAAATGATTTTCTACTTTGTCTGACAGCGTCACAAGCGTTGCTGCAATGGTTTGAATAAACGCTGTGTTCTGTTCCTTCAGCTTCATTTCCGTTTCCTCTGAAGCATGTTTGGAATATAATGAGCCTTCTTCTGTTCTTGTTTTCAGCCATTCTTCGGTCATGACAGGGGCTTCTTTTAGGATAAATTCATATAATTGCTTAGATTTTTCATTTTTCATTTACTTCTTCCGCTCCTTTTTCACTTAAAACTAGTGACATACAACTTTTATGTATAAATGACCGCAGATGGTGAACAATATCATTACACGTTTGATATTGGGCTATAGCCAAGTGGTAAGGCAATGGACTTTGACTCCGTGATCGTTGGTTCGAACCCAGCTAGCCCAGTTCAGCACAAAAACGAAGACGGCTGAAGAATGTTTCAGCTGATCTTCGTTTTTATTAGGAAACTGATTGATGAATCGCTTTCTTTTTTGATATTTTCATGAGTTCTCCGGGATTATAGCCTACTACTAATTTATTTCCATCAATGATAATTGGCCTCCGGAGCAGTTTTGGTTTTTCAATGAGAAGCTGAAGAACCTCGTTTACTTTTAAATCATTAATATTTAAATTTAAGCTTTTAAAAGCCTGGCTTCGTGTGGCTAAAATTTCATCCATTCCTTCTGTTGTTAAGGAAAGAATCTTTTTTAATTCATCTAGGGTTGGCGTTTCTCTGAAAAGGTGACGCTCTTTAAAATCAATTTGATTCGCCTTTAGCCAATGTTTTGTTTTGCGGCAAGACGTGCAGCTCGGGTATGAATAAAAAGTAATGTCACTCATTAGTCTTCCTCCTTAGGTCGTTAACCTTTTCTCTTATGGAGTAAGTACCCTCATGTATTTCGGCATAAACACGTTTTGATCACTTTTTCAAAAAAATTTTTTCTACTTGTAAAATAAATGTTCACACGTTGTCAAAAATGTAAATGTTTACATAACAAGTGGTGATCAGCTATAATATGAATCAAAGGGGTTTTTTTAAGGGGAGGGAAAGAAATGAATCGCATGTTCCGCGTGCTTGGCTTTTGGACGGGTATTTTTGCTGTCATGTTCTATTTAGGGCATATGAAAGATGCATCGCTGCTGTTCTTCGGTCAAACCGTTCTTTTTGTATTTTTATCCTACTTGAATTTATCCGAAAGAATGTATATTTACATTTTCGGAGCGTACTTGACGATTTTCTTTGCCGGATTTACATATTATTCGATCTTCATCATGGTTCCCGGTACCGGACATTAATTGAAAAAAGCGTCTCTTTAAAAAGAGATGCTTTTTTCATACCTGTGTTTAAAGAGAAAAACCATTGATAAACGGATTTTGCTCCTGCTCTGTGAGTACAGTGGTTTCACCGCCATGTCCACTTAAAACAAGAGTTGATTCTGGTAATGACAACAATTTGTTATGAATCGATTGAAGCAGCACTTCTTGACTGCCCCCTACTAAATCTGTTCTCCCGATGCCACCTTCGAATAACGTGTCACCAGAAATCACAAATCCTTCTTCCGCCGAATAGTAAGACACACTGCCTGGTGAATGCCCAGGTGTATGGAACATCTCTAATGTAAACGATCCAATTTGAAGAGTTCCTTCTGACGTAATTAATTTTTCTGCTTCTTTGACCGTAATTCCATTCCCAATCAATCGAGCTGAACCGTTTAATTCAGCGTTCGTCAGCCATTCCTTTTCATTCTCGTGTACATAGAGTGGCACTCCCCACTCTGCACGCACCTCATCTGCCGCACCGATATGATCAAAATGAGCATGTGTCAGTAAGACAGCAAGCGGTGTGAGCTGTTTTTCTTTTATATAGGAAATCAGCTTTTGTGCTTCACCGCCTGGATCAAAGATTAAGCATTCTCCGTGCTCATTTTTCCAAATATACGCATTCGCTTGTACATAGCCTAGTGGCATTCTTCTCCAATTCATTTTCATCACCTACTTTATTCATTCTTTTTTATTATGAAGGCTACACAATAAAAATTCAAACAATCGTCAACTGGAATCTACTCGACAAGCTTTATGAAAACGGTTAAAATGAAAAGAAAGGAAATCAAGGGGATTGATGACAAAGGGGGACTTTCACATGATGCTCGTCATTATTTTTGGTCTAGTCACGATTTTAGCTGCACTCGGGATCTATCGCTCACTTAAAAAAGTGAACGTACTTGCCATCGCTTTTGCTGGCGCGACATTTTTGGTTTTTGGATGGTTTACTGTCATGACCATCATCTATAGCGGTTATCCAACCGCACATTAAAAGCCTGCAAATAGCAGGCTTTTTTTATTGATTCAAGTGCTTATTCACGCTTTCTATTTTACTTGTAAGCGTTGTGGTTTGATCCCGCCTGTCATCAATGCGGATATTGGTCGCTACGCGGTGCAATCCCTTTTCAAAAGGTGCTTCATGAATGCGCTGAATGACTTCAAATAAAACAGATAATTCACCTTCAATTAACGTATTCATTGGTGTTAATTGATAATTAATTTTCCCTTCTTTTTGAAAGCCTTCTAAAATTCTTTGTACATCTGCTACATAAGCACTGACACTTGGTGTTTCAGTACCTATTGGAATGATGGTCACATCTGCTATGGCCATGTTTCTTGCCCCTTTCCATTGAATCCTCATGTTTTCTCGTCCTCATTGTAACCTATTCACAATCAATCATGCCATGCTCACGTTGCATTTAAAGAAGGTTTGTCTCGTTCTATCGTCAAATCCGCCCTCTCTACCTTCCCAATCTTTGTGAATAGAAGCAGGCATATCCCTGACACAGCTTCAATGATGCCGCCAGCCGCAATGACATACCCAGACCCAAATAGTGTCGCCATATAGCCGCCAATGAGAGCGCCTAACGGAATCATGAAGAAGGAGATCATGTTGATAATCGCATACACTTGCGGCTGATCCTCTGCTTTTACTGACAATTGAATCATTGTATGTTCAGGCACGTTGACTGCACTGATGGCAGCCCCTAAAGCAAAGGCTGATATAAACACAAGTGGTAAAAATGCGTTCATGCCTGTGATGAAGAACGAGATTCCATCAACGATCCCGGCACCTATAAACAGCAGCCCATACCGGTTCACTTTTACCTTTGTCAAAACAAACCCCATCAAGAAGGCACCTAGTGCCGTTGTGACTTTAATAAATGAATAGATAACTGGTCCACTATGTAAATCCTCTGTTAAATAAATAACAGACAATGCTTCCCATGGTGCTGCAGCGAAGTTTGAACAGACACAAAAAATCGCCAATGGAAACAAAATATGATGCCTTTTAACAAGTGAAAATCCCCGAATTAATCTTTTGCCGTATGATAACCCTTTTTTGGCTTTATCGATGATGACTTCTGTTTCATATGTAATCATTAATACCAATAAAGCGGAGAAGAGATAAAGAGGAATGATCACAAGCATTGTATACCCTACCCCTACAAACGCAATCATGACACCACAAATCGTTACCGTCACAAGCCTGACCACATGACTTGCTGATTGGATAGTTGCATTCGCTTTTTGTATGAGGTCCTCATGGACAAGCTTTGGAATAATTGATACGGACGCCGGTTCGTAGGAGCCACCAGTCGCCGAATGAAGCAGCATACAGCCAATCACAAGTGCTAATGGCGTGAAATCATAAAAGTAACTGACCACGATCACAAGGATTATCGCTCCTCTTGTTAAATCAGCAAAACACATCCAAAATTTCAATTGATGCGGCTTCATCATTGGGGTAATCAGCGGCCCAACAATGGCTTGCGGAACAAAGCTGACCGCAATAAAAAAAGCTGTTCCAATTGCCCCTTTCCCGCCTAGTACTAAAAGCCACAAGATGGTGTTGAAAGATAAACTATCAGCTGTTATTTTGCACATTTTAGAAATAAATAAGTAAGTGAAATTCCTTTTCCACAGGATTTGAGCACTCAATGTTCGACATCTCCCTAAAACATATCCTTTTTTTTACATCCGTACTTTTCACAATAGCTCACAAGGCGGCCTTCGTCAATTGCTCTAACATTATTTTTATTGACAATAAGAAATTGATTCACGTTCAAATGTAAAAAGCACCTGACAGGTGCTTTTTAACACTTACATGCTTCCCATAACAGCCGCTTTGTTTTCTCATAGATGGTGTCAAATTGATTCATGGAAAGAGGATTTTTTCCTAGACCAAGCTCGACTGTATAGCCCTCATTGTGAAATTGATAAATAAACCAATCGCGATAGCCTGCATAGCTGTCAAGATATCGAACCGGTTTATAGCCGCTTACTTGCTCGAATCGTTTGACCGTTTCTTTTGAGATGGCAGGTTCGTGGCCAAGAAAACCCCAGTATATCTCTTCTCCTTGTGTATGGAGAGCGATCAGCCGGTCAAAGCGTTTTCGTAACGCTAGATTTGCCATCGCTTTCGCTTCTGGTTCTGTTAACGGCTCGCGCCCTGGAAACCCCCGATTGGACGGTGCCTTAGGCTCATGACGGTAGTATTCGACCTCCCAATAAGCTGGAAATTGATTGTTCAAATCCACCCCTCGAATATTTGCTTTCCACTCCTGATAATCAGCATATCCACCATGTAGCGGTGTGAATTCTTCACTGCTGAGACCTAGCGACTCAGGTCCATTCCGAACGAGGTCTACGCCATCTGGATTCACCATTGGCACGATGGAGAGAGCTGTGGTTCGCAGAATATGAACGGCTTCATGATGTCTTGCTTGCACCGGGTCAGATGCGGCTAAACACAGCGATTTCAGCCATTTTATTAAAACAGACGTCGTGATCCATTCATTTGCATGAAAAGAGGCATTCAAATGAATAGAATGTAAATGCTGAACAGGCTCTGTTCGGATTTCATAAATAGGTGTATCAAGCACTGAATGACCTATTATGCTGATTTGAAGAAAAGGAAATGCGGCTTTCAAGCGGCTCAGCTCTTCTTCTAATTGAGCACTATCATATTCAAAGGTTCCATTGATCCAATCATCGGATTGCTGCAGCCTGTAAGGCGCAATAAATTTCTGCAGCTCACCTATGGAAGAAAATGAATGGATGCCTTCCGGAAGTCTATATCCCGGTAAAAGAAGGTGATCAGTGCTTGTTTGATTGGATAAATGAAAAGCCGCATTCCCTATCCCTAACTGTTTTGCCACATTATCCTTTCCCGCTTCATCCAGCTGCCATTCAATTTTCCCAAACGACGTTGTCTTCATTTACATCCCTCCTCTCATACTATATGAGCCGGCAGACAAAAAAAGAAAACCTCTGCATCTAAAAATAGCAGAGGTTTTCTCATATGTTAGGACGCCTTTTTCAGCTTCGTTTCATCTTCTTTTTTGGATGGAGAATGGTCCGGGCTGTTCCGGTCATAAAATCTAAGGAGATCACCGTAGATGATTTGATCAGAGAATTGGAGCTCTTGCTTTGCCTTCTCTTCATAAGACTGACAAACGGTCTCATCATCTCTTGGCTCACCCGTTTCTTTATTGTAGCAAACTCCATCTGTGAAAACACTGTCCTTCGTAATAAAGCTGCCATCACGAAGCACGGTAAAGTCATTCTTATCTTTTGATAAAAGATCATGACCAAATTGAATCTGTTTACTTGTATCAATTCCTAAAAGATTGAGTATAGTTGGACGGATATCGACTTGACCGCCTACCGTATCAATTTCTTTTGGATGTTGATCTGTGATCCCTGGAATGTGTACAACAAACGGGACTTTTTGAAGCTGCACTTCTTCAAATGGCGTAATCTCTTTATTTAAAAATTGTCCCATTGCTTCGTTATGGTTTTCTGAAATTCCATAGTGATCCCCATATAAAACAAAGATGGAATTTTCGTACAAACCTGTTTCCTTCATCTTTTCAAAGAAAATCTTCAGCGCCTCATCTTGATAACGCACTGTAGGAAAGAACTTGTTTAACGTTTTGCTCTTAGAATCATATTCATCAATGAGCTTATCTTCTTCATCTAGATCAAATGGAAAGTGATTCGTTAATGTAATCAATCTCGTATAGAAAGGCTGCGGGATCGATTTCATCAATTCCGCTGACTGTTCAAAGAACGGACCATCTTTCAAGCCCCAGCCAACTGAGTTCTCTTCATTCACATCAAATGATTTAATATCAAAAAACTTATCGTAGCCAAAGCTATCGTAGATCAGGTCACGATTCCAGAAACTTTTGTTATTCGCATGAATAACAGAAGAGTGATACCCCTCATCCTTTAACAACTCAGGTGTGGCTGTATACTCATTGCTTGGGTTTGTGAAGAACACAGCCCCTCTTCCAAGTGGATAGAGAGAGTTATCAACAATAAACTCTGAGTCCGATGTTTTCCCTTGACCTGTTTGATGATAGAAATTAGTAAAGTTGTAGCTTTTCTTGATTAGTTTGTTTAAAAATGGGGTAATTTCTTTCCCATTTAATTTTTCATTGACCACAAAGCTCTGAGTAGACTCTAGGGAGACAAGAATGACATTTCGCCCTTTCGCTTGACCAAACGTTTTTTCATTACGGTCGGTTTGATTTGCGCTTACATAGTTTTCAATTTCCGTTAAGCTATTGCTGTCGGCAAGGGCTCGTTGAGCAGACTGCTTCGATTGCAACACTCCATCATAAATATGGAAATTATATAAGCTAATATTTTTCACCAGCATCTCACGGTCAAATGAGCGAGTGAGCAGTTCTGGTCTTTCTGTTTCAGCCAAACCAAGGTTAAAGAAGAAAGTGGCTGCCACAAATAAATAATAAGCTGCTCGTTCTTTTCGTGAAATGGTGACATCCGTTCTAAAGGAAGGCTGCTTTTTATAGAGCCACATTAAAATCATAATATCAACGAACATCAGAAAATCGACTGGTTCAATTAAAGAGGTAATACTTGACCCGAGGTCACCCATATTGTTTGTTTGAAATAGGACGGGGATGGTTAGAAAGTCACTATAGAATCGATAAAACACAATGTTAGCTAACAAAATGAATGTCAGGATAAAACTCATCACGATGATATATCGATTGCGATTTTTTTCTTTCATAAATAAACCGATACCGAAGATAAACAAGAGAAAGCTAAGCGGATTAATAAACAGGATAAACTCCTGCATGAAATTTTCTATTTTAATATTAAAGCTAGATTTATAGATAACATAGGTTTTGACCCACATTAACAATGTCGCAATCAGTAAAAATGAAATCGCCTTTAATCTTTTCTTTCGCATTGTAACCTCCTTATGCTCTAAGCATGCACTCAAGTTAGGGAATACCCTAATTATTGGTGCTTCTTCAAAAATAACTAAACTATATCTTATCCTGTATGTGCTGGAAAATCAATGTCTTTTTCCTCATGACAAACTTATGAATATGCTAAACATTTCATTTCATGCCCATCTATCGCTTTTTTAATAAAAATGACATCATGATGACTTTTTTGTTTAAGACAGCCATTTGTTTTTTGCCATCCATGCACCACCGATGACTCCTGCATCGTTTCCGAGTGAAGCAATCACGACTTCGACATCATCAGCGCAAGGCGGAAATGCGTGATGTTTAACAACGCGCTCTACTTTACTGCGAAGAAGCTCCCCTGCTTTTGAAACACCGCCGCCAATGACGATTTTTGTTGGGTTTAACGCACTGGCAAGATTCGCTAAGACTAGTCCAAGATGAGTCGTCACTTCTTCTACGACACGTATGGCAAGATCATCTCCACTTTCAGCGGCCCTAAACACATCCTTTGCAGACAGCGAAGTGAGCGTGCCAAGTGAAGATGTATGCTGCTCCGTTTCTAATTTATCCTTTGCAAGCCGAACGATGCCAGTCGCAGATGCAATGGTTTCAATACAGCCTGTTCTTCCGCAGTTACACGGTGCTCCTTGGAATGGAACGGCACAAATATGGCCAATTTCTCCGCCAGCCCCAGTCTCACCTTGAACAACTTCACCATTTACAATAATACCGCCGCCAACACCCGTGCCAAGTGTGACCATCAGGATATTTTTTGCGCCATCTCCTGCCCCCTTCCACATTTCACCGAGTGCAGCAATATTCGCATCATTTTCTATGACAGATGGAAGTCCTGTCTCTGCCTCCAGGTGATCTTTGAGTGGATAGTTTGTCCAGCCGAGATTCGTTGTTTTATAGACAATCCCAGATACTTTATCTACAGGCCCAGGTGCACCCATTCCAATCCCAATAAGCGCTGATTTTGGCATACTGATTTCGACCAGTTTGTGGTCAATTGATTTGGCAATATCGACTGTGATCGTCTGCCCTGATTTATCCGTAGGAATCTCCCACTTATGCTGAATTTCACCATATAGATTAATGAACGCAAGCTTAATTGTCGTACCGCCAAGATCAACTCCTACAAACCAATCCCCTATCATATGCCCTCCACCTTCACATTGTTTTTCGATTTAATTTGGCTAGTTCCATTTGAAGAATAGTCATTGCGTTTGACCATTCGGTCCGGTCAATAATGCCCGATGTATACATTTCCTTCAGTTCATCTGCCATAAATTCTAATTCCACTTCACGATCTCCGAAATACACATAATTTCCAAATCTCATGAGCAGCTGCTGTACATCATATAACGTTTTCATTATTTCCACCATTTCTTCTCATCAACAGATAGGATAAGCGTATTCATAAATGCGCTTTCAGTCAAGTCATTCAATGTGTTTGCGTGCTTTCAATATATTGTTTCAGTTTTAAAAATTGATCATTTTTTGGATCTTGGTCTAACCCTTTCTCGATTAGATCCTCCGCTTTCGCTGTCTCTCCTTTTTCTACGTACAACAACGATAAATGATACAGTTTATTTGGATCATCAGGATCTTTTTTAAGCGACTTTTGTAAAAATTCAATCGCTTTGTCAAGGTGGCCGAGCTGCGCTTCAGATAGTGCATATATATGGAGAGCATCAGCTGATGCATCCTTTTGGTGTACATGTTCCTCTAACCGTTTACTTGCTTCGTTATAGTTCTTCTCATCAAATAGACTTGCTGCCTCACTTACTGCCGCCGCTTCCTTTTGATCGTCTGAATGAAACCCTGTATACAGTCCAAAACTGCCAATCAACAGCAAAACAACACTAGCAACAAACATTTTGACAGGCTGCACCTGTTTAGGGAGCCGGACAGCTAAAGCGGCTAAAAAACCGCCAACCAGACCGCCAAGGTGCCCTGCGTTATCAATACCTGATACGGTGAAGCCTATCCCTAAATTGATAAGGATGATCACAATAATATTTGTCCCCATCGTTCGAAAGAATAGCTTGCGGTTAGAAATTGCTAAATATAATAGCGCACCTAAGCAGCCAAAGATCGCACCTGATGCACCGGCTGCGATGGCCGTATTAAAGACAAAGCTCGCAATGGAGCCAAAAATGCCGGAAATGAAATAGATGAGCAAAAATCTCCCTGAGCCATAAATTCTCTCAACAGCCGCTCCGACAGACCAAAGAGCAAATGTATTAAAGAGTAAGTGCGTCAAGCCAATGTGCAAAAACATTGGTGTAATGAGGCGCCACCATTCTCCATCTAAGATCAGCCCATTATTTTTAGCACCAAACGCTGTTAAAGTTGCCGTATTGGTACTTCCGCCAGATAGTTCAAGCAAAAGAAACATCACCACTTGAACAGCGATGAGCAAGTAGGTGAAAATCGGTCTGCCATTTTGAAAAACGGCCCGTTCTCGTTCACGCTGCTTTTCCTGATCATCAAATGCCTGAAGTACGTTCACTTTAAGCCGCATGACATCCTCAGCTGTGTCTCTCTTCGCCTCTTCTACATCCACTGTCAGCGAGGTGTTCAGCCATTTTTGCAGCTCGTTTACGTCGTGCTGAAGAGTGTCTGCGTTCAGTAATACAGGTGTAACCGTCACCTTTTGTTTTTTTTGCGGCTGACCGTTTAAGTCTTCCCAATCATCTACAGGATTGTCAGCTGTAAATTGGAGCTGCAAGAGATGAAGAGACCGTTTACGCATCGCCTCTCTCAGCTGATTCATCCGATACGTCTGCTCTTCGATATCTCGAACGATCTCCTGTCTAAAATTCACATCTTTTCTATATAGACGGATGAGATCATACCCTGAGTTTCGTGGTGCTTCAAAAAATATTTCATCTTCTGGATACGGACTTTGAATCATCTCGTACCCTTTTTGTCTTAATTCATCAACAACTCGCCAAAATAGACTATCTATGACATTCATTCATTCGCGCTCCATTTTTTACATTATTATAACAAGAATCGTTCTGATCCGCATTTCTGAACAAAAAAATCCCGGCTTCTGCGGGATTAGAATGCTTGGCGAATAAATTTCGTCCGAAAATATGGGATTTTCATCAGCCACTTAATAAAAAAGTGACGCACTTGATTTTGACCTAAGATCAAATTCATCAGCCGATAACGATTTTGCACGAGAACGAATGCAAACAATGTGAACACAATGCTCCAAATCATTTTATTCATCATATTCCCTCCTATGTTCGTATCGTGGCTTAAATAGGATTTGTTTATGCATGAACGATCATTTTTATCGCTTACAATGGTTCTTTTCATTAGCCGGCTTTCACAATCTAATCCCTTGTTCTTTTGATTGAATATAATAGACCTCTTCACACTCTGATTGATCATAAGAAACGTCATTATTCACTTCCTCCCACATATTACGGAAGTATCTTTTCTTTCCACGAAATTTTTTCAAAACGGACCTCCTAGCAAAATGCCACTACATGCAGATTTGTTGATCAATGTGAAATCATATTGCGTTTCACCCTACCGTTACTGCAACTCTGATGAAAGGATCTCAACACAAAAAGCCCGTTCTTTGGACAATCAGCGGACTTTTACTTTTGATATAATATACCTTTTTCACTGACAATCATAGACACCGGTATGTCGTGTGCTTCAGACGGCACATGACTGATTTGCTGTAAAGACAGACAAAGTGCAATGGTTACACCGTGATAGTCAGCTAAGTAGCGGTCATAATAGCCGCCCCCAAATCCAATCCGGTAGCCTTTTTGATCGAAGCATACCCCAGGCACAATGATTAAATCAATGGTTTCTTTATGTACAGCTGTTGATACTTGAGGGTCTGGTTCCAATAGCCCAAAGTAGCTGGATGTCATCTTTGTTTGCGGTGTATATTCATAAAACATCATCTCTTTTGTTTTCGGAAAACAGGTAGGGATACATACTGTTTTTCCTTCTTCCCACGCTTTTTCAATCAGAGGCATTGTCGGTATCTCTTTTCCTCTAGACATTGTCAAAGCGATCGTTTTCGCCTGTTTCCATGCTGGCAGCTGCAATAAGTACTCATGAAGTAAAGCCGTGCTGCGCTCAAACTCTTCAGCGCTTATCTGATCCAGCTTGGCTAATGTTTGAAGGCGAAGCTCCTTTTTCATAAAGATCATCTCCCATCATAAAAAAACAGCAGGAAAATTCCCTGCTGCTTACTTTGTTTCACGATGTAAAGTTTGTTTTTTATCACGTGAGCAATACTTTTTGAATTCAACGCGATCTGGATTGTTTCGCTTATTCTTTTTAGTAATATAGTTACGCTCACCGCATTCAGTGCAAGCTAGAGTAATATTTACGCGCATATTTTTCCCTCCAAACTAAAATCAATTCACATTCAGACCTAACTATAATACCACTTCTAGCTTAGGAATGCTAGAATGTTTTTTCACCAATTTCATTTTGAGTGCATTCACTTACATATCGCATGGTTATGTCATGAAAAATCGTCTGCTCCCCTATAAAACCTTATCCTTTGTCGTACTGTATACATGAGACCCCTCTTCTCCGCGCCTCTTTCATTTATTTTGACAGCGAAGCAAGGTTTCATACCCGTTTTACATATAAAAAGAAAAAAGATGAAAAAAAGGTGATTTTCTTCAGCAATTCCTTTTGAAACTAGCTTTTTTATGGTATAAAAAAGAAGGGTCGAAAACTGTCTGAAACAATCTTGAAAGCCTTTTATGGCTTTCAGCATAAAAATATGAATAAAAGGTGATGAAACATGGAAATTGCAATTATCGGATTGCTTGTTGTCAGTATTGTACTGATCGCATTCTCATATTTTCAAAGAGAGCCGATTAAAGAAGTCGAGCAGGAACTTGAAACACTTCAACTATCTGCAATGCAAGAAATCTATAAACTGAAAAAGAAAATGAAAGTGCTTGAAGAAGAATTACTTGAAACAAACATCGTCGTTCGCAAGCATTCAGAAATTGATCCATCCATCGCAAGACAGATCATTTCAAAGCACCAAAATGGCATGTCTCCTGAGGCCATTGCGCGCGCTGAGCATGTATCTGTAGAAGATGTCAACATGATCATTAAAGACAACGAGAGGGTGCTTGTATGACGAAAAAAAGCATCCAAACGTTTGCAGCAGGTATGATTCTTGCAACTGGGGTTCTTGCGATTGTCTTTTTTCTCACTGGGAAAGACGAGGCAGCAGCTGATACAACAACAAAAGAAACCCTCGCACAGAAAGTAACAGACACTGACGTGAAAAACTATTTAGACTCCAAAAAAGAAGTCACTGTCAGCCGTGAAACGTACCAGCAGCTTCTTGACTATAAAGAAAAAGCGCTGAAGGCAAATGAAGACGGCGATTCTAAGAGTGATAAACAAAAGCCTAAAGGCAAATCGATCAAATTCGTGATTAAAAACGGTATGAGTACAAGTGATGTTTCAGACATGCTTGAAAAGGACGGCATCATCAACTCGTCTAAAGATTTTAATGATTACGTAATTGACGCCGGCTACCATAAAGAAATTCGTGCAGGCAAGTTCAATTTAAAAACAGGGATGACGTTCAAACAGATTGTCAAAGCCTTAACAAAATAACAACAAAAGCCCCCTGGCGGCACTGACCTCCAGGGGGCTTTTCTTATCCAAATCGACCAGATATATAATCATTCGTTCTTTGATCGTTTGGCTCAGAAAACATCACATTCGTATCATTAACCTCAACAAGCTCCCCCATTAAGAAGAATGCCGTTCGGTCTGATACCCTAGCCGCTTGCTGCATGTTATGCGTCACAATGGCAATTGTATATTTCTCTTTCAATTTCATAATCAATTCTTCAATCTTTAATGTTGAGACAGGATCAAGCGCTGATGTTGGTTCATCCATTAATAAGATGTCTGGGCTTGTGGCAATGGCTCTTGCGATACAAAGACGCTGCTGCTGACCGCCAGAAAGACCTAGAGCGGGCGCACTTAATCGATCTTTCACTTCATCCCAAAGGGCAACATCTCGAAGCGCTTTTTCAGCGATTTCTTTCAATTGCTGCTTGCTCTTTACTCCGTGAATTCTTGGTCCGTATACGACATTATCAAAGATAGACTGAGGGAATGGATTCCCTTTTTGAAACACCATCCCGACATTTTTACGCAGCTCCACTAAATCGACACGGCCTTTTAAAATGTTGTCACCGTTATACATCATATCCCCGGTGATTTTCACACCTGGCACTGTTTTGACCATAAGATTTAACGTTTTAATAAAGGTTGACTTTCCGCAGCCGGACGGGCCGATAATCGCTGTGACTTCATGCTCTCTAATCGCTAAGTCAATATGCTTCAATGCATGATGCTGTCCATACCAAAGGTTCATATCATTCACACGAAACACTTCTTTTTTTGCTGTTTCAGTTGCTACTGCATTCATCAAAATCCACCCGCCTTATCCAAATCGACCATTGATATAGTCTTCTGTTTTTTGCTGCGCAGGACGTGTAAAGATACGTTCTGTGGCATCATATTCTACTAGATCTCCGTTTAAGAAAAAGGCCGTACGATCAGATACACGGAGTGCTTGCTGCATGTTGTGTGTCACAATGACGATTGAATAATCATTTTTCAATTCCCCTAATAGTTCTTCAATTTTCGCATTTGAGATGGGGTCTAGGGCAGAAGCCGGTTCATCTAATAGCAGAACACTAGGTTTCATCGCAAGTGTACGTGCAATACAAAGGCGCTGCTGCTGACCGCCTGACAATGACAAAGCAGATCTATGCAAACGATCTTTGACCTCATCCCATAGCGCCGCCTTTGTTAAGCTTTCCTCAACCGCATCATCAAGCACAGATTTTCTTTTTTCCCCGGCATACTTTAACGCATGGGTGATGTTATTGTAGATCGATTTAGGAAATGGATTTGGCTTTTGGAAGACCATGCCGATTTCTCTTCTTAAATTCACCACATTAATGCGGTCATCCAAAATATTTAACCCTTCGTACATGATCGCCCCTTCACTTCTCGCACCTGGAATTAAGTCGTTCATGCGGTTAATGCTGCGTAAAAAGGTAGACTTACCGCAGCCAGATGGGCCGATTAATGCGGTAATCGCATTCTTCTCGATCTCGAATGAAATGTGATTGACCGCTCTTTTTTCACCATAATAAATGCTTAAATCCTGCACCTGTAAAATCTGTTCCGCTTGAAGTGGAGCCTTTTTCGCTGCAATTTCTTTTTTTTCTGCCAGCATTTGAACCATATCCCCTTCACACCTCTCTCACATTATTTTGACGTAAGCTTTTTATGAATAAATGAACCAAGCCATCTAGCTGCTAAGTTGAACAATAAGACTGAAAGCACAAGTACGGCTGATGCACCATTTGCAATGGCTTCTGCATCTGGAATGATTCCTTGTGTATTGACGTTCCATATATGAACGGCTAATGTTTCAGCCGGTCTAAAAACATTCAGCGGTGACGTATCAGAAAAAGGACTCCAGTTTGTGAAATCAAGGCGCGGTGTTGAGAGACCTGCTGTAAAAAGAAGAGCAGCCGCCTCACCAAAGACTCTTCCTGATGCTAAAATCGCACCGGTGATTATAGACGGAAGCGCACCTGGAATAAGGACCGTTTTGACTGTGTGCCACTTCGTTACACCAAGCGCAAGTGATGCTTCCTTTTGATCCTTCGGTACAGAGCGCAGCGCATCTTCTGTCACCCTGACCATCACCGGCAGGTTAAACACAGTGAGCGCAAGAGCTCCTCCAATGATCGTATAGCCCCAGCCTGTTAAATTCACAAACATGAGTAAACCAAACATCCCAATGACGATAGACGGAAGTGAAGACAGCACTTCAATACATGTACGAATAAAATCTGTGACTTTGTTTTGAGGTGCATACTCTGCCATATACACTCCGCCGCCGACGCCAAGCGGGACTGTGATCAGCATCGTAATAAACAAAATATAAAACGAGTTAAACAGCTGATCCCTGATGCCGCCGCCAGAGCCAATCGCACTTGAGCGGGTTGTCAAAAAGTCGAAATTTAATTCTTTTGCACCGTTGAAAATGATATAAGAAAACAAACCAACGAGAATCGCCGTAATAATGGCAGCACATAATCCAAATATAAATGTGGCAAAACGATCGGTCATTTTGCTATTCATTAAATCTTCCTCCTAGACGACAAGTATCTGATAATGAGTATGAACATAAATGATACAACTAGAAGGACAAGTCCCATTGACCAAAGTGTATTGTTCTCAACACTTCCATACGTTGTGTGACCCATGTTTAACGTAATAATGGTTGTTAATGTACCAGCTGTATCCATAATGCTCTCTGGTAAATTACGCGTGTTTCCAATGACCATCTGTACAGCAAGGGCTTCTCCAAATGCTCTAGCCATGCCGAGCACGACCGCTGTCATTAATGTTGGCAGAGCTGCCGGGACAAGCACACGTCTAATCGTTTGCCATCTTGTTGCGCCTAGTGCATAC
Source organism: Bacillus sp. GBSW19 (assembly GCF_002998655.1). Taxonomy (NCBI): domain Bacteria; kingdom Bacillati; phylum Bacillota; class Bacilli; order Caryophanales; family Bacillaceae; genus Bacillus; species Bacillus sp. GBSW19. Next base: position 1,344,747 of record NZ_PVRF01000001.1, read on the forward strand.
GATCCCTCACGTAAACTTTTTGGTAGTGAAGCCATTGCATCAGTCGCAATGGATGTAACGGTTGGTAGGATCATAATAGACAGGACAATCGTTCCTGCTAGCACGCTATGTCCTGAGCCGCTTGACTTGAAATGTCCGATAAACGGCACCAATACTGTAAGACCTATGAATCCGTAAACAACGGATGGAATCCCTACAAGCAATTCAATGACTGGCTGGAGGATTTTACGTCCCCAAGCAGGTGCAATTTCTGTCATAAAGATGGCGCCTGCGATGCCTAGCGGCGCTGCAATGAGTGCCGATAGGAGCGTGACGGCGATTGATCCAAAGATAAACGGAAATGCACCGTACTGCGGGTTTTCTGCTGTTGGGTTCCAATTGATACTGGTTAAGAACTCAATTGGGCTTACACCATTTACGATGAAAGATTGTAAACCCTTAATGCCAAGGAAGATGGTAATGGCGATTGATACAGCAATCATTAAGAATGCGCAGAATCTCACCAAAATACTTCCTCTTACTTCATCCATTTGCCTATTTTTCTTCGAGCTGATCAGTCGATCGCTCGCTTCTGTATGTTCTATCTGCTTCATCTTTTTCTACACTCCTATGAATGTCATAAAAGGAAAAGTGAAAAGCTCCACTTTTCCTTCATCAGCAATTCAAGACCTCTTACTTATCTGTTTGTTTGCCTGTTGCGTCTCTTTCTACTTTCATATTAGAAACTGAGATGTAGCCTTGGTCTTTGACGATTTCTTTTTGTACTTCATCACTCATGAGGTAATCTAAGAATTGTTTTGCTAGACCATCCGGCTCACCTTTTGTATAAGAATGCTCGTAAGCCCAAATTGTATATTTACCGCTTTCTACATTGCTTTCTTCCGGTTTCACACCATCAATGCTAAGCGGTGTAATTTTGTCATCTGTTAAATAAGAGAATGCTAGGTATCCAATCGCACCTGGTGTTTCTGCAATCAGTTTTTTCACTGTGTTTGAAGAATCTTCTGTGATTCCTTCTGCAGGTGTTGCACCATCAAGTGCATACTTCACAAATGTTGCACGAGTTCCTGAAGAGTCAGGTCTGTTCACAAGAGTGATTTTTTGATCTTTCCCGCCAAGCTCTTTCCAGTTTTTGATTTTACCAGTGAAGATTTTTTTCAATTCGTCCTTTGTGATGTCTTTGACACCCACTTCAGGGTTTACAGCTGCTGCCATTCCAACAACTGCTACTTTGTGGTCTTTTAAAGCTTTTGCGTCGATTCCGTCTTTCTCTTCTGCGAATACATCTGAGTTACCAATTTGTACAGATCCTTCTGAAACTTGAGAAAGTCCAGTTCCTGAACCGCCGGCTTGCACTTGAATATCGGCTTTTGGATGTTTATCCATGAATTTTTCTGCTGCCGCAAGAACTAAAGGCTGCATCGCAGATGATCCTGAGATGGTAATGGAACCTGATGCCTCATCTTTGTTTGAAGCATTTCCTTTACTGTCTTTTGAATCTCCGCTTGAGCTGCTGTTTCCGCATGCTGTGACGAATGCTAACAATGCGATAGTAAGGAAAGTAAGCAGCCATAATTTGTTCTTTTTCATTTCAAGAATACCCCCTGAATAATTTGTCCTACGAGTAATACATTAAAGGTTCTTTATTAATTTCGTTTAAATGGAATGTTAAGGTTTTGTAAATGTCGAAGTTTTGTAGAATTCTTGCGATGTTTTTTATGCATTTTGTCAATTTATCTCGAAAAATTTGAAGAAAACGTAAAAAAACGCCCACAAAAAGTGAGCGTTTTTACCTAGAAAAGGTCTAGTCATTTGTTTCTGCTTCATTTTCAATTTTATTTTTGTTCTTCGCTTGTGTATCATTGCTTTCCTGTTTTGATTTCAGCTCAAAGTACTTGTCTAGTACTTGTTCACCGATATCATTTGTAATTGGATAGCGCTGATTGTAGTCTTGATACACCCACGGTACAACGACGGAAATAGCCACTTCTGGATTATCAGCAGGCGCATACGCAACAAGAGTGGTGTTATACGTCGGTGTGCCGCGTTTGCTTTTAATTGGGCCGTCATAGAATGATTGAGCGGTCCCTGTTTTGCCAGCCGGGTTGTATTTTTTGTTGCCAAAGTTCGAATAGGCTGTCCCTCGTGGGTTCTGCATAACAAGCTTGAAGCCTTGCTGAACACGCTTGATCTCATCACTCGTCATGTCTAGCTTATTCAATACGTCCGGTTTGACGGATTCTGTCACAGCACCAATGCCGCGCTGCGGATCTGGCTCTCTCACTTCTTTAACAAGCTGCGGACGTAAACGATATCCGCCATTGGCAACTGTTGAAACGTATTGCGCCATTTGCAGCGGTGTAAACGTATCATACTGTCCAATTGCATAGTCAAGCAGGAGACCAGATTGTGTAGACGTTCCCCGGTAGCCTGTCGCTTCGTTTGGCAGGTCAATCCCTGTTTTGACCCCAAGACCAAATTTACTGAAATTATAGCGGAATGTATCAAAAGCTTTCGGATCGATTGGGAGCGGTTGGTTCTTACGATACTCCCCTTTTCCAACGGCAATCGCTGTTTTAAACATATACACGTTAGATGAACGCTCGAGTGCCGTTAAATCATTAATGAGTCCCATATTTTGATAGGATTTCTTGGGCGGTGACTGCGCGATATATAGCGGTTCATCGTACTGGGTACTTCCTATGTGAAGCACGCCTGTTTTATATCCCGTCAGTACAGTTGCCCCTTTGACAGCTGAGCCCATCGCATAAGATGATGTCATCGTTCCTAATGCGTAGTCATCAAATTTGTATTTTCCGTTTTTGTTTGAAATCTGTTTCCCCGCAACTGAGAGAACCTCTCCATTTCTCGGGTCCATCATGACAACAAACGCGCGATCAAGAAGCTCTGTTCCGCCTCTTTGTTTCGCACTTCTCAAGTTCTTTTCAACGATTTTTTCAACCGCTTTTTGCAGCTGAATATCAATGGTGAGCACAAGATCTTTCCCGCTCTTTCCTTCTGTTAGCACTTTAGAGCTTGTCACATTGCCCTCTTTATCGGTTGTGCTCTGTTCTTTTTCCTTTTGGCCTTGCAGGACATCTTCATATTGATATTCTAGATAGCTTTTTCCTACACGGTCATTTCGGCTGTAGCCGAGCGATAAATAATGTTCAAGAAGTGACTGCGGAAGTCCTTCATCACTTGAGGACACACTGCCGAGCATACTGCGGAGCAGTCCTTTATACGGATAGCTGCGTGACCAGTCTGTCGTGACATCCACACCTGGCAGCTCGTCCAAATGCTCAGAGACGTAAGCAATTTCGCTTGGCTTCACATCTTCATTTTTAATAAACTGAGGCGTAAGTGCATAGCCTGCATCCATTTGTCTTTTAATGGCAAGCACTTGTAAGTCTTTTTTCGTCAGTTGATTTAATTCCTTGTCCGTGATGCGTTTTAGTTGAAGCTCATATAGTTTATCATCAGAGACCTTATCGTCACCCTTTAATTCCGATTCCTTTTGAACAAGCTTTTTCGCTTCATTCGGATGCGTTAAGATCCAGAAATCTTTTTTGTCACGATCTGTGATTTTTTTCGTACTCACATGAATCATATCCGCTAATTTTGTTGCCACTTTGAGCCGCTCTTCTTGTGAAGTTGTCGAGGTTCTCGTATATGTAATGGCATTTAGCGCTTTATTGCTGACAATCGTATTATAGTTTCGATCGTAAATTTTTCCGCGCGGAGCAGATGAGCTGACATTCACATCTTCTTGTTTTTCTGCCTGCTTTTTATAATCTTCTCCATTGACAATTTGTACAAATCCGAGTCTCACAACAACACCGGTAAAAATAATAAACGCAGCTAAAAATAGTAAATTCAGCCGGAGTGGAAGTGTTTTGCGCCCTTCCTTTGCGTCTTTTTTGTTTTTCTTGTTTCTCATCACATCACCTTTTCTATCAAGAAAGAAATGGCACCCCTTTTTGTGTATAAAAGGTGCCATCATCATTTTAGCGGTTTTTCTATTATTTATCTAGAAATTTGATGTTCCATTGGTAAGAAATTTTACCTTTCTCCCTTAATAAGGTTCGTGTGAGAAACTGGCTTTTGACCGTCAGTCTCTTTCATATCAGCTGTTTTTTCTTTTAAATGAATATCTTTTACAAAATAATAAATGAGTGTGTGTCCCGCTCCAAGCACAACAAGAGAAGCAGGAATTCCGAGCTCATCACCTAGTAAGGTGACAGACAGAAGAAACAACACAATGGAACAAATACGGCCAGTATTTAAAAACAGCTCTCTGACCACAATATATTCAATTCGGGCTTTCCTTGCATACCTTGCATGACCGATGACATCGTATGTTAAGGATACATATGGAACAAGCAGAAGCGGGTATCCTATCGCAATGGCTACCGCATACATGAGAAGTGATACATAGGACAAGTGAAAGACGATTAAGAACAAGGCGCCGTATAAAATCAGCCCGCCAAGCATAATGGCTTTCTTTCGCCACTTTTTCTTAATCAAACGTGTAGCGAAGAAATAAGCGAAAAAGGCAACACCGGAGTTCACTAAACCAAACGTCCCGAGAGCAAGCTCACTGTTTGTTGCGATAAACACAAAGACACTGATTAAGAAGACAAAGACCCCTTCACGAAGCCCTTGAAAAAAGTGAGCTGTTGTAATCTTACGCCAATTCTCGTCGGCATGGCGTTCTTTCCATATTTGCTTGATGATAAATTTCCCTTTTGACTGCCTTCTCTTGAGGAAAAAGCTCATCACAACCGCGAGGGAAAACAAAAAAAGCGATAACGTGAAAATCACCGTATAGCCTGTATCATCCGTTAATTGAGAAATGACAATCCCCGCAATGAGAGGACCGATCATGCCAGCAGTAGATGACAGCACTCCGAGAAACCCATTAAAGAAATCTCTTGTTTCAGGCTCAGTGATCTCAAAGGTAAGTACGTTAAAAGCAAGCCAGTAAAAACCATAGCCGATCCCAAGGACACTCCCTAATAAAACAAGCCGCGCGGCCGCTTGCTCTCCTGCCATTAAGACAATTAAGTAAAAAGCGGCTAAAAAGATAACGCCGAAACGAAGGACAAACACCCGGTCTATTTTTTTAGCGAGCCGGCCTGCGAATAAAAATGTAATGGGCTGAAGCACAACAATAGCCAGATTGTAAATCGCAAGATCCGTGAATTTCCCAGACTGTTTCCATAAATACACGTTTACAAACGTATTTGAAAGCGCAATGGCAAGTGCGTATAATCCGCCAATCGTGAGGAGGAGCATTAAATCTCTTGTAACATCCATGTCCCCGAACATTTTCTTTAATCTGCTCATATATTTCATTCTCCTTTTCTACACAATAGTCTGTCTCATCAAAAGGCAGATATGTAAAAAAAGGAGGGAAAATATAAAAAGACCTGCTTCTCTAAAGAGCAGGTCTTTTCAAATCAAATGATTTATTTAGCTTCGCTGTAAAGGCGAGCCACTTCATCCCAGTTCACAACATTCCAGAAAGCTGAAATGTAATCAGGACGACGGTTTTGGTAGTTTAGGTAGTAAGCATGCTCCCAAACGTCAAGTCCTAGAATTGGTGTTTTTCCTTCAGTTAAAGGAGAATCTTGGTTTGGCGTGCTTGTGATTTCAAGTTTGCCATTGTTCACAACAAGCCATGCCCAACCAGAACCAAAGCGTCCTGCAGCTGCTGCAGCGAAATCAGATTTGAATTTTTCAAATCCGCCTAATTCTTTTTCGATTGCATCTGCAAGTTCACCAGTTGGTGCGCCGCCACCGTTTGGTGAAAGAAGCGTCCAGAATAATGAGTGGTTAGCATGTCCTCCGCCATTGTTACGTACAGCTGTACGGATGTTTTCAGGCACAGAGTTTAGGTTAGCCACTAGCTCTTCGATTGATTGATCTTCAAGAGCTGATACACCTTCGATTGCTTTGTTTAAGTTTGTTACGTATGTGTTGTGGTGTTTTGTGTGGTGAATCGTCATTGTTTCCTTGTCGATATGTGGTTCTAATGCATCGTAAGCATATGGTAATTCTGGAAGTTTAAAAGCCATGGTTAAATTCCTCCTTAGAAATGTATGTACTGAAATGCTTCCTTAGGTCGTAAGCAAGCAATTCAACCTACTCAAAGAGTATCAAAAGAATTGGCTTGTTTCAATGTTATTGCTCATGATCTGAAACATTTCAGTGTTTATTTTGTATTTAGCCCTTTAGAAAAAGTTTTAAACTCCCTTTTTCTATTTAGCGAAGGACATAAAATAAAAAGATGCCCAGCATCAGCGCTTGAATCAATCCTTTGGCAAATACACCTGATATAAACCCGATTAATGAGCCTAATCCCACTTTCACACTCGTCTTCACATCTTTTTGATGAACAAGGAGCTCTGCAATGACACTTCCGATAAATGGACCAATGATAATTCCTGCAACGGGAATCACAAAAGGACCGACTAATAACCCAATGGTGCTTCCCCAAATAGCTGCACGACTGCCGCCAAAACGCTTGACCCCAATGAGGTTTGAGACATAATCTGCCGCAAATAATACCGCGGTAAACACGGCTTGAATGAGCCAGAACGTCAGTGTAAGCGGCTCGAAGCTGAAAAAGAAACCATATAGAATAAATCCGAGAACCATAAAGACCACGCTAGGGATAATTGGATAAACAAGTCCAACAAACGCAATGATAAATGCACAGATAACCAGAATCCAATACAGCACGTCCAAGTCACTGCCGCCTCCTTTTTATATGCTGTATACATTATGCCTCATTCCATCTATCTTAACCAGCGATGAAGGCCATACTTGTACTTGATAGATAGACATTGATACAATATGAGAAATAGAAAAGAATGTAGGAAGTGAATTGATTGAACGTATTTAAACTATTGTTAAAAGGCATTTATTCTCCAAAAGATATTGCTAAAGCACGGTTTACAGGGATTGGCAAAGCGATTTTATTCATTTTTATCCTTTCGATTATCGCAGCAGTTCCTCAGGGTTATCATATGAGTCAGGAGATCTCGAATGCGATGTCAGGATTTCAGCATGTGATCAAAAAAGATTTACCTGATTTCTCAATCGAAAAAGGAAAGCTTCAAGCGGATCAAAGTGAACCGATAGAAAAAGAAGAAAACGGCATTACGATCATTTTTGATCCTGCTGAAAAAATAAAAGCAAGTGAGCTTGAATCAAAGCAAACAGCCATCGCATTATTAAAAGAAAAAGCAGTGATTGCCATTGATGGCCAAATGACAGATATCCCGTATCAGCTGCTTGGCGGAACGCTGACAAAAGACGAACTTGCCCGCGTCACAAATCAGAATCAAGCGATTATTATCCCAGTCATCTGTGTGCTGCTGTATCTATCAACTGCGGCTCTCATGTTCATTAGCGCAACTTTCCTTGCGATGCTTGGTACATTTATTAAACGCATGCAGCAAAAAGAGCTGTCTTTCCAAATGCTTTGGAAACTCTCTGCTTATTCACTCACATTAACAACGGTCTTTTTCGCCATCATGAGTGCATTAAACACGCCTGTTGCGAATTCATTTTTATTAAATTGGGTCATTAACTTTATCTTCTTATACCTTGTCGTAAAGGAAATACCCGCTAAACATAAACCACTTGTCAAAAGTTAATGAGTAAATGAAAGCTCCCCCAACTTGGAGGAGCTTTTTATGTATGTTCATGCTCTATGATTCATCTGGATGAATCATCGCAAACAAATAATGATCCTCCCACACGCCATTAATCTTTACTTTTTTACGATTCAGTCCCTCATTTTCAAAACCTGTCTTTTCAAGCACACGAATGGAACCTATATTACCCGGCTTTACTCCAGCCTCAATACGATGAAGGTGCAGTTCATCAAAGGCATAATCGATGATTAAACGAATGGCTTCTGTCATATACCCTTTCCCGCCATGCTTTTCATCAAGTACATACCCCAGCCAAGCTCCTTCTATTGGGCCTCTTACGACAGAACTTAATGAGATCGTCCCAATTAAAGCATCTGTTTCATTTAAGAAAATACCATGCATGTAAGCTTCATCCCGTGCACATCTTTCCACACTGCGCTGAATTCGTTCAATTTGACGAGATAACGTGAAAAAATCATCTTTGACCAAAGGTGTAAATTGCTGAAAATATGAGCGATTCTCAAGTTCAAGTGTGAATAGTGATTGTGCATCATTTTCTGTTAGCGTTCTTACATATATATGCTGACTTAGTTTCTTCATAAACTCCCCCTTCTTTTATTTTATCATAATGGTCATAGAAGCTTGAAAAAAGCACCGCCAAGCGTAAAACAAAGTGTTTTTTCAATTCATTACAAGACTCACTAGAACTAACTAGAACCACGCTTTCCAGCTTTTCTCCTCATTTTGGTTCTATCATTTCAGGACATGCATAGACTGAAGTAAACTCTTAAAAGCGGTGAGTGAAATGCGGCGTATTATTTTTTTGCTAATCAGTTTGTTTGTCCTTTTTATTATCTTTTTTGATTTAAAAAATGGCACCATTCCTGTTGAAGAAGGTCCAGCTGTCCCTGCAAATGCCTTTCAAACACCTGAGAAAAAAGCATATAAGAATGTGACTGTGAAACAAGGTGAAACCGTCGTCTCTATCGTCCATACAAGCAAGCCACTTGATGAAGTCATTGAAGATTTTGAAGAGCTGAATCAAGGCGTCAAAGCAAACGAAATTCGGGCAGGCAGCACATATAAGTTTCCGGTGTATAAGAGATAAAACGTTAATTCCTTGTCATTCATACAAAGAGACTGTTACAATATGAACTGTAAAACAAGACGTACATGGCAAATGATTGCTTGTACACTAAGGAGCGATTGACAAGTGAGTGAAGTCACACATCGTACTAAAACGCGTCCCGTCAAAGTGGGACCTTTAACTATAGGTGGAAATAATGAAGTTGTCATCCAAAGTATGGCAACAACCAAAACACATGATGTCGAAGCGACAGTAGCTGAAATTAAGCGTCTTGAAGAAGCAGGCTGTCAAATCGTGCGTGTCGCATGCCCAGACGAGCGTGCAGCAAATGCGATTGCGGATATTAAAAAACAAATCAACATCCCGCTTGTTGTCGATATTCATTTTGACTACAAGCTTGCACTGAAAGCCATTGAAGCAGGTGCAGACAAAATTCGAATCAACCCAGGGAACATCGGAAGACGAGAAAAAGTCGAAGCTGTTGTGAAAGCAGCAAAAGAAAAAGGCATTCCAATCCGTATTGGGGTAAACGCCGGTTCATTAGAGAAAAAAATTCTTGATAAATACGGCTACCCAACAGCAGATGGTATGGTCGAAAGTGCACTGCACCACATTAAAATTCTAGAAGATCTAGATTTTCATGATATCATCGTCAGCATGAAAGCATCTGATGTTAACCTAGCAATTGAGGCGTACGAAAAAGCGGCAAAAGCGTTTGATTACCCTCTTCACCTTGGGATTACTGAATCAGGTACATTATTTGCAGGTACAGTCAAAAGTGCAGCTGGTCTCGGCGCTATTTTGAATATGGGGATTGGGAATACACTTCGCATCTCATTAAGTGCTGATCCAGTTGAGGAAGTGAAAGTAGCACGTGAACTGTTGAAATCATTTGGTCTTGCATCAAATGCAGCAACACTGATCTCTTGCCCAACTTGCGGCCGAATTGAAATCGACCTCATAAGCATTGCAAATGAAGTCGAAGAATATATCTCCACGATTAAAGCACCGATTAAAGTAGCTGTTCTTGGCTGCGCTGTAAACGGTCCAGGTGAAGCGCGCGAAGCTGACATCGGAATCGCCGGCGCTAGAGGCGAAGGCCTATTGTTCCGTAAAGGTGAAATTGTTCGTAAAGTGCCAGAAGAAACAATGGTCGAAGAACTGAAAAAAGAAATCGATAAAATCGCTGAAGAGCATTATGCAAAAATGGAAGCTGAAAAAGAAAAAGCGAACGCATAACAAAAAACGCCTGACGTCACTGTCAGGCGTTTTCCTGTTCTTGTTAAAAGAACGGGGTGATAAATATGCCAAGGATGACGGAAACAATTCCGATCCCGATTGACCATGCGCCAAGCGCATGTGCTCCTTTTCTTCTTGCAATATAACCAACGACGATTGCCGCTACTCCTAATAGCACCGGCAAGACAAATAGTGAGATAATCGCAATTGCGAGTGCTGTATAGCCTATCCCCTTACTGCCTGAATCGTCACCTGCTTGGTCACGTTCTCGTCTGTCTACTCGATCTCTTGAAGCCTGATATGGCTCTGCAATTTCAGCAGCTGTTTCCTCTAGATAGCCATCATCATTACTAAAGTTTGTGTCGATTTCACGATCATTTCTTCTGAAATCTTCGTCTCTTTCCATGATCAATTCCCCCTTTTGGTTAATAGAAAGGAGCTTTTTTAGTATGAGCAAAAATGTCTGTTTCATGTTTGCTAAAACTTGCTGGAATTGTGAATTGATTATGTTACACTTTAAGAGTATAAAAATGAGGAGTGTGGGCATGTTACGTTTAGGAATTGATATAGATGGCACAGTGACGGCGCAGGACACCTTTGTTCCCTATTTAAATAAGTCGTTTCGATGTGCCATGACACTAGATGATATGACAGAATATGATTTGACGAAGCTTTTAAATATTTCTCAAGAAGAATTTTGGGGCTGGATGAATGAGCATGAGCCTCTTATATATAAACAGGCAAAGCCTGCTAAGGATGCAAAAGAGATTCTTGATCAAATGAAACATCAACACAGGCTGATTTATATTACAGCAAGAAGGCAGCATCACGCGGATATCACCTTTGAGTGGTTTCACAAACACCACGTGCACTATGATGACATTGAGCTGGTTGGCGGTCATCATAAGCTCGAAGCTGTTCAAAAGCACAAGATTGATGTGTTTTTCGAGGATCATCATGGGAATGCTACGATGATTGCAAAAGAGGCTGACATTCCGGTTATTCTTTTTAACTCCCCTTATAATCAAATGCCCCTTGACGACAGGATTATACGCGTCAACAACTGGCAGGAAGCATCTCAATGGATCAAACAATACGAGCAGCGTTTGGAAACTGCTTATTAATGTAGAAAAGCCGATACTTTAATATATCGGCTTTTGATTGTGGACAAAGAATGCAAGGGTTTGTCTACATGCTGAAACCGATACGTTTAATGTATCGGCTTTTTTGATGGAACAAGCTGACCTTCTTTCATGAGAAAATGGTACAGTGCTCCCTTCATGCCTGCCTGATTCAAGTAGTAGCACGTTTCCAGCTTCACCTGAATATTCTTCCATGCATGCAGTGTATGTAAATGTTTCTCAATGCTTGATAGTAAATCCGGTCTTGCACTTACGCCGCCGCCTATGAGGATTTTCTCTGGATTAAGAACAGTTGCTACATTGTAAATGCCAATGGCGATTCGCTTATACCACTGATCCACCAGCTTCTCAATGGACGGATCGTGCTTTGCCTTTTCAAAAATTTCTTGACCGTCTATTTGAGTACTTTGCGGAATTCCTTGCTTTTCTTTATAGCTGCGAATTAATCCAGCCGTTGAAGCACTGCTGTTGAGTGTTGTAAATTGTCCATTTTCTGTCTCTGTCAGCATCATGCCAAATTCACCGCCGCGGAAGGAAGCCCCGCGCACAAGCTGACCGCCAGCGAAAAGACCACCGCCAACACCTGTCCCAATCGTCATACAAATAAAGCTGTCACAATCTTTCGCATGGCCACTATATTTTTCTGCAAGAGCTGCACAATTCGCATCATTTTCAACTTCAACACGAAGAGATGTTTTCTCTTCTAGCAGTGTTTTTACATTTTGACCATTTAAGGCGATGATGGCTCCTGCAAATTCTGTATAACCTGTTTCACTGTCCACAAAACCCGGAAGACTAATAGCGATTCCGCTGACATCCGACGTTCTTTGATATTGCTTGACCACATCCGCCATAGCTTCTAAAAACGGTTCAAGCTGCCGGCAGTTCGTTTGATAGTCACCGCTCGTGACCAGCTCCCCATCCTGATCCATTAATCCATGTTTTGTTCTCGTCCCGCCTACATCGAACACGACATAATACGCCACTTTTGACCCCTCCCTTTACTCCAAAAGACGCAAATTGCTGCATCGTACCTTGTTCTCATTTTAATGAAACAGCCGCCCTTTGTAAAACGTTTTCAAAAAGACAAAAGAAAAAGCCAGCTCTGCGGCTGGCTTTTTCATGAGTGAACTTCCTTCGGTTCGCAGGAAGGACACGTTCCGTAGATTTCGAATTTATGTCCGCTAATGTGATAATCCTCTAAATCGGCGTCTAGCTTGTCCATAGGACAGGCATCGATCTCCTTTGTTTTACCGCATGCAAGACAAATAAAGTGATGGTGGTGATGAGAAAATGAGCATTTAAAACGAAAAAGCTTCTCCCCTGACAATTCCGTTGTTTCTAATATACCTAAGTCTTCATATAGCGATAAGTTTCGATATATCGTATCAAAGCTAAGACCCGGGTAGTCTTCACTTAGTGCCGTCAGCACATTTTTAGCGGTCAAATATTTATCAGAATCAGAAAACAATTGAAGCATATCTTCACGTTTGCTTGTATATTTGTAGCCTTTTTCCTTTAATAAATCAAGCGCTTCTTGTACGTTCATGATGATTCCCCCTTCTGAATTTTCCAATACTAATACATCCGATTAAAATCAAAATGGACAGCATCACAATGGTTCCGCCTGGCGCTAAATCTAGATAATAGCTTAAGATTAATCCGGCCAATACAGACAATTCACCGAACAAGATCGAAAGGAAGATCGCCTGTTTAAATCCTTTAGCAATGCGGATACTTGCCGCAACAGGAAGCGTCATAAGCGCAGAGACAAGCAGTGTACCTACGATACGCATTGATGCCGCAATGACAAGTGCGACGACTAAGATAAAAATAAAATGAATCCATTTCGCTGAAATACCAGAAGCCTTTGCATGCTCTTCATCAAAAGAAAGTAAAAACAATTCTTTATATAAAAGCACGACAACTAACACAACAACGAGTGAAATCCCAACAATAATCCAAAGATCTAATCTCGAAACCGCACTGACACTTCCGAACAAATAACTAAACAAATCGGTATTAAAGCCATTCGCTAGTGAAATGAAGATGACGGAAATCCCGATACCACCTGATAAAATAATAGGAATCGCAAGCTCCTGATAATGCTTATACACGGAGCGCAGACGTTCAATAAACAATGAACCGGCAACAGAAAACGCCATCCCTAAGTACAGCGGGCTCACCCCTGTAAAGAGGCCAAACTTTTTATCAAGAAATAAGCTTGCTGCAATACCGGCAAGTGATACGTGACTGAGGGCATCTGCAATCAGCGAGAGCCTTCTCACGACGATAAATACACCAAGTAAGGGCGCAATAAAGCCGATCAGCATTCCTGCGATAAACGCATTTTGTAAAAATTCATAATGAAAAAATGGAAATAGCATTATTCATGTCCCCCATGATGGTGATGATCGTGATGAATCACTTGAATGTCATGTCCGTAAAATTGAGATAACGCTTGATCATCCATTGAATCAAACGTTTCTGCATCCCCGTGGAAATGAAGTGTCTGATTTAAGCAAGCCACATGGGTGACTTTATCAGACACGGTGCCAACGTCGTGTGTGACGAGAATTAAAGACATTCCTTTTTCTTTGTTCAATGTTTCAAGCAGCTGATAAAAGCCTTCTACTGTCCGCTGATCTACCCCAACCGTCGGTTCATCTAAAATGAGCAGCTTTGGCTGACTGACGAGCGCACGGGCAATAAAAGCACGTTGCTGCTGACCACCTGAAAGTTCACCGATGTTTTGGTGCTTTAAATCTTGTATGCCAACTGAGCGAATGGCATCCTCAACTTGCCATTTGTCCTGCTTGCTCATTCGTTTGAATAAACCAATTTTCGCCGTCAATCCACTTGCAACGACCTCGTAAACAGAAGCAGGGAAACCCGTATTAAAACTATTCGCCTTTTGAGAAACAAATCCAATTTGATCCCAGTCTCTAAATTTTGACGCAGGCGTGCCAAATAGCTTTAATTCACCTTGCTGTGGTTTAATGAGCCCAAGCAGGCATTTTAATAAGGTTGTTTTACCAGATCCATTCGGTCCAACAAGTGCTAGAAAGTTCCCTTCCTCTACTGTTAAATGAATGTGATCAATGACATTTCGCTGTCCATACGAGTACGAAATATCCTTCATTTCAATAATTGGCTTTGCCATGAATCTTTCCACCTTTAATCAATATAAAAAGAATGATTACGATTTATACAACAAAAAGAAAATGGCTTTTGCCATTTTCTCTGTCCATACATATATTTCATTATATAAAAGAAAGATTAAAAAGTAAAATAAAAGCTAATGAATGGCTGTTTTGAACTTACCGCCTTTTGTTTCATGCGTATCCATAATCGTAATAAATGCTTGACCATCAATTTCAAATACAATGGATTTTAGCTTTGTAATTTCAAGTCTTGTGACAACGGCGTAGATGACATCCTTTTCTTCATCTGTATAACCGCCTTTCCCTCTCAGCTTTGTCGTTCCCCTGCCAAGTCGATGAAGAATCGCATCTGAAATTTCATCATAATAATCTGACACGATAATGACAGCTTTTGTTTCATCAAGCCCTTGAATGACAGCATCAATTGTTTTCATTGCCAAATAATATGTCATGACAGAATACATAGCCTGCTCTGGTCCGAAGACAAAGCCTGCCCAAATAAAAATGAACACATTGACGATCATGACAAACTCACCGACGGAGAAAGGAATTTTTTTCGTCAGAAGAATTCCTAAGATCTCTGTTCCATCCATTGAGCCTCCATTACGGATGACAAGTCCAACACCAAAACCAAGTAATAGCCCGCCAAATACAGTGGCTAAGATCGGCTGATTTGTAAATGCCTCTACATGATGGAGTGAAGATTCAATCACGGCTAAGCTGACAATCCCAATCACAGTGGAAATGAGAAACGTTTTCCCAATATGTTTGTATCCTGATATCATAAATGGAATATTTAAAATGACAACAATCGTCGCAAAATTGATGAATGGGTTATCTGTAAAGAGATAATCCAAAATAAGCGAAATGCCGATGATGCCTCCATCAATAATATTGTTTGGCACTAAAAATAATTCAATGCTGACTGCTGCGCATGCAGCTCCTACTAGAATCAGGAAAATTCTCAAAATAAAATGAGGCACTGATTCCTTTCTATGCTGTTTACTATTTGCCATACGTTCTCCCTTCTACACATGTTAAATTTTCAATAATCATTTTATTCACTTTACTATTTTAGCATTTCACAGGGTAAAATAAAATTTTTTGCACATTTTCCGTTTTCGCCCATACATTATTACAGAGGGGAGGAATGGAATTGATTTTAATTCAAAAAATTGTCCTGCAGCGGCTTAATCAGATCACAGCAAATGATCTGTTAAGGTATGCGAAACAGTATGGTGTCAGTTTAACGTCAAACCAAGCTGCCGAGGTGGCCAAACTCATGAATGGGAAAAACGTTAATATTTTTAATGATGCAGAGCGTAACCGGCTTCTTAAGCAAGTGGAAGCGATTACTTCTAAACAGACAGCTCAGACTGTCAATGATCTGTTTAATCAGTTTACAAGTTAAGCAAAAAAGGGCCGCATTTAGCGGCACCTCATGATGTTGTATGCTTTTTTACTGACCCTTAATTTTATCTAGTAAGCCTTCGTCAAATTGCTTTTCTTTCAGCATCTCAATTTCGAATTTGTAAGGTGGTTTTTTGTTCTTTTTATCTTCACCTACATAAGGCGTTTCTAAGATTTTGGGCACATCTTGAAGTTGCGGGTGATGCACAATATAGTTCAGTGCATCGAAGCCAATTTCACCAAAGCCGATATTTTCATGTCGGTCTTTTCTTGCGCCTTGTACGTTTTTACTGTCATTAATATGAAGAACCTTGATTCGGTCAATACCGACGATTCGATCAAATTCTTCTAACACCCCATCAAAGTCAGTTACAATCGGGTAACCAGCATCGTGTGTGTGACACGTATCAAAGCAGACAGAAAGTGCTTCGTTATGTGTCACTCCGTCGATAATTTGGGCAAGCTCTTCAAAGCTTCTTCCGCACTCTGATCCTTTGCCTGCCATTGTTTCAAGTGCAATTTGAACCTTTTGCCCTTTTACGATGACTTCGTTTAAACCTTCAATGATTTTTTGGATTCCTGCTTCTGGTCCTGCTCCGACATGTGCACCTGGGTGGAGAACAATCTGCCCTGCACCTAGCGCTTCTGTACGTTCAATCTCAGAGCGAAGGAAGTCCACGCCAAGCTCAAATGTCGCTGGATTGACGGTGTTCCCAATATTAATAATATACGGTGCATGTACGACGATATCTGTCATACCATGCTCTTTCATATGCGCTTGTCCAGCTTCAATATTGAGGTCTTCAATTTTTTTGCGGCGCGTATTTTGCGGTGCACCTGTATAAATCATAAACGTATTCGAACCATAAGAGGCAGCTTCTTGACTCGCTGCAAGAAGCATATGTTTTCCGCTCATGGATACATGTGAACCAATCTTCAACAATGTTTCCCCCTACTTTCCATTACGCTTTGACTTTCTACGTTCCTGTCTCTTGATTTTGTCCATCTCACGTGTCATTTTCTTTTTATATCCAGGTTTGACGGCTTTCGGTTTTCTCACAAGACGCTTTGCTTTTTCTTCAATTTCATTAGGTGCTTTTTTACGTCTTTGACGCTTCAAGCGGTCATCTGCATCTCGCCATTCGCCATGAACAATGGTTTTGTTTTCAAACACAACGCCCATTTTCTCGATTTGAATGAGTGCATCCTCATCAGCAAGCTCATAAATAGTCATCGCAATTCCAGATGAACCAGCTCGAGCTGTTCTACCAACACGGTGAACATAAAAATCAAGATCAGATGGAAGTTCATAGTTGATCACGTGGCTGACGCCTTTAATATCAATTCCGCGGGCTGCAAGATCAGATGCCACAATATAAGTGAACTCTAAATCATCAATTTGTTTCATTACTTTTTTACGTTCGCGCGGCGTTAATCCGCCATGAAGCACTCCAACTTTCATTCCTTTTTCTTGTAGGAATGATGCGATTTCATCAACGGTTGTTTTTGTATTGGCAAAAATGATGCCTAAATAAGGCTGTACATTCGTCACCATTTCATGAAGCAATTTTAGCTTGTCACGCTGTTTAGATGGGACTAAAATATGCTGAATGTTTTCAGCTGTAATTCGTTTTGGTTCAACATGGGCATATTTTGGATTGTCCATATATTTTTTCAGGAACGGCTTTAGTTTTTCTGGAATAGTTGCTGAGAACACAAGCATTTGCAGCTGTTCTGGCATTTGTGAACCAATACGGTCCACATCTTCTAGAAATCCCATATCCAGCATTAAATCCGCTTCATCAATGACAAGAGATGTCGCTTTGTAAACATTCAGCGCCTGCTCATGAATGAGGTCAGCAATACGTCCAGGTGTACCGACGACCAAATGCGGCTGGGTTTTTAGCTTTTGAATGGATTTCTGCTTGTCCGTTCCGCCAATGTAAAGCTTTGCTTTCATCTCTTCTTCTGGAGAGGCATTCTTTAAAATCGTTTGGGCTTCTTTGAAAATTTGATTGGCTAATTCTCTTGTAGGTGCAGTAATCACAACTTGTACTTGCTCTTTGCTTGGATCAATTGAATGAATAAGCGGCAATAAGTACGCGTGAGTTTTTCCTGTTCCTGTTTGTGATTGACCAATCACGCTTTCTCCTTTTAACACAGCAGGGATGATTCTTTTTTGAATATCAGTTGGCTCATAAAAGCCCAGTTCATGAATAGCATCTATAATAAAAGGCTTTAATTCATATGTCGTAAATTTTGTTTCGTTCATGTTTTCACTCCTTAAGGCAATGCCTTTTTGCTCATCTCCTCATTATAGCTGATTTTCAGCAAAAAAACCATGTCCGCTTTTCTTACAGGAAACCAATTGATGCTTCCTTGCATAACCTATGAAGAGAAAGAGAATGCAGTAAGGGAGGTACAAGTATGTTAGGGCAAAAGCCTATGGGCGATTTTCAGCCGCACCGTCCCTCACGCCGGCATCTTGGAAATGGCGGACAACCCGGGATTTTTCAAAGAGGGCAGCAGCCTCCTATCGAACAGCCTTTTCAAGGGCAAGGCAATCAATTTCAGCAAATGATACCTCGCTCCCCGTCTGTACAGGGAGGCGGTATACGCGGAATGGGCGGAATGCCAGGAGGCGAAAGCCGTGCACTAGGCGGCGGCACAGGAATGAAAGGCATGCTCGCTAAATTTCTTCCTGGCGCAGGGGGAGCAGGGGTCTCTGGAGGTGGTGCGGGATTACAAGGAATCCAGAGCTTCACAAATCCTGCGACCCTCTCAAGCATGTTAGGAAATGTACAAAAAGTGCTCGGTATGGCGCAGCAATTTACGCCAATGATTCAGCAATACGGTCCTTTAGTAAGAAATCTGCCTGCGATGATTAAGCTGTACAGTCAGCTCGGCAGTGCGGATGATGAAACAGGCGAAGATGAAGAACCTAAAGAGATCGGCGAGGAAACAGAAGTGCCGCAAGAAGAAGCAGCACGAGATGATGAAATAGAAGAAAACAAAGAACCAGAGGACATCCTGGTCAAAAAAGCAGCTCCTCACACATCATCTGCTCCTGAAGCAAAACCGAAAAAAAGACCTGGCAGTTCTGTTCCAAAACTATATGTCTAGTGATCTTTTAACGGCGAAGTGTTCACTGCGTATAACAATCTTTGATATATGCGCTTACTTTGGCTATAATGGAAGCTAGAGAATGATAAAAAGCCGTTTTTTACGGCTTTTTATATTGTTCTTCTCTAGAAGCACTTCCCTACAGGAGGACGAATAAATGAATGTAATTAAAATTTCGCCGCGTGGCTATTGCTATGGCGTTGTGGATGCAATGGTCATTGCTAAAAATGCCGCACTTGATAAAAACTTGCCACGCCCAATTTATATATTAGGTATGATTGTGCACAACAAGCACGTGACAGATGCCTTCGAAGAAGATGGGATCTACACACTGGACGGACCAAACCGCATGGACATTTTAAAGCAGGTTGAAAGCGGAACAGTCATTTTCACCGCTCACGGCGTTTCACCTGAGGTTCGTCAAATTGCAGAAGAAAAAGGCCTTATCACCATTGATGCAACCTGTCCCGATGTAACGAAAACACATGAACTCATTTCAGAGAAAACAGCCGATGGATATGACATTATTTATATTGGGAAAAAGGGTCATCCTGAGCCAGAGGGAGCTGTCGGAGTAGCTCCTGACAAGGTGCATCTTGTCGAAACAGAAGCCGACATTGAGGCGCTCGATTTAACATCAGATAAACTGCTCATCACCAATCAGACGACGATGTCTCAGTGGGATGTTCACGATCTAATGGAGCTGATTAAAGAGAAATACCCTCACGTCGAGTACCATCAAGAAATTTGTCTTGCGACACAGGTACGTCAGGAAGCTGTTTCCGAGCAAGCTGGCCAAGCTGATCTTACCATTGTTGTCGGCGATCCAAAAAGTAATAACTCCAACCGTCTGGCACAAGTGTCCATGGAGATTGCTGGAACGCAGGCTTACCGTATTGGTGACCTAAGTGAGCTCAAGCTGGAGTGGCTGCAAGGCGTAAATACCGTTGCCGTTACTGCTGGTGCTTCAACACCAACACCTATTACAAAGGAAGTCATACGTTTCTTAGAAAACTACGAGCCGGATGATGAAGCAACTTGGAAGATTGAACGGTCGGTTCCTCTTTCGAAAATACTACCGCGCGTGAAAACAAAGAAATAAAGAAAACGTCAGAGCATAGCAGCTCTGACGTTTTTTTGTTTACATAAATTGAAATGGGTTTGTGTTCGATTCAGAAACAAAGAGCTGTACATCATACTTTTTATCTGAACATAGCGATTGAAGCTTCGCCTTTACGCCCTCTTTCATAATCTTTTCTGCATAATGCCCTGGGTCCACTACGTTCAGCCCGAGCATCATGGCATCATGGGCGACATGGAAATAAAGATCCCCTGTCACATACACATCAGCACCCATTCTTTTCGCTTGATGAATGTATTTATTTCCGTCTCCGCCAAGCACAGCCACTTTTTTCACAACAGCGTCCTGATCACCTACAAAGCGAGCACCATTTACATCCAGCTTTGTCTTCACAAATCGTGTAAAATCTCCAAGGGTCATAGGCTCTCTTAGCTCCCCTATACGGCCAAGGCCTTTTTGAATAGGAGGAAGATCTGTCGTGTGTACACTATAAGCGACTTCTTCATAAGGATGTGCTTTGATCATTTCACGAATCACTTGTTTTTCTATACTTGCCGGGAAAATGGTTTCAATCCGCACTTCTTTGACAAATTCCAATTGACCGCTCTCACCAATGAACGGATCCGCATCTTCTGATGGCAAAAAGCTGCCTGTCCCCTCATTTGAAAACGCGCAATGGCTGTAGTTGCCAATATGGCCAGCGCCTGCATTTCCTAAAGCTGTACGGATGGCTTCTTCAAATTCCTGCGGGACATACAGGGCAAGCTGTTTGATTTGATCTTCATATGTCGGGACTAACACACTTGTTTCTTCAAGCTCTAAAGCCTCCGCAAGCAAGTCATTGACTCCTCCATCAGCCACATCTAAATTCGTATGTGCCACATATACCGCAATATCATGTTTGATGCATTTCTCAATGATCCGTCCAGCTGGCTGATCTGTCGCTACATGTTTTAACGGACGGAAGATCGGTGGATGGTGAGCAATAATGAGATCCACATTTCTTTCGATCGCCTCATCTACCACATTCTCTAATACATCCAAGGTGATCATGACATTGTTTACCTTTTTATTTAACGTCCCAATCTGGAGACCGATTTTGTCACCTTCTACGGCATATGCCTTTGGTGAAAATTGTTCAAATAATTGGATGATTTCATGTCCGTTTACTGTTTTAGCCAACAGTCAAAACCTCCTTTAGAATCTTTATTTTTACATGCAGCTCTTCAAGGCGCTCCTTATTCTCTTCTGCCCGCGCTGCCTGCTGAATTTGACTTTCTATTTTCTCCATATGCTGAAGCTCTTGCATCCACTTGCGCCGGAAGACGTCGTTTTGCTCTTTCGCAAGAAACGGACCAACTAGCATGCCTGTTTCAATCGACATCCCTTCATAGGCTTTATCTTTGTCGCCTTTTTCTGCGATCATGATTTCGTATATTTTGCCATCCTCTTCTAAAATGACTTCATCCATCAATTCATACCCCTCTTGATAGAGCCATAAACGAATGTGGTGAGCATGGATATTTGGCTGAAGAATGAGCCTCTCATGGCCTGCGAGCTTATGCTTGCCATCATTTAAAATGCTTGCGATGAGTGCTCCGCCCATACCTGCAATCGTGATAGCATTCACTTCGCCCTTTTCAATAACTTCAAGGCCATTGCCTTTTCTGACCGAGATCTGGTCATCTAATTCAAGTCTATGTACTTGCTGCTTCGCCGATTGAAGCGGTCCCTCAGTAATTTCACCAGCAATGGCTTTTACTGCTTTTTGATGCAGGATCGCATAGCATGGCAAATAGGCATGATCTGAGCCGATATCAGCAAAGACGGCCTCATGCGGTAAAAAGTCTGCGACTCTTTTTAATCGTTTTGATAAATTCATTTCATTCATACGTATCACTACTTTTCTTTAATGTTCATACTTGTCTATCTTATATAAATTATGGACTTTTTAAAAGTCGTTTTCAAATGAAAAAAGCTCTTCTGATGAAAAAGAGCTTTTTGCGTAACATTATTTAATTTTGGATACCCATTCCGACATTTCATCGAGCTTTTCATTCGGGATCAGCCCGCCTGGCATCCCGTTGCCGCCTTCTTGAATTTTCTTCTTGATGTCTGCCACTTCAAGCTTGTCTCCAACGCCTTTTAATGCAGGACCTGCGCCGCCTTCATAGTTTTCCCCGTGACAGCTCAGACAGTTTTGCTTATACAATTCTTCCGGCGTCGCATTCGCTGTCTCTTCTTGTTTTTGCTCCTCGCCTCCAGAGGCGATTTTGTCTTCATCTTTCAACCCCTTCATTGATAAGAAAAAAGTGAGTCCAATACCTAAAATGGCAATCAATAAGAATGGTATAAGTGGATTCCGTTTCATTTCTTTCATCCTCCCCTTTGTGAAAACCCCTTTGAGACTATGCAAACAATTCTAATTCTACTTTAATTTTACAAAAAGTAAACGAATTATGATACAAAACTTTGGTCAAGTTCACAGATTAGACAAAAATGATGCAAGATGAGAAATGAAGCCTTCAGCACATTTTGATGTATTTTTTATACATCTTTTCTCTAAGAACGTTGCAAATTCATTTGTTATTCAGTAAAATATAATCAGATTGAAAAAAGCGTTTTCATTTTTGATGAAGAAAGAACGGATCTCTTTCAAGATCCGTCCAGTTTCTACTCTAAGAAGTCTTTTAATCGTTTACTTCTGCTTGGGTGTCTTAATTTACGCAGAGCTTTCGCTTCAATTTGGCGGATACGCTCTCTTGTGACGCCGAACACCTTTCCAACCTCTTCTAACGTACGTGTTCTTCCGTCATCTAGTCCGAAGCGTAGTCTCAGTACATTTTCTTCACGGTCCGTTAGCGTGTCTAATACATCTTCAAGCTGCTCTTTTAACAATTCGTATGCAGCATGGTCAGATGGAGATGTCGCCTCTTGGTCTTCAATAAAATCACCAAGATGCGAGTCATCTTCTTCACCAATAGGTGTTTCTAAAGATACAGGCTCTTGCGCAATTTTAAGAATTTCTCTTACCTTTTCTGGAGTTAAATCCATGTCTTCAGCAATTTCCTCTGGCGTTGGTTCTCTGCCTAGGTCTTGCAGAAGCTGTCTTTGAACACGGATCAATTTATTAATGGTTTCCACCATATGAACCGGGATCCTGATTGTTCTGGCCTGATCGGCAATCGCACGCGTGATCGCCTGTCTAATCCACCAGGTTGCATATGTTGAGAATTTGTATCCTTTGCGGTAATCAAACTTCTCAACTGCCTTCATAAGACCCATGTTTCCTTCTTGAATCAAGTCAAGGAACAGCATACCACGACCGACGTAGCGTTTCGCGATGCTGACAACGAGACGAAGGTTTGCTTCCGCTAATCTTCTTTTTGATTCCTCATCGCCTTCTTCGATCTTTTGAGCATACGTAATTTCTTCTTTAGCAGATAACAAATTGACGCGTCCGATTTCTTTTAAATACATACGAACAGGATCATTAATTTTGACACCTGGTGGTACGCTTAAATCATTCAGGTCAAATTCCTCTTCTGCTTTAGCCAGCTGCTGAACATTTGGGTCTTCTGTCTCTTCGTTTTCACTGATGAGCTCTACACCCTGTTCGCCTAAGTATTCATAGTATTCATCCATTTGGTCTGATTCAATTTCAAAGCTAGACATACGCTCTGCAATTTCTTCGTATGTTAAAACGCCCCGTTTTTTACCCGTTTCAGTGAGCTTATCTCTCACCTGTTCAAAGGTTAATTCAGTTTCGGTTTCGTGGGCTTGTTTATCAGCCATTATGGATCCCTCCTTCCAAAGCTTGCAACGAATTCTAAAGTAACTTGCGATTTGCTTTCGCTCTGCTTTTCTCTCTTTATCAAACAGATGAGCAAATAGGAATAAAATAAATAATGATGAAGGCAAGATGCTTGCGGTCTTATGCTCCTCCCGTAAAGGATTCATTGCCAGCCGTAAGTCTTGTCATAAATATTAGACGTATTACTTCAGCGAACGGTTCAACTGAATAATTTCTTTTGCAAGTGTTGCCGCTTTGAAGAAATCTTTTTGCCTCTCCGCTTCTGCACGTTCTAGTTCTTTTTCCTTTATCATTGACAAATTCCGATGATTCAACACTTTTTTTACATAATCACTTAATTCAGCTTCACTTAGTTCGTCTCCAACTTGAATCATGAATATATCCGTCAGAAGCTGATTGATAATATCATCTTCTATACGGTTCATCAGATGCTGCGGCGTTGGTTCTTTGCCTTCTTCATACAAAGCATAAATGTACGTGGCCAGCGCCCTGTGAGAATCTATATTAAATTCAATACCTACTCTGTCAAGTACTTTTCGGATCACGTCATCACTTTTTAACATATGAGCAAGCAGCATTCGCTCTGCATTTTCATATGCTGGCCGCAGACGCTTTCTTCTTACCTGTGTTGACAGATGTGCACGCCGTTTTTCAAGCCCGCTTTCTTCCTGTGTGCTTTTGGCTTCTTGCCGCTGCTGTTTTTCAAACAGCTCCAGTTGTTCTTTTAATGAATCAAGTGAGATCGAGAACTCTCCAGCAAGCTGTTTCATGTAAATCTCTTGTTCCAAGGAACCGTTTAACCGGCTAATTTCTCGGAGTACCTGCTTCATATAAGTAAGCCGGTCTCCTTCGTCAGATAAATTCTTTCCCCTACGGAAAAAGTTCATCTTAAAAGTCATTAATGTCACACTTGCATCTATGATGTCATTCCTAAATTTCTCGCCGCCATATTTACGAATGTAATCATCTGGATCAAGTCCATCTGGTATCATGGCAACGCGAACTTTACATCCTCTTTTTCCAAGCAAATCTGATGCTTTCATGGTGGCTTCATAACCGGCCGTGTCAGAGTCATAGCAAAGAATGATCTCTTCTACGTTACGTCTGAGAAGTTTTACGTGCTCTTCTGTTAGAGACGTACCCATTGTTGCAACACTTTCGCCGACACCTGATGTGACAGCTGAAATGACGTCAGCAAATCCTTCGAAAAGAACCGCCCGTTCGCGTTTTCGTATATGCATACGCGCGTCATGAAAGTGATAAAGCAGCTTACTTTTATGAAAAAGTGGCGTTTCAGGACTATTCATATACTTAGGCTGCTGATCACCAAGCGATCTTCCGGAAAAAGCGACGACTGTCCCATGATGATCATGAATGGGAAACATCACACGATCCCTAAAGCGGTCAAAAAAGCCTGTTCCGTTTTCACGTTGAATCAAAAGACCAGCCTTCTCCATCATCACAGGATCAAACCCTCGTTTTTCTAAAAACTTGGTCACGAAATCCCAAGAGTCAAGAGCATATCCGATCTCAAACTTGGCAATTGTTTCATCCGTAAAGCCTCTCGCCCGTAAATAATCGAGTGCGTTTTGACCTTCCTTTGTATTTACCAGCAAATGGTGGTAAAATTTCTTAAGAAGCTCATGCGCTTCAATCATTTTATGATCTGCAGTGTCCTCTTGCTGTGAGGAGCTGACCTGAGCATTTGCTACATGATCAGGCAAATCAATATGGTACTTATCAGCAACATGTGAAACGGCTTCAATAAATGAGTAGCCTTCCATTTGTCTGAGGAACGAAAATACATTACCTCCTGCACCACAGCCAAAACAATGGAAGATTTGCTTATCTGCTGAAACAGAGAATGAAGGAGTATTTTCACCATGGAATGGACAAAGACCGAAGTAATTTCGACCTTGCTTTCTAAGCTGTACGTATTCTCCAATCACTTCGACAATGTCTGCGTTTTTTTGGATTTGCTCCAAAAGTTCATCTGGTATACGTTTGCTCATCCTATAACACTCCGTCGTACATTATTCGCCTTTTAATTCAAAAATCCTTCATGATTCGACAGGATTTTTTGTAGCTGCGCAATAAATCGCTTTTTATCCTCTTCTAAAAGCTTTTTGGGACCTTTTCCATATACACCTTTTCTTCGCTGTTTACTGGAAACATGTCTGCGTTCCAAATCAAAATCAATTGTTTCGTTTGTGTACATCCGTCCTCTTTCAGACAGTACAATGATCTGTCTTGGAAGCAGTAAGGAGGCAAGACCAATGTCTTGGGTGACGACAATATCATGCGCGGCAGCTGAGTTCGCAATGACTAAATCCGCTGCTTCCTTATGTGTATCTACAAACCGCCAATCTTCAAGTGGAGATCTTTTGGTTTGAAAATGCTCATATGAAGCAATGAACGTCACAGGTACTTGAAATTGAGATGCGACAGAAAGGATTTCGTCTTTTACAGGACAAGCATCTGCATCGACATAAATCGTCCTCTCTTGTTTATGTTCATTCAGGTGACTAATTCTCCATCCCTCCACCTTATTCCTGCTTTAGAGAAGCAAAAAGACCATACTTTCCCCCCATATAGCAAACAACAGTAAAACTCATTTTGTCGAAAAGTTATGTTCAGAATCACTTGACTTCTGCCAATATTAGTTTATTCGTTCTTGACTTAACTTAAACCTAAAATCAATCATTTTATCACAATTTTTTATTATAATACAAATGCAGCAAATATGCCATTGTTTTTGTTTACCCGTTTCCCACCATAGGAAAAACCCAGGAGGAGCATCCTGAGTTTATTCGGAACCTCTTTTGGTCAGCATTTGATGAATGACATTTGCCGTTTCCTCAACTGCTTTATTCGATACATCAACGACTTGACAGTTAATGCGGTCCACCACTTTTTCAAAATACTCTAGTTCTTCTTTAATCCGCTCAATGTTCGCATAAATTGCGCGATCATTTAAACCTAGAGATTTCAAACGCTCTTTACGAATATGATTTAGTTTGTCTGGACTGATTTTTAGACCGATGCATTTTTTTGGATCAACTGAAAATAACTCCTCTGGCGGATCTACTTCAGGAACAATTGGAACGTTTGCTACCTTCAGCCGTTTATGCGCCAAGTATTGAGATAGTGGTGTCTTAGATGTGCGTGATACACCGATGAGCACAATATCAGCCTTTAGAATGCCTCTTGGGTCTCTGCCGTCATCATACTTCACTGCGAACTCAATGGCTTCAACCTTTTTAAAATAGTCCTCATCTAATTGACGTACACGCCCCGGCTCATGTTTCGCTTCATTTCCATAAGCAGTCTCCATTTTATCGATGAGTGGTCCGATGATGTCATAATAAACGACTCCGTTTGCTTCTGCCTCTTCAATTAAGAATTGGCGCATTTCTGGCACAACAAGAGTAAAGCAGACGATTCCGTTATCTGCTTTCGCCAGTGAAATGACTTCTTTAATCGTACCGACATCCTCTACATACGGAATTCTTCTAATATTTGAATGGTCTGATGAACCGCCATCAAATTGGCTAAGTGCCGCTTTGACCACGAGCTCTGCCGTTTCTCCTACTGAATCTGATACCACAAAAATTACGCGATTACTCATAACATCCCCTCGCAGTCTTCTTTAATTAGATTATTTCATTCTCCGATAAGCTAACAAGTATTTTCGTCATGTTTGTTTTCGTAATTCTGCCGACCACTTCAAAGCCTTTATCCGTATCTTTTATAACAGGAAGTGCATCTATCTGCTTTTCAATCAAGTGCTTCGCCACATCCATAATGAAATCTTCCTTGCGGCAAACGGTGATGTTCGGCATTCTTGTCATAATAATATGGACAGGGATAGATGGAAGCTCCTGTTTTCCAATACTTGCGCGAAGGAGGTCTTTCCTTGACAACACGCCTGTTAAAATAGAGTGATCATCCACAACGAATAATGTGCCCACATCCTCTAAAAACATCGTACAAATCGCATCATAAACTGAAACATTCTCATGTATCACCACTGGAATGGATTGAAAATCTTTTACTTGAAGTTTTTTCAGCTTATCTGCTAGAAGCTGCGTGCCTGTTTTTCCTGTGAAAAAGTAGCCGACCCTTGGTCTTGCTTCTAAAAAGCCTGACATCGTTAATATGGCTAAATCCGGTCTGAGGGTCGCCCTAGTTAAGTTCAGCCGATCGGCGATATGCTCTCCAGTGATCGGACCATTCTCTTTGACAATCTGTAAAATCTGCTCTTGCCGTTTATTTAACTCGATTGTACTCACCACCTTTAAATAGAGAGAGCGAATCTTTACTTTATGTATATCATTTTCATAACTCATCATATTATAGCGCATCTTTGTCCGAATGAAACAAAAATCCACTCAAAAACCGTGAATTAAATGAGTAAAAAACGATTGCCCTTCGAAAAAGGCAACCGTTCTTAGGTATTTATTTTACAATTAAATTGTTCATATTCGCAAATGATTGAATGACTTTGGCTAGTTTGACCATTTGCGCCAAACGATTTCGCTTCAGCTTTTCATCATCCGCATGTACCATTGTGTGATCGAAATAATGAACAATCGGTGTTTTTAACGTATCTAGCGCCTCAAGTGCTGCGCTGTATTGCCCTGCTGCTACATGTTCCTTGACAGCTGTCTCTACTTGTTGATACGCCTCATATAGCTTTTGCTCATGCTCATTTTCAAACAGCTCAGGCTGAATCTCTGCATCTTCCCCTTTTTTACTGATTGAAATGACGCGTCCTAATGCTTCTGCCGTTTCTTTGAAGCTTTCTTGTTTCACGCTCTCTTCAAGAACAGCTGCTTTTTTCACGACTGCATAAGGTTCAATATTTTCAACATCCAGCACTGCATCGACAACATCATGACGGATATGCTCTGCTTGGAGGACATATTTTAAACGGTGTGTCAAAAATTCAATCAGAGCAGCTTCATGTTCTGCTTCTACTTGAGCAAGTGCCAAAAGCTCTTTAAATGAAATATTCCAATGACGATCGAGCAGGATTTGAACGATACCGCTCGCTTGTCTTCTCAGTCCATAAGGGTCTTGAGAGCCTGTTGGAATGACATCAATTGAGAAGAAGGAACAAATAGAATCCAGCTTATCTGCTACTGCCACAATCGCACCAATCAAAGTGGAGGGCGCCTCATCACCGGCAAAGCGCGGCATATAGTGCTCGTTGATGCTCTTTGCCACTTCTTCATGTTCGCCAAGTGCTTTTGCATATTTCTCGCCCATGATTCCTTGTAATTCTGGGAATTCATAGACCATTTGAGTCACAAGATCAAACTTCGAAATACTTGCTGCTCTTGCCACTCGTTTTGTCGTTTCGTCATCTGCATCGACATGCGCTGCTAGGCGGGTCGCAATGTCTGTCACTCTCTTTAGCTTGTCGCCAATTGTGCCAAGTTTCTCATGGAATACAACTTTATCAAGCTTCTTAATATTGTCATCAATGACTAGTTTTTCGTCTTCTTTATAGAAGAATGCAGCATCTGATAAACGTGCACGAAGTACTTTTTCGTTCCCTCTTGCGACATTTTCAAGCGCCTCACTGTTTCCATTTCTGACCGTAATAAAGTGCGGCAATAATTCCCCTTGCTCATTTTTCACAGGGAAGTAGCGCTGATGCTCTTTCATTGTGGTCACTAATACTTCTTCCGGCAATGCAAGGAATTCTTCTTCAAAGGAACCAGATAGTACCGTTGGGTATTCTACAAGATCGTTGACTTCTTCTAGAAGCTCAGGATCAACAGGAATGACCCAGCCTTTTTCTGAAGATAGAGCATTTAGCTGCTCAGTAATGGATTGTTTTCTTTTATCTGAATCTGCAATGACAAATTGATCGCGCAATGTTTGCTCATAAGAAGCAGGCGAGTCGATGGTGGCTCCCCTACCAAGGAAACGGTGTCCTCTTGTCTCACGGCCGCTTTTCACCCCGGCAATTTCAACAGGTACAATCTCCTCTCCAAATAAACAAACAATCCATTTAATCGGACGGATATAGCGTAAATCTTTGCTTCCCCATCTCATGTTCTTTGGAAAACTTAATGAGGCAGCAATCTCACCTAACGCTGGCAGAAGGTCTTTGACTTGCTTTCCTTCTTGAAACTTTTGGACATGAACGTAGTCCACTCCTTTGATCTCTTTAAAATAGAGATCAGCTGTTGAGGCACCTTGTCCGCGGGCAAAGCCTTCTGCTGCTTTTGTCCAATTGCCTTCAGCATCTTGCGCAATCTTTTTAGCCGGACCTTTTGCTTCTTCTTTGATGTCTTCTTGTTTTTCTGCGACACCTTTCACGAGTACAGCAAGACGTCTTGGTGAGTTGAATAAAGCAACATCTTCAAATGAAATATTTTGCGTTTCAAACCATGCTTTTACTTTCTCACCTAGCTGCTTTGTGCTTTCCGGCATGAAACGAGCCGGCATCTCTTCTAAGCCAATTTCGAGTAATACATCTTGTTTATTCATGAGAAGCCGCCTCCTCTTTTAGCATAGGGAATCCCAATTTTTCTCGTTCTTCATAATATGTTTTGGCTACTTTTCTGGCTAACTGGCGCACTCTTCCGATATAGCCAGTTCGCTCGGTAACAGAAATCGCGCCTTTTGCATCGAGCAGGTTAAACGTATGAGAGCATTTGAGCACATAATCGTATGCTGGGTGAACAAGCCCTTTGTCCATTTGGCTATGCGCTTCCTTCTCATAGGTCGTAAATAACTCAAACAGCATGTCAGTATTAGATGTTTCAAATGTATAAACAGAGTGCTCATATTCAGCCATTAAGAATAAATCTCTGACCGTAAATCCGTCTGTCCATTCAAGATCGAAGACATTTTCTTTGTCCTGGATGTAGGAAGCAAGACGTTCAATACCGTATGTGATTTCAACGGAAACAGGCTTACATTCTAAGCCGCCGACTTGCTGGAAATACGTGAATTGTGTAATTTCCATCCCATCAAGCCATACTTCCCAGCCAAGTCCTGCACAGCCTAGAGATGGGTTTTCCCAGTTGTCTTCCACAAAACGAATATCATGTTTCAGCGGGTCAATACCAAGTGCTTTCAATGATTCAAGATACAGTTCTTGAATATTGTCAGGTGACGGCTTAATGATCACTTGAAATTGATGATGCTGATACAATCTATTTGGGTTTTCTCCATATCTGCCATCAGCCGGGCGTCTTGAAGGCTCTACATATGCTACCTTCCACGGCTCTGGGCCAATGCTTCGCAGGAACGTGTATGGACTCATCGTTCCGGCACCTTTTTCTGTGTCATACGCCTGCATTAATACGCAGCCTTCATTTGACCAATGCTTTTGCAGCGTCAAAATCATGTCTTGAATATTCAATGATCGCACCTCCATCTTTTCTACACCATCCGCTATGATATGGCGGGTGGGGATGAGAACCCCGCAAAAGAACACAAAAACTCCCGTCTCTATGCTCGCAAGGCTCCTTGCAAACATAGGGACGAGAGTTTTTCCCGCGGTTCCACCCTATTTGCTGGTGTCGTAGCATCCAGCCGCTTTGTTTTACGTTGCTCAAGAATGCCTTTCGTTACGCCTCCATCCTTAGCTCACACCGCCCTAAGGTCGCTTTTAATGAATTCTGCGTAAGTACTTCTTTCTGTCAATGCAACATATTTTATCTTAGATGATCTTACAAAAAGTCATGGGAGATGTCAACTTTTGTTTTCCCCGCCCATTAGCTTTTTCATGGATTCCATCTGATTCATGAATTTTTTTGATTTCAAATAAAGGCCTGAATACTCTTCATAGTAGTGATCGAGCACTTGACGAATTTCTTGTTTCGTCTGCGGTTTCACATCAACCTGACCGAGCCTTGATAAATCAAAATAATGAAATAAACGGAGCAGCCTTGCAGCTGCTGGAGATAAGGGCAGTTTATAAGGATCTTTAGAAAAGCAATTTTGGCAAATGAAGCCGTTATCTCTAATAGAGAAATGAAACTGCCCTTCTTTTTGACCACAATGGACACATTGATCAAGTTCAGGCTTCATTCCCATTACTGATAACATTTTGACCTCTACGATAAATAAGATAATATCAGCATCTGTGCCTTCATTCAGATGACGCAGAGATTGAAGCAGGAGCTCAAACAAATAAGGGTTTGGCTTTTTTTCTTCTGTGCCTTTATCGAGTAACTCTGTCATATATGCGGCATATGCGGTCAAAAATAAATCCTCCCGAATGGTTCGCATACTTTCAATCATTTCGCCTTGCTGGAGCGTTCCAAGTCCTGTTGATGATTGGATCAGAAAGGTTCCGTATAAAAACGGCTGGCTTATGGCTGACAGGCGGCTGTTTGATTTTTTTGCACCTCTTGCCATCACGCCAATTTTCCCATGTTCTCTAGTGAGCAGCGTGACAATTTTGTTTGTTTCGCCATAATCTGTTGTTCTAAGGACGATTCCTTCACTTTTAATGAGCATTTGTCTACACTCCGAGCATTGGAGGGGGTCAAGAATTATAAGATTGGAAAATCAAATCGTGCTATCTCTTCTTCAAGTACATCGGGTCTTTCCAGGTTCTCCTTTTCTAACTCTTTGAAAAGCAGATACGTGTCAACGCTTCCTGTTTGTGAAAATACGTTCCATGTAAAATTCAACATAAAAACCCCACCTTTCTTTATTAGAAGCAGCAACGCTACATCCAACATATTAATTTTATCTTGACCAAGCTACCTCCATTTCATGATAAACAATTTTTACTAATCGAACCGCACCATTGTCAAATTTTATGACAACAGCAGCGATTTTTTAATATTCGTCTTCTCTAAATCCGAAGTCACGAAGGTGAGTGGATTTATTACGCCAGTCCTTCTGAACCTTTACCCAAAGCTCCAGATACACTTTTGAACCGAGAAGTGCTTCAATATCTCTGCGCGCTTTTTGTCCCACTTCTTTTAATAAGCTGCCTCGTTTACCAATGACGATCCCTTTTTGTGAATCACGTTCTACGACAATGGTCGCCGCAACATGGATCTTGCCATTTTCATCTGGCTTAATGGATTCGATCGCAACTGCAATACTGTGCGGGATCTCTTCTCTCGTTAAATGCAGCACTTTTTCACGAATTAATTCAGAAATAATAAACCGCTCTGGATGATCTGTTACTTGATCTGCCGGATAAAATTGAGGGCCCTCAGGAAGATAACCTTCAATCTGCTGAAGAAGCGTGTCAATGTTGTTTCCTTCAAGAGCTGAAATTGGCACAATTTCCTTAAATGGATAACGTGTGCGGTATTCATCAATTAAAAGGAACAGCTCATCTGGGTGAATTTGGTCGATTTTATTGACGACTAGGAATACCGGTGTAGATGTTTGCTTGAGTCGTTCAATGATGAATTCATCACCCTTGCCATAGCCTTCCTGTGCATTGATCATAAACAAGATCAGGTCGACTTCCTTCAGTGTATTTGTAGCCACTCTCATCATAAAGTCACCAAGCTTATGCTTAGGTTTATGAATCCCTGGTGTATCGATAAAGATCGTTTGTGACGTGTTTGTTGTCAAGACACCTTGCACTTTGTTTCGTGTCGTTTGGGGCTTATCACTCATGATGGCGATCTTTTGTCCAATCACACGATTAAGAAAGGTTGATTTTCCTACATTTGGTCTTCCAATAATTGATACAAATCCTGATTTGAAGCTTTCGTTAGTCATTTAAATCCTCCGGTGAAAATGCGCCTGGCAATAGTTCGTTTACTGTTGTTTCGTATATATGTCCTTTTAAGTTCGTTAGAATCACTGGCATATCAGGTGCACACAGCTCTGAAATGACCTGTCTGCATGCGCCGCACGGCGAAACAGGCCGGTCTGTATCAGCCACTACCGCTAGCATTTGAAACGATGTGATGCCTTCTGAATAGGCTTTAAAAAGTGCTGTTCTTTCCGCACAATTACACATGCCATATGCTGCATTTTCAATGTTGCAGCCGCCATACACTTTTCCATCATTCGACAATAATGCTGCACCGACTTTGAATTTTGAATAGGGTACATATGCAAAATCTCTTGCTTTAACTGCTTCTGAAATCAACTCTTGTTTGTTCATTCCTAGTTCCCACTTTCAGAAGAAATGGACCCACTGTCACATTTATATTTTACATAATTCACGTGACATTTTCACGCCCATTTCTAAAAATGTTAATAAATAGTAATATTGTTCTATTGCATGATCTTCGGTAAGAAGATGATCACCCCAATCATAACCGAAATCGCGGCGTAAACGCAAACAGCGCCTGCTGCAGCGTCCTTCGCTCTCTCTGCAAGAGGGTGCTTATCTTCTGTCATCAGGTCCACTGTATGTTCAATGGCTGTATTGACAAGTTCAAGCGCAAACATCCCCCCGCATAAAAGCAAAACGATCATCCATTCGTATGGTTCAATGTGAAACCAAAAGCCGCAGATCACCACGATGATGGCTGCGACTGTGTGAAATCGAAAATTCCGTTCATTCAAGAAAGTTCGCCATATTCCTCTAAATGCATAATAAAAACTCCGAAAAAAACGGGCAAGCGGCCTTCTTTTCTTACGAAGATCTTGAAAGGCCATAATCATCCAAGATCTTTGTCTGTTTGGCGAACATTTCTTTTTCATCTTCTTCTGTCATATGATCAAACCCGAGCAAATGAAGGAACCCATGAATGGTGAGGAATCCAAGCTCTCTCATAAAGGAATGTCCATATTCCTCTGCCTGCTCTTTCGTACGGTCCACACTAATGATGATGTCGCCGAGTACAGGCGGAATATCATCAGCACCAATGATTTCAATTTCCCCTTCTCCTTCTTCCTCAAGTGCAAAGGAGATGACATCCGTTGGTGCGTCTTTCCCGCGGTATTCTTTATTGATTTGATGAATCTCTTCATTCGAGACGATCGTCACTGATACCTCCGCTTGATCTTTGACCTCAAGGGCATCTGCAGCGAACTGAAGAAGCTTTTCCACTTCTTCAAGCTGCTCTTTTGATACTTGTCCTGTTTCATCTATTAAATCGATTAACAATGTCATTTACTTCACCTTCTGCTTCGGGGCATCTGGATATTCAATCCGAGAATGAAAAATCCCCTTTAATGTTGTACAAATCGTTTGACCAATAATATTTAATTCTTTAAATGTCAGATCACATTCACTAAATTGCCCATCCTGCATTTTATCTGAAATAATGCCTTTGACGAGCTTTTCGATTCGCTCTGGATTTGGATTATGCATCGATCGTACTGCCGCTTCAACGCTGTCCGCTACAGAAATAATTGCCGCTTCTTTTGATTGCGGTTTTGGACCAGGATAACGGAATTCTTCCTCTGTCACCTGATCATCACGCTCTTTTGCCTTATAGTAAAAGAACTTTAACAGTGACTTCCCGTGATGCTGTTCTGCAATATCGACAAGCTCTTCAGGAAACTTCTTTTCTCTCAGCATATCAGCTCCATCTGTCGTATGGGCAATAATGATATTTTTACTTAGCTGAGGAGAAAGCTTGTCATGCGGATTATCAATGTTCATTTGGTTTTCGATAAAGTATTGCGGTCTTTTCGTTTTCCCAATGTCATGATAATAAGCGCCAACCCTTGCTAAAAGACCGTTTGCACCAACTGCTTCACATGCAGCATCCGCTAAATTTGCCACCATGACACTATGATGATATGTACCTGGTGTCTCTGTTAAAATCTTTTTGAGCAGCGGATGATTTGGGTTTGATAATTCAATCAGCTTCATTGTTGAAAGGATGCCGAACATACTCTCAAACACAGGCATTAACCCAATGACCAAAATAGATGATGCAAACCCTGACACAAACGCCATCATGAGGTTCACACCGATTTCAAGCCCTGATGGTGAGGAGTTTTGGATCAGCGTAATGGATAGAACCACAAGGACATTCATTAAAGCGACCCAAAGCCCTGCCTGCAATATTTTTGAACGTGCATTATGCTTTCTCAAAAATAAAATGCCCGCCATCCCGTTCACAAGGTAATAAGCACAGATCACATAGTTAAAGACGCCGGTTACTCCTTGATTAAACATCATACTGCCGCAAAGAGCAAATACAAGGCCAGAGAAGATCGCTAGCCGCTCATTGATAAGCAGCTTGATCAGCATCGTGCCAAGTGCCACTGGTACCACATAACCTATCGTCGTATACTTCGTTTCCTGGAAGAGACTGAATACTTCCATGATGACTAAAATAATGGTGAAAATAAGCGAGTAGAGCAGCAACGACTTATTCTTATGAACAAGCGATTTTTTCCTCGTTTCAAGTGAATGAATAATCGCTGCTAAAAACAGACCAATCAATATCATAAGACCGCTTACAGGCTTAATCAAATTGGAGCTGTTTAAGAGGCCTGTCAGTTCTAATTTACGATACACTTCCCGGTCGATAAGTTCTCCTTCTTCGACTAAAATTTGCCCTTGCTTAATCTGAACCGGCTGAATATTATCAGCGGCTTCTTGTCTTTTCTTCTCTGTAGCCACTGGATCAAATACATAGTTTGGAATGATCGCAAATTCACCAATTTCTTTTGCTGCATTTAAGTATTTTGATGGAATTGAATTATTTTCAAGCTCTGTTTTCACTTGTTTTTTCTCATCTTGTAATTTCGCTGCTGTGATTTCTTTACTCATCAGTGAATTCACCACTGTGATGATGGAATCCTTAGTAAAAGAGAGATTTTCGTCACTTGCCTGAAGCAGTGCTTTGATGGATTGGTCTGAAACAGCCTCCTGCATATCTGATGTGAGTTTTTCTTTGACACGCTTGACCATTTCTTTATCTGATGGCGGATTCTCTTTTTCATCAGCTGCTTTCTTCTCTTCTTTAATGGCTTCAAAAAGGGAGGAGATGAGGTCAACACGATTGTCAGAATACGCTTTTTTGAGTGTATATTGATCCTCTACTTGATCTGTTGCTTCTTGCTTCTTTTCTTCTGTCGCTTCTTGATCATCGACGGTTGATGGAGAATAGATGGTCTGTTCGCTCACTGAAAATAAATCTAAGTCGAGCGATTCAGGCTTTACATGGAAGAAGAGCACCACGAATAGAATGGCTGCTAAACCTGCGTATAGCAAAACATTTAAATAACGTGAGCGCTCCATTTTCTGAGGTTCTTTTTTAGACAGTAGTCTTTTGCGCTGACTGTCTTTCTGATTCTTTCTCAAGGAAAGTACCTCCTTTTTTACTTTTAACCACGATCGAAACAAAATGACCCGATGAAGACGATCGGGTCACTAAGTTCATTTTTGCTTTTCGTATGCTCCGATGATCTTCGCCACAAGCGGGTGTCTGACCACATCTGTCTGGTCTAACTCAATAAATGAAATGCCCTTGATCTCTGCAAGCATGTCCTTTGCAGCTGCAAGACCAGACTGCATGCCTTTCGGCAGATCAATCTGTGTAATATCTCCTGTAATGACCATTTTAGAGCCAAACCCAAGTCTCGTCAAAAACATTTTCATTTGGGCAGGCGTTGTATTCTGCGCTTCATCTAAAATAACAAATGCATCATCGAGTGTCCGCCCTCTCATGTAGGCAAGAGGCGCTATTTCAATCACGCCGCGCTCGATTAAACGTTCCGTATGATCACTGCCAAGCACATCATGCAAGGCATCATATAGTGGTCTTAAATAAGGATCTACTTTTTCCTTTAGATCACCTGGTAAAAAGCCAAGACTCTCTCCTGCTTCAACAGCTGGTCTTGTCAGGATAATCCGTTTCACATGTCCATTTTTCAGTGCATGTACCGCGTTGACGACTGCCAAATACGTCTTCCCTGTTCCAGCTGGTCCAATTCCAAAGACCAGGTCATCTTTTTTCATCGCCGCAGCATATTCCCGCTGGCCAATGGTTTTTACCCTGATTGACTTCCCTTTAGCATTTTTCGTAATTTCATCTTCATACATATTTTCAAAATAATTGAGCTTGTCTTTTTGCGCCATTTTAATGGCATAGACGACATCCCGTTCAGAAATCTCAATTCCTTTTCGGATGAGATGTAAGAGAGATGTAATCAGACGGCTCGCTGTTTCTCTTGATGCTTCCTGACCAGAAACATACACTTTTTCTCCGCGCGTAATAATGGAGACATTCAGCTCGTTTTCCATCAGTTTCAGATAAGCATCTTGATTTCCAAATAAAGCAATCGCTTCGTTTGGGCTATCTAATTTTTGTTGAATTTCAAGTAAATGTTCTGTCATTCTCTAGTCTCCCTGAACAATAGGTGTTGGTTGAACAATATCTTCTATTACTTGGTAAAGGATGATTAACTTAACTTTACCATTCCCTGTTGTCTCGTGCAAAACTTTTTCACTTTTCACCTCTCCTGTTTGACCTAGCTTCTCTTCTAATTCTTTTTTACCCATTTTAATCCCTGCTTGAACCGCTTCTTTATTTGTGTATGTCCGATTTATTTTTTCACTTTCGCGTGTCATTTCTTTTTCATAGGAAAATGGGAGCTGGAAGTTTAAGAAATGTAGTGGGTGAACTTCTGTTTCTGTTTTTGGCTGCTTAAAATCATCCTTTTTAAAGGAAATGCCCCAAAATGGCATTGAACCTCCAAATGCGGAGAGCTTGTGCTTTGTCTTCATTTTACCCGTAAAGACATCAAAAGATGTTCGAAGAGGGACAGAAACTTCAGAACGGTACCACGTTTCACCATAAATTTTCGCTCTAGCACCCACCGTTTTTTGCTGGTCTTCGCTGCCGATGAGGCCAGAGACGAGCATCTGCCCTTTCTTCACATGTTCGTCAACCGCGGCAAGCGGCTCCCCTTTTTCCACATACATTCTCGTGATGACAGCCTTCTTCTTGGCAACGATGTGCTGAGGACTCGTATATTTCTCTTCTTCCGGCTCATTTTTTTCCACAACTTTCATTTGAAATGTTGTACCGTTTAGTTCAACGCCGACCCATGTAATGCTTTGAATATTGGCGGTCAGTGATTTTTGAATTTTCTCAGGTGTTCCCATTAGAAACTGAAAACGGCCTTTTTGCACTCCAATCTCGTCTAAATGCTTTCTCATCTGATGTTCAGTTTCTGGATTGGCTCCTTTAATATCAATTTTCCACACCATGTTTGAAAGCGCCAATATCGTCGCTAGAAAACACACAATCCCAAGGGTAAACCCAATATTCTTCCTTGACCATAGGAGAAGAAACGGAAATCCCTTCTTTTGATGAAATGAACATGTCACTTCATGATGTCTTTGTACTTTTCTGAAGGCATGTACATCTGATAAGCGAATAAATAAGCGCACGCTGTCTTGACGGCGGCTCACTTGAAACATTGTGATCCCCTGTCTCGTGCACTCATTGATGAGCCGCTCAATGCCGTTTCCCTTGATCTCCACTTCCACTCTACCAATAAAATAGGCGAACCATTTATTCTTCACACTTCTCCCCTCCGTCAGTTAAGAATCAATATAACGGACCTCATCGATTTTCCCTTCTAATAAGATCTCTTCTGGCAAAATCGTTTTAATCACAAAATCTTTCCCTGAAATAATGCATTGTCCTTGTTTGAGCATCAGCCTTACCTCTTGATCACTGAAAAGCAAAAGCCCTTTATGGTTCTCTATGTAAATGTGGAGTCTGCCAACCATCGTAATACGGGGAAGATCCATCATGACGTCTGGAGGGATTTCAAGTGTTCTTGTCAGCCATGCTTTAAGTCGATTTTTTCTTTTTCCCATTCAATAAGAACCCCTTCCCGCCCCATGTGTATGAGATCAAACTGAAAGATGGTGAGACTGATGAGAAAGCCTCTATATCATCCTATTCCTCAGCGGTTCAGATCATGCTAATGAATCCCGCAAAACAGCCGTTTCATCATTTTTACTGCGAGAAATCTCCATCAGGAAAAACAAAAAAGCCCCTTTATATAAAGGGACTTTCTTCTTTATCTTTTATATGGCCGTTTCATCGTTCTGTGCGGCTTTTTCGCGCGCGGCTCTCCAAATACTTCTCCAAGAAGCATGCCTTGAACAACAGTATTTTGGTTAAGCCTGTTAATGACGTGCGGCTTCATTTCCGCAGCAGAAGCTTTCGGTCTGGTCAGCTGCCTTTCAAGAGATTTGAACTCTTTATTCAGCTCGCTTTTTCTTTCTTCCATTTCAGCTAGTGTAGCGGTATAACGATCCTGTAAGGACTGTGAACCTTGTTTCTTCATCCCGCCATGATCATGTACATCGCCGAAATCGTCCAACTGGTCTGTTTTGACTGGGTTCGGGCTGGTTTGTTCTGCTTTCTTTTGAGGCATAGGCTTATTCTGAGGAGCCGGCTTATGTTGCTGGTTGTTTTGTTCCTTCTCCTCTTGTTTGCCGATTTTCCCAAATACAGCAGAGATGATACCGATGATAATCGCAATTAGTAACGGATTTTCAAATAGAATGTCCATTGGGCTCCCTCCTTAAAGCGTGAGAGGATGCTTATTTGTTTTCATTATCAGATGGACCTTTTGTCATTTTACCAAATGAATCTCTCATATCCGTATCAGCATCGATATTCTTAATGTTCATGTAGTCCATGACTCCAATATTACCTTCGCGTAATGCTTCAGCCATTGCAAGTGGTACTTCAGCCTCTGCTTCTACGACTTTCGCGCGCATTTCTTCAACTCTTGCACGCATTTCTTGTTCTTGGGCAACAGCCATTGCGCGGCGTTCTTCCGCTTTCGCTTGTGCGATGTTTTTGTCTGCTTCTGCTTGGTCCGTTTGCAGAATCGCCCCGATGTTCTTACCGATATCCACATCTGCGATATCAATCGAGAGAATTTCAAACGCAGTACCTGAATCTAATCCTTTACCAAGAACCGTTTGAGAAATCATATCTGGATTTTCTAAAACCTTTTTATGATTATTTGATGAACCGATTGTAGAGACAATTCCTTCACCTACACGAGCAATGATTGTTTCTTCCCCTGCACCACCGACAAGTCGTTCGATGTTTGCGCGAACTGTAATACGTGCTTTGGCTTTTACTTCAATCCCGTCCATTGCCACACCAGAGATAAATGGTGTTTCAATGACTTTAGGATTTACACTCATTTGTACAGCTTCAAGTACGTCACGGCCTGCTAGGTCGATCGCTGCACAACGTGCAAAGTTCAATTCGATATTCGCACGTTGAGCCGCGATTAATGCGTTCACAACACGGTCAACGTTACCACCTGCCAGGTAGTGACTTTCTAATTGGTTAATCGTCACATCAAGACCTGCTTTATGTGCTTTGATGAGCGGATTGACCACTCGGTTTGGAATGACTCGACGAAGTCTCATTCCTACAAGTGTAAAAATGCTCACTCTTACGCCAGCCGCTAAGGCAGAAATCCACAGCATCACCGGTACAAAGGTGAAGAAGATCGATAGAACGATCAGACCTGCTGCGATAATCACAAATAATAGTAAAGTAGATGGATCCATTTTATTCCTCCTATAAAATCAGTTATCTATACTTTCCTCACGACAATGCGTGAGCCTTCCGCTTTGACGATTTTAACCTGTTCATCCTTGTCAATAAACGCACCTTCTGACACAACGTCAATGCGCTCATCTCCGAGTACAGCCGTCCCAGATGGGCGAAGCGCTGTTAATGTAACAGCGATCTGTCCAACAAGATCCTCTCTTGTTTCATTTGAGACATAACCGCTTTCTTTATTGGTTGAATCGGTTAAAATGAACTTTTTAAAAAATTTCATACGTTTCCCCAACACCTTTGTCAATAAAATAACTGCTATGATTGAAACAGCAGTGGCAATCAAGATGGAAATCGCCATTTCTGTAAAGCTTCCAGCTGCTAAAAATAAGCTGGCAACAACACAGATCAGTCCAATGACACCTACGATTCCCCCCGGCAAAAACAATTCCAGAATAATGAGCAATATCCCTGCTAAGAACAGGAACAACGTCTCATATCCTGCAAAACCAGCCACGAGATGTCCATAAAAGAATAAAAGAAGCGCTGTCACTCCCATGGTG
Source organism: Bacillus sp. GBSW19 (assembly GCF_002998655.1). Lineage (NCBI taxonomy): Bacteria > Bacillati > Bacillota > Bacilli > Caryophanales > Bacillaceae > Bacillus > Bacillus sp. GBSW19. Next base: position 1,386,505 of record NZ_PVRF01000001.1, read on the forward strand.
CCTGGAACCCCAAAGCCAGGAGAATAGAGCTCAACAATTAACCCTAAGCTTGCGATGGATAAAAGGATTGGAATGACGATTGGGTGCGTGAGAAAGCGCGCAACCTTTTCAGCAAAGCTCACTTCATCGTATTGAACAGAAGCGTCTGCTAATTTCAGCTTCTGAAGCAAGTCATCTAAATTCTTCACTTCACCTTCTGCGTAACCAAATTGAAGCGCTCGATCCGTATTAAAGGTGAGCAGTTCTCCTTTTGGTGCACCAGCATCCTTCGCATCTATGTCTGGATCAGCCATCGCAAGCGCATATTTCGGATCACGCCCCTGCTTTTCGGCAGCATCACTCATTTCAGCAAGCCATAGCGATTCAGATTTTTGATCGGCAGCATTGCCTTCCCCATCAATGATCGCAGCAGCTCCCATCTTTCCATTTGGGGTCATATAAATCTCGTCGGCATTTAGTGCAAGGAATGCCCCGGCTGAAAGCGCTCTATGATTCACAAATGCTGTCACAGGGATATCAGACGCACGAATGGTATCTGCAATCTCAAGCGCCGCATCGACTGCACCACCTGGTGTATTGATGTCTAGAATGATATGTTTCGCTCGTTCGGACTTTGCCTGCTCAAATGATCGTTCAATAAATTTAGAAAGTCCTTTTTCTACTGTATCTTCAATTGGGATAACATGAACTTTCTGATCTACTGATTTCGCGGTCAATTGAACCCCTAATAACAAGCATATTATAAAACAACTGAAGAGAGCAATAGAAATTTTTATTTTTTTCATCTATTTGGTGATCCCTCCTCTCTATCTTCCATTTTACCGTTCCTTTACATACGTTACAAATGTATCATAGGTTTCATTTTTATATGACAGAATGATGAAGGTATAAAAAAAGTACCCTTCTAACAATAGAAGGATACTTTTTTATTGAGACAGTTGCTCGCTGACAAGTCTGTTAATGACAGCACCATCAGCTTTACCTTTTACTTTTGGCATAATAGCGCTCATGACTTTACCCATATCAGCCTTCGATGAAGCACCTGTTTCAGCGATCGTTTCTTTCACGATCGTTTGCAGTTCTTCTTCAGAAAACTGTTCAGGTAAATAAACGTCTAAGATGTCAATCTCTTTTTGAACTTTATCTACTAAATCTAAGCGATTAGCTTTCGAAAATTCATGGAGGGAGTCTTTACGTTGCTTAATCTCGCGGGAAAGGACGGTTAGTTCCTCATCGCCGGTCAAACTGTCTTTCTTAAGCTTAATTGCTTCATTTTGGAGCGAAGCCTTTACCATACGAATGACAACAAGCTTGTCTTTCTCACGGTTTTTCATAAAAAGCTTCATATCAGTATTTAATTGCTCAAGAAGACTCATAAAATCCACCCTCTTTAGAATTTACGTTTTCTAGCAGCTTCAGACTTTTTCTTGCGCTTTACGCTAGGCTTTTCATAAAATTCACGCTTTCTTGCTTCTTGCAATGTTCCAGTTTTGGATACACTGCGTTTAAAGCGACGAAGAGCATCTTCAAGCGATTCGTTTTTTCTAACGACCGTTTTTGACATTCTCTTTCCCTCCCTCCGAATACACCAATCGACTGCATTAAAAAAAGATATACATGCAAAACATGTACCTAGACATTATAATATAAGCCTAGTGTGAGGTCAACTAAGTGATTTGGAAATATATTTTCGTCATGAGCAGGTAGACAAGTCCATATATTCATTGGTAAGAGGAGGACTTTTCTATGATGGCGATCATTTATTTTTGTGCACTTATTTTCATTTTTTTATGGTCAATGGGTTTGCTGAGAAAAGGATTAATGGCGCTTGCGTCGTCTCGTATTGAGAAATCACTTCTTCTCTTTACAGATCACCCAATAAAAGCATTCTTGGTCAGCATCGTATTTACAGGGATTCTTCAAAGCAGTTCAGCGTTTATGGTCATCGTGATCGGCTTTGTCAGTACAGGCATTCTCTCTTTTAAAAAATCCATTCCAATGATTCTTGGCACCAATATTGGCTCCACGTTTACAACAGAATTTATCGCCATTAAAATGGATGTTTTCATGTGGGTCTTAATCCTAGCTGGTCTGATATGCATCATGTTAGGCAGGAAATCTTTTAGGCATGCAGGAAAAAGTATATTTGGGCTCGGGATGATCTTTTTTTGTATTCAAGGCTTTTCTAAAATTGCAGGTATGATGACAAGTCAGCCTGAGACATTGCGCTTTCTTGAAATGATGCAGCATTCTGACTGGACGGCGCTGCTTTCGGGTACCATTTTCACAGCGATTGTTCATTCGAGCTCCGTCTGTATCGGCATTTTAATGGGGTTTATGAATGAAGGAACTGTTGGGCTTCAGGAAGGCATAAGCTTTGTGTTAGGGTCAAATATCGGGACATGTATTACAGCCGTAATGGCTGCCATATCTGGCGGCTATGCAGCACGTCAAACGGCTTATGCACACGTTTTGTTTAATGTGCTCGGCGTGCTTTTATGTCTCCCATTTCTCGCCATGATGACGGAATTCGTCGCCCTTCTTGCAAACGCTCCAGCCCAGCAAATTGCGCACTTCAGCCTGCTGTTTAATGTGGCAAGCTCTTTGCTTTTCTTCCCGTTCATTCATCCATTTCACACATTGATCTTATGTCTTTTACCAAATCAGTCAAAATAAAAAAACCAGCTTGCCCTTTTGGCAGCCGGTTTTTTTATCTATTATGAGGTCATTCTCACTTTGTCTGTTTGCACATCATCACTGATACGAACGAATTGTCCTTCGTTATAAGGATAACCCGCTTTCATGATTTTCACTTTGACCAAACGGCCGATCATGTCCTCTGTTCCTTCAAAAACAACCTTCATATAGTTATCTGTATATCCCACATAAAGATTGTGCTTTCCTTCTTGTTCTTTGAAGGATTCTTCCGGAATAATCTCTAGGACATCTCCTTCATAAGCTGATGCATATTCTTTCGCAAGCTGGTCAGAAAGAGCAATCAAGCGGTGGACGCGTTCGTTTTTCACATTTTCATCCACTTGATCTTCCATTCTTGCAGCTGGCGTACCTGTACGTTTGCTGTAAGGGAATACGTGTAGTTCAGAGAATTGATGGTCTTTGACAAAATTGTACGTTTCCAAAAACTCTTCCTCTGTTTCCCCAGGGAATCCAACAATCACATCAGAGGTGACAGCAAGGCCTGGCAATGCTTTTTTCAGCTTTGTTAAACGCTCTGCAAAGAATTCCATCGTATATTTACGGCGCATTCTTTTCAGGACTGTATTCGAGCCAGATTGAAGCGGGATGTGCAAGTGTCTGACAATCTTATCTGACTGATCAAGCACTTCAATCACTTCATCTGTAATTTGGCTTGCTTCGATAGATGAAATACGGATTCGTTTTAAACCGATGACACGTTCATCTAATTCTTTCAGAAGCTTTGCAAAGTTATAATCCTTTAAGTCTTCTCCGTATCCGCCTGTGTGAATACCTGTTAATACAATTTCTTTATAGCCGGCATCCACAAGCTGCTGCGCTTGGTTGATGACCTCTTCTGGATTACGAGAACGAAGAAGTCCGCGAGCCCAAGGAATAATGCAGAATGTACAGAAATTGTTACAGCCTTCTTGGATTTTTAATGAAGCGCGTGTTCTGTCTGTAAATGCAGGAACATCGAGTTCTTCAAACACACGTGCTTTCATGATATTGCCAACCCCATTAATCGGCTGTCTTTCTCTGCGATATTCTTCAATGTAACCGAGTAATTTATGTCTGTCTTGTGTTCCAACGACAATATCAACACCAGGAATCGCCATAATTTCTGCTGGAGATGTTTGCGCATAACAGCCTGTTACACAAATGACACCATCCGGGTTATGACGAATGGCTCTTCTAATAACTTGGCGGCTTTTCTTATCGCCTGTATTCGTGACCGTACATGTATTAATGACATATACGTCTGCTTTTGATTCATACTCTTTTCTTTCATAGCCTGCTTCTTTAAACAGCTGCCAGATCGCTTCTGTTTCATAGTGATTGACCTTACAGCCAAGTGTATGGAACGCTACTGTTCCCATCATGATTCACCTCTTAATAACTCTGTTTGATAAGATATAGCAGAAAGCGCGTAAAGAGGAGCTGTTTCCGTTCTTAAAATGCGTGGTCCGAGCCCGCAAATGACTGCACCAAGCGTTTCAAGCTCGTCAATCTCCTTTTCTGCCAAACCGCCTTCAGGGCCAAAAACCACGAGCAAGGTTTGTCCGCCTTTCATCTGTTGGAGCACAGTTTGAAAGCGGCTTTGCTCTCCTTCTTTCGATGATTCTTCGTATGCAACGACACATTTATCGAATTCACCAGCTAATTGAGTCAGCTCTTTAAACGTTGATACTGGATCAACACGAGGAATGATATTCCGGTAGGACTGCTCAGCTGCTTCTTTCGCGATTTTCTCCCAGCGTTCTCGTTTTTTATGTGACTTCTTTTGGTCAAGCTTTGTAATGGAACGAGCCGCTTGAAACGGGATAAATGCACTTGCGCCAAGCTCTGTGCCTTTTTGGATAATCAGCTCAAGCTTATCTCCTTTTGGGAGACCGCTCGCAATTGTTACTTTTACCGGAAGCTCTCTGTCCTGATTTGTCCAGCCTTCAACGTGACAAATGACTTCTTCCTTTGTTATTGTATCAATTTTACTGAGCGCTTCAAAGCCGTCTGTCGTTAAGCAAAGGATTTCCTGCCCTGCTTTCATGCGCATGACGTTGGAAAGGTGATGTACATCTTCACCTTTTATGACGATAGATCCCTTTGCGATCACTTCTTCTTTCGTGAGGTCGATAAAATATCGTTGCATACGTGTCCTGACACCTACTCGCTTTATTTTTTCGCTATAATGCTGACCCAATCTTCCATTGACAGCACTTCAACAATGTCAAAACCTGCTTCTTCTAGTGCTGTTTTGACTTGTAATTTCTTTTGTCCAATGATGCCTGATGTAATGAAATAGCCATCTTTCTTCAATAAGTCATAGGCTTGATCTGTAAAGCGCAAAATCACTTCTGCGAGAATGTTGGCGACGATCACATCACGTTCACCTGAAATCCCATCAAGTAAGTTGTTTTGCTTGACCGTCACTTGTTCGCTTACACCATTTAGTTCGATGTTTTGCTTCGCACTTTCAACCGCAACGGTGTCGAGATCAAAGGCTTGAATGTCCTTTGCACCAACCATCGCTGCTGCCACACTTAAAATCCCGGAGCCTGTTCCAACATCAATCACCGTATCGTTTTCCTTCACATAGCGCTCAAGCGCCTGAATACAAAGAACGGTTGTTGGATGTGTCCCTGTTCCAAATGCCATTCCTGGGTCCATTTCAATAATCAGTTCATCAGAATGAACCGGAGTATATTCTTCCCATGTTGGAACGATGGTGAATTTTTCAGAGATTTTCACAGGATGATAGTATTTCTTCCATGCGGTGGCCCATTCCTCTTCATTTACTTCACAAATAGACAGCGTGTTTCGTCCAAGGTCAATATCGTATAGAAGAAGATTGTTGATGGCTTCTTTGATCTCATCTACCGTTTCCATCAAAAAGCTGTTCATTGGAAGATAGGCTTTGACGATGACCCCTTCATCAGGATAGTCATTCGGATCGAGCTGGTAGATCTCACCGTATACATTTTCACGTTCCTTGACTAAATCAAGCGGGTCCTCAATCACGACACCACTTGCACCTGCTTCATGCAAAATATTGGTGATCGGTTCCACCGCTTCATTTGTTGTATGGACGCTAATTTCTGACCACTTCAATACTACCAACTCCTTATCCGTCTTACTCGCCTTTAAATGCGCGTTTCACCTTATCGAAGAAGCTCATTTCTTGTTCGTCCGGTTTATTTCCGCTCACTTCAGCAAATTTTCTAATGATATCTTTTTGATTATCCGTTAAATTTGTCGGTGTGACGACTCGTACAACGATATGCTGATCGCCTTGGCCATAGCCGCGTACATTTTTCACACCTTTTCCTTTGAGTCTAAACTTCGTGCCAGTTTGCGTGCCAGCAGGGACTTTCAATTTTACTTTACCGTGTAATGTCGGCACTTCAATTTCGTCACCTAATGCAGCCTGTGCAAAGGTTAGCGGCATTTCGCAGTAAATGTCATCTCCGTCACGTTCGAAGAATTCATGCGAACGCACATGGAACACAACAAATAGATCGCCTGGAGGCCCTCCATTTACACCTGGTTCCCCTTGACCAGACACTCTGAGCTGCTGACCATCGTCAACACCTGCTGGAATCGTCACATTGATTTTCTTACGCTTACGCACTTTACCAGAGCCGCCACATGTAGAACATTTGTGATCGATTTGTTTTCCTGTTCCGCTACAGTAGTTACATACTCTGCGGTTGACCACTTTACCAAACGGAGTTGACTGCTCAACATTTAATTGACCAGAGCCGCCGCAATGTGAACAAGTCTTTGCTTCTGTCCCAGGCTTTGCCCCTGATCCATGACATGTTTCACATGATTCCTCGCGAGGGATTTCAATCGTTGCTTCTTTCCCAAATGCTGCTTCTTCAAATGAAAGCGTCATTGTATATTGCAAGTCTGCTCCTTGACGCGGTGCATTTGGATCTCTTCTTCTGGCTCCGCCGCCAAAAATACTAGAGAAAATGTCATCAAAGCCGCCGAAGCCGCCAAAGTCTCCTCCTCCGCCAAAACCGCCGCCGCCAAAGCCTTGGTTTGGATCGGTATGACCGAACTGGTCATATTGCGAACGTTTTTGATCGTCAGAAAGGGTTTCATAGGCTTCTTTTACTTCTTTGAATTTCTCATCTGAGCCAGCTTCTTTATTAATATCAGGGTGATACTTTTTTGAAAGCTTGCGGTATGCCTTTTTGATCTCGTCTTTTGAGGCGCTCTTACTCACGCCAAGCACTTCATAGTAATCACGCTTACTCATCTCTTCACACTCCCGATTTCTCACATAAATACGATTGTATCATTTTGATTTGACCTTTTTCAATTGCTTTCATCATTGGAAAGAAAAAAAGTCAAAGCCAAGAGATCCTGACTTTGACTTTCTGACGAGTACGTTTCAGCAGTCTTTTTCAAAAGTAAAGGTGATTATTTTTTCTCTTGATCGTCGTTTACTTCTTCGTATTCTGCATCCACTACATTGTCATCTGCTTTTTGAGCACCTTCAGCGCCGCCTTCTTGCTGAGCTTGTGCTTGTTTTGCAGCTTCTTCATAGAGCTTTGTCGTTAGTTCTTGAACGATTGTTTGCAGCTCATCTTTTTTCGCTTTGATGTCTTCAAGCTCGCCTTTTTCGATCGCAGCTTTTAGTGCATCTTTCGCGTCGTTTGCTTTTTTCACTTGCTCTTCATCGATTTTGCCTTCTAGATCTTTTAATGTTTTTTCAGTTGTAAACACTAATTGATCTGCTTCATTGCGCACTTCGATTTCTTCTTTTTTCTTCGCATCTGCTTCAGCATTTTCTTCTGCTTCTTTTACCATTTTTTCGATCTCATCATCAGAAAGACCTGAAGAAGATTTGATTGTGATGTTTTGCTCTTTGCCTGTACCCATATCTTTCGCACGTACGTTGACAATACCGTTTTTATCGATATCAAAAGATACTTCGATTTGTGGTACGCCGCGTGGTGCTGGCGGGATGTCAGTCAATTGGAAACGGCCTAATGTTTTGTTATCTGCTGCCATTGGGCGCTCACCTTGCAGGACATGAATGTCTACCGCTGTTTGGTTGTCAGCAGCCGTTGAGAATACTTGAGATTTACTTGTTGGAATGGTTGTATTACGTTCAATCAGCTTCGTGAATACGCCGCCCATTGTTTCAATTCCTAAAGAAAGTGGTGTTACGTCAAGAAGAACAACGTCTTTGACATCTCCTGTGATGACTCCACCTTGGATCGCCGCACCAAGAGCAACCACTTCATCAGGGTTTACACCTTTATGAGGCTCTTTGCCTGTTTCTTTTTTGATTGCTTCTTGTACTGCAGGAATACGAGTTGATCCACCAACAAGGATGACTTTATCAATCTCGCTAGCAGATAAACCAGCATCTTTCAAAGATTGACGTACAGGTGTCATTGTGCGCTCTACAAGATCTGCAGAAAGCTCTTCGAATTTAGCACGCGTCAGCGTTAATTCAAGGTGAAGAGGACCTGCTTCTCCAGCTGTGATAAATGGCAATGAGATTTGTGTAGAAGATACACCTGAAAGATCTTTTTTCGCTTTTTCAGCAGCATCTTTTAAACGCTGAAGCGCCATTTTATCTTTAGAAAGGTCAATACCATTTTCTTTTTTGAATTCAGCTACTAGGTGATCAATGATGACTTGGTCAAAATCGTCTCCACCAAGACGGTTGTCACCAGCAGTTGAGCGTACTTCAAAGACCCCGTCTCCAAGCTCAAGGATTGATACGTCAAATGTACCGCCGCCAAGGTCGTATACAAGAATCGTTTGATCTTCTTCTGTTTTATCTAAACCATACGCAAGTGCAGCTGCTGTTGGTTCGTTGATGATACGTTCTACTTCAAGACCAGCAATTTTACCAGCATCTTTTGTCGCTTGGCGTTCTGCATCGTTGAAGTAAGCAGGAACTGTGATTACAGCTTTTGTTACTTCTTCGCCAAGATAGCCTTCAGCATAAGATTTAAGGTGTTGAAGAATGATTGCAGAGATTTCCTGCGGTGTATAGTTCTTGCCTTCAACTTCTACTTTATAATCTGTACCCATATGTCTTTTAACAGACATGATTGTGTTCGGGTTTGTAATTGATTGACGTTTCGCTACTTCACCAACTTGGCGCTCTCCGTTTTTAAAAGCGACAACTGATGGTGTTGTGCGTGCTCCTTCAGCGTTTGCAATAACTTTTGGCTCTCCGCCTTCAAGTACTGCAACACATGAGTTTGTTGTTCCTAAGTCAATCCCAATGATTTTACTCATAATCGATGACCTCCCATTATGTAGTTATTGATTTACTTTTACCATTGATGGACGAATAACTCGGTCTTTGAGTTTATAGCCCTTTTGCAATTCTTCTACTACGATATTTGAATCGACATTTTCATCTTCAACTTGCATGACGGCTTGATGAAGGTTTGGATCGAACTCTTTGCCGACAGCTTCAATCGGTTCAACGCCTTCATTTTTCAACGCTTCTACCAGCTGGCGGTAAACCATTTGCATTCCTTCTAACAAACTTTTCGTCTGCTCATTGTCTGGATCAATTCCAAGCGCTCTTTCAAAGTTGTCAAGAGCTGGGAGAAGATCGCTGACAACATGTTGAGAACGATATTTTTGCACGGTCTCCACTTCAGTTCGAGCACGGCGTTTATAGTTTTCAAAATCTGCTTGAACACGCAGAATTTTGTTTTCTTTTTCATCTAGAAGCTGCTGCAATTCATCGATTTTCTCTTGGAAGGCAGACTGTTCATCATGTGTTACTTCCTCAGTATCTGCTTGAACTGCTTCTTCTTGTGCTTCAACCTCTGCTTCTTGCTCAGGTGTCTGTTTTTCTTCTGACATTGTGTTCACCTCCCTCAAAAGATTCAAGAATACGAAGGGGCAATGCCCCTATCTTTTATCACCCTACTCATCATACAAATTGGAAAGTGCGTTTGACAAGTCTTTTGATACATGATGCAAAAGACTAACGACTCGCCCGTAATCCATGCGGGTTGGACCGATGATGGCAATGGAGCCAAGTGATTTTTGATCAATCGAATAAGTGGCTGTGATCAAACTGCAGTTCTCCATTGCTTCCAAATTGTTTTCTGAACCGATTTTAATGGTGATTCCTTGCTGATTTGGATGAAACAGCTGCATGACATCATTCTTTTGCTCAATCAGCATCATGAGTGAGCGAATGCGGTCGATGTCATGAAACTCTGGCTGATTCAACATATTAATCTTCCCGCCAAAGAAAAGTTTTGATTCATTTTGTGTCGATGTAAATGTGTTGCCCAGCGCATCTAAAATGTGATCATAATCTTTTAAATGTGTGCGCAGAAGCATGACCACTTCTTTATACATCCTGTCCTTCAGCTGGTCCATTGGAACGCCAGCTAATCTGCTGTTCAAAATATTCATCAGCTTCTCAATATCGGAGACATCGAGATGCTCAGAGAAGGTAATGGTTTTGTTTTCAACATGCCCGCTGTCTGTAATCATGATAGCTACTGCTTTGTTTGGCTGAACGGGGACAAGCTGAATTTGCTTTAATCGATTTTCACTTAGCTTTGGACCAAGCACAATCGATGTATAGTTTGTGAGATCTGATAAAATTTCCGCCGATTTTTGAACTGTTTTTTCCAGCTCAAAAATTTTCTCCTGAAAAGCCGACTGGATGAGCACAAGCTCTTTAGACGACAGTTTTCGCGGAGAGAGCAAATGATCTACATAATAACGATATCCTTTTTCTGAAGGAATTCTTCCAGATGAAGAATGGGTCTTTTCAATAAAACCAAGTTCCTCCAAATCAGCCATTTCGTTTCTAATCGTCGCAGAGCTGAATGTGATGTCCTCTTTTTTAGAAAGAGTCCTTGACCCAACTGGCTGCGCCGAACGAATAAAGTCATTAATGATGACTTGCAGAATCAAAAGCTGACGATTTGTTAACATCATCATCACCCCTGTTAGCACTCTCTTTCAACGAGTGCTAATTGTATAAACAAAATTACCAAACTCAAATTAAAATGTCAATTATAACTCACCGAGAAACGCTTGAAATACTTCATTTCCTAACAATTTCCCTTTTCTTGTTAAACGAATGCCGATGTCATCTTTTACAATGAGACCTTTTTCTTCTAATTCTTCAAGAACAGTGGAAAAAAGAGCTTCTGGTGCAACACCATATTTGGCTTGGAAGTCGGCACTTTTCACCCCTTCGATCTTTCGAAGGCCTAAGAACATTTCTTCTTCTATCTGCTCTGCTTTTGTGACCTGATGAGTTTCCTTATACGGGAACCCAGTTTGCTCAATCAGTTCCAAGTAATGCTTCACAGGCCCTGCGTTCACATTTCGGATGCCATCTACATACCCGTGTGCTCCTGCACCGAAACCGAAGTAGTCTTCATTGCTCCAATAGGTCAGGTTATGCTGGCTTTCAAAGCCAGGTTTTGCGTAATTGCTAATTTCGTATTGCTTTAATCCATGTCGCTCCATTTCATCCATCACAAGCTCATACATTTCAGCCTCACGTTCTTGCGGCGGTAAATGCAGTTTGCCTTTTTGCATTAAGTTGTAAAAAACTGTTTTCGGCTCCACAATCAGTGAGTAGACAGAATAATGCTCTGCCCCTAATGAGAAAGCTGTCTCAAGTGAATTCATCACATGATGCTTTTCTTGATGCGGCAATCCAAACATGAGGTCGAGGCTAATGTTGTCAAACCCAACCGCTCTTGCTCGCTGGAAAGACGTGAGGACATCTTTCTTTTGATGAACTCGTCCGATTTTTTTGAGTAAATCGTCTTCAAAGGTTTGCACCCCAAAGCTTAGCCGATTGACGCCGGCTGCTTTTAATACATGCAGCTTCTCGAGTGATAATTCATCTGGGTTCGCTTCCACTGCAAATTCAACCAGATGCTTTGCCGGTTTTAACACACGGTGAATGCTGTTCATGAGCTGGTCTAGCTGGCTGACGGTCAGTGATGTCGGCGTTCCCCCGCCAATAAAGATCGTCTTTAGTTCTTGCTCGCCCTTTTGCTCGATCGTGTGCTGCATCTCTTTTTCAAGAGCCGCTAAGTATTCATCGACTGGCTGCGTTTTAATGAAAAATTTATTAAAATCACAATAGTGGCAAATGTGCTCACAAAATGGAATATGAATGTATGCTGCTTTCATTTGATGACACCTTCTTTACAGGTAAAGAGCCGCAGTTTATCGCTGCGGCACCTTTGTTTGTTTTCGACTATAAACGCCAAGGCTGACATTGTAAAGCAGGTTGCCTTGAGGGTGTTATTTTTTTGGTGTGCTGTCGTCCATCTTCAGCACAGCCATAAATGCCTCTTGCGGGACTTCAACAGAGCCCACTTGTTTCATGCGCTTTTTCCCTTCTTTTTGCTTCTCAAGAAGCTTCCTTTTCCGGGAAATGTCTCCACCATAACATTTAGCAAGTACGTTTTTACGCATCGCTTTAATGGTAGAACGAGCCACGATTTTTTGTCCAATCGCTGCTTGAACTGGTACTTCAAAATGCTGGCGTGGAATGAGTTCTTTCAGCTTTTCTACGATGATTTTGCCTCGTTCATATGCGTAATCGCGGTGAACAATAAAGGAAAGGGCATCGATTTTTTCGCCATTCAGCATGATATCCATTTTCACTAGAGTAGATGGGCGGTAGCCAATCAGCTCATAATCAAAGGACGCATAGCCTTTTGTGTTGGACTTGAGCTGATCAAAGAATTCGTACACGATCTCCGCCAAAGGAATTTCGTACACAATGCTCACTCGGTTTGCATCAAGGTATTGCATATCAATGAAATTGCCGCGCTTTCCTTGGCAAAGCTCCATGACAGAGCCTACATAATCATTCGGCACCATCATTGTTGCTTTCACGTATGGTTCTTCAATTTTCTCAATCTTTTGCGGATCAGGCAGATTCGACGGGTTATCTACGACGATTTTTTCTCCGTCTGTCATATACACATCGTAAATAACACTTGGTGCTGTCGTAATAAGATCGATTTTGAATTCACGTTCAATCCGTTCTTGGATGATTTCCATATGAAGCATTCCAAGAAAGCCGCAGCGGAAACCGAAGCCAAGTGCTTGGGACGTCTCTGCCTCATATTGAAGGGAAGAATCATTTAATTCAAGCTTTTCTAAGGCTTCACGTAAGTCATTATATTTCGCTGTGTCAATTGGATAAAGTCCGCAGTACACCATTGGGTTCAGCTTTCTGTATCCTGGCAGCGCTTCTTTCGCTGGGTTCTCCGCACTTGTGATCGTATCCCCCACACGTGTATCACCGACATTTTTAATCGCTGCTGTTAAGTAGCCAACATCTCCAACAGTGAGTTCATCTGTCGGCATCGCTTTTGGTGTGAATACGCCGACTTCAAGCACTTCAAATTCTTTGCCCGTCGCCATCATTTTGATTTTCTGACCTGGTCTGACGGTTCCTTCAACAATTCGTATGTACGCAATAACGCCGCGATACGCATCGTAGAGAGAATCAAAAATAAGAGCTTGAAGCGGTGCTTCTGGGTCTCCAGCAGGTGCCGGGACCTTTTCGACGATTTGTTCTAAAATATCTTCGATCCCAATACCCGCCTTAGCAGAGGTGAGAACAGCTTCAGACGCATCCAACCCGATGACATCTTCAATTTCTTCTCTTACACGCTCAGGCTCTGCACTTGGCAGATCGATTTTATTGATAATCGGAAGAATCTCTAAGTTGTTATCAAGAGCTAAATAAACGTTCGCAAGTGTCTGTGCTTCAATTCCTTGTGCTGCATCTACTACAAGAATCGCACCTTCACAGGCAGCAAGGCTTCGAGATACCTCATAGGTGAAGTCGACATGCCCTGGTGTATCAATCAGGTGCATAATATATTCTTCTCCATCCTTCGCCTTATATTTCAGCTGGACAGAGTTTAATTTAATCGTTATGCCGCGTTCACGCTCTAAGTCCATGGAATCAAGTAATTGTTCTTTCATTTCTCGCTGAGTAATCGCCGCTGTTTTTTCCAAAATACGGTCCGCCAATGTGGATTTCCCATGGTCAATATGGGCGATAATGGAGAAATTTCGAATTCTTGATTGCCGTTCTAATCGTTTTTCTTTATCTGTCACAATCTATCACTCCTACTATAAAACGCGGGTTGCGCTAGCTTAGATTATATCAATAGGGCTGTAAAGATTCAATCGAAATCAAGAAAAGCCGCTCATCGGTCAGCGGCTTTAGTCATATAGTGTTGATTTGTTTATTTCCCATTCATCCAATCATAAAGAGAACGGGCTGCATGTGTCATGCCATCAGACAGCGCTTTTCCTGCTTTGGAGAAGGCATTAAAGCTCTCTATTTCCTCAAGCTGCTTTTGTTTTTCGGCAAGATCCTTTTCTGTAACAGCCGTTCCTAAGATAGAGGCTTCTCGTTCTTCATCTTCGTTCATTTGGATGGAGAACGCGCCTTTTAATTGCGGGTCATGGTAACCCTTCATTTGCAGCATGCCATTATTCGCCTGCTGCATTCCTAAAAAGACGCCAAATAGCAAGACTAGTCCTAAAATAATGGTTTTTCCAATAAATGATCCCATGCACCGTCACCACCTTAAGAGCGTTTTTTCTCATCCTTTGCTTTGCCGTTTACCTTTTCCGCGTCCCAGAAAATGTCGCTGAAGACATCAGCTGCTGCATTGGATGCATTTTTCAATTCTTCCATATTATTATCCACTCCGCCAAATTCTAAAAGAAGGGCTTTGTCGGATAAATCTTGATTATAAATTCCATTATCGCCAATTTCTCCTTTGGCAAACACACCGACACTGAGCCCTTTATATTTTTTCTCCATCAAATGGTGGAACTCCGTCGCAAGCTTGAGGTTTTTCTCATAGCTTTGATTCTTCTTCCCTACAACAAACGCAATTCTCGCATATTTTTTCCCTTTGATCTCGACAGTGGTGTCTTTCTTTCTTCTTGAGTCACGGTGGATATCAATTAAGTATTCGAGGTCATCATTTTTCGCTAAGGCTTCTTTTACGACCAATCTTGATTCATTATAAGATTGAGGATACTTTAATCCTTTTTGCAGGAGCCTTTTTTCAACTTCCGTTTTGTCGACCGTATTCCCGATTCCTTGCTGATCAAGCGCCTTTCCGAACATGTCGCCTACAAGAGTGACATTCACTTTTGAGTGCCGTGCATTGTTTGGATTCGTTTCTCCTTTTAAAAATGGTAAATATGATTCCGTATTATGCGTGTGGTAAATGTACACGGCTTTTCGTTTTCCTGTCGACCGGTCCGGCTCTTTCGCAGGCTTTTTCGGCACATCTTTGTCGAGCTTGTCCAGCTCTGCCAAATTTGCTTCTTTTTCATCTTGGATGACTTCACTTGGCGGCGGCGATTCCATTGGCATGTTGGTATAGTCTGTTCCTTCACCCGCTAAGATGATTTTTGTATCAAAATGTTCAAAACCTGGGAGTTCTCTCCCTAGAAAACTACGCGGGTCTTCTAAATTGATACTAGTCGCAAGCTTGAGTGACAGTCCAGAGAAATGAAACCCTTTTTGATCTTTCGGGACTGCTGAGGCGAAATATTGATTTTCCATACCCATTAATGTAGCGAAGAACGCTCCGGAAAGCTCATCTGCTACACCATATAGTGAGGCTTGCGGCCTCAGCTCTGGCTTTAAAGATGTCAACGCCCCTGACATCACAAACACCACAACAAGCGAGGCTATAAATAAGAAAATGCTTTTCACTACTTTTGTTCCATTAATCGCAACGACCAACTGTCGAGGACGGCGGGGTCTTTTTTTCATGATTTACTCCCTCCAGCACGCTTTCTAGTAATTACACTATGAGCGAGCTAGAGAAAGTAGAACCGATTAATGATTATAAGAACCCATGTTATCTTGAGAGATTTTTTGATGGAGTGCTGTATTTAATCCATTGGCGAGTACGTTTGCCATATCATCAATGAATGTATCCACTTCCTTAGGCGTGACCATTAAATTTTGCCCTAGCGGCGCAAGTACTTCATGGATCAGCTGCCGTTTCTCTTCTTCCGGAAGAGTCCCTACGATACCTAAAAATGATTGACGCGTTTCCTCATCTGGTAAGTCTTCTTCGTTTAGCACTTTTTTCTTCCCAAAAGTCAAACCAGCCGGCACAAGAGAGCGGGACGGCCGGTCATCTTTCAGTTCTCTACCAAAATGCTTTAAGACATAATCAATTGTGTCACTTGCAATGGTTACTGCATCTACCACTGTTGGAACGCCAATCGCAATCACTGGAATTCCCAACGTTTCTTTGCTTAATTCTTTCCGCTTATTCCCTACACCTGAACCGGGATGGATGCCTGTATCAGAGATTTGAATCGTGGTATTCACCCGTTCCACTGCACGAGCAGCAAGAGCATCGATTGCAATGACAAAATCAGGTTTGGACCGCTCGATTACACCTTGTATAATGTCGCTTGTTTCAATACCGGTCAGTCCCATCACTCCCGGTGATAAAGAGGACACTGGGCGATACCCTTCCTGTACATTTTCCGGCTGCAATTCAAAGAGATGCCGGGTCACAAGCAGGCTTTCAACCGTGAGCGGGCCTAGCGCATCTGGCGTGACATTCCAGTTTCCTAGTCCTACTACAAGACAGCTCGCATCAGCCTGAATGCCTCGGTCTTTTAAAAACTGAGCAAAATGACGCGCAAATACTTCGACGACTTTTTCCTGCATCTCAGAATCTTTCTCCCGAATGCCCTGCGCCTCAAGCGTCAAGTATGTTCCTGCCTTTTTGCTGGTCAGCTCCTCCCCTTCTTTCGTGATCTCCACTGTGCGTATACGGATGCCGTGCTCCTCTTTTTCCTTTTCGACAATCCCTTGAATTCCGTCCTTTTTGACGACATTCGGATCGTTCTCTTGTTCTAGTATCTCTTTTGTTTCAACAGCCAAGTCTGTCCGGATTTGATAAGCACTTAAATCAAGTTTCTGTTTCTCCATAAAAAGACTCCTTCCACCAAGTAATTAACAGTAGTCTTTCCATCTCTTTAAAGAAACATTCGAGCGCTTCATCAATGAAAAATACTTTACATTTATATTGCATTCTAAAGGTGTGTTTGATAGAATACAACTTGTTCTATTGTGAAGATTTAACCTTAAGACAATTGTGTTTAGGTTGTATCTTAGGAGGTGAAACACATGCCAAATATTAAATCAGCGATCAAACGTACAAAAACGAATAACGAACGCCGTGCACACAACGCAACAATCAAGTCTGCGATGCGTACTGCGATTAAACAAGTTGAAGTTTCTGTAGCTAACAACGATGCTGAGCAAGCAAAAGCTGCTCTTTCTTCTGCTGCAAAACGCATTGACAAAGCCGTTAAAACTGGTCTTGTACACAAAAACGCAGCTGCGCGTTACAAGTCAAGACTTGCTAAACAAGTAAACGGACTTTCTGCATAATGCTTGCAACGCCTCAGTGATGAGGCAACTGTTTAACTGTACGTCCGTCCTGACCGGCTCAGCCATTAGGACAGACTGGCAATTATACATCTAAACAAAAACGACCCTCTTTTTAGAAGGTCGTTTTTTTATGTTCAAGCGCCCAATAGTCGAAGCAGGAACAATTCTAACAATAGCTGCTTGTCCTTTTTACCGGTTTTCATTTCATAATCGATCGTTGATAGCTCTTTGACAATCTGCTTGAGCTCTTCTTCTGAAAACAGCCTTGCCTGATCCATAGCAAGTTTGACGCGGAATGGGTGGACTTTTAGATTTGAAGCAATTTGTTTTTGCCCATATCCTTGCTGAGCGAAATACTTCGTCTGCAAAATCAATCGAAATTGAGTTGATATGAGTGCTAATATTTTAATGGGTTCCTCATTTTGTTTCAGCAAATCATAAAACATCTGCATGGCCTCAGAGCGGCGTCTGTTGACAATTTGGTTAATTAATTCGAAAATATTCTGCTCTAAGCTTCTTGCAACGAGCTGATTGACATCCGCTAATTCAATTTCTTCTCGTTCTCCAATATATGTACTCAGCTTCCTGACCTCTTGAAACAATGAGGATAGACTCCCACCGCATAGCATCACAAGCTGCTCAGCCGCTTCAGATGTCATCGCCTTTCCTTCTGTTTTCACCAGTGTAATGGTGAAATCCGTTGTTTCTTTTGGGTTTAACTCTTTTGCCTCAACCATAGCCGCTTTCTTTTTTAGCAATTTGGTGATTTTCTTCCGTTCATCCAGCTTTTCATATGGTGCTAATAACACGAGAATGGTATAAGGCGCCGGCTTTTCTAAATAAGCTTCTAACACAGAAAGCTCATGCTCAATCTTCTCCTTTTTCTTTTCCGCTGTAAGAAAATAAGGATTCTTGATCACAACGAGACGCCTTTCTCCCATAAACGGAAAGGTTTCTGCATCCGTCACAGCCTGTTCAAGCGGCACCTCTTCCATATCAAAGACGGAGTAATTAAAATCCTTCGTCTCCTCGTCTACTACAGCTTGTCTTAATTTAGCTGCTGTTTCTTGCAGTAAATACGTTTCTTTTCCATATAAGCAATAAACGGGATGGATATCCCCTCTTTTTAAATTGTTCCAAACTTCAAAGACCATAAATTGAATCCCTCTCTTTCACTTCCTCCTCTATCCTAAAGTGTGTGAAGACATTAGTAAAGAGGAAGCTGAAAGTGCCGCCTCCTCATTTATAGTAAACGTCTGGTGCAAGCTCCCGGGTCAGCTCGCTGTCAGACGATATTCATAAAATGATCATGAAAATGGAAAACGGTTACTTTACCTTCTAGCAATTCCAAATGAGTTCAAGTATACTAAAATTAGCCAGGAGGGATGAAAATGAATGAATTTGAAAAAAATGTTCAAAGTAAGCGGAATGATGTGACCGACTCAGCCGTTGGTTTTATCGTCACATTCGGATTTTTCGCCTCAATGTTTATTTTGGCAACAATTATACACCTCGTTGGATCTTAACTTCATGATTGCTAAATGACTGCCGTTTAGGCAGTTTTTTTATTGATTTTGTAAGATATCATATGGAGGTTGCGTGTAAAACGTTCCTTTCTTCTCAAGAAATTCATAGGTCACACTCCCGTCTCGATCTGTGCGGTACACCTCCATTTGATGATCCTTTAGTTTTTTCAAAACTTCCTGATGAGGATGCTGATAACGATTGCGTTCACCAGCCGAAATAAGTGCATAGGACGGCTCCAGATGTCGAAGCCACTCCTCACTTGTTGACCCTTTACTCCCATGATGCCCAACCTTTAAGACATCCGCTCGCAGGTGGGGATAGGCTTCTATGATGTCTCGTTCCCCTTCTTGTTCAAGGTCTCCAGTGAACAGAAAACGTTTCCCACCAAGAGTAAAAGCCAGAACAAGTGAATCATTGTTCTTACTTGTCACCCGGTCTTGCGAAGGGTGCAGAACCTCAAATATGTGCTCTCCAACTCGGAGCTGATCTCCTCTTTCTAATTCATCAATAAATATCCCTTTTTTAGCTGCTTCTTTTAGCAGCTTTGCGTCCTCTGGACTTCGGGCAAAGCCTTTTGGTATGGCCAGCCGCTTTACTTTATTTCGGTTGATTAAACGAACCGCTTCTCCCATGTGATCTTGATCCGCATGCGTAAGAATCAGCACATCAAGTTTTGCTATACCTTTAGAATGCAGAAACGGGATCAGCGTTTGATCACCGATCGTAGATACTTTACGTCTTTTTTTCCACGGTTCCTCTTCAAAAGAAAGTCTACCCCCTGTATCCACAAGCAGATGCCCCTTTCGATAGGGCAGTTGAATAAACAAACTATCCCCCTGCCCTACATCCAGCATCGTGACCTCCCCTTTTTGGAGAAAGTTCGGAGTAAAAAAGTGTACACTCAAAACACCAATGAAAAAAAGAATTGGCACAGAATAGGATTTCACAGAAGCTTTGCACTCCATCACAAACAGGAGAAAAACAATGGCACTCACTTCCAGAAGAATATGCCACCAAGTAGATTTCATAAAAATCAAGTTAAACCCATCAAAAACTGCCATATGTGCTGACAACTGATGACTTAGCTGGATGACCGAATCAAGCAGCTGGAACAATGCTTGTCCAAAAGGGAGATAAATGATGGACAAAAGAAAAAAGAGTAAGGACAGAGGCAGGACAACCGTCGTATAAAAAGGGACAAACATCATATTCAATGGGATGCTCAGCAAAGAAAATTGCTGAAAATGATATAAAAGAACAGGAAGTGAGGCAAGCTGCGCAACAAAAGATATAAGGAATAACTGCATCACTGCACTTTTCGCTTGTGATAAGATTTTGGTCGATAACAAAATAAAGAACGTTACCACGAATGAAAGCTGAAATCCGATATCAAATAGATATAGAGGATGAATCGCTAATAAGAGTAAAAACGTTGCGCTTAATACGACAGCAGAAGGCTGTTTCATTTCTTTCGGCAGGTTCGTCATCACTAAATAGATTCCTGCCATGAGACAAGCTCTTAAAACCGATGGTGCAGCACCTGTCAAACAAGCATAAACAGGAAGAAAGAATAATAGAAGAATACGTGCTGTCTCTCTTGTCACACCGGCACGAAGCAGACACCAAAATAAACAGGCAAGAAGCGTTTGCACATGCAGTCCTGAGATCGCTAACAGATGAATAATGCCGAGCATTTGATAGTCTCTTAATGTGTCAGGATCAATCAACTCACGATCACCAAAAATAAGGGCCTGTACAATGCCTACAGAGTTTTTCGGCACATGATCTTCTAAGAATTTTAAGCCCTTTTGTCTCATCGCTTGAAGATAATAGGAAGGTCTGTCTTTTTTTGTACAGCCTTTGATTGACTGCGGTAAGAAAATGGCGCTAATGCCTTTTGATTTTAGAAATTGATCGTATTGAAACCCGTTAGGAATGGTTGCGTGTTTAGGCGGCCGAACATCACCTGTCATATGACAGCTCATACCTGGCTCTACATCTTTTAGCGCCTCTTTTTCACGCTCTGTTTGAATGGTATAGAAAGCGGCTAGCCGTTCATGTTCTGTTGACACAGTTGCTGAAAAACGATTGCCATCTGTTTTCGGAATACTTTCAATCACAACGGAGCCGGAAAGAAATTTTTCTTGTACAGGTTGATCCGTTTCAAAAAACTCATGAACCATAAAAATAAGAGTATAAACAGCTCCACATAGGCTGACCATCAGAAAGAGCCGGGGAATTTTTTTCAGTAGGCTGAGAAGTAATATGATGAGAAGAAAGAGAAGGAAATACATATGAAGATGATATGCAGCCAGAGCAATTCCAACAGCTGCTGAAATTGCCCCAAACGGCAAATAATTAAACATAGGAAGTAAATAATTGATTCGCCTTCTCATGCATAACGCGAATTTCTGTTTCACTAAGTCCTGATTCACTTAACTTGCCAATTAAATCTGCAACAAAGGCCAATTTTTCTTGATTTTTTAAGTCGATGATCATTTCATCCAGTTCAACTTGTTCCGTTTGAACACCTGCCTGCTCAAATAAATCAACGGCATATGGGTGATTTTTATAATCCTTTGCATAGTATACGGTTCGAATACCTGCTTGAATAATGGCTTTACAGCACTGCAAACAAGGAAAATGCGTGACATATATTTCAGCATCCGCTGTAGGTGCACCAAATTTGGCACATTGTAAAATAGCGTTCATTTCCGCATGGATGGTGCGAACGCAGTGATGATCAATGACATAGCATCCCACATCTGCACAATGGACATCACCAGCAATTGAGCCATTATATCCCCCTGCAATGATACGCTTGTCTCTGACGATGGTCGCCCCAACAGCTAACCGCTCACAGGTGCTTCGTAAAGCAAGCAAATGGCTTTGTGCCATAAAATATTGATTCCATGAAATTCTTTCCACGAGCTGATCCCTCCAGAATGATGGTTGGTATTAAGTGTACATGCCTTCCTTCTATACCGTCAATTCTACTTAACGGTCAATTCACTTTTCAGCCGTTCAATGGTCTTCTCCCCAAAACCTGAAATGTTCCGCAAATCTTCAATTTGTTGAAATTCCCCGTGTTCCTCTCTGTACGTAATGATGGCTTCTGCTTTAGCTGGCCCTATTCCGTTAATAGTTTGCAATTCCGCCACATCAGCCTGATTGACATTGACACCTTGACTCTTTTCATTACCCGATGGAGCGTCAGCAGCTGCTATTTGCGTCTGCCTCTCCGCTTCTCCCTGCTTCCGGACATAAATCATCATACTGTCCTCTAATTTTGCTGCTTGATTGAT
The DNA here is from genome assembly GCF_002998655.1 of Bacillus sp. GBSW19. Lineage (NCBI taxonomy): Bacteria > Bacillati > Bacillota > Bacilli > Caryophanales > Bacillaceae > Bacillus > Bacillus sp. GBSW19. The sequence continues at coordinate 1,408,489 of NZ_PVRF01000001.1, forward strand.
TTCAATCGTGTCTGCTTTACTAGTAAAGCCCCCTGCTCTCCGGATCGCTTCTTCTACCCGTGCATCAGATTGAAACTTATAAACACCTGGTTTTTTCACAGCTCCTTTGACCTCTACAAAAATGGGAGATGATTCATGATCGGTCTTTTCTTGTTTGTCTTCTAATGTGACTTGTATGTCTTTATCTTCCTTCAATACACTTGGCTCTCTGCTGCTCTCCCTATTTCCTGCGAAAAGGAAAAAAGTGATGATGATCACGACCATGAGCCCAGCTCCGATATAAAGACTGTATTTTTTCAATGGAATGAATCGCTTCACGTGCTCACGCTTCTTTCAATCATATTTTTCTATTGCTCAACATACTGTTTAGAAGATAACAGATCCTATGCGTCTAAGGAGGGAGAACGTTTGAATATAGGGATAATCGGTACAGGAAACATGGGTACCATACTTACTGAGGCATTTATTGAATCAAAGGCAGTCAATCCCTCATCCATCACCATCACAAACCGGACCATTGAAAAAGCGTTCAATATAAAAAAGAACCACCCAGAGCTTGAAGTTACGAAACAGCTTACAGGAGCTGTCACGAATAAAGATTTTATCTTTGTTTGTGTCAAACCACTTGATATTTATCCACTTTTAAAAGAGCTGAGCCCTCTTTTAACAGAGCACCAAACCATTGTCATCATCACAAGCCCGGTACATCCTGAACAGCTTCAGGATATCGTTCCTTGTCAAACAGCACGGCTGATTCCAAGCATTACGAACCGCGCTTTATCAGGGGCGTCACTTTTAACATTTGGATCGTCATGCAATGTCGCGACGAAAACAGCGTTAAGACAGTTAGCTTCCTGCATTTCAACACCCGTTGAGATTCATCATTCGATTACAAGAGCGGCGTCAGATATCGTCAGCTGCGGTCCTGCCTTTATCAGCTTTCTCGTTCAGAAAATGATTGAAGCAGCTGTCGAAGAAACAGATATTTCTAAAGAAGAAGCCACCACCTTATCAGAAGATATGCTTGTAGGACTTGGCCGTTTGATTGAAAAAAGAGTCTATACCCTTCCGACACTGCAAGACAAAGTGTGTGTTAAAGGCGGCGTCACTGGTGAAGGGATTAAAGCACTTGAAGCAGGTGTTCAAGATATGTTTCACCGCCTCTTTCAAAACACCCATGAAAAATTCGATGAAGACCTTGAAGCGGTTGCGCATCAATACCCGCCAAGTGTGTTTACTGATGATCGCAGAAATTAATCATCTCTGCAACAAGCGAAAAAAGGGTTTTAAAAAACCATCGTTCCATTAAACGATGGTTTTTGGTTTCTTAGCTGAAATGAAATATCTTTCGGCGAATTCCCCAGGGACTTCATTTGTAAAATCAGCGGTCACTTCTATCTGTTCAAAGCCAGCGGACTCAAGGAACGCCGCATATGTCTCAAATGGAAATGTACGCTGTTCATGTGTCTCATCATAACGCTGATACACGTCTCCGTCCTTTACAAAAAAGCTTAAATCGTGAATGACCGAATACACGTCATCCCCTTTATCACTCTGCCAAATATAGCTGATCTCTTCATCTTGATCGGCATAAGTCGAACCTGGGAATACCTCTTCCATTTTATAAGGTGTATGAACATCAAAGAGTAAAACCCCATCTGCCTCTAAAAGCTGAAACATGTTTTTAAAGGTTTTTTTGACGTCATTTTCGTTTTTTAAGTAATTCAAGGAATCACAGCAAATAACCGCTGCTTGAAAGACTTGCTCAAAACCCGTAAGCTCTCTCATATCTTGGTGTAAAAATTGAATTGACTGCCTTTTCGCCTGTGCTTTTTGCTGCGCGAAGGCCAGCATTTCTTCACTGAGGTCAATTCCTGTGACTGTGTGGCCCTTTTCAGCTAACCGAAGAGAAATCTCTCCAGTTCCACAGCCAACATCAATAATGGCAGCATTCGGTTTGATATTCTGCTGGATCCACTGAACCCATTCATCATAAGGTGCATGTGTCATGAGCTCGTCATACACACCTGCAAACCCTTGATAAATCATGAGTTAATGCCAAGTGAAAGCGTTTCTCTCGGCGCATCTCCCCATAGCTTCTCTAGGTTGTAGTATCCTCTTTCTTCTTTGTGGAACACATGAGCAATGACATCACCAAGATCAATCAATACCCATCTTGCTTCATCAAAGCCTTCCATCTTCTTCACTTCGATTCCACTTTCCTCTGCAAGATGTTTTACTTCTCTTGCAATGGCCTGCACTTGCTTATCAGAGTTCCCGTGACAAATGAGAAAATAATCGGCAACAAGTGAGATTCCTTGCATATTAAGGGCAATAATATCCTCAGCCCGTTTATCATCGCATGCTCCTGCCGCGACGTTTAAAATTGATGATGAATCCATCCAAATTCCTCCTTAATTGTTCTTATGCACAAGCGAGTTGTAAGTAGCCAATGTATCTGGAAAGACTGGCTGATTCTTTTTCAATAAGAAGCTGATGGTGTTTTTTAGTGACTGAACCAGCGCGCTATCCAAATCATGCTCTGCTAACTCTCTTACTTCTTCAACACCAGGGAAATGACGTCCTGGTTCGATATAATCAGCGACATAAATGACCTTTTCAAGTAATGTCATGTTTGGCCTGCCTGATGTATGAAATTCAATGGCAGTTAAAATGTCTTGGTCGTTAATAGCTGCTTCCTTTTTAACCAGATAAGCACCAACCGGGGCATGCCAAAGCTCAGGCGAATATTCAAGCAATAGAGGGTTCATCTGTTCCTTCTGGATAATTCCCTTCATTTCTTCCTTTGGTCTAAATTTCGCATAATCATGAAAAATAGCGGCGATCTCTGCTTTTTTCACATCTGCACCGAACCGTTCCGCTAATGAAATGGCTGCACTCATGACCCCGAGTGTATGTGTATATCTATGCTCTGTTAACTGCTCTTTGACACAGTTCAATGCTTCTTCACGATTCATATAAATGATGCTCCTTTATATAACGCTCAACAGCTTTCGGTATCAAATAATCGACAGGTTTTTCCTGCTTTATTCGCTGCCTAATCAATGTCGATGATACATCAAAAGCTGGAACATCTGCAAATAAAAGAGGATATGCCGTACTTCCGGCATAACCCGGTCTTTTCATCCCAATAAAGGTGATCATCTGAAGCAAATCATCAATCCGATGCCATTTTGGCAAATACTCGACCATGTCAGCTCCAATCATAAAAAAGAACTCATCTTCAGGATGACGCTTCTTTAAAAGCTCCACCGTATCCACTGTATAAGATGGACCCTCTCGCTCCATTTCAATGAGCTCCAGCCGAAAATGTGGATTTGACTGGATCGCCGCTTCCACCATTTTCACTCGGTGACGACTATCTGCTCGTTTCCGGTCTGTTTTATGAGGGGGCTTGTGATTTGGGATAAACCACATTTCATCAAGCCCTACTTGAAAACGCACCTCATTCGCCATCAGCAAATGCCCATTATGAGGAGGATCAAACGTACCGCCAAACAACCCTATTTTTTTCATATCACATCCACCTTTACGGCAGCTTAATTTGTTTATTTTCCTTCGATTCTTTATAAAGGACAATCACATTTCCGATCGTTTGAACAAGTTCAGCTTTTGCACCTTTTACAAGTGCTTTCGCAACTTCCGTTTTGTCCTCGTCGCAGTTTTGTAATACGCTGACCTTTAACAGTTCTCTTACTTCAAGCGCCTCGGAAATTTGCTTGATCATATTGTCATTTACCCCGCCTTTTCCTACTTGAAAAATAGGTGATAAATGATGTGCTTTTGCACGTAAAAAACGTTTTTGTTTCCCTTTTAACATGGTGTTCCTCCTAATTTCTCTATCACAATTGACTTCATTTTTCTGGCGTCAGGCGTGATGCCTGTCCACAATTCAAAGGCTCTTGCTGCTTGTCCAACAAACATGCCGACACCATCTACTGTTTTCAAACCTAACCCGGCTGCTTCTTTGAGCAGCTTTGTTTCTATTGGATTATACACAATATCACAAACGACCGCTGTTTTTTTTGCGTTTGCTAAAGAAATCGGGGTTTCTTCAACATTCGGGTACATACCGATTGAGGTCGTATGGATGATGACATCATATTCCCCAAGTCGTTCTTCTGCTGTCTTTAAAGTAATGGCACTAGATGTGATGTTCCCATCTGCACTTTTAATTAAAGCCTCAGCTTTTTCAATGGTGCGGTTGGTGATATCAAAGCTTTTCGGTGCATAGTCAGCGATTGTCGTATAAATCGCTCTTGCCGCTCCGCCAGCACCAATCATAAGAAATGACAGCTCTGATAATGGCTTATCCAAGGCTTCAAGCAATGAATGAAGAAAGCCCTCTCCATCTGTGTTGTACCCGACGAGCTGACCTCCTTCGAGCCGCACCGTATTGACTGCACGCAGGCGTTCAGCTGTCACATCAATTTTATCAAGGTACTGCATAATGTCTACCTTGTGCGGAACAGTGACGTTAAAGCCGCTTATTCCTAAGGCTTTCATACCGTGAATGGCATCTTTAAGGTCTTCGTCTTCTACTTGAAAGCCATGATAATGTCCATCAATCCCAGCATCCTTCAATGCTGCATTATGAATATCCGGAGACATTGAATGACCAACAGGGTTACCGATTAATCCGTATAAAGGTTTCAAGGTCTCTCCCCCTTTGAACATTTAAATTAACGAACGTCTCATAAACACATGAACGCCTTTTGGCGCATAGACTTTGATTTGCTTCCCTGCATCATTTGCCGTTACCCATCCTAAGCCTGAAAAGACGATGTCCATTTTCGGCTGATCAATCGTAAAGGTATGCGGAACGAGCGGAGGGAAATCTTCCATCCCCTCTTTTGATGGCGGTGATAGCAGTTCCCCGGCATGTTTTTCATATAAATCATCTGCGTTCTCTAACTTTGTTCTGTGTATGTTCAGCTCATTTGGCATATAGCAGACAAATGACGTTCTGCCGCCTTTTACATAATCAAATCGAGCAAGGCCGCCAAAATAAAGCGTTTGTGCTTCATTTAATTGGAACGTTCTCGGTTTCAATTCTTTTTTCGGCGCTAAGATCTTCAAGTCATTTTTGCTGACATAGTGCGCCATCTGATGACGGTTGATAATGCCCGGCGTATCAAATAGAGCAGATCCGTCATCAAGCGGGATCTCAATGGCATCAAGTGTTGTACCTGGATATTGGGATGTGGTGATCACGTTCTCTTCGCCAGATACTTCTTTGATGATTCGATTGATAAATGTGGATTTTCCAACATTCGTACAGCCGACGACATAGACATTTCTTTCTTCGCGGTAATGATCGATCGCTTCCATCACCTCAGGTACGCCCTGACCTCTGCTTGCACTGATTAAGAAAACATCGATCGGGTTCAATCCGTTTTCTTTCGCTTCCCGTTTCATCCAATGAATCAGACGATTTTTTTTCACGGATTTCGGTAAAATATCTACTTTGTTGCCGACGAGTAAAATCGGATTACCACCGACAATACGACTCAGCCCATTGATCCAGCTTCCGTTAAAGTCAAAAATATCAACGACCTTTACAATCAGAGAATCTGTCTCTCCAATGCTGTGCAATATATTTAAAAAGTCGTCTTCTGTTAAAGAAACATCTTGTATTTCATTGTAGTTCTTTAACCTAAAACAGCGCTGACAGATCACATCTTCTTTCAATAGAGATGCTGCCGGCGCATATCCTAATTGATCTTTATCTTCCGTCTGAATGGCTACACCGCAGCCAATACAAACAACCTTTTCCATTATTACTCTTCCTCCCACTGAATGTGGCCCTTACGCTTTAAGGCTCCTAAAATTCTGCGTTCAATCTGCCTGTTAAACTTGGTGAAAAATCCGTCCGAGGCAGCGACAGGGACGACCAAAATCGTATGGAAGCCATGACGATTCCCGCCTAGTACATCGGTCATGAGCTGATCCCCAATGACCACCACATCTTCTTTTTTCAATTGCATATCAGAGACTGCCTTATTAAAGGCTCTTCCCATAGGCTTTTTCGCTTTATAAATAAACGGGATATGAACTGGTTCAGAAAAAAGCTTGACCCTTTTTTCATTATTGTTCGATACAATCGTCACTTGTATCCCGTGATCCTTCATTTCTTGAAACCATTCAATTAAGCGGGGCGTCGCACTTGGACGGTCCCATTCTACTAGTGTGTTATCTAAATCGGTAATAATTCCTTTTACATTTCGTTCTTTTAGTTTTTGCGGTGAAATGTGGAAAATGCTTTTCACAAATTCATCCGGTAAGAAATACTTCTTTAGCACAATTTGCACCCTTTCTTCCATTGGTTTTTCAGCGATTGTGTCGAATCAAATCACAATTTGTCTGTCTATCGAATACAATGAAAAAGTTTTCGACATATGATGAGGACCTTCAACAGGTGTGGATAATTTTACACACATTATCCACCTATATTTCATCACGCTTTCATTCAATTATAAACACTCTACCCACAAGTTATCCACTTCACCATGTGGATAACAGAACGATTGTTCTTGTTTCCCATTCATGGTAGATTAAAGGTACTTCAGAGACATTCGATCAACCTATGATGATATGTCTTTTCCTTAAGTTTTATGCCAACTTTTTCAGGGGAGGTGTTTTTCCCATCATATGGGTTTCTAGTATGAAAAAGCTGTCAGATGATTTACTTATAGAATCGTATTATAAAGCAAATGAAATGAACTTAAATCGCGACTTCATTGAATTAATTGAGACAGAAATGAAAAGACGTTCGCTCGGGCATATGCTCTCTGTTTCCTCTTAATTCCATTTCGCAGGAACCATGCCTCCCGAGCACTCTCCTTTTTTAAACTCAGGTGACTGATATTATATCACTTGCGCTATAGGCTTACTACTATTTTCCGTAAAAAACACCCCTTCTCATCAAAGAAGAGGTGTCTTATTTGCAAGGCTGTTCATTCCAAAACCATAACCCTCCGCCTACGACCAAAATGACCACAAGGAACACAACAAGAAAAGCGTAACCGATTCCTGCTCCTTGAGCTGGATAAGGTGAACACGCAGGGTAAGGATAAGGGCATCCCCACATATCAGTTACCTCCTTCTAGGAAGATATACTGTTAGACTATGCTGGATGGATGGTCTTGTTTAGGCAGATGGCCATCATTTAAAAATGTTTGATGACATCACGCTCTTTGATTTCGTTATAAATAATTCTTGCCCCTTTTGGCGTCATATGATTGCCAGAAGGGTCGATCAAACCTGATTGAATCAGCGCATTGTCACTATCTTCACCAGCTTCTCGGATGAACGCTTTCCAATTGTCGACAAGCGGTACTTGCTGATCCTTGGCTATTTCTCTCGTAATGTCATTATAGGAATTTTGCCAAGCTCTTGCCCCGCCTCTCTCAGCAAAATAAGATGACTTATACCTAGAGTAGTAATACAAGCCCTTTTTTCCGCCTTCTACAACAGGTACACAGGTCATGAGAATCGGGGTAATGCCTTCTTTTCTACTTTCAGAAATGAAGTAGGATACATTTTCTTTAAATCGTTTTTTCGTCACGCGGGGATGTTTCCCATCTAAAATCGCCGCATCATTCGTACCGAACATGATGAGGACGTAAGTTGGTTTCTGCTTTAAAATATCCTGCTCAAAGCGAAGCTTCGCGTCTTCAGTTGTCTGCCCACCAATGCCCGCATTCTTCACTTGAATTTGGCCGCGCTCGACGTTTTTCATGAGATTCACCCATTTTTCAGATGTTGGATAATCTCGAAAGTCCCAGTTTGATCCCCTTGTATTGCTGTCGCCAAATGCAATGACACTTTCTTGTTCTGGCTTTGAGCACCCAGCAGCGACACAAAGCAGGATAAAAAGGACAACACATTTCTTCACAACATTCACCTCCAAAAGCCCTCTTCATATAGTAAACGACAAGACTTTTGGTTTCAATGAATGACTGTTTTTGACGAATGCTTCCTATTGCAGTTGAACAGGTACATACGCTTTGTCATGATGCAGCAGTTCGCTCACTTTGACAAATTCATAGCCTCGGTCCTTTAATTCAGGAATCACTTGTTTCAGTGCTTCTACCGTCTGCTTCCGATTGCCCCCGCCATCATGCAAAAGAATGATATCGCCGCCTTGAATATGATCAATAATCCGGCTCGCAATTTTGCGTGAGCCTGGTCTTGACCAGTCCTTCGGATCTTGCGTAAAGGACCACATGACCACATCATATCCTTGCTTTGACAAAATGCGGAATGATGTCATCGTCAAGCGGCCACCAGGGGGGCGAAATAATAAGGGTCCGCCAGGCTGAAGTGAAGCGATATGAGCCGATGATTCTTTTAATTCCTGCTTGATCTCCTTTGATGATAACAGGTCAAAATACGTATGATTCATCGTGTGATTGCCAAGCTCATTTCCCTCGCCTACGATTCGTTCCGCAATCTCTGGATATGTATGAATACGGCTGCCTACAACAAAAAAGCTGGCATTCACTTGATGCTCCTTGAGCACATCCAATACTTGATTCGTGTACACTGGATGAGGTCCATCATCAAAGGTCAGTGCAATCTTTTTTCGTTCCTGTCTCATGTCCCAAAAAGCTCGTCCTGTTTTTTCTAGGTCGATCCTTTTTAATGTTCGAGCCTCTATTTTATTAGGAACAAACGTGCATAGCAGCAATATACACATCAAGACATGCAACCCTCTCATTTGACCGCCTCCACAGAACATTCTTACAGATTAAATTGCCCGCTTTTTGATGAATCATTCAGCATTCATAGTCACGGTCCGCATCTCTGACTTCTTTTTTGACATAAAAAAAGCCGGCCCATCAGGCCCGCTTTTTATTTCACGTTTGGTTTCTCTCTTCAACTGTCGAACGTTGCTTAGAATTCATACAGACACTCTCCTTCTTGGATTTGATTTTGAGCCCATAATAATTTCTGATAATACTGGTTGGACTTCTGGTATTGTTGAGAGGCTTCTAAGGCTGTCGCAATTTCTAGTGAGATATCCTCTATATAAGAGTATAGGCTAAGTTTTTCCAAATAATCAATGGTTTTTTGCAGTTGTTCTTCATTCATTCCTTGAACATATAAAGCATCCAGATACTCAAACATATGACAAAACAGCTGGTCTTCATGCTTCTTTGCAGCTAATTTTCCATCTTCTAATATGCGGCGTGCTTCCACTTGTTCATTTTGTCTAAAAAGCAGTTTTGCCAGCGTATAGAGCGTATGCGGAAGCGTGGGAAGCTGCTCTTTACAGGCAATATCAGCCGATTCCGTTAAATAGCGTTCTGCTTCCTCTCTATAGCCCAGCTCCCCATAACATTTTCCTAAATTATAAAGCGCTGAACTGTATATCCGCGGGTGATCAATCTGTGATGCGAGCTGTTTTGCCTTTTTTAAATGAGGCAGTGCCCGGTCTTTTCGTTTTAGATCTTGATAGTTTCCTGAGATAACAAAAAGGCACTGAATGATGCGAATAGAGTAGGCATCATGCTGATCGTATATTTCCAGCGCCTTTAAAATATGATGCATCGAGACATGCGTTTGCTTCATTATATAGTAGGCTTCTGCTACTTTAAAATGAAACTCAGCCTGCTCAATATCATCAAATACCATGGACAGCTGTTTTTCTGCCACTCGATAATATTTGACGGCTTCTAAATATTCTTTTTGACTAAACTCATGCATGCCACGAAAAAATGCATGGTAATAATGCAGCATATCAGATAACTCATGATTGGAATTTTCGATTTTATCGACAAGATTAGATACTGAGAAAGGTTGATATTTTGAAGGGTGTATATAGTCAAGCATGATTTGGTGCCGAAAACACATGAGCTGATAATAAATCAGTAAATGCTGGTCCTCTTCCATCCGTTCAATTTCCGCTTCTACTTCTGCTTTCAGGATTTCCGCATCTGGAACACTGAACTGCCGTATCATTCGATACCATTCATTAATTTTCATACCTACATGTGAAGAAAGAACCTTCCCCATGTTCCGAAAAAACCCCTTCCTTTTCGGTCTAATATTACATATTTTAGCACGCTTCTTGACCGCCAAGCACCGCAAAGAAACCGCAAACATATGAGAAGGGCAGCAAAAACAGACGAACAGAAGCCCGTTTTTTTCGAAAAAGATGATTTTTTCATCGTACAGACACAGACAATCCCCCCTTCACATACATTTGAGGATATAGGCAGTGGCCTAAACATGGTGGAGGTGAAAATCGTGGCAGGAGTATTTACAGCGATGGGATTGATGGTCAAAGAATTGGTGTTCTTGGTGTCCTATGTCAAAAACAATGCCTTTCCACAGCCCCTTTCAGGAGATGATGAAAAAAAATACTTAGCCCTTATGGCACAGGGCGATGAACACGCGAGAAATATGCTCATTGAACATAACCTTCGGCTCGTCGCCCATATTGTCAAGAAATTTGAAAATACCGGGGAAGACGCTGAAGACCTCATCTCCATCGGGACGATCGGACTCATTAAAGCCATCGAAAGCTATTCCTCTGGAAAAGGAACAAAGCTGGCAACGTATGCGGCGCGGTGTATTGAAAACGAAATTCTGATGCATTTACGCGCACTCAAAAAAACTAAAAAGGATGTCTCCTTACATGACCCCATCGGTCAGGATAAAGAAGGCAACGAAATTTCTTTAATTGATGTCTTAAAATCAGAAAGTGAAGATGTGATCGATACCATTCAGCTCAACATGGAGCTTGAAAAAGTAAAGGAGTATATCGACATTCTCGACGGCCGAGAAAAAGAAGTCATCGTCGGCCGGTTCGGTCTTGATTTAAAGAAAGAAAAAACGCAGCGGGAAATAGCAAAGGAGCTCGGGATTTCGCGGAGCTATGTATCCCGTATTGAGAAGCGGGCGCTGATGAAGATGTTTCATGAGTTTTACCGGGCGGAGAAGGAGAAACGGAAGCGGGAGAAGGGGAAATAATATCAAAGAAGCCGGTTTAAATTCCGGCTTCTTTTCATTCCACTAAGCACTCAACATAATAAAACCATATCATTGGTTATGGAGCTTAATTCCATTACACTCCTTATATTCATTTGCCATCGTTTCTATACGTTTATGTGAATTATGGTTAAAAATAGTAAGCCAAAACAAGGATCGTTCGTTACTTTTTCATCTTATTGATTAAGAATTTTAATCTCTAGTCTATATATAGTGTTTTTTATAAACATACAGTAATTACCATGTCGTGGCATGTCTGTTAAAGTAACCACCTGTCTTAAATCCCACTTTTTTATAGGAAAAATTGGATAGCTAGTTCTCCATGTTTTATAATTACTGATACAGAACTCCGGCTTGCAGAAGTTTTTCTATCCTTTCAAAATCCTTTACATAAATGATCTCAACTTTTTGACTGCTTTCTTCATATTCCCCTTAAAAATTAATAATCACTTTCCCTTTTGGTCGTCCATTTGCGACTAGTTCTAGCGCTTCATTTACGTTGTCTATAGTAAATAGTATTGGATGAATTGCTGGAACAATGTTGTTTTCTTCAATGATTTTGGTAATCTCTTTAAGTTGTGCGCCGTCAGAACGAACGAAAATAAAATGATATTCCACGTTTTGTTTCTTAGCTTTGCGGTCATAATTTGCGCCAGCAAGGGAAAATAACATTCGTTTCCACAATGGGGAATTTAGGTATTTCCCGAAACGTTTATTTGGTCCTGTACGGAGAGAGAGCAATCTTCCGCCCGGTTTGATGATACTCAATTCACTGTCAAATTCTTTAGGTCCCAGTGTATCAATCACGTAATCCACATTCGACAACAAGTCAACATAGTTTTCTATTGCATAATCCAAATATTGGTCTGCACCCATTTCCAAAGTGCGTTCTCGCGCTTCTGAGTTGCCACTAACAATGACATTTAGGCCCATATCCTTTGCTATTGGTACAGCCATTTGACCAAAGCTGCCTGATCCACCTGGAATGAAGACAGATTTACCTGACTGTGCCTCAAGTTCTTCATGTAGACCTTGATACGCTGTGAGTCCAGCCAGTGGTACAGCAGCGGCTTCCACGTAAGACAAATTTTTTGGCATGGGTGCAATTGCGGCAGCATCAATTGCGGCATATTCCGCAAAAGCACCAATTTTTTTAAGGGGAAGACGTGTATAGATGGCATCTCCTACGTGAAATTCTGTCACATTTTTTCCGATTTTTTCGATAACTCCTGTCAATTCATTACCAAGCGTTAATGGGAATTCATAATCTTGAATCAGTTTCACGCTGCCTGTAATAATTAACATTTCGAGTGGATTGACTGCCGCAGCTTTGACCTTTACCAAGACTTCGTTTTCATCGATTTCTGGAATTGGAATGTCATTGACTTTGGCATGGATATTTTTTGAATACTTGGTGATCTGAGCTGCTTTCATGAGTGTTTTCATTTTTTCATTAGCATCCTTCCTTGAGATTATTACAGCTGGTGTTCCCACACTCAATCAGTAGAACAGATGTTAGAGTTCATCAGCCCATAGCGTTCGAATGCAGTACACGTCAGCCAGTGTAGCGCAATTCATGCGTCAAGCATTTTTCAGTTGTATGCCTTTTTTAAGCATTACTGTCCATTTTGCAGGTTCAATTTAAAAACTACTTTTCATTCCCTTTTTTTTGTTACAAAAATAGAGAGTCACTTCCCAGTCCCAAACAGTTTGTGGAACCTTGATATTTGCCATAAGTTATACTTATCTCTTGCGCTCTGCTACGTGTCATTGGTGCCAGCGCTAAACGATTATGTTACCATATATATAAAAATTAGATTTAAAGGCTTTCTAGTATTGGAAAGATCGGCTTTCTCAACTTAAATTCATAGTTTTCATCTACAACCCCAACCACTTCATCTTTGTCATAAACCTCCATCATAAAACCTGCCATTTGCTTAGCTGTGTGGTACATAGGGAGATTTGCTTTGTAATCAAACTCTTTTATATCATTTGCATGTTTTGCGAATTCTGTTTCCGTCATTGCTGGTGCTAAAACTTTTGCCTTCATTTTCGCACCTTTCAGTTCAAGTTCTTTTGCAAGCCCTTCGGTGAAGGCACTAACATAATATTTAGAAGCAGAATAAGCAACACTGCCAACAGCAATTACATATCCAAGTGCTGAGGATACGTTAATTAATTGAGTCCCCTCTACATCAGCATATTCTCTTACAAATAGTGTAGAAAGGATTGTCAAGGATTCTATGTTCACGCGTAACATGGTTTCTACTTTATCTAAATTCTGATCTATGACAGAAGAGGTTTCACCAAGACCAGCATTATTAATCCAAGTCTCAATTTGATACTCCTTTAAACTGTTATACAGTGTATATGCCTGATCTTTGACAGATAGGTCACTTGTCCGAATAATAACATCTAAACTAGGATTTAGATTCTGAATGGTTGATTTAAGTTCTTCTAATTTATCTAATCTTCTAGCTGCAATAATTAAGTTTTTGCCACGAGCAGCAAATGCTAATGCTGTCTCATATCCGATACCTGAGCTTGCTCCTGTAATAACTGTGTACTTCATATTATTCTCTCCTTAAAAATATTTCTCATTGTTCTTGACCATGTTTCAGTAGATCAAATAAGAAGGTTTCCGTCTTTATAAAAATCTCTGTAACTTTTTTAGTAAACGATTTATTCCAATACGAGATCTTGGCTAGATGGCAGATCATAATCAACTGCCACTCCCCCCTGGTCACCCTCAATTAGGTCAATGCCCTGTTCTTTGCTGTGTGGATCTGACCATACGGGTCACCATTTTGCGCGGCATCAGTCGTGGAAGGAATGCCATGAACCGGTTTCGAGCCCCTGGCATTATGAACGTCTTGCCGCGTAAGAAGCCTCGGTACCCTTCCTCAGCCACCTGCCCGGCCTCCATGATAGCACCACTCTGGAACAACTTCGATTCCCCAATACCCGAACGTTCAACAAAGCCGGTTGACGTCAGTCCCGGACATAGTGCCGTCACAGTCACCCCTGTACCGCTCAGTTCGTTCTCCAAAGCCTCAGTGAACGACAACACGTACGCCTTCGTTGCGTAGTAAACCGACATCATAGGTCCCGGGAAGAAAGCCACCAACGAAGCCACATTCATCACGCCTCCTTGGCCCCGTTTGACCATATCCGGCAAGAACAGTTTCGTCATAACAGTCAGAGCCTTGATATTGACGTCAATCATATTCGTCTCTTGTTCTAACTGCGTCTCCAAGAACGTCCCGTACAAACCGAAGCCGGCATTATTGACAAGATAGTCGACGACGACCCCCTTCTCCTTGAGCTCCGCAAAAATCTCTTTCGGCACACCGGGTGAAGCCACATCCTTTGCGATGACCGTCGCTTGACTGCCATATCTTTTCCGATATTCCTTCGCGAGCTCCAAAAGCTTACCCTCGCTACGCGCCACCAGCACCAAATTATATCCTCCCTTGGCGAAACGATCCGCCAACTCTTTGCCAATTCCACCCGATACCCCGGTGATAAGAACAGTTTTTTTCATTTTACAGCACACCTCCATTTTTAGTTTAATTAAACCTTTAAAACGTTTTACTGCGTTTCTTACTGCGAGTTGTTACTATGGATGTAGGTTATCGGTAATTGTAATTTTTGTATAAAAGGATTTATACTTGCCGCATATACCTCAACTAAGACCTCGCCATTATTTATTTTGGGCTTAGGGAAGTCTAAAAAAATTTGGTTTTTCACCGTAGTTTTCAATCGCTAAAACTTTCATGACAATCCTTCACATTTTTAATTAACGCACATGTATCTATTTATAAAGAATCTAAGAAAAAAAGATATGAATATCCCTAGATGGGATATTCATAATTAATTAAATTATTTTAAGAAAGGATAATCTGTATAGCCTTCTTTTCCTCCTGCATAGAGCGTGTTTTTATCAGGTTCGTTTAGAGGAGCACCTGAATGAATCCGTTCTACAAAGTCTGGATTAGCTAGTACCCAAGTGCCTACTGTGACAACATCTGCAAGATTATTATCTACATCAGACGAAAGTTGATCTAGAGGACGACCTGGACGGTTAACAAGAAGTGCTTGGTCCCAAAGTTGACGAACATCTTTTAGGAATTGCTCGTTTCCAAAGTGCATTAAATGCAGATAAGCAAGGTTAAGCTTATTTAATTCACTTATTAAATAGCGATACATCTCAAGGCTATTCTCCCCCTCATCACTGCCTTGCAGTGTTCCTTGAGGAGAAAAACGGATGCCTGTTCTTTCTGCTCCTATTTCATCAACAACTGCTTTAGCTACTTCAATTGCGAATCGAGAACGCCCCTCAATCGTACGACCGTATGCACCTTGACGATGATTGGAGTTTTCACTAAGGAATTGTTGGATCAGATAACCATTCGCTCCGTGAATTTCAACTCCGTCTGCACCAGCTTCAATTGCTGAACGTGCTGCTAAACGAAACTCATTGATAACATCTTTTATCTCAAGCTCACTCAGTTCTCTTGGTGTTGGAATTTCTTTCATTCCTTCTGCCGTGAAAATTTCTATACCAGGTGCAATAGCTGACGGTGCAACTGCTTGGCGGTGGTGAGGTGTGTTATCAGGATGTGATACTCGTCCCACATGCATAAGTTGAATAAAAATATGACCGCCTTCACTATGAACTTTAGAAGTGACTTTTTCCCATCCTCTAATATGATTTTCTGTATAAATACCAGGTGTATTAGTATAACCTTGCCCATCATCCGAAGGTTGGGTTCCTTCACTTATAATTAAACCGACTGAAGCACGCTGACCATAGTACTCTGCTACTAATTCGCTCGGCGTACCATCTGGTAAAGCTCTATTTCTAGTCATCGGAGCCATGCCTATGCGGTTTTTTAAGTCAATGTTTCCGATACGAACTTTTTCAAATAATCTGCTCATATGAATACTCCTTTTTAATAAGAATTAGAATCAAGAAATAAATTTACGTGTTCTGCAAATAGTTCTGGAAATTGAAACAGATGCCCGTGACCAGAATCAGGATATATAATCAACTGTGCTTTGGGTAATTTCTCTGTTAAGATATAGCTGTTTTTAGTCGGTACCATCACATCATTAACACCATTAGTGACAAGTACAGGGTGTTTGATGTTTTGTAACCATTCATAATCATGATTAGATTTTTGTTTAGCCCATTTTGCAATAGCTTGTAATTGTGCCTCTTTTACTTGTTCCGAACTATTTACTTTTTTCTGATTAAAAATTCTTTGTAGTGAAGCTATTCCTGCTGATTTACTTGTTTCGGTTTGTTCGTAGAAAAAGAACATAAAATCATTTATTCCATCTTCTTCCGTTCCGCCGTGACGATTCATTCTTTCAAGAATCTCTGGATTTGGATTAATACCAGATTCAGGTGAAGTACCTGCCAAAATCATTTTTCTTACTAAATCTCCTTCTTGTAAAGCTAACTCTTGTGCAACCATGCCACCAATGGAAAAACCAAGAATGTCAACTTGTTCTAATCCAAGAGCTCTTATAAATGTTGCTGTATCTTTTGCCATATCAGTAATTGTAGTAGGTGTTAGTCCATCGGTCTCTCCAACCCCTTTATTGTCAAATAAGATTACTGGGCGTTTATTTGCAATAGGTTCAAGCATGTCTGGATCCCAGTTTTCCATCGTTCCTCTAAAGTGAACAAGAAATACTACTGGTATACCATCTTTTGTACCAAATCTCCTATATGCGTAACGAGTTCCTTCTGCTTCAATAAATTCTGATTCTGTTGGTATTTTAAAATTTCTCATTTTTGTGCTCCTCCTTAGAAATTAAAAAACGATTTATAACTATGCATTATGATGGTTTGTTTCATGCTTATTTTAGAATGAACATTCTAAAAAGGGTAAAAAAAGAAAGCTAGTCCAACACTGAAAGTGCTAGAGAAATGATGCCTTCTAATTCTTTTTTACTGTAGTCAGTTTTTATTAGTACTCTTATACCTACCAAATTGTTGTGTAAGAAACGAGATATGTTATCAGAATCGATTTCTTTTGATAGCTCTCCATTAGTTTGACCCTGTTTTATAAGGGAATTAAACATATCTTCAGTACGATTAAACATTTTTGTAACGATGCGCCCAATTTCTTTATCCAACAAAGATAATTCAATGGCTGCATTTACTGATAGACATCCTTTTGGGTATTGTTTAATGGAATTCAGTACGAAAATAAAAACATCACGTATCGTCTGTTTAATGGATGAAGTGCTGCTGATTATGCTTTCCATCTCATTAACGATGAGCTCTTCATAATGATGAAGGGAAGCTAAAAACAATGAACGCTTGTCGCCAAATGTGTCATATATACTCCTACGGTGTATCCCCATATGATCCACCAAATCTTGCATGGATGTTTTTTCATAGCCTTGTTCCCAAAATAACTCCATTGCTTTTCTTAATACTTCTTTTTCGTCAAACTCTTTACTTCTAGCCATTTTAATTCTCCTTAAAAAAATCCATGAACCAATACTAACAAAAACAAAAGTCATCACCCATTATAGAATGAACATTCTAAAATAAACACATGAATTACAAACCATGATTACATAATACCCTTTTTAGAACGATAAGTAAAGAATTATACTTCTGCGATGAACACCCATATGTCACCAAGTCTTGCATGAATGTTTTTTCATAACCCTGTTCCCAGAAAAGCCCCATTGTTTTCTTAATGCTCTTTTTTATCAAATTTATTTCTAGACATAATCCCACCTTACAACGTATTACCTCTTAATTCTGAGAAAGGACTAAGAATCATTGATGCATTCATCCCTCCCTCATTCTAAAATAATAAAGAATGATCACTCTCGTTTGAGTAGCAAAACAGTTAGATCTAACGTGTTTCAAGCATAGCAAATTCAAGAACGGTCGGTAAAGAATTTGGAATTCATCATATGTTTTATATGGTTAGCTTTCAATTAAACGTTTTAACTTAAGCTCAGTTTCAGTATTCTCAACTGGAGTATAGACGCTGCATCTTAAATCAGTATCTCCATGCACTTGTAACGAAGTAAGATTAAACAACATTTTACCTACCTTAGCATGACGAAACTCAATTAATACTTCAGGAGCAGAGCTTATCTCATTTTCATTCCAAATTTTATGAAACTCAGGATATGCCTGTTCCATTTCTTGTATAAATTGCTCATACCAGTCATCAGCCACATACTGTCCATAATACGTTCTAAATATTGCGATATATCCTCTAACAAAATGCTCCCAATTCACTGCTAAACTTTTAAATTCCTTTCTTGCGAATAGTAAGCGTATGATATTCCTTTCTGCTGGGGTGATTTGTTCAAAATCCAAAAATACATTAGCTGCTGCTTGATTCCACCCAACAATCTGACTTCTTCTATCTGATATAATTGTTGGACAATAACGAAGTTCCTGCAAAATTTTCACTAAAGCCGGACTGATTTCCTTCTCCTTCTCATTTATAAAGGGTTGTTTCACTCCTTCCTCTAACGCTATAGCATACAAATATCTCCTTTCATCGTTATTTAATTGTAATGCTCGAGAAATAGCATCTAATACCGAAGTAGACACTTTTATATCTCTACCTTGTTCTAACCATGTATACCATGTAAGACTTACACCGGCTAGTTGAGCCACTTCCTCTCTTCTTAGTCCTGGTGTTCTTCTGCGGGTTCCTACAGGTAAACCAACCATTTGAGGAGTAATTTTCGAACGTTGATTCTTTAGAAATTCTGATAAAGCTTGAAGTCTTGTTTCAGGTTTCATTAAAATCTCCTTTTTAAATAGTGCTAATTATACTAGGATAAACAACAACTTGTAATAGGATAACACAAAAGTTAAAGTTAATAAAAAATAGGGAGGGAATTATTATGAAAAGAGTTGTCATTACTGGAATGGGAATTATTTCGCCTCTAGGAAATGATGTAGATAGCTTTTGGAATCAACTAGTTAAAGGTCAATCGGGAATATCTCTAATTGATTCTTTTGATACTATTGATTATAAAACAAAGATAGCTGGAATGGTTCGTGATTTCGATGTAGATGGAATATTTGGGAGGAAAGAAGCCAAACGATTAGATCGATTTAGTCAGTTTGCTTTAGCAGCAGCCGAACAAGCATTAGAAAAATCACAATTACAGTTAGATAAGGTTGATCTTGAACGTTTAGGGGTATACGTTGGTTCAGGGATCGGAGGTATACAATCACTTGTTGATAATGTGAATGTATTAAATAAACGAGGTCCCGCAAGAGTAAGCCCTAGCCTTGTACCAATGATGATTTCAAATGCAGCTGCGGCTCAAATAAGTATTAGATTAGGGGCACAAGGCCCGTCATTATCACCAGTAACGGCCTGTTCAATCGGGAACACCTCTATTGGTGAAGCTTTCAATGCTATCCGAAATGATGAGGCAGATATTATATTTGCCGGTGGAGCAGAAGCTGCAATCACACAGTTATCTTTGGCTAGTTTTGGAAACGCCCATGCACTATCTACAAAAAACCAAGATCCAAGTCGAGCCAGCCGTCCGTTCGATACAGATAGAGATGGCTTTGTTATGAGTGAAGGCGCAGGTATTTTAGTATTAGAATCATTAGAAAACGCTATTCTTAGAGATGCGCCGATATTATGTGAAGTAGTGGGATACGGAGCTAGTTCAGATGCTCATCATATGGTAGCATCACACCCAGAAGGTAAGGGTGCCTACTTAGCAATGAAAAAAGCATTGAGAAGTGCAAATATATCAACAGGTGAAATTGATGTTATTAGTGCTCATGCAACAAGTACACAAATAGGTGATCGTTCAGAAATTCTAGCTATTAAGAAATTGTTTGGTGAACATTCCCGCAAAATTCCAACAACTGCAAACAAATCAATGACTGGTCACATGCTTGGTGCTGCTGGTGGAGTAGAAGCAATTGCTTTAGTGGAAAGTTTGAGACAAGGAATTATTCCTCCAACTATTAATGTAGAGAATTTAGATCCAGATTGCGACTTAGATGTTGTCTCAAAAACGCGAAATCTTCCAATGAAATATGGACTATCAAATTCTTTTGGCTTTGGCGGACATAATTCAGCAATCGTGTTAAAGAATTATGATTGAAGATCCACCTTTATAATTCAGAGGTGAAATAAATGCATCTACCAAGGGTTGATCACCCTTGGTTTCAATTTTAGACTTGAAATCTATCCGGCTCTGAGAGCGTACAAATAAAAAGCTCTATGAAGAGAGGACAATTTTGAGTGATACAGAAAGTATATTAAACGACTAATACTACTAACGATTTGAAATCTAATGAATGAATGGTGAATATATTGAACCACCACTTAGACGGTTTAAAGAAAATGATGACTGATGAAATACCTGACTCTCCAGTTAGGCAAATCCCTGGTTTTAAAGTATGAAGCTGTAGAAGGTAGAATAGTTATTGAGTTGAAAGCTTCTAAAAGAACTTCATAATCCGATGGGTACGTTACACGGTGGAATATTGTGTGACATCGCTAATGCCGCTATGGGTCGGTCTGCTTTTGCCAACACTCAAAAGGAACAATGGCAGAAGCAAAGTCATATGTGTATTTAGAGCTTTTCTTGCGGCAGGGGGGAAATCCTACCATTCAATCAGCGGTTGTATACAGCCTCCTTCAATCTCAATAGAAAATTCGCCATTCCTTTGTTTCCAATAATCTTCGCGCTTTTGAAAGATAATATCTTTCATTATACTTCTCCCGGATTTTCCACTGGAGCTCCTGTGGGGCCATAATACAAAAACATAAAATCTCTCCTTCGGACCTATTCACCAACAACTTAATCAATTGTTCTATTTCCTTCAAATTTATAAAATGCATGTGTCTGTTGTTTTAATTTTAGCATGCTGAATAGCTTTGGGTTTAGCTTTTGAGCAGCTTCAGTGCTTACCCATTTTACTTCTTCAATATCATGATCCGGATCTAGAATGTTCATCTGCCCGCCGATGATTTCCGCAAAGAAGGTCACGATGAGTGCATGATGCATTTTATCGTGAAAGAATACTTCTCGAACCGAATGAAGTTCATTTACTTTGCAAACATACCCTGTCTCTTCTTTCACCTCACGGACCACGGCCTGCTGCAGGCGTTCACCTTTTTCTACAGTACCGCCTGGAAGTTCCCAATATCCCTTTACATTTTTGACCATTAACATATTTTCTTCCTCATCATAAATAATAGCTGATACTACGTCTACTCGTTTCAAAGAAATCCCCCCAACCATTCTCTGTTTACATCAATTGTCGAATAAATAGAACGAACTGTTCATTTCAATACATTCATTATACTGTATCCTTGATACAAGATAATGGATACAGAAACTAAATAGGAATTAGTCAGCAGATTGGAGGCCACAGCATGTGGATCATCATCATTTTACTTATTGTCCTCATTGGATTTACAGGGAATATCGTTTCTTTATTAAGACAAATGAAAGAGTCAAACGAGAAAATCATACAACTGTTAGAACATCAAAAACCGAAAAAATAAAAACCTCACCCTTTTAGAGAGAGGTTTTTAGAGTAAGCAATTATTCTTATCGTTTCTCATGAAGCAACATATATCTGATTCGACGAATATAATGCAGCGCAATATGACCGAGACATAAAATGAGCCCGATCATCGCAAGAATATAGATGGGCAGCATCAAACCAGGTACATAGTTGACGATAAAACCCAAACAAAACGCTGTCAGCATATATAGACTGATCAACCTCATCAATACCATCCGAAGCCCTCCCTTTCTACATTCACTTTAACATATTTTCCCTTTATTTTCATGATTGGCTTTTAAAAAAAGATGCGAATCCACTAAGATTCGCATGATCATTACGTATTCAATTCACCTTTCTTCGCGCGCGCTTCCTTCCACTGCTCAAGCTCTGAAACTGTTAATAATTGATATCCTTGTTTGGTCAATTCCTTGATAATCGTGACAGCTGCGTTTGCCGAGGTGTCATAGATGTCGTGCATTAAGACCGTTTCTCCGCTAGACGCATGTGTGAGAATGTAGTTGGCGACGTATTGGCTGTTGCGATATTTCCAGTCTTCGGGATCTACGTCCCAAAGCGTGACTTTCATGTTGACAGCTTCGTTGATCTGCCCATTTGTTCCACCATATGGCGGTCTAAAGTGAGTCGGTGTGAATCCGCCTGCTTTTTCAATAATTTGCTGCGTATCTTCTACTTGTTTGATAGCTTGTTTTAACGGCAGTCTTGTGAGTAAAGGATGGCTATAGGAATGATTTCCGATTTCATTCCCACCCTTTCTGATCTCACCCAGCATATCGGGGTAATATTGAACCCTGCTGCCTAATACAAAAAATGTCGCATGTCCTTTGTTTTCTTTTAAGGCTTTTAAGATTTTTGAGGTCGTGGATGGATTTGGTCCATCGTCAAATGTCAGAGCAATGGCTTTTTGATTTGGGTTGAATGTTGCCTGTTTTGGCAGTTTTACAAGCTTTCTTTTTGAGATCGGTTCTTTTTTCTCATTTTTGTTCTTTTCTTTATGAATGTATTCAGGCTTTAACATTCCTTTAAGCACTGTTTTTTTAATCGCCAGCACTTGAGGGCCTTTTTTGTCTGGTGCGATTTGCCCTGCTGGAAAGTAGAATTCTATAAAACGATCCTTGATGGCAAAATACTGATAATGCTCTGCCGCAGGAGATGTTCCTTGCTTGAGCAAATGCTCGTTTTCAGCAAGAGTGCGATCTTTCTTTAATTCCTCAAATGTCATTTGAGACAGTTTTTGCAGACTTTCTTTCTTTGATAAAAATAAATCATCTATTGATAAAAAATGCTGTTTCTTGAAATCAAAATTGAATATCTTCGTTTCATGTGCGCCTTTTACTCCGCCTTTCAATTCATATGTATTGAATTTGATCGCAGCAGTTTGTTTGGCATAATGAGTAATCTCGTAATCTATGTTTAATTCGTATCGATGATCTTCATCGACATCGCTTGCTTCACTAAATGATGTTTTGAATTTGTCGAGCGCTGTTTCTGCAAATCTTTTCATCTCTTGATCTAGCTTTTTTTGATGAAACACTGGATAGTTCACAGCATATCTCAAGTATCTCCCGTCATTCACGAGAGTGACAATTTCAACTTCTTTATAGCTCGCATCTGGTTCTACCTTCTTCTTCTCTGTCCCGCTTGCCTGCTGATTATGATAAAACGCAGCGATTCCGATGATGATTGCAAGTCCGCATAGGACGAGACTAATTTTCCATTTCATTGACACAATGATTCCCCTCTCGTGATGGCGTCATGTCTTGATGACGTGTGTTTGTAGGATAGACTTTGCGTGAACTCGATTTAGTTTTCAAAAAACACATTTGTCACATTTTCGTCACAATTAAGAGAGGTTGAAAAAAAGGGCTTGATCTCTCAGCCCTTTGATTATTTTTGCATATATAGTTGAAATAATTTCGTTTCTTCATCAATAGAACTCGCTCGATCAAAAGCCGCTCTAACCGTCTTCGTATTGTTCATGAGCTCATACAGCATTGTCAGGACAAAGATAAATGCCGCATCTCCATCAATGTAATCATCAGGCGCTGTATAGGACAAAGCACCTGCTTCTAAAAAGGCTTCTGCAAGTTTTTTCTCACCTAGTGTGCAGCCGGTTGATATGACGTGAACCCCTTTTAACGAAGCATACCGCTTGATTTCATCCGCTCCAAAAGTTACACCTCTAGGCTCCCCATCTTCGTATACATCTTCCCCTAACTCCGGCATGAGAAACGCTCCTTCTTCCCCATGAAAAGATAAAAGAAAGTAGTCCGTCTCCCTTCTATTTCTCCCAGATAACACATCAATCAGATCATTGGGTCTGCCTATCCAATGCATATCGACTTTTGCACTAAAGTTCTCAAATGCTGCACGCAGGGCAAAAGATTCTAGCTCACTATTTGGTCCTGTTGCTAATGTAATGCGCATGGTCTGTTGTTCCACTTGTATCTCCTCCAAACGATGATAAAAATAAACCCATTTTTTCTTCATCTGCATATGTATCCGTCCATTTTAGTGCACTGATCAATACATTTGCTCGATGTCCTGTCGTTCTCGTGCGAAGGAAAGAGCTTCCGTCATCAAGACTTGCCTACTCCCTTTCCGCGGGCACCAGCCGTTACATACATCGCTGCTACATTCGCTCGGTGCTTTAATTTCTGTAAGGTTTCTTGGATGAGCGTGACCGTCCCCACAAGCTGCCCTTGATAAAAGGTGCCAAAGGTCCACATAGATTGTGCCGAAGCAAAACGAGCCGCATATTTGTCTTTTGTATCTATTTGTTCTTCTTCATAGCTCATGGCAAAGCCCTCTGGATGTAATCGCAGTGCTTCTAGTCTTAATGCTGTATATTCTTCAGATCACCTGCGTTAACAATTGAATATTCAGACAACCACCTCCAACAGAATGATTGATACTTCCAATTTTATCTTGAAAGGAGGTTTTGATCAAAGGATATTGATCCCTTAGCACCAATCTCTTTTCCTACATGCAATTAGACATGCTTATCCATCTGCGAAAACAAGGTATTTCCGATCATGTTTACTCGTTTTATCCTAGCAAAAACGATTCTTTTCTCACTTATCTTTTCACCTTTTTTATATTAATCTATAACTAATTCATGAAAAAAAAGAAAAAAAAGGATTGCTATGAATGAAAAGATATCATAAGATAGAATAGTAATAAAAAGACAAAAAAGGGAGGAATTTGATATGACAGAAACAAGAAACGAAATCAAACTACATGTTCTTTTTGGTGCTTTAGCAGTAGGTTTCCTTATGCTAGCTCTTTTTTCCTTCTCGCTACAGATGCTGCCAGTTGCTGATCTAGCAAAAGAATTTGGTATTCCAGGCAGTGTTGCAGCTGTTGTTTTGAACGTTGTTGAAGCGGGCGGAGCTGTTACAACAATCGTCTCCATTTTAACTGCTGTAGGATCAGGTGGTCTTTCACTTATTGCAGCGGCTGGTAAAGAGACCATTCGTCAGTACCTTAAAGCCCAAATTAAGAAAAAAGGCCGTAAAGCCGTTATTGCTTGGTAATTCATTTTTATGACTCAATAGAAGGAGACTTTGTTCTCCTTCTATTTAAATTTTGATGCAGGTGAGAAGATGTTATATCCATTATTATCACTACTTCTATCAATTAGAATTCAACAACAATATTCAAATCTAGCTCAGTTTATAATACGTAAGGTTCCATTTTTCACATCGTTTTCTTCTAAACAGTACATATTATTTTCTTGTATCCTTGATACTTTATTCGGATGTATGATTGTAATCGTTATTTCTTCATTTCTTTACTCTCCGATCTATCAAATAGAATGGGAAAGTGCTTTTGTGATATTTTTGTTTCTTTTCTCTATCGTCAAAGGGATTGAATCTTATAGAAGAACTCATATTCTTCCTTTTGAAGAATTGATACAGCTTGCACCTGTTTCCTCAAGACACCTTTTCCAAACGCTTTTGTTTTCAGAACTGATCTGGTTGATGTTGACCAGTTTGAGTACTTATTTAATCTATTTTCTGTTTCAATATTCTATTGCTCAAACACATGATTGGATATTCTGGTTAAAGCATCTCAATGTCATGTTGACAGGTTTCTTCCTATTTATCGTCAGCAATAAGATATTTGGTGCTTACATCTATAATATTGTCGTGAAAAAAATCGGGATCATTCGTGTTCTTTTTTTCGCAAGCATCTCTTTACTTTTTTTCTTATTTGGAAGAGTCCTGATATTGAACATTATTTTCCCTTTTTATCACACCTTCCAACAACTTTTTCAGTCGATTTCATCGCTTGCAGAGGATTCGTTTTGGATTACACTTTCCAACAATTTGGTGGCTTTATATCAAAATGATCTTCAGCATATCCATCATGCTTTATTCTCAAAGGATTCTGTATTTCTACAATTTCAAGCGCTTTTCACTTCACCTGTCACATTTTTCGTGGTGATATTAGCAGCTATACTCGTCATGAAGAGTCCTGTACGCTGGATTCCAACTGGGAAAGATCATGATCAAAACTCAACACATTTTCGAGATTTATTTTATTGGTACTTTCAAGTACTTAATAAAATTCAAGGCTCGCTGTTTCAAAAGAATATGTTGATCCAAAAAGACCTCAAGGTGTTAAAAGAAAAAAGATGGCTGCTGTCTAAAGAGTTTTTTAATTATATGTTTATGTCATATGAAGCCTTCTTTTATATCGGGGTTATGACTAGTTTGATCTCCATTATTGATCATCCGGCTTTGCAGATTCAGCTGCTTTTTACATTAAATGTGATGATTTTAGCAAATCAAACGTATGAGATGAGAATGCTGACCCCTTCTATTTTTTCTTTAAGTGCTGAAAAAAAGAATATTTGGCTTTTTGAGCTTTCTCAAACATCTCTTATTCAGTTTTTCTTATCAAAAATCCAGTTATTTTATTGTTTATTTTCCATACCAGCACTCTTTCTGCTATTCATTAATCTATCAATCATGGGTGTATATCAGCTTTTTGATATTCAGATGCTCATTCAATTTGTGGCATTAGGGATTGGTTTTTTCATTTTCCCTTTGATTCAGCTTTACTTGTTTCCATTTACAACGAAATTCAATTTTATTCATGAGCATGAAATAGGGACAACCAATGAGGAAATAGAAGTTATCGATAAAGGGCAGGCTTTTGCAAGAAACTTTCTTGTATTACCTTTTATGTACTACATGATCTTGACCTCTTTTCTACCTATTTTGCAGCAATCCTCAGGTCTCATAAACTTTCTGTTTGCTTTATATTTTGTGATCGTTTCATTGATCTGCTGGGTGTTATGCCGCAAGACCATCTATAAAGGGATTGAGTATGTTGAAAAAAATAAGATATTTTCTATCGGAGAATAGACTGATTTTACGCCTCGGCTACATTTATGCTGCTATCTTTATTGCAGCAGTGCTGATTGGTAGCCTTCTTCCTTATGATCAGATTCCTTATTTAAAAAAGGATGAAGAGATGTTTTTTCTATCTATTTTCTTAAACAATTTGCAAGTTGGGATGGCGATATTAGGGATCGGAGCTTTTACAGGCGGCATCATGGCTGCTGGCATTCTTTTTTACAACGGATACATTATTGGCAAACTAGTTCAGTATTTGATTGTCAATCAAGAAGTGCAGCAGATATTCACAGGATTACTGCCTCATGCTTTCGTAGAGATTCTTGGTTTCATCCTGTTTTCAATTGTCAGCTCTTTTCCTTTTATTTATCTTTATCGATTTATAAAAGGAGAAACAATTGATTTAAAAAAGTTGACTGTGACTGTGCTTCAATTGATTTTTGCAGCAATTGTTCTCTTATTCGCAGCATCTCTTTTAGAGGAATACGTTAGCCATGTACATCTACCATAGAAGAAAGGGGAATGTGGTTCCATGGAGCTACTTCTACGACCTAAGGAATTTTTCAATCAGAATCAATCGATTAAAACCATTGTAGGCCTTGTCTTACTATCATTATTTGTTTCGACTGTCTTTTTAACATTTTTTATTATTGATTTGTTAGTAGATGAACCGTTACCTGCTGGAAAACAAGTAGCCAGCATTGTTTTTATTTTTTTGCTGACGATCCCGCTTTATTTCATTTTGAATTTTCTCAGTACTGTTCTCACTTCAATTTATATGTATTTTTTTCATAAAGCTTTTATTTTACGCAAAATGTATCTTGTCATTTTGGTTTATAATGCATTTCTTTTATTAGTGAATAGTGCAGCGATCTATTGTGTGATGGTGTTACAATTAGACCACTATTTTATCTTGATCCAAGCAATTTCCTTCTTCATCAACTTATATCTTTTGCGCATCCTTTATGATGGCATCATTTACTATGCAGAAGGGTCGAAAAAGGCTGCCCTTGCGACAGTGATCTTGTATATGCTGGTGACCACTGTGTTTGTTATTGGAGGATTCATCAATGGCTAGTCTTCAAGTGTCTCAGCTATCTTTTCGCTATGAAACAACAGAAGAAAGCTCTCTCCTTCTCGATCAAGTTTCGTTTGATCTGAAAGGAAGTGATCGAGCTTGTATCATTGGAAAGAACGGCAGCGGTAAATCGACTCTTTTAAAGATCATCGCTGGTCTGCTTCCATCTGTATCAGAAACGATTTTACTCAACAAACAGCTTCACCCCGGGACCACTCAATATAAAAGTCTGGTGGCGTACATCCCTGATAAGCCTTTAGTCTATGATGCGCTCACTGGTCTTGAGCACATGGAGCTTGTCCAGTCTTTATGGAAAATGAACAAGTCAGAAAAAGAGTTATACAAAGAGACCTTTCTATCGCTTTGTGAAGCATTTGATTTAACGCATGCCCTAAAGATGCCTGTCAAACAGTATTCATTGGGCATGAGATATAAACTTTTCTTTAATTGTATGGTGGCAAGATCTCCAGAGCTGATCATTCTTGATGAGCCTTTTACCTCTCTTGATGAGGCCTCACAGATACAATCGATTTCTTTATTAAAAAAAGAATTCTCACATCGATGTGTTTTATTTACCAGCCATCAGCGCTACCTTTATTCAGAATTAGGAAATCGTTTCTTCCAGCTGGATCAAGGACAATTAAACGAAGTGGAACGTTAGACATACAAAAGGCATCCCATAAAAGGATGCCTCTCTTCTTTTTCTCGATCACATTACCACTTACAGCGTTTCACTGGACGGCAGCAAGGGTTTTTGATATCCTTGCCGCAATCGTATTCTTCCACAATGTACTCGTTATGAGTAGATTGAGTGACAGGGTAGTAGTTTTCAATTCTTTTGATGTTTTTATTGACGTTTGTGATATGCGTTGGATGAATTTTTCTGATGGTTTGTTCATTCGTTGTCGTGTTGACAATTTGACGTGTGGGGAAAACAACCGTTTCATCTCCTCCTTGGTTTCCTCTGCGAGGACCAAAGAAAAAGTCATCTAATCGATTTCGGCTCATCTCAACACCCCTTCAAGTTGTCTTTCACTTACACTCTATCGTATGTAAGAAGCGCATTTCGTGACTAGATGCTTGTCTATTTTTAAAAAAATCCACTATTTATCTCGTTTTCTCTTTCTTTACAAAAGGGCAATTTTAACATATTATACAATATGATATATTGTGGTAGAAGAAATTGTGGCCCATAACCTTCCCACTTATCAAATACGAGGTGAACGATATGATCAATACGACACAACCAATCGAACGAAACAAGCTAGACATTGCACTTGAACTGACTCAATTGCATTTGAATCGATATGAAACGAATCATCCTGATCAGTTGAGTGAGGTTTATGCGAAATATTATGCGCTGCTTGAAGTGCTGGATTTATCTTCTTATGATCAATTGATTGATTTATTGCCCGCTGAGCTAAAACAGACGCTTGAGTAAAAAACCCCTCTATCCACATGGGATAGAGGGGTTTCTTTATACTCGTGCTGCCATATCTGTTTCGATTTGTTCTAAGCTTCTTCCTTTTGTTTCAACTAGCACAAAACGGGTGAATAATAGTCCGATTAAGCAGATGACACCAAATGAGGAGAAAATGACACCAAAGCTGAATTTGTCTACCAGGATAGGGAACACGAGTCCAACAGCTAACGATCCCGTCCAGTTAAAGGCAGATGAAATACCTGCGCCGATACCTCTGACAGAAAGCGGGAAAATTTCGCCGATGATGATCCACGTGATCGGTGCCCATGAGAAGGCGTAGCACAAGATAAAGCAGCAAAGGGAAATCAATGTCACCCAGTTTAAAATCCCTTCACTAACGCCAAGTGCACCTAATGCGGCTGGTGCAAAGAAAGAAAGAGCCATGCCCGTTCCCCCTACGGTGAGAATCGTTCGGCGGTCGAACCTGTCGACAAATTGTAAAAAGATCACGGTTGTGACGACAAAAATGACACCGACAATGACTGTAAAGCCTGCTGCGACCTGCGGCGCAAGGCCTACATTCCGAGCAATACTCGTTGCATAATACACAATGGAGTTCGCGCCTTGAATTTGCTGAAGGGTCGCCATCCCAACCCCGATGAAAAGAGCCATTCTGAATTTCTTTTGGAACAATTCACGAATACCAGAGCGTTCTTCTTTCGCGACTTCTAAAATTTCCTGCATTTCTGCTTCGATTTCTTCACGGGAAGAACGCAGTGATCCTAATACCTCCCGTGCTTTATGAGCCATTCCGTGTTTAATTAAATATCTCGGAGATTCAGGGAGCCTCAGCATACCAATATAAAGCACGATAGCAAATAAAGCGGCACTTCCCAGCATCCAGCGCCAGCTGTCTGGAATAGGTTCAAACACAAATGCAACA
The DNA here is from genome assembly GCF_002998655.1 of Bacillus sp. GBSW19. NCBI lineage: Bacteria > Bacillati > Bacillota > Bacilli > Caryophanales > Bacillaceae > Bacillus > Bacillus sp. GBSW19. The sequence continues at coordinate 1,438,888 of NZ_PVRF01000001.1, forward strand.
ATATAGCTCAGCAATAGTCCGCTCACGATCATGAGCTGATTGAGCCCAGACAATTTCCCGCGAATTTTAGCAGGAGCAATTTCAGACATGTATGCCGGCACCAAAGATGAGGCTGTACCAACGGCTGTTCCTAAAAAGATACGTGCAATGGTTAATGAAATCTCTTCTGGTGCAATAGCTGATCCGATCGCTCCGACAAAAAAGATAACGGATGAGACCAAAATAAGCTTTCTGCGGCCAAATTTATCCCCTAAGAGACCGCTTAAAATGGAGCCAATGATGGCCCCGCCCATTAATGAAGAGACAACGATTCCAAGCCATAATGGGCTGAGCTGAAATTCTTGCTGAATATGTCCCTCTGCCCCTGCAATAATCCCAATATCATATCCGAATAAGATGCCTGCAAAGGACCCGAAAAAGAAGATAAATTTGCTTGACACTTTTTTCTCCAAGTGGATGACCCCCTCACTTAATTAACCGCTTTCATTTCTCCCGGTGCTTCTACTGTAAACAGTAGAAGACGTTTCACCCTTCTATAAAACCACATATTCTGCATGAACAAGCTTTGTAAAATGAACAATTTGATCAACCGTTAAATTGAGGGATACGACTGTATGATGACCCCCGCCTTGCTTAATCCATGCTTTGACTCCGTCCTGAAAATTCGGCTTGATTTTCCAGAGCACACGTGCAACCGGTAAATGAGGTGCTGCTTCCTCCGGCTCAAAGGCTTCGACTTCTTGTATGAGCCATTTGAAATGGGTTCCAAAGTCAGCAATGGAAACAACAACACCTTCGCCTGCTTTTCCATCAAACACAAGACGCGCTGGATCTTCCCTGTTTCCGATACCAAGTGGAGATACGACAATCACTGGTTTCGTATGGGCGAGCGCTGGATCTACTTCTAACATATGAGATTGCAGCACCGCTTCCTGTCCAGAGGTCATTTCATACGTGTAGTCCTCCATAAAACCAGTGGATTGATGATGACTCATCACCTTTAATAATCGGTCCAGTGCAGCAGTTTTCCAATCGCCTTCCCCAGCAAAGCCATATCCCTTTGCCATCAGCCGCTGTACCGCAAGTCCTGGCAGCTGTTTCATTCCATGTAAATCTTCAAAGTTTGTCGTAAAGGCATTGTAGCCGCCTTCATCTAAGAAGCGTTTGATGGCAATTTCATAACGCGCTTGCACCTTGACACTTTTTTCCCATTCTTCAACTGAATACGTTCCATAATCCACATCATATTGCGTTAAATACTCCGCAAATAATGCATCTACCTCTGCTTCTTCTACTGCATTTACATATTCGACGAGATCGCCTATTCCAAAGTAATCAACAGTCCACCCTAATTGAATCTGGGCTTCAATTTTATCGCCTTCTGTTACAGCCACGTGGCGCATGTTGTCACCAAACCTAGCTACTTTAATCTGAAAGCTCTCATGATAAGCAGCCGCCACGTCCATCCAATCAGCGATTTGCTGCTGCACATCCGGCTTAGACCAATGACCGGCGACAATTTGATTTTGTTTATTTAAGCGCGCATTGATATAGCCATATTCTCTATCTCCATGGGCAGATTGATGAAGATTCATATAGTCCATGTCGATCGTGTCCCACGGAATCTTCTCATAATACTGTGTGACAAGATGCAAAAGAGGCTTCTGCAAGAGATCGGTTCCGCGTATCCACATTTTTGCCGGTGAAAATGTATGCATCCATGTCATCACGCCGACAACCTCATCGCGATAATTGACTTCTTTCATGAGCTTTGTGATTTGATCCGCGCTGACAGCCAGCTCCTGCAAGATCACTGGGTAAGGAAGTAAACCGCTCTCATTTAAGGCATCCGTCATCTTTTGAGCATCTGCTTTTACTTTCTGCAGTGCTTCATCTCCATATAAATGCTGCGATCCAACAATAAACCAGCATTCTTTATGTTGACTTGTTAACATAGAAATCCCTCTTTTCTTTATCTTGAAGGTTTTTGTCCGTAATACGCATGTTCTCCGTGTTTTCTTAAGTAATGTTTATCTAAAATTCGCTGCGGGAGAGGCTCCGCGTATTCGTTTAATTGCTTTGCGAACAGATTCATTTTGGCGACTTCATCTAAAATCACACTGTTTGTGACCGCACTTTTTGCATCTTTTCCCCACGTGAATGGGCCGTGACCTTGAAGCAATACACCCGGCACCGCCATCACATCTAGGTTTCTTTCCTCAAACGTTTCGATGATCAGCCGGCCCGTTTCTACCTCATAACCGCGGTTGACTTCTTCTTCTGTCAGAAATCGAGCACACGGAACAGCGCCGTAAAATGTATCGGCATGTGTTGTGCCCATTGCCTGTAAATCAAGACCTGCCTGCGCCCAAACGGTTGCCCACATGGAATGGCTATGTGATATACCGCCAATTTCCTCAAAGTGTTTGTAAAGAACAGCATGTGTTGCTGTATCTGATGAAGGACTGAATTCCCCTTCCACTACTTCACCGTCAAAGTCGACCACAACCATGTCTTTTGCTGATAATTGGTCATACGCTATACCGCTCGGCTTAATAACAAATAGACCGCTGTCACGATCACACGCACTGACATTGCCCCATGTAAATTTCACAAGTCCGTATTTCGGCAAATCTAAATTTGCTTCAAATACTTCTTCTTTTAAGCGCTCTAGCATACGGTTGTCACTCCTTTCTTTGGCATCAGATGTGCTACTGCCGCTTCTTCAATCGCAAGGCCCTCTTGATAGCGCTTTAAAAATTCGTCAAAGCCTTTGACATCAAGCGGGTCGGGTTCCATGAGCTCTTCTGATGTATGGGCAAACACTTGATGCGTGAGAAATTCAGCCAATGTTTGCTTTTGATGATGGACCATATAGGAAGCAAGGACAGCCATCCCAAACGCACCGCCTTCTCCCGCAGTGGAAACGACTGATACAGGTGTATCAAGCGCTGCGGCCACTATTTTTTGACCAACGAGCGGGGTTTTAAATAACCCCCCATGCCCTAGTAAACGATCAATCACAACCTGTTCATGTTCTTTTAAACGATCCATCCCTATTTTCATTGCACCAAAAGCAGAAAAAAGATGGGTACGCATGAAATTAGCCAGATTAAAGCGGCTTTCAGCTGATCTGACAAAAAGAGGCCTTCCTTCTGGCAATCTCGTAATATTTTCACCAGAATAATAGCCATAGCTTAAGAGTCCGCCGCCATCTCGATCTGCTTCTAACGCCTGCTGCAATAAGGCTTCGTATACCTTTTCTGACGCCACTTGCATACCCAATGCTTCAAATGCCTCTTTGAATATATTCATCCAAGCATTTAAGTCACTTGTACAGTTATTCGCATGAACCATTGCGACTGGCAGTCCGTCTGGTGTTGTGACCATATCCACTTCTGGATACACACCCTTTAGCTCCTGCTCTAGCACAATCATGGCAAAAACAGATGTCCCAACTGAAATGTTCCCTGTCCGTTTTTCTACACTGTTTGTTGCCACCATTCCCGTTCCGGCGTCACCTTCCGGGGGGCAAAATGGAATGCCTGGCTTCAAGTGTTTGCCTTGATCTAAAATGGCTGCTCCTGCTGCCGTTAACACGCCAGCCTCCTCGCCTGCTAAATAAACACGCGGCAGAAGGTGACGCAGCTTCCACGGGTAGCCTTTTTCTACGATCAAGTCTTCAAATTGATGGAGCATTACTTCATTGTAATCCTTCGTTTGTTCATCAATTGGAAACATGCCTGACGCATCACCAATGCCAATAGCCTGCTTTCCGGTTAACAGCCAGTGAATGTACCCTGATAGGGTGGTCATATATTCTAAACGGGAAAGATGTTTTTCCTCCTCTAATATCGCTTGATACAGATGGGCAATGCTCCATCTTTCTGGAATATGAAATTGGAAGACATCCGTCAGTTTTTGACTCGCCTCAATGGTTGTTGCATTCCGCCATGTTCGGAATGGAACGAGGACCTCTCCTGTATGATCACATGCCACATAGCCATGCATCATAGCTGATACTCCAATTGAGCCAATGGTTTGAATGGTCACGCCATACCTTTGCTCGACTTGCTCTTTCATCTCCCGGTACGCCACTTGAAGTCCTGTAATGATATCAATTAAGTTGTACGTCCAAATTCCTTCCTGGAGAGAACTTTCCCATTCAAATGTACCTTGAGCAATTGGCTGAAACGCTTCATCTATTAAAATGGCTTTAATTCGTGTTGAACCAAATTCAATCCCTAAAGATGTCCGTCCTTCTTTTAAGGCTTTGGTCGTCTCTTCATGATCCATTCTGCGTTCACCTCCATAATTGATAGCGGTTTCAATTTTAATTTTCTAGATTCATTGATTCTCTGTGCACATTCACAATATAATATTTGTACGTACATATGTCAATATTAAATATAGTTGTACATACACAATATGACAAAAACCTTCACTTTTCTAAAGCTGAGGCGACAGAACGGGAAAGCGCCTGTTTTTGATTCGACAACCATGTTAAAATATGTCCATACAATTTCTTCTCAATCCGAGTAGATGATCAACTGAGAAAGAAGTGAAACGATGAAAAAGAAGTACCAGATCATTATCGATGATATAAAAAGCAAAATACTCACAGGGGATTACCGGATCGGGGAACGTATTCCAACCGAATCAAGCCTGCAGGAGATGTATCAAGTGAGCAGGCATACGGTTCGAAAGGCCATCTTAGAATTGTCGAGCGAAGGGTTTTTACGAAGTGAAAAGGGCTCAGGTACATTTGTGACCAATCAATATCAAGCAAAGCCTGCTGGACATGCACATATGAAAACGATTGGGGTTATCACGACATACATATCCGATTACATTTTCCCTTCTATTATTCGAGGCATTGAAAGCCGATTAAACGAAGAGAACTATTCTTTGTTACTGGCAAGTACGAATAATGATGTGGAACAGGAGAAGAAAGCGCTAGAAATGATGCTGTCCTTTGGTGTGGACGGACTTATTGTCGAGCCGACGAAAAGCAATTTATATAATCCGAACATCTCGTACTACCTATCTTTTAAAGAACAGGATGTACCGCTCATTATGATTAATGCCTATTATGAACAGTTAGAGGTTCCTTTTCTCTGTTTAGATGATGTGAAATCCAGTTATTTAGCCACAAAAGAGCTGATCACCTCTGGACATCAGCAAATCGGCCTGATCTCAAAAACAGATGACTTACAGGGAAAGTACCGAATGAAGGGATATATTCAAGCGCTCGGTGAAGCCAAGCTTAACTTCCTGCCTGAGCACGTCCTCTTTTTCGATACAGAATCGAAGCAGCATTTGGGAGATGATATCAAAACTTTCTTATTAGAGCATCAGCATGAGCTGACTGCCCTTGTTTGCTATAACGACGAGGTTGGATTAGAAGTTGCCAATGTATGCAGTGACATCGGGCTGTCCATTCCAGAGGATCTCTCCATTATTGGACAGGATAATTCGTATATTGCCCAGAAAAATGCCCATGTGAAGCTGACAACATTGACCCACCCTCAGGAGCAAATGGGCCGGGATGCGGCAGACTGGATGATTAAAAAAGTTCAAGGAAAAAAGAATCTCCCTCATCAAACCTTTTACAAACCTGAATTGGTTCCAGGTGAAACGATCAAACAAATGAATGCAAGAAAAAAATGAGCCCTTTTTGGAGAAGGCTCATTTTTTATATGATTAGATCTCTTCTTTAGGGACAGGCACTGCGCATACGCCATCTGCACATGCTGCTTCAAATGCATTGGCAGCCGCTTTCTCAGCTTGAGCTGCTTCTTCTGTCCATGCCGCTTCAAGTGCACGAAGGAAGGTATCGGCTGGCTGTGCACCTGCCACTGAATATTTGCCATTCAATAAGAAAAAAGGAACAGCAGAAATGCCAAGCTGTCTCGCCTCTTTTTCGTCTTTTCGTACATGATCTGCAAAATCTTCGCCGCTTAAAACTTGCTGTACTTCCTTCAGATCAAGACCTGCTTTTTCTGCAATTTCTAAAAGGGTTTGACGATCACCAACATGCTTTCCATCTGTAAAATACGCTTGAAACAGCTCTCCCATGACGAAATCGCCTTTCCCCATTTGACCAGCATATTGCGCCAATCGATGGGCATCAAAGGTGTTTGTCAACACGAGTGGATCAAATTGAAAATCGATTCCTTTCTCTTTGCCGGCCTGCTTCACCTGCTCATTCATCGCCATGGCCTGGCTGCGGCTCATCCCATATTTTTTGACGAGCATATCATGGACATGATAATCGACATCAACGGGTGCATGTGGATCAAGCTCAAAGCTTTTAAACTCGATTTCTACCTGTTCCTTTTGAGGGAATTGTTCAAGCGCTGTTTCTAGTTGTTTTTTTCCTATATAACAAAAAGGACAGGCGATATCTGACCAGATTTGTACTTTCATCTTCATCTTCCTTCCGAGCTTACGCTTTTTCTTTAACGATGTAACAATTATAGTTACATCAAATAGATGATGTCAAGATTCTGCTCTTGATTTAGATAAAAAAAGCCTCTCCTTCTAAGAAAGGAAAGGCTTTGAAAATATCTATTCTAAATTTGCATGGTGACCGTACATTGTATGTGTGTCGAGCTCTTTTATTTCCATTAAACGTAAAATGACCGCATCGTATGTCAGAAGAAGCGATTGCTCAAATAGCGAGCCCATTGGCTGAATGGTATGATGGCTTCCTTCCTTTTGATCCTTCGGCGCACCTGACAGTAAAATGACTTCATCCGATAGATCAGCTAGAGGTGAGTCAACTGAAAGCGTGAATGCTGCCACTTTTCCACCAATTGCTTTTGCCTTTTTTGCAAGGATTAGCAAGGTCTCTGTTCGACCAGAGCCGCTCCCCACAATCAAGAGATCTTCTTCTGTAAAGGAAGGAGTATTGGTCTCTCCGATCACATAAGCCTTGACGCCAATATGTGTGAGTCTCATGGCAAATGATTTTCCCATCAAACCAGATCTGCCAGCACCTGCCACAAAGACCTTTCGTGCAGCTAAAATGCTTGAGACAAGCCGCTCCGCTTGTTCGTCTTGAATAGCGGGGGAATGCTCAGAAAGCTCATTCAAAATGGCTTTCACATAGTCACTGGTCTTCATGATTGTGCGATCAGCTGCTTCATTTGTGCAGCCACTTCTGCTTTATTGTCCTGGCTTGCGATACCGCCGCCGACAATGATCAAATCAGGATTTAATTTCACGACTTCAGGTAACGTATCAAGCTTAATCCCGCCTGCAATGGCTGTTTTCGCTTGTTTGACAACTTGTTTAATGGTCATAAGATCAGCAAATGAGTTTTGACCAACCGCTTGCAGATCATAGCCTGTGTGCACACAAATATAATCGACACCAAGCTCATCCAGCTCTTTTGCCCGGCCCGCGATATCTTTGATGCCAATCATATCAACTAAAATTTGTTTCCCTCTTGCTTTCGCTTCCTTCACCGCTCCTTGAATGGACATATCTTCTGCTGCTGCAAGAATGGTGACGATATCCGCTCCAGCTTCAGATGCCTGCTGCACTTCATAGCCGGCAGCATCCATAATTTTCAGATCGGCGAGTACACGTAAGTTTGGAAATGCCTGTTTGACTTCTTTGACGGCACGCAAGCCTTCGTTGATCACAACAGGTGTTCCAATTTCGACTACATCGATCGATCCTTCTACTTCTTTAATCAGCTCAATCGCTTCTGGTATATTTACTAAATCTAATGCTAATTGTAATTTCATCAATGTTCACTCCCGTTTTTTCATCTCATCTTCAAGAGCTCTGCGAATGATGCTTCTTGAACGATGAAATGAGTATAACAACAGGATGGCAGCAATCCAAGTACGCACTTTTTTTTTACATACTATACTTTTTCGCATATGGTCACAAAAAAGATACTGTCTTTCGACCAGTATCTTTTGCAGTATTACTATTTATCATCCTTTAAAAAATTGCTGTCGAGATATTGTTTTCCCCAATCATACATCGCCTCTAAAATCGGCATTAAGCTTTCTCCTAGTTCTGTGAGGGAATATTCAACTTTTGGCGGAACGACAGGATAAACCTCCCGATGCACAATGTGGTCTTCCTCTAATTCTCTTAGCTGATTGACAAGCATTCTTTGCGTAATTCCAGGCATTAACGACTTTAACTCACCAAACCGTTTTGTCCCTTCTCTGCCAAGGTGCCATAAAATCAGCATTTTCCACTTACCGCCGATAATATTCAGCGTCAGCTCTTTTTCGCAGTTGAACACTTTATTTTCCATACGTGATGACAACGACATACACTCCTTTTATTACAAACCATTTACCCTATATCATATACTGCGGCAAAATGGATTGCCTAGCATATGGTCTTCGTTATTGATTTTGTTTTTTGACAAAAGCCATCACAGCCTCTGTCATTTTTTGTGCTTCTTTTGGCGCTCTGTCTGATCCAAACCATTTATTCAAGTCACTGTGGCTCAGCGAATGGACCCGAAAGACAAACTTAGAACCTTTATCATGATTCAGTTTTTCTGCAAATCTGTACACCTCAGGGTTTTCCCAGCCTGTAACCAAATAGACAGGAGGTGCATTCTTTTGATTCATATAAGTGACAGGTGATGCCTTTGTCCAATTCTCCTCTTGTTTGCCAAAGACTTTTTTGTACGATGGAATGGCTTGTATAAATTGATTGAGGTTTAACGGCCCGTCTAGAACAACAATGGAATTGATCGTGTTTGGCGACAGCCCCACACGTTTTAAGTAGGTCGAATCTGTGGCAACCAGCGCCGTCAAATGACCGCCCGCTGAGTGACCCATGACATTGATTTTTGATGAATCGATTTGATATTCATCCGCATGATCCTTCACCCATTTAATGGCGTTTGCCGTATCATCTGCCATCTGCTCGTAGTTGGCATCAGGATGAAGCCTGTAATTCATTGAAACAAACACATACCCTTGACCGGTAAAATAATCAGCCTTTGAAGCGACTCTATTCTTATCGCCGCCTGTCCAGCCGCCGCCATGGAGATAGATCATGACTGGATGCTTCTTCTTTTTGTCTTCTTTGCCCTTCGGCATGTACATATCGAGTGTTTGCTGTTTGTTTTGTGTGTCTGCATAATGGATGTTCGTCGTCGGCTTAGGCTGGTTGAAGCGGAACACAAAGAATGCGCATACCAATAAGCCAGCGATGACTGCTGCAAATAAAAGCCACTTCATCATTCGATTCAATGTCATTGCACCTTTCTATGTTGGGATGGGGAAGCATGATTCGCACATATGTAGAGAGACTAGCCCGATTCATTTGAAACGACTTGTATGACTTGAACCGTTTCACAATAAAAAGAAAAATACTGTTCTTCATAATCTTAGACAAAGTAATTCAAACATTCCCAGCCTCTATCCAAAAGTTGAATGTTCAAAAAAAGAGAGGAATCGTTTGTTAACTCCAAATCTTTGATTTGAACAGAAGAGACGTTGGTAAATTTCAGATGAATGTCTGCTTTATGGGTTGCAGATTCGTATGGGATGTGTAGATGAATACAGTTGATCAAGTCGTAATGTTCATTATACTCTTTAAAATAGTGAAATTCATTGATTTGCTTTAGATGGTTGATATTGAAATCACGGATTTGTTTCTGGACTTTTTCATCTAAAAACCATGTCATCGTTTGTCCTCCAAGAGGTTATTATATAAGTGCAATGATTTGTTTTCTTGTTTCTTCATGGTATTGAACATAGGAATGCAATAAAGGATACGATTCAAGGATCTGTTGATACGTTTTGATTTGGGGATATTGCTCTTCAAATGACTGACGCAGCACGTTTAACTGTTTTTTCGGTATTCGTTTATGATCGACCACATAACTTAAGCTGCCTGCAACAAGTGAAAAAAACATATAAAAATCATCTGAGTACATACCAGTTTCTTCTTCAAAAGAGATGATATCATCTGGATAAGATGAATCTAATAAGTATTGATAACGTTGTTTTACATCATCGAATAAACATTGTTTATCACGGCTGATTTTCATGGATTTCTCCCCAACCTCTCATTGTTTTTAATTCTTATTTAGACGCTAATAAGATCTTCCTATACACTGCAAACAAATTCTTGTGAATCGAAACATACGTTTTTCGATTCTATTGCGAGTAACATCCCATTGATGTTAAATAGAAAATTTGCATTTGAATCAAATTCTTCAAGTAGTTCATTGTTCAAGTTCCCTGTATCATAAAGATGAAAGACAGATTTAAAATTTTCTATTTTACCCCTTCTGTTATTAATTCTTCAAATCTAGAATTACCTTACCACATTTATAAATCGTATTTCATGATGAGTGACATTTTGTAATTTTGATTATTTTATTTTCAATTATTCTCTTGAATTACTTTTTACTTATATTTGTAGAATAATTTTTAATTCTTGGACTTCTTTTGTATTACCTCTATAACAATATACTTACTTTAACTTTCGTAAAAGTTTATAAGGTTCCATAAAACTATATACCCTTTTGGCATATCTTCTCATGTTTAAAATTTGGGCAACAAATAAATAACAAAAAATGCGCCTTTTAGTGAATAAAATACTAAAAGGCACATTTCTACTAAAGCTATTTATATTTTCTTATCCATTCTTCCAAATCCTCTTCTGTGTGGAAATAGGAATTGGGAGCATCTTTCAAATCAATTCCACTTAGAAGAATCAGCATATCCCAAACTTTTTCATCATCGACTTCAGGATCATCTGCACTAACATAAATCTCAGCCCAATCAGAAACTTCTTCTCTCGTCATAGTCCCATTTAAGACTTTTTGTATTTTATTTATACAGTCTATCATTTCTGGTTCGACCATAAATTACCACTTCCCTATATACTGACCTTTACTGTTAAAGCGGTAATGCACTTTAACTTTACCATTTTGTGGTCTTACTTGTCTTACTTTACCACGATGATCAATAGTTTCATGCCATGTTCTCTTTTTTCCTGTTTTATAATTCCATTCTCTTACTACTCTTCTGCCCGCCATTTCCCCTTTTTTCTTAGCCGGTGTTACGTGGCCATAGTAACGGTAACGTCCCCCAGATAAATGCCTAACTTTTGCCTTGCCATATTTTTGTGATTGCTTATAATGTTCTTTTAATTTGCTATGCCTAGCAGCATTGTGGGCAATATTTGAAGATCGTTTAGCACGCTTTACTACTTTTAACACCTTAAATACCTTCCCAGGTCCAAAATTCGAAGCTGCTGCTAAAGCTGCGCCTTTCCAGCCCTTGCCTGATTTATAAGCTTTGTATCCATCATATACCGCAAATCCTGCATTGACAACAAACCATACCCAATGGCCGTCTGGATCGACATTCATGACCGGGTTGTTGTTTCCATAGGTATATCCGTTTTGATCTAGTGAATCTCCATCGCTTCCTGGATCTGGATCTAGTGATAGGAATACGCCGTTTCTTGGTTCATAGTAGCGGGCGATTAAATAGTAAAGTCCTGTTTCTTCGTCGAAGCGGTACCCAGCATAGCGGTATGGGTTTCCTTTTACTTCTTCATCTTCTTTTACCTTTGTTGGAACACCCCATGTATCGTATTCGTACTCAGCAACGATTTTTCCTGCACTATTTGTCATGGCTATGACATCACCGTGTGCATTGTAGTGATAGAAATATTTTTTCCCGTTTTGTGTGAATGCAAGTAGTTGTCCACTCTCACCGTATGTGTATGCTTTTGTGACTTCGTTGTCTCCATCTGTTTCGTATAAAACATTCAGGCTGTCGCCGTCATAAAAGTAATTGGTGACTTTTCCATTCACTGTTTTTTGAATTCTATATCCACGCTCATCATATTTGTAAGTGACAAATGGCTTGTCTTCCCCTTTTTTCGTGATGGCCGTAATGTTATCTTCAGCATCCCATTCATAAAGGAATTGTCCGTCAGACGTTCGGTTGCCATTTTTGTCATAAGTTAAAGTCTCATCATTTACCTTTGTCAGTTGGTTCATGATGTTGAATGATGCGCTCATTGTTTTCTTGGCGCCATTTTTTTCAATCGTTACAGTTTTTCTGTTCCCAAATCCATCATACGTGTACTCAATGACCGTTCCATCTGGATGAGTTTCTTTGATCAATTGATCTAATTTTCCATATTCATATCGAATCTTCCCGTTGCTTCCTTGATCAACCGTTATTCTGTTTCCATTTTGATCATATTCGTAAGCTTCGTTTAAGATCGTTGCCCCTTGGCTTGTTCCAATGTGCAAATCATTGATTAAGTTGCGCTCATCATAAGCAAAGCTAGCACCACTGCCGTTACCTGTAATAAAGGACTGGACATTTCCATTTTCATCATAATCAAACGAATACGTAGAACTCGAATCCTTCATCTGAGTCATTTGATCAAGCTTATTGTAACTGAATTGGTTCGTCCCTTTTTGATTTCCGTGTGTCCACTCAAAAGATTTTAGTTTATCTGAATCGGCTGGATACGTCCAAGTTTGACTGCTGCCACGCTCTGTTAACTTTGTGATGCGGTTTTGTTGGTCGAACGTTCTGTTTTTGGTTGTGTTTTGTTCTTTGTTAACAACCGTTGTTTCGTTTCCGTTTTTATCATAGCTAAAGTTATATTTTTCTGTCCCATTGTATGACTTGGATTTCACTCGGTCTGTTCCATCATACGTGAGAGACACTTCATGTCCATTTGCAGAAATGGTTTTGATTAAGTTGCTATTCGCATCATATTCACTTTTCAACACATTCCCTAATGGATCAATGGTTTTTGTCAATTTGCCCATTAGGTCGTATTCGAATTGATACGTCTGATCTGACTCTGCACGAATGGTTTTCGACTGTTCATTGCCCTCTTTATCATACGTTCTCACAATGGATGTCCCGTTAGATAAAGTGATTTTCTTCAGCTGATCAGCCTGGTCATATTCGAATGTTGTTTTTTCGCCTTTCGCATCTGTTTCAGAGAGTTTTTTGCCTGTTTCATCGTAGGCAGATTGAGATGAGTAACCAAGCTCATCCTCTTCTTTAACTGCATAGTTCCCTTTCTCGTCGTAAGTGGTTTTCGTTAACAGACTACCTTCTACTAGACGGATATCATCAAACCAAACCGTTCCAGTCGCGCTTTTTTGGAAAACAATCTGCACGTCGACTTTTTTCAATGGTTTTGTTTTTGGTATAACAACCGCCGCTCGGTTCCACTCTTGTGTACCGGTTGGAAATTTCGCATTAAACGTTCCTGTTGTGCCATCTGTATACGTAACGGACGCTTGAAGTGAGTAATCATTTTCATTTGAGGCTTTGACATTTTCAGCCTTAGACATCCCAGTCAGGGTGACATACATAGATTGATCATTCGCACTTTGTTCAATCGGTACAGATTGTTTATAGATGGCATTTGCTTGAGATGAAGATGTTCTGGTCATTTTTAACGAAACGTCATCATTAAAGCCTTCTTCATTATCTAATGAACCACCTGTTCCGCTCCAGCTTGTTGTTTTATCCGTAAAGGAATTATTTTTGACTGGATTATAACTTGATGAAACTTCGCCTTTTTCCAGCTGAATCTCATCGAACCAGGCTTTTCCTTTTCCAGCCTTATCTCGATGATCTACTTCCATATAGATCACAGCTTTACCTGCATGAGACGGCGTCGTAAACGTGACTTGGCGTTTTGTCCAATCGTTTTTGCCTGATAATGTGCTGTAACCGTTGCTGATCCATTGAATTCGTTTGTTATTTGTATCTCTTAAATCAATGTTAAAAAATGCTCTTGCTTTCGTTAGCTCTGTCTTTATTTTTCCATTAAGTGTATACGTCGTATTTGGCTCTAGTGTCACTTCTTGAGTAGCAGAAGAATAGCCAAGTTCTGTTCCTTCAGTTGTCGATTGTGAACTGATTTCTAATACCCGGCCGCCAGATAACACACCACTTTTCCCAGCTGTTTGCGCTAATTTCCCGTCATCCTTAGATGCTGTAAGCTTCCAGCCAGTTAGCGTATCTTCAAAACTGCCATTTTTTAATATACTCGCACCTGCAGCAAGTTCTTTACTCGTTTGTACCAAATTCCCGTACGAGTCATAAATACTTGCTGAAGACATATTTCCACTTTGATCCGTTTCAGATACAGCATCTAATCCATCATAGGCGATATCTGTAATATCTCCTTCTGTATCTTTCACTTTAGTGACATCATTATTTTTGTTATACTCGTAGGTTTCTGTCCCATAAGCATCTTTCGCCTGAATGACGTTGCCATTTTTGTCATACGAATAGCTTTCTGTAGCTTTTCCTTTCTCTACATCATTTGGGTCAGTTTCTTCTACGATTTGATTGCCTTCATATTTCGTTTTAGTGGTGATTTTAAGCCCTTCCGCATCATCTACAACTTGAATTGGATTGGCTGCTTCGTTATACGTATACTGTATTTTTCGCCCGTTTGGCTGCGTTAGCATGAGTGTCTTTTTAGATAAATCATATGCATACTCAAAGGTTTCTTTTTTTGCATTAATTGCCTTGACTAAACGATGATTTTCATATTGATATTCTGTAAAAACAGGCTGATCTTTTGTACTGTTTTGAGAGAATTGTTTAATCAATCTGCCTTCTTTATCGTATTCATATGAGATACTTGTTCCATCTGAATCAATGACTTTCGTTAGTAAACCTGCATCATACTCATATGAAAGCTTTTTCCCTTTTGGTCCTTGAACCGAAATGATATGACCATCTTCATCATAATCCATTGTTATTTTTCGGCCAGATGCATCTTCCATTGAAGTGAGCTGATTGTTTTCGTTATATTTGTATGTCGTTGTATTTTTATGTCCATCTACAACCTTGGTGATCTTCCCACCGTTTTTACTAAAGTGCGCAAAGGTTTGATCCTTCGTTTTTAACATGTATTCATCTTTTGATTCCGTTAATTCAAGGAAAATACCTGTTGGTGGTTGATACGTACCATCTGCTTTTTTTGTAAAAACATGAGTTGTGGCATCTTCATCAAGATAGATGACACCTTCTTTTGTTGGCGTGATACTCGTTTCTACATCTGCGTACCACCCTTGACCAAACAGGTGGTCAGCTGCATCTAAACTATTGTAGGTTCGACCCATTCCAAGTCCTGGTCCTCTTCCATCAATCGACATTTCTTCTTCACTGACAATCACATTCCCAGTTGCACCATTAAGCTGACCGTCTGGTATATCAATAATCGACCAGTAATCCTCTGTTCCAAGGAATTCGGCCCCTTCATGGAATGTCGGGTTAAAGGCTGGTGTCGGAATCGTTTCTCCATTTGCATCGTAGGCGGAAAGGGTAAAGGAGTAGTTCTTGCGTCCTTTATAATTTCCATTTGCATTTTCATATACTGGTGATGGGTCTAGCGCTAATTCTCCACCCTTTCCATCTGTATGAAGCACATATTTCCCACTTTTAACTTCAGTAGGAGTCGGCCAAATATTCTTGTTTTGTGTTGTCCAATGATCGACATCACCCACATCAAATGATTGATATGCCTTACCATTATAGATGTTAATTTTATATCCTTTTGCATTTTTCACTTTGTCCCAATGTAAATTGATATAACCTGTTTGGCTCTCTTTTGTATTGGTATAAGCATAACCAGATAAAGCTTTCGGTCTAGATAAATCAGGTAAAGTTGGTCCAGCTGGCGGTGAAGCAATAGCTTCTCCATCTTTATTATAGGCAATCACTCTGAAGGAATAATGTTTTTGAGCCGCATCTCCTCCAGCATTTTTGTAAGTCGCACCAGGATGAATTGGAAGCTCTGCCCCTTTTTCATCTTGGATGTGCAATGCATATTTACCTGCTTTGATCTCAGCAGCTGTCGGCCATACTTTTTTCCCTTTTGTTGACCATGAAGTTTGATTCCCAAGATCCAACGTCTCATAGCTTTTCCCATTAAACATTTGTATTTTATAACCGGTCGCACCGGAAACTGAATTCCAAGAAAGATCAAAGTAACCTGTTGCATTATTATTATTGAATCCTTTTGTACTAGGTGCTTTCGCTCTAGCCACATTCGGCATGACAGGTTTTACTTTTGCTGACATTGCGCCTTCACCTTGGTCAAAAATCGCACTTACAGCTACCCAATAATTTTTACTTGTTGCATAATTGCCACCTGAGTTTTTGTAAACTGGGGAAGGATCAACTGCTAATTCAGTTCCACCTTTTCCGTCTAAATGAAGTTTATATTTTTTAGCTGCAATCTCGCTTGCTGTTGGCCATATATTCTTTCCTTTTGTACTCCATGATGCCACATTTCCAACTGAAATGGCTTCATACTCTTTTCCGTTGTATAACCACACTTTGTAGCCTTTTGCACCAGCTACCTTTTTCCAACTTAAATTGAAGTAGCCTGTACCATTTCCATTACTAAAACCTTTTACAGTTGGTGCATTTGCCTGTGGAATGGTATACGTTACTTCAATGACTGGTTTATTGGTAGAGTTTGTTGATGAGATTATTTTTTTCCAATGGTCTTGCCCATTTCCATTTGCATGTAATTTAAAGCCATAGTTAGCTGTTCCGCTATTCCAAGCTTTGATGGTTGAAGTCACATCATAGCTCGCCCATTGTCCTTTATATACATTGGCTTTGCCGATGTTTTTGGAGCTTGGTTTATTGTTCCACGTTAGTTTTGTATGATCATAGTTGGCATTCACTGTATCCAGCCAAAGACCAGTAGCCTTCGTCCCGTAATATGAATGAGCAACATATGTTTTGAGCGTCGCTTTCGTTACATTCATATTTTGAATCGGTTTGAATGAGTTAAACTTCATGAACGCATAGTTTGTACCAGTTGTTTTATCGTAATAACCTGTTTTGAGTACATAACTTTTAAGTTTAGCGTCCCATTTTTGCGTAGAGGATGAATAATTTGTTGTTGGGTACTTACTCATGATAAATGTGTCTGCTGATACAGATAAAGAAGTCGAAGGATCGATAGACACAGGATAAACTCGTTCAGGATCTTTGAGCCATTTTTCATCTGCTGTCACATGAAGTAAATAGCCATCGTCTTCTTTTTCTAATTTAAAGCTCACATCTTCTGAGCGAGCCACTTCACCTGACTTTTCATCTAAATTAGAATCAGTCATAAACGGTTTCGGGACTTGAAAAATGGTCCGTTTTTTCTGATCGTAAAATGTAATAGAACCGTCTTCCTCAATTTCCCCAGTTAGATCTGTCTTTATTTTAAATGTAAATGAATTGTAGCCATCATATTGATTGAGTACAATATCTTCCTTGATGTTTTCATTAAAGGTGAATGATTGTAAATCTATATTTGGAAATACCTCTTCATATGTAAGCTCGTTGGTGTTCTCTTTAAATTGTGCAGAGGTATCTTTGGAATTGATTTCTGATTTGTTTTTCCCTGAAGCTTTTAAAATTGAAAATTCAATTTGATGCTTCTTGTGTTCAAATGTCGCATATAATCCAAGCTGCATTTGTTTTTGAAAAGTTGATTCTAACTTTGCATTTTCTGTTTCTATTTCTTTTTTCGAGATCGTCTTTAATTCTGGAGAGATGTCCTCCCATTCAGCATCTGGAGCCTCTTTAATATGAATAGGATCAGGATATACCTCTTGTGTAAATACACCCTCTCCTTCATAAAAAAGCTTGCTGTTTTCTGTTCTTTCTGAAAAAACTTCTCTATCTTTTCCAATTTCATCTTCGTCAATGCCTGCCATTTCCAGAGCCTTTGAATCACCTAACTCTTCTAAGCTGTTATGACTTGATTTTGTATTTTTGTCATGTTCTTCCGCAAAAATGTCAGAAGGTAACATTGATAAAAGCATCACAAACGCTAGTAGTGCTGCAATATTTCTTTTCCAATTCACTTTACTTTTTAGGTTCATATTAATCTCCTTATCATATATTTGTAATATTTGTAACATTACGCCATATATAATAATACATTTGAAATGATACTTCAATATATTTCTATAAATATATCATTCTTTCAAACTAATCCATATATCATCAACTTATCAATATATCCCCTTTTTCGCATATAAAAAAGCACCCTAAACGGATGCTTCCATCAAATGATATTTTTTCAAAATGCGATAGGTGATGTCTTTTGCTTCTATGCCTGTGCCTTTGATATTTGTGGCAAAGATGTAGGTTTTGTGTTCATGTTTGATAAAACCTACGTACCAGCCGATGCCTGATCCCGAGCCTGTTTTTCCGTATAGGGTGGCGTGTTTCTCTTCTTCTTGTACCATCATTCGTTTGACTGTTCTCATGTTCTTTAGGTCAAATGGAAGAGTCTCTTCATATAGCTGTTTGAGAAAACGAACTTGTTCGATAGGAGAAATTCGCAGGGTACTGCTTAACCAAAATTGATCGATTCCGCCAGATATGTCTTTGTTCCCATAATGAATGGCTTTCACCCAATGATTCATGCGTTCTTCTCCAATGTCACGTGCCATGGCTTGATAGTACCAGACGACTGAATCTCTCATCCCAGATCCTAATGTATGATCTCTATTCCAGTTGTCAATCTCTCTTTTTACGCCATCCCAATATTTGATGTCGTATTCATCTCTCACTGCGCCTGTCTGGAGTCCGATTAAGGCATTTGCTACCTTAAATGTCGATTGAGGTGCAAAGCGCTCTTTCGCTCTTTTTTTGTTATACACCCAAGGGGACTTTTCTTTTACTTCTTGAATCACAAACGTGCCTTTCCGGTCTTTCAAGAATTCATCTACTGACCACGCTGGTGATGCTCCCTCAGTTGATGAAGGCTGGCTTATACAAAGTGTCATTAGCATCATGCCAGTAATGAGCCATTTTATATACTTTTTCTTCAGGACAACCGCTCCCTTTCCCATGATTTCCATTGATTGTAGCATGTTGAGCGATGAGATATAAGGTACGCTTGTCCTCTTTTCTTTCAAACAAAAAAGCCGGTTCACCCGGCTTTCTGCTCTATACTAGCTGTCTTTTTTTTCTTCAATGGCTTGCTTCGCGATTTTTGAAATCGTCATATCGTCCATTGGCGGGTTATGGAGCCCGGCCCGAATATCTCGATAGTAACGCTGCAGTGGACAGTCAAGGCTTAAGCTTTTCGCACCGACTAAACGCATGGTTTTATCGACAACTTGTAGACTGTGATTGACGACTGTATGTTTCACAGCGCCGAATTCATTGATTAACAGCTCTCTTTTCTCCGGCTTTTCATACAATGTCGTCGTTGAGTAGATGACGTGGCGTGCTTGCTTTAATAGTAAATCGATTTCACCAATCAGTGTTTGGACATTTGGCAGGTCACTAATTGTGCCGTTGATGCTGTTCGGTGAATGGGTGATGGCATACTGAACAGCATAGTCTCTTGCCGCTTGCGCAATCCCTAAATAGCAGGAAGGAATGTGTGCAATCCAAGGATTTAGCGTACCACCGCGTGGCCCTTTTTGCACCTCAACAAGCATGTCATCTGAAACCTTCACCTGATCTAAGATTAAATCATGACTTTCAGTTCCTCTCATGCCCACAACATTCCACGTTTCTTCTATTGAAACACCTTCTGTCTCACGATGAATTAAGAAGAAGCCCATGGCCTCTTTTTCTTCAATCCATACGCCGACTAAAAAGTATGTAAGTGCTGGTGACATCGTTGTGAAAATTTTACGTCCATTGATGATCCACTCATTACCTGATCTAGTGGCTGTTGTCCCAGGCTTCCCGCCTCTTGTTGGACTGCCTGTCTGCGCCTCGCTCACAGCACGGTTGACAAGGGCGCCCTTCTTCACTTCTTCCGCAAAGAATTGCAGCTGCTGCTCATTCCATTGTTTCTTTTCGTAGATTTCGCCTACAACCCCTTGGTGCCAGCCGATGGATAAGGCAGTCGCTCCGTCCATACTGCCGAGCGTCTCTTGAAACAGAACCATATCCTTCACAGATTGACCTCCGCCTCCGTATTCAGCAGGAAGAGACAACGTCGTATAGCCCATCTCTATTAATGATTCAATGTTTTTTTCAGGAAAATAAGCGCCTTCATCGTGTTCTTTTGCCGTTTGTTCGATCGTTTCACGAAGAGATTCTAGTTGATGAAGCCATGTTTTTTGAAAATCGGTATCAACAAATAATGCTTTAGACAAAACGTATCCAACTCCTCTGTATCTCACAATCTATCATATCTGATTTTTCCAATCGGAATAAATAAAACATACTTTACTTATAGGATTTAATGTGTTAAATTTTATCAATATTAAGTACATATGTCAAAGGAACGTGATGCTTTTATGATTTCAGCTACTAATCTACATAAATCTTATGGGCAGACCCATGTGTTAAAAGGCATTGATTTCACCGTACAAGAAGGTGAAGTGGTCGCCATTATTGGACCGAGCGGATCAGGAAAAACCACCCTTCTCCGCAGCTTAAACAGCCTTGATATTCCAGACAAAGGAGAGCTGACAGTTGGTGAAGCCACGATTCAATTTGAACGATATCATAAAAAAGATCTGCTAAAACTCAGGCAGCAATCTTCCATGGTGTTTCAACATTATCACTTGTTTCAGAATAAACGAGCACTTGAAAATATTACAGAAGGATTGATCGTGTCTCAAAACATGTCTAAAAAAGAAGCAGAAAAGGTCGGAGAGCAATTTTTAACGCGGATTGGACTGCTTCATAAAAAGGATGCATTTCCGAGTGAATTATCCGGCGGTCAGCAGCAGCGAATTGGCATAGCCCGCGCTCTTGCGATGAACCCTTCAGTGCTTTTGTTTGATGAACCTACGTCGGCACTGGACCCAGAGATGGTAGGAGAAATTCTTGAAATGATCAAAGATATTGCGAGCCAAGGAATGACAATGGTCATTGTGACACATGAAATTTCTTTTGCAAAGGACGTGGCGGATACGGTGATCTTTATGGCAGATGGCGAAATCGTTGAAAAAGGCTCACCAGAAGACGTCCTGTTGAAACCACAGCATGAACGAACGAAACAATTTTTATCAAGGATTCATCGCGGAATGTGGCAAGGATCGGAGAAAGACAAATGAAGCAAAAGACAGCATTCATGATGTCCGGTGTCCTTCTGTTTCTCCTTTCTCTGATTGGCTGCAGCAGTGTGAAAACCACGACAGATGACGGCAGACAAATTGTGAAAGTCGCACTGAGTGCAGAGGTCAATCCACCCTTTTTAGCAACAAATGACCGAAACGAACCGATTGGCTATAACATTGATTATTTAAATGAAGTGGAAAAGAGGCTTCCCCACGTACATTTTGATTACATTTTTGGCGAGGAAGAATCGAATTTAATCGGTGTAGGCGCAGGGAAGTTTGAAATGGCGGCTAATTGGTTTTTTAGTAACCCTGAACGTGAAAAGCGGTTCCTTTACCCTAAGGTCCCGTATGGCTATTCGATGACAGGTTTAATTGTGAATGAATCAGACAAGGAGATTCGATCGCTTGATGATATGACATCTAAAAAACTGGCTCCTGTCAGTCCTAGCGGAGGCTTGCGTTCGATATTAAATCAATATAATAAAGAGCATGATCCGGATATTCCACTGACGACCATTGAAAGTCCTTCAAATGAACTCAACTTAAAACGTGTTGAAAGCGGACGGTCCGATGCAGCATTTATGAACATTTCAACCTTTGATACCATTCAAAAGCATTTGAACCTAAAGGTCAAAGTTGGCGGCATTGTGTCAAAGGAGCCTATCTATCTTGTCTTACAGCCAAGCGAGAAGCAGCTTGCAGCAGATTTGGACCGGATCACACAAGAAATGATTGATGATGGAACACTGCCTCAGCTTGCGAAAAAGTGGTTTGGTGTTGATTTCTTTCAAAATATTGATGACATCTCAGAGCAAGGGGATCAAAATGAAGAAAGGAAGGAAGCGTCATGACGTTTACAGCTGGAGATTGGCTGCGCATCTTTTTACAGGTGCTTGAACGCCTGCCACTCACTTTTCTCATTATTACGGTGTCATTGTTTTTTGCTATCATCATCGGGTTGCTATTTGCTTTCATTCGTATCAAGCAAATCCCAGTGCTGAAGCAATTGGCTGTTATCTATTTATCTTTTACACGAAGTACGCCTTTAATTGTTCAGTTGTTTTTGATTTATTTTGGACTGCCTCAGCTTTTACTTGTCGCAGGGATGCAAATCAATCATTGGGATCGTGTGTTATTTGTGATGATGACGTTTTCTTTACATACTGGCGCTTATTTATCTGAAGTCTTTCGCAGTGCGTATTCATCTGTTGGGAAGGACCAGCTGGAGGCCGCCTACATTGTTGGGATGACAGATACACAGGCCTTGATCAGGATTATTATCCCGCAGGCCTTTCTCATTGCACTGCCAAACCTCGGAAATTACACCATTGATCTCGTGAAAGACACAGCGATTGCCTTTACAATCGGACTTATTGATATCATGGGACAGGTGAAGATCATTTTAGGAAATAACTACGGGATCGGCATGTTTGAAGTGTACGCGATCATTGCGATTGTGTATTGGCTCATTTGCATGAGCATTGAACTGATCACCATGCTGCTTGAAAGGAAATTTGTAAAAGGCCGCACCAGCCTGTCACGTTAAGGAGGCGATTTGATGCAAACCATTGATATTCAATTTGCGATTGACCAAGTACCTCATATTCTAAAAGGCGTTCCTTTTACTTTATTGATTGCACTCGTTTCCATGGCTGTGAGCCTTTTGCTCGGATCTGTTTTTGCTTTCATTCGTCTCTTTCGCATTCCTGTACTCAGGCAGCTTGTGACACTCTATGTCTCCTTTTTTAGAGGAACGCCTCTTATTGTTCAGCTGTTCGCTTTCTTTTATGGACTCCCTTTTGTTCTAACCAAAGTGAGCGGTACATTCGGGCTGACCTTTCATCCAGATATGGTCTCCCCATTAGCTGTTGCCCTCATGACCTTCAGCCTCCATTCAGCCGCCCATTTAACAGAGGTGGTTCGGAGTGCACTCCTTGCGGTAGACAAAGGGCAGCTTGAAGCGGCAAAAATTGTGGGTATGACGACGCGCCAGGCGATGATGCGCATTATTTTGCCGCAGGCCTTTGTGGTCGCCTTACCGAATCTAGGCAATCAGCTCATTCAGCTATTAAAAGCCACCTCTCTTTCGTTTACGATTGGAGTACTTGAAATCATGGGGATTTCCCGGATCATTGCGAATGACGGCTATCAGTTTTTAGAAACGTACCTCGTCTCTGCTTTGATCTATTGGCTGCTGAGCATTTTCTTTGAACTCGCTTTTGCCTTGTTAGAGAAACGTGTCAGCGTGTACGGAAGATCTCTTGGACGTTAAAAAAGCCGATCAGGCTCAAATACCTGACCGGCTTTTTTTATTCGCCTTTTTTCGGTGTGTTAAACAGTTCCTTTGGTGCGGGTTTTAGTTTTGGTGCGGAACCGAACACGACTGGTGCAGAAATATATCTGAATTCCCCTTTTCCATCCATGCTTCGGCCATATGCCCATCTGCCTTCCTTGCTTGCTTCTCCTCTTGAGAAGTTAAACAGATCATAGGATACTTGCTGTTTTTCTAGTGAGCGCGGGAAGGTGGTTGGTACGACGACGTCCCCTTCTCGTTCTTCTAATTCTTTAATGGCCGCAAGCCACATATTTTGATGATATGTATCACGGGCAATAAGAAAAGAAAGCATATCCTTCACGCCGCGATCATCGGTCATTTCGTAGAGCCTTGTGACCTGAAGCCTCCCTTGTGATTCTGCATTTAAGTTGGCCCTAAAATCAGCCATTAAATTTCCGCTTGCAATGATATACTTGGCATTCCACGGATACCCTTGACTATCTGCTGCCATTGCTCCTAAACCGGCAACAATTGCATGCTGAGGATTCATTCCGCCCATAACAGCTGCTAGTGCGGGGTCACTTTGATACGCCTCTTCTTGTTCCTTAACTGGTGCTTTATCTAGTAAACGCGCGATCATCGTCGCCAGCATTTCGACATGACCAATTTCCTCTGTCCCTATGTCAAACAATAAATCTCTGTATTTTTGATCTGCCCGGCAATTAAAGCCTTGAAATAAATATTGCATCATGACACTAATTTCTCCATACTGTCCGCCTAATACTTCTTGCAGCTTTTTCGCGTAAAGCGGATCAGGCTTTGAGGGCTTTGCTTCATATTGCAGTTCTTTGATGTGATAAAACATGATGTCATCTCCCTTATCAAAACATCTTTTCACTTATCACTATTCAACCGCATGCCTCTTTATGAAAATGAGCAGAATATGTGCACAAAAAAAGAGAATGGCCTCTGCCATTCCCTTTGTCATCCTACTCAGCACTAACTAAAATTTTCACTTGATCTTTTTCATTGATTAATGCATGGAAACCATCCTCGATCACATCGTCCAGCTTGATTTTTTTCGTGACGAGCGTATCTGCAGAGAAATAGCCTTTTCTCATTAAGTTTAATACAGATGGGAATACGTCTCTGTAGCCGATAATTCCTTTGACTGTACGTTCTTTAATGACAATGTCATTTGGCAGAATTTCTGCGCCTTTTTCCCAAATGCTCACAATGACTGTTTCACCTGAAATTCTTGTTGATTGGATTGCTTGCTTCAATACAACAGGTACACCTGTCACTTCAAAAGAAACATCGACGCCACCGTTTGTACGGCTTGCGATTTCTTGAACAACATCTTCATATTGAGAAGGATCAACAATGATCGCTCCAAGCTCTTTAGCTTTTTCTTGGCGTTCTTTAGATAATTCTACTGCGTAAATATCAGTAGCACCAGCTGCTTTTAATGCTTC
Organism: Bacillus sp. GBSW19; assembly: GCF_002998655.1. Lineage (NCBI taxonomy): Bacteria > Bacillati > Bacillota > Bacilli > Caryophanales > Bacillaceae > Bacillus > Bacillus sp. GBSW19. The sequence continues at coordinate 1,463,699 of NZ_PVRF01000001.1, forward strand.
AATGACAAGTAAGCCAATTGGTCCGCAGCCAAACACAGCCGCTGTATCCCCAGCTTGTACTTTACTAGAACGAACCGCATATAAAGCAACTGCAGAAGGCTCTACAAGCGCACCTTGCTCATATGAGATTTCGTCTGGTAATAAATGAAGTAATTCTTCATCGACAGATACATATTCAGAGAATCCACCGCCGCCTCCGGCAAGTCCTAAAAAGCCCATGTTTTCATCTAAGTTGTAAGCACCTTGGTGTCCGTGAGTCGCAAAAATAGGCTCAACAACCACTCGGTCGCCTACTTTGTAATTGCTCACGCCTTCTCCTACTTCAACAACCTCACCAGAGAACTCGTGTCCCAGCGTAACGGGTGCTTTTTCTTTTGTAAGTGGATGAGGTTCATTCACTGGAATGAAAATCGGTCCTCCTAAATATTCATGTAAATCACTACCACAAATGCCGCACCATTTTACTTTTAGTTTCACTTTTCCTGGAGCAACTGTTGGTTCGTCAATTTCCTCTAGTCGAATGTCCTTTTGATCGTGCCAGCGTAGTGCTTTCATGTGTAAGACTCCTTTTCTCATCAATTTGATTAACTTACTTAAATAATCATAACATAATTTTTTTAATTTTCTAAGTAGGATGCACTATTTTTTTGACATTCAATGGACGAAAGATGACAAAACATAGCAATAAACAGACAAGAAGCATACATACACACCCGATGACAACGGAGGTTCGGATTGATAAAACATGTGCAAGTCCACCAGAGACCCCTGTCATCATCATCGTCAGAATGGCTTCAACCAAAGCATAAAAACTGGCTACCCTCCCCATGACCTCTACCGGGATATTCGTTTGATAGAAAGTCATAAAACCTGTGTTCGCAAATGATAAGAAGAATGCTAGTATAAAAAAACCAACAGCGGCTACAAACAATGTGCTGGAAAAAGCATAAATGAGATAGCCACATGCAACAAACAAACTGCCAATCCCAAGCATGATCGAAACAGGCAGCCTCTCCACAATCACCGAATTGAGACCTGCGCCTGTGATGATGCCTGCCCCAGCTATACTGACAAGAAGACCATATTCTGTATCAGTCAGCAGCAGCACTTCTTTTGCAAAGGCTGTTTCAAGAGAGTCAATGGCAGTAGGAAGTACCGTGATGGCGGCACTAAACAACAAATACACCGCCATAATCTGGCGTGATGTCAAACTAAACCGAAGAACAAGCTTCGCATCCTCTTTTAACATTGAAAGGGAAAAGCCGTTTTGGCCAGCATCTTGTTTTAGCAAATTCGGTAAACACATCGTTAACAGAGCAGATATCAACAAGCAGATCGCATTTATATAAATTGAAAAAACAGGTGTACCGATTAAAAAAAGCAGACCTGCTGCTGCGGGTCCAAGTAAAAATCCACCCGATTGTAATAATGAGCGAATGGCATTAAACCGTTTTCGATTATCCGCCGGGATCAATCCTGTCATATATACCATCGAAGCTGGATGAAACATCGCTTGTGTCATTTGAATAAGAAACACCATCACATACAGGATCAGCAGATGTCCTGAAAATAACGCAAAGGGTACACATGCGATCAGGATAGCCCGGGTGATATCTAAGCTGATCATCACATTCCGCTGATTCAGCCTGTCAACCAAACTGCCAGACCAGCTGTTTGTCAAAAGAGCTGCAGCCGGTCTCAGCATATAGACGGCTGTTACAGCCAGCACAGAGCCCGTTTCTTGAAAAATGAGCAGATGGAGAGCAATCATATAAATCCATTCTCCTATGTTCGCAATTCCGATGGCTCCAAGCAGCAAACTCATATCCCGCCAATGTTTTTTCATAGCTGTTCCCCCTATTTGTCATAAAAAAATCCCGCCCCCAAGACATTTCTGTCTTGAGGACGGGATTTACTCCGCGTTGCCACCTCAGTTTATTCATCTGTTGCCAGATGAACCTTAGCAGGTCATCATGAACCCATCTCTGTAACGGGAGAATGTCGCTGCACCACCATCCGAAGGAATCCGGTGCAGAGCTAAGAGGCTTGGTTCCATCATGCTTCCCAGCTCCTTCTCAGCTTAACGGAGTTCTCTGTGCGGGACAGCTATGATGTACTCTTCTCTATTTGCGCTGTGTTTTTATTTCATCACGATCTTCAGCTGAATTGTTACATATTGTACTGCGCCTCGATCAAAGCGTCAATGTTTTTTTCAAGTTAATCAGCATAGATCATCTTTCTGGTCATGCCGCCATCAACGACTAAATCTGTACCCGTCACAAATTGATTGTCTTCATCTGTTAAATAAAAGCAAGCCTTCACAATATCCTTTGGGGTCCCGACTCGATTGGAAAGATGCTGCTTGTGGTCGACCTCTCGAAGATTCTCCTCATCCTTCGTTTCAATCCATCCAGGGGAAATGCTATTCACCGTGATGTGATCCGGGCTAAAAGAAGCAGCCAAGGCATGAGTCAGTGCTGATATTCCGCCTTTTGATGCAGCATATGCTTCCGTATGAGGCTCTGACATGGTCGCGCGGGTGGATGAAATGTTCACAATAGAACCGCCTTTTGGATTCTCTTTTATATAACGTGCTGCTTCTCTTGCACATAGAAAAGTCCCTCTTAGGTTCGTATGTAACACACGATCCCACTCATCGACCGTTAATTCATAAGGCGATACTGTGCACATGACACCAGCATTATTGATGAGGATATCAATCGTTTTGCAGCGCTCCGCTGCAAACGACATTAAGTGTTGAATATCCTTCTCTTGTGTCACGTCCGTTTTTTTAAAATAAGCTTCTAACGATTCTTTTTTCAGCTCTTCCTCCAAACGCTTGCCCTTCTCTTCATCTATATCTGCAAGCACCACACGCGCTCCTCCTTTTGCATAGCCCCAGGCGATCGATTCACCAATTCCATTGGCTGCGCCTGTGATGACGACGGTTTTATTGTGAAAGTTCATCGTTTATTCAACCCTTTCTACATCAGATGTTGTCGTCTATCATACCATTTTGAGAAGTACGCATGAATAAAAAACCCCTCTATCGCAATTGAGAGCAATAGAGGGGTTTTTTAAACTAATAGAATGAAATGAAGAAAAGTAATTAATAGGATCGGATATTTTTCAAACCAATCACCATAAAAACAATCGTAAAAGCAGCTAAAACTGTTATGTCTAATAATAAGATTGAGTGATTGACAGTACCGCTCATGATCTCGCCAAAACCAGACATCATCCATGTTTGCGGTATAGCCAAAGAGATCTTCTTCATAATGTCTGGAACGATATCTAATGGCCAATAAATACCACCCAGCATGCATGATCCTACAATGATAATTGCACTAAATACTTCAGCTTGCTTTTTTGTATGAGATAAGATTGCAATCATAAAACCTAAACTCACAACAAGCCCTATAACAAATGATCCAAACACTAGAATAAGAATCAGGTTGCCTAAGTACACATGAAAGAACACAGATAAGACGGTCAAAAGAACACCCAGTTGTATCCATCCAAGGAGGAAATAAGCCATTAAATAGCCAAGCAGCACATATATTTTATGGATAGGACTCGAAAGCAATCTTTGCCATGTATAATCTTTATATTCCAAATGAATAGACGACACCGAGCTTGAGATCGCAAACATCATAAACATGATCGTAAAACCAAGTGGTATTAAATTTGGTTGTTGACTTGCTTGACTATCTAGATTGTCTTCATCCAATGAAATGGTGCCAGATTCGTTTAATTCTTTCAGTGCATTGATAAGAGAAACGCTATTCTGCTCTTTCACACCTTGATTGATCTGATAAATGATGGCCGCCGTCTCTTTTAAATAGGGAGCTAAGACCGCATATTCCTCTGTTTTCTTATAAACCGTCACATCAAAAATTTCTTTATTTTCTTTTAAATGGGATTTTAATTGATTCGTGACTGTAATAGACGCAACTGCCTTTTCATCGGATAATAATTCTTTTGCTTCACTTTTAGTCGCCTTTACCCAAAGAAATTTGGTGTTCTTTTCGAGAATCCGAAAAATTTCTTGATTCAGATTATCTTGACTAGGCTCTTGAATAAAAGCAACTGTAGGTTTCTTTTTATCAGATGCCGTACTTCCAAAAATAAAACTAAATACGATTGGCATAACAAATAAAAAAATAAGGGTCAAAGGGGACTTTAATGTTTCTTTTAGCTTTAAAGTAATAATGGCTGATATTTTATGCATAACGATGCTTCCTTTCAAAAGACATTCTGATTAAAGCAATGATGAAGAAAGCTAGTCCCATCCCGCAGCTTAATATAAAGCCGCTTTGAATTTCACTAAAATCAGCACCTGACATACTTTTCAAAAACATTTGGAGCGCAAGGGAATTAGGCAAGATATAGCTGATGTTGATCAACCATTGTGGAAATAAGTATAAGGGAACCATACTTCCACCTAAAGCAGCTAACACTTGAGTTCCTAAAATCCCAACACTGTTAAACGTTTTTTCTCTTTTGATAAAAGAACCAATCAGCACCCCGAAGCCCGCAGCATTAACTATAAAACTGCATCCTATCATGAAAACAGTAAAAGGCTCTCCCCAGTTCACCTTAAAGACAAAACTAGTAAATAAAATAATGATCGCAAGTTGAATCATACTCATCAAAAGAATACCCAATAACTTCCCAACGATGTAACTAGTATTGCTTAATTTTGATACAAGTAACCTTTTATAAACATCTTCCTCTTTTTCCTCTATCATACTGCCAACTAAGAAAACAACAGTCATTAATAAAAAAAGTACACCCATCCCGCCTGCGTAGTATTGGAAGGATGTAATCGGCTGGCTGTTGATATGAATATTCCTCTCGTTCACCAGTTCTTTTTTCAGTTGATCAGACACGATCTCCACTTCTTTACCTTGATTCAACGGTACCAGAATACGATTCATATGATAATTTTGAAAGAATTGCAAAACCACATTTTCTAGAACCATTTCTTGTAAGTTTGAATTAGGTCCTTTCAAGATATTCAATTGCACATGGTCATGATTCAATAAGCTTTTTTCAAAATCCGGCATGATGATTATACCCATTGTAATGTCTCTACTATTTAAATCTCTCTCTAGCTGATTTTTCGAGGTGACCTTCACATCAAATATGTCACTGAGTTCACTCTTAGACAATGTTGAAAGAAACATTTTACTTGTAGCGGACTTATCTTGATCTGTTATTCCTACTCGAAATGAATTGATCCTGATTTCACTATCTTTCTTCATGTTATCTCCAAATGCTGCACCTAATATAGCAATTAATATGATAGGCATAAAAAAAAGTGTAAAAAAGCTTTTTTTATCCCTAAAAAACAATAATAGATCTTTCAGTACAACCCAAATGCTCATATGCTCACCTCTAAACAGTCTAATCTCTCAAATTTTTACTAGTTAAATACAAAAAGACATTTTCTAAATTTGGTTCTACAATTTCTGCTGAGATAATTTGAATATTTAATGCGGTCACACCTTGAATGAGATGACTTAATAACTGCTGAGGGTGTTGATCAAATATTTTCATTTGATTTCCTTGAACCACGATTTCCTTTAAAGGGTCGACTTCATGTATGAATTGACGCACCCGGTCTATATCATTTTGTCCATGTTCACATTTTATGGTCAAAACAATTTCTCTTTGATTTCCGACAAGCTCACTTAATTCATGCTGATCCCCTAAAGCGATGATAGACCCATGATCCATAATGGCCATTCTTTCACATAAAAATTCGACTTCTTCCATGTAATGACTAGTATATATAATGGTCATTCCTTCTCCATTTAATGTCTTAACTGTTTCTAATATATGATTTCTAGATTGGGGATCTATGCCTACAGTAGGCTCATCCATGATTAATAGTTTCGGTTGATGCAATATCGCGCAACCGATATTCACCCTTCTTTTCATTCCTCCAGAGAATACTTTCACTTGATCATTCGCTCTATCTTCAAGACCAATTAGCTCAAGTGTTTCTTGTACTCTGCTTTTTAACTCTTTTCCTTTGAGTCCGTACATTCTCCCCCAAAATATTAAATTTTCTTTTGCTGTCAAATGTAAATATAAAGCGATCTCTTGCGGAACAATTCCTATCATTTGCTGCGCTTTTTTTGTTTCTTTTTTTAAATCTATACCTTCAATCATTATGGTGCCGCTTGTGGCATGGATCAGCCCTGACAAGATGCCAATCAATGTTGATTTCCCTGCACCATTCGGACCTAATAATCCAAATGATTCTCCTTTTTCTAAGTGAAAGTTTATCCCTTTTAATACCTGTTTATCTTCATAATTTTTCTTGATGTCGTGTACGTTTAGCAATCAATACCTCTCCCCTATTTTCTTCTTATTGAAGCCTGTATTTTACCTCTTCCTAGTCATTTAATATCAAATAAATTATCTGGTATGGTCTTCAACTATAGAATAATTTTTCCAATTTATATATTTTAACATGAGATGCATTACAGGAGAATAGTACAGGTCATTTTAAAATAGAACATAAAAAAACTTACAGGAATCCTCCTGTAAGTTTTTTCGATTAATTTCATTGAATCATTATTTAGAAATCATCCCATGCGGGTCAATCACAAATTTCTTCGCCACACCCGAATCAAAGTCGCTGTATCCTTGAGGAGCTTGATCAAGGTTAATGACGGTCGCATTTACCGCTTTGGCGATTTGTGCTCTTCCGCTTAAAATGGATTTCATTAGACTGCGGTGATATTGCATGACAGGGGTTTGACCTGTCACAAAGGTATGGGCTTTTGCCCAGCCAAGTCCAATTCGCACTTTCAGAGAACCAACTTTTGCATCAGCATCCACGGCACCTGGGTCTTCTGTGACGTAAAGCCCTGGGATTCCGAGCTTACCGCCAACTTTGGTAATATCCATAATTGTATTTAGAACGGTTGCAGGTGCTTCTCCTTGATCTCCATGACCTGAAGCTTCAAAGCCGACACAATCGACGGCACAGTCAACTTCTGGCTCTCCTAAGATATTCGTGATTTGTTCGCCGATTCGATCATGTTTTCGTAAATTGATCGTCTCACAGCCAAAGCTTCTGGCCTGCTCCAGCCTTTGTTCATTCAAATCACCGACAATTACCGCAGAGGCGCCAAGGAGCTGAGCGGAATGTGCTGCGGCAAGACCTACTGGCCCGGCACCAGCAATATATACAGTCGAACCAGGCTTTACTCCAGCCGTATAAGCACCGTGAAAACCTGTCGGGAAAATATCGGAAAGCATCGTCAGATCAAGTATTTTCTCCATCGCTTGATCTTTGTCTGGAAATTTGAGCAGCTGAAAATCTGCATATGGGACCATGACGTACTCGGATTGGCCGCCAACCCATCCGCCCATATCGACGTATCCATAGGCAGAGCCTGGACGGTCCGGGTTTACATTTAAGCACACATGAGTTTTTTGTTCCTTGCACATGACGCAGCGTCCACAAGCAATATTAAATGGAACGGACACAAGGTCTCCTTTTTGAATAAACTCCACATCTCGTCCAACCTCAACGACTTCACCTGTAATTTCATGACCAAGGACTAGTCCTGCAGGCGCAGTGGTACGCCCTCTCACCATGTGCTGGTCACTTCCGCAAATATTCGTCGTCACTACTTTTAAAATGACGCCATGCTCACATTTGCGCCCCACATTGGCTTTCGGTACACCCGGGCCATCTCTTAAAATCAAATCAGGGTATCCAATATCCTCAACTGCTACATTTCCTGCTCCTTTATAAACGACACCTTTGTTTCCCGACATGTTTTCATTCCTCCCTTTTTGTTTAAAAATGAAGTCTCTACAATTTTCTCTATTTATGAAGCAATTCCCTGCTTCAAATGGCACAATGGATGAAAAAAAAAGCGAAGAATGTCTATCACGGAGAGAAAAATGTATCTTCCAGTCAAATAAAAAAGAAAATATTGAAAAAAAAGCTAAACTTTTGAAGAACGGTGCCGATATAAGAAATAAGCCAGACAGGTATCCTTAATCGACAAACAAATTCCTTATATATACTATCATTCCTTACACACCTGGCTGGCGCCTACATAACATTGAAAAGACTCTTCTGATGAAGAGTCTTTTTTAACTTTGCGTCCCATCAATCACGGATACAATTGTAAGCAAAGAGGCTCCTCTGACGAAGAGCCTCTTTTTAAACGCTTGTTCATTACCTGGGAAATATTTTCATCATTTTAACGCTTTGATACAGATGTATGTATCATAGTGATAAACCGAAACTTCTCTAAAGTGATACGCTGAAAATAGGCGGCTGATCTCTTGTTCACTATACGATGAAAAAGATTGTGACCGTTTTTGTTCCTTCATCAGTTCCTGCTGTTGGAAAGATAAGAATACTTCTCCATCCACTTGAAGAACGCGGTACACTTCCTTCATGACCTGCTCAATATCCTTCAAGTAATAGATGGTCTGTACCGTAAATAATTTATTGAATGATCTGTCTTCAAAAGGTAAATGCTCAGCTTTACCAAGAGTCACGACGGCTTTATCCTGTTCCACAAGCTTCTTATGTTTTCTTTTTGCATATTTGATCATATGACGAGAGGCATCCACTCCATATACTTTACCGCGATCAAGTTTTTCTGCTACCTTCGATAATGTCATGCCTCTTCCAGTCCCGATTTCTAAAATCCGGTCGTTTTCTTGTATATTTAAGAGTTGAATCGTCCATTCATTGATATTATGATGATTTTTTTCCATATAGCGGGCAACCCATTTTGAGAACAAGCCTTTTGGTTCCCTCATTTGTTTTCCAATCCAGCTTTGAATCAATGTTAACACCTGCTTTGCACCAGTAAATAAAACTATTTACGAATTTTCTTACTTTTCATATCGGCTCTCGCCTAACAAAGTTTAAGACCTAGTCCTAATTAGTTGTCATTGATTAGACGGCACCTTTTCAGAAAATGTTTCGCAGAACTTTAAAAAATTTTGATCTGAATAGGCGTTTTCATTAATTGTGCTCAGATTGATTTCGTTTTCTGCATGAGCTGCATATTTTATGAATGTATCTTGATTAGATAAAGGTGGTGCTAGATTATGGGCTTTGGTGGCGGTTATTCTGGAGACTGCGGTGGTTACGGTGGCGGTTTTGCAGGCGGATTCGCATTGCTTGTTGTACTGTTCATTTTGTTGATCATCATCGGTGCAAGCTGGATTTACTAATGTAAAAGGAGCAGGAAACGTATTGTTTCCTGCTCCTTTTCTTTAATACCAATAAGTTGGATAATTGTAATTGTACATATAGCGTCTAAGCATTTCTTGTTGCTCTCTTTGCATCCGGTATGGATTGCCGTACCCGTGCTTTAAGGAATGCGGAATGGACGTATACCCGTGCCCCACTGACGGAAACCTCATATATGGTGACATCGACATTCATTGATCACCTCACAATCTCCTTTTACGGATATCATATGTGCAGGTGATCAATGTGGAGCGTGTCTAAACCTGGTCCTTCTCCCTAGTATAACAATCAAGCATTGCAAGCATCATAAACATGTCAATCTCCTCCTTTTCCAATTTTTCTTTTCCTGTTTTAGTTCATATACTTTAGTTGTTTCTGCTTCATTTCTTCATAAAATGTTTCGACTTGTTGTTCATAAAGAACGGTCTCAATGTCTTTGTATTTACGCTGAATCGTCAATGTAATAAAGAATAAATGGATTGTCATATACGCTCACCTCCCTTCAGTTCGCAGCATGCGAAATAGCCCGCAGATCTTCTTTATCAGTTGACCTGCGGGCACACAAAAATGCAGATCAAAAGACAATGTCTTCCAACCTGCAATGGATGATGCGTGAAATCCTCGTTTACTTAAACAGTTTTGAAGCGTGCACCGTATAAGGTAAAGGAAGGACACGAGCTCTTCCACAGGCTGATGACATGATGAAATTGTTGGTTGAATTGATCACAAGTAGATACGAATAACATATTCTTCAGCCTCCTTTACGTTTTTAATTACTTTGTAAGTATATCCAGCAAGCACCATTTTGTAAACCTGTTTTTAGTAATATAGATGATTTTTGTGTTTTTGACTAAATTTCTACAGTTATTCTTGTCCGTTTGTCCAATACAATCAAAAAAGCCCCCTCACGTATATGAGGAGACTTTTCGAATTAATCTTCATCTAGTTCTTGCAGTTTCTTTTGAAAAAAGATCGCGCGTCTGACACAAAGAAAAGCTGCTAATAAGAAAACACAATCAATTCCCATCATCAGCATTTTTGGAGATGCTTCGATGTGCTGGTTCGGTATGATCGTACCAATATATAAAAAGGTGCTGACAGCAAGCAAAATAAAAGCGTACTGCTTGTAATCTGTCACTAAACCACTCCACTTTTTCTTCACTTGAATCACCTTCCTGTTTAACATGTCTATTGATAGCTTAACATAGTAAAAGAAAGGTAGTGGCATGTAAATCTATCCATTCACTAGTGCGTTTAGTCCTTGCTTCATATCATTCAGTAAATCATCCACATCTTCAATCCCAACGGATATACGAATTAAACCATCAGTGATGCCAAGCTCCTCCCGGCGGTCTTTCGGAATGGACGCATGAGTCATTCGAGCAGGAACAGAGATTAAGCTTTCAACCGCTCCAAGACTTTCTGCGATTGTAAACAGCTTAAGCTGGCTTAAAAACACATCGACATGTTCTTCTTTTCCAATATCAAAAGAGATCATTCCGCCGAAGCCTGATGCTTGCGTTTTCGCAAGTTCATGTCCAGGGTGAGCACCAAGACCTGGGTAATAAACACGTGTGACCGCTGGATGTTGTTCTAGAAACTCAGCGATTTTCTGCGCATTTTGTTGATGTGCTTCCATTCTTAGTCCAAGCGTTTTGATCCCTCTCATGAGAAGCCATGAATCCTGCGGTCCAAGAATTCCACCTGTAGAATTTTGAACAAAATGAAGTTCTTCTCCAAGCTCTTTCGTCGCTGTTACAACAAGCCCGCCTACGACATCACTGTGGCCGCCTAAATATTTAGTGGCACTATGGAGGACAATGTCCGCCCCATATTCAATCGGTTTTTGGAAATAAGGTGTAAAAAATGTATTATCAACAATCATTAAGATGTTGGCTTCTTTTGTCAATTGGCCGATCGCTTTGAGATCAGTCATTTTCAGTAAAGGATTGGTTGGTGATTCAATGTAAACCGCTTTTGTTTCGGGTAAAATTGCTTTTTTCACCGCTTCAGGATCACTTGTGTCCACAAAGGTCGCATGAATGCCAATACGGTTTAGTACCTTTGTAATGACGCGGTAAGTTCCGCCGTACACGTCATCTGTCAGGACAATATGATCTCCGCTGTTAAACAGCATCATGACTGCCGTAATGGCAGCCATCCCTGAACCGAATGCGTAGCCGTTTGCTCCCCCTTCAAGATCACGAATGACGGTTTCAAGTGCCGTTCTTGTTGGATTCGCTGTTCTAGAATATTCATATCCTGTATGTTCGCCTGCTTTCGGCTGCTTATATGTGCTCACTTGATATATAGGCACAGACACAGCTCCCGTTTTTTCATCACCAGTTGTTCCGCTGTGTATCATCATTGTTTTTGGTTTCATTCTATTTTCCTCCCTCATAAATTCCTTTACTTAAATAGCGTTCACTGCTGTCAGGAAAAATGGTGACAATGACTGTCCCAGGTGCTGCCTTCTTTGCTTCCTCTAAAGCGGCATATAATGCGGCACCTGAAGAGCTTCCAATGAGAACGCCTTCTTTTTCAGCAGCTTCTTTCACCATTTGGAAAGCATCATCATCACTGACCGTATAAATCTCATCGAATAAAGCAGATTCCATATAATCTGGGATAAATTCAAGGCCGATTCCTTCCGTTCTATGCGGGCCCGGATCTCCTCCATTTAAAATCGATCCTTCAGGTTCGACAACAATTGTTTTTAACGCCGGATGCTGCTCTTTTAAATAGGCAGCACACCCTTGAAAAGTTCCTCCAGATCCCGCTCCTGCTACGAATACATCAATGTTTCCTTGTAGGTCGGACCATAACTCTGGGCCAAGCGTTTTATAGTAAGTCAATGGATTTACTTGGTTTTTAAATTGTAAAACGCAATAGGCATTGTCAAGGCTTGCCTCTAGTTCAAGGGCTCGATCAATCGCACCTTTCATGCCCTCTTTTCTTGGTGTATGAATAATCTCTGCACCGAGCGCCTTCATTAGCTGTTGTTTTTCTTGACTAAAATGTTCTGGTACGCAAAAAATGGTCCGCAATTGATGCTTTCTTGCACTGAGGGCAAGCCCAATTCCTGTGTTTCCAGCAGTTGCTTCAATGATGGTTCCGCCTGGACGCAATTTGCCAGATGCCAATGCTTCTCTTATGAGCATTTCACCTAAACGATCTTTAATACTTCCACCCGGATTCATCATTTCAAGCTTTGCATACACCTCTACACCATCTGGGATGCCAATCCCTGACAGCTTTAAAAGCGGTGTGCGGCCAATTAATTCTGTAATATCCTTTATGACAGCCATATGATTCCCTTCCTTTGTATGGAAAAGAAGGGGGAACCCCTTCTTTTATTGAGTTTGCTTTATCATACGCAAGACAAGGTCGGTTGAGTGAATCGCTGCTTGCTCAAGAAATTGATCAAAGGAGACATTGGATTCTTTCCCTGCAATATCAGATAGCGCTCGAACGACAACAAATGGCGTTCCAAAGAGCTGGCAAACTTGTGCAACAGCTGCGGCTTCCATTTCCACCGCATATAGTTCTGGAAACTTCTCTCTCACAAACGCTACACGATCCGGATCATTCATAAACGAATCTCCTGTTGCAATTGTTCCTTTTGCCACTTGAATATGATCGATCTCTAAAGCCGATTCCTCTGCCAGCTTCACAAGCTTTTCGTCTGCAGCGAAAGCAGCTGGCAACCCTGGTACTTGTCCGTATTCGTAATCAAAGATTGTCACATCCACATCATGATGTCGAACATCAGTAGAAATGACAATATCCCCTACATTTAATGTGTGATGGAAACCGCCAGCAGATCCTGTATTGATCACATAATCCGGCTGAAAGCGGTCAAGCAGAAGTGTTGTGCTGACCGCTGCATTTACTTTTCCAATCCCTGATTTTAATAAAATCACTTCTTTATCTTCATAAACACCTGTTGTGAATTCACACCCAGCGATGTTTTCTTGTGTAGCATTCTTTAGTTGGTCTCTTAATATTGTCACTTCTTCTTCCATTGCACCTATGACTGCGATTTTCAAATCAAAAACATCCTTTCATTCCCTTTTCTTCGCTTCTACGATCCAAACAAAATCATTCATTTGATGAAAGGACGTGCTAAAACCTTCTTCTTCAAAGATTTGCTTTAGCACATCAATGGATGGATAATATTCCGTTTCTAAATCCTCAGCAAGCTGATCGAATCCTGCGGCTTTCGCTTTGTCGATTTCCGCTTGATGTGCTGCTTGATTTTGAAACATTGTATCAGCAAAGACTATTTTACCATCTGAGTGAAGGATGTTGCTATAGGTGTGAATGGCTTGTTTTTTTTCTTCGTCCGTTAAATGGTGGAAAGCATATGAACTGACAATCGTATCCGGCTCAAATGGCGGCGCTGGAAATGATAAAAAATCCCCATCATGAAACACATCGGGTACTCCCTTTTGAAGAGCCGCTTTCTTCATGGCGTCTGATGGTTCAACGCCAAACACGTTCTTATCAGCTGCGAGCAGTGCCACTGTTAGATTCCCCGTGCCGCTTCCAAACTCAAGAACATATTGACCTGCACGGCGAGTAATTTCTTTTAAAATGGCCGGATACCGGCGAAACACTTCTTCATACTGCTCATCATGACCACTTACCGTGTCGTCATAAGAGTCAGCCCAATGATCAAATAAAGAAAGAAACTCACGTCCCATTTTCTTTCCCTCCACTTTATCTGTTTATTCCTATGCGTATAGTATGTTTTAATGCGTCGAACAGTTCCTATCCTACCACATCTTCTGTTTCTTTCCTACTAAAAAATACTGGGAGGGGTAGAAAAATATTTGCCCTTTTAGAGGAGAGAGATTAAGATGAATGAAGAGCATGGAGGGGTGAATCAAATGGATTTTCAGTTGGATTTTCTAAAGGATAAAATTGAATTCTTTGAAGCATCGTCTTTAAAAGAACTTGAACAAAAGATCCAAAAACAAATTGAACATAATCAGGCAATCTTGCTGACTGTTCATTCTGTCAGTCATCAAACGACTGTGATTGATGACCGGATTTTGTATACAGCGGTTGTTCATTTTAAGGCGAATATCTAAATAAAAAAGATAGCATATCTGCTATCTTTTTTTCATGTTTATTTTAATTTTTCAACCTTTACAGGTTTCCAGCCTTTTTCATCTACCCATGTGATTTCCACGCGGTAGCGTTCACCTGATGATTTGTCACGGATGGTTCCCTTTGCATCTTGAGGACCTCCGTTATTTCCTAACCAAAGAACCGTCATTTGATCTTCTGAAATCCCCGTCGCATAGGACATGGCTTTGATCATTTCTTTCCAGTCTTTTGAGTTAGAATCATAGGTTGCTGTATGTGAACCGGATTGCTCTGTTCCTACAGGCTCCCAGTCATCGCTTTCATATGTTTTGTCTACGTCACTCGTTTTGCCGCCGTCTGTTTCTTTGGCGTCTTTTAACGCATCTTTATTAGGCTCTTCTTCATCATCTGTCTTCTTCGTATCGTGGTCTTGATCAGATGAGTCCTCTTTTTTTGCATCTGCATCATCGGATGTGTCTTTCTTTTGATCTTTCACATCTTCTTCTGATTTTTGTTTATTTTCACTTGTTGCAGGCGCCGTTTTAGATGGTGCATCCGCTACATCTGTGTCTTTCGGTTTATTAAAAATTAACAAACTCGATGCGACAACCAAAATAAGCACCACAACGATACCAATTAATATGTTAAGCACCATATTCGCCTTTCTGCGCTTATCACGATGTTCAAATCGAGAATTTCTACTCAAAATCTCTGCACTCCTTTGCCTCGTTCCCTAAGTCGTTACTATTCTAACATGACATGAAGGGATGTTCTATGTCTGTTTCTTTTCAATTTCATTGACCTTTTTTACAATATCATAAAACGCATCATTTGTCTTAGCCCGGCCACTTGCCTCATCAAGGTGAACAACGACAAGAGCATATTTTGGTTTTCCCACCGGAAAGTACCCAGCAAACCACTTATGATAAAGCGGATTCCCCTTTTTATCTTTACTGCCGGTTTGGGCAGTGCCTGATTTCCCCGCTACATCAAATGGAAGATCTTGAAACCTTCTTCCTGTTCCTTTGTCAGACGTCACCACCTGCCTTAAGTACTTTTGCAGCTTTTGAGCTGTATAGCGGTCAATACTGTCTCCTTCCGGTCGTTTGTTTTGAAAGGTTAGCATCGTTGTTCCGTTTTGATACAGCACTTTTTCAGCGATTTTCACTTCTTTTCGTTCTCCGCCTCTCGCAATCGATGCCATCATATTGGCGATTTGCAAAGGAGTCGTTTTGACATTTTTTTGTCCTATTGCGGTTTGGGCAATGGCTTTTTTGACATGCTTGTCTCTTTTATCTCCCCACACACTGCCGGTTTCTTCACGATCAAACTGTTTGAAATGCTGCTTATGATAGACATCCCCTTCCCAGCCAGCTCGATCAATGAGTCCAAGCTTTGCAGCCGTCTTTTCGATGATTTGATCATCTGTTTGGATAAGCTTGCCAGCAAGTGTCGCAAAGGTATAATTACAGCTCTGCGAAAAGCTCTCAGACAGATTCAGCACTTCCTGCGTTCCTTCTGGCTCTCCATATAAATTCTTTCGACAGTCATACATCGTTTGTGGCTGGTCGAGGTTTTTTTCGATTGCTGCGGCAAGTACAGCGGTTTTAAAGACAGAGCCTGGTGCCATGGCAGTCAGCATATAATTTCTTGCCTCATGCCGGTTTTTGCTTGTGACATTTGGCGTACTCGCCATCGCCAGCACGCTGCTGCTTTCAATGTCGAGCAGAACGGCCCCGCCTTTTTCGACGCCTTGTTCTTTCAGAACTTTCTCCATTTCAGCTTGCATGTTTTCATCAATTGTTGTTTGAACCTGAAGAGGATAAAATGAATGAGCCTCTGCTGTATATTTGACGTCCATTCCAAACAAAGGGTTTCCCCTTCCGTCCACATGATATAACAATTTTGTGTCTTGCTCGGGTAATAGAAATTCGTCAAAGGTACTTTCTAGCCCAAAAGTACCGATTTCTGTACGGATGGAAAGCTCTTTTTTGTCAGGATAACGCTTTCTGAGCAATTCTGGATTTTCACTCGTGAAGCCTAATGTGTGGAGGGCAAATCTTTTTTGGTCCTTCTCTTTCATATATACGCCGTAAACACCTGAATATTTCATATCATTGATGTCTTTCAGCTTTTTTTTCGTGATGTCATCTTTGAGAATCAGAGGTTTTTTGGTTTCTGTCAGCTGTTTTTTGAGTTCATCTTCTTCCATCTCAAGAATAGAGGCAGTTTGTTTTAAATGAGGAAGATCATATTGCAGAAAAGGAAATAAGATAACCGCGGGCTGTTCTTTTGTGAGAAGCGCTTCGCCGTTTCGATCTAAAAATTCACCGCGGCCATCTGAAATGACCACTTCTTCTGTACGCTGTTTGACACTTTCTTGTATTAAATTGATATCAAGCTTTGAAAAAGATTCTGTGAAGAACAGTTGAATTTCTGCCAGTCTCATGAGAAGACCGAGCAGCAGCATAAAAATAATAGCACCTGTCCATTGAATTCTACGTTTTTTGCGCATAAAAACACCTCGTCCCTATTGTGGACGAGGTGTTTATCGTATAAACGTGATTATGAAATTTTTACAATTTGGACGAACATTTCTCCGCCAGGTGTTTGAACGGTTACTTTGTCGTCTACTTGTTTGCCTAACAGGCTTTTTGCGATTGGTGAATCGTTTGAAATCTTTCCTTCGAACGGATCAGCTTCTGCACTTCCAACGATAGTGTAAGACTCTTCTTCTCCGTCTGGTAATTCAACGAATGTGACTGTTTTACCAAGTGAGACAATATTTGAGTTTCCTTCATCTTCGATAATTTTGGCATTGCGAATCATATTATCAAGCGTTGTGATACGCCCTTCTACAAACGCTTGCTCTTCTTTAGCAGAATCATATTCCGAGTTCTCAGAGAGGTCTCCAAAGCTTCTAGCAATTTTAATACGCTCTACAACCTCTTTACGTTTAACCGTTTTCAAATATTCAAGCTCTTCTTCTAATTTACGTTTTCCTTCTTCTGTCATTGGAAATACTTTCTCTTGTGCCATGAATCATTCACTCCTTCTATTAATCCTCATCATACAAACTTTCTGCACGTGAGTGACGACTGAAATATACAAGAATGAGGACTTCTTCAGGCCCTCATTCCTTCTGTCCCATATTTGTAAAAGTCCATCTTACATGGCGTCCCTTTTAGATGCAACTATTATGCCTTTTTTCAGACAGAACCACTCTCAGTGGTCTAAAGATGATCTATCTTCATCGCACAAACTGTGGAAAGGCACAGGAAGCTCCTGTACCTCGTTCGCCATTTCGATCATATGTAGAAGAATAGCTTATCCATTCTCCATCTTCCAATACATAATATGGTCAGTGTACGATATGTCTATGCTATATTATTACAAAATTGCTTTTTGATCAAGAATTGTTTGAAAATTTGTGATGATTTGTTTGTCGTTTTTTTAATATACTATTACAAAATCGAAACAACTTCAATATTCAGCTTGAAAACGGCATTTTTCTACATCTATTTCACATCATTGTTTTCCTATCATACCAAATCTTTCATTCAAGGTGTTCCTTCTAAAAATATTTAAGCAGCTTCTACTTATAGAAACAAGTGAAATATTGGTATTTATTCTCTTTATCATGATGTTGAAAAGACCTTTACAATGTAAAGGTCTTTTTCTTCTCCACCATTTACTCTGCTCGGTTTTGAAGAATCGTTTGAATTTTTGTCACCATTAGGTCAATCGCCACATGGTTTTGGCCGCCTTCTGGGATGATGATATCGGCGTATCGCTTTGTCGGTTCAATGAATTGATTATGCATTGGTCTGACAACAGATACATACTGTTCAATCACAGAATCGATTGAACGGCCTCTTTCTTTTGTATCGCGTAAAATGCGGCGAATGATGCGAAGGTCTGCATCTGTATCAACATACAGTTTAATATCCATTAAGTCTCTCAGACGTTCATCTTCTAGTGCAAAGATGCCTTCAACGATGATGACATCCTTTGGTTCAACATGGACAGTCTCTTCTGAACGTGTGTTTAGCTTGAAATCATATATTGGTTTTTCAATGGATTCGTACCTTAGGAGCTGTTCCAAATGCTCAAACATCAGGTCATTGTCGAATGCAAGCGGATGATCATAATTCGTAAGCAAGCGCTCTTCAAATGGCATATGACTTTGATTTTTGTAATATAAATCTTGCTGAAGCATGAGGATGGAATGTCCTTTAAATTTTTCATAGATCGAATTGGTGACGCTCGTTTTACCTGAACCCGAGCCGCCAGCAATTCCAATGACAACTGGTTTACTCCTCATGTGCCTGTTATTTCCCCTTTCTCATCATGTTGCTAGGGTATACTTTTTGATCGAGCTTGAATTTTACGATTTGCAGCGGATGACGAGCGGCATCTAGTTCATTTCCTTTTTCATCCCAAATCGTCTCAATTTTGCATGTGAAATTCTCAATTTCTGGTCCGAAAAATTCGACTTCATCGCCAGCTTTAAAGAAGTTGCGCTGCTGCAATGTGACGATTTGTTCTTTTTCATCATAATGAAGAACGAGACCTGCGAAATCAAATGTCGTTTTCTTTCCATGAATGCCAAACATTTGTTCATCCGTTCCTGGTACACCTTCGAAAAAGGCTGGCGCTGTGTCACGGTTTGCGCATTTATCTAGTTCATCTAACCATTCCTGCTGAATGACAAAATTGTCCGGGTCAGCACAATAGGCGTCAATGACTTTGCGATATACACTCACGACAGTTGCCACATAATGAATTGATTTCATTCGCCCTTCGATTTTCAAGCTGTCAATTCCCATTTCGATCATTTGAGGAATGGATTCGACAAGCTTTAAGTCTTTTGGACTCATCGCAAATGGTGCGTCTTCCTCTCCAAACAATGGCGCTTCCTCAGAACCTTCTAGTTTATAAAGATCATAATCCCAGCGGCAGGACTGGCAGCAGCCTCCGCGGTTAGAATCTCTTGCCGTCATGTGGTTACTGAGCACGCAGCGGCCAGAGTAAGCAATACACATTGCACCGTGAATGAACGTTTCAATTTCAATATCGACCTTTTCTTTCATTTCTCTAATTTCCAGCGCACTTGTCTCGCGAGCAAGCACCACACGCTCAAGACCTTCTTCCTTCCAAAACTGAACAGCTTTCCAATTCGAAAGAGATTGCTGTGTGCTTAAATGGACTTCAAGCTTCGGTGCGACACGTTTACACGTTTCAATGATCAGCGGGTCAGCCACAATAATGCCCGCTACTCCAGCGCCTTCAATCCCTTGAAGGTATTCCTCAAGTCCGTCCATGTTTTCGTTGTGGGCAAAGATATTCGTTGTCACATAAATTCGTGCACCGTATTTGTTTGCAAATGCGACGCCTTCAGCCATTTCTTCAATGGAAAAGTTATCGGCATTTGAGCGAAGTCCAAATTCTTTCCCGCCAATAAAGACCGCGTCTGCTCCGTAATGTACAGCAATTTTCAGCTTTTCCAAGTTTCCTGCTGGTGCAAGCAGTTCTGGTTTTTTTGTAATGACACGTTTTCCATCAATCATTTCAGAAATACCATCTTTCAATAGTGCCATTTCCTCTGCCTCCTCTTATATTAATAAACCGTTTCTTTAAAGAAGAATCCTGTATCAATCGAGCGATTCACTGGTTGAATCTCTTCAATTCGCTTCACCCAGTCCTCTTTCTGATCTTCATAGGCGTCTTTGTCAGCCGCTAATAAATCAATTGCTTTTCTATATAGTGACGTCACCTCTGTCATATAAGAAAGTGACTTTAAAATTCCGTCAATTTTAAATGAGTCAATGCCTGCGTCAACAAATTCTTCTAATTCGTCAATCATACACACATCATTAGGACTCATAATATGTGTGCCGTTTGCATCCTCGAAAATAGGGTATTTGTTTTGACGTTCCTGGTCATGAAGGAATAGTCCTTCCTCCATATTTCTGCCTTCAACGTCCATTTGTTTGCCTTGGTATTCAAAGTAGTTGCCAATGAGCGTACGTTTCGATTGAAACATACATGTCATGCCATGAACTTGAATTTCGATTTCCACCTCAGCATTTTCTTTAATGTCGATTACACTGTCCATGTTCAGCTCTTTGGCAAGAACAGCACGCGTTGCGCCTTTTCTGCCCCAGTAGTTACAAGTGTAATAGTTTGTCCCAGTCGTTTCTGTACTCCAGTGGAGATTCAGGCTCACCCCAGTTTCCTTTGCGGCCATGATCACGGCTGGGTCTCCAAAGACGACGCCATCTACGTTTAATGCATCGAGAAAGGTTAAATAATCTCCAAGCAGCTGCACACGGTCATTATGAAAAATCGCGTTCATCGCCACATACACTTTTTTGTGATGCGCATGTGCCAGCTCAACCGTCTGTTTCACATCTTCTCTTGAAAACTCGCCTGCAAGACGAATACCGTATGTTTGTTCGCCTATGAAGAATGCATCAGCTCCCGCCTCGATTAATGGCAGTACGTCTGACACCTTGCTTGGCGTCACAAGCAATTCTGGTTTTTTCATGATTGGTCACCTCTTTTTGTACTAATGGCGATCCCGTCTCCAACTGGAATAATACACGTTTGGAAATCAGGGTTTGACATGAGCCATTGATTGTATCGATCAATTTTTCCAATTAATTGTTTTTTTCGTTTATCTTCAATTTCTTCTTCATAGTTCGTTGCCACTAAGCCTTTGAATAATACGTTGTCTGTTATGATCATTCCGTCATGAGCAAGCATCGATTCAAACAGCTCAAAAAAACGTTTGTACTGCCCTTTTGCGGCATCAATAAAGATCACGTCATAGGGCGCCATCGTTTGGACCGTTTTAGCCGATTCCATGGCATCACCAAAGAACACGTGTATTCTTTCTTTTAACTTTAATTCCTCAATGTTCCGTGTCGCTTCTTCATAGCGTTTCGCATTTCGCTCAATCGTATAAATCTCAGCATCTGGCAGAGTTGTCGCCATTCGAATGGCGGAGTAGCCAATCGCTGTCCCAACCTCAAGAATTTTCTTCGGCTTTTTCATCGACAGCAGCTGCAGTAAAAGCTCGATGCTCACCTTTTCCATAATTGGCACATGGTGCTCTTTTGCGTATACCTCTAATTGAGCGATTGCATCAGGACTTGGGTGAATTAAATGTTCAATATAATCATTGATTTGATCATCTTCGATAGTCATTATTTGTCTAGCTCCTTCATGACCTGAAAAAGAAGAGTCCTGCCTATTGCAGCTCTCTTTCTCGTCAATCTTTCGTTCATCTAAGTAAAAACAACCCGATATATTTTACCACAAAGAAGTGGTAATTGCGAACCTATAAAATGGATATTTCAACGAAAAAAACTGCAGGCAATCTTGTATTGTCTACAGTCTTTTTCGATTCACATGTACATTAATTACTGCCTGTGATGTATTTTGCTTTCGCTTTGTTGTGCTCATTTAACGTTTTCGTAAAGACGACTTCTCCATTTTTCTTCGCAAGGAAATACACATAATCCGTTTTCTCTGGATGCAGTGCCGCTTTCCATGAAGATTCACCAGCATTTGCAATAGGTCCAGGCGGCAGCCCCTTGTTATTATACGTATTATAAGGAGATTTCACCTTAAGGTCTTTGTAATAAACGCGCGATTTATGCTCACCCAGTGCATAAAGAACGGTTGGGTCGGTTTGAAGCGGCATGTCCTTTTTCAACCGGTTATAAAATACACTGGAGATTTTTGCTCGATCCGTCTTTTCCGTCGCTTCCATTTCAATCAGTGATGCCATCGTTAACACATCATGTATGGACATGTTTGTCTTTTTCATGTCTTTTTCATACGTTTTCACGTATTGATCTGTTTGTTTAATCATTGTTTCAATGATCGTTTCGAGTGATTCATCCTCGCGATAAAATGGATACGTCGCAGGGAATAAATAACCTTCTAACGGATGTTTCACCTGTTTGCCATTTACCTGTGATGTCACCGTTTTCGGATATTTTTTCATTAACGTTTGAATAAACGCAGGATCATCAAGCTTTGCTTCCACTTCCTTGGCTGAAAAATGCGTCTGGTTTGCAATAATCGCCGCAATATCAGACAGCTGTTTTCCTTCTGGAATCACAAGCTGAAAGGCGTAGTCTGTCCCTCCAGATGTCAGCTTTTGAATCAGCTTGTCTGCGTCCATCGTTTGTTTTAAATGAAAATACCCCGCTTTAAATCCGGACGCATTTTTGTATTTTGCATAATAAGTGAAAATCGTGTCATTCGAAATGAGCCCATTTTCTTTTAAAATGCCCGCAATCTCACGGACAGATGTCCCATTTGGAATATGAATATTAATCGTTTGTTTGCTTTTTTGATCGACCGGTCCAAGTGCTGATTTAACATATAAAAAGCCTGATAATGCTGCAATGATGATGACAGCAAGAACAGATAACAGGACGATCCCCATTTTTCTTTTAAAAAATGGTCGTTTCTTTTGTTCTGAAAACATGCATGGCCCTCCTCACATCTAGCTTTTATAGTACATGATTCGACGGAGTTCGGCAATTACTTGCTCATGCATCTCATGACAGAACTTGACATAATACGGCTAAACCAACGCCGCCACCGCTTCCAATAGCAGCCATGACATAGCTTCCATTTGGTAAAGCGCGTGCTTCGTAAAATAGTCTCACCATCATAGCAGCTCCCGATGCGCTGTATGGATGACCAAGACAAAGTGCACCGCCTCTTTTATTGATCCGGTCATAAGGAATACCAAGCGTACGAGCAATCAACGCTATTTTCAGAGCAAAGGCTTCATTGATTTCAAACAGCGCTACATCCTCTGCCTTAATTTTCTCTTGATCTAGAAGTTTCTTGATCGCATCAATCGGCGCAGCAGCTGGAAAATGTGGATGCATCGCCGTCACAGCACTTCCAGCATATCGCAGCATCGGCTGAAAATCATTCGCCTCCGCTAACGCTCTTTCCATCACAACGACCGCTGCTGCCCCGTCTGCTTCTTTGCAGCTATTGGCGGCAGTCACAGATCCTTTTCCCGGTGAAAATACAGGCTTTGCCCGCTGGATCAGCTTCTTCATCGGTCTTATTTTAGCGGCCGCTTCATCAATGCTCAGTCCGCTAATCGAAACAATTTCCTCTGAATATGTACCACGTTTGATTGCGTCTATACTTCTTTCCCAGCTTAATTGCGCATAATCATCTTGTTCTTTTCTTGTCACAGAAAATCTCGAGGCGGTCAGCTCTGCTGCTTCGCCCATAGCCGGATCTCCTATCCATTCAGGTGAAAAGCGGGCTCTTTCTTTCATTGGTGATCTGGAAATGCTCTCAGTCCCGCCAGCGATATACATTGAGCCTTCCCCTGATTGAACCATGACGCAAGCTGTTCGGATTGCTTCAAGACCAGAGGCACACTGCCTATCAATCGTCATACCAGGAACGTGCAAAGAAAGCCCTGCTTCTAATGAGGACAGACGGGCCATATTTCCGCCGCCTCCTACAACATTGCCTAATATGACGTCGTCCGGCGTCATCCCTTGAGACAAATGCTGAATAAGGGGCGCGGCTAATTGCTCTGGACGATAATCCTTCAGCATCCCGTTTTTATCACCGAAGGGTGTCCGTTTTGCTTGTACGATTACTGCTTGCATGACAACTGCTCCTCCGCCCACTTTTTCATGCTGGCACGTGCTATTTTTCCCCCAGATGTTTCAATCATTTGATCAATGACAAGCCATTTTTTAGGCATCTTGTAGGCAGCCAATTTTTCTTTGACAGCTTGCCGAACCGTCTTTGTCTGCTGTCCTTCTTCAATAATGGCAACAGGAATTTCACCCCAATATGGGTCAGGAACGCCAACCACAATCGACCGCTTCACCTCGGGCTGTTCATTTAGCACGCGTTCAATTTCCTCCGGAAAAATATTCAGCCCCCCATAGACGATCATGCCATTCTCACGGCCGCTCATATACAAATAGCCGTCTTCATCCATCCAGCCCATATCATAAACTGTCAGCCACTCCTCCGGCGGTTTCACCTCATGTAAGTAGCCTGAAAAAGACATTGGGCTCTTCACATAAATTCTTCCTGTCTCATTTGGCTGGCAGACAGATTGATCGGCCCGCCTCACTTCAACTTGAATGGAAGAAAAGAGTCGTCCGACAGAAGAAGGTTTTTGCAGAAAGTCATTTGAAGATAAGTAGGAAACAAAGCTTAACTCTGATGTGCCGTAAAAATCAAAAAAAGTGACATGCGGATAGTTGGTGACAAGTTGTTTTTTTGATGAGATGCCCCAATCTGCTCCGGATGATATGACAAGAAGCGGGTTATCTCCCTCAAAAACATTAATTTGCAGTAACGATTCTGTCATTGTCGGGACAGTATACATAACAGTGATGTCTCCTGTCTCTAAAGCTTTCTTTGCTTTCACTGGCGTGAATTTTTCTAAAAGCGTCACTGTGCCGCCAAAGTATAGGGTACTGATGGCACCATATAAAAAGTGAGAGGATAAGAGTGTGCCTGCTATAAGAACATGATCTTGATGAGTGATTCCAAATGTAACCGCTGTCGTTCGAAAGCTTTCGATCCATGACTGCTGACGCCTGATAAAGGCTTTAGGTGAACCCGTTGATCCTGACGTAAATCCCATATAAAAGACAGGGTCGTTCTCGCTGTCGCTTTTGTTACCTTGTGTGATCAGGCTCATTCTTTCCTTCCATTCAGATAAAGAAAAAACCGGCATGTCTACGCTGTGTTTTTCAAATCTTTTCATATATCGATCCTCTATAATGACGAGAGCTGCCTCACTTAACAAGAGCTTTTCTACACATTCCTCATGGCCCCATCTCGGATCAAGCGGGATAGCTGTCCACCCTGCACAAGCAGCGCCAGCAAATATTTGCAAGAAAGAAGCACCATTTGATAATAAAAAAGCGACTCTTTTTTTCTCATGAGCCGTTCGTTGTAGCCATTGTGCCGATGTCTGGACACGTTCATACCACTCTTGATAAGTGACCCTTTCTTTTCCATCAATGATGGCGATATGATCTGGGTTCATTTCTGCATGTAATGCATAGCTATCCGTTATTCTGTTCAAACCGCACGCCTCCCTTTATGCACATCCCTTTTTCGATATGACATGGCCTCAATGATTTTCACCGTGAGAACGGCACACATGCCCGCTTTGATGAGATCACCTGGAATATAAATCAGACTAAGAAGAGCTGCCTGAGTGACCTTTATATCCATCATCATGGCTTGAAAAGGAATGCCGCATAGATACAAAATTCCAATACTGCATACCGCAAAGATCATAAAAAGACGCAGAGCGGTCACTTTTTTTAGTCGGTTCAGCCAAAAACTGATCATAAGAGCAGCCACTGGATAAGCTAATAAAAAACCTCCGCTTGGCCCAAAAAAGACTCCAATTCCGCCTCTCCCACCAGACAAAAGAGGTGCGCCTGCTGCCACAACCAAGAGGAACAGAAGTAAACTGATCAGTGCCTGTTTTGGTTTTAACAGCCCCCCAGCAAGCAAAAGACCTGCCGTTTGCAATGTGATTGGTACAGGTGTAAACGTAAGTAAAATCGGCGGGATCAACCCTAACATTCCGATAACCGCTGTCATTAACGCCATTTGCATCATATCTTGAATTTTCAACATTCATGCCCCTCACTCAATTCGTTATTAAAATTAGAGTAAAAGGTACAGCTTATTATGTCAACATAAAATAAAATAAAGTTAACATATTGATCGTAAAAAAAGACCTGTGAAGAAAGATCACCAAGATCCGTTCACAGGCCTTTTATTCGTTCTATTCTTCGTCTTCTTCTTGATCTAAGAACGTATTTAACGTTTCTTCAATCATGTCCCACTCTTCATCCGTTTCAATAGGCTCTAGCTCGCCATCTTCACCGTCTTCGTTCGGCGTGAAGCTTGATGCATGAATTTCAATTTCTTCATTGTCTTGCTCAGAAATTGGGTAGTAAAGAACATATGATTTGTTAAAATGGTCGCTTTCAAAAGTAAATAGTACTTCGCAAAGCTGTTCATTTCCATTATCATCAACGATTGTAATTTGCTTTTCTCCGTGTTCCATTTGATTCACCTCATTTTAATTTAAGCTGTCTAAATACCCTTGCAGGATCATAACAGCCGCCATTTTATCAATGACTTTTTTACGCTTTTGTCTGCTCACATCTGCAGAGATGAGCATTTTTTCCGCTGCCATTGTCGACAGACGCTCGTCCCAAAGCACAACAGGAACATTGTACGTGTTTTCTAACACTTTCGCAAATAATTGGCTGGCTTCGCCTCTAGGACCGACCGTACCGTTCATATTTTTTGGAAAGCCAAGTACGATTTTATCCGTTCCGTATTGCGCGACGATCTCAGACAGGCGGCTGAGACCGAAGTCTCCGCCTGCTTCATCAATTTTAATTGTTTCTATCCCTTGCGCTGTCCATCCCATTTCATCACTGATCGCAACACCAAGGGTTTTCGTGCCTAAATCCAAGCCTAAAATTCTCATGTTTTACGCCTCTTTATGTGTCTCTAAGTACGATTTAACCAATTCCTCAATTAATTCGTCTCGTTCTAGTTTACGAATTAGGTTGCGTGCATCCTGATGTCTTGGAATATAAGCAGGGTCGCCTGACAGCAAGTATCCGACAATTTGATTGATCGGGTTGTATCCTTTTTCTTGGAGTGCGTCATATACTGTAATGAGCACTTCATTCACATTGGTTTCAGCTGAATCATCAGAGAAGTTAAACTTCATTGTCTTATCAAATGAACTCACTGCTTCTTGCACCTCTCTTCCAACATTCTACTAGCAAGCTTTTTTCTAACCGCTCATCTAATACCATTATTCTACACTACATCGCCTGATTATAAAACGGATTTGACAGATTCTTCGACAGTTGCCAGTGCTTCTTCTAGCTTTTCCGGTTGTTTACCGCCTGCTTGTGCCATGTCTGGACGTCCGCCTCCGCCTCCGCCGCAGATTTCAGCTGCCTGCTTTACAAGTTTCCCTGCATGCAGACCTTTTTCGATGACGTCTTTTGTCACTCCTGCTGAAATGTTTACTTTTCCGTTTTGAACGGCTCCGAGCACAATGACAGCTGATCCTAATTTGGCTTTTAAGTCATCAACCATTGTTCTTAAATGGTTCATGTCTTTCGCGTTTACTTTTTCAGTTAACACTTTCACTCCGCCGATTTCTGTCACTTTCTCTAAAATAGAGCCTGCTTCAGCCTGGCTTAATTTTGCAAGAAGAGATTCGTTTTCTCTTTGAGCCTCTTTTAAATCTGCCTGCAATGCGGCGATACGTTTTGGTACGTCTTTCGTATTTGACTTCAGCTCACTTGCTGCCTGTTCTAAAATGGCCAGCTGGTCATTTAATTCTTCGTATGCACCTTTACCAGTCACAGCCTCAATCCGGCGTGTTCCAGCACCAATACCCGATTCAGACGCAATTTTAAACAACCCGATTTCCGCCGTGTTTTGCACGTGACAGCCGCCGCATAGCTCGATGCTGTAATCGCCTACCTGGACCACGCGGACAATATCGCCATACTTCTCGCCAAAGAGCGCCATTGCACCCATTTCTTTTGCTTCAGCAATCGGCTTCAGGTCAATCGCAACAGAGATGCCTTCCCAGATTTTTTCGTTCACGATTTTTTCAATCTGAGACAATTCTTCTTTTGTCACTTGTCCAAAGTGAGAGAAGTCAAAGCGAAGTCTGTTTTCATTCACCAATGATCCCGCTTGGTTCACGTGGCTGCCCAATACATCTTTTAGCGCCTGATGCAAAAGATGTGTCGCTGTATGGTTTTTCACAATGCCTTTTCGAAGAGCTGATTCCACTTTTGCAGTGACTTCAAGTCCTTTTTTGGCTGTACCGCTTACAACCACTCCCTCATGGACATGCTGACCGTTTGGCGCCTTTTTCACATCTTTAATGTCGATGATGACTTCAGCGCTTTTTAATGTTCCTTTATCAGCCACTTGTCCGCCGCTTTCCGCATAGAAAGGTGTTTCATCTAACAAGATTTGTACCGTATCGCCTTCATGTGCTTCTGTGACAATTTCACCATTTTGAAGCAATTCGACAATATGGGCATCTGCCGTTAGATTTTCGTAGCCAACGAATGTACTTTCTACTTTAATATCTCCTAGAGCGCCGCCTTGAACCTGCATACTGCCGACATCTTGTCTCGCATTTCTTGCGCGTTCACGCTGCTTCTCCATCTCAGCCTGGAAGCCTTCTCGATCCACTGTCATGTTCTCATCTTCTGCGTATTCTTCTGTCAGCTCAACAGGGAATCCATACGTGTCATACAGTTTAAAGACATCTTCACCTGAAATCTGCGTGTTGCCTTTGTCTCTTTCTTTTTTGATGACTTCTGACAAGATGGCTAACCCTTCGTTCAGTGTTTCATGGAAACGTTCTTCTTCATTTTTGATGACTTTCGCAATAAATTCTTCTTTTGCTTGTACATCTGGGTAGAAATCCTTCATGATTTCCGCCACAACTGGAACTAGGTCAAACATAAACGGGCGATGGATGTGAATGGTTTTTGCATAACGCACGGCACGGCGAAGCAAACGTCTTAACACATACCCGCGGCCTTCATTGGAAGGAAGCGCTCCATCACTTACAGCAAAGGCAACCGTCCGGATGTGGTCAGCAATGACTTTGAATGCTGTATCCTTTTCCTTTGTCTCGCCATAACTTTCTCCAGAAATGGTCTCAACTGCACGAATAATCGGCATGAATAGATCTGTATCAAAGTTCGTTGGCACGTTTTGAATGACGGATACCATTCGTTCAAGACCCATCCCTGTATCAATGTTTTTCTTCGGCAGCGGCGTGTATGACCCATCTGGATTATGGTTAAATTCAGAGAACACAAGGTTCCACACTTCTAGATAACGCTCATTTTCTCCGCCAGGATATAATTCTGGATCGTTCATGTCGTCACCGTATGATTCGCCGCGGTCATAGAAAATTTCCGTATTCGGTCCACTTGGGCCCTCGCCAATATCCCAGAAGTTTCCTTCAAGACGAATAATACGTTCTTCAGGAACACCGATTTTATCTCTCCATAGAACATACGCCTCTTCGTCCTCTGGATGGACAGTGACAGATAACAAATTCGGGTTAAAGCCAATCCACTCGTCACTTGTGAGGAATTCCCACGCCCATTCAATCGCTTCTTCTTTAAAATAATCACCAATAGAGAAGTTGCCGAGCATTTCAAAGAACGTATGATGGCGTGCTGTCTTTCCTACATTTTCAATATCATTTGTACGAATTGATTTTTGCGCGTTGCAAATACGCGGATTTTCAGGTACGACGCGGCCATCAAAGTATTTCTTTAATGTTGCCACGCCGCTGTTAATCCACAAAAGTGTCGGATCGTCATGCGGTACGAGTGACGCACTCGGTTCTACAGCATGTCCTTTTTCTTTAAAAAAGTCTAAAAACATTTGGCGTACTTGAGCTGAAGTTAAAGTTTTCATTCAAAAATCCTCCCTTATCATTCATCAATCTCCACACAAACGAAAAAACATCCCGCCCTATGCAAGCACAAAACGACTTACACAGGGACGAGATGCTCTCGCGGTACCACCCTGATTATAGACCTATTCGTCTATCACCTTCACATCCGATAACGCCGGAAGAGAGCGGCAGTGTTTATCTGCACTCGGGACTAGCTTCCGTTAAAGGTCTGATAAGGCTTTTCTCAGCAAAATAAAGCCTCTCTCTGCAACAGCTTTTTAACGTACTCGGGTCCGTCATTGAATTCAGTATGTATGAATCGAAATTATTATAGACAACTCGGCTCCTCTTGTCAATGAACGCTTCGTCTCATGA
The DNA here is from genome assembly GCF_002998655.1 of Bacillus sp. GBSW19. NCBI lineage: Bacteria > Bacillati > Bacillota > Bacilli > Caryophanales > Bacillaceae > Bacillus > Bacillus sp. GBSW19. The sequence continues at coordinate 1,493,938 of NZ_PVRF01000001.1, forward strand.
GGATATATTGCACAATGATCACCCTGATTATAGCAGCTGTAGGTACCGCTAAAATCATCCCAATTAAGCCAAATAACTCTCCTCCTGCGAGCAAGACAAGCATAATGACGACAGGATGCATATGAAGGCTTCTCCCTACGATGATCGGGCTGAGGACGTTGCTTTCTAAAAATTGCAGCACTGCTACTGTAATCAGCACAATAATAACCGATTTGACCGAGATGGTAAACGCGATAAAGACAGCGGGAATTGCGCCAATAATCGGTCCAAAATACGGAATGACATTCGTTGCGCCAATCAGCATACCAAGGACAAGCGGATACGGGATATGAAACAGCCAGAGCACAATGGCTGCTGCACCGCCGATTAAGGAACAGACAAGCAGCTGCCCTCTAATATAATTACCAAGCGATTCATCAACTGCTTTCACAAACGCATGCCCCCTCTTTCGAAATGAGGGCGGCGTTAAATACCATGCAGCCCGCTTCATCGTATTCATGTCCTTCACCATATAAAAAACAAGAAAAGGAATGAGCGCTGCAACTAATGCGTAATCAAGTAATACTTTACAGCTAAGAATCATCCGCTCAGCGCCGTTAGCTGCATATGTCTCCGATTGGACAATCAAACGGTCCAGCCTGTCGTGAAGTCCGTCGGGCCAATGGCTAGTATGACGATGAATATGAGATAAGGCGCCATTATACGTTTCAGCAAGCACAGGAATTTGTTCTGACAGCTCATTTAACTGCTTAATCATGACAGGTGCCCCTTTATAAACCGCAAGCCCAATCCCGCCAAAAAACAGTACATAAATCAATAAGAGACTAACAGTCCTTGGTAAGCCCCCTGCGTGCAATCTTTCCACTATCGGATAAAGCAGATAAGAAATAAAAATAGCAATGAGAAGCGGAATCAGAACCGCCTTTAACAACAAAAAAATAGGCATCCATAACTCGTCGAGCTGCAGTAAAATGAGCAAGGATGCAAGGACAAGCAGGACCCCTGCAGCATATAACAGAAATTGGATCGGACGTTTCTTCACCTTTTTCACCTCTTTTCTTATTGTTTAACCTTCTTCTGCAATTATCCATGTAAATAAAATTTGTCCTAACTTTGTTAAAAATGAATACACATGAAACATACAGCTCCATCAAAAGTCACTAAAATATGTCCACTGAATATTCCATCATGTACAAGAGGAGGTTTTTCATGATCACATTCGAAGAAGTCAACAAGCATTATGGCCAGTTCCATGTACTTAAGGACATTAACCTACATATTCAAAAAGGTGAGGTGGTCGTGATCATCGGTCCTTCAGGATCAGGTAAAAGCACGATGCTCAGATGCATCAATCGTCTTGAAAGCATTGATGAGGGAAAGGTACTCGTCAACCAAGTGCCTGTTCAGCATCCGAAGACCAACATTAATCTTGTCAGGCAAAATATCGGGATGGTGTTTCAGCATTTTCATCTCTATCCTCATAAAACGGTGCTTGAAAACATTATGCTTGCACCAATGAAGGTGAAAAAGGTGAGCAAGGAAGAAGCGAGGGAAACAGCCGAATTTTATTTACATAAAGTCGGCATTCCTGATAAGGCTGACGCCTACCCTTCAAGACTCTCAGGCGGACAGCAGCAGCGTGTTGCCATTGCAAGAGGGCTTGCGATGAAGCCAGAGGTCATGCTGTTCGACGAACCGACTTCGGCACTCGACCCAGAGATGATTGGAGAGGTACTAGATGTGATGAAGCAGCTCGCCCGAGAAGGAATGACCATGGTTGTCGTCACACATGAGATGGGGTTTGCCAGGGAAGTGGCCGACCGCATTGTCTTTATTGATGAAGGCAGAGTTCTTGAAGAGTCAACACCGGCTGCATTTTATGAGAAACCGCGTGAGAAACGCGCTCAGCTCTTTTTAAGCCGTATTTTAAATCACTAGGGGGAAAGATTTGATGAAAAAAATGAAACGCTTTGGCCTACTACTCTTTATGACTTGCTGTATTGCCGCTTTAGCTGCTTGCGGCTCTGCTGAAAAAGGCTCGACGAATGCAAAGCAAGGAAGCTCTTTAGAAGCCATTCAGAAAGACAAAAAAATCATATTCGGGGTCAAGAATGATACACGTCTCTTCGGTCTAAAAAATCCTAGCAGCGGAGATATCGAAGGATTTGATATCGATATAGCAAAAGCCATCGCAAAGGAAATGCTCGGTGATGAAGGAAAAGCAGAATTCAAAGAAGTGACATCGAAAACGAGAATTCCTTTACTGCAAAAAGGAGATATTCATGCGATCGTCGCAACCATGACGATTACCGAAGAGCGTAAAAAAGAAGTCAATTTCTCAGATGTTTACTTTGAAGCAGGACAATCACTGCTTGTGAAAAAAGGAAGCGACATTCAATCGATTGATGATCTTAAAAAAGGGACGAAAGTGCTTGCAGTGAAAGGATCTACTTCTTCTCAAAATATCCGCGAAAAAGCACCTGAAGCGTCTGTATTAGAATTTGAGAACTATCAGGAAGCTTTTACAGCTTTAAAATCAAACCAAGGGCAAGTGCTGACAACTGATAATGCGATCTTATTTGGTATGGCAGATGAGGATTCAAATTACGAAGTCGTCGGCGGCACCTTTACAGATGAGCCTTATGGCATTGCTGTAAAGAAAGGGGATCAGGAATTAACAACTGCGATCAATAAAGCCCTAAAAAGCTTAAAAGACAATGGAGAGTATGACAAGATTCATCAAAAATGGATCAAAGAATAACCGTTTGACTTGTTAAGACCTATTATCTTAGGGTGAGCCGCTCATTGGCTCCCCTGTTGATCAGGAAGGAAGTGAACTGATTGCTGCGGTTTTCCATTCTCACTGAAAACTTCAATCTTTATGTAGAAGGCTTTAAATATACCATTGGTGCAAGTGTCATTGCTTTGATTGGAAGCTTTTTGATCGGTACACTCATTGCCATTATGAGAATTGCGCCACTCAGGCCGCTCAACTGGTTAGGAACGGCTTATGTGGAATTTATTCGGAATATTCCGTTATTATTGATCACATTCGTTTTCTTCTTTGGTTTACCCGTGCTAGGTATTGTAGCAGATGGCTTCACCGCTGGCACCATTGCCCTTGCCATTTATACTTCTGCCTTTATTGCTGAAGCCATTCGCGCAGGGATACAAGCTGTACCGCTTGGACAAATGGAAGCCGCCCGCGCTTCAGGTCTATCCTATGGCGGGACGATGCGGTATATCATTCTGCCGCAAGCGATTAAAATTGTCATTCCCCCTCTTGGGAATCAATTTATTAACCTTGTCAAAAACTCCTCTATTTTAGGTGTCATTGCAGGGTTTGATCTCATGTATCAAGGAGACCTCATCGCTTCTAGAACATTTGTGACATTTGATGTCTACATCTTTGTTGCCATGTTCTATCTGCTATTAACGATTCCGCTCAGTATAGGCGTTGGTTATTTAGAAAAAAGATTAGCAAGAAGCCACTAGAAAGGAGGAAACACCATGGATTTTCTAGGTGCCTACCAGCCTGATCATCTCGCCTTTTTACTTGAAGGATTTGCTGTCACCTTAAAAGTGGCTTTTATCTCCATCATTTTGAGCTTTCTCATTGGATTAGTCATTGGCACATTGCGGTTCGCTCAAATTCCGGTTTTATCAAAGATACTTGCAGTCGTCGTAGAAACCATTCGAAACCTGCCGCTCTTATTGATCATCTTTTTTACGTATTTTGCACTGCCCGAAATCGGCATTAAGCTGAGCATTACAGCCTCGGCTATTGCAGCTTTAACCGTATTTGAATCAGCGATGCTGTCAGAAATTATTCGAAGCGGTTTAAAATCAATTGATAAGGGGCAGATCGAAGCAGCCAGGTCTTCTGGTTTAACCTATATTCAAACGTTAAAAATGATTATTATGCCGCAGGCTTTACGCCGAATGGTGCCGCCAATTGTCAGTCAATTCATCTCTCTTTTAAAAGATACGTCGCTTGCTGTTGTCATTGCACTTCCAGAACTATTGCATCACGCTCAAATATTAAACGGTCAGAGCCAATCTTACTTACTGCCCATTTTCCTATTAGCGGCGATGATGTATTTTGTCGTCAATTTCAGCTTATCACTACTTGCACGCCGATTAGAATACAGGCAGGCGTAAAAAAGGACATCCGCTTTTGGCGGATGCCTTTTTGTTTACATCATTCTCATAACACGTTTTCTTAGCTTTTTCATATCCCGCTTTGATGGCATATCATATCGACTTGCAAAGTGATATGCGAGTGCACCTGCACCAAGCGTTAATAGTGAAGAAGTCATTTTGCCCATTCGAAATTCCCCCTTAACACTTATAGTTGAATTGAACGTTCATCATCACTAAACAGATCATCTAAGCTGCTTAGTGTCCCGTCTTCTTCCACTTGGTGTGTAGATATTTTGCCTTTTGACAGCGTCAATTCAATAAAACAGCCCCAGCAATAATATTGATTGACCCCAATTTTTCCGATGTCTTTACATTTGCAATTTGGGCAAATGAGCATAATCAGCACCTCTTTACGTTCGGTTTAGAACAAGTGCTTCCTTTTGAACGTTGATCAAGGTTCCGGCAGCCTGCAGCTGTTTTCGAATCCCTGATAGCTCTGTAAAGAAGCCGTCCGAGAGTTCATATGCTACGATTGTGCCCGAATTTGTGCAAAAGTATACATCTTCCAAAATGCCTAAATTTTCACCCTCAGGTGACTGCATCATTTTCTTTTTCAATTTCGAAAATAAGAAGGATGGGGCAGAGGAATCCATGCCTACTCCCTCCTGGCAGCTCACATATAAGCCTTTGTCTGTCAGCTGATCACCAGCAGAGAATGGAATGAGTGCACAGTCTTTCTTTTTCCCATCTAACACATATCCTCCGCAGCTGCCTCCGGCTAATAAGCAAATATCTTTAATGGAACCAAGTGAATGAGACAGCTCACCTGTATAGATTGACATTCCTTCAAGCTCTCGACATGTTCTCAAAATGTGCTCAACCACCTTTTGCGGAACAGTCTTATCGTGTGCGTTTGCTTCGATACTCATACGAAGAAATGGCTTCCATGAACGTAATATGAGGATTTCTTTTCACGCTAAAAAGGCTCCCGTATGGAAGCCTTTTATTCATGCATAAAATCAAACGGAGTGATTCCCTCCATGCCAATATTTGCGTCATGTACGCTAAACGGAAGCTCTTTTTGGAGCGCTGCAAGCTCCGCATCCATAACTTCATCAGTTTGCATCAGCCGCATCGTTAAGGACGTTTGTCTGAGCGAATCCTCATTGTTTTTCACACCCCACTCCAGCGCTGATTCCTCGCCGCACAGGATTAAAAACTTTTTACTTCGTGTAATAGCTGTGTACAGCAGATTTCGCCGCAGCATTCTGTAGTAGCTTCTCACGACTGGCAGCACAACGATTGGGAATTCACTGCCTTGTGATTTGTGGATGGAGCAGCAATAGGCATGTGTAAATTGATGAAAATCCTTTTTTGTAAAGGTGATTTCATTCCCATCAAAGGAGATCACAGCCATGTCTTCTTTTTCCGTGTTTTCTTTCGCATAAAAAATCGAGACAATTTCGCCGATATCACCGTTAAAAATATTATTTTCCGGCTGATTCACAAGCTGAAGCACTTTATCACCGGTCCGGTACACCACATCACCAAACGGGATTTCTCTGCCCTTTGGTTTTTTTGGATTCAAAATGTGCTGCAGCATTTTATTGAGCTCATTAATGCCTGCTTTCCCTTTATACATTGGCGCAAGCACTTGAATGTCTTTTGCTGAATAGCCTTTTTGAGCAGCATTGCTGACGACTTTCTCAATCACTTCTTTCATTTGATCAGCTGAGCATTTTATGAAAGATCGATCCTTTGAACGTGCGGTAATATCTTTTGGCAGGACGCCATTTTTCATATCATGTGCAAGTTCAACAATGCTGGAGCCGTCTGCCTGCCGGTAAATATCTGTCAGTGTAACAGCTGGTACGGCTTGTGAGGCAAGTAAATCCCTTAACACTTGGCCTGGTCCGACAGATGGAAGCTGATGTTCATCTCCTACCATGATCACTTGGATATGATCAGGAATCGCTTTAAACAAGTGATTCGCAAGCCAAATATCCAGCATACTTGATTCATCAATGATGACAAGCTTTCCTTCAATCGGCTGTTCCTCATCATGCGAAAAGCCCTCTGATCCGTTCCAGCCGAGCAAACGGTGAATGGTTACAGCTGGAAGCCCTGTTGATTCTGTCATCCGTTTAGCTGCTCGTCCAGTTGGCGCCGCAAGCACAAATGGAAAGGATTCATCTTTTTTGTAATCACTCGGATCAAGAGATACACCGTGAAGATCGCTGTAAAGCTCAACAATCCCTTTAATGACCGTTGTCTTCCCAGTCCCAGGTCCGCCTGTTAAAAGCAGCATCGGGGACATGAGTGCCTTTTGAATCGCTTCCTTTTGTGTCGGCGCATACTGGACGCCCAGCCGTTCCTCGAGCTCGCCAAGTGCGAGCAGGAATTCTGATTCAGGGAATTGATCTGCATATTCCGTTTGGGAGACGATTTTTTGTATTCGTTTGGCGACACTTTGCTCCGCATAAAATAAGGACGGATGATAGCAGCGCTCATCTTCAATGATCATCTCTTTCCCTTCGCCAAGTGCAATGATCTGATTGGCGACATCCATTTCCGTCACTTTGTACTCATTGCCTGTCTGATTGAGCAGCTTGCGGGTTTCAACGATCAAATCTTTCGTTTGTATGTACGTATGACCGTCCTGAAGACTTGCTGTTTCGACTGTATAAAGCAGGGCTGCACGGATTCGCTCTGGGTCATTTCCTGAGATGCCGGTTCTAGCGCCAAGCTCATCCGCCTTAATAAATCCGATCCCTTCGACATCCTTGACGAGCTGATACGGGTTTTCCTCAATCTTTTGCAGCGTTTCACTCTCGTACACTTGGTATATCTTCATGCTGAGCTGAGGACCAAAGCCATATTGATTCAGGCTGATCATGATTTGTTCCAATCCTTGATGTTCCTGGAGCGCTGCAGCCAGCTTATCTGCCTTCTTTTTTGATAAGCGCGGAACATCATACAAAACAGCTGGGTCACGCATAATTTTATGAAGCGTCTGGTTGCCAAGCTGCCCCACAATTTCTTCCGCCGTCTTTTTCCCTATCCCCTCAAATAAATCACTTGAGAGATAATGAATGATTCCTTGCTTCGTTGTCGGTACTTCCTTTTGAAAATGAGTGGCCTGAAACTGTTCACCAAATTTCGGATGGCTTGTGACTTTGCCATAGAAGGTGTAAGTTTCTTCCTCATGAAGTGCTGGGAAGTAGCCTGTGACAGATGCTGTTTTTTCCTCTAAGTTTTCCGATGTTTCAATGACTTTCACCTTTAACACCGAGTATAAATTACTTTCATTATGGAAAATAACGGCTTGAACTGTCCCCTTTAAAAACGGTTCGTCCTCAAGCTTCATTTGATCTGGATGTTCCTGCACAGGTCTTCCCTCCTTCCGTCTATTCTGCCTCTTGAATCAGCTTTTGCGCATGTAGTGCCAGCATATGGTCAGGCTGCACGTCAAGGGCTTTTCCTAGCATCTCAAGTGCTTCGTCTTTTTTCTCTAAGTATGCATACGCAACCCCTAAATTATAAAAGGCATCTGCATGCTGCGGATCACGCGCGACCACCTCGGTAAAGGTTGTCACCGCTTCTTCCAGCAATTGTTCATTGGCTAAGCACATGCCAAATTGGAATCTTGCTTCATTATCTTCTTCATTCAGTTCGATGGCACGCTGAAGATAGGGCATCGCAAGCTTCGGCTGCTCTAATTTGATGAGCGTCTGCCCCAGCATATAAAATAAATCACTATTTTCCATGCCAGCTTGTAGTGCTTGTTCAAAATAGTCTTTTGCTTTCATAAAGTCTTCTTTTAATGTGTATACATTTCCTGCCCCGTAATAGGCTGCAGCTGCGGCGTGATCAAGTTCAATGGCTTTTTGAAAGAAGTTTAACGCGCGTTCAAATTCATTGATGCTTGAAAGCAAATTCGCAAAGTTAATATATGGAACCGGGTCTTTTGGGCTTTCTTCAATGGCTTTCGTAAAAGCTTCAGCTGCTTTTTCGATGTTGCCTTGATTTAAGGCTTCTATGCCAATTTCGTTATGATTCATTCGCTCTCTCATCCTTTCATTAAAAAACCTCAACAGCGACGTTGAGGTTTTGAAAACATGTTACACATACGACAGCTTTTGACCGTCCTTAAAAACATCGTCAATTGTTCCGCCGCCAAGGCATTCGTCGCCATCATAAAAGACAACTGCTTGTCCTGGAGTCACAGCACGAACGGGTTCATCAAAGATGACCATCGCTTCTTGCTCACCTGTCATTTTGACCTTCACATGGTGATCTTCTTGACGGTATCTGAATTTGGCTGTGCATGTTAATTCACCATTTTCGCCGACAATATGAGGACGAGTCCAGCTGATATTGACGGCTGAAATGCTTTCAGAATATAAAAGTGGATTGTGGAAACCTTGTTCAACAAACAAGATATTTTGTTTCAAGTCTTTTCCAACGACAAACCAAGGATCACCGCTGCCGCCAATGCCAAGACCTTGGCGTTGACCGATCGTGTAATACATCAGTCCATCATGTTCACCTTTGACTTCTCCGTCCATTGTCTGCATCACGCCAGGCTGCGCAGGCAAATATTGACTGAGGAATGTTTTAAAGTTTCTTTCCCCAATAAAGCAAATACCCGTTGAATCTTTTTTCGTTGCTGTTGCGAGCTCTGCTTCTTTTGCCAATTCACGAACCCTTTTCTTCTCTAAATCTCCGATTGGGAACATGACTTTATCAAGCTGTTCCTGAGTCAGCTGATTTAAGAAATACGTTTGGTCTTTGTTGGCATCAAGACCCCTTAGCATTTTGACTTCATCACCAGTTCTGTCGACGCGCGCATAGTGGCCTGTTGCTAAATAATCTGCACCGAGTGACAATGCATGCTCGAGGAACGCTTTGAACTTAATTTCTTTGTTACACATGACATCTGGGTTTGGCGTTCTGCCCGCTTTATATTCATCAAGGAAATATTGAAACACTTTGTCCCAATATTGCTTCTCGAAATTCACCGCATAATAAGGGATTCCAATTTGGTTACACACGCGGATGACATCCTCATAGTCCTCCGTTGCTGTACATACACCATTTTCATCTGTGTCATCCCAGTTTTTCATAAATATGCCGATTACATCATAGCCTTGCTCCTTTAACATAAGAGCAGCAACTGATGAATCGACTCCTCCGGACATACCGACCACAACTCTTGTGTCTTCTGGTCTTTTTGTCATCTTCATCAACTCCATTTTCAATGAAACAGCATGTGCGTTTCGTTCTTCAGGTGCCTGGCTGTTTCATTTTTCACACACGAACAAAAGAGGAACGTTTATTTGGCTAAGCGTTTGACAACAGCTGCTATCTTGCGTGCCGCCTGTTTCACATGATCCTCTTCATTCCCAAGACCGAAGCTTATTCTGACTGAGGACGTCAGCTTGTCTGCTTCTTCGCCATACATGGCGCTTAACACGTGCGAAGGAAGGACGGATCCAGCCGTACATGCAGATCCACTTGAAACAGCAATTCCTTCCATATCTAAATTCACAAGTAACGATTCGATGGAAACGCCCGGGAAATGAACATTTAATATATGAGGCAATGTCTCTTTCGGGTGCCCATTGATAGAGAAAGTAAGTGATTCCTCTTCGAATACTTGCAGCATGATTTCTTTGAGCTTACCATAATGCATGGCTTTTTCTCTTCTATTTTGCTTCGTTATTTGAACAGCCTCTGCAAGTCCCACGATCCCTGCCACATTTTCAGTGCCAGCACGGCGTTTTCTTTCTTGTTCTCCTCCGAATATTTGCGGAGAAAGTTTCACGCCTTCGTTTACATATAAAAAGCCTGTTCCCATTGGACCATTTAGCTTATGGCCAGAAGCAGATAAAAGATCAATATGAAGGTCTGCTACATCGATTGGCATTGTTCCAAACGCCTGCACGGCGTCTGTATGAAAATGAGCAGTGTGATTGTGTAAAAGCTCGCCAATGTCTTTGATTGGCTGAATCACACCTGTTTCATTGTTGCCGTACATGATGGTCACAAGAATCGTATCATCTCTCAGTGCTTGTTTTAGTTGTTCAAGATGAATCAATCCAGTTTCATCCACATCTAAATATGTCACGTCAAATCCTAGCTTCTCTAGGCGTTCACATGTGTGCAGCACCGCATGATGCTCTGTTTTTGCTGTGATGATATGTTTTCCTTCATGCTGTCTTGCCATGGCCACACCTGTAATCGCCAGGTTGTCCGCCTCTGTCCCTCCGCTTGTGAGGATGATCTCCTGCGGTTTACAGTGTAATTCTCCTGCAATCACTTCTCTTGCTTCATCGAGCCACTTTCTTGCCTCGCGCCCATATGAATGAATACTAGAGGGATTGCCAAATATCTCTGTAAAGTAAGGCATCATCTTGTCCACAATACGCTGATCCATCGGCGTTGTGGCCGCATGATCTAAATAGATTCGTTCCATTTCCGGTACACCTCTGATCTAAATATAGAACATATACGCGTCTTGATTCCCGTCATCTGTATAGCTTGCCAAGTCTTCAAGAGTTGTATTGTCTAGTACGTCTTTTACTGCATCACGAATCCTAATCCAAAGTTCACGCTTTGCTGGTTCTTCGTTTTCGATGACTTCGACAGGACTAATCGGTCCTTCTAATACTCGAATAATATCACCGGCTGTGATCTCGTTTGGTTCATGTGCAAGAACATAGCCGCCATATGCACCGCGAATACTTTTCACAAGACGGGCATTACGAAGTGGTGAGACAAGCTGCTCTAAATAATGCTCAGACAAATTATTGTTTTGAGCGATTGATTTTAATGATGTGGGGCCTTCGCCATGTTTTTTGGCTAATTCGATCATGATCGTCAGACCATATCTGCCTTTAGTTGAAATTTTCAAGTTAAACACCTCTGCGTTTTCTATTCTATGTCATCAATTATTTTTCTGATTTCATATACACTGATATATAGACCAAAAGCAATTATATCATACTTTCAGCCAACTTTCATTTGCCGGTTCTGCGCTTTAGGAGGACGCATCCCTTTTCTATTTGAAGAAATTTCGGTACTCTATACAAACAAGACATTGCTTTAGGAGAGATAATCATGAAACCTTTAGCGTACCGGATGCGCCCAAGTCATATTGAAGACATCATTGGGCAGGAACATCTCGTTGGAGAAGGTCAAATTATTAGACGAATGGTCGAGGCAAAACATTTATCCTCGATGATTTTATACGGACCGCCGGGCATCGGCAAAACATCGATTGCGACCGCGATCGCTGGCAGTACAAGCATTGCGTTTCGGACATTGAATGCAGTCATTCATAACAAAAAGGATATGGAAGCTGTCGCCGCTGAAGCGAAAATGAGCGGCCAAGTCATCCTTATTTTAGACGAGGTTCACAGGCTTGATAAAGGAAAGCAGGATTTCCTTCTTCCTTATTTAGAAAATGGCATGATCATTTTAATTGGCGCAACGACGGCTAACCCCTATCATGCGATCAACCCTGCCATCCGAAGCCGCACACAAATATTTGAGCTGAAACCGCTTGAAACAGAGCAAATCAAGGCTGCGTTAACAAGAGCGTTACAGGATGAACATCGCGGGCTTGGCGGTTATGAGGTGACAGTGAACGATGAAGCGATGAATCATTTTGCCAATGGATGCGGCGGAGACGTACGCTCTGCTTTAAATGCGCTAGAACTAGCTGTCTTATCGACAAAAGCAGATGAGGCTGGGCATATTATGATCACTCTTGCCGCAGCAGAAGAATGTTTACAAAAAAAGAGCTTCTCACATGATAAGAATGGTGATGCTCATTATGATGTCCTCTCGGCTTTTCAAAAATCCATTAGAGGATCTGACGCAGATGCGGCGCTGCATTACCTTGCCAGACTGATTGAAGCAGGAGACCTTGAAAGCATTTCAAGGAGATTACTCGTGATGGCTTACGAAGATATTGGTTTAGCTAGTCCGCAGGCAGGTCCTCGTGTGTTAAGCGCTGTTCAAACAGCAGAAAGAGTCGGCTTCCCGGAAGCACGAATCCCGCTGGCTAACGCAGTCATTGAACTGTGTCTTTCTCCTAAGTCCAACTCAGCATATAAGGCGGTTGATGCGGCACTGGGTGACATTCGATCAGGGAAAATTGGTGAAATCCCTGTTCATTTAAAGGATGCTCACTACAAAGGAGCTATAGCACTCGGCAGAGGTGTCGATTACTTATACCCACACGATTATGAAAACGGCTGGGTGAAGCAGCAATACTTACCTGATCCGCTGAAAAACAAGCAATACTATGAACCGAAGCAAACAGGCAAATTTGAAGGCGCACTGAAACAGGTATATGAGAATTTAAAACGCCAAAAATAAAAAAAGCCCCCTGCATGTTAGCAGGCGGGCTGTTTATTTATCCTTCACACGTGTAATTGGAATATCTTTTAAGAGCTGCATAATGACATGACCACCCATGATCAGCCCTGCAACAGACGGGACGAACGCATTGGATGATGGCGGCATTTGTGCCTTTCGAATCTTCGCTTCATCATTTCCAACTTCTTTTCTGACATCTTCGCGAATCACAATCGGACTTTCATCAGAGAAAATGACTTCAATTCCTTTACGAATCCCTTCTTTGCGCAGACGCGTTCTTACAACTTTTGCAATTGGATCGGTATGTGTTTTTGAAATGTCATCAATTTTGAAACGGGTCGGATCTGTTTTGTTTGCTGCTCCCATACTCGAAATGATGTTCACATTGCGTTTCAGACACTCTTTCATTAAATGAATTTTATAGTGAATCGTATCTGACGCATCGATCACATAATCAAGCGGATATTCAAAAAATTGCTCATATGTTTCCTCTGTATAAAACATCTTTAGTGCAACTACTTCACATTCCGGATTAATATCAGCGATTCTCGCCTGCATTAAGTCAACCTTTGGCTGACCAACTGTTGAAAGCAATGCTGGAAGCTGACGGTTCACATTTGTAATATCAATATCATCTTTATCAACAAGAACAATACGGCCAACGCCTGAACGAGCGAGTGCCTCAACTGCAAATGAGCCAACGCCGCCCACACCAAGCACTGCAACTGTACTGTTTTTTAATATATCTAAGCCTTCCTTGCCTATAGCAAGCTCGTTTCTTGAAAACTGATGTAACAAGTGCCTCACTCCACCTTTATTTAAAATGAATCGAAAGAATCATATCATATTCAAACTTCTTCGTCATCCTTCTGAAAAAGAAAAAAACACAAAAAAGTCCCGACAACGCCGCCAGCTTTTCCTTCGTTTTGAACCCCGCACCATGCAGGTGGGTGCTTTCTTCCTGACTTTATAAGTCCTCTAAAGAGGCATTTATGCAGAAAGGAAAGGCAAGCTCCCGTATAAAAAAATGTTCGGTCAAAACTAGGTAACCACCGTACGTATCAGGACTTTATTTATTGATTGAAGAAAGCATATCATAGGCATGCCGCTTTTTCAAGCGTTTACATGCCCATATCCATGCGTCTATTTTACTGTTTTACCTTTGTTTTAATGGCTAAACTTAGCTCATCAAGCTGCGCTTCGCTTACAGTGCCAGGAGCATCTGTTAGCACACAGCTCGCACTTGCCGTTTTCGGGAACGCAATGGTATCTCTTAAGTTAGAGCGGCCGGCAAGCAGCATCACTAAGCGGTCAAGACCAAGCGCGATTCCGCCATGCGGAGGAACTCCATGCTCAAAAGCATCTAGAAGGAAGCCGAATTGTTCATATGCCTCTTCTTTTGAAAACCCAAGTAAGCTAAACATTTTTTCTTGAATATCCTTTTCGAAAATACGAATCGAACCTCCGCCAAGCTCATAGCCATTCAGCACAAGATCGTAAGCCTGTGCCTTCATGTCTTCCGGGCTTGTCTCAATTAATTCAAGATCGTCGCGTACTGGCATTGTGAAAGGATGATGGGCAGCATAGAAGCGGCCTTCTTCTTCATCTTTTTCAAGCAGCGGCCAATCAACAACCCATAAGAAGTTGAATAGAGACTCATCAATGAGTTCAAGCTCTTTGCCGAGTTTTAGGCGAAGGGCACCAAGTGCATCATGGACAACAGACGTCTTATCTGCAACAAAAAGTAACAGGTCACCTTCTTCGACTTGCAGCTGCTCCTTTAATTCTGCCTGCTTTGCTTCATCAAAGAATTTAGCAATCGGTCCTTTTAATTCTGTCCCTTCTGCTTTTAGCCAAGCTAGACCTTTTGCACCGTAGTTCGCTGCAAATGCACCAAGGGCATCAATGTCTTTTCTTGAGTAGTTGGCTGCAGCACCTTTGACATTGATGGCTTTCACAGCTCCACCATTTTTCACAGCTCCGCTAAAGACTTTGAAATCGGAATCTTTTACCGTATCTGAAATGTTGACAAGCTTCATCTCAAAACGTGTATCTGGCTTATCAGATCCATAAGAATTCATTGCTTCATCGTATGTCATACGAGGTAATGGCAATGTCAGGTCTACGCCTTTGACATCTTTCATCACCTTTGCCATCATCTCTTCGGCAAGCGTCATAATGTCCTCTTGACTCATAAAGGACATTTCAATATCGACTTGTGTGAATTCCGGCTGACGGTCAGCACGCAAGTCTTCATCTCTAAAGCAGCGGGCAATTTGGTAGTAACGATCCATCCCTGAGACCATCAGCAATTGTTTAAATAGTTGCGGAGACTGAGGCAAGGCATAGAACTCTCCTTCGTGTACACGGCTTGGAACAAGATAGTCACGTGCACCCTCTGGCGTACTCTTCGTTAAAATCGGTGTTTCAATATCTAGAAAGCCGTTGTCATCTAAGAAATGGCGGAATGCTTTTGTGACTTCATGTCGCATTTTCATCGTTTCAAACATAGCAGGACGGCGAAGGTCTAAGTAACGGTATTTTAAGCGCACATCTTCTGATACCTCGTCCGCTTGATCTGAAATCACAAAAGGAGGGGTCTTCGCTTCATTTAACACGCTGACCGTTTCGACTTGAATTTCAATTTTCCCTGTTTTTAAATTTGGGTTGATTGTTGCTTCTTCTCTTGCGACAACCGTTCCTTTAATATCAAGGACATATTCATTACGAATCGACTCTGCTGTCTCAAGCGCCTCTTTTGATAGGTCTGGATTGAAGACAGCTTGTACAATCCCTGTACGGTCGCGCAGATCAATAAAGATTAATCCGCCAAGGTCACGTCTTTTTTGAACCCATCCTTTTAATACAACGGTTTGACCGATTTGGTCTTCTGTTACTTCTCCACAATAAAAAGTTCTACCAAACACAAACATTCCACTCCTTCTTTACGCCTTCTTGTGGGCCTTCATCATTTGAATCAGCTCATCAAGCTTCACTTCAATTTGTTCACCCGTTGTCGTATCTTTTACATTCACAATGCGCTGCGCCAGCTCATCTTCACCAAGGACTGCAATAAACTTGGCTTTTAATCGATCAGCCGCTTTAAATTGCCCTTTTAATTTCTTCCCTGTATAGTCCATTTCACTTGAAATGCCTTCTTTTCTCAGACGATTTAATAATGAAACAGAGTAATCCTTCGCTTCATCACCGAGTGCAGCAATGTATAGATCAATGCCATCTTGCAGAGGAAGATCAATCCCTTCAGCATCGATTGCTGATAGGAAACGCTCAATACTCATAGCAAAACCGATTCCTGGTGATTCAGGACCGCCAATTCCTTCAACAAGTCCATCATAACGGCCGCCGCCGGCTAATGTGGTAATCGCGCCAAAGCCTTCTGCATTACTCATGATCTCAAATGCCGTGTGATTGTAGTAATCAAGACCGCGCACTAAGTTCGGATCGACGACATATTCAATGCCTATATCTGTTAAGTATTGTTTGACCTTTTCAAAATAAGTCCGTGATTCTTCATTTAAGTAATCTTGAATGGATGGAGCCGTTGCCATCAATTCGTGGTCACGATCCTTTTTACAATCAAGAATTCGCAGCGGATTTTGATGTAAACGGGTTTGACAGTCATGACAGAATTCATCAATTCTTGGCTCAAAGTGCTCGACAAGTGCTTTGCGGTAGTCTGCACGGCTCTCTTTGTCACCAAGGCTGTTAATGACGAGCTTTAAGTTAGAAAGGCCTGCTTTCTCATAAACACTCATCGCAAGTGAAATGACTTCTGCATCAATGGCAGGATCCTTTGAACCGATCGCTTCAATCCCAAATTGATAAAATTGACGATATCTCCCTGTTTGCGGACGTTCATAGCGGAACATCGGTCCAATGTAATACAGCTTTGTTGGCTGCGCGGGCTGTGCAAATAATTTATTTTCAACATAAGAACGTACAGTTGAAGCCGTTCCCTCTGGACGAAGGGTGATGCTGCGTCCCTTTTTATCTTCAAATGTATACATCTCTTTTTGAACGATATCGGTTGATTCGCCTACTCCCCGTGCAAACAGCTCTGTATGCTCAAAAATCGGTGTACGGATTTCTTTGTATTGAAAGGCTGCACATGTATCTCTTGCAATTTGTTCAACATACTGCCAGCGTTCTGACTCTCCAGGTAAAATATCCTGTGTGCCTCTTGGAATATTAAAACTCATTTTTCGTCCTCCTACGACCATCATTCATTTTTTATGTGGACATATAAAAAACCCCCGCCTCTACTATGTGTATAGTAGGGACGAGAGTTATACCCGTGGTGCCACCCTAGTTGGAACATGATCCAGCCATGTTCCCGCTCAAATCCTTAACGCAGATTCACGTTCTCCGCCTATTGACTCATTTTTAGAGCGTTCAGCAGGAAACCTACAGAGTGTTCTTTCGTGATAAATGCCATGCGGATTCGCTTTCAGCCTAAGGCGATTCCTCTCTGCTCACGCAATTTACCCTACTATTCTCTATCATCAGTTCCACATTTTAAATTTTCAAGTGTGTTGATTTATATTATAATAAGGTCGGTGCTGCCACTCTGTCAACCCTTGCCGTGCCTCTTTTTCTTTTCCAGCTCTTCTTTTGACGTACATCCGTATTCAGATGCGGTTTCTTCAAGGAAGCCTGGTTGATCCATTTCGTCGTGCTGCCAGCGATCGATATCACGGTGTCCATTATATTGCACTCGTCCTAATTTTCTGCTTAATCTCATGTTTGTACATCCTTTTATCACGTTTTTATTTAGTATAAACAGATTGATTCATTTTTATTAGGGAAACTGCAAGGAATTAGTCCATTACATAACGAATTTACATTCATCGGTTTTACAAGGGAGGGGAAAACACCGTTTTGAATCTAAAAAAACACAATCAAATGTTGATGCTTCTTACCTGTTTTGTTCTCATCGCAAGTACTTTGCCTATGACACATGCTACAGCACAAACAGATCAAGCTGTGGTTGCAACAGATGAAATCAATGTGAGAACGGGCCCTGGTTTAAGCTATGGAATCGCAGCTGTTGTGAAGCGCGGAGAAAGCTATCCCATTCTCACTAAACAAGGAGAATGGGTGCAGATCCAATTGTCAAACGGTCAAAAAGGCTGGGTCGTCTCATGGCTGATTACCACATCATCTGGCAGCCAAAAATCTGCTAAGCCAAAGGCGCAAAATCAGAGCGCATCAGGCAGCAGTTCCATTACATCGACAGCCTCGGATCTTCGCATACGGACAGGCCCTGGGACTTCCTATCAAGTCATCGGAACTTTCCCGCAAGGCGCTTCCGCTAAAAAGCTGAAAACAAGCGGCGAATGGACAAAAATTTCGTATAAACAAGCAGTAGGCTGGGTTCACTCTGATTATGTTTCAGGCGGCAAAAAAGCTTCTCAATCAAGCTCTGGCGAGTCCTCTCGCTCTAAACAGACAGGCACAGTTGGCGTATCGAGCTTGAATGTAAGGCAATCGGCGGCACCGAATGCACAAGTCGTCGCTTCACTTGCCCGCAACGCACAGATCACCATTTTGCGCGAGCAGAACGGCTGGTATGAAATTGAGGCAAAAGGCGTAAAAGGATGGGCTGCAAGCTATTACATCGTCACAAGCAATGGAGCGAGTTCGGCGGGTGAACAGAATTCATCTTCTTCGTCTTCCCAAAAGAAAGCGTACATTGTCTACGATGGCACCAACATCCGAAAAAGCGCTTCTACCTCTGCTGGAATTGCAGAAAGAGCCACAAAAGGCGCTGCCTATCAAATTGTTCGCACGCAAGGTGACTGGTACGAGGTGACACTATCAAACGGCGGAACTGGTTATGTGGCAAGCTGGGTCGTTCAAACGAATAAAAATAGCAGCGAAGCACCAAGACCACAGCAGGATTCATCGTCTGGAACTGGGTCTTTAAAAGGAAAAACGATTGTTCTTGATCCTGGTCATGGCGGAAAAGACAGCGGCACGATTGGCGCAGATGGTGCATTTGAAAAGAACATTACCATCAAAACCGCCAATTTACTTGCAGGCAAATTAAGGGCTTCTGGTGCAAATGTCTATTTAACAAGAAGTGATGATACTTTTATCAGCCTTCAATCGAGGGTCGCGACATCTCATTACAGAAATGCAGATGCATTTATTAGTCTTCATTATGATAGTTTTATGGACCCAAGTGTCAGAGGAAGTACAGCGTATTATTATCAAGCAGCAAAAGACCAGCAATTAGCGACAAATGTCCATACAGAAGTCGCTAAACGCTCTCAAATCCCTGATAAGGGTGTCAAATTCGGAGATTATTTTGTTTTAAGAGAGAACAAACGCCCTTCTCTTTTATATGAACTCGGCTATTTAAGCAATCCTCAGGAGGAAGCGATCATTTATAGCGCCTCTTACCAAGAACGAGTCACAGAAGGAATGACGGAAGGATTAAAACAATATTTCCGTTAAAAAGAAAGAGGCCTCTGCGCCTCTTTTTTGTTTGATCGCAAAAGAAAAAGACTCTAAACAAACTCCTGCTTGAGTTTATCTACAGTCTAAAGCGAATCTATTCTTTGCTATCCATCCAGATGGTGACGGGCCCTGAATTGGTCAATGACACATCCATCATCGCGCCAAAGCGGCCAGTTTCTACATGAATGCCTTTTTCTCTAAGGGCTTTATTGAAACATTCGTAAAGGGAGTTCGCGGCATCTGGCTTGGCTGCTTTCATAAAATTCGGTCGTCTGCCCTTTCTCGTATCACCATAAAGGGTAAATTGAGACACAGACAGGACGCTTCCTTTTACATCCAATAACGAATGATTCATTTTCCCGTTTTCATCTTCAAAAATACGTAAATGTGCAAGCTTTTCTGCTAAATAAAGCACATCTTCTTCTGTATCTTCATGTGTGACACCAACGAGCACCATATACCCTTCATTGATGGCACCTGTGATCTCTTCTTCTACCTTCACAGATGCACTTGTCACACGCTGCACTACAAGCCTCATAGACGATATACTTCCTTTCTAATTCATGAATCGGCGAACAGAGTAAATGTCTTTGATTTGTTTAATGCGCTCTACTACTTTGTGCAAATGGTTAATGTTTTGGATAAAGATCGCCATATGGATCGTCGCCACTTTGTTACGGTCAGACTTCCCAGAAACTGAAGAGATGTTCGTTTTGGTTTCATTGACTGCTTGAAGCACCTCATTGAGTAAGCCGCGTCTATCATATCCTAATATTTCAATTTCCACATTGTATTCTTTACGGTTTCGAGCAGGCTGTTCATGCTCCCACTCTACTGGGATTAACCGTTCCTGCGCTTCTCCTGTCTTCACGTTCGGACAGTCATCACGGTGAACAGATACGCCCCTGCCTTTCGTAATAAAACCAACAATGCTATCACCTGGAACAGGATTACAGCACTTAGATAAGCGGACAAGCAGGTTATCTATCCCTTTGACTCTTACGCCTGCTTCTCGTTTTTTCCCATGATACGTCTTTGACTCTACTGTCACTTCTTGAACAGTTTTCTCTTGTTCTTCTTGATCTCTTTGTTTTCTTTCTTTTTCTGTTAAACGATTGGCGACTTGGAGTGCAGTAATTCCGTTATAACCAACCGCTGCATACATGTCCTCTTCGTTTGAAAAATTAAATTTGTCAGCCACTTTTTGCAGGTTTTCAGCTGTCAGAATGTCTTTGACATCAAACTCAAGGTTTTTGATTTCTTTCTCCACGAGTTCTCGGCCTTTTTCGACATTTTCTTCACGGCGCTGTTTTTTGAAAAACTGTCTGATCTTGTGCTTCGCTTGGGAGGTTTGGGCAAGTTTGACCCAATCCTGACTTGGTCCATAGCTGTGCTTAGATGTCAGAATTTCAATAATGTCACCTGTTTTCAGTTTGTGATCGAGCGTGACCATCTTACCGTTGACTTTAGCACCGATCGTTTTATTCCCAATTTCCGAGTGAATCCGGTAAGAGAAGTCAATCGGAACTGAACCTGACGGCAGTTCAATGACGTCTCCTTTTGGTGTAAACACAAACACCATATCAGAGAAGAGATCGATCTTTAACGATTCCATAAATTCTTCTGCATCTGTCGATTCATTTTGGAATTCAAGGATTTCTCTAAACCAAGAGAGCTTCTTCTGGAAGACAGCTTCCTCCGTTGATTCTGCTGACTCTTTTCCTTCTTTGTATGCCCAGTGCGCTGCAATTCCGTACTCTGCAATTTCATGCATTTCCACTGTACGGATCTGAACTTCAAGCGGGTCACCTTTTGGCCCAATCACTGTTGTATGAAGGGATTGGTACATGTTCGGCTTTGGCATCGCAATATAATCCTTAAACCTGCCTGGCATCGGCTTCCAGCATGTATGGATAATACCGAGCACGGCATAGCAGTCTTTAATGCTGTCAACCAAAATACGAACAGCCAGCAGATCATAAATTTCATTAAACTGCTTATTTTGCAGGACCATTTTGCGATAAATACTATAAATATGCTTTGGTCTGCCGGAAAATTCAGCCTTGATGTTCACCTCTGACACACGGTCTTTCACTTCATTAACAACCTCGTCCAAGTATTCCTCACGTTCCGCTCGTTTGCGCTTCATGAGATTCACGATCCGGTAATATTGCTGCGGATTTAAGTAACGGAGCGCTGTATCTTCAAGCTCCCACTTAATCTTTGAAATCCCTAATCTGTGCGCAAGCGGTGCAAAGATTTCAAGTGTTTCATTTGAAATTCTTCGCTGCTTCTCCTGAGGAAGGTGTTTGAGCGTTCTCATATTGTGCAGACGGTCTGCCAGTTTAATTAAGATGACGCGTATATCCTGCGCCATTGCCACAAACATTTTTCGATGGTTTTCGGCCTGCTGTTCTTCTTGTGATTTATATTTAATCTTCCCGAGCTTTGTCACACCATCAACAAGCATCGCAACTTCTTCGTTAAAATGCTCTTTTAAATCCTGTAATGTCACATCCGTATCCTCGACAACATCGTGCAGGAAACCGCCTGCAATGGTCGATGGGTCCATTTCAAGGTCAACAAGAATCCCCGCCACTTGAATTGGATGGATAATATAAGGCTCACCAGATTTCCGGTATTGCTCCTTGTGTGCATTTTCAGCATATTCATATGCTCGCTCTATAAATTGAATATGTTCAGCGGACAGGTATTCTCTTGCCTTGTCAATGACCTGCTGCGCCGTTAAAACTTGTTCGTTCGCCATGGAATCACCTTTTTAAATGAAAACTGTATTGTAGTTTATTATCAAGAAAAATTCGATAGATGTAAAGAGAAGAAGTCCGCTAAAAGATTTTTGATAGGAAAAAAGCACCCTTCTTACCGAGTGCTTTTTGCGTAAAACTCCATTAGTATTGCATTAACGTCAAGATGTCGTAACCGTCAAGCTTCTTTCTGCCGTCCAGATACGTCAACTCAATCAAGAATGCAATTCCTGCCACAACGCCGCCTAATTCCTCTACAAGCTTGATGGATGCTTCAATTGTTCCACCAGTCGCAAGTAAGTCATCTGTAATCAGGACACGCTGACCAGGACGAATCGCATCTTTATGAATCGTTAATACATCTTTACCATATTCTAAGCCGTAATCGACTTTAACGACTTCACGAGGAAGCTTTCCTTCTTTACGAACTGGTGCAAAACCTACACCTAGTGCGTATGCTACAGGGCAGCCAATAATGAATCCACGCGCTTCAGGTCCAACAATGAGATCAATGTCTCTTTCCTTCGCGTATTCAACGATTTGATCCGTTGCATAACGGTACACTTCGCCTTTATCCATTAACGTTGTAATATCTTTAAATTGTACACCTTCCTTTGGGTAGTCAGGTACAACTGTCACATATTGTTTTAAATCCATCTTTTCCTTTTCCTCCTCGTACGTCAAAGCACAGGTGAGACTTCGCTCATCATGCTATTCAGCCATTCCTTCAGCTCTTTGGCTGAGGAATATGTTAGTGTTTGATCGAGTTCCATCAATCGTTGTTTTGCTGTATAGGATGCTGATGCCGTTAAATCTTTTTTAGGGGCATCACGTACTATTGACAGCACACCATTCTCTATTTTAACAAAACCGAGTTCAAAAAACACCTTTGTCATAAAAATGATTGTTTCTTTTGTCCAGCCTCTATGTTTGGCAAGCTCCATTCCTTGTTCTTTGAGGGGGAAACTTCCTCGTTTTAACAAGAATCCATAAAACCATTTGAATTGATCACGGCTAGGGAAAGAAGACATAAAATGATCTTCTTTTCTTTGAAAAACCGTATAAACTCTAGCTGGCTTTTGGTTTTCTAAAAGTCGCCTTAGCAAATGCTCATCTGCAGGAACATCCGCAAAGACGATATACTTGCCCTCTACATCGAACGTTGAAACATTTTCTGCATGGACATGATAAATTGGGATATTGACTTCCTGTTTTGTTTCTTCGTCAAAACAGACCACCACATATTTTTCTGGATCAAGCGTGGAGATTGTCTTTTCCCAATCCTTTTTGCCGCGCAAATCAAACAGCTGCCATTCATCTACTCGGGCATCTTTTAGCATAAGCTGAGGTTTCTTCCGGTTATTCCATTCATTGATGGACATTTCACCAATGACGGAAATGCGGCTACCTGTGACAATTTCTTCTTTTAATTGGCCTTGATGAAAACCGACACAGTCAAGCAGCTTGTCTTCGTCTTTCAGAGACATTTTAATATGATTCTGATTTGCCCCAATCGTTCGGATCTCTTCAAGCCTCGCATCTTCAATCATGATGAACGGCTTTGGATTCTGCATGCCAAATGGTGACAGCATCCCCACTTCTTCAATCGCTTCAACCGTCAATTCGTCTACCTTGCATACGGCATCGACCCGCTGAATCGGAATAAAATCTTCTTCTGTCAACGTTTCATTCGCATATTGATTTAATCTTTCTCTTAGTAAAGGAACATCATCCGCTCGAAGTGTCATACCCGCAGCCATCGGGTGCCCGCCGAAATGCGGCAGAATGTCACGGCATTTGCTTAAATGGAAAAATAGATCGAAGCCAGGAATACTCCGCGCTGATCCTTTTGCCATTTGCGTCTCTTCATCTATTCCAAGCACAATCGCCGGACGAGAAAATCTATCCGTCAATTTAGAGGCAACAATTCCGACAACACCCGGATTCCAGCCAGCTTTCGCTACAACGATCGCAGACTGGTCATCACCTGTCTCTTCAACCATTTGAATGGCTTCTTCTGTGATTGTACTCACAATTTTTTGACGTTCTTTATTGAGTTCTTGTACAAAACGAGCGAGCTCTTCTGCTTCATCCTTATCCTCTGTCATGAGAAGATGAACAGCTGGATCTGCCTGCTCAATTCGCCCTACAGCATTCAGCCTTGGCGCAATTTGAAAGCCGACCGTTTCTTCATTTGCTTCTTCAAGAGTAGCTCCCGCTTCTTTCAATAACGCTTTCAGCCCCGGTCTATTCGACTGTCGAAGCTGCACAAGCCCTTTTTTGGCGAGCCATCTATTCTCATCATGAAGCGGCACAAGATCCGCTATTGTCCCAATTGCCGCAAGATCTAACAGCTGAGCTGGCAGTTTCCCAAGAAGTGCATGTGCCACTTTAAACGCTACGCCTACACCGGCAAGTTCTTTAAAGGGATACTCACAGCCCGGCTGCTTAGGATGGACAATTGCAAGTGCCTCAGGCAGCTCCTCACTTGGTTCATGGTGATCTGTAATGATCAGGTCTAACCCTATTTCTTTTGCAATACGTGCTTCATTTACAGCTGCAATGCCTGTATCGACCGTGATGACAAGCGATGCGCCTTGCTCTTTGATATATCGAAAAGCCTGTTCATTAGGCCCATAGCCTTCTTTAAATCGATCTGGAATATAAAAGTCTACTTTCGCAGACCGCTCTTTTAATGTATGTAAAAGCACAGACGTACTTGTCACACCATCCGCATCATAGTCTCCGAAGATCACAATCGATTCCTGCTCTTCGATCGCTTTGTTGATGCGCTCTACTGCTTCTTTCATCCCTTTTAATAGAAATGGATCATGAAATTCGGCTTTTTGATCAAATAAAAAAGACCTCGCTTCTTCTACTTCTTCGAGTCCTCTTTTTACAAGAAGCGATGCAGTCAGCGCTGAAATATTCAGATTTTCAGAGAGTGATTTCACTTTTTCTTCGCTTGGATGTTCATATTCCCAGCGCATTTTGGATAATAACATAAATTCACCCCTCAACCACACTATTATACTAGAGTGGCCTGAGGGGTTTCAATTTTAATTTTATGAAATTGTGCTGGAAGATTATTTTTCCTTCCGGTTAAATGATGCTGGCTGTTCTTTTAAAGGCGTCACATTCGGTTTCTTTTGAACGTCTTTGTCGATCTTTTTATTCGAAGCAGCAGGTGCAGGTGCGGCTGCACGCTCAGCTTTTAAAGCCTTTAGTTCACGTTTTAGTTTCACAATTTGGAAAATCCCTGCGAAAGCCACAATGAGTCCGCCCATTAGCACAGAACCAATAATGACAAGAATCAGCGGCCATTCAGCCGTTCCAAATAAGTAGTCAACTTGCACTGGCCGCACATTGATCACGGCAAATACTGAGACAATTAATACGAAAATAAATGCGAAGATGATGGTCCATTGTTGTTTGTTCATCTACATATCCCCCAAGCTTTTTCTTTTATTCTTCCCTTTTCCTTGTCCTTTTTAAACACAGAAAGAAAATAGCGGAAGAAAATCTATCAGCATGGGCATGATTAGCTGCTGAGTTTTTCTTTAATGAGGTTCTTTATTTCTTGTCTTTCTCCAGAAATAACAAGGGTATCCCCTTCTTCAATGACCGTATCAGGTCCTGGATTTAACATCTTCTCATGTGATTTTCTCACGATAGCGATGACTGTTACTTGATCATTTTGGCGGACATTGAGGTCTCCGATTGTCTGCTGAACAGCTGGTGCATTCTTTTCAATCTTAAACCATTCAATCATCAGTTCATCAATGGCTACCTCTACAGTTTCAAGCGCTTTCGGCTTATATACCATGCCGCCTAAAATAGCTGCAATTTGTCTTGCTTCTTCATCGTTTAGCAAAATACCAGAAATAGATTCTTCATGGTCGTCCTCTTGAAAATGATACATTTCTCTTCTGCCGTCATCGTGTGTAATGATGGCAAGCTTCTCATTATTTCTTGTGATCATTTCGGCTTTGTGACCGATACCTGGCAGTTCAGTTTCCCGAACCTTCATAACAGCCCCTCCAATGAATAAAGCCAAATGCCTCAAACGGACACTTGCTTTCTATACTGCTCTAAACGTATGTCATTATAGCAAAAGACCATTTCAAGATCAATGATACCCGAAATGTTTTTTTCGAATCGACTTATTCTCGGGAAATCTATAGAAAAAAGACTGCCAAAAAGGCAGCCTTTCTCAATTAAATATCTTGCTCAGTATCAATCTTCGCCGGCTTTTTCAACTCACGGCCTTTCCACATGAGCCAAATTTGTGCTGCGATATATAGAGATGAGTACACCCCTGTTAACAGACCGACAAGTAAGGCGATGGAGAAGTTTGTAATCGACGCCGATCCGAAGATAAGCAGTGCGATCACAACAATTACGACAGTGAGTACCGTATTGATAGATCGTGTAAAGGTTTGCTGTAAACTCAAGTTGACGATGTAAGATAGATCTTCTACCGTTTTTGGTTTACGTTTCTTCATTTGCTCACGAACCCTATCGAACGTCACGATCGTGTCATTGATCGAATACCCGATCACCGTGAGGATCGCCGCAATGAAGGTCACATCTACCTCTAATCGTGTGATACTAAAGAATGCCACAATGAAGAATGCATCATATAAAAGGGAAGCAATCGCTGCAATGGCCATTTTATATTCAAAACGAATGGAAACATAAATAATGATCCCAATCGAAGCAATGATGATGGCATATAAAGCATTGCGTGCAAGTTCTTTTCCGACAGTAGGAGACACCGTGCTGACATTCGGTTCTGTACCATACTTATCTTTAAAGTAATCTTTCACTTCTGCGATTTTTTCTTTATTTGGCACACCAACAAATCTTGCCGCTGCTTGATTTTCTTTTTGACCAGATAACACAACACTATCTGTATCAAGATCTAATTTTTGAAAGTCTTGCTCAATTTGAGCAGTTGACAGCTTATGGTCACTTTGAATGTCTACTCTTGTACCACTTGCAAAGTCAATACCCGCATTGAGTTTGAAAATCGAAAGGACGATAATCCCCGCAATGGTAATGGCTACTGAGAAAATCATGAAACCTTTTCGCTTGCTGACAAAATCCCATTTATCAAACGGTGTTTTTGGTTCAGTATTTTCTGTTGTTTCATGAATATCGATGATGTCTTTTTGACGGACACCAAACCAGCCTTTCTTGCGATCGAGCGCGCGGCTTTCCACAAGCAGTCCAAGAAGGAATCTTGATAGGAATACAGCCGTAATAAAGCTTGTTAAGATGGAAAGGATCAGCATAGTCGCAAACCCTTTTACAGAACTTGTCCCGAAGAAGAAAAGGACGCCCCCTGCAATAATACTCGTTAAGTTTGCATCAAAGATGGTCGCAAATGATCGGCGGTTCCCTGACCTGAAAGCAGAACGGACAGATTTACCGAGCTTAAGCTCCTCTTTGATTCGTTCATATGTGATGATGTTGGCATCAACCGCCATCCCTACTCCAAGAATCAGTGCCGCAATTCCAGGAAGTGTCAGAACAGCACCCATCCAGTCAAACACCTGTAAGGTAATATAGATATACGTTGATAACGTGATGACAGCAATAAGACCAGGTATTCGGTAATAAAAAAGCATGAATAAGAAAATGAGGGCAATTCCCACAATCCCTGCAAAGACAGTTTCATTTAATGCCTGTTCACCAAATTGCGCACTCACTGATGTGGAGTACTTTTCAGTTAATTTCACTGGCAATGCCCCAGCATTTAAAATACTTGCAAGGTCTTTTGCCTCTTGGACAGTAAATTTCCCTTCAATTTGCACGTCACTGCTGTTAATTTCTTGATTCACATTCGGCGCAGAGACATACTTGTGGTTTGATTTTGAGACTTCTTTTTTGAAGGAATCTCCTTTGTGGTAATCAAGCCAAATGACAAGCTGGTTATTCGGCGCCATCGCCGCTACTTTTCTTGTGACGTCACCAAATTTTTTCGCATCCTTTAGTTTAACCGTCACAATTGGCTCATTCGTTTGACTGAATGTTTGTTTTGCACTGTTTTCGACCAAGTCAGCCCCGTTTAGGAGTTCTTTATCATTCGTATCTCTGAAGGATAGCTGTGCTTCAGTGGAAAGAATCTCCCTAGCTCTGTTTTGATCTTTTACCCCCGCAAGTTGCACGCGGATACGATTGTTGCCTTCAATCGAGATGTTCGGCTCACTTACACCTAGCACATTGGCTCTTCGGTTTAAAGCCTCCACTGTACTGACGAGGACACTATTTGTAATCTTGTCCTCTTTTTTCACTGGATGTACATCATACAGGACTTCAAATCCACCCTGCAAATCCAGCCCTAGCGTCATATCTTTCGCAACAGGCTTTGTTAGTAAGCCTACGCCAGTTCCGATTAACAGAACCACTAAGAAAAACGCAAGAATGCGCCCTTTTTTCATTATGTATTTCCTCCTTAAACACCTGAATCCATTAAGATGGCTTATTTCAACAGTTCATCTAGCATATTCTTGCCATCTTCACTGTCCAAAAAAGCAGACGTTTTAAACGACTGAACGGTTGCATAGTTCATAAATTCGCCAATTTTCACAGATAAAATATCTGCAACCATTTCATGAATCGGATACTCTTGTTTTTTCTTCCACTTCTTATTCTCTAAGTATGACCATAATTCCTCTAAATCTACATCTTTATAGCCCAAAACGATGAATTCTTCAAGCTTACTGAACAGAAAAGGCTTTAAATGGTCTTTGTAAATTGCAGCCGGATGTTGTGTCAATGGGATGCTCCCCCTTTTCAGTTTTTATCGAGAGACTTGTCATGCTTGGACGATATACACGCATATCTTATTGTATATGATTCTATGTCGTTTGAGAAGGCAGGTGATCTTTGATTTGACGAAGCAAACGTTTTTAAAGGGCACGATTATTTTAATTTTAGCAGGTTTTATCACGAGAATATTGGGTTTTGTCAATCGGATTGTGATTGCAAGGTTCATTGGCGAAGAAGGAGTCGGGCTTTATATGATGGCTGCCCCTACCTTTTTTCTCGCTGTGACGCTGACACAATTTGGACTGCCTGTCGCTATTAGCAAGCTTGTCGCAGAAGCAGAAGCCCGGGGTGACAAACAGAAAACTAAACGTATTCTAGTCATGTCCCTTGCGATAACAGGGACACTCAGCCTGATATTCACGCCGCTCTTTTTATGGTTTGCACCCATCATGGCAGAAAATATGCTGACAGATCCTAGAACGGTCTATCCACTTCTTGCTATTACGCCCGTTGTCCCAGTCATCGCCATTTCCAGTGTTCTGAGAGGATATTTTCAAGGCAGACAGCAAATGAGCCCGCTTGCCATATCTCAAGTACTGGAACAGGTCGCAAGAATTTCTCTAGTGGCAGTATGTACAACAGCTTTCCTTCCTTATGGGATTGAATACGCGGCAGCTGGTGCGATGATTTCATCTGTCATTGGAGAGATGATTTCACTTGCATATTTACTGATTGCCTTTCGTTATAAAAAGACCATTCGTATTCGAAAACGATTTTTTAAGGCGATTCATGACGGTAAGGATACGTTTAAGCAGCTGATGAGTATTGCCCTGCCAACAACAGGCAGCCGTTTCATCGGGAATATTTCGTGGTTTTTAGAGCCGATAGTTGTCGCGCAAAGTCTTGCTATTGCTGGATATGCGGCTGTAGAAGCGACACGGCAGTATGGGGAGTTGACTGGTCTTGCGCTGACCCTTTTGACACTGCCTAGCTTTATTACGTACTCTCTATCCACTGCATTGGTCCCGGCGATCAGTGAAGGAATGGAGCAGAACAAACGCAAAACGGTCGAATACCGGCTGAAGCAGGCGATGCGTCTTTGTCTACTCAGCGGAGGCATTTCCTGTATTATTCTTTTCGTTTATGCAGAAGATTTAACGCTCTTTATGTATGGTTCATCGCATGCGGCTATCTATGTGAAATTCATGGCCCCATTTTTTCTATTATATTATTTTCAAGGGCCGCTTCAAGCTGTCCTGCAAGCACTCAATTTAGCTGGCGCGGCGATGACGAATAGTCTGATAGGTGCTGTTGTGAAAACAGGGATGATTTTTGTCCTTGCTTCACAGCCGGGCTTTGGCATTATGGGGGCAGCACTCGCGATATTAATCGGCATCGTCCTTGTCACGCTGCTTCATGCGGCAACTGTCGGTAAAGTACTGCCTATTCATTTACCAATGAAGGAATATGGGATATGCGTTCTTGTGATCATCGGCACCGGGGCTGTCAGCCTTTGGCTGAAGTCTCAAGTAAACGGGCTCTTTTCTGCCCCTATTGAGCTTGTGACGCTGATCTTTGTTACGTGTATGCTATATGTCATTCTATTAATCTGTCTAGGGCTAGTGAAGCGTGAAGAGCTTCGCCGCCTCCCATTCATTGGGAAACTGCTTTAGCTCATCTCTTCTTGATCACTTCATCTTTCAAATCAATATAAAATGTCTTTTGATTAAAGCTGCAGTAGGAAATCTGATCAATTTCATGATAGCCCCTTTTGGCAAGCTCATCTTTCAGCCACTGTTCATTTTGATTAATTTGCTTCAGATGATCGTGCTGTACAACACCATCTGCAATAAGTGGCAGCTCAAGCGCTCCGTGTGTGTGCTTGTTTTCTTTTTCAACGACCGCAAGCTTTCCGGATGGCTCTAAAATGGCGTAAGAGACATCCTGAATGCTATCGATGTTGTTTTCTCTTAATTGAATAAGCAGGTCATCAAAATTGTATCGCTGTTTTCTCATCGCACCCTCGTCGATTTTCCCATTGATGATGAGCAGGGCCGGTTTGCCGTCTAGAAAGCGCCGGACACCTTGGAATTTCAATGAGAGGTAGGCGAGTGTGATTTGAATGAAGGTTAACAGCAGGATCGGCCATACCGTATGTAACATGTGATCTTCGACTTCTTCTATGGCGAGAACTGCAATTTCTGCGATCATCATAAAAATGACAAGATCTAAAATACTCAATTCGCCAATTTCTCTCTTGCCCATTAACCGAAAAATAAACCAAACAAGAAAATATAAAATGATTGTTCTCATGGAGATAATCAAGATGTCCTGCATGTGATGTAAACCTCCTTCTCCACCATAGCTTGTGTCAAAACACTTTATTTATGTAGAAAAGAAAGCCTCTGTTTTTATCGTGAGAAACATGTCTATTTTTTCTTCATGGTGAATACATTTTAGTAAAAGACAAGCTTCGGTCAATTGGAGAGGAGACGAATCACATGCAGGAAACGAAACAAATCGGAAAAGGGATTTTATCCGGCTTAATGGCCATTTTTATCGTGATGATTGTCACAAGTTTACTTGTATCGCTCATGCTTACCTTCACAAGTATGCAGGAATCATCGTTTAAATGGATGATTATGATTTTGTCCTTTGTGGCACTTTTATTAGGAGGGATCATTTCTGGAGGAAAAGCAAAGGAGCGCGGCTGGCTCATTGGCGCGATCACTTCTATGATCTTTTCTCTCACTGTATTCTTATTTCAATATTTAGGGTTTGGAGAAACCTTTTCACCAGAGCAGTTTATCTATCATGGGGCATTTCTAGGGATTTGTATGCTGGGCGGAATGATTGGCGTCAATCTTCGAGGCAAATAAAAAAAGAGCGAATCATATCGCTCTTTTTTTATGGCTATGTATCGGAGGATTAACCTTTGTCAGCTAATTCTCTAATAGCACGTCGATCGAAAGTTAAACGGTTGTTCTCGCTAGTTTTGATGACCACTTTTGATTCATCAATGTAGTCGATTTCACCGTGTAAACCACCGATTGTGACGATTTTATCGCCTTTTGATAAAGATTGCTGCATCTGACGCACAGCTTTTTGTTGCTTTTGCTGTGGACGGATTAACAAGAAGTAAAGCACAGCAAACATGACAACAATCATAATGATTGAACCCATACCACCATCCATTCTATTTCACCCCTTTCTAAAGCATTATAAAGCCTTTCGTTTATGCGTTAAAAGTTTTTCGCATTCGGTTCGTTAAAGCCATAACGTTCAAAAAACTCTTCTTTAAAATCACCTAAACGATCCTCACGGATAGCTTCTCTCACTTGCTCCATTAATTTTAACAGAAAATGAAGATTATGATAAGTTGTTAATCGAATTCCGAACGTTTCATTTGTTCGGATTAAATGTCTAATATAGGCGCGTGTGTAGTTTTTACATGTGTAGCAGTCACAATTTTCATCGATTGGTCTGAAATCACGCTCATATTTTGCATTTTTCACAACAAGACGTCCTTCGCTTGTCATCAAGGTGCCGTTTCTTGCAATTCGCGTCGGCAATACGCAGTCAAACATATCTACACCGCGAATGGCACCGTCAATTAAGGAATCTGGTGAGCCGACACCCATTAAGTACCTTGGCTTGTCTGCCGGTAACAATGGCGTTGTGAACTCCAGTACACGGTTCATCACATCTTTTGGTTCACCAACAGATAAGCCTCCGATGGCGTAGCCTGGGAAATCAAGTGAAACCAGATCTTTTGCACTTTGTTTACGAAGCTCTTCGTATTCTCCGCCTTGGACAATTCCAAACAGCCCTTGATCCTCTGGACGCTGGTGCGCTTCTAGACAGCGCTCTGCCCATCTGCTTGTCCGCTCCACAGAACGTTTCATGTAGTCGTACTCTGCTGGATATGGCGGACATTCATCAAATGCCATCATAATATCAGAGCCAAGCGCATTTTGGATGTCCATGGCCTTTTCAGGAGAAAGGAACAGCTTGTCTCCGTTTAAGTGATTACGGAAGTGGACGCCTTCTTCTTCAATTTTTCTAAATTCACTCAAAGAGAATACTTGGAATCCGCCTGAATCGGTCAGAATCGCTCGATCCCAGTTCATAAATTTGTGCAGCCCGCCTGCTTCTTTCACAATGTCATGACCCGGACGGAGCCATAGGTGGTACGTATTGCTTAAGATGATGCCTGCATCCATTGCCTTTAGTTCTTCAGGTGCCATCGTTTTGACTGTAGCCAGTGTACCTACCGGCATAAATACAGGTGTTTCAAAGGAGCCGTGCGGTGTATGAACGCGTCCTAGTCGTGCACCTGTTTGTTTGCATGTTTTAATGAACTCATAACGTATCGGTAATTGCGACAAAAATGAGCCCTCCTGTCTTTGTTGTATGATGTTATTGAATCAGCATGGCATCGCCAAAGCTGAAGAATCGGTATTCCTCTTTTACAGCCTCATTGTACGCTTTTAGTACATGCTCTCGTCCAGCTAATGCGCTGACAAGCATGATTAACGAGGATTTTGGCAGATGGAAATTCGTGATCATGCCATCAATGGCCTTGAATGTATAGCCTGGGTAAATAAAGATTGACGTCCAGCCGCTTGACGCTTTGAATTCGCCGTCATGCGCACTTGCAATGGTTTCGAGCGTTCTCGTTGACGTTGTCCCAACTGAAATAATCCGTCCGCCTTCCTTGCGAACGCGATTGAGCTCTTCAGCTGTTTCTTCATTCATTTCGTAAAACTCTGCGTGCATTTCGTGTTCTTCAATACGTTCTGCACTGACCGGACGAAAAGTACCAAGCCCCACGTGCAGTGTAATGAAAGCTATATGCACACCTTTTGCTTTCAGCGCATCCAGCAGCTCGTTTGTAAAGTGAAGACCAGCAGTTGGAGCAGCAGCGGAGCCAACCTCTTTTGAATACACCGTTTGATAGCGTTCACGATCGTCAAGCTGCTCTTTAATATAAGGAGGCAGCGGCATCTCACCGAGGGATTCAAGTACTTCATAAAAAATGCCTGTATACTGAAACTTAACTTTTCTTCCGCCATGTTCCATCTCTTCTGTACATACCGCTTGAAGCCGTCCATCACCAAATGTGATAACCGTTCCTTTTTTCACCCGTTTGGCTGGTTTTACAAGTGTTTCCCAGTTGTCTCCCTCCTCTTGTTTTAATAGAAGAAGTTCAACTTTTGCACCTGTATCCTCTTTCATTCCAAACAAACGTGCCGGCAGAACGCGTGTATTGTTTAAAACGAGACAATCACCCGTTTGAAAATAATCGGTGATTTGTGAGAATGTATCATGTGTCATCGCACCCGTTTGTTTGTTTAAGACCATCAGTCTTGATGCATCTCGTTTTTCAAGCGGCACTTGTGCAATCAATCTTTCTGGTAAATCAAAATCAAATAGTTCTAGCTTCATTTCCTTCACCTATTCTGTAGTTAACTAGTTAACGTTATTTCATCCGTCCAAAGATATTAAGTAATATGGTTAGCACAATGCTAATGGCAATGCATGTGATCACAGGAAAAAAGAACGTCACATTTCCTTTTTTCACAAAAATATCACCTGGAAGCTTACCAACCAATTGAAATACTAATCCTGCGGCAAAAAGGACACCACCTAAAATCATCAATATTTTAGGGAATTCAGTCACGAATCGGAACCTCCATTTGAAAATGTTCATACGCTTCTCTTGTGACGACCCGTCCTCTTGGTGTTCTTTGCAGGAAACCAATTTGCAGTAAATACGGTTCGTACACATCTTCAATCGTATGTGATTCTTCTCCAATTGTCGCTGAGATTGTATCAAGCCCTACAGGACCGCCTCTAAATTTTTCGATCATACTTAAAAGCAGCTTATGATCTATATGATCCAGACCAAGCCTGTCGACTTGAAGGCGCTCAAGGGCATCTTCCGCAATGTCCTCGGTAATCGCATGATTCCCAAGCACCTGCGCAAAATCTCTTACTCTTCTGAGCAGACGATTGGCAACCCTTGGCGTGCCCCGGGAACGTCTTGCGATCTCTTCGGCTGAGCGAAGATCGATCCCAATCTCAAACAGCTCGGCTGTTCTTGCCACAATGTGAGCCAAATCTCTTTGCTCATAGTATTCCAATCTTGCATGTACCCCAAACCTGTCACGAAGCGGTGCTGTTAAAAGCCCTACACGGGTCGTGGCACCTACAAGTGTAAATGGCGGTAAATCAAGCCGTACAGAGCGCGCTGTATCTCCCTTGCCAATGACGATATCTAAACAAAAATCCTCCATTGCCGGATAAAGCACTTCCTCAATTGAGCGCTGCAAGCGATGAATTTCATCTATAAACAACACATCACCTGGCTCAAGAGAAGTTAAGATTGCCGCCAAATCGCCAGGACGTTCAATCGCTGGTCCAGATGTTGTACGCAGCTGAACATTCATTTCATTGGCGATAATCGACGCAAGCGTTGTTTTCCCGAGTCCAGGCGGTCCATATAAAAGGACGTGATCGAGTGTTTCCTGCCTCATGCGGGCAGCTTCAATAAACACACTGAGGTTATCTTTTACTTTTTGCTGACCGATATATTGGCTAAGTGTCTGTGGCCGCAGACTTTGCTCAATGGCTGATTCATGGTTGTCTGCTTCAGTTGAGACGAGCCGTTCATCCATGAGACATCACCCTATTTCAACATTTTTTGTAAAGCTTTTTTCACATATTGATCGGTTGTGAGATTCTTTTCTTCTTTTAATAATGGAAGAACCTTTTTAATTTCACGATCACCGTATCCAAGAACATTTAAGGCTTCAAGCGCTTCGTCTAATGCCGTTTGCTGCGTTTCGACCTGAATATGGTCCTCGTGATTAAATAGGTTGCCAATCATTTCCGGTACGACATCGGCTAGCTTTCCTTTTAGATCGAGAATGATTTGGCGAGCTGTCTTTTTGCCAACACCAGGGAACTTAATCAGGAACGCTTCATCTTCACGTTCTATCGCTGAAATGACAGCGCCAGGATCACCGGAAGCAAGAATCGCTAGAGCCCCCTTCGGCCCAATCCCCGTGACATTTAACAGTTTTGTGAACAGCGCTTTTTCTTCTCGCGTTTGAAATCCATATAACGAAAAAGCGTCTTCCTTTATGTAATGATACGTATAAATCGTTTCTTGTTTGTTTACTTGATAGATAAACGGGTTTGGGGTATAGACTTGATATCCCACTCCGCCGTTTTCAATGACAACATATTGCGGGCACACATAATCAATGGTCCCTTTTACAAACTCTATCACCGTTTTCACCTCTTTGACTGTTCTTCATTGTAACATAAATCGAGAAGAAAACCGCAATAAAAGTTAACATACGTTCGCTCAATGCATTTTTACGATAAAACCACGAAAAACAGCTTGCGGCCTTCACACCAGCAAGCTGTTACACGCTTTAAAACGATATTTCATTTCGGTAAGGCTTCATGACTTCAAGCACATGCTCAAATTCATCCTTTGTTCGAAAAGGAATGCCTTGCTCAAGCTGCTCCTCCACATGACTTTCTAAACGGGACGTATCAATTTGAAAAAAGAGATGAATAGGCTCCGCCCAGCCGTCAGGCCTTCCATGAAACGTAGAAATCACACCGTCCTCTGATAATCCGATATATCCATTTGCTTTACTTAATGGAGAGATATCATCAATTTGCTTTCTAAAAAGCGCAAAATCCTCTCTCTGTTCTACTAGCGTCCAGCCTTTATACTGTGCCCAGAATGTGTCTTTGTCTTCTAATGAAGCCCGGTGTCTTTCAATACTCACATCTCCGTCTAGATAGACTTTTTCAAGCTGCACGGTGATAGAGTTTGACTGCTTTTGCAAGTGTTCTTTTCCTTCCATATCCGCAGCGAAAAAAAGCACACTTGTCATGATAAGTCCTGTAACGAAACATTTCATCTTCACTTTCACTATTTACACCTCTTTAG
The DNA here is from genome assembly GCF_002998655.1 of Bacillus sp. GBSW19. Lineage (NCBI taxonomy): Bacteria > Bacillati > Bacillota > Bacilli > Caryophanales > Bacillaceae > Bacillus > Bacillus sp. GBSW19. The sequence continues at coordinate 1,530,469 of NZ_PVRF01000001.1, forward strand.
AACATGAGATCGATGCATGACATATGTAGTTTGACCCATTTTTCTAAACATTAACCAAATCGATGAATGAATATATGGGAAGAGTCTTTCGTTGTATCCTTCATTCGTAAATGGTATGTTTTATACAATCCATTGCTTTATCGAATGACTCGGTTTTTTCATCATTCGTTTTTCAGCCGCATAAACTGAAACCAAAGAAGGTGAAGTCAATGTCAGATGTTAAAAGATTAGCCGAATCGATTCAGTATCATGAAGATAAACGTCTTCATAAGCTTGCCTTTAAACCGGCAGAGCTTGAACTGTGCGGCAAAGGAAGAAGTGCCTATGTCTTTTCATACAAAAAAGACGGCAAGAAAATGGCACTAAAAGTCTTTTTCCCTTCTTATCACCATATTGCCCGCAAAGAAGCCGCCATTTATGAAAAACTTTCTGGTTCGTCTTACTACCCTGAGATTTATGAATCTGGGGATCAGTATATTTTAATGGAATATATTAAAGGCTACACATTCTATGAATGCCTCACAAAGGGGATTCCTATTAAAAAACAAATGATTGAACAAGTGGATGATGCGCTAGAAGAAGCACGCGAGAAAGGATTGAATCCTTCTGATATCCATCTGCGGAATCTGATCTTAACAAAGGAAGGCCAGGTCAGGGTCATCGACGTAGCCCGTTTCACACAAACAAAAGCATGCCACCAATGGAATGATTTAAAAGCCGCTTACGCTTATTATCAAAAACCTTTTTTCCCTAAAAAAGCACCGCGTCTATGGCTTGAAGTGATTGCTTATTTGTATAAAAAGAACTGGCTGTCCCGCGGTCAGCTTAATAATCGAAATGATTTTTCTGCATAATGAAAGCCGCTCAGAGAGAGCGGCTTTCTGTTTTAATCTGTTTCTACGTGGATGCTATTCACATTTAATAAGTTAATGATTTCATTATTCAGCTTAAACCAATGATTGGCTTCTTCAATTTTCTTATACACATCATAGGTAGCTGGGCGTTTTAGCTCGAAATCAAGCACTTCTCCATTGTTCATATGAAATGTTACCTTAAATACTTTCATCATAAGATCACCTTCCACTCTTTCTTGTTAGCTGGCCAAATAGATCGGCTCTTTTCATTCATTCTCTATTCAACACGTTTCCCCTCCTTCTTTCCTTTCAAACACAAGAAGTTTAAATTTTGTTTAAATTCAAACAACATCTCTATCCCTCTGCTTTGCAAAGAAGTATATTATTTAAAAAGGAGGCTGTCTTCATGAAACGGAAAAAGAAACGAACATCTCCCGAAAGACAAACCGTCTTTTTTCATTTAACAGATGCCCTCATTCCGAGTTTGGACATGATGGTACTTGCATTAAAAGCATTTTTCCACCTCTTAAGAAAAGCCTTTTCCGCCATCTGATAAAACCCCGCACAACATACGTGCGAGGTTCTTTTTTAGGATGAATAAATTTGACTTCCTTGGCTGATAAACTCTTTCGCCTTCTTCTCCATCTCTCTTTTCACTTCTTCTGATTGATTGCGAATATCATGGGAAATTTTCATACTGCAAAACTTCGGTCCGCACATCGAGCAAAAATGGGCAGTCTTAGCCCCTTCCGCAGGCAATGTTTCATCATGGAACGCCATAGCTCTTTCTGGATCAAGTGACAGGTGGAATTGGTCACGCCACCTAAATTCAAACCTTGCTTTCGATAAAGCATCATCGCGCTTTTGAGCAGCAGGATGTCCTTTTGCTAGATCAGCGGCATGTGCGGCAATTTTATAGGCAATCACACCTTCTCTTACATCTTCTTTGTTCGGCAGACCTAAATGCTCTTTTGGCGTCACATAGCATAGCATCGCTGTTCCATACCAGCCGATCATGGCCGCACCGATGGCGGATGTAATATGATCATATCCCGGGGCAATATCTGTTGTAAGAGGCCCTAACGTATAAAATGGTGCCTCTTTGCAAATCTCCATTTGCTTGTCCACATTCTCTTTGATTTTATCCATCGGAACATGTCCAGGCCCTTCAATCATCACCTGTACATCATGTTTCCAAGCGATCTCTGTCAATTCACCTAACGTTTCAAGCTCTGCAAACTGCGCCTCATCATTGGCATCAGCAATCGAGCCTGGTCTCAGACCGTCTCCAAGTGAAAAAGCAATATCATACGTTTTCATAATCTCACAAATGTCTTCGAAGTAGGTATAGAGGAAATTCTCTTGATGATGGGCAAGACACCACCTTGCCATAATGGCACCGCCTCTTGAAACAATTCCGGTCACCCGATCGACTGTCAGCGGAATATACCTTAACCTCACGCCCGCATGAATCGTGAAGTAGTCTACTCCTTGCTCTGCTTGTTCAATTAATGTGTCTCTGTACACGTCCCACGTCAAATCTTCTGCCACTCCATTTACTTTTTCAAGCGCCTGATAAATGGGAACGGTTCCTACTGGGACTGGGCAATTCCGTATGATCCATTCTCTCGTTGTATGAATGTCCTTTCCTGTAGACAGGTCCATCATGGTGTCTGCACCCCATCTGATCGCCCATGTCATCTTTTCTACCTCTTCATCAATGGATGATGTCACAGCTGAATTGCCAATATTCGCATTGATTTTGACGTGAAAATGCCTTCCAATAATCATCGGTTCACTTTCAGGATGGTTAATATTCGCTGGAATGACTGCTCTTCCGCTGGCTACCTCCTCTCTCACAAACTCAGGGCTTAGCTCTTCTCTTAACGCGATAAACTCCATTTCAGGCGTAACAATACCTTTTTTTGCATAATGCATTTGCGTCACACAGGCACCTTGTTTTGCGCGGAGCGGCTCATGATGAAAATCAGTATGAACATGATGAAAGGACTCTTTTTCCTTAGAACGATATCCGTTATCTTCTGGTTTCACATGCCGCCCTTCATAGCTTTCTGTATCCCCTCTTTCTTCGATCCATGCTGCCCTAAGGCGTTTTAATCCCTTAGTGACATCAATATGGGCTCTCTCATCGGTGTACGGTCCACTCGTATCGTACACACGAATCGGTTCATTTTGAATGTTCCCCGCCTGTGTCACAGTTTTTGAGAGGGCAATCTCCCTTTTTGGCACTAAAATGTCAGGTCTTGATCCTTTCTCATACACCTTTCGGCTGCCGTCAAAGCTTGATAATAAGGATTGAGTTGTTGGGGTATTTTTCTTTTCTTTCATTTGCTGTTCTCTCCTTCTCTTCTTGTCACCGGACAGGATGGAATCAGCACCAGCAAAAAAACCAGGCTCTATGAACAGAACCTGGTTTCGTCGACAGAAATAAACATGAATGTCATTCATATGACCCATGTATCATCTTCAACTTCCCCACGCTGGTACGAGCCAGATCAGGTCCAAAGGGTTAAGAAGCATACACTTCTCTCTCAGCCCAACTGCGGGCACCCCTAGTCACATTTATTGATTTCCACAACAGTGTAGCATAGAGATGCCATAAAAAAAAGAATTTTTAGGAAAATAGTTCCTTTCCACTACAAAAGAGATACAGCAAGCTTGATATGCACCTTTATATACATCATCTCTCCCAATCATTTCGATAAAATATGAAATAATCATCGATCCTTTTCTCCTATTATGTATAGTTAATCTAAACTGAGAATTTTTATACGAATTTTCCCAAAGGAAGTTCTAGTCGATTGCAAACATTTCTCGCATTTATCGTCGTAGGATTGTCAATTCCTCTGCCAGTTGGAGCGATCACGGTTGAAATGACAAAAAGGGATTAAAAAACGGATTCTTTCATGGATGCTGAATTTGCTCAGTTTTTATCACTGCCATTTGTCCAAATCCCGCTCTGGCTGATCGGAGCAGTATTCTTAATAATTCGGATCAAGACATCCATTTAGCTGGCGAAAAAGTCAATAAATCATTCGCAAAAACGTACAGAAACGGCTTGCTTGTTGCGGTGTCCCCTGGAAACCTTGTGTTCTGGGTTTCAGTATTCGGTGCTGTACTGGCAGATGCATATCCAAAAACAGATTCATCTGAATTTATGCTGGCTTCAGGCGGTATTTTGGCAGGGATTCTCCTTCATGACATCTGTCTTCTCCCCCTTGTATCCTTAACAAGAAAGGTATTTTATTACTTGGATTTGGCTGGTATTTCTTTAACGATTTTTATACAAGCATCAAGGGTTATTTTTAAGAAAAGGCTAAAGTTCTTGAGGAACTTTAGCCTTTCTTATTCTCCAACCTATCGAGTCATGCCTGTTTGGCCTGTTTCAAATTGTGTTCTTCTCATATCTCTAAAGCGTGTGAAAGCACCCTCGTCTTTAATGACTTGGACAGCTCTTCCATCCGCATAACGAGTCGCTGCTTCTTCAACTTGTGATACGCCCTCTGACGTCAAACGTCCATCTGATTTAATGGCAATATACACATTTTCATCTGTCACCATCACCTGTGAGTCTGCAACGTGGTTCATTTTATTGACACGGTTGGCAATTTTTCTTGAACGCTGGACGTTCTCTTGTTTATCGTAGCCAGAGAACGACATTTGGTTATGATAGTTCATATCTCCATGACTGTAGCGTCCATCTCCACCTGCGAGAGGCATTCGATCATCGGCTTGAGGACGGGTGCGATAATCAACATTCGTTGTGTTCCCACCGTTCATCCCCTCCATGAGTTCAGAAACTGGCCCTTGATGATCTTGATTATTGTCAGCCGCACGGTTATTCGAATGATATCCGACTGGCTGACCTGATTGATTATGACGTGTATCTACACCTGCATTATCATTTGTACCACATGCCGTTAACCCAATAGGAAGAAGCACTAATGCGATCGTTTTTTGCCATTTTTGTCTCAAACGAAAAACCCCCTGTACAAATTCAATCTCATGAGCGCGAAACAGGCTCTGTTTTAGCATGTACAGTTTGGGAAAAAATCAAGCTGTCAGTTATAAACAAAAAAAGGAACGATTGAGATCGTTCCTTCCAGATTGTTAAAATGATCTTTATTTTAGCCCTTTGTCTCTTTTTCAGCGTGATAGAAAACCTTTGCAGTCTAGGAAGGGCGAGCACCGGAGCGGAGCGAATTTGACATTCGTGAGCACCGGAGCACAGCCCTGACAACGAATGCGAGGGTTTGTCTACACGCTGAAAGGAACGATTGAGATCGTTCCTTCTGTCATTACTCTTCTTCGTCTTCTTCTGGTCTTGCAAAAACAGATTGACCTGGATATGGCTGCATATAAGGCTGAGCTGGAAAAGCCCCCATTTGGCCATAAGGAACAGGATTCGGATAATGTCCTGGCCACGGCTGATGCTGCTTCATGCCATCATCACATCCGCAGTCTTCCTTGCCATAAGCTTCATTTGAAACGTTTGGATAAAAGCCTTGATTCACGTTCGCATTGGCATTTGGGTGCATATGGTGGTGCCAGTGATGCCCGTCGTTTGCATGATGTTCATAATGTTCCCCGTAATAAGCTGGCGCTTGATACGCAGGATAATACGGCTGAGCTGGGTATGGATATGGCATCATGTGATGGTGATAATATGGCTGGACAGGATAACAAAGACCTGAACCTGGTAAAATTGGCGATGCTGGCACCATTTGTTGCGGGTATGGATACATTGCCGGCATGTAATGTCCATGACCAAAACCATAATAAGGATCATATGAATCATGATGCTGGTGATGGTGATGATGCTCTTTATTCTCAGCCATTCCTCCTACCGCTGCGCCTCCAACATTCGGCATTTGCGGGAAATTAGGAAGGTTTGGGTAATTGCTTTGCTCCATATCTTTTCCCTCCTCCTTTTGATGCGGAATATGAATAAACGGATCATACCCCTTTGCCACTTCATCTTTTAGATGGCCTTTATTTTCATCATAAAAATGGTCCTTGTTATTTTTATGGTCCTTATTTTCATGATGAAAATGTTCCTTGTTATCTTTATGGTCCTTATTTTCATGATGAAAATGTTCCTTATTATCTTTATGGTCCTTATTTTCATGATGAAAATGTTCCTTATTATCTTTATGGTCCTTATTTTCATGATGAAAATGTTCCTTGTTATCTTTATAGTCCTTGTTTTCATGATGAACATGATCTTTGTGATCCTTTTTGTCATGAACATGATCTTTCTTTTCATGAACGTAATCTTTTTTCTCATGATGTTCTTTTTTGGGAGGAGGCGTGAATGGCTGGTAGAGATTGGTCTGATAATAGTTCACATCGACTTGTGGAAAAACTGGATGCTCGATCTTTGGCACTGGCGGTACATAAGGTACCGGTTCATTTGGCTTTTCTTTCGGCTTCGTATCTTGCACTTGCACGACATCTTTTGGCTTTTCTTTCACATACGGATGTTCTTTCGGCTTTGGCATTTCTTTTGCTTTGTGATGATCTGTTTTTACAGGAACACCACTAGATGGAATCTTGATCTTCATACCCGGCATGATCAAATCTGGGTTACTGAGTTGTGAATTTAGTTTTTTCAATTCTTGAAAGTCGACTCCGTATTTCTTTGAAATTTTCCAAAGGGAGTCTCCTTTTTGCACAATATGAATTTTCAACGTTTTCCCCTCCTATGCAAAACGTGAACGTAACGGTTATGTCAGAAGTACAATATGTTTCACCATAAATTTATGCCTATTTACAAGCCGATATGATAAAAACTTGTTTTCTGATAGGAGGGGCTGATTTATTATTTAATGGCGAGCATTTTATTCAGTGCAAGTAAAGCCTCTTTGGTAATGTCTTCATTGACCTGAATCAAACCGACCGGATCACCTTTATCAATGCTTTCTAGTGACCATAACAAATGAGGAAGATCGATCCGATTCATGGTCAAACATGGACACATATCCGGATTGAGGGATTCAATTTGTTTATCTGGATGCTGATCGATTATCCGCTTGACTAAATTCATCTCTGTTCCAATCGCCCACTTGCTTCCTGCTGGCGCTTCCTTAATCGTATCAATAATAAATTTCGTTGAACCGGCAAGATCAGAAGCCCTGACGACTTCATGCGTGCATTCTGGATGGACAAGGATTTGAATGTCACGGTCTCTTTTTCTCGTTTCTTCAATATTCCGCACCGTAAATTTCTCATGGACAGAGCAATGGCCTTTCCATAAAATCATCTTGATGCGAGAAAGCGGCTGATCGGTGATGAGCTTTTCTTCTATTTGATCCCAGACAGCCATTTCTTCTAGTGAAATGCCTAAATCGAATGCCGTATTACGCCCTAAATGCTGATCAGGGAGAAACAGAATCCGCTCTTTTTGTGTGAGCGCCCACTCCAGCACTTTTTTAGCGTTTGACGATGTAACAGTCGCCCCGCCATGCTTGCCGACAAATGCTTTAATATCCGCTGTTGAGTTGACATACGTGAGCGGTAGGATCGTATCTCCAAACAGATCAGTGAGCTGCTCCCATGCTCTATCCGTTTGCTTCATGTTCGCCATATCAGCCATTGAACAGCCTGCTCTCATATCTGGCAATAGGACCTTTTGATTCTTAATTGACAGCATATCTGCCGTTTCAGCCATGAAGTGAACACCGCAAAACACAATGTACTCAGCCTCCTGATTGTCCGCGGCTATTTGTGCGAGCTGCAGTGAATCGCCTGTTGCATCTGCAAATTGGATGACTTCATCCTTTTGATAATGATGCCCCGGTATAAAAAGCTTTGATCCAAAGGCCCGTTTAATGTCTAACACACGCTGCTTCATCTCATCAACAGAGCGGTGTTTATATTCTTCTGGCATCATGGCTGCATGTTGATTTGCGAGTACATCAAGCAGTGACATGAGTTGTTCCTCCTTTATGACTGAATTCCATATTCATACTAAAATCAAATGCTGGAGCAGAATGTGTCAAAAAACCAAGTGAAATAAAGTCGACACCTGTCCCCCTGTAACTTGGCAATGTCTCTAACGTGATGCCTCCTGAAGCCTCCGTCAGAATTGTCTCCGGCGTCATTTGTTTAAAACGTTTCACTTCGTCTGGAGAGCAGTTGTCAAACATGATGACATCGGCTTTTGCATCAATGGCTTCCATTAGCTGCGTTTCTGATTCAATTTCTACTTCAATTTTCACCATATGACCGGCATATGCTCTTGCTTTATCTACAGCTTCACGAATAGAGCCGCATGCGGCAATATGATTATCTTTAATCATCACTCCATCTGATAAGCCGAAGCGATGATTCTTTCCGCCTCCTGTCTTCACAGCGTATTTCTCCAACATGCGCAAGCCGGGAGTCGTTTTTCTTGTATCACAAATCGTAATCGACGGATCCGCTAATCGCTGCACCGCTTCATGTGTTAATGTGGCGATACCTGTCATGCGCTGCAAAACATTCAAAATGACCCTTTCTCCTTTTAATAAGTCGCTGACCGGCCCCTTTATTTTCGCCAGCACAGCGCCTGAATGAATCCAATCACCTTCCTCAAAAAACAACTCAGCTTGAATCTGTTCATTCAGCAGGCGGTACCCTATGTCAATGACTTGAGAACCTGCCAATACACCCGATTGTTTTGCGATGATGTATGCTGTTCCTTTCTTTTCTCCAAAAATGGCATCAGCTGATACATCTCCAAAGCCAATATCTTCTGTGAAAAAATGAGTCATCATTTGTTTTAACTGTAAACGTTCCATTTGGCACCGATCCTTTCATTTTTCATCATATGAATGTGGCCTTTTTCATGGACAATCTGCATGCCCCGCCACAAAGCATCATTCCGATTTGGATAATCCATTCGAAAATGGCCGCCTCTGCTTTCTGTACGAAGTAATGCAGACTTCACAAGGCAAATCGCTAATGCCCATTGATTGCTTAATTCGATCTGTTCACTTGTGATATTCTTCACATTCGTTTGCTGATAAGGGACTTGCTGTAATACTTGAAGCAAGGCCTTTAGCCCTTTTTCGTCTCTTACAATTGCGGCATATGTCATCATCCATTGTCTCAACTGATCCTCTGAAATCGCTGGGACGGACCATACTTCTTGAATAGAAAAAGATGGGACTATTTTTTTCTGTTTAGGTACCTGTTCAATTCTCCGTGCCGCTTTGTGTCCTAAAACGAGACCTTCCAAGAGAGAATTACTCGCTAATCGGTTCGCTCCGTGTAAGCCTGTACAGGCCGCTTCTCCGATAGCAAAAAGAGATGGAACAGTGGTTTCTCCATATTCATTCACGCAGATTCCGCCCATTAAAAAATGCATACCAGGGGAAACTGGGAGCCTGCCGCTTGCCATATCGACACCTGCCCGCTGACACATCGCATTAATTGCTGGAAAACGAGCTGAAAAATGTGGAATCTCGCGGATATTGAGATACAGATCATGACCTAATTGCTGCTCATGAAAAATAGCTCTAGCGACCACATCTCTAGGCGCTAAATCAGCTTGTGGGTGAATGCCTTTCATCATCCTCCTGCCTGTTTCATCTTCTAAATAGGCTCCCTCTCCCCGGACTGCCTCTGAAACGAGACCGACTGCTTTTCCAGCGATCGTTAAGAGGGTGGGGTGGAATTGAACAAATTCAAGATCTGCTAATTGTGCCCCGGCTCGATAGGCCATCATCAGTCCGTCTCCTGTTACAGAAGGGTCATTTGTGTTTGTTTCATATAGGGAGCCGCAGCCGCCCGTGGATAAAACAACTGCATCTGCGGTCATGGTATGGACGTGTCCTTTCTCATCTTTCCACACCACCCCTATGCAGGTTCCTTCATGGACCAATAGATCAATGACATGGTGATATTCGTATAAATGAATATGTGAGCCAAGCTGACTTTTTAAATACTGCACGAGGGTTTTGCCTGTTTGGTCTCCTCCTGCATGCAAAATGCGATGAGCCGTATGTGCCCCCTCTTTACCTAATTGCGGCTCGCCCGTCTCCGTCTGATCAAATGGACAGCCTTCTTCTACGAGCTGCTCCACCAATTGCTTTCCACGACTTACGATCTCTTGTACCGCCCTCTCATCATTGTGATCACAGCCGGCAGCTAATGTGTCTTGTACATGCTGATGAACTGAATCCTGTGCTGAAAAGGCAGCAGCGATTCCTCCTTGTGCAAGCATGGAATTACTAGAGGAAAATTGTTTTTTTGTCATCATGATAACTTGGCAGCTTTCTGAAATGGTTTTTGCAAAGGAAAGCGCTGCAATGCCTGATCCCACCACAATGACTTTTTTGATTGATGACACCTTCGCCCCTCCTGTCATTTACACCTGTCTTGACACATATCATTACACAACACTACAATAAATACAAGAAAAAATTTTCTCATAGGAGATGGATGGATTGGTTTATTTAGATTACGCAGCTTCTACACCTGTTTCAGAGGAAGCACTGCATGTTTTTCAGCAGCTAAGTCAAGATTGCTACGGGAATGCAAGCAGTCTTCATGATGCAGGTGGAAGAGCAAATGACATACTGACTTACAGCAGACAATCATTCGCTGCCATTCTTGAGGGCGAACCAGACGGCATCTACTTTACAAGCGGCGGAACAGAATCCAACCTTCTTGCGATTCAATCGATTGCAAATGGTCTGCCAGCACACAGGCAGCATGTCATCACAACTTCTGTAGAGCACCCTTCTGTTCATCATGCGGTTAGTAGCTTAGAGCGTCTTGGCCTGAAGGTCACAATCATTGAACCGAATCAAGATGGGATCATCACTAAGGACATTCTCAAAGAAGCATTATTGCCTGAAACAGGACTAGTATCTATTCAGCATGCTAATTCAGAAACAGGGATTATCCAGCCGCTTGCTGAATTAGCACCCCTTTTAAAAGAAAGGCACATACTTTTTCATACAGATGCCGTGCAAACATTCGGAAAGATTCGTGTGTCCATCAAGGAGCTTGGGGTTGATGCCGTTTCCATCTCTAGCCATAAAGTGTATGCACCTAAGGGCGCTGGTGCTGTCTATATGGGCGCACATGTTGCTTGGAAGCCTTTATATTCAGGTGCAGTTCAGGAAAATGGCTTCCGCCTTGGAACAGTGAACGTTCCATGCATCGGTGCTTTTGCTGCTGCGAGCGAACAATTGATGCTTAAGCTAGATGAGCAGCATCAACAGAATGAGCTGCTTCGTGATTATTTTCTTCAGCAGCTGAAAATGAGACAACTTCCTGTTCGTACACTTCAAAACAATGGCAATCGCCGCATGCTGCCTCATATTATTGGTTGTTTTTTTGAAGGGTTTGAAGGACAATATGTAATGTTAGCATGTAACCGGCATGGGATTTGTATATCGACTGGAAGCGCATGTGCTTCAGGTTATCATCATCCTTCCCCCGCTGTGAAGGCATTGCACATATCAGATCGTGATGCCCTTCAATTCATTCGACTATCATTTGGATCGAAGTCATCAAAAGAGGACATCGATCAGCTTTTGCATACATTCGAACAATTGCAAAAGGAGAAGAAAGGAGCATAAGACGTGGAGCAAGAGAGGAAACTCATTGGCGAAGAGAGAAGAAACGCCATTTTAGAGTGGCTGAAAGAAACAGATACACCGCTCACCGGAAGTTTTTTGGCTAAAAAGGCGGCTGTCTCTCGACAAGTCATTGTACAAGATATGTCACTATTAAAAGCAAAAAACGAACCCATTATTGCCACAAGTCAAGGCTATGTGTATATGGCACCGCAGCATGCGCCAGAAAGAGAAATTGAACAAATCATCGCCTGCAAGCATGATCCTGTTCGCACAGAAGAGGAACTGACCTTGATTGTAGACTTTGGTGTGACAGTGAAAGATGTGATCATAGAGCACCCTGTTTACGGTGAACTAACGGCCTCTATTCGCGTCAGTACTCGCAAGCAAGTAGCTGATTTCGTTCATCACATTTCTAACACGGGCGCCTCCTACTTGTCAGAACTAACAGACGGCGTGCATTTACATACACTCACTTCTTACAGTCAAAAGCAGCTTGACCAAGCCATTCAAGCGCTCGATGACGCTGGTTTTTTAATTAAAGACTAAAAAAATAGTGTCCTGCAAGGGACACTATTTTTCATTCGTTAGTTCATATGTTTGGTAGCTGCCGAGCAGTTTGACCTCACAGCCAATCGCTTCTAATTCCTGAATCGCGCCAGGGACAAGGACATCATCCATTTCTTTTTCTATATCTATAATAAATAAATAGTGTCCAAGACCTGTTTTTGTCGGACGAGATTCAATTTTTGACAAGTTGAGATTCCGCCAAGAAAAAGCAGATAACACGCGATGCAATGCACCTGATTGATCATCCTTTGGCAGACTGACCACAATGGTCGTTTTTGGCTTCGATGAGAACCCAGCATTCATTGGGAACGACGCCTTAGGATCTTTATGTAAAATAACAAAGCGTGTATGATTGTGCGGATAATCATGAATGTCTTTTTTTGCAATCGTTAAACCATACGTTTGTGCGGCAATTTCATTGGCAATGGCCCCAGCAGCCTCATCCGGATGCTCACTGATATATTTTGCTGCATAACCTGTTGATTCTACTGGACGATGCGGAATATCTGGGTACTGCTTTTTCAGAAATTGATGACACTGGGCAATCGCGTGCGGATGTGATTGGATCACATCTAATGTCTCCCAGCTTTCCGCTCTTGATGGGTGGACAAGCAAATGCTGCCGAATCGGTGCTGTCATTTCACCAACAATGGACAGCGCTTCCTCATGAATTAAATAATCAATCGTTAAGTTCACAGATCCTTCGAGTGCATTTTCAAGTGGAACGACCGCCAAATCTACTTCGCCTTTTGACACAGCATCCATACATTGCGGAATCGTTGCATAGGCACGCTGCACTGCATCTGTTGGAAAGCAAGAGCATACGGCCAAATGAGTAAATGTTGCCTCTGGTCCAAAATAACCTACAGTTAATTGCTTCATCTGCTATGATCTCTCCTTTTACGCCCCAGAACCTAGAATTTCAACTTTTTCGACAAATTCAAGTTTTCTTAATTGATTCATGACTGTATTGATATCATCTGCCATACCAGCCGTGCTAATGGATAGGGTGACATTCGCTCTTCCCTGCAGCGGAATCGTTTGGTGAATGGATAACACATTACAGCCAGAGTCCGCCACAATTTGAAGCAGCCTTGACAGAGCCCCAGACCGATCCTCAAGGTGGAAAAACAATGTGATGATCTGCTCTTTCACCATTGTATAAAATGGAAAAACAGCATCTCTGTATTTATAAAAAGCACTGCGGCTTAAATCCGCTTGTTGAACAGCATCGGCAACTGAATCCGCTTTTTTGCGATCGAGAAGCTTTTTGACTTCAAGCGTTTTTCGCATCGCATCTGGAAGGACATCCTCTCTTACTAAATAGAACGTTTCTTCTTTCACCTGTTTTCTCCCCTTTTAAAAACGGGAGAGCCCATGGACTGGACCCTCCTTTTGATCAATCAATAAATTCAAATTCAAATTCAAGCAGACGAATGATGTCGCCGTCTTTTGCACCACGCTCACGCAAGGCATCATCGACACCCATTCCGCGCAGTTGTCTAGAGAATCGTTTCACGGACTCATCTCTTGAGAAATCTGTCATCTTAAACAGTCGCTCAAGTGCTTTACCCGTTATGACAAACGTACCGTCAGGATCTCTTGTGATCTCAAATGGCGCGTCTCCCTCATCAAACCTGTACATCACCCGGTTATCAGACAGTTCCTCTTCATTATAGAGCGGGAATTCCGGTGTTGTTTCAAGCTGATTGGCGATTTCAAATAAAAGCTCACGAAGCCCTTCTCTTGTGATCGCACTAATTGGGAACACTTTATAGTCATCCGTTAATTTTTCTTTAAATGCCGCTAGATTGTCAGCTGCTTCTGGCATGTCCATTTTGTTCGCTACAATGATTTGTGGACGCTCAGTCAATCTCATATTGTATTGCTCAAGCTCTTCATTAATCGTCACATAATCTTCGTACGGGTCACGCCCTTCAAGTGCTGACATATCAATGACATGGACAATAACCCGTGTCCGCTCAATGTGGCGTAAAAATTGATGACCTAAGCCAACGCCTTCGTGCGCTCCTTCGATCAGTCCTGGCAGATCCGCCATGACGAAGCTTCGGTTATCATCTGTTTCGACAACTCCTAGGTTCGGCACAAGCGTTGTGAAATGATAATCCGCAATTTTCGGTTTCGCAGAAGAGACAATTGAAAGCAGTGTCGACTTCCCGACACTTGGGAAACCAACAAGTCCAACATCTGCAAGTACTTTTAGTTCTAAGATGACGTCACGTTCTTTTCCCGGCTCACCGTTTTCAGAGAGCTGCGGTGCAGGGTTTGCCGGTGTTGCGAAACGTGAATTTCCACGTCCGCCTCGTCCGCCTTTTGCAATGACTGCCCGCTGTCCATGCTCTGTTAAGTCAGCGAGTACTTGTTCCGTCTCTGCATCTGTCACGACCGTACCGGGCGGAACTTTGACAATCATTTCTTCCGCATTTCGGCCATGCTGGTTTTTACTCATTCCATGCTCGCCGCGATCCGCCTTAAAATGGCGCTTATAACGAAAGTCCATCAACGTTCTGAGTCCTTCGTCTACTTCAAATACAACATCTGCACCATTTCCGCCGTCGCCGCCAGCTGGTCCGCCTTTTGGCACATATTTTTCACGACGGAACGCCACCATACCGTTTCCGCCGTCACCGCCTTTAACATACACTTTAACCTGATCTACAAACATAACTTCCTCCGTTTCTCTGCATCACATATCTCGTTCTTGCCTCAAACAAAGCTCAATCATGGACTCATGACTTGTCACATGAAATTGAGCTACACTCATACATGGATAGTTTGCGTCATGAAACGCATTTAACGCATCCAAACTTGTTAATTTTCCTTTGAAATCAAAATATAAGACCACATCATTCTCTTCTTGATCTGTTTGGAACGTGACCGTTAAATGATTTTCAGTTTTTTGGCAAACTGATTGATCGAATATCGAAAACAACTCCTGTGATACCGTTAGCAGCTGCGATTCATATGCTGATAAGTCTCGGGTTTCACCAAGCACTTCATATTCTAGGGTGATAAAATGCGACTCCCAATTAAATGTTAGAAAGTAATAGGCCAATTGGGGAATTTTTAAATTTGAGAGTTTGGATTCATGCTGTGCTTCAATGACCATTTCTTCTATAATTTCAAACACCCGGTCATATTTTTCTAATGTCAAGTTGCCCTTGATCAGCTGCAATTTATTCATCCAATCGTGTCTTGAACGACTGAGCAGATAGATCAATTCATTTGTTAATGCAACGTGAGTTAATTTTTCGTTTTGTTTACTTGGTATCTCTTCCATTATCGCACTCCCAATCGTTTGGTCTCTCTTTTAGGAGTCTTATCATCACTATGTCTCCCTGAATTATAACAGAGAAGACAGCATAGAAAAACACTAGTTATGTGAGGAAAGGTTGTTTTTTCTGATCTATAGGAGAAAATGAGGCAAAGTCAGCAAACGTTCTTTGATATTTATGGAGTGCATCTTCTTTTATCATCTTCGATACTACTTGTAAAAAGTGAAAAAAACTCCAGTCAATGACCGGAGTTTTTAGCAATTATTGTGCCGCAGGATATACGCTCACTTTTTTACGGTCACGACCGAAACGTTCGAATTTAACCGTTCCGTCGATTTTAGCGAAAAGAGTGTCGTCGCCTCCGCGTCCAACGTTTTCACCTGGATAGATTTTCGTTCCACGTTGACGATAAAGGATAGAACCACCAGTTACGAATTGACCATCAGCACGTTTAGCGCCTAAACGTTTAGACTCAGAGTCACGTCCGTTCTTTGTAGAACCTACCCCTTTTTTAGATGCGAAAAATTGAAGATCTAATCTAAGCATGAAGTTCACCTCCTATTTTTTTGTAGATATTCTCACATAATCGTGATAATCTCGTTCGATTGTCTCTAAGGAAACGACCATGCCTTCTAAAAGCAGCTGGGCTTTTTCAAATGATACTGGATCTGTATCAGCTGGCAATTCAAAAGAGAAATAGCCGCCTTCTTCACCAATATCGAGCAGTGGATCCATTCCTGTCAGTGCAATAATTGAATTGACTGAGCCGAAAACAACAGCAGATACACCTGCACAAACGAGATCCTGACCTTTTTCAGCAAACTCGGCATGTCCAGTCATCTGAAAAGACGTAATGCTTTCATCTGCTGCCGACCGAGTAATGGTTGCTTTGATCATATCACTCACACGCCTTAAGCGTTGATTTTTTCGATAACAACTTTAGTGTAAGGTTGACGATGACCTTGTTTCTTGTGGTTGTTTTTCTTCGGTTTGTACTTGAACACAGTAATTTTTTTACCGCGACCTTGTTTTTCAACTTTAGCCGTTACTGTTGCTCCAGCAACTGAAGGGTTACCCACTTTGACAGTGTCTCCGCCGACAAACAATACGTTTTCAAAAGTTACTGTTTCACCTGCTTCAGCAGCTAGTTTTTCAACATAAACAGTTTGACCTTCTTCAACTTTTACTTGTTTACCACCAGTTTCGATAATTGCGTACATCTCTGCACCTCCTAATAAACTCAGACTCGCCGAATACAGGGGGCCTTAGGCTCTTTACACCTGCTTCGCGCGGTTGTAGCACGGGTGCTACATATCCATAACATTAAAAAATATATCAAATTAGACGCAGAATGTCAACGTATTTTCATCACTAGTACGGCAAAAGGAGCTCTTCCATTGAGGAGGTGGTTCTTCGATCTGAAAAATACGCATGGAGCAGTTCATTTTCGTCAAGCTGGCTCATTTTCACGCCATCTCTTTCAATAATAATCGGATGCTTACAGCCTCTTTGGAATCGCGCCATTACTTCATATACTTTTTCCTCAGCGCTCGCTCTCAGCGGAATAAGCTTTTCTACCTTTTGCTCTTTTTTACCGTAATAGCGTTCTAGTAAAAAGCGGACCCTGACGTAATGCCGCTGCCGGTGTTCCATTACGAGTGAATAGGCTAAAAAAGTGAGCAGCACCCAGCCGTTGAATTGCAGCGGCGCAAACAAAAGCAACCCTGCAGTCAATAGAACGAAAAAGACAAGTGAGCCTTTTATGGCAAGGGTATGTGCACGTTGGAAAGGGTAATATGCTGATAAGAGCAAAAAAAATAATTTCCCGCCATCAAGCGGCCAAATAGGCAAAAGATTCACAAGGAAAATCGCCATATTATAAAAAGTGAACATCGTAAAAATGTCGTGCGAAATAAGAGAAGTTTCCATGAAAAGCCATGCCATAAGCTGGAGCGGTACATGCTGGAGCGGCCCGCATAAAATGACCGCCAGCTCTTCCTTTAGCGGACGGTTCCCATGCTCTTCTACTTCTACCGCTCCGCCAAATGGCAGTAAAAAAATCCGCCGAATGCGCCAATGATAATAGCAAGCAGCCGCTGCATGTCCAAGCTCATGGACAAAGACGATGATGAGCAGACAAAGCAGCGGCTTGATTTGACCAGAGAGAATCGCAAACGCCATCACAATCCACAGCAGCGGATGAATGTGAATTTTCGTCAGCATGACCAGCCATCTATTCAAAGGTCATCACCTGAATAGGATCGATAAACTGTTCATTTTGCTTAATGGCAAAGTAATACGTGCCCTTTCCTTGATCATCAAGTGAGATCTGGCCAATTTTCTCACCCTTATCGACAAAATCGTATAAGGCCACATCGGCTTCCTTTAATTGACCGTACCAGCTATAGCTGTTATCCGCATGCTGCACGACCACTGTAAGCCCAGTGTCACTTTTCTTTTTTACCTCTACCACATAGCCTTCTTTCATACTGTCAATGGCTTCAGCCGATGTTTCGACTTTGACACCTGCTCCATTTTGCGTAAAGGATTCCTGCACTTTTCCAGAAGCAGGTACAGCCAGTTCTTGGTTCGCTTGTACATCTTTTTGGTCTGCCTTTTTGTCGGTTAAAAAGGCAAGGGGGTTTCCAACTGTTTTCTCAAACCAGTGATTGGCAGCAGCAAATTGAAAATCTTGCTCAAAGGTCTGCGTAATGATCGGCTTCAGCTGCTGAAACGGCCCTGCCTGACCTTTAAATGAAATGGCTGCAATCAACACAAGGGACGCAGATAATAAACATTTAAGCACAAAAGCATTGGGGTTAAATAACGGATGCCGATATTTCTTCGGCTGGTGAGACGACGACTCAAAGGAAGACGACCCTGAATGCTTTTCTTCCTCTGTCAGCATGACCCATGGAGGGATATCTTCTTTTTTCTTGAAAGTCGTCTTCTTAGGTGGAGCAGCTGGCTGCTTCGTTTTGCGGCGCTGCGCGATTTTCTTTCGGTACTCGTCCACTCTTTTCATGAGATCACCCTTTACATACAAACAGTTTGTACATTTTATGTGACGACCTCATCTGATATGCAACAAAAAGACCGATTCTCATCGAATCGGTCTCATCTTACTTGAATGCTTATGCTCTTACACCAAAAAATGCTTTCAGCTTCGCAAACATTCCTTTGTTTTCATCTTCAAATGATTGAAGCGGAACAGATTCGCCTAGTACACGGCGGGCGATATTACGATACGCAATCGATACTTTGTTTTTAGCATCCATGACAATCGGTTCACCATTGTTTGAAGCCTTAATCACGTCGTCATCATCTGCGACAATGCCAAGAAGGTCAATCGATAAGTGATGTACAACTTCATCCACATCCATTGAATCGCCACTTTTCGCCATGTGTGTACGAATACGGTTGACAATCAAACGAGGTGGTTCGATATCTTCTTGTTCTAACAAGCCGATGATACGGTCAGCATCTCTCACAGCTGAGATCTCAGGCGTCGTCACGACAATTGCCTTATCTGCACCAGATACAGCATTTTTAAAGCCTTGCTCAATTCCAGCAGGGCAATCAATGACGACATAATCAAAGTCTTGTTTCAATGATTGAATTAATTCTTTGATCTGCTCCGGCTCTACAGCCGTTTTATCGCTTGTTTGAGCAGCGGGTAAAAGATACAAAAGATCCTCGAAACGCTTATCTTTTACAAGCGCTTGGTGAATTTTACATCTTCCTTCTACTACATCGACTAGATCATAAATAATGCGGTTCTCAAGCCCCATCACGACATCTAGATTCCGAAGGCCAATATCGGTATCCACTAGACACACTTTTTTCCCTTGAATTGCTAGTGCTGTGCCTAAGTTTGCAGATGTTGTTGTTTTGCCAACGCCGCCTTTTCCTGAGGTAATCACAATAGCCTCGCCCAATTTCACATTCCTCCCTCAAGCCTTGTCAGATTAGGTCTTATATGAGCCAATTGCTGCAGGCGTTCAATGATCATGTTGCCATCTATATCTAAATAAGCACATTCCATTTCGTTTCCATCTTCTTTTTGATCTGGTGCACGGTTAAACACTTGTGCGATGCGAAGCTGAGTTGGAATCATACGAGATGCCGCAATGACAGCTTGTTTATTCCCATTACATCCAGCATGTGCTACGCCTTTTAATGCGCCGAGCACAAAAATATTTCCCCCTGCACGAATCGTTCCGCCAGGATTGACATCTCCTATTAATAAGAGATCTCCTTCGACATACAGCACCTGTCCAGAGCGCACAATTTTGGCTACAGAGGTAATTTCGGCCTCTGCTTTTAATCGTCTCGCCTCTTCAGTTGACATGACGTCACTTTCAATGGAGTGAATGACGAGATGTTCATTTTCAGAGACCGCTTCAGTCAAACGCATTTCCTGATCCTCTGTTAAATACCGAAAACCAAGCTTAATATGCACATTAACCTTATGCCCTTCTCTACCATCTGTATATTGCTCAAGTGAAAGAACCTCTCGCAAGCCAGAAAGAAGGTCATCAAACGAACAGTCATCATTTAACTGTAATGTTAATCCGTTTTTTGTACCTTTTATCGTCACATATTGCTGTTTTTGAGTTTTCAAGATGCTCACCTCAACAACATACTCATTTCGCCGTAATTGGACAAACTCCTGCTTTTATTCGTCGATCAGTCCTTGTTTCATATTGATGAAAAAGAGCCTAAGCGGCACAACAAGTATGAGAGACGCAGCAGTATTTAAAAGAATCGTTGGAATAAAGCGTTCGATGACATACGTATTAAACGGCATAATCCCTGGTTGAATTGTCGCTTGAACACCGTATACATAAAACTCCATCACGGAAACAGCAATAATCGACAGAAAGACGACCACTAACATATTCGTTTGCAGAACTTTAAAGGCTTTCGCTAGCAAATAGCAGAGCGCTCCAAAGCCAAACATATGAACACCAAGTATGCCTGTATACGAAATATCATATAAAAGTCCAAAGATAAAACCGAAAATCACACCATATTTTTGATTCACAAAAGCAGTCATAAATACAAGTGCGAGTAAGATGAAATGAGGAGCTAAAATTTGATTGTCTGAAACAAATGGGAGCTTCACTAGATCGACAAAAATACTGTCAAATACGAAGATAAACAACATGACGAAAGCAAGAAGGACACGTCTCACGAGCCTTCCTCCTTCGTCAATTCAGATGCATCTGCCGTACTTGAGCTGCGATTCACCACAATCACGCGGTCTAAATTGTTGAGTTCGGCCGCTGGTTCTACATAAATAATTTTTGTCAGGCCGTAATGATCTGGTTCGATTTCACTCACCTTACCAATCGTCAAGCCTTGCGGGAATACGCCCCCTGCTCCAGATGTTTCAACAAGATCTCCTTTTTTGACATCTCCATCTGCATCAGATTTCAGAATATTCATTGTCAGCATTTTTTTCTTACTGTCATAACCATTAATAATTCCGTTGAGTTCTTCTTTGCCCTTTTTCGCAAAAATTTTCGTTGAAATTCTATTATTTTGGTCCGTAGAGCTTAGCAACCTTACAGTTGAAGTAAAATTGTTGAGCTTATCACTTTCAATTTTCCCAATTAACGCACCACTCTCATTTGTGACCGCCATATCTTTGTCAACGCCTTGTTTTTTCCCTTTATCAATCATCACAAAGCTATCCCAAAGGGACGGGTTTCTCGCGATAACCGTTGATAGAATTGGCGTATAATCACGAATAGAGTTCACATATCCGAGCTGCTTGCGAAGCTTTTTGTTCTCATCTTCTAGTTCTTGAAGTTTCGCCTCATATTGAGTTTGTCCATCAAGTTTTTTTCGGAGACGCTCGTTTTCATCATATGTGTTCTTTAAATCTTGTACGTTCCCATAAATACCGGCAATAAATTGTGATGGTTTATGAAAGACACCTTGAAAAAAGCCTGTCGTATCCCCCACTAATTTTTCCGGCCATGAAGCACCTCTGCCGCTTTTCACTGAAAAACCAATCATGGCCACCAGTACGATGACACAGACAAGGAGCAACATTAATCTTTTATTCATAAAAAACTGCGGCATGTCTTACACCTCTTTATTTACGCCCGATTATCGATTATCTTTAGATTTTCCTTTGAACAAATGAATATGCTCTAGTGCTTTTCCTGTTCCGATCGCCACACAGTCAAGCGGGTCTTCAGCAATAATGACTGGCATCTTCGTTTCATCACTAATGACTTTGTCAAGATTACGAAGCAATGCACCGCCGCCAGTTAAAACGATTCCACGGTCCATAATATCTGCTGCCAGCTCAGGCGGGGTTTTTTCAAGTGTCATTTTCACCGCATCGACAATTGTTTCCACCGTATCGCGAAGCGCTTTTGCAATCTCATCTGCCGTAATAGAGATCGTTTTTGGCAGACCTGTTAAAAGGTCACGGCCGCGAATATCCATCTCATCATGTACATCAGGCTGCGCAGAACCGATTTCCATTTTAATGGCTTCTGACGTACGATCACCGATCATCAGGTTATACGTTTTACGGATGTAGCTGCTGATCGCATCATCCATTTCATCTCCTGCCACGCGGATCGACTGTGAAGTCACAATGCCGCCAAGAGAAATAATGGCTACCTCTGTTGTACCGCCGCCAATGTCCACAACCATACTTCCTGTTGGCTCCCATACAGGCAGGTTAGCACCGATCGCCGCAGCAAATGGTTCTTCAATCGGGTATGCGTCACGTGCTCCAGCTTGTCTTGTCGCATCAATGACTGCACGCTCTTCTACAGCTGTAATACCAGATGGTACACATACCATCACGTAAGGTTTACGAGCAAAAAGCCCTTTGCCTTTTAATGCTTGATTAATGTAATATTTCATCATTGTTGCTGTCGTCTCGTAATCTGCAATGACTCCGTCTTTCATCGGGCGTAGTGCCACAACATTACCAGGTGTACGGCCAATCATGTTTCTAGCGTCATTTCCGACCGCCACTATAGACTTCGTATCAGTTTCCAAAGCTACGACCGAAGGTTCTCTTACAACAATGCCTTTTCCTTTAATAAAAACAAGCGTATTCGCTGTTCCAAGATCTATTCCAAGGTCTTTTGTACCAATTCCAAACATATGTATGTATCTTCCTTTCTTAAACCAAAATTCCCTTTAGGGAAAAACTCATAAACTCTATTATATCGTAAAACATTGAAAAAAAAAGTGTTACAAATACCCTTTTTCCTTCAAACTCACAAATTTTTGATCACCTATGACAAGATGATCAAGCAGCTGTATTCCAATCAGCTTTCCACATTCAAAAAGTCGCTGTGTAACTTCAATATCTTCCCTGCTGGGCGTCGGATCTCCAGATGGATGGTTGTGCACACATATAAATGAAGCCGCCGAACGTTTAAAGGCCTCTTTGAAAATTTCACGCGGGTGAACGATCGATGAATTCAAGCTTCCAATAAACACGGTATGTTTATGAAGAACTTGATTTTTGGTATTGAGATAAAGACAAACGAAATTTTCCTGTGTCAAAAATCTCATATCTTCCATCACAAAGTTCGCTCCGTCTTCTGGTGTGCGGATCACATAGCGGTTATCCGTCGTTTGATGGTGTAATCTAGTGCCGAGTTCTAAAGCAGCTAAAAGAGAAATCGCCTTCGCCTTTCCAACTCCTCGGATCTTCGACATTTCTTCAATTGAGGCTTCTTTTACAGAGCGAAGACCGCCAAATGTTTGCAGAAGTCTTGCGGAAATTTGGAGAACTGATTCTTTTTTTGTGCCTGTTCTTAGAAGGATCGCAACAAGTTCATGATTTGACAAACTGCTGGGCCCGTATTTGATAAATCGTTCTCTCGGTTTTTCATCATGAGGGAAATGCTTTAGCAGCATAGGGAAATCGTTCAGGATGACCACTCCTTTTAGAATTCCTTCCTGTCTTCAAAAAGGGGTGATTCCAAAGGTTTCAAGCACTCTGACTGTTTTCGCAATAGGTAGACCTACAACGGAAAAATAATCACCATCTATTTTTTGAACAAACAGTGCGCCTTTCCCTTGAATGCCATAGCTTCCCGCTTTATCAAGGGGCTCGCCCGTATTGATATAGCGGTCTATTTCATTTTGAGTCAGCGTCCAAAATGTCACTTCTGTCTGTTCATAAAATGTTTCTTTTCTATTCTCTGACTGAACCGTGACACCCGTCAAGACTTGATGTGTCTTTCCTGATAATAATTGAAGCATGAAAGCCGCTTCTTTCTTATCTTTTGGTTTCCCAAGACATTTGCCGTCAATTGCAACAATTGTATCTGCACCAATGATCACAGCTTTAGGATTTAATCTTTGAATATCATTTGCTTTTTGTTCTGCCAACCATTGGACGTTCTCAGCAGGAGAAAGGTTTCGATTTATTTCTTCTTTTAAATGACTTGCTTGAATGTCATAAGAAAACCCTGCTAGATCAAGCAATTCTTTTCTTCTAGGTGATTGAGATGCGAGAATCAATTGGTTCATGTTTGTTCATCCTTTCAGGGTTTAGCCTAAGAAGTAAGATACCCATTCATCCTAGCAAATGTACATCTTACCGACAATCTACGAAAATTCATTTTTCATGTACCTTCATCATTATGTTGGATGTAAAAGAAAAAAACTAGTCATTTTTTGACTAGTTTCGTTTCTTAAAAAATGATTTTACGTATTTAATTGATCAAGCAGTGCCTGCTGAGATTTCCAGCCGTTTTCAGCAGTTGGTTCATTTAATAGCTGCACAGCTTTTAGCAAACTGCTTTTAGCCGATGCGTCCGCTGTTTTGGCACTTTCAAGCTCAGAAACCAGCTGCGTGACTTCCTTTTGATCCACTTCATCGCCGGCAATCACTTTAGAGGATAATACAGATGCCTTTTCTATTAAACTAGTCAGCTCATCCGGTACTTGAAATGAGAGCTCCTTTCCTCCCCACGCCTCAAAGTGCTGATCGATCAGCTTCTTCCCTACAGCGCTTGTCATTCCCTGCTCTGTCGCAAGCCCAGCAATGACATAATATCCATCATCCATTGAGACCTTTTTCCCTGCATACCCTGCATCTTTTAAACTGCCAACTAAGTCATCTGCTCCTTTTTCAGAAGAAAATTTCCCAGCCTGTACAACAAAGGTTGATAAACTGCCAGAGGCACTTTTTTCATCGTTGTTCTCTTTTGAGTCATCCGTAGTACCTGCTTTCGGCGCATCCCCGCCGGCTTTCATCGATGATTGATTTCCAGATCCAGATGCCGAGACACTGATATCTCCTCCTGATGGACTTGGTGTACCATCTTGACTTAAACTAAGCGCAAACACCCCAAGGCCTGTCCCAAGAACCACCGCAAACACAATCGTTGTCATCACTCTCTTGAAGGGGCCGCGGTTTTTACCAAACTTCTGATCAAAGGAGCCTTTTTTCTTTTGATAAGGCGTGACGACCTTTGGATCAGAATGATAAATATGATCAGCTGCATCATCCCACTGGAAATCTTCTTCTTTCGGTTTAGACGAATCTTCCTGAGAAGCCGCTGTCTCCTGTTCCGACTGCCTCTTTTCCTCCCAATTCGAAAACGTCACTTGATCTTCCTGCTTTTTTGGCGGCTGATGATCATCTTCATGCAGCATTTCTTCCTTGCCATTAATATTGACCTTGAGCCCTTGTTTTTTTGCCTGCCTCTTTTTCACTGTCATTCCCCGCTTTCTGACATGTTTGTAAGAAAGACCTTTCTGTCCAATGAATCAGCGCGAATTTAACCCGTCCTTCTTTCTGTTTCACACTTTAACATAGCAGTAAAAAAAAAGAACAAGACTTTTGTCGGCAGGGCAAAAAAGTGTTCGCCAATTTTTTCACCCCTTCGACTAGCCAAATAGAAACAAGACAGGAGCACCAAAGAGATACAGCCAAAAAGAAAAAGCGATCGCAGGAACAAAGGGGAATGGCTCGTCTAATTGAAAGGAAAAGACCTTCGCATAGACCATTCCAGCGATACATGAGAGAAAAAGCATGAGAAGGAACGGCTTGAATCCAAAGCAAAACGCAAGCAAACTGAACAGCTTCATATCAGCTCCGCCAATGCTATTTGGCTTAAAATAATCTAGACTAGAAAACAAAAGAATGCAAAAAATCAGAGAAGCCGCTCCTTCCCACCAAATAAGGAGCGGTTCCAGCGTGCGGTATATGACGAAAAGAGGGAAAAAGAAGAGAAACAGCTCGTTCGGCACCCTCATATAGAGAAGATCACTCACGACAGCAATCACGAATAAACTACAAAGAATCACAAGGAAAAGACCTTCAAACGAAAAACCAGCGATCCTATAAACGAACAAAAAAAGACCGCCTGTCAGCAGCTCAACCGTTGGATATAGCCAAGACAACCGAGTGCCGCAATGTTTACAAGACCCCCTCCATACAACATAAGAAACGAGCGGGATCATCTCATGCAGGGAAAGCGGCTGTTTACAGACTGTGCAGTGAGAGCGAGGGAAGAGAATAGACCGCTTCACTGGCAGCCTTTCGCCAACGAGATGAAAGAACGACCCCATCGTGATGCCTGCAAGAAACAGAAAAATCTCAATCATATATGGTGCTCCTTCCGGGAATAAGATAGACCGGATTTTACCATGACCCTATCCACTAAAGCATCTAGTGAAAATATGATTTTCCCCCTTTTCTACATATAAAAAGAAAAAGACGCAGGAGGCATCAAAGCCATTTGCGTCTTTTCGTTACCCGATCATACGATTTCGTATATCTGAAATAAAATAAAGAGAGCCTGTCACAAGGAGCACCGCTGAAGGATCATCACTCTTTTTCTGAATCCATTCAAGCACTGCACGAGGATCATCATCATACGATTTTGCCTCTAACTGACTGCACGCATAAAGTTTTTCAGCTGATTCCGCTCTTGGAAAGTCAAACGAAACAAAATGAATAGATGAACTAACAGCTTCAAGCTTTTGAATCATTTGCTTGTACGGCTTATCCTTTAAAGCACTAAAACAAACATGCACTTGTTTACCAGAAAAATGAGCTTGTACCGTTTCAATTAAACGGTCGATTCCCTCTTCATTATGAGCGCCGTCTAAATAAACTGCTGGATGGTCTTTGACTTTTTCAAATCTTCCAGCCCAAACTGCATTCCGAATACCTTCATATACCTGTTCTTCTGTCACACTAATATAGCCTTCTTGCTCCAGCCATTCAATGAGTAGAACGGCAAGAGAAGCATTTTGCCGTTGATGCGTTCCAATTAATCCTGTTTCAAGCTGCGGATACTGCCTTTTTGATGTGTGTAACGTAAACCGTTCGCCTGTTTCTGTTGGCTGCTGCTCACCGAAGGTACAAGTATGCTGTAATGAGATGCATTCCGCATTCTTTTCTTTTGCGATGTTTTGAATGACCGCAAGTGCTTCCGGTTGATGAACAGCAGTGATCATCGGGATACCCTCTTTGATAATGCCCGCTTTTTCAGATGCAATCTGTTCAAGTTTGTCACCTAAAATTGCCATATGATCATGACCAATTGACGTAATCGCTGTTAAAATAGGTACGGCAACATTTGTTGAATCAAGTCTTCCGCCAAGCCCTGTCTCTAATAGGACAAAGTCTACTTGGTGCACATCGGCAAAATAAGCAAATGCACATGCGGTAATGATTTCAAATTCTGTTGCTGCGCCAAGCTCGGTTTGATCTAATTCATCAACAAAAGGCTTGATCTTATTCACCAAACTCAGCCATTCTTCATCCTGTATAGACGCTCCGTTCACGCTGATTCGTTCATTGAACGTTAAAATAAACGGAGAGGTGAAGGTTCCGACCGAATAGCCTGCAGCCTGTAAAACGGAACGAGTAAACGCAATGGTTGAACCTTTTCCATTTGTCCCTGCAACATGCACCGCTTTTATGCGTTGTTCCGGATGGCCTAGTCTGTTCATCAGCCACTTCATTCTTTCAAGACCCGGTTTTACACCAAAGGCCAGTCTACTGTGAATCCACTCAATGGCTTCATGATAGGTTGTAAACAATGTCATCTCTCATTTCATACGAAATTTTCAAAAAAGACGACTCCATTTTGTTAGGAGCCGTCTTTTCAACTTTATGCTTTCAGCTCTTCAATCCGCTTTTGAACAGCTTCGCGTTTTGCGACATAATCACGTTCTTTCGCACGCTCTTCTTCTACGACACTTTCAGGCGCTTTTTTCATAAAGCCTTCGTTGCCAAGCTTTTTCTGGACGCGTTCTACTTCTTTTGTCAGCTTATCAAGCTCTTTTTGCAGACGAGCAATTTCCTCATCTAAGTTAATTAAGCCTTCAAGCGGCAGAATGAGCTCTGCTCCAGAAATAACAGCCGTCATCGCTTTATCACTAGCTGGGACATCTGTGCCAATTTCAAGAACACTTGGGTTCGTGAAGCGCTCAATATATGAACGATTCTTCTCTAAACGTTCTTGTACATCAGATGTGGATGCTTTGATGTAAAGTTCGACTTGTTTGCTCATTGGTGTGTTTACTTCACTGCGAATGTTACGAACAGAGCGAATGAGTTCAACAAGCAGTTTCATGTCAGCAGAAGCTTGATCATTTGAAAGCTCCGGCTTCACCTCAGGCCAAGCTGCTACAGTAATGGACTCACCTTCATGTGGAAGATGCTGCCAGATTTCTTCTGTTAAGAACGGCATAAACGGATGAAGAAGTCTCATCGTTTGATCTAATACGTACGCAAGGATCGAACGAGTCGTTTTTTTCGCTGCTTCATCTTCACCATAAAGTGGAAGCTTCGCCATCTCAATGTACCAATCACAGAAATCATCCCAAATGAAGTTGTATAAATGTCTGCCCACTTCACCGAATTCATACTTGTCAGCTAGCTGTGTGACACTTTCAATCGTTTCATTTAAGCGGGTTAAAATCCATTGGTCAGCGACTGATTTTTCTCCAGTCAAATCAAGTTCATCATACGTTAAGCCATCCATGTTCATTAAAGCAAAACGCGATGCGTTCCAAATTTTGTTCGCAAAGTTCCAAGTGGATTCAACCTTTTCAAAGCTAAAGCGAAGATCCTGACCTGGTGAGCTTCCAGTCGCTAAGAAATATCTTAATGAATCTGCACCGTATTGATCAATGACCTCCATTGGATCAATTCCGTTGCCGAGCGACTTACTCATTTTACGTCCTTGTTCGTCGCGGATCAGTCCATGAATCAGAACGTCTTTGAACGGTTTTTCTCCTGTGAATTCAAGACCCTGGAAGATCATGCGAGAGACCCAGAAGAAAATGATGTCATAGCCTGTAACAAGCAGGTTTGTTGGATAGTAGCGCTTGAAGTCTTCACTGTCTGCATCTGGCCAGCCCATTGTAGAGAAAGGCCAAAGCGCTGAACTAAACCATGTATCAAGCACATCGTTATCCTGTTCCCAGTTCTCCAGATCTTCTGGCGCTTCCAGTCCAACATATACTTCTTTCGTTTCTTTATGATACCAAGCCGGAATGCGGTGTCCCCACCATAGCTGACGAGAAATACACCAGTCACGGATATTTTCCATCCAGTGTAAATACGTCTTTTCAAAGCGGTCTGGAACAAATTGAACTTGGTCGTCCCCATTTTGAAGGTTGATGGCTTCGTCTGCCAGCGGCTGCATTTTTACAAACCATTGAGTAGATAAATAAGGCTCAACGACAGCTCCGCTTCGCTCACTATGACCAACTGAATGCATGTGGTCCTCAATTTTGAACAAAATACCCTCTTCTTGTAAATCTTTCACAAGCTGTTTACGGCATTCGAAGCGGTCCATTCCTTTGTATTGCAGTGCATTTGCATTCATTGTGCCATCTTCATTCATGACAAGAATACGCTCTAGCTCATGGCGGTTTCCAAGCTCAAAGTCATTCGGGTCATGGGCAGGTGTAATTTTCACAGCTCCTGAACCAAACTCCATATCGACATAGTCATCACCAACGATTGGAATCTCTCGGCCTGTAATTGGTAAGACCACTGTTTTTCCAATCAAATGCTGATAGCGTTCGTCATCAGGGTGCACGGCAACGGCTGTATCCCCAAGCATGGTTTCAGGTCTTGTCGTCGCAATTTCAATTGAACCCGTGCCATCTGAAAGCGGGTATCTCAAGTGATAAAACGCACCTTGAACATCTTTATAAATGACTTCAATATCAGAAAGTGCCGTTTTCGTCGCTGGATCCCAGTTAATGATGTACTCTCCGCGATAGATAAGTCCTTTTTCATACAATTGGACAAACACTTGGCGTACCGCTTTATTCAGACCTTCATCTAATGTAAAACGTTCACGTGAATAATCAAGACCAAGTCCCATTTTCGCCCACTGGCTGCGAATAAAGTCCGCATATTCTTCTTTCCATTTCCACGTTTCTTCCACAAATTTCTCCCGGCCAAGGTCATAACGGCTCACGCCTTCTTCGCGAAGCTTTGCCTCTACCTTTGCTTGGGTCGCAATACCGGCATGGTCCATTCCTGGAAGCCATAGAACATCATAGCCCTGCATCCGTTTCATACGCGTCACAATATCTTGAAGTGTAGAATCCCATGCATGCCCAAGGTGCAGTTTTCCTGTCACGTTTGGTGGAGGAATGACGACTGTATATGGATCTTTCGTTTTGTCATTTTGTGCTTCGAAGAATTTCCCTTCAAGCCAGTACGTATAGCGGTCTTTTTCAATCGCATTTGGATCGTACTTTGTTGGCATTTCTTGATTATTTGTTCCCATTTGTGTAACCTCCACATTTTTTCGGCTGATGAAACATAAAAAAAGCCTTTCCATCCTTATAAAAGGACGAAAAAGCTTTTTCGCGGTACCACCTTTTTTCATGGTACACATAGACGTGTCCCATACACTCTAAAGGATAACGGGGTTCTCCCGAATTTCTCTACTTGTTCATTCAAGAAATTAAGCTCACAGGCGACCTTCCAAACAAGTACATCCTAGGAAACCTTTCAGCTCATGGTCTCCCTCTCTTTAGGGTCTTGCTCGTACTCTTCCTGATCCACGCTTACGATATATCACGTTCATCAGCACATACTCATCTTTTATTTATATTACTAAATGCCTTTTGTTTTCGTCAATCATCTTTTCCGCTTTTCTTCTTCTTTATACAAATTGGGCAGGCACCCTTTGCCCTATTACCCATATGATAATAACAAAATGAAGAAGGAGGGCGTTTGCTTTGAAGAAGATCAATCCTTACACACTTCCCCCCTGGCTGAGACAAATTCGGGCAGTGGCCTCCCAAGTCGTTCTCCCGATTGCGATATTTCAAGGGTTTCGTACGATCATTTTCCCCACGACATTTGACGTCCTCATCCTAGGTATTTTGATTTTTCTCGCCTGCGCCTTTCACCTTGATTGGTTTTAAACTCGCGCTTATGTAACGGCCAATATGAACACAAAATAACCTCGTCATTCCGCTGATGACGAGGCACTTTGTTCTTCTTCAAGCCGTCTAGCCTGCTCAATCTCATGAATCTTCATGACGATCGGCTCTGAATTTTTCATCTGCCAATACGCTCTTAACAGCCGCTGACAGCTCTCCATTTCATCCTGCCCGCCTGCTTCATAGGCTTTTACTGTATCAAACAGACCTTGCGGATAAGCAAGGTAACTAAGAAACAAATGCAGCTCTTCCTCCCGAAGAGGATTTCCTTTTTGGTACGTATAAAACAAGGAAGTGCATTCAGGACAAGACGTAGGATAGGTTTTGAATGTCCGAAAGTAAAAGGTTAGAAGGTCATAAATGGGGGCGGCTTTTTTAGACCGCTCAAAATTGGTGAAATGTCCTGTGCCCACATCATTATACAAAAAGTGATGAATCGACAGCTGCCCATGATTTAACACAACACGTGTTGTCTCTTGATCTTTCATTTCTTCATGCCAATCTTCTAATCGTTCAAGCGCAAATTCGCTGGCAGACATCGCCTCTGAAAAATACATCGCAGCAGCCAGCTCAAATGGTGACATATACCAAGTCTGCTCTGCCCGCTCTATGAATCGTTCATACATGTCTTTCTCTGTTTCCCATTTGGTCTTGATTTGTGTGTAGTGCGCTTCTATCTCTTGCTCTGTGATATCCATCATCACTTCAGTCCGCTTATGAAGTCTTGCAATCTCTTGAAATAAATATTCATGTTTATCGTCCTGCTCTTCTCTCTTTTCATTCGTCAGCCACGGCATGAGATAGTATGCGTACTGGCTTTCTCGATGACTTGAGAAAAAAGAACCGCTCTTCGTCCGATAAATCGGCACAAAAGAGCGATAGCCCTTTGATTCTAGTTCAAGCATTTGCTCTGTAAACTGCATATGTCGACTGGCTTTTACTCGCTTTAGGGCAAATATGCCCTGCTTTGTATATACTTTGACAACAGCAGGACTGACAGGTTCAATGTATTCCGCCTCAAGCCCGTATTCGTATAGGATAGATTGGATTTCATCCACGTTCACTCACCACATTTTCTCGGTCGGTCATCGCTTGTTATGCATTGCTTTTTTGATATTCAGGAATATAAAGAATCTGCCCTTCTTCAAGCTCCGCATCAACCGATAATGAGTTTGTGCGAAGGAGCTGCTGCACATTCAACTGATATCGCTCACAAATAAGATCGACCGTATCTTCTTGCTGAACTATACATATTTTCATGCGAGAAAAATCTTCCTCCTCCTGCTTAGCAAATAGCTTTGTTAAATAAAGAGAGTTCTCACTGCCAGACGTTTCTCTCTCGTCATATTCAGGCTCCTCTTCTTCTTGAGCTGACTCATATACTTTTGGTGCTTCTCGTTCATATAACCGTCCGAGCTGGTTCGTATCATCCTGTTCCTGTTCCTCTTGCTCCTCTTCTACGTGGTAAGTGGGTGATTCAAATATTGGATACGGCTGAACCGTTTCTTCCAGCTCTTCGGCTGCTTCCGGATCTTTTCTCACTTCCACCTCAAAGAACGTATCTTCCCGCTTCTCTTCTTCTAAGAGCTTAGGCGGTTCAAAAAATGGTGGTTCTTGCACCTGAGCTTCAGGTAAGGAGCGATAACCAAGCGCCACTTCTTCTTGGCTCTCCGTTTCCTCCAGTTCTTCCGATTCTTCCGGTTCTTCGGTTTCTCCCTCTTCTTCCCTACTCACCAGCTCTATCTCAATTTCTTCTTCCTGTTCTTCTTGCTGTTCTTCTTGCTCGGCGCGTGTGTCATGCTGTAATACAGCCTGTTCCTCATATTCTTGGCTCTCCGTTTCCTCCAGTTCTTCCGATTCTTCCAGTTCTTCGGTTTCTCCCTCTTCTTCCCTACTCACCAGCTCTATCTCAATTTCTTCTTCCCGTTCTTCTTCCTGTTCTTCTTGCTCGGCGCGTGTATCATGCTGTAATACAGCCTGTTCCTCATAGACCTCACGTTCATTGCCTTGCAGCTCTTCTTGTTCCTCATGCTCTGGCTGCAGCTGATAATTGTAGGTCACATCGCCATATTCTTCTTCAGGACGATGGACAAATTCATACGGCTCCTCTACCTCTACAGGCGCTTGAGGCATTTTCTCGTCTAATAGACCCTCAATCGCCAGATCAGCTTGAATGGTGAGCAAACGATTTTCTGTCAGCTGGTAATCAAACGCATCAATAAACACAAACACATCATTTAAATGACTGATTTTATTCTTAGGGATGGTGATATCAACCGGGAATTGATGCAGAAGCTCCGCCGTTCCGTCTTCTCTTACCTTCACCTCATCAGCTTCCCTGTATGATGCATAGGAACTCAATTCACCCAATAGCTCCTCTTGATTTATGTTGTATTCTCCTGTTAGCTCGAGTGAACCTCTAATCGAAACATAATCATTCACTTCTTGAACGAGAATGTCAGGATCGAGAGAAATTGACAGCAGCTCACTGACTTCCTGTCCGCTTTTGAAATAAATGGATTCTTCTACCGAAAACTGTAATCGATTGTTTTGAGACAAGTCGGTGTCCTCCTTTCATCTAATCCTTCAAAATAAAATTAGATGTCAATACAGATGTATGTGAGAGGCAGTGAAAATATGATTGGTTTTCAGCAACACAAAAAAGCCGATATGTCCCCATACCGGCTTTCGTTTATCGACGCAGTTTTTGAAATACCTTTTCCACTGTCTCAATCGTATATTCGATGTCTTCATCTGTATGAGCTGTTGACAGGAACAGTCCTTCGAATTGAGAAGGAGGAAGGAAGATGCCGCGATCCGCCATTTCCTTGTAAAATTCAGCGAATAAAGCGAGATCAGCGGTTTTTGCTTTGTCATAATTGACCACTTCTTCATTTGTAAAGAAGAATCCAATCATCGAACCCGCACGGTTAAACGTTAATGGAATTCCGTGTACTTTCGCCGCTTTTGAAATGCCTTCTTCCAGCCGGTCTCCTTTTCGTCTAAACTCTTCATAAGACTCAGGTGTCAGCTGTTTTAAGGTTTCTAAGCCTGCTGTCATCGCAAGAGGGTTACCAGATAACGTTCCTGCTTGATAAATTGGACCGCTTGGTGCAATTTGTCTCATGATATCCGCTCTTCCGCCATAAGCACCGACCGGGAGACCGCCTCCGATCACTTTACCAAGGCACGTCAGATCAGGTGTGATGCCAAAATAGCCTTGCGCGCAGTGATAATCCACACGGAAGCCAGTCATGACCTCATCAAAAATGAGTAAAGCTCCGTATTGCTCCGTGATGTCTCTCAGCCCTTGTAAGAAACCTTCTTGCGGAGGAACAACCCCCATATTTCCTGCAACCGGCTCGACAATGACACCTGCAATATCGTCTCCAAACTCCTGAAAAGCAACTTGAATGCTCTCTAAATCATTGTACGGCACTGTGATCGTGTTGCTTGCAGTCCCTTCAGGTACACCTGGGCTATCTGGAAGCCCTAGCGTTGCGACACCTGAACCCGCTTTAATGAGCAAAGAATCGCCGTGGCCATGATAGCAGCCTTCAAATTTCACAATTTTATTTCTGCCTGTAAAGCCGCGAGCTAGACGAAGTGCACTCATGGTCGCCTCTGTACCAGAGCTGACCATACGAATGACTTCAATGGAAGGAACTCGCTCTGATACAAGCTTAGCTAATTCATTTTCAACTAACGTGGAAGCACCAAAGCTTGTCCCCTGTTCCGCAACTCGTTGAATACTTTCAACCACACGGTCATTCGTATGCCCTAAAATTAGCGGTCCCCATGATAAGACATAATCGATGTATTCATTTCCATCAATATCATATATCTTGGCGCCTTTGCCTCGTTCCATAAAAATCGGGTCTGTGTTAACTGATTTAAATGCACGCACAGGGCTGTTGACACCACCAGGCATTAAATGCTGCGCTTCTTCAAATGCTTGCTTTGATTTTTCATAGCTACGTCCCATTTCAACGTCCTCCTGTCTATCCGTTCTTTATTCTGAGAGCCATTTGGCTGCATCTTTTGCATGATACGTAATGATGAGCTCTGCTCCTGCACGTTTCATGCTTGTCAGCATTTCAAGAACAAGCTCTTTTTCAGAAATCCAGCCATTTTGAGCAGCGGCTTTGACCATTGCATATTCTCCGCTCACATTGTAAGCAACAACAGGGAGTGTAAATTCATTTTTGACATCACGCATAATATCTAAATAAGAAAGGGATGGTTTGACAATGAGGAAATCAGCCCCCTCTTCTACATCAGACTGCGCTTCTCTGAGTGCCTCTAAACGGTTTGCAGGGTCCATTTGGTATGTTTTACGATCTCCAAACTGCGGTGTGCTATGCGCCGCGTCACGAAACGGGCCGTAAAAAGCACTTGCATATTTCACAGCATATGACATGACAGGTACATGAATAAAGCCAGCTTCATCAAGTGCCTCACGAATGGCCACAACAAATCCATCCATCATATTGGAAGGAGCAATGATATCTGCACCTGCGCGCGCTTGGCTAACAGCTGTTTTCGCTAAAAGCTGAAGAGATTCATCATTTAAAATTTCACCATCTTCAACGATGCCGCAATGTCCATGATCTGTATATTGGCATAAGCAAGTGTCTGCAATGACCACAAGTTCTGGGAAATGCTTTTTGATCTCAAGCGTCGCTCTTTGAACAATGCCATGGTCGTGATACGCCTCACTGCCCACATGGTCTTTATGATCTGGAACACCAAATACAATAATTGATTTGATGCCTAGGTCGACAAGTTCTTGGACTTCTTCTTTTACAAGGTCCACTGAAATGTGATAAACACCCGGCATTGAAGGGACTTCTTTTCGGACATTTTCTCCCTCTACAAAAAAGATCGGATAAATGAAATCAGATGGTCTTAAAAAGGTTTCTCTGACTAATTCTCTCATTCCTGCGCTTGTCCGCAGTCTGCGGTGTCTGTTAAATTTCATCATTGGTTCAACTTCCTTTCAGATAAACGGCACATCAATTCAAGCATTCCGTCTACCGTATAAGTATCTGGGGTTTCAGAAGAAATCCCGTATTGAAGCAGTGCCTCTTTTGTCAGAGGACCGATCGTCACAAAACAGGTGCCAGAAGCAGCCAGCTTCGCTGCATCTGCCTCCATGGCATGCATAAATGAATGGACAGTGGATGAGCTCGTAAATGTAATAAAATCAAATGATTGCTTCGTCATCGCCGTTTTGAGAGCGGCAATACCTTCCTCATCCTTGACGGTTTCATATAAAATCCATTCCTTTACTTCTATGCCAAGCGGAATGAGGGTTTTCTTCACGACATCTCGAGACAGGTGTCCTTTTGCTACAAACACACGCTCTCCCGGACGCACATGGTCAAGTAACGCATCTGCGAGCTCTTCCGCTATGAATCGTTCTGGTACCACATCCACCTTCAAGCCGTGCTGCTCAAGATAGGCAGAGGTTTTCTCACCTACAGCAGCCACTTTCAAATGCGATAAACTCTTATGTAAATGATGGTCCTTTATGTAGCTCAGAAAAAAAGACGCACCATTCACACTCGTGAAAACAAGCCATTGGCTATTTTCTAAGTCCTTTAAAAAGGCCTGCGCTTTTTCTTTTGTGAGCGTAGGCTCAAACCGAATAAGAGAGGTTAAAACAGCATGGCCGTTCAGCTCTTCAATCTTTTGCTGAAACACACCCGCTTGACGTTCATTTCGAGTGACAAGCACCGTCTGTCCGTGAAGCGATTTGCCTATGGTCATTGGGAGGACAGATCCTTTTTCACCTTGTCGATTAAATCTTTTGCTCCCTTATCAGCCATCTGCTTCGCACATGCTGTCCCAATTGCCTCAGGGTCAGTGCCTGATACAGTTTCTCGAATAATCGTGTGTCCGTCAGCAGATGCCACAAGACCCGTCAGTTCAATTTCATCACGCTCATTCATCGTTGCATAGCCAGCGATCGGCACCTGACAGCTGCCATCCATTTGTTTGAGGAAGGCTCTTTCAGCGAGAACCGTTTTCTTCGTATATTCATTCGTAAATTGAGCGAGGAGCTGCAATAGCTCTTCATCATCCCCGCGGCACTCAATCGACAAAGCGCCTTGGCCAACGGCGGGCAGGCAAGTCTCAGGAGATAAAAATTCCGACACAACCTCTTTGCTCCATCCCATTCTGGACAGCCCAGCAGCCGCTAGAATAATGGCATCATATTCTTCATTTTTCAGCTTTTCCAATCTTGTATCAATGTTTCCTCGAATCCATTTAATGTCAAGATCTGGTCTTTCCTGAAGAAGCTGGGCACTGCGCCGTAAGCTGCTTGTTCCCACAATAGCACCCTTCGGCAGTTCATGAAGACGCAGATGATCCTTCGAAATAAGAGCGTCCCTTACATCTTCACGCTCAGGAATACAGCCAATGACTAAACCTTCAGGAAGAGCAGCCGGCATATCCTTCATACTGTGAACCGCCATATCGATGTCATGATTCAGCATCGCCTGTTCAATTTCTTTGACAAACAGTCCTTTTCCGCCAACCTTTGATAAGGTCACATCTAAAATTTGATCACCCTTTGTCACAATCTCTTTTATTTCAAAAGAATAAGAAGGGTTTAGTTCAGACAGCTTTTGAATAACCCATTTTGTTTGTGTAATTGCAAGCTTACTTCTTCTAGAACCTACTTTAATTGTACGCAATACGTCTTCCTCCCGACAATGCCCTTTAGACTCATCATTATTTATTGAAACCAATGAAAGGTTGATAAGCTACCAAGCAGAAAATAATTGATCATCAGCACAATGAATGAACCGACATTCCACAGTGCCACGATTTTGCCCTGCATATTTCTCACCAATCTGATATATAAGTAAAATCCGTATAAAAACAGCATAATAAACGAACCAAGCACCTTTGC
The DNA here is from genome assembly GCF_002998655.1 of Bacillus sp. GBSW19. Taxonomy (NCBI): domain Bacteria; kingdom Bacillati; phylum Bacillota; class Bacilli; order Caryophanales; family Bacillaceae; genus Bacillus; species Bacillus sp. GBSW19. The sequence continues at coordinate 1,568,135 of NZ_PVRF01000001.1, forward strand.
ATCTGTCCAGTACAACGTATCATACGAAATATATGCCCAAATGATGCCAAGAATCAAACTAAGCAAGAGCATTGGCACACCAATAATGTTTAATACGTACGCCATATGATCAAGCTTCGATAAATCTTCAATTCTCAGAAGCCATTTTCCCCATTTTTTCTTTTTCAGCAAACGATATTGAAAGAGATAGAGAAGGGAGAAAGCAAATGAAAGTGAAAAAGCACCGTATGATAAAATCGCCATCGTAATATGAATCACAAGCAGTTCACTCGTCAGCTTCCCCGTTAGTTCTGCTGAGTGGAGATCAGATGGTGTAAAGGTGTGAATCGCCATCATGGAAAAACCGATGACATTTGTAAAAAAGACAATAAATTCAACACGCAATACTTTTGTGAGAACAAGTGAAAGTGTCACAAGCACCCACGTATAAAAATATAAACCCTCTGCTACATTCAACACAGGGAATCGGTCTGTTTCCATCATAATATAGAACATGTAGACTGTTTGCAGCAGCCAGACAATAGAAAGCAACCAGAAAGCCATTTTTCCAGCCTTCCGGTTGTGTTGAAGAAAATCTATGAAATAGAACAAGACACTTAGTGCATAGATCAAGGTCGTCGCTTCGCCTAGTCTCGCTACAATGGATTCCATCATCGCTTAATCACTCACTGGCAACTGTAGCAAAGCCTTGTGCCATATTTGGTTTGAACAGCTGAAATGACCCTTGCTCCACCTGTACAGGCTCCACCTTTTGCTCTTCATCTTCAACCTGTAAATCAAAGATTTCTTTGAAGAGTAAAAGTTTTTCCTCTGCATTCGGCTCCGCGGCAATTTCTTTTGCCTTTAAGATAGGATCTTTCAGCATTTGATTAATAATGCTTTTCGTATGTTTATTTAATAGCTTCATTTCACGGTGTGTGAGGTTCGGAAGCTTTCGTTCAATACTCTGCATCGTATCCGCTTGAATCGTCAGCGCCTTTTCTCTAAGTGCAGAAATGACAGGAACCACACCAAGCGTATTCAGCCATTGCTTAAATTCCACAATTTCTGCTTCAATGAGGAGCTCAACCTGCTCAGCCACCGCACGGCGCTCTTTTAAGTTGGCTGCCACGATGCCCTCAAGGTCATCAATGTCATACAAAAAAGCACCTTCTACTTCAGAAATGGCTGGATCTAAATCACGGGGCACAGCAATATCCACCATAAATAGAGGTCTGCCCTTCCGCTTTTTATTCGCACTTTCGACCATTTCCTTTGTAATGACAAATTGTTTCGCACCAGTGGAGCTAATTAAAATGTCCGCTTCGGATAATGTTTTTTCCAATTGGTTTAAGCTTTTAGGCTCTCCTGAAAAACGACCCGCCAATTCTTTTGCTTTCTCATACGTTCGATTGATGACCGTTACTTGACCAATCCCTTGACCTTGAAGGTTTTGAGCCGCTAGTTCGCCCATTTTACCCGCACCAAGAATCAGGACATGTTTATCAGAAAGACGTCCAAAGATTTTTTTTGCAAGCTCGACAGCTGCATAGCTGACAGACACGGCATTAGACGCAATGTCTGTTTCCGCATGAGAGCGTTTTGCAACGGTGACCGCCTGTTTGAATAAATAATTGAAAACGGTACCAATGGTCTTCTCCTCTTGAGCTACTTTAAAGCTAGAGCGCACTTGACCAAGTATTTGTGTTTCGCCAATCACCATGGAATCAAGTCCACAGGCCACACGGAATAAATGCTCAACCGCTCCATCATTTTCATAGAACTTCAAATAAGGAGAGACATCTTCTTTTTCTAAACCGAACCAATCGGCTAAAAATCTTTTTATATAAAACCGTCCAGTATGAAGCTGATCTACCACTGCGTAGATCTCTGTTCGATTACATGTTGAGATGACGATATTCTCTAGAATGCTTTTTTCTTCTTTAAGCTTGGACATCGCTGTTCCGAGCTCGCTCGGTTCAAAGCTCAGCTGTTCCCGTATCTCAACAGGGGCTGTTTTATAATCTAAACCCACAACAAGAATATGCATAACTTCAGCTTGCACCCCCAACGCCCTATCTAATTTATAATAATTACAATATAGAATTTATTATTTATAATGATTATAACATATATTCATTTTTAACTGGATGAAAATTGTGAACAGATTTCAAAAATGTTGTGATATAGTAGAAAAATGTTCGACACTAATTATGCCATATCATCACTTCAAGCAATTTACCAGATTTGGCGCGTGCGGACAAATGATCTGCTTAAAAGAAGGTGACATCTTTGAAGAAGAAATCCATTTTGCTGCCGCTCACTTTGCTGGCTGTAGCGCTATATGCCATTCTCTCAGGAGGTCAATTTGACATTTGGAAGGATCAAGAGAAATGGTATACACTCATACTGCTTTTTGGCCTCGCTTTCTTATATCAAGGAAAGAAGGAGCAAGAAAGCGCTCATGTGTTTATCGGTATGCTTATGACGGGCCTTTCGCTACACTTTATTCTTCAACCAAAATTAGACCACTGGCCAGACACATTTACGATGATCGTATTCATCGTTGGACTTGCACTCTTTATGAAATCATCTCAGAAAAAAGAATATCGTATTGAAAGTGTTGTTCTCATTGCACTCGGTCTGTTCCTTTATTTCTTTCAGCAAATTACAAAACAGCTAAGTTCCCTTTCGATCCCTACTTCCGGTTTTGAATTGTACTGGCCTTATGTACTGATTGCTGTCAGTCTCCTCTTATTATTTTTAAAAAGGAAATAACTTATACAATAAAAAGGCATCTGTCCATGACAGATGCCTTTTCTTTTAGCTGTTAATCTTCGCAAGGATGGCATTCCAGGCTTCGTCTTTTCCCTTTTTCGTTTCAGAAGAGAACAGGACTAGTTCGTCTGATGGGTCAATGTCGAGTGTCTGTTTGACGACTTTCGCATGTTTTTCCCATTTGCCTTTTGGAATTTTGTCCGCCTTTGTTGCGATGACAATCACGGGAACTCCGTAATATTTCAGGAATTCATACATGTTCACATCATCTACTGATGGCTTATGACGCAGGTCCACAATTTGGACGACTGCTTTTAATTCTTCACGCATTGTAATATACGTTTCGATCATTCTACCCCAGGCTTCGCGCTCTGTCTTTGATACTTTAGCAAAGCCGTAGCCTGGAACGTCCACAAAATGGAGCATATCATTGATGATGTAGAAATTAAGCGTTTGAGTCTTACCTGGTTTAGAAGACGTACGCGCTAAATTTTTACGATTAATCAATGAGTTGATGAACGAGGACTTCCCAACATTTGATCGTCCAGCAAGAGCGATTTCAGGCAGTCCCCCGCTCGGGTACTGCTCTGGTTTTACCGCACTAATGACGATATCTGATTTTGTTACTTTCATCTTCCCTCTCCTACCAACGCTTTCTCAAGCACCTCATCTAAATGTGAGACCGGAATAAAGGTTAGTCCTTCTCTCACACTTTCAGGAATATCATCAATATCCTTCTCATTGTCCTTTGGAAGAATAATGGTTTTCAGTCCTGCGCGATGTGCGCCTAATGCTTTTTCTTTTAGTCCGCCAATTGGAAGCACTCTTCCTCTTAACGTAATCTCACCTGTCATACCAACCTCTTTTGACACAGGTCGTCCTGTGAGTGCTGATACAAGAGCCGTCGCAATGGTGATACCAGCTGATGGCCCGTCCTTTGGAACCGCACCCTCTGGAACATGGATATGAATATCATGCTTTTCATTAAAATTAGGATCAATGTTCAGTTCATCTGCTTTCGAACGAATATAACTGAATGCCGCCTGTGCAGATTCTCTCATGACATCACCAAGCTTACCTGTTAACAAGAGCTTGCCTTTACCGGGAGAAAGTGATACCTCAATCGACAAGGTGTCTCCGCCAACAGTGGTATACGCAAGTCCTGTGACAACCCCCACTTGGTCTGTCGTTTCAGCCTGGCCATAACGGTAAAGTCTTTTTCCGAGAAATTCAGATAAATTCTTTTCCGTCACCGTGATGCGTTTGCGGTCTTCAGCCACAATCGCTCTTGCCGCTTTACGGCATATTGCCGCAAGCTGACGCTCTAATCCACGAACACCCGCTTCTCTTGTGTAATAGCGAATCGTATCATAAATCGCTGCTTCACGAAGCTGCAAGTTCCCTTTCTTTAATCCGTGCTCCTTTAGCTGCTTCGGCAGAAGGTGATCTTTCACAATTTCTGCTTTTTCAACCTCTGTATACCCTGCAATCGTGATAATCTCCATTCTATCACGAAGTGGACCTGGAATGGTTGCTAAATTGTTGGCAGTGGCAATAAATAGCACCTGAGACAAATCAAATGTTTCTTCAATATAGTGATCGCTAAAGTTATGATTTTGCTCTGGGTCTAAGACTTCGAGCATCGCTGAAGATGGATCACCTCTAAAATCAGAGGACATCTTATCGATTTCATCTAAAAGGAACACCGGATTCATCGTTCCTGCCTTGCTCATTCCGCGAATGATACGGCCTGGCATCGCACCTACATACGTTCTTCTATGTCCACGAATCTCAGACTCATCGCGCACACCGCCAAGGGAGATCCGGATAAACTTTCGGTCAAGTGATTTGGCAATGGATTTGGCAAGTGACGTTTTCCCTACCCCAGGAGGTCCTGCTAAGCAAAGAATCGGTCCTTTTAATGAATTGGTCAGCTTCTGTACAGCAAGATATTCAAGCACTCGTTCTTTGACCTTTTCCAGCCCGTGATGCTCATCATCTAAAATTTCACTTGCAAGCTTTAAATCTAGACGATCTTCTGTATAGATGCCCCATGGAAGGCTGATCAGCCAATCAATATAATTTCGAATCACAGAGCTCTCAGCAGAGCTTGAAGGAATTTTTTCATAACGATTCAATTCTTTGAGCGCCGTTTCACGAACAGAATCCGGCATGCTCGACTCTTCGATTTTAGACATTAAAGAACTGACTTCGCCAGTTTTTCCTTCTTTGTCTCCAAGCTCCTTTTGAATGGCTTTCATTTGTTCACGCAAATAATATTCTTTTTGCGTTCGTTCCATTGAACGTTTCACGCGCTGCCCGATTTTCTTTTCAATCTCGAGTACTTCTTTTTCATTGTGAATTAAGCTGATGACCCGGTTCAGCCGTTTTTTGACATCCACTGTTTCCAGTACTTCTTGTTTGTCCTTTAATTTGAGCGGCAGGTGAGAAGCAACGATATCTGCCATTCTCCCTGGTTCCTCAATATCCGTCACTGTTGCATATGTTTCAGCTGAGATTTTTTTTGAAATTTTTATGTATTGATCAAAGTGATCTAACAATGTACGCATGAGTGCTTCTGCTTCTGCGTCCTTTAAATCTTCTTCTGCCAATTCTTTTATGTCGACGGACGTATAGTCCTCCAGCTCTACGTATGATTCGATCTGCGCTCGATTCAAGCCTTCAACGAGTACACGAATCGTTCCATTTGGCAGCTTCAGCATTTGTTTAATTTTTGTGTAGGTGCCGACTTTGAAAATTTCCTCTTCACCTGGTTCATCTATTGAAATTTCCCGCTGTGTTGCTAGAAAAATCATATGATCGTTCATCATCGCCTGTTCTAATGCTTGAACAGACTTCTCGCGTCCAACGTCCAAATGCAAGACCATTGTTGGATAAACAAGTAAACCTCGCAATGGAAGGAGCGGAACATTCTTTTTGATTTCATCTGCCATGTTGATTGACACCTCCGTCACTAGTATGAATCATTATAATATACCTGTTTCAGTCTTGTACAATGTAAAAGACTTGAGAAATGTTGATCTTACCGTAGTATACCCTTTCTTTTTATCATGAAAAAGAAAAAAAGATCTATTTCACTAAAAAATCCCCATATGTGATGGGGATTAAACAGATTTTCTTTTCATTTCGTCTTCTAGTCCATCTTTCTTCTCGTCTGGCGGGTTGACCAAACACTGATCCAGCACTTCTTGGAAGTGCTTCACAGGCACAATGGTGACCCCTTCAATCTCTTTTAAGATCGACTGCTGGTTGTCATAAGGAATAATGACGGTTGTGGCACCAGCTTGTTTCGCTGCCTTAATCTTCGGTATCACACCGCCGATCGGCTTCACCTGACCCTGCAATCCGATTTCACCCGTCATGGCTGTCAGATGATCGATCGGGATTTGATGTATGGCTGAGAAGATCGCGGTCGCCATAGCAATCCCAGCAGACGGTCCATCAATAGGGGCACCGCCTGGAAAATTAATATGGATGTCATATTCATTTGTCCGAATGCCTAAATTTCGAAGCACCGTTAATACATTTTCAACTGACCCTTTGGCCATACTTTTTCGTCTAATGGATTTCGACTGATTGCCAATGCTTTCTTCTTCTGCAATGCCTGTAATGTTGATACTGCCTTTTTCAAGCGCCTTACAGATATTCACTTCAATCTCAAGCAGGGCGCCGCTGTTTGGTCCATAAACGGCCAGTCCATTGACTACCCCCACTTTTGGCTTTTCTGGTACTTTTTGTTCATATCTTGGTGTCAGCTGGCTTGAATGAATGACCCATTCTACATCTTCGATCGTGATGTCTTTTCGGTTTTCCGTGACAGCCATACCAGCGGCAATCTGCACCATGTTGACCGCTTCACGTCCATTTTTCACATAGGATGTTAAAAGGTTCAGCCCTTCATCACTTAATTCCTTTTGAATTTTTTGGACAGCCTTGGCAGCGACGATTTTCAGTTCATGCTGGTCAAGGTCCTTAAAGAAAATTTCCAGACACCTTGACCGGATCGCTGGTGGAATTTCGTCAGGCGTTCTTGTCGTGGCACCAATCAATCGAAAATCGGCCGGAAGCCCATTTTGGAAAATATCATGAATGTGATTTGGGATTTGGGTATTTTCTTCACTGTAGTAGGCACTGTCTAAAAAGACTTTCCGATCTTCAAGCACTTTGAGCATTTTGTTCATTTGGATCGGATGCAGCTCGCCAATTTCATCGATAAACAGAACCCCGCCATGAGCATGTGTGACGGCTCCTTGTTTTGGCTGCGGAATGCCTGCCTGTCCCATTGCTCCAGCCCCTTGGTAAATCGGGTCATGCACGGAACCAATGAGCGGGTCTGCGATGCCTCGTTCATCGAATCTCGCGGTTGTGGCATCGAGCTCTACAAAGACCGCATCTTTCTTAAACGGTGAATCAGCGTGACGCTTCGCTTCTTCCATCACAAGACGGGCAGCGGCTGTTTTACCGACTCCCGGTGGTCCGTAGACGATGACATGCTGAGGATTCGGCCCGCATAGTGCCGCTTTTAGTGCACGAATGCCGTCTTCCTGCCCTACAATATCTTGAAACCCCTTTGGCCGGACTCTCTCTGATAAAGGTTCACTCAGCTTGATTGACCGCATCTTTCTGAGTGCTTCCATTTCTTTCTTTGACTCTTTGTCTATCGTCACCTTTTGTGTGCGCTGATTTCGCAGTAAGTTCCAAAAGTACAGCCCGATGACGATACCAAAGAACAGCTGTATGAATAATACGATTCCTGTCCAGCTCAATCGGTGCTCCCTCCTTCATCTATCGTATGTATTGGTTTCTGTCTGCTAGTATTTCCTAGAGCTGGACGGAATAAACACAACTTCCACGATAAATAAAAAACTCCTGAATCAAAAAGATTCAGGAGTGAGACTACCCTTATGCAGATGTTTTCGTATCTTTATTGACGACTGTGCCGTCCTTTAACACAAGACGCGGCGACTCGCCATCGGCAACCGTTGCACCAGTGATCACACATTTTTCAATATCATCACGTGATGGAAGGTCAAACATCACATCAAGCATGATGCCTTCAATGATTGAACGTAGACCACGAGCTCCTGTTTTACGCTCAATTGCTTTTTTCGCAATTTCGCTAAGAGCATCTTCTTCAAACTCAAGCTCTACATCATCAAGCTCAAGCATTTTTGTATACTGCTTAACGAGCGCATTCTTAGGCTTCGTCAAGATCTCTACAAGTGCTTTTTCATCTAACGGCTCTAGGCTTGCAATAACCGGTAGACGACCGATGAATTCCGGGATTAAACCGAAGCGAAGCAAGTCTTCTGGGAGTACTTTTGATAGAAGGACTTCTTTTTCAAGATCTTCGATTTTATTTTCCGCACCGAATCCAATGACTTTTTGACCTAGGCGGCGTTTGATGATTTGCTCAATGCCGTCAAAGGCTCCACCACAAATAAAGAGGATATTTGTTGTATCGATTTGAATGAATTCTTGATGAGGATGCTTACGTCCACCTTGAGGCGGTACACTAGCGACAGTTCCTTCAAGAATTTTCAATAGTGCTTGCTGAACACCTTCCCCAGATACATCACGAGTGATAGAAGGGTTTTCTGATTTTCTTGCTACTTTATCGATTTCATCGATGTAGATAATGCCTTTTTCCGCTTTTTCTACATCATAATCGGCTGCTTGGATCAGCTTTAGTAAAATATTCTCTACGTCTTCACCAACATAACCTGCTTCAGTTAATGATGTTGCATCTGCAATCGCAAATGGCACATTTAAAATACGAGCAAGCGTTTGAGCAAGTAAAGTTTTACCGCTTCCTGTTGGCCCAATCATAGAGATATTACTTTTTGAAAGCTCAACATCATCAATCTTGCTGTTGGAATTGATCCGTTTGTAGTGGTTATACACCGCTACAGCTAAGGATTTCTTCGCATTTTCTTGTCCGATGACATATTCATCAAGAATCTCCCGAATTTCATGAGGCTTCGGAACATCCTTGAATTCAACTTCTTCCTCAGTGCCGAGCTCTTCTTCAACTATTTCCGTGCAAAGCTCGATACATTCATCACATATATATACGCCAGGTCCTGCGACCAGTTTACGCACTTGATCTTGCGTTTTTCCGCAAAACGAGCATTTTAATTGACCTTTTTCCTCGTTGAATTTAAACATTCTTTCACCCCTTATTCTTCTTCACTTGCCTGTAGCTAACAGTCAGCTACCTTTCTGGGTCCAGTATGTATGCATTTTACCATACTTTCCTAAAAGACGGTAATGATGTGTTTCTAACACTGCACATTGAGATATGTATAACAGAAAGATGCGACTTACACTATCGTTTCCAAAAGAAGCGATGATAAGTCAAAAATTGTACAAAACAAGGCACGAGTCACTCGCGCCCTGTTTTATTATTATGCACCATATTAACGGTTTTCTACAAGAAAATCAATTGCTTTGCGAACTTTTAGATCTTCTTTCATTGCGTCAGTAGATCCGATCGCTTGTTTGATATTTTCAATTGGCATGTTGTATGCTTCAGCCATTTTTGAAAGTTCTTCTTCTACTTCTTCATCAGACACTTGTAAGTTTTCTGCAGCAGCAATTGCTTCAAGTGTTAGGTTAGATTTCACGCGTTTAGCAGCATCTTCTTTCATTTGCTCTTTCAGCGCATTTTCATCTTGTCCTGAGAATTGGAAGTAAAGCTCAAGGTTCATTCCTTGCATTTGAAGGCGTTGTTCGAATTCTTTCATCATACGGTCTAGCTCTGTGTCAACCATCGCTTGAGGGATGTCAACTTCCGCATTTTCTGAAGCTTTCTCCACTAGCTCTTCACGAAGTTTACCTTCTGCTTCGTTTTCTTTCGCTTCTTCAAGACGTTTCTTCGTTTTTTCAGTTAGTTCAGCAAGAGTTTCTACTTCTTCATCAGCATCTTTCGCGAACTCATCGTCAAGTGCTGGAAGTTCTTTTGCTTTGATTTCGTGAATTTTCACTTTGAATACAGCTGGTTTACCTGCAAGGTCTTCAGCATGATATTCTTCTGGGAAAGTGACTTCTACGTCTTTTTCAGCGCCTGCTTCAAGACCAACTAACTGCTCTTCGAAACCAGGGATGAATGAACCTGAACCTACTTCAAGAGAGTAGTTTTCAGCTTTTCCGCCTTCGAATGCTTCTCCATCAACGAATCCTTCGAAATCAAGCACAACTGTATCGCCGTTTTCGATTGCGCCTTCTTCTTTGACAACAAGCTCAGCTTGACGGTTTTGCATGCCTTTTAACTCTTCTTGTACATCTTCATCAGTGACAGTAGCGTCGTCTTTTTCTACGTTAAGACCTTTGTAGTCACCAAGTTTCACTTCAGGCTTCACTGTTACTTTTGCAGTGAAGATTAAGCTTTCGCCTTTTTCGATTTTCTCAACATCGATTTCAGGGCGGTCAACTGGCTCGATACCAGCTTCGTCGATTGCTTTTGGATATTCAACTGGAAGAAGAATATCTAATGCATCTTGATAAAGAGATTCTACACCAAAACGCTGTTCGAAAAGACCACGTGGTACTTTCCCTTTACGGAATCCAGGGATCGATACTTGCTTGACAACCTTCTTAAACGCATCATCAAGTGCTTTGTTAAATGTTTCAGCATCAACTTCTACAGTTAGGACGCCTTCGTTACCTTCTTGTTTTTCCCATTTTACTGACATGTGTGTTTCCCTCCAAAAATCTATTCAGATTGTGCGTTGTTACATTCTAAAGCATCATAAAGACTTCGTCCAATCAAAAACCACGCACGCCGCTCAAGAAGCGGTATTATGTATACAACATTTGACTTGATTATACATATCGTCTTTCAACCGTTGGAATCTACAACTGCACGATATATGCACAAATACAACCATTATATTATAACATAACAAGTCCGTCTTTCAACTAAATCGACAAATTACAAATAAGAAATTTCTTCAATATCTTTCAGCATTGTGCAAGCTTCTCTCAGCTCTCGTTCATTAAATTCATACAATAGATGCAATTCTTCGAGGTCAATCTCAATCCCGTGCATTTCATAGCCGACTTTATGAAGTGCTGCTGCCCAAAGATTCGGATCTGTGTATTTAGGAAGAAATGGATAAAGCACAAATAAGTGCCGGCGCCATAACTCTTCCACGCCTTGGTAAAGGGTTGGGTTCTCATTGCCGAGTGTGTCATCGAGCTTACGAAGGACTTGCTGAAGTAGCGGCATCTGCTCTGGCTTAACAGCCTCAGAAGGAACAAGCGTTAAAGAATCACCGAATTTCGTCACATGAACCGGCTTTGCCACATCATGATCTGACAGAAGCTGCAGGATTAATGATTTGACCAAAGGGTTTCCATCAGGCTTTTGTAAGATCGTATTTAATAGACCCATGTGTGGTGTGATGTTCCGGTCTTTCAACGAATGGATGAACTGCACCTGCTCTTCTGGCCGCTCAAGCATATCATCTATATTGATTTCGCCGCCGTCCTCCTCATCTTCATCTAAAATCTGTTCAGGCGATTCAATCATTTTTCTACTAAATTCGAGCAGCTTGTAAAAATGCTCCGCGCTTTCTGCTGGAAGGTGGTTTTCCTCAAGTACTGCCTCAATTGTCTGCTTCACTTCTTCATATTCTTTCAGCTGAATTAAAATCGTCATATACACTTGAAGCACGGTGAAGTAATGACCATATCCCTCATGCAGCATCTTTTCACAAACACGCTTTGCATCCTGCAGCTCGCCCAGCTCCAGAAAACAAATCGCCATGCCGAGGTGAATATCGGATTCTTCATCGTCATCATAAGATTTCGCTTCTGAAAACAAGTGAAGCGCCTCTTGATACTGTTTATCTTTTAATGCTGCCATTCCTTTTTCAATCAGTCTTTCTTTCAGACCAGGAAACAAAATGACATTATCTTTCTTCTTGTCATGTTTCATGCTTACGTTCCTTTCGGGCGCATATTTTTTATCAGTTTACCAACGAAGGTTAGTAAACACAAGTAACGAGAGGTTTTCATGCAAAAAAGAAGCCGTCACACCTCGGGCGGACGGCTTCTTGTTGTTTACGCACGCAGCCAGCTGCTGCGCTTATCTTCAAATGCTTGAATGTCATCTTCTAGTAGTAAAGTTAATGAGATCTCATCATAGCCATTCAGGAGCATTTCTCTCCAGTGAGGATCCACATCAAAAGGAGTGATATTCCCTTCATGATCTTCTATTTGCTGTTTTTCCAGATCAACCGTCATATCATACCCTTTGTTCTCATATGACGCAGCGAATGTTTTCCACACATCATAATCAAGACGAATCGGAAGCATCCCATTTTTAAAGCAGTTTTGGTGAAAAATATCTGCGAATGATGGTGCGATGACAATTTTGAAACCATAATCATCAAGTGCCCAAGGGGCATGTTCCCTTGATGATCCGCAGCCAAAGTTTTCTCCTGCGATCAAAATGGATGCTCCTTCATAAATCGGCTGATTCAGCTCGAAATCAGGATTTGGGCTGCCATCGGCTAAATACCGCCAGTCGAAAAAGGCAAACCGGCCATATCCTGTTCGTTCAATTCTTTTCAAAAATTGCTTCGGAATAATTTGATCTGTATCTACGTTGATACGGTTAAGCACAGCGGCTTTCCCTTTGTGTGTGACTAAAGGCTCCATCTATGACAACTCCTTACACGACTGTTTTCTCTTGATTAAACTTCCTGACATCGACAAATCGGCCATGTATTGCAGCCATTGCAGCCATTGCCGGGCTGACAAGATGCGTTCTCGCACCTTTTCCTTGACGTCCCTCAAAGTTACGGTTTGATGTGGATGCGCAGCGTTCGCCTTCTGGTACCACATCGTTATTCATGCTAAGACACATACTGCAGCCAGATTCTCTCCATTCAAATCCTGCTTCAAGGAAGATTTCATGAAGACCTTCTTCTTCTGCTTGCAATTTGACGCTTTGAGAGCCAGGCACGACAATCGCTCTGACATGATCAGCTACCTTTTGTCCTTCTATCATAGAAGCTGCTTGGCGTAAATCAGTCATTCTTGAGTTTGTACATGAGCCGATAAACACATGCTCAATCGTAATATCTTCAATACGCTGATGCGGATGAACACCCATATATTCGTACGCACGAATCGCTTCTTTTTGATCATCCTCTTGTGCAAAATCCTCAGGTCCTGGGATCGACGCATCTACAGGCAGCACCATTCCTGGGTTAATTCCCCATGTGACCATTGGTGAAATCTCATTCCCATCTAAAACAATCGTTTTATCATAGGTTGCACCTGGATCTGTTTTAAGTTCTTCCCATTCTTTAATCGCTGCTTCGAAGTCTTCTTTCTGCGGTGCATATTTGCGGCCGCGGCAATATTCAAAGGTGACTTCATCAGGTGCAATCAATCCTGCTCTTGCGCCTGCTTCAATCGACATATTACAAACCGTCATGCGTTCATCCATCGTCATGTTTCTGAATACTTCCCCAGTGTATTCAATCACATAACCTGATCCGAACTTCACGCCATGCGCACCAATGACTGCTAAAATGACATCTTTGGCCGTTACCCCTTTTTGCAGCTTTCCGTCTACTCTAATTTCTAATGTTTTCGGACGCTGCTGCCAAAGCGTTTGTGTGGAAAGTACATGTTCAACCTCACTTGTACCGATTCCAAAAGCAAGTGCGCCAAACGCGCCATGAGTTGATGTATGACTATCTCCGCAAACGATTGTTTTCCCTGGCAGTGTCAACCCAAGCTCCGGTCCAACAACATGGACGATCCCTTGATCTACACTGTGAAGGTCAGCTAGACGGACACCAAATTCAGCACAGTTGCGCTCTAGAGCACTCACTTGTTTTTTAGCAATCTCATCTTTGATCACAAATCGATTCACAGTCGGGATATTGTGATCCATGGTCGCAAACGTGTTTTGAGGTCTTCTCACCTTTCGTCCTTTTTGTCTTAATCCTTCAAATGCTTGAGGTGATGTCACTTCATGCACTAAGTGCAGATCAATATATAAAAGGTCTGGTTTCCCCTCGCCGCTTTTGACAACGTGCTGATCCCATATTTTTTCGATGATTGTTCGAGGCATAACCCTTTTCCTCCCTCTACCTAATTCCACAAGATTCTATTTATACAATTGTTTTCACGCGCTGCTTGAGTGCGTCTACAACTGCATGAGTGATGTCTTCAGTTGTTTGATACGTTCCCTCTTTTGCCGATAAGTCCTTTGTTCGTTTGCCAGAGGCAAGAACAGCTTCCACAGCTTCTTCTATTGCAGCCGCTTCTTCTTCTAACGCAAAAGATGTTCTAAGCAAGCTAGCTGCCGACAAAATGGTTGCTAGAGGGTTTGCGACGTTTTGCCCCGCAATATCGGGTGCTGAACCATGAATCGGCTCATATAAATGGAGGCCGGTGCTTGATAGACTGGCAGATGGCAGCATACCGAGTGACCCAGTAATCATCGAAGCCTCGTCACTTAAAATGTCACCAAACATATTCTCTGTCACAATGACATCAAATTGAGCAGGCTTATAAATCAGCTGCATGGCGGCATTATCAACGAGCATGTGCTCATATTCGACGTCTGGATATTGAGAAGCCACTTCTTCTACCGCATCCCGCCATAGTTTACTAGAAGCAAGAACATTCGCTTTATCCACAGACGTTACTTTTTTCCGTCTCGTTAAGGCCATGTCGAATGCTTCTTTTAATACACGGACAATCTCTTGCTTTGTATAAAGAAGCGTATCAACCGCAGCTTCTTTTCCTTCTTCATCCGTGTAACGCTCGCTTGGTTCACCAAAATAGAGACCGCCTGTTAATTCACGAACGATGACAAAATCGACTCCGCTAATGTGATCCTGTTTTAACGGTGACGCCTCGCTTAAGCTATCGAACACTTTGACAGGACGGATGTTTGCAAATAAGTCCAGTTGTTTACGAATAGCGAGCAAGCCTTTTTCCGGACGAAGCTCTGGCGGGTTTTGATCCCATTTTGGTCCGCCGACTGCTCCTAATAAAATCGCATCAGCGCTCTTGCATACATCAACCGTTTCTTTTGGGAGCGGATTGTTTTTTTCATCTATTGCGATACCGCCAATGAGCGCCGTTTCGAATTCGAATTCGTGTTGAAATTGAGCCGCTGTCTCTTTGAGGACAGCGACCGCTGATGTCACAACTTCCGGTCCGATTCCATCGCCGGGCAAAAGTGCAATTTTCTTTTTCATGAGAACCTACCTCCTTTCCTATGAAATCGCGTGATGTTTCTCAATTTCAATGAGATTTGATTTAAAGATTAAATGCCTGTTTACTGCATTGACGTAGGCTTTCGCCGATGCTTCCAGCACATCTTGCGCCACACCGCGTCCAGCTGTTTCTTTTCCTTCTATTGAAACAGTGACATATACTTCCGCTAGTGCATCTCTGCCTTTTCCATTCGATTGAATACGGTAGTCTAGCAAATGAATTCTTTCCTCCATACAGCGCTCCAGCGTGTTGTACACAGCTTCTACACTGCCTGCGCCTGTAGCTGCTTCTTGAATGACTTCCTGCGTTTCTTGATTTTTCAGAGAGACCGTTGCTGTTGGCATTTGTTCTGTTCCATAGTGCACTTGAAGACTTTCAAATTCGTAGCCAATTTTTCGGTCTGCTACTTTTTCTTCTAATATAATAGAGATCAAATCATCATCAGTGATTTCTTTTTTCTTCTCCGTCAAGTTCTTGAAGGTTTCGAAGAACTTATTGATTTCTTCTTCTGTTAGTTTAAAGCCTAGCGTTTTCATACGGTCTTTAAACGCATGTCTTCCGGAGTGTTTCCCAAGGACAAGTACATCTGTTGTCACACCGACAAGCTCTGGAGATATGATTTCATAGGTTGTTTTTTCTTTGAGGAAACCATCTTGGTGAATACCTGATTCATGTGCAAAAGCGTTGTTGCCAACGACTGCTTTATTGCGCGGTACAATCATTCCTGAGTATTTGCTCACTACATCACTTGTACGCTTAATTTCATTCAATTGAATCGTTGATTCGACCTGGTAGAAGTCTTTTCGAATATGAAGAGCGACTGCAATTTCTTCTAAAGCGGCATTCCCTGCACGTTCTCCAATTCCGTTAACAGCTGTTTCAATTTGATTTGCTCCATTTTCAATGGCTGCAAGTGAGTTTGCTACAGCCATTCCTAGATCATCATGACAGTGAGCAGACAAATTGACGCGGTCGATATTTGGAACGTGTTCCTTCATATATTTAAAGATATTGCCGTACTCTTTTGGCGCTAAGTATCCAACTGTATCTGGCAAGTTAATGACACTTGCCCCAGCGTCAATGACCTTCTCTACAATTTCTGCTAAGAAAGCTAGATCTGTACGACACGCATCTTCTGCGGACCACTGGACAACCGGAAAACGTTCTTTCGCGTATTTCACCATTGAGACAGCCTGTTCTACGACTTCTTCACGTGTTTTCTTTAGTTTATGCTTCAGATGAATATCAGAAGTAGCGATAAAGATATGAATTCTTGGTTCCACTCCATCTTTTAACGCTTCCCATGCAGCATCGATGTCACCTTTCACACATCGTGCAAGACCAGCAACTGAACAGTTTTTGATCGTTCTAGCAATTTCTTGTACGCCTAAGAAATCCCCTCGGGATGAAGCGGGAAAACCCGCTTCAATGATATTAACCCCAAGGCGCTCAAGCTGCTTTGCAATGATTAGCTTTTCTTGTGCATTTAAGTTCACTCCTGGTGATTGCTCTCCATCTCGAAGTGTTGTGTCAAAAAAATTAATTTTCCGCACCGACGCTCACCGCTTCCTTTTTCTTTCCTTGTTTGACGAAAGGCATCATTTCACGAAGCTTTCTTCCGACGATTTCAATTTGGTGCTCATTTTCATTTGCATTGATCGCATTGAAACGTGGACGATTCACTTGGTTTTCAACAATCCATTCTTTTGCAAATGTTCCGTTTTGGATATCAGTCAAGACGGCTTTCATAGATTCTTTTACGTTTGCATCCACAACGCGTGGTCCTGATACGAAGTCACCCCATTGTGCTGTATCAGAGATTGAATATCTCATGCCTTCTAATCCTTCTTCATACATTAGGTCAACAATTAATTTCAGTTCATGCAGACACTCGAAGTATGCAAGCTCTGGCTGATAACCAGCTTCTGTTAACGTTTCGAAACCTGCTTTCACTAGTGAAGTAAGACCTCCACAAAGGACCGCTTGCTCACCGAATAGATCCGTTTCCGTTTCTTCTTTAAATGTTGTTTCAAGGACGCCTGCTCTTGCTCCGCCGATTGCTTTTGCATAAGCAAGTGCTTTGTCTTTCGCTTGGCCAGATACATCTTGATAGATAGCAAATAGGGCAGGTACACCAGCGCCTTGTTCATATGTTCTTCTCACAAGATGTCCTGGACCTTTTGGAGCCACAAGATACACATCTACGTCACTTGGAGGAACAATTTGATGGAAGTGAACGTTGAATCCGTGTGCGAAAACAAGTGAGTTGCCTGCTTCTAATTGATCTTTGATTTCTTCGTCATATACTTTCTTTTGCTGCTCATCTGGCAGTAGTACCATGACGACATCTGCTTGTGCTGCCGCTTCTTTTACTGTGAATACTTGATGGCCGTCTTCTTGTGCTTTTGTATAAGATCCGCCTTTTCTCACGCCGACGATCACATCTACGCCGCTTTCTTTTAAGTTCAATGCATGTGCATGACCTTGTGATCCATACCCAATGATAGCAACCTTTTGACCATTTAATACGTTTTCTTGAATATCACCGTTATAATATACTTTTACCATTTGACTCTCTCCTTTTGTTTAGACAATTGAAATTGTTTTATTTGATTGCGGCTTTTGCTGATTATCTCTCGCAAAGGCCGTGGTGCCAGTTCTGGCGACTTCTTTAATGCCGTATGGCTTAAGTAATTCAATGAGTGCTTCAATTTTTGAAGACTCACCTGTCACCTGAATGACGACACTCTCTCTGCTTACATCTACAATAGAAGCTCTAAACGGTTCAATGACCCCTGTGATCTCCATTCTAGATGCCGGTGCAGAAACGACTTTTATCAAAGCCAGCTCTCGCTGAACGATTGATTGGTTTGTAATGTCTGTTACTTTGAGAACATCAATTTGCTTGTTCAGCTGTTTTGTCAGCTGTTCGATGTCTTTCTCTTGGTCTACATGGACGACGAACGTGATGCGTGATACATCTTGAATCTCAGAATGGCCGACCGTAATGCTTTCAATGTTGTAGTGTCTTTTGGTAAAAAGGCCAGTGATTCGGTTCAGTACGCCTGATCGATTTAATACAGTCAACACAATAATTCTTTTCAAGGTTTCACCCCCACCATCTCATGAAGTCCTTTCCCCGGTGCGACCATCGGGAATACTTTTTCATCTCTCGCTACATTGACATCGATGAAAACAGGCTCTCTAGAGGTTAACGCTTCTTCAAGCTTTTCTTTCGCCTCTTCGTCTGATGAGATTCTGATTCCTTTAATGCCATAAGCTTCAGATAATTTAACGAAGTCTGGCTGCTCTGAAAATTTAGAATATGAGTAGCGTTCTTCGTAGAAAATTTCTTGCCATTGTCTTACCATTCCAAGGCTGTGATTATTCAGAACAATCACTTTCACTGGAAGGTTCAGCTCACGGATAACGGCAAGTTCTTGCAAGGTCATTTGGAAACCTCCGTCTCCTAAAATCGCCACAACCGTTGCCTCTTGATCAGCCAACTGAGCGCCGATGGCTGCCGGTAAACCGAAGCCCATCGTACCAAGGCCGCCAGATGTGACCCACTTATCTGCATTTTCAAATGGATAGAACTGAGCTGCCCACATTTGATGCTGTCCGACATCAGTTGCCACAATGGCTTCACCTTTTGTGAATTGATGAATGTATTCAATCAGCTTTTGAGGCTTAAAGCCCTCTGCTTCGTTTTCAACGTACCAGAGCGGATATTCTGCCTTCCACTGATCTAATTGGTTTTTCCATTTGTCTGATTCCCCTTGCTTCCCGTCTTGCTTGATCAGCTCTTCAAGGACTAGCTTACTGTCTCCAACAACCGGGATATGGGTATGAATGTTCTTGCCAATTTCCGCCGGGTCGATATCAATGTGTGCTACCTTCGCATGTTTCGCAAAGTGATTGAGGTTGCCAGTTACCCTGTCATCAAATCTTGCACCGATTGAAATGAGCAGATCACATTGGTGAAGGGCCATATTCGCCGCATATGTGCCATGCATACCAGCCATCCCTAGAAATAGAGGATGCTTTGCTGGGAATCCGCCAAGTCCAAGCAGTGTATGAGCGACTGGGATTTGCTGCTGCTCTACATACTGCCTTAATTCTTCAGATGCTTTGCCATGAAGAACGCCAGCTCCTGCTAGAATGACTGGTTTCTTCGCTCTGCTTACAGCTTCTACTAATTTGCGAATTTGCAAATAGTTCGGCTCGACTTTTGGCTGATAACCAGGTAAATCAATTGGCTGATCATATTCAAACGTTCCTTCAATGCCTGCCACATCTTTTGGAATATCAATCAAGACTGGACCAGGTCTGCCTGTTGTTGCGATGTGGAACGCCTCTTTAATGACACCCGGTAATTCCTCTGGATTTCTTACTTGGTAGCTGTGCTTTGTGATTGGCATTGTGATGCCGAGCACATCTGCTTCCTGGAAAGCATCCGATCCAATAACTGAGGTTGCCACCTGTCCTGTGAAGACAACAAGAGGAAGTGAATCAATCATTGCATCTGCAATTCCTGTGACAAGGTTTGTAGCTCCAGGTCCTGATGTCGCAATGACAACACCCGGTTTGCCAGATACTCTTGCGTATCCTTCTGCTGCGTGAATCGCTCCCTGCTCATGCCTTGGCAGGACATGAAATAAACCAGAATCATAAATTTTATCGTAGATCGGTAAAACCGCTCCGCCTGGATATCCGAAAATGACTTCTACTTTTTCTCTTTTGAGTGCTTCAATTAACATGAGTGCACCGTTCATCGTTTGTGGTGCTTTAGATGTTTCCGTCTCCACTTGTACATTTGTCCCCATTTGATTTCCTCCTCTTTGTCTTGCTTCAGTCAAGTCTTTTCACCCTTTTCTATTCAAGATCGAGATTTTAGACCATATAAAAAAGCCTTCTCACCCCACAATGACACTACTTTTCACTAGGTCAAAGGGGCGAAAAAGCTTTGTTTTTCGCGGTACCACCCTTGTTCACGGCAAAATATGCTGCCGTCTCATGGACATCTTTCATCCATTTTGGTAACGAGTGAGCAATGTCACTCGGTCTGCCCTACTATCATTTCAAGCAGACACTCAGAGGTGAGTTCACTTTAGAAAGTAACACCGGTTTCCAGCTACCACCGGCTCTCTGTAGATACTGACTCTAAAGCTACTAGTCCTCTTCAACGTTTATCGATATCTATTTAGCTTGCGTGAATGTTTTCATCTGTAAATACGACTTTTTCTCCTTCTTCAACCACTCGCTTGCGGAATTGTTCAAGAAGTTTGTTTGTGTGGACCCCAGGTTTCCCTTCACCGATTGTACGGCCGTCAACCTTTACAACAGCGATCACTTCGGCTGCGGTTCCTGTCAGAAAAACTTCTTCTGCTGTATACACATCGTGCCTTGTGAATGGTTCTTCTTTCACTTCGTAGCCTAAGTCTTCTGCAATCTCCATGATGGCATTTCTTGTGATGCCTTCAAGAGCGCCGATATAACCTGGCGGTGTATAAAGCTTACCTTTTTTATAAATAAACACATTGTCTGCAGAACCTTCTGCCACGTACCCTTGATCGTTCAGCATCAGCGCTTCACTCACACCGGCCATATGGGCTTCGATTCGGACAAGGATGTTATTCAAATAATTTAATGATTTCACTTTTGGGCTCAGTACATCGGGACGATTTCGTCTCGTCGGTACCGTTACAATATCAATACCCGTTTCATATAGGTGCTTTGGAAAGATGGCCAGCGGCTCTACAATGATCACTGTGTTGGCTCTCCCGCAGTTGTTTGGATCTAAACCAAGATCACCAGCTCCTCTTGAGACAACAAGACGAATATAGGCATCCTTTAGGCCGTTCCTTTCAACTGTATGAATCATTTTTTCCGTGAGTTCCTCAAGTGAATATGGAATGTTCAGCATAATGGATCTGGCGGAATCATACAGGCGGTCTAAATGTTCTTTCATTCGAAAGATATTTCCGTTATACACGCGTATCCCTTCGAACACACCGTCACCATATAAGAAGCCATGATCATAAACTGAAATTTTTGCATCCTCTTTTTTCACGAGTTCATCGTTTAAAAAGATCCACTGTTCCTTTTGGTCTTCCATTTTCAGTGAGCACCCTCTCTTTCAAGCAAAAAGTAGTTGAATTTTCAGACACTTTTTATTGAAGCCTCTCACGCTTGCTCTGCGTGTTTGTTTAGCTTTTGTTGAACCCATCTTACGCCGCTTTCCATACAGTGTCAACAGCATTTTTAAAATTATTAGACAATTTAGACTAATCAAAATTAAATGTATACGCTTACACCTTTGCTAGACAAGGAATGAAAAAACTTAAAATTTTTTGTATTTTTTCTTCAATTTATTTACTTTACCTGAACGCTTTTCTTTTGAGAAAACGTTTGTCATATTTTTTCACATCGTTTTTAATGAATACTGGTAGATTTCAACGCTTTTGATTTTCTATCGGCATGCCTTTCTAAAGCGTTTTCCTATGAATTTATGATAGAATGAGAGCATCTTATAGAAGGAGGGCAATACATGGCTAACATCAGAGGTTATATCGGAACATATACAAAGGGAGACAGTAAAGGCATTTATACTTTTACATTAAATACGGACAAGCAGCAGATCGAACAAGTAAAAGTAGCTGCTGAACTTGAAAATCCTACATATTTAACCGTCTCAGATTCTCAAAAATTTGTGTATTCTGTTGTGAAAGAAGGATCACAGGGCGGCGTGGCTGCGTATCAAATTGATGCAGAAACCGGCACACTTCGTTTCATCAACCAAGAGCTTGCCGATGGCGCTTCTCCTTGCCACGTCAGCGTGGACAATCAAACAAAAACAGCTTTTACAGCAAACTATCATAAAGGAACAGCAGAGATGTATGAAATCGATGCTGAAAATGGCTCAGTCATCCGCACGCTGTCACAGGCGCAGCATGAAGGAACTGGGCCAAACGAAGACCGTCAGGAAAAACCGCACACTCACTTTATGGGTCTGACACCAGATGAACAATTTGCAGTGGCTGTTGACCTTGGGACAGATGGCATTTATACGTATAAGAAAGAGGGCGGCAAACTCGAGCTTGCTCATACATTTGAAACAAAACCAGGCACCGGTCCTCGCCATATCACATTCCATCCAACGAAACCTGTGGCATATGTGATGACAGAGCTAAGCTCAGAGGTGATTGTGCTTCGTTACTTTGAAGATGGTCATTTCGAAGAGATCCAAACGATCGCAACCATTCCAAGCGACTTTACAGAGAACAATCAAGGCAGTGCCATTCACGTCTCTTCAGACGGGCAATTTGTTTATGCAGGAAACCGCGGTCATGACAGCATTGCGATTTTTAAAGCAGACGCCGACGGCCAATTAAGTCTTGTCGAGATTGCTTCATCTGAAGGAAACTGGCCTAGAGACTTTGTGCTTGATCCAACTGAAGAATTCCTCGTCGGTTCAAACCAAGAATCTAGCAACCTAGTGTTATACAAACGCGACAAAGAAACAGGACGACTCACTGTCTTACAATCAGACATCACTGTTCCTCATCCAGTTTGCGTGAAATTTTTAGGATAATGAAAAAAGCCTCCGTTTTGGAGGCTTCAGCTTGTTGACAAATGGCTAAAATGAACTTTATTTTAGCCATTTGTCTTCTTTTCAGCGTGCAGACGGCATCCCGCCATCTTCAAGCTTTTGATCAATAAGAGACGTATCGGTTTTTTCACCGAACCATTTTGACAGCCTGTCCTTCGCTTTTCCTTTCACATCATCATCAATGTACATCGCTACTTGGAGCAGAGCAAATGTGATCGCTCCTAAATCATCTGTGTAGCCGACACCAATCAATGTATCAGGGATGAGGTCAATAGGAAGGATAAAGTATCCGAGTGCCCCAATAATAAGGGTTTTTGCTTTGACAGGCACTTCGGGTTTTTGCAATGTATAGTAAAGTAATAGCACAGCATAGACAAGAGAGACACCAGCCTTTTGTGCCGTCTTTTTTAACTTTTCCCAAAAGGCATGATCATTAAAATGCTTCTTCGAACGCTTTAATAGTTCTTTTTTCTCAGAACGGTTCATCATATCGCCTCCATCTACAGCATAGCCCTTTTCCCTTCGTTATACAAGATATCCGCCAATTTGACAAACAAAAAGCAGCAGAAAGCTGCTGCATTCTACTGCTCTTTGTAAAACTTTTCGATCGCCTTATCGATGTAGACCCATCCTTTATAAGACACATGAATTGTATCTTTAAAGAAGTAAGGATCGTATTCATGTTTAGTCAAGTCTGCGACTTCATACCCATTATCTCGAATTTGACGATTGATTTTCTCATAATACTCTGTACGCCCCTCTTTCGGGAAACCGGTATAATCATACCATTTTCCATTGACAGGAATCGTCACAAACAAAGGCTTCGCCCCTGCCTGTTTTAAAATATCCAGCATGATTTGAAAATCTTTGTATTCTGGTGATTCCGCATAAGAGTGGTCTTCACGAGAATCTTTCATCTTTTTCATGATCGGTTTCAGCTTGCGGTCAAACAGTTTTTGATTAATATAAAACGGGTTGTTGCCTGCTTTTTCCGCACCTAAGACACTTGCTTCTTTTTCAAGCTCAGTCCATGTTTTTCCTTTGACAGAAGGAGACGGATGAAGCTTACGCTCTTTCCCCGATCCAATTGTATAGTACATGTCTTTCTTTTGAAGCATGCCATAATACATTTTTGCAATAGGAGAAATCGCGCCATAAGCGAATTTGTTCCCAGAAAGCTCTGCTTTAAAAAGTTCTGTGATGACCATGTCGTTCTTTACAGCTTTAAACGTCATGATTCTTTTGATCAGCTCTTTTTTCACAGCTGGATCAATTTCTTTATTATAAGCGAGATTAAGCGCTTGAAGCGCTGAATAGTTCGGTGCAAAGTGATTCTCGTCAGATCCCCATTTCACAAACCACTGCGGGGACACGATAAACACAAGCTTCTTCCCTTTTAATTCATCCATATGCGCTGCGAAGTTCATCGCATGAATTAATGATTGTGACCCACCTTTTCCAATAAGATAAGGTGTAAACCCTTGAGGATTCTCATGAAAGAAATTCGAAGGGTGATATGGATCAAAACGTGATAGTTCAGAAGATCCATAGATCGGCAAATAAGTTGGATCTTTTAGCATTTCATCTTGTAAATAAAGCCCCTGGAACATCCCTGGATCTAATTCTGTGGCTGACTTTTGTAATTTGTCTTTTGGGATCAGATGTGAGAGCCATGCATTTGGTACAAGAAGAACACCAATGAATAGAACAGCCGCTAAAATAAGCGGCCCAAAAAAACGCTTTTTCATTACTTCATCTCTGCCAGCTGCTCAGCAATGTGATTCGGTGTATCCCACACATCACGATCGAACTCTGTAATCGGAACAGTGATTCCGAGCTGACTTTCAATTGCCATAAGCAGTTCTACTGTACCAAATGAATCTAGAAGACCTTCTTCAAAAATTGCAATCTCTGGATTTTCTTTCACAACGTCGTCCTGACAAACCTCTGCAATAATACCGTATACTTGATTTTTAAATTCCATAATTTTCTACTCCCTTAATGATTAATGATGAAATGGTTTTCCTGAAAAAATATAAAATCCGAAACAAATCACATGGAATGTAATAATGATCGACACAACCATTGTGACCTTATTATCCGGCCACCACTTGTGCTTTTTATTCCATTTCTCAAATAAATTGTAACCGGACATCACAACTGCGTGATATAGTCCGTAAATAATATATTGAAGTGCTAGACCATGCCAAGCACCCATCAATAGAAAGAGGACAAAGTACCCAATATTTGATACAGCCATACGGTTCTTGATCCACTTCTTTTTTGTCATAAAGAACACAAATCTCATAAACACGTAGTCTCTGAACCAGAAGGAGAGGGACATGTGCCAGCGATTCCAGAAGTCTTTAATGTTCCGGCTGATAAACGGTTTGTTAAAGTTTTCTGGTGATTTAATGCCCATCATATAACTCACACCAACAGCAAATGCTGTATATCCAGCAAAGTCAAAGAACAAATACATACTGTACGCATACATATACGTTAACTGTTGAACAAAGTGACTGCTGCTAATGTGATGAATATTCATGAGAATATACGTGTGAATCAGATAACCAATAATGAACTTATATAAGAAGCCGATAAAAATTTTATGAATACCGGCGTATAGAAGATCACTGTACGCTTCCTTTTCAGGCGGCGTATCCATATCCTTTTCAAACCGGCGGTAACGATCAATCGGACCTGATGAAATCGTCGGGAAAAAGACAATGAAATAGACCAAACGATGAATCGGAATTTTCTTTTTAATCAAGCCGTCTCTTGTCTCGATAATTAACTGGACACCTTTAAATGTTAGGTACGAGATTCCTAAAAAGCTCAGCCAGTTCATTGGCGGCGGTTGATGCGGCTGATGAGTTAAAAAGAACGGTAAAATCTTCGATAGCACAAGCGGCAAAATAGATGCCACCACTGCCATATAGAAGACAGACGCTTGATTCGCCTTTAGCCGGTACGAAAGGTACAAGCGGATGATCAAGATTTGCCACACTGTAAACAAGAAGAGCAGCAATGCGCCATGTGCATCCTTTGAGAAAATAAGCGCGAGCGCCACAACCGTTGCAAACATGTTGTAGCCCTGCATTCTTTTGCCGCGAAGACCAAGAATGATCGTCGGCAAAAGAAGAACACCAATTAGAATGAAGAAAAAGAATGAACTAAACGGAATCATAGAAGAACCTCTTTCGCGATTCTTTTACGGTCAACCTTCCCGTTTGGCGTCATGTACAGCTGCTCAAGATAGACAAACTTTCTTGGAATCATGTACGCAGGCAGTGAATCCGCCATTTCTTTCTTAATTGCACTTGTCAGCTGATATTCTTTTTCAAAAGAATGCGCTGCTGGAACAATGGCTGCAATTAAGTACTCCACATGACCGTTTGGCTGGAACGGCACAATCACACAAGCATTGACATACGTTGTCTCGCTCACATGATATTCAATTTCTTCAAGCTCCATCCGGTATCCATGCAGCTTAATTTGATAGTCCAGACGACCGTGGCATGTAATCAAACCATCCTGCGCCACACCTGCATCACCTGTACGGTAAGCAGGGCGTCCTTCGTATTCAAAGAACACTTTATCCGTTAAGGCTTGTTCACCTAAGTAGCCTCTCGTGACGCTTGGCCCTACGATGACAATTTCCCCTTTTTCACCATCAGGAAGGGTCTTGCCTTCTTCATCTAAAATGACGATATCTGTATCCGGTTTGGCGTAGCCGACTGGTAAAGAATCGTGCTGATCAAGAATCGCCTGCGTGACTTCAATCGATGTGATCGCAACAGTTGCTTCAGTCGGACCATACGTATTAAAGACCTGCGCTTTTGGAAAACGCTCAAGGAGCGCAGTTGCTACAGATACAGGAAGTGCCTCTCCGCAGAACAAGAAAACTTTCAACTCTGGTAAAAGCTCCCCTGTAAAGGAAGGGTCCATTAAGCACATTTGCACAAAGGAAGGTGTTGATGTCCACACTTCAACGTCAGATTGACCAAGTGCTGCAAACATATCCTTCGGCTTATTCACTAGATCTTTCACTAAACAGTACAGAGTACCGCCTGATTGAAGCGCTGGATACAAATCCATCACTGATAAGTCAAAAGAAAACGGTGCTTGATTTAAGAATGTGCGCCCCTCACCAATTGGGAAGTCTCGGCACATCCACTCTGTAAAGCTTTCTAAATTATTGGCTGTTACCTGAACGCCTTTCGGTTTTCCGGTACTGCCAGACGTATAAATGATGTAAAAAACATCATCCTGTTGAACCCACTGCGAGGATGGCGGTGCTTCTTTTTCAAGAGCTAAAAGAGATGCCGCACTTTTCACTTCAATGTGTTCTTCTACATCTAGTACATTCTGCTCATTTGCACAAATCAACAGACTGGCTTTTGAGCTTTCAATAATTGAGACGATACGCTCGGCAGGGATTGAGATGTCGACTGGAATATAAGGTCTGCCTGATTTCACACTACCTAAGAAAGAAATCAGCATCTCTGGCTCCATATGACCGTATACAATGACAGGTGCACTGCCAGTTGCGACTGCATCGATCGCACCAGCCATTTGGTCTGATAGATGCCAAAGCTCATCATATGTGATCGAAGCATGTTGAGAAACAAATGCTGGCTGTGTTGGTTTCGTTTGTTGGTATTCATGAATCGTGTGTAATAGTTTCATAGTTTAATCTCCAATTAAAAATCGTTGTAAATGAATGATCCCGTATTTGCTGTATGGAATCCGTAAATAAAGAACAATAATAGCAAAATAAGTAAGTAAAAACTCGTATATCCTATCCATTTTACAGACTTATTTTCTGATAGCTTTTTGAATAGCATATTGATAACCTCTTTTCTTTTGACACTTATAGAGACGCATGAATCATTAAAAGAGTTTCATACCAAAACATAAAAATTTTAAGAAATGATGAAAAAAGATGTCGAATCGATAAGCGTGTCTTTAGGCAAAGCTGTCTTATTGTAACAAAGATTTAATGTATTTGAAATGAAATTCGAGCTTAAATTTGCCTTAAAATTGCTGAAAGCTGTCGAATAAATGCAAAAGCCACCTAGTTTGCCTAGATGGCTTTGATTTCAATTACATTGAATTTGTGCGAATTTTATTTATCTAGAGAATATCTTTCAATAGCTTCTTCTGGAGACGTTTCTTTATCAAACACAAGATAACGACTATAAACTTCTTTTAGATGTACTGATTCTTCTAAATTATCTACTAATTCAAAGGTATCTAAAATTGCAACTACTTTGTTAGTAGTCATTCCACCCTCTGAATTTTCATAAGTTTCTTCTGGAAAGTTTTCGTGTATGATACTTTCAATTTCATCTGGTTTTTTTGTTTTTATTAGAAAAATTCTCTCTTCAAATATTTTTTCAGGGCTTAATCGTGGCGAAGTTGTTGATTCAAATAAAACTTTTACAGAATAAATATCGTACATAAATTATCACCTTTCATTTCATTTTTTCTTAAATCTGTTGTCTGTTAACAGTTTTTTAGCTTTTTTAGCATTCTTTTTTCCCTTTTTTGCGTCTTTGTTGATTTGTTCTATCGTTTTATTTAAGTATTCACTTGGAAACTCTTTTCTGATTGACCCTTTTCTATTCTTAGAGATGAATTGGTCTGCTGTCATTTTATGATGTTTGACAACTTGAGCCTCCCAAGAGTTTGAAGAAAATATCATACCACCTACAATGACAGCACCAGTTGCTAATACTGCAGCTTGTCCTAACCCTGGAATAAAGAAGAAAGGAAGTGGGATGGCAAATTTAGTTTCTGCAAGTTGATCAGGATTTAATTCTCCTTCAGATGATACAAAATCATTTGTGTTAATTACAACAGTTTCATTTTCTGATGCCTTTGCTGGTGCTTGTAAAACAAAGGTAAATACGGATAGAGCTAATAGTGTGGAAATTATTTTTTTCATCATGTTAAATACTCCTTATAGTTTATTAGAAATTTACTTGAATAAAGATATTATATTATATTAATTAGATTTTCAACAATTTTAAGGTAAATTTAAGAAAATTTGTTTTATATTAACTTCTCTGTAAATATTTCCTCCATTATATCTTGATAAAACCCATAGTTTCATGGGTATCTCATCAATCCATTATAAAAAAATCCGTCACAAGACAAGTGGGTTCTCCGTTTTGATCTATCCCCCAAAAGCTTGGATACATCCCGTCACCGAAGCCTGTTGTAAACATGGCAATGTCCACTTTGTCATGAAAACGGGTGACGAGCCAGTCCCATGTGTGCTTGTAGTTTTGCGCAAGAGCTTCTGCAAATTCCTCATAAAGATAAAAAATCATTGTCCTCTTTATATCGCTTATCCTCATAGGCTTGTAAATATAGTGCTGCTTCCGCATCCATGAAACAGCCCATACCCGTATTCACACCGTAGCCGAAGAACTCATCTTTTGTTAATTGAACGGGTTCCTGACCTGCTCTTGTGGCAAGCTCCCATTCTATTGCTTGCTCGTTTGTGAACTTGATTATTGCATAGGCGACGCGTTCGTCACCGCTTTCTAATCGCTTAACCATAAGTAGAATAGGATATTTTCCCGGATGAACCTTCTTAGAAAAAGATTGGTCTCCCTCTGAAACAAAAGGATCACAGACAACGATATGACCGCTTGTGATCTCGATATGTCCTAACTGTTTGACAAATAATTGATCACCTTCTGAGCTGCTTTTGTTCTCTCCATTTTCAAAAATTAAGTTTGTTGGATCGATGTTGTACAAGGGATCATTCCTTTCATTATTTTTCTGAGACGTTTGAGATTATGTATTTTTCAATTTCAAAGCATGATCATCCATAGAACATCCATTTCCAGTATCAACTCCATACCCTGAAAAGAATTTCCCCTGTAAATCGCTTTCTATCTGTCCATTTGATAATGCAAGCTCTCACTTAACACTCGCTTCATCTTCTCCTTCTACTATACACCTTAATTTTTTTAGTTGGAGAAAGAATATTCTCTCTTTTGAATATTTACCGCTTTGCAATGTCTTTTTCATTAGTTAAAAATAAATGGAAGGTTAATTAAAAAACACCCTTCCAATGGAGGGGCTGTGTTATTAACTATTTTCTTTGGAATATTTTTTTATCAATGTTTCGCTAATCCTGCTTACGATATAGATCGCAACCGCTAAAATTAGCATCAACGGAAACATGCTTAACCGATCATCTGCAACATAAACAATGATCCCCACAATCACAGCCACTACGATTGCCGTTAAAAAATGCTTCACCGCCATCTCACCCCTTTGTATAAATCATATACATTTTATTACACAAAAGGTTCAATTGAAATAATTTCCACAAAATCGGATATACGCAAGTCTAGATTGATTTCGACCACAAGCAGCAGTGGGTTTCCTTGTTTCGTCTAAAAGCGTGTTGCTCCCCTTCCTTATATTGTTCGTATAATCTCTATATGCTAAAATTAACTAAAATACCTAAATAATGGATCAACCGAGAGGTCCTTCAATGACACAGCAAAGCAAGCCTTCCAAAACGTTATTAATTACTTTACCCGGGGCTATTATTGCCCTTGTGATGATCTTAGGGAAAATTGATACACCTGTAACAAATGTTTTATTTTATATTGTGGCTTTTAGTGTTATGGGTTTAGTGGTTTCGGTTTCGAGCTTAATAAAGGACTACAAGAAAAAGAAAAATTAACTCTTCATCTAGGGAACTGTTGTTTATGCAGCTCCCTTTCTTTTGGTATACACTTTCAAAATTCTAATTTAAAGCAAAAGCTAAACTTAAATTTCAAAACAAAAAAAAGCCTGAAATCCTTTCATACCAAGGATTTCAGGCTTTTAAAATAGTACGTCCCAGGAGAGATTCGAACTCCCGACCGACGCCTTAGAAGGGCGTTGCTCTATCCAGCTGAGCTACTGGGACATGTTGTTATGTAGTGTTCTGTTGGTGAGTACCTCACCGACAAGATTTATTATATTACTATTGTTCTTTAAAGTCAACGGTTTTTCGAAAGTTTTTTTCATAAGGGGCAAATGCTGCACCCTTATGAAATACCTTCCAATGTGACAGTGTTTTCGAGGTCTTGTATGACCAGACCTTCGTCTGTGAAAAACTGTACGTTTGCTTCGCTTCCATCTAGTGTCAGTATCGCATAGCTGCGCTCTTTACGCATTCTTGGCAGGTGCACGCTGCCCGGGTTAATAAGCAGTTTTCCTCTTAGCAGCTCACTGCCTGGGATGTGCGAGTGGCCAAAGCAGATAATGTCTGCGCCTAGCTCTTCTGCACGGTAGTAGACTTGAAGCAAGGATTGTTTGATGCCATGCAGATGTCCGTGAGTGAGAAATAGTTTTCCGCCTCCATCAAGTGGGAGCAGGAGCTCTTCTTCAAAATCGCCCATAAAGTCACAATTTCCTTTGACGACTTTGTATCCTTCGAGTGCTGGATGGTTCGTTTCGAGTTCTGAATCTCCGCAGTGAATCATCATATCGACTTCATCCGCGTGCCGTTTGGCAATGGTTTGAAGTTCGTCTGTGAGTCCATGACTGTCACTCATGATGAGTATCTTCATGGCTTCATTCCCCCTTATTCATTTGCGTCTAGCAGTGATGAAAGCTTTTGAAGCGCGACCGCTCGATGGCTGATCTTGTTTTTCTCCTCTGGTGATAATTCGGCCATCGTCTGGTCTTTGTCTTTGACGATGAAAATGGGGTCATATCCGAAGCCGTTTTCGCCGATTGGTTCCTCTGCGATGAAGCCTTCTACTGATCCTTCTACCGTCTTTGTTTCTTTGCCCGGTATGCTGACAGCCAGGGCACATCTGAATCTGGCTGTGCGGTCTTCTTTTTCAATGCCTTGAAGTTCGCTCAGCACTTTTTCCACATTCTCAGCATCGTTTTTATGCTCACCAGCGTATCTCGCTGAATATACGCCAGGTTTTCCGCCAAGATAGTCAATCGACAAACCGGAATCGTCTGCAATGACCATTTCACCTGCTTTGGCTTGAATCGCCTCGGCTTTGATGATGGCATTTTCTTCGAAGGTTTGTCCTGTTTCTTCAATCTCTTCAGTAAAGCCGATGTCTGCTAGTGTTTTGACCGTGAATCCTTTTGGCTCAAGAATGGCTTTGAATTCTTTCGCTTTGCCCGCATTGTGCGTTGCAATGATGGCTGTTTTCATCCTGATCAAACCCTTCTTTTTATTCGATGACTTCTCCTGTAACCGCTTTTTGCTTTTCGATTAATTCTTTGATGCCCTTTTCGGCTAAATCAAGCAGTCCGTTTAGCTGTTCTCTTGAGAATGTCGCTTCTTCGCCTGTCCCTTGAAGTTCAACAAAGCGTCCAGCACCTGTCATGATGACATTCATATCTACTTCAGCTGAAGAATCTTCTTCATAATTTAAATCTAACAGAAGACCTTGCTGAGAATCAATTCCGACGGATATCGCCGCTAAATAATCAGTGATCGGGTTTTCTTTGATAACTCCTTCTGCTCGAAGCTTCTGAATCGCAAGTGTCATGGCGACAAAAGCACCTGTAATGGATGCTGTGCGTGTTCCGCCGTCTGCTTGAATGACATCACAGTCAATCCAAATCGTGCGTTCGCCAAGCTTTTCTAAGTCAACGACTGCGCGGAGTGCTCGTCCAATTAAGCGCTGAATCTCCATTGTACGTCCTGTAACTTTTCCTTTAGAAGATTCTCTCATCGTTCTTTGTGCGGTTGCTCTTGGAAGCATGCTATATTCTGCTGTAATCCAGCCTTTTCCTTCTCCTCTTAAAAAAGGAGGTACACGGTCTTCGATGGATGCGTTACAAATCACCTTCGTATTTCCCGATGAGATTAAGACAGAGCCTTCTGGATGCTTAATGTAGCCTGCCTCTATTTCAACTTTTCTTAATTCGTCATATTGTCTTTCATCTAATCTCATGATTTACCTCCATTACGATATACATTCCGCGCGGGTGCCAGCGGGGTTCTCCTACTAACTTTGACAACCTAGGCTCGTTCTAATCGCTTGGAATAAAAAAGAGGCAGCGAATATGCATGCCTCTTTTTCTCCATTATATCAATGTGTGCCGTTAAAAACTACCTGTATTCACTTGTTCTGGTCTTGAAACCGGCTTTGTCAGCTCTGCTCCTTTTTCGTTCACAAGCTCAGCCTTGCCGTTTACCTTAACCGATACGCTTTTGACGTCCGGCAGCTCTGTTAATGTGAGCACAATGCTATCAAGAACTTTTTGTGAAATGACCTTTTTCTTTTCATCTGCACTGCCAAAAATGGATTCGTTGAAATCAAGTGTCACATGTCCGTCTTTTACTTTCGGGACATCATTCAGCTTTACATCTTGATCAAAGTCTGTGAGCAAATGGCTTTTTTTGCTTGGTCCAGAGACGAGCTCATCAATGGCTGCTGTAATCGGATCATCCTCGTCTTTTGGCGCTCTTTTGGTCACAGGAACATAGTACGTCTGTTCATCAGATTCAGCTAAGTAGTAAACCGTCACTGGCTTTGTCGATGTCATATCAGCGGCAGCCTCGTGCTGAATATTTATACCGTCTTCTCTGCTTAAATCATCGGAGATCGGTGTACCGTTCACAGGCATTTCTTTTAGTTCATGTCCATTCATTTTCAATTTGACTTTGGCGACAGAATCAAACTGCGTTAACGTCCAAGTGACAGATTGCAGGATGCGCTGTTCGTCTTCTTTTTTATAGTTTTTGAATTCATTTGAAAAATCCACTACGGCCGTTCCGTCTTTAATGTCGACAGATACGCTCGTGTCGGCCGGCAAAACAGCTCGGAACCCATTTGGCATGAGGTTAGAAATCGGTCCTCCGTCCACGAGATATTCAAGGGTTTGTTTGGCACTTCCTTCGTTTTTCGGCAGCGGAATGGATTGAGAGACGACATACCCGTTTTTATCAATTAAATATAATTCTCTCATGACTGTATCTGCCTTCTTCTCTTCTTTTCCTTCTTTGGCTGTTTGTTTATCTTCTTTATTTTCTTTCACATATGTGACGTTTTGTGGCGGGTCAATCTCTGTTTTCGCTTGGTCTGTTTGAAACAATCCGCATCCTGACAAAAGCATGGCTGACGCGATACACGTCACAGCTGCTGTAGATCCTTTTTTCAGCATACTTCACCCTCCTCTAGTAGTTTGTACTACTATGTATACGAGCTCCTCATGTGGATTAGACCCTTTTCATAAAAAAATAACCCACCTCAAGAAGAAGCGGGTTATTGCTGATAGACGTGTTCAAGTGATACGGTTTCGACCTTCCCTGGGAGGTAGCCAAACCAGTCACGAGCGATGTTTTGAAAATTTTGCTGCTGCCCTGTTGTATAAAATGTATGAACAGGTGCTTCTTGAGAAGTGTTTAACAGCCCTTTATACGAAAGAATCGTACTGGCTTCTCTAGCTGTCTCATCCCCTGATGAAATAATGCTCACATCACTGCCCATAAAGCGCTGAATCGACTCTTTTAAAATCGGATAGTGCGTGCAGCCAAGAATGAGCGTATCAATTCCTGTTTCTTTCATTGGTTCAAGGGAATCTTTCACCACTTCATCTGCTGTCTGATCTAAAAACGTACCGCTTTCCACAAATGGGACAAGCAGCGGACATGCCAGACTTTGAACCGCTAGTCCTGCTTTTAGGGATAGCAGTGCTTCTTTGTATGCCTCGCTTTTGATCGTATTGGCTGTACCAATGACACCAATCTGCTGATTGTTTGTCACCTTGATGGCTGTACGGGCGCCGGGCTGAATCACGCCAATGACCGGAATATCAAGCGTTGCTTTGATTTCATCAAGTGCGATCGCCGTCGCTGTGTTGCATGCGATGACGAGCATTTTAATATGGTGATGTCTTAATAAGTAGTGTGCCATTTCCCAAGTATATTGAAGAACCTCTTCTTCTTTCCGCGGGCCATACGGACACCGTTTTGTATCGCCTACGTAAATGATCTTTTCTTTTGGCAGTTGTCTCATGATTTCCTTTGCAACGGTTAAACCGCCGACGCCGGAATCAATCACGCCGATTGGTTGATCCAACAAAATCGCCTCATTTTCTTTTCATTTGCTGCTGTAGTTTCGTTAAGGATTGGTTGAAAACGATGGCTTCTTCTTCTGAGAAAGCCCCTAGAAGTTCACTGACGTATTCTTGGCGTTTGACAATCACTTCTTGAATGATCCGCTCGCCTTCAGGTAATAAATGAATGCGAACCACGCGGCGGTCAGAAGGATCTTTTACTCGTTCAACAAGTTCACTTTTCTCCATTCGATCAATTAAGTCGGTGGTTGTACTGCAAGCCAAATACATCTTTTGTGATAGCTCACCTATTGTCATATCTCCGAATTCATAAAGCCACTGAAGCCCTACAAATTGAGGAGGTGTAATCGTATATTGATTCAGGATTTCTCTGCCTTTTTGCTTAATAATTGCAGCAATATGGCGCAATGATTTCTCAATCTCTGCTACATGGTCGAACTCATTCGTTTCCATTTCATTGATACCTCACTATAGCATCTCACTTTGATTAAAACGTACACTCCTATTTTCCTCGTTTTTCAGAGAAAATGCAAGAAGAGACTCATGGAAACCATATAGAAATAACCGGTTCCTCCCTGGTGCGGAAGGAAAACCGGCTGACTTTAGAGCTCTAGCTCACCCATACGCAGAAGCTCGACGACGGCCTGTGAACGGCCTTTGACTCCTAGCTTTTGCATGGCATTCGAAATATGATTTCGAACAGTCTTTTCGCTAATAAAAAGCTCGCTTGCAATTTCTTTAGTTGTTTTATCTTGGACGAGCAATTCGAATACTTCTCTTTCTCTTTTGGTTAATAGCGGCTTGGATTGAAACTCTTTCTCCTTCAAGTATTGTAACCCTCCTTGCTAAGGTGAGAGCTCTAGTCTCTATAGAATGGGATTCTGTATAGTCGAGATATCATATGCCGGGTGCCCGAGGTAGGTGACGTTAAAATCGAGAATTCCCGCATATGAGCGTCCAATTTGTGCGCTTTTATCAGCACAAAAAAGGACGAGTCTCCTATCCGAGACATCGTCCTTTTCATACACGTATTTAAAAGATAGAAATGGCTCCTGTTAACAAAGCGATCAATGTTGTAAAAAGGGCTGTTAACACAGTCCACAGCAGTGCGTATTTTTGCAAATCGCCAATATCTTTGTTCAGCATACTGACAAGAAGCAGCGTTGAAGCCACAAGAGGGCTCAGCAAGTGAACAGGCTGTCCTATAATAGAGGCACGTGCAATCTCCACCGGATCAATTCCGTATGCTGCGCCGGCTTCAGCCAAGATTGGCAGCACTCCGAAATAGTAAGCATCATTTGAAAGAACAAATGTAAATGGCATACTCGTTAAAGCGACAATGAGTGGAAAAAATGAGCTGTAGGAATCCGGAATCATGTAAATGACCAAATTAGCAATGGACTCCACCATTTTTGTCCCCGAAAAAATGCCTGTGAAAATTCCTGCTGCAAACACAAGGGTAATGACCGTTAAGGCATTTCCTGCATGCGATAAAATTCGCTCGCGCTGATCTTCAACCTTTGGATAGTTGATCATGAGAGCGATGACAAATCCAATTAAGAAGAGTACAGGTATTGGTATAATATCTAGGACTAGTGTCGCCATCACCGCAATCGTCAAGAAGAAGTTAACCCAAATGAGGTTGGGTCTTTTCATGTCTTCTACTCCATCTTCGATTGACGCTGCCAATTCAGGGGAGATCGAGGCCTCTTCTTTGTACTGAATCTCTGCAACCCCAATTCGTTTCCGCTCTTTTTTTCCAAGCACATACGCAGTAAAAAGAATAAAAAGACCGCCTCCAACCATTGTTGGAAGTAATGGAATAAAAAATTCACCAGCATCTAATCCAAGCGCCGCGATGGCACGGGTTGCCGGACCGCCCCAAGGCGTCATTCCGCTCATAATTCCTAAAGACAATAATGAAATCGTTCCTAAAATTAATGGGTTCATCCCAATTCTTAAGAAAAGTGGCAGCATTGCTGATACGGTAATCATATAGGTTGTTGTTCCATCACCATCTAAAGCAACAAGCATAGACAAAATTGCTACCCCAAAAGCAATTTTGACAGGATCACCTTTCACAATACGTAAAATGAGTTTAATCAGTGGATCAAACAGCCCAGCATCCAGCATGACACCAAAGAATAAAATCGCAAATAACAATAAAGCAGCTGATGGTGCAACAGTTTTAAGTCCATCAAGCATCATGTCCCCTAATCCGCGGTTAAAACCACCGATCAATGCAAATATGATAGGTACAACGGTTAGAGCCACCACCGGATGCATACGTTTTGTCATAATGAGAAATGTAAATGTCAAGACCATCAAGATCCCTAAAATAGCTAGCACTTTATATCCCTCCATCCTCTTCTTTACGCGATCAGCAAGCGCCCCTTTGCACTTGCGATGAATGTTAGCGCTTTCTATTTCAAGGATATAATAGCTCTTTTTATAATGAAAATATTGATTTTTTCGTATATTCTATAAAATTCTTTTATAATCAACCTTGCTGACTTCTTAAAAACTCAATGAATGCTTTCACAACAGATAAATGAAGGGAGTCTGGCTGGTACATAAGCCATGTATCTCTTAAAACAGGCTGTCCATCTTTATACGAAAGACCTTTTACAAATAACTCATCACTTGGTCTGAGGCAAATTTCTGGGACAATGGCATAACCTAAACCATGCTTGACCATCTCTTTTGATGTATCCTGACGGTCTGTCTCCATCGTCACAAGTGGAGGCATTGTGAACGTTTCCTGCCACCATCTGTTAATCAATCGTTTTAATGAACTATCTGTATGATAGTCAATGAGCGGCAGCTTTGGGAGGTCTTTCAGCTGGATTTCTGATTTTGAAATGATACAAAGCCGCTCTTTATCGAGCAAAAACCGTTCTCCATTCCAGTCGTAATCCCCTCTTAAAATCCCTAAATGGACACTTGATGTGCCTAATAAGTCCATGACTTTCGTGCTCCAGCCTGTATTCACCATAAATTGAACATGTGGATACTGCTTAGAAAATTCTTTTAAAATTTCTGGCAGTTTATACTGGGCAAAGTTACTTGAGACCCCTAACCGAATTGTTCCTTTGACCTTTTTTTGCATATTGAGCATGCCATCTTTCGTTTGCTGGAGCTGTTTGAGCATGTCATTTGCGTATTTAGCCAAGTACTCGCCCTCTGACGTAAATTCAATTCCTCGTTTTCTTTTAAAGAAAAGCTTCATATCAAACTCCTCTTCAAGCTGCTTCAATCGATAGCTTAAGGCAGGCTGAGAGACAAATAATTTTTCTGCCGCTTTTGTGATGTTCTTTTCTTCATAGAGCACCTTTAGAAACCGCCAATCTTTTTCATCCATTATATGCCCTCCTTTTTTACTAATTATAAAATATTTTTATTGATTATTCTCAAAATAATGTATTTAACTTATTTCTTATTATACTTTACCATTTTGATTAGATAAACAGTTCATTAAAAAATTGAGGGTGAGAGTAATGAGAAAAGTTCCAATCACAATCATGCGAGGCGGTACAAGCAAAGGGGTATTCATTCAAGCAAACAATGTACCATTTGAACACGATGAGCTCGAGGCATTTCTATTAGACATTATGGGCAGCCCTGACCGGCTGCAGGTCGATGGAATCGGCGGCGGTAATTCTTTAACAAGCAAAGTAGCCATTATTGATAAAGCCACACGCCCAGATGTGGATGTGAACTATACGTTTGCACAAGTCAGCATTAATGAGAGATTTGTCGACTTTAAAGGAAACTGTGGGAACATCTCATCAGCTGTTGGACCATATGCCATCATTAAAGGACTTGTTCAAGCGGTCGAGCCCATTACGACTGTACGTATCCTCAATACCAACACAAATAAAGTGATTACAGCAGAGGTCGAAGTCGAAAATGGAGAAGTAAAATTTGAAGGACAGGCAGAAATTCCAGGAGTAAAAGGGACAGGTTCTCCCATTTATTTATCTTTTGAAAATCCTGAAGGCGCAGTCACAGGTAAAACTTTTCCGACTGGAAACAAAATTGATACGATTCAAACAAAGTTTGGTGAGATTCCCATCTCGATCGTTGACATTGCAAATCCAATTGCCTTTATTCGTGCCAAAGATATTCAATTAAAAGGAACTGAATTGCCTGAGGAGTTTACAGACGAATTACTGGATGATTTAGAAGAGATTCGTTCCATCGCTGCTGAAATGTGTCACTTTGCGCCAAAAGACATGGCGACATTACAGTCTCCAGCCGTTCCAAAGCTTGCGCTCATTAGCGAGCCTGCTGATTATGTAGATACAAATGGAATCTTGAGAAGAGCAGCCGATATGGACATCATCGTTCGTATGCTATCGATGCAAAGACCGCACCAAGCACTTGCCATTACCGGCTCTGTCTGCGTATCAGCCAGCTGTTTTATGGAACAAACGCTTCCTGCACAGCTTTATCATGGACAACATGATACGCTTCGAATTGGGCATCCTGCTGGGATTATGCAAACTGAAATTGACATCTCTCAAAACAGAGTCAAAGTCATTCGAACCGCAAGAGAAATTCTAGACGGGGTTGTCTTTACAAAACAAGACTATATCGTGCAGCCTCAGATCAAAAGAGAAGCCTAAAGCAGACGAGAACATCGTCTGCTTTTTTTAATGCTGAAGCGGGGCATCAATATCTCCAGCAGAATGAGCTTTTATCTGCCCTTTCTCATCTTTTAACTGGAGATGACCGTAGCGGTTGACTCCGCAGCAAATGCCTTCTTCCCATGTTTGTTTTTCACGATCTAACGAAATGCGAAGGGGCTTGTTGAGACGATATAACCGTTTGTTATAGAGGGCAGTGAGTGCTTCAAACCCTTCATTCTGCCAGCGTGAATGGTACTTTTCAAAAGCCGCTGCCAGTTCTTTCACTAGCTGATCGGCTTTCACCTCTGTCAGCTCTGATAAGCAAATGGTTTTGTACGGGACATGCTCCGGCTTCGTCTCTACATTGATGCCAACACCGATATAAATGGAACTGCGGTCTGCTTCAATTAATGTGCCGGATACCTTTGCTTCATTAATGAGAATATCATTAGGCCATTTGATCGCCAGCTGATCCTCCGCTCTCATGAGTGGTTTCAGAACATCATAGATTGCTAGTGCTGTCAGCGGGGCGATCGTTGACTGGGTGGAGAGTTCTGCTGGCGGTAAGACTGTCATGGTGACCGCCACATTCCCTAAAGGCGTTTCCCACGGCCTGCCGAGTCTGCCTCTTCCTGCTGTCTGCTGGCGTGCATAGACAGCAAATGAGGGCTTTTCTCCTTGCTGCATGAGCCTTTTCGCTTCATTATTTGTACTATCAATGGTGTCATATTGAAAAATCTTCATGTGTTCTCCTCTTGTTTCTTCTTGATATGATGCTTTTATTATAACAAAATGAAGTGTGCATGTTGATGAGCCAGCATGTTACTCATTTCGCTGCGCCTGAAACGTCTCTTTTTCTTCCTCTGTAAACGGGACAGATGCGCCTGTGTCTTTACTAATTTGCACCATGGTGACTGAGCCTGTAAAGCATGGTTCCTGCTGCTCATTTTCTCCTAAATAATGAAGGATGAGTGAGCTTGATCCGACCTTTTCCGGCTTGACATACACACGAAGCCTCTCCCCAATCTCTACCTGCTTGATGTAATCACATTGCAGGTTTGCGACGACTGTAATGGTCTCCCTCACACGTTTCATCCGTTTATCAACAATTCCCGTCTTTTGAAAAAAGGCAATTCGTGCCTCTTCGAAATACACAAAAGGGGTGACATTGTTCATATGGCCAAACATATCCGTTTCTGAAAAACGAACGGTGGTTTCGACATAAAATCGAAAGGATGCCCTCCACTCTTCAAATGGTTCTTCAATATATGACGGCAATCTCACTTGATCATCTCCTTATTTGGAAACAAAACGCCTCTCCCGTATTGGAAGAGGCGTTTGTTTATATGTTGCATCCAGCCTCTTAAACACTCATCATGATTGGCAAAGAGGACTGAATGTGATGTTATTCTGCGTGATCGCTTCCGAAGAAGTTACGGAATGCTTGTAAAGTTGTATCTCGGTTAAGTGCTGCAATTGACGTTGTCAGCGGGATTCCTTTCGGACAAGCCTGCACACAGTTTTGGGAGTTCCCGCAGTTCGCAAGACCGCCGTCCCCCATAATTTCTTCTAGACGGTCAGACTTATTCATCGCACCTGTCGGATGTGCGTTAAATAAACGGACTTGTGAAAGCGGTGCAGGGCCCATAAAGGAAGACTTATCATTCACGTTTGGACAAGCTTCAAGGCAGACACCACATGTCATACATTTAGAAAGCTCATACGCCCATTGACGTTTTTTCTCAGGCATTCTTGGTCCAGGACCGAGATCATATGTGCCATCGATCGGTACCCATGCTTTCACCTTTTTCAAGGAATTGAACATCCGGCTTCTATCAACCTGCAAGTCTCTCACAACCGGGAATGTCTTCATCGGCTGAAGACGAATCGGCTGATCTAACTGATCGATGAGTGCTGTACATGACTGGCGCGGTGTTCCATTAATGACCATGGAACAAGCTCCGCACACCTCTTCAAGACAGTTCATATCCCAGTTAATCGCTGTTGTTTTTTCCCCTTGTTTATTGACCGGGTTCCGTCTTATTTCCATAAGGGCGGAAATGACGTTCATATTTGGGCGGTAAGGGATTTCGAATTCTTCATCATAAGGCTTTCCATCTGCTGTATCTTGACGTGTGATAATGAATTGAATCGTGTTTTTTTCACTCATCTTATTTCTCCACCTTTTTCTTCGAGTAATCTCGTTTACGAGGTGCAATTAACGATACATCGACGTCCTCATAGTGGAATGCAGGCTTTTGATTTTTCCCTTTGAACGTAGCCATCGTTGTTTTTAGGAATTCTTCATCGTTTCTCTCTGGGAAATCCGGTTTGTAGTGTGCGCCTCGGCTTTCATTCCGGTTGTATGCCCCGATCGTAATGACTCTTGCCAGCTGAAGCATGTTGTCAAGCTGACGTGTGAAGGCAGCGCCTTGGTTGCTCCATGAAGCTGTATCGTTGATGTTAATCTGCTTGTAGCGCTCCATTAATTCTTCGATCTTCTGATCTGTTTTTAAGAGTTTGTCATTGTAACGAACCACTGTGACGTTATCCGTCATCCATTCTCCAAGCTCTTTATGAAGCACGTATGCATTTTCTGTTCCGTCCATGCTGAGGATGTTGTCCCATTTCTCCTGCTCTTTCTTCACAGCGCTGTCAAATGTTGCAGAAGATAGGTCTTCCGCAGATTTTTCAAGGCCGCTAATGTACTTGACCGCATTTGGTCCAGCGACCATCCCGCCGTAAATCGCAGAAAGCAGTGAGTTTGCACCAAGTCTGTTTCCGCCGTGCATAGAGTAATCACATTCTCCGGCAGCGAATAGACCTTTGATATTCGTCATTTGATCATAATCAACCCATAATCCGCCCATTGAATAATGAACAGCAGGGAAAATTTTCATTGGAAGCTTACGCGGGTCATCACCCATGAACTTTTCATAGATTTCAATGATGCCGCCAAGTTTAATATCAAGTTCTTTTGGATCTTTATGAGAAAGATCGAGGTATACCATGTTCTCTCCGTTGATGCCAAGCTTTTGCTCGACACATACGTCGAAGATTTCACGCGTTGCGATATCACGCGGTACAAGGTTCCCGTATGCTGGGTATTTTTCTTCAAGGAAGTACCAAGGTTTCCCGTCTTTATATGTCCAAACACGTCCGCCTTCACCACGAGCCGATTCACTCATGAGACGAAGCTTGTCATCTCCAGGGATCGCTGTTGGGTGAATTTGAATGAATTCTCCATTTGCGTAATGAGCACCTTGCTGATAGACGATGGATGCAGCAGATCCAGTGTTGATCATCGAGTTCGTTGATTTACCGAACACAATTCCAGGACCACCAGTTGCCATGATCACTGCATCTGAACGGAAGGATTCAATTTCCATTGTCGTCAAGTTCTGCGCGACAATGCCTCGGCATACTTCCTCGTCATCTAACACAGCGCCAAGGAATTCCCAGCCTTCATATTTCGTGACAAGCCCTGCTACTTCATAGCGGCGAACCTGCTCATCTAGTGCATATAATAGCTGCTGACCTGTTGTAGCTCCAGCAAATGCTGTACGGTGGTGCTGTGTTCCCCCGAAGCGGCGGAAGTCCAGTAATCCCTCTGGTGTTCTGTTAAACATGACACCCATCCGATCAAGTAAGTGGATAATGGACGGCGCTGCTTCACACATTGCCTTTACTGGCGGCTGGTTCGCTAAGAAATCTCCGCCATACACCGTGTCATCAAAATGCTCATAAGGTGAATCCCCTTCACCTTTTGTATTGACCGCTCCGTTGATTCCGCCCTGTGCACAGACAGAATGCGAACGTTTCACAGGTACGATTGAAAATAGTTTAACAGCTGTTCCCGCTTCTGCTGCTTTGATAGTTGCCATGAGACCAGCTAAGCCGCCTCCGACAACGATGATGCTAGAATTACTCATTGTAGCCCCTCTCCCTCTTCTACTAATCTATTTCCTCTTAAACAAAAGCGAAAATTGCTCTTAGCCCTACATATGAAAGCGCTATAAATATACCTAATGTCACATATGTGGAGATTCTTTGTGAGCGTGGTGAAACAGTAATTCCCCAGCTGACAGCAAATGACCACAAGCCATTAGCAAAGTGGAAAATAGTAGATAAAACGCCGACAATATAGAAGCCTAGCATAAATGGAGAGCTTAAAATATTCGCCATCATGTCATAGTTCACTTCAGCTCCAAGCTGAGCTTGAATTCGTGTTTCCCATACGTGCCAAGTGACAAAAATTAATGTGATGATACCTGAAATCCTTTGCAGTCTGAACAACCAGTTTCTTAAGTAACTGAAGCGAGACGTGTTGTTTTGTGCCGTAAAGGCTATGTACACCCCATAAACAGCATGATAGATCAGTGGTAAGAAAATCACGAACAGCTCAAGTGCATATCTGAATGGAAGCTGTTCCATAAAGTGTGCAGCTTTGTTAAACGCCTCTGGTCCATTCGTCGCAAAGTGGTTAATCACTAAGTGCTGTACTAAAAATAGACCGACCGGAATGACGCCAAGCAAAGAATGCAATCTCCGATAAAAAAATTCTTTGTTCCCCGACATTACTTTACCCCCTAGTAAAAAGTGCAATTGCTGAAAATTGTCTTACCCCCGCTTCTTTCAATTGTAAGCACTTTATTCAAATTTATTGACAATTTCATTTTACTCCTATGTCAAAAAAGCGTC
Organism: Bacillus sp. GBSW19; assembly: GCF_002998655.1. Taxonomy (NCBI): domain Bacteria; kingdom Bacillati; phylum Bacillota; class Bacilli; order Caryophanales; family Bacillaceae; genus Bacillus; species Bacillus sp. GBSW19. The sequence continues at coordinate 1,612,184 of NZ_PVRF01000001.1, forward strand.
AAGAAACCGCGTACATAAATTAAAATTTTCCGAAATTTAAAAGTTTTAAATCAAAATTCGTTTTACTACAATAAGAATTTCTTAGACTTCAGGGAAAACTCTGTCATCATATGCTTACATAAGCTATAATAAATTGTTGAAAGAGGGGAGCCGTACAATGAATAAATTCGAATCTAACTTAGAACAGCTAAAAGAAATTGAAGTCAATGGATTTGCCTACGAGCTGATACGCGAAGTTCTGCTGCCTGATATTTTGGGTCAGGATCATTCATCTATGATGTATTTTGCGGGTAAACTGCTTGCTCGTAAATTTCCTCAAGAGTCATGGGAGAAGATCCCCGAATTTTTCCATGATGCCGGATGGGGAACGCTCACGATGGTCCATTCGAAAAAACAGGAAATTGAGTTTGAGCTCGAAGGTCCACTTGTATCAAATCGACTCACCTATCAAAAGGAGCCATGCTTTCAGATGGAAGCGGGTTTTATTGCTGAACAAATTCAGCTTCTCAACGAGCACGTGGCTGAATCTTATGAACAAGTGAAAAAGCGTGCTGATAAAGTCATTTTAACCGTTAAATGGGATTTAAGAGACCCTAGCTAACACTCTTTATGAAAGGCGCGGACTTCAGGTCACGCCTTTTTGTAGTCTTCTTCTATCATAGCATACTTAGTGAATGGGTTTACGCACGTTTTCCTTTCTTGTATGCGGCGGTTTCGAATATAAAAAAGAGGAGCACTCTTTTAAGAGATACACCTCCCTGCCTGTTTAAGAATGGGCAGCTACCTTTGATAAATCAAACGCATCATGCAGCGCTTCAACTGCTTTGACCATATCATCTCGGCCAACCACTGTTGAGACTTTGATTTCAGACGTACTGACCATTTTCACTTGTATGTCTTTTTCCGCTAACACAGCGAACATTTCAGCGGCTACGCCTGGATTTGAGACCATACCAGATCCAACGATAGATACTTTGGCTAATTTACTTTCTGTCTCGATCTGTTCGTAACCAAGCGCTCCTTTATACTCTTCTAATACTTCAACTGTTTTGGACAAATCATCCGTTTTCACAGAGAAAGAGATGGACGTCTGATTGGTGCTTGTGACGGACTGAATGATGATATCGACATTGATATTTTGCTTCGCAAGCGTCGTAAAGATGGTCGACAATGTGGTGAGGCCGCTTGAAAGACCGCACACCGTCACGCGTGTAATCTGATCCTCAAATGCAATGCCTCTGACGACTAAATTTTGTTCCATGGATGATTCCTCCTCAATTAACGTACCCGATTCATTTTCAATACTAGAACGGACTTCTAGTGGGACTTGATAATTTTTTGCAAATTCAACAGCTCTCGGATGCAAGACGCCAGCTCCTAAATTAGCCAGTTCGAGCATCTCATCGTATGAAATACCTGCAAGTTTCCGCGCGGATGGTACATAACGCGGATCTGTCGTAAACACTCCTGGTACATCTGTGTAAATATCACATTTATCAGCCTTTAATGCGGCAGCAAGTGCCACAGCCGTTGTATCTGATCCACCGCGTCCAAGTGTTGTGATATGTAAGTCATCTGCAATTCCTTGGAAGCCAGCTACAACAACGACTTTTCCCGCACTTAATTCCTCTTTTATTCTTGATTCATCAATATCCACGATTCTTGCGTTACCATGTACTTGCTCTGTTTTCATACCAGCCTGCCAGCCTGTAAAGGAAATGGCATCATAGCCTTTTGCTTGCAGCGCCATCGTTAATAAGGAAATGGTCACTTGCTCTCCAGTTGCGAGCAGCATATCCATTTCTCTTTTGCTTGGATGATCTGTGAGTTCTTTCGCTAGGTCTACTAGAACATCCGTAGATTTGCCCATTGCCGACACAACCACAACCACATCATGTCCGGCCTCGCGTTCAGCGATGACTCTCTCTGCGGCATTGCGAATTTTTTCTGTTGATCCAACGGACGTTCCGCCAAATTTTTGTACAATTAGTCCCATGTCTACCACCCTTTTTCAAAAGATCACGTGTGAGAGAAGAGGCAAGAAGCGGCTTTGGAGACTGCCTGCTCACTGCAAATAAAAAAGCAATGAGAGAACAGATCTCCCATTGCTTTAAAATCATCATTAAACGATGCAAACAATGAGATAGCCCTCCAAGAAATACATTCTTGACAGCCCTACATTTCTTCAATGTACAGCCAGCGAATAAAATGAGTGGATTTTATTCACTTCGGCGACGCTCCCCTTTCAGCCCTCTTCCTAGATCCCATCGATCTCTGAAGGCTTACTCTTGAAGTTCGCACCTCTATCTTCAACAAACAACACGTTCATTTATTAAATTTAGTCACAATCTTAACAGACTTTTGGAAAAAGTACAATCTATTTTTTTAATGCTTCCATTAAAAGTTCGGCCGTCTGTTTCGGGATGCCAGCCTCCTGAAAGTCTTGGATAGAGGCTTCTTTCATCTTTTTCACAGAGCCAAAATGTTTAAGAAGCTGTTTTTTACGCTTTTCTCCGATACCTGGCACATCGTCTAAAATAGATTGAAATGCATTTTTTCCTCGCAGCTGCCTGTGAAAGCTAATAGCGAACCGGTGCACTTCATCTTGAATGCGCTGCAATAAATAGAAGGCCTGGCTATTCCGCTCCAGCGCAACAATTTCCAGTGTATCTCCTATCATCAGATTCGAAGTCCGGTGCTTTTCATCTTTCACTAGACCTGCCACTGGGACAGACAGATTCAATTCATTTTCAAGCACATCTATCGCTGCATTGATCTGTCCCTTTCCTCCGTCAATTAAAATTAAATCTGGCAGCGGCAGCTCATCCTTTAACACGCGGGTATATCGCCTTCTAATGACTTCACGCATCGATGCATAATCATCTGGCCCTGTGACGGTTTTAATTTTGTATTTTCGGTATTCCTTTTTATACGGCTTCCCGTCCTGAAAGACGACCATGGCAGAAACCGGGTCTGCACCTTGAATATTCGAGTTATCAAATGCTTCAATCCGGTACGGCATATAAATATTTAGTGCATCCCCAAGCTGCTTCACCGCACCAATGGACCGCTCTTCATCACGCTCAATGAGCGAAAATTTTTCTTTTAAGGCGATTTTGGCATTTTGATGGGCAAGTAAAAGCAAATCCTTTTTCTTTCCTTTTTTCGGCTGATGAACGTTCGTCTCGAGCAATTGTTCAATCATCTCTTGATCTACGCTGTCTGGCACCAAAATTTCCTTCGGCAGAAAGTGATTGTTCTTTGCATAAAATTGCCCCATAAACGTGAGGAACTCTTCCTCAGGGTCTTGATACATAGGAAATAGGCTGACATCGCGTTCAATCAATTTCCCCTGCCTGATGAAGAAGACCTGGACACACATCCAGCCCTTGTCATAGGCATATGCAAAGACATCTCGATCTGATAAATCGCTCATCGTCATTTTCTGCTTTTCCATCGTTGAGTCGATGTAAGCGATTTGGTCTCTCAGTTCTTTTGCCCGTTCAAACTCTAATTGTTCGGCGGCTTCCTGCATCTTTTCGTTTAGTTCTTTTTTGATTTGCTGATGCCCTCCGTTTAGAAACCTTGTGATTTCGTCCACGAGCTGCTTATTCGTTTCTTCAGAAATGTCATATACGCACGGCGCGAGACATTGTCCAAGATGATAATATAGACAGACGCGATCAGGAAGGGTTGCACATTTTCTCAGTGGATATAAACGGTCGAGTAGCTTCTTCGTTTCTCTGGCTGCTTGTACGTTCGGGTATGGTCCGAAATATTTCCCTTTGTCCTTTTTCACATTGCGGGTGACGATCAGCTTAGGATGCCGTTCATTAGTAATTTTAATAAAAGGATACGTTTTGTCATCCTTAAGCATGACGTTGTATTTTGGGTCGTATTTTTTGATTAAATTCAGCTCTAAAATGAGTGCCTCGATATTAGAAGAGGTGACAATGTATTCAAAGTCCTCAATTTCACTGACAAGCCGCTGCGTTTTGGCGTCATGAGATCCCGTGAAATAAGAGCGCACTCTATTTTTTAAGACCTTTGCCTTTCCCACATAAATGACTGTATTTTGTCGATCTTTCATTAAGTAGCAGCCTGGTTGATCTGGCAAGACCGATAGCTTTTCTTTGATCAGTTTGTTCATATTTTCATCCGTCCTTGTTTTCCTCTTTCACTCCTTCTAGTGTATCACGAACATTTGTTTTATACCATGTTGAAAGAAAAGCGGCTCTCGTCTTTACGAGAACCGCTTCAGTGAGTATGCCGCTCGGGCATAGACAGGTTTATAGATGTTTGTTGACAAGTTCAGCAAGTGCTTCTTTTGGTTTGAAACCAACAGATGTTTCTACCACTTCACCGTCTTTTAAAACAAGAAGTGTTGGGATACTCATCACGCCGTATTTACCAGCAGTTTCTTGGTTATCGTCTACATCAATTTTTACAATTTTCATTTTGTCGCCCATTTCTTGATCAAGTTCTTCAAGAACTGGAGCAATCATTTTACATGGTCCGCACCATGGTGCCCAAAAGTCCGCAAGAACAACACCTTCTGCAGTTTCTTGTGAAAATGTTGCGTCAGTCGCTTTTACGATTGCCATTATTCATTCCTCCAATGTAAATTATGCTTTTTAGTATAGCATCTACCAATGTGACTTGCGAATGAAATGCTTACGAATCATTTTTTATGAAATGAATTAAAAAACAAACCGTACAATCGCACCAATGACAACAATTGCACCGATAATCATGAGAATCGTTCTAAGCATATAAATAACTCCCTTTCCGCTTCATTTACAATGTATGATGCCCCAACATCCTGCTCATCAAACATCTAAATATGCGATCAAGCCAGATCGACCGTGATCATCACCACCGACATTGGCGGCAGATCTATGGTCAATTCACCGGGTTTTACAGCAAATTGCTGAAACTCTTCTGGCTGGACAGCATGAGGATCGTCAAATGTGTTGTGCGCATTCATGCGGTCCGCTGTCAGCACGCGGCCCGTGACTTTCGTTTGAGCATCCAAACCTTCAATGGCAAGGGATACTTCGTTTTGTTCATGCGGATTCAGGTGACAGAAGCTAATATGCATCTTATCTGACGAACGCGAAGCTGACACACTAACCTGAGGTATTTTTTCTCCTCTGCGTTCATAAGGCGTTGACACAAACTCCACTTCAAGTGCTTCTTCCTCTTGATGCACTTGAAACATGTGAAACACATGATACGTAGGCGTTAGGAGCATCTTTTCGTCTTCCGTTAACACCATTGCTTGCAGAACATTGACCGTCTGGGCAATATTCGCCATATGAATCCGCTGGCAATGACGATGAAATATATGAAAATGCAGAGCACAAACAAGGGCGTCTCTTAGTGTGTTCTGCTGATACAAAAACCCAGGATTTGTCCCTGGCTCTGGGTCATACCATGTTCCCCATTCATCAATAATCATCCCGATTCGCTTGTCTGGATCATAACGATCCATGATCTCTCCATGATCCACGACAAGCCGTTCCATCTCATAGGCTTTTTTCAACGTGATAAACCATTCATCCTCATCAAATTCAGTCGCTGACCCTTTTTTCTCCCATGTACCGGGTACAGTGTAGTAATGCAAACTGAGTCCATCCATCCAAGGTGCGGCCCGCTCCATTAATACTTTTGTCCAATTCACGTCATTTGAATTTGCGCCGCACGCGATTTTGTATATCGTCTGACCCGCAAACTCTCTCACATACGTTTGATAACGTTTATATAAATCAGCATAGTATTCAGGCGTCATATTCCCGCCGCAGCCCCAGCTTTCATTGCCTACACCAACATAGGTCAGCTTCCAAGGTTCTTGTTTTCCATTTTGAATACGCCAATCAGACATAGGTGTTCCCTTTGGAAATGTAATATACTCGACCCATTCTGCTAATTCTTGAACAGACCCGCTTCCCACATTCCCGCAAATATAAGGCTCACATTCAAGCAGCTCACACAATTTCATAAATTCATGCGTACCAAATGCATTGGATTCAACCGTGCCGCCCCAATGAGTGTTCACCATCGGTTTTCGTTCACTGAGATCACCTACACCATTTGCCCAATGATACTCGTCTGCGAAGCAACCGCCTGGCCACCTAAGCACCGGAATATGTAATGCTTGAAGAGCCTTTAGCACATCCGTACGAATCCCCTCAATATGATCAATCGCTGAATCTTTTCCTACCCAAATCCCGTCATAAATCCCTCTTCCTAAATGCTCTTGAAAGTGTCCATAGATGTGTTTAGAAATACGTCCGATCACGTCATTGACTTTTACTGTCCCCTTCACTTGTCAACCGCTCCTTTGTTTATTGATTACATACAAAAAAACCCAGAATACCTAGGCATTCTGAGTGTATGAGCGTTACGAGTGGATATTCATCTTTTTTAACTCTTCATTCAAAAGCGGTACCACTTCAAACAAATCACCGACGATTCCATAATCGGCAATTTTGAAGATCTCGGCTTCTGGGTCTTTGTTAATCGCCACAATGACTTTACTGTTAGACATTCCGGCTAAATGCTGAATCGCCCCTGATATCCCGCACGCAATATAGAGATCAGGTGTGACGACCTTACCTGTTTGCCCAATTTGCAGGGCATAATCACAGTAGTCTGCATCACAGGCGCCACGCGAGGCACCGACTGCTGCGCCCAGCGTTTCGGCGAGTTCATTCAGTGGTTCAAACCCTTCCTTGCTCTTGACCCCGCGTCCCCCGGCGACGATGACCTTTGCTTCAGATAAATCTACACCTTCTGACGTTTTTTTAATGACTTCCTTCACAATCGTTCGCAGGTTCTGAATATCGACAGAAACGGGTGTAATGTCTCCGCTTCGTGAGGCATCCCGCTCAAGAGGTGCCACGTTGTTTGGCCGTATGGTCGCCAAAAGCAGACGATCTGTTGAAATCACTTTTTCGAAGGCTTTACCAGAGTAAATCGGTCTAGTGAAAACGAGGTGTTCTCCGGTAACGCTTACATCAATCGCATCTGAAATTAGGCCAGTCTGCAAGCGTGCAGCTATTTTCGGCGACAAGTCTTTTCCGATAGACGTATGGCCAAAGAGTACGGCATCTGGGTCAACCTGATCTAATATCGCTTGAAGCGCCTGCGCAAAACCATCTGATGTATAGTATGAAAGGTGCGGATGCTCCACAATCATGACATGATCCGCTCCATAGTAAAGCAGTTCATTCGCTAGGTCTTTGACGTCTTCCCCTATTAACACGCCAATGACTTCACCGCCATCTGCCACTTGATGAGCGGCAGCAATGGCTTCAAATGTCACATTTCTTAATTTACCGTCACGACTTTCTCCAAGTACAACAACTTTTTTACTCATCTTTCAAGTTCCCCCTTGTTCTCGTGATATCGTAAAGCGGATGTTTAGATGACCTTTGCTTCGTTTCTTAGTAGATCTGTCAGTTCTTTGACTTGATCCTGAAGCTCACCGCTGAGCACCTTGCCACCCTCTTTTTTCTCCGGTAAGAAACGTTCAATTGTTTTGATTTTATATGGCACATCGTCTTCATCAAGATCTAAATCATCAAGTTCCACTTCTTCTAAAGGCTTTTTCTTTGCCTTCATAATGCCTGGTAATGATGGATAGCGAGGCTCATTGAGTCCTTGCTGGGCAGTGACGACAAGCGGGAGCTCGGCAGAAATGACTTCCACGTCACCTTCCGCATCTCGTTCAATCGAAGCAGAGCCTCCGTCAATTTGAATACTTGTAATCGTTGTGACATATGAAAAGCCAAGTAATTCAGCAAGACGCGGGGCAACCTGTCCAGAGCCCCCGTCAATTGCCACATTCCCTGCTAAAATTAAGGAAGCCTCTTTGTCTTTTAAATAGTGGTAAAGAATCGTAGAAGCTGAATATTGATCCCACTCTTCTAAGTCGTCTTCCACATTTAATAAAACGGCTTGATCGCAGCCCATAGCGAGCGCTGTTCTCAGCTGCTTCTCCGCATCCTCACTGCCAACTGTCACAACGGTCACTTCTCCCCCGTGCTCGTCACGAAGCTGGATGGCTTCTTCTATGGCGTACTCGTCATAAGGATTAATAATGAACTCTGCTCCATCTTCTTGAATTGCACCAGACTGAATGGAAATCTTCTCTTCCGTGTCAAACGTACGCTTCATCAAAACAAATATATTCATCCATTTCTCCCCCTTGTGTCGTTCTAATCCCTTATTCCCCTTTAAAATTCGGTTTGCGCTTTTCGATAAAGGCTTGGATACCTTCTTTGGCATCATTCGATTGGAAAATCTCACCGAACTTTTTGGCTTCCAGTTTCATTCCGCCATCATATGAATACAATTTTGTTGCGTTCAATAAATCCAGCACATACTCGAGTGATTTTGGGCTTTTCGTTGCAAATTTTGCCGCAAGTGTTTTGGCTTCTTCAAGCGCCTCTTCCTCTGTTTCTGCCAGCTTTGAAACAAGTCCGCAGGCGAATGCTTCTTCACCTGTAATCGGTTCAGCTGTACCCATCATTTCCAGAGCTTTAGCCGAACCAACATAGCGCGGCAGGCGCTGCGTGCCGCCGAATCCTGGAATGATGCCGAGGTTTAGTTCCGGCAGTCCAAGCTTCGCATCTTTTGTTGCGATTCGGATATCACAAGACATTGCAAGCTCAAGGCCCCCGCCTAATGCAGCTCCGTGAATCGAGGCAATGACTGGTTTTGGACATTGCTCTATCCGTTCAAAGACCTGCTGCCCTCTGTCTGCAAGGCTTGAATAGTCAGACTCTTCCTGTAACGTCGTAAATTCCTTAATATCAGCACCTGCTGAGAAAAATCTTCCTTCTCCGTGGATCACAATGGCTCTTACTTCTTCATTTTGTTCGAGCTGGTCAAACATGTCATTTAGCTCGGTGAGCAGCTGAGAAGATAAGGCGTTTGCTGGTGGATGCTGAATCGTAATAAGTGCTGTCTGTCCTTCATGATGTAAGGTGAGTATCTTTTCCATGTCAATCATCCTTTTTCAAAATGTCTTTAAGATTGATGTATTCCGTTTAAGAGTAGATCACGTACGTTTTCTGCGAGTGCAGGAAGATCATATTTTTGATCATTCATGACCCATGTTGTAGCGGTCTCATCAATCGTCCCAAATACCATTTGTCTCGCTAAGCGGACATCTAGATTTTGTCTAAATTCTCCTGTTTTCTTTCCTTCTGCTAAAATCGACTCGAGCATATTTAAATACCCTTTCAGCACCTCATTGATTTTTTGCCGCAGCTCAAGGTTTGACTGCCTGAGTTCGAGCTGTGTCACAAGAGCCAAATGATGATTTTGCGCAAGCATACGAAAATGCTCCTCAATGAGCAGTAAAAGCTTTTCTTTCGCCGACGGTTTCTTTTGAATATCTGTTTCCATCCGTTCGATGAATTGTCCCATTTTTTCTTTGAACAATGAGATCAAAATATCCTCTTTATTTTTGAAATAAAGATAAATGGTTCCGTCTGCTACCCCTGCTTGTTTCGCAATCTTTGAAACTTGTGATTGATGATAGCCGTTCTCTGCAATCACCACAACTGCTGCATCAATAATTTGCATGTACTTCGGTCTTTTCTGCTTCAATGTGCTTCGTCCCTTTCTAAATTGAATGAGTATTCATTCATAACTTCATGTTAAAAAGAAACGGGCGATTTGTCAAGTGATCTTCTTGTTTCTTTTCCACCTTTAGCATAACAGAGCAGGCGGTCAACATTCAAATCATCCGGCCGGTGGACCGGATGATGCAGACCGTTATGTTTTCGGTTGATCGGCAGGCGTTTCAGATGAAGAAGCGTGCTTTCTTTTTTCTTCTTCAATTAATACTCTGCGCAAAATCTTCCCGACGGCTGTTTTAGGCAGTGATTCTTTAAATTCATACACGCGTGGTACTTTAAATGAGGCAATTCTCGTCCTGACAAAGCGATCAAGTTCGTCCTCTGTTAAGTAGGCATCCTTTTTCGGCACAATAAATGCTTTCACTGTTTCTCCTCTGTACGGATCTGGAATACCTGCGACGACGACTTCTTGTACAAGCTCATGCTCATAAAGGGCTTCTTCGACCTCTCTTGGGTAAATATTATAGCCGCTCGCTATGATGACATCTTTTTTCCGGTCGACGATATAGAAAAAACCGTCCTCATCCATATACCCTATATCTCCGGTGAAAAACCAGCCATCTCGTAATACAGCCGCTGTCTCCTCTGGCTGATTCCAGTATCCCTTCATGATCTGCGGCCCTTTGACAATGATTTCTCCATGCTCATATGGTTCTTTTAGGCCTCCAGTTTCCTCGCAATAAATACCGGCATCTGTATTAGGCCACGGACAGCCAATGCTGCCTGTTTTGTTCGCTCCCCATAAAAAGTTAGCATGGGTGACGGGTGAGGTTTCTGAAAGTCCATACCCTTCCACTAAGCGTCCTCCTGTTAATTTTTCAAAGCTTTGTTTGACTTCTACAGGAAGTGCCGCTGAGCCGCTTAGACATGCAGTGATGGACGACAGGTCATACTTTTCAATGTTCGGATGATGCAGCAAGGCGATATACATTGTTGGTGCGCCTGGAAATAGCGTCGGTTTCTGTTTTTCAATCGTTTTGAGGGTATCTGCGACATCAAAGCGTGGAAGAAGAATCAATTGATGCCCTTCTTTGACAGCAAGGTTTAAGACGGTCGTCATTCCGTAGACATGAAAAAACGGAATGATGCCGAGGATGCGTTCTTTCCCCCTGGTCGTTTTGTACATCCAGGAAGCGCACATTTCAGTATTCGCTAAAATATTTTCATGTGTGAGCATGACCCCTTTTGGTAAACCGGTCGTTCCGCCGGTATATTGCAAAACAGCGACATCCTCTTTCGGCTCAAAGGCAAGTGCGGGAATTTGCTGTTCACCTGCCGATTCTTTCGTGATCTGCGAGAAGTGATGAATGGTGTCATTTTTCTCCACTTGGATGACCATTTTATTTTTTCTTCTTTGCACAATAGGAAACAGTATGTTTTTCGGGAATGGTAAATAATCTTGTAGTTTGGTAATGATTAAGTGTTCCATACTTGTCAGCGCTTTCATTTTATAAGCCTTTGGATACAACAGATCTAGCGTGATCAGCACTTTGGCGCCGCTGTCCTCCATTTGATATTCCAGTTCTTTCTCCGTATAAAGCGGGTTTGTTTGAACAATGATGCCGCCTGCTATTAAAACAGCATAATAAGAAATGACCGATTGAGGGCAGTTCGGCAGCATGATCGCTACTCTGTCGCCTTTTTTTACGCCAATTTTCATCAGATGACTGGCTAGTTTCAATACGTCTTTTTGCAGCTGTTCATAGGTGATGTTCTTTCCTAGAAAATGAATGGCTGTATGCTCAGGTGCAGCCTCTGCGGAGCTGAATAAGTAAGATTGTAATGTTTCATTTGGGATGGTGAGTTCGTGGGGAATTTGATTCGGGTAATGCAGAAGCCAACGTTTATCTGACTGCATAAAAACCCTCCTTCCTGAACTTTCGTACTATTTTATTATAGCAAACTTTTCCTTAGGACAGTTTGCTTTTTTCTAATAGAGCTTGGTTCAATTGCACACGTTTACTTTTTCGCCGGTGTTTCTATAGAGGCTCTTTTTCCTTCATGATGCCACTGTTCATATAAACCGCCGATTGCACGAAATGACTCGTTGACTCTTTCCACGATCTGTTGATGGATACTAGGGTCATTCGGTAAATGCGTCTGGATGTTGTCGACTTGATGCTTCCTCATCATGTCAATGTAAACCGTGAGAAAAATGATGTCTTCTAAAATCCAGTAAATGACTTCATCCGCCACTTTTGTTCTTTTATGCAGCATTTTCATCCCTCGTTCATATTGAATGAGGAAATAACCACTTGAATCGATCTGAATATAGGGACTCAAATCATCAAAAAATCCTGACGTTTGAAATGGACGTGCAATATACGGTTCGTATATGTCTCTTGGAAGGGATGTCATTTGAAGACAAGTATCAATGCGCTTGATTAGTTCGCCTTTTTGCAGAATGTGCTTCATGTCATTCGCCGCCTTTGATGAGATAAAAGCTGCCAAGGGGTTCCCTGACAGCTCTCTAACGTTGTTTTCTTCATTTCACAGGAACAGATAAACGGCACCAATGACCGCAAAAGTGCAGGCAACTACGATTAATACTTTTGCTAGCTTTTCCATGTCGTCTCCTTAAATGCCGGCTGCTACTACGTAAGACAGCCCAACTGAAATGATGAGTGAAATAAACCCGACCGCTCTATTATCATTTTCAATCTCTTTGTCTACTTTAAATCGCGGTGTTAAAAATTCAAAAATGAAATAGCTGACAAGCAGCATCACAAAGCCATATACGCCCCATCCAACCATTTGAAGAAGGGAATTGTGCTGTGCGATGGAATGCTGAAACACATTCGCAATCCCAAAGATCTTCCCGCCTGTTGCCATAGCAACAGCTAAGTTCCCCCGCTGGATCTCTTCCCAGTTTTTATAGGAGGTGACGAGTTCAAAAATGGTTAGAAATAAGACGAGACATAGGACGGCCACGCTGTAATAGGCGGCAATTTCCACAAGTTCATTTTCCCAAAAGGCTTTCATGCGTTTTCTCCTTTTTACTTTAATTCGACGATGGTGACGCCTGATCCTCCCTCACCTTGTTCGCCAAAACGAGCATTTTTCACACTTCGGTGCTGTTTCAGTAATTCCTGAACCCCTTTTCTGAGGGCGCCAGTTCCTTTTCCGTGAATAATCGACACGCGCGGATAACCAGCTAATACAGCATCATCTAAATATTTTTCGACTCTGCTTAAGGCATTTTCATAACGCTCTCCTCTTAAATCGAGCTCAAGCGAGACATGATAGTCTTTCCCTTTGACTGCCGTGATGGCTTTTTCTTGCTTAAATTCAGGTGCTGATTTGATAAATTCCATGTCTTTTTCTTTTACTTTCATTTTCAGAATGCCCATTTGGACACTCCATTCTTTGTCACCTGTTTGTTCAAGCAGCGTTCCTTTTTGCCCGAAGGTGATCACTTTGACTTCGTCGCCTGACTTCAGCTGTCTTACTGCTTTTTTCGCTGGCTCTGGCTTCTTTTTCCTGTCAAACTCAGGAACAGCTTCTTCAAGACGCTTTCGCGCATCGATAAGTTCATGCTCTTTGAATGAGCGGTGTTCACTTTTTATCGAACGGAGCTCTTGAATGATATCTTCTGCTTCTTTTGATGCTTGTTCAATTTTCTCTTTCGCTTTATGTTCAGCTTCTTCGAGCAGTTTGTCCTTTTGCTCATTCCATTCAAGAATTTGTCTTTGCAATTCTTTATGAAGCTTTTCTGCTTCTTTTCTATAGACTTCTGTCTCATGCAGTTCTTCTTCTGCTTGTTTCTTGCTATCTTCTAATGACGCAATCATTTGGTCTACTTCATTATGCTCTGCATGCATATCTGCTTTTGCCCGGTCTATGAGGTGGTCAGGCAAACCAAGACGTTTGGAAATTTCAAATGCGTTACTTCGTCCAGGCACACCGATGAGCAGGCGGTACGTTGGTGATAAAGTTTCAATGTCAAACTCCACGCTTGCATTCGTGACGCCTTCCCGGTTATACCCATATGCCTTCAGCTCGGGATAATGAGTCGTTGCGATGACGCGTGCATTCGTTTGATGCACTTCATCTAAAATGCTCATCGCAAGTGCCGCACCTTCAGCTGGGTCTGTTCCTGCCCCTAATTCATCAAATAACACGAGTGAGTTAGATGTCAAATGCTTTAAGATATCTACAATATTGACCATATGAGATGAGAACGTACTCAAGCTTTGTTCAATGGACTGTTCGTCTCCAATATCAGCAAAGACTTGGTCGAACACAGCCACTTCAGAGCCTTCTTCAACTGGAATATGGAGGCCCGCCTGTGTCATCAGCGTCAGAAGACCCAGCGTTTTTAAAGTAACTGTCTTCCCCCCTGTATTTGGTCCAGTGATCACGATCGTTGAAAAATCTTTGCCGAGCTCAATATCATTTGCGACAACTTGATCCCGAGGCAATAGAGGATGTCTTGCTCGTTTTAAATAGATCTCTCCTTGATCATTCACAGCAGGCTTTGTGGCTTTTTCTGCCTTTGCATATTTAGCTTTAGCAAAAATAAAATCTAGCGTCTGCAGCTCCTTTACATTGTGAAGCAGTTCCCCAATGTGCTCTGACACGCTCTCTGTCAGCATTTGGAGGATCTTTTCAACCTCTTGCTTCTCTTTTAAACGGGTTTGCTGCAAGGTGTTATTTACATCCACGACCACTTGCGGCTCAATAAAAAGTGTTGCCCCAGATGATGATTGGTCATGAACAATTCCGCCGTAATTCGAGCGGTACTCTTGTTTCACCGGAATAACAAACCGATCATTACGAATGGTGACAATTGTGTCTGACAGCATTTTCGAAGCCGATTGTGAACGAATCATCGATTCTAATTTATCACGAACCTTTGATTCTAGTGAGCGTAATTGAATGCGCAATGAACGAAGTGCAGGGGTTGCATGATCAAGCACTTCTCCATTATCACCAATACAGCTTTCGATTTCTTTTCTGATTTCAGGCAGTAATATCAGCGTCTCAGCATATGTATGAAGGCGCGGTATGTCTACTCCATCTTCATACATGGACGTGAGAAAGTGCTTCATATTTTTCACCGCATATAATAGTCCTGCGATTTCCATCAGCTCAGATGGGCTTAATGTACTGCCGATTTCTGCCCGTTTAACTGCGCGTCTAATATCCGTTAACCCGCCAAATGGCGCAGACCCCTTTAAGCGAATCACATCTTGTGCTTCTGCTACCTCTTCCAGCAAATGCTGAATGGTTTCTATATCCGTCAGAGGTGTTAAATCCTGCGCTCTTTCTTTTCCTAATGTGGATGCGGTATAGGACATCACTTTTTCTTTTACTTTATGAAATTCTAATGATGCTAACACTTTTTGTTGCAGCATGGTCCAGCCTCCTAACGACTACCTGTCACGCGTTAAAAACTTTTTGATCTCGTTTAGAGTAAAAGTATTCACGACATTTGCTTTTGGTGTCCAGCCTTTTCTTGCAGCTGTTACACCGACTTCCATATGTTCCAGCATGGCGATGTTGTGCGCATCTGTATTGATCATGATGTTCACACCCGCTTCATTTGCTTTCATTAAATGCTCTGTTTTCAAATCAAGTCTTGACGGATTACTGTTGAGCTCAAGTGCAGTGCCCGTTTTCTTCGCAAGCTCTATGAGCTGATCTATATTTAGGGCATAGCCATCCCGTCTGCCGATCAAACGGCCTGTTGGATGTGCAATTAAATCGACATGCTGATTTCGCAAGGCATTTTCAAGGCGTTCCATAATGACTTCCTCCGGCTGAGAGAAGCTAGAATGAATAGACGCAATGACAAAATCCATGTCTTTTAAAAAGTCATCATCATAATCTAACGATCCATCCGGCAGGATATCCATTTCGACCCCTTTGAAAATGTGAAAATGCTCGAATTCCTGATTAAGCTTGTCAATTTCTTTAGCTTGCAGACGCAAACGTTCTTTTGTTAAACCGTTGGCTACTTTTAAATATTGCGAGTGGTCTGTAATGGCCATGTATTCATAGCCTTTTGCGATACATGCTTCCGCCATTTCACGAATAGAGAATGCTCCGTCACTCCATGTCGAGTGCATATGAAGGTCGCCTTTGATATCTTTCAGTTCTACAAACTGCATACTTTCTTTATACGTATCAATCTCCGCTCCGGTTTCACGAATTTCTGGCGGAATGAGCGGAAGTTGAAAATGCGCATAAAAAGCGCTCTCGTCTTCAAACGTTTTCACTTCTCCAGTTTCAATCGTTTCCACACCATATTCGCTAATGCGCTCTCCGCGTTCCTTCGCAAGCTGACGCATTCGAATATTGTGATCTTTTGATCCAGTGAAATGGTGCAGCGTAGTCGCGAATTGGTCTGATGTCACAAGCCGGAAGTCCACACTGATCTCAAAATCAAGGGCAAGAATGACAGATACCTTCGTATCACCGCTTGCGATGACATCTTTCACATCATCAAGTGCAACGAGCTGCTCTCTGACTTGCTCAGGATCATCTGTCGCAATGATATAATCTAAATCTTTCACGGTTTCACGTGCACGTCTTAAACTGCCAGCTCTTGAAAAACGGATGATACCTTTCGTCTCTTCAAGCGCATGATCAATCCGCTCTGCCACATCTAATGCAAAGCCAATTGGCAGTCGTTCCGGCTGCTTTCCCGCTTCCTCAAGAGCCGCGAGAATCTTTTCTTCTGTTTTTTTGCCAAAGCCAGCAAGTGCTTGTACCTTTTCCGCTTCGCATGCTTCTCTTAGCGACTGTGCATCGTGGACGCCAAGCTCTTGGTAAAGCTTAGCGATCTTCTTCCCGCCAAGTCCTGGTAATTTTAAGAGCGGGACAAGTCCTTCAGGCACTTCCTTTTTTAATTGTTCGAGTGTTTCTGATTGTCCTTTTTCAATATACTCAGTGATCACAGCAAAGGTTCCTTTTCCAATGCCGGGTAATGCTAATAGATCATCTATTTGAGAAAGGCTGCGGTCATCTTGTTCCAGTGCCGCTGCTGCTTTACGAAAGGCAGAAATCTTAAAAGGATTATCTCCTTTCAGCTCCATATATACTGCAATTGTTTCAAGAAGTTTGATAATATCTTTTTTATTCATCTCTCATCCTCCAGCCGCTTTGGCATCTTCCTTTATAAATATACAAACTTTTCCTTCATCCTACAACTTTCTGTCATGGAATGAGAAAAAACTTCTCCAAGAAAGGAGAAGTTTTTAAACTCCATACGTCGTCCATAAGTCTTTGACAAGACTGGACAGATAAGGGGTGTTGCCTACGATCACATCTGCTAATATGGATTTGCTCATCATTGTTTGCAGTGCATCGACTGGAAGTAATGCAGCGACAAACAAGAGAATAAACACAAATAGATAGGTTTCAAGAAATCCTAAAACACCGCCAAGCAGTTTGTTGACCTGCTTAATCACAGGTATACTTGCAATGGTTGTGAGCAATCCGCCAATGATGGCGAGCAGGATTTTGGTCAAGATAAACAGAATGATAAACGCAATGGTATTATAATAAGCTGTTTCTAGATTCCCACTAAAGAAAGCGAGCTGCGCTTGACCGCCGCTAAAATTAGGCGCTGGAATCCACGTAAGCTGTGGTGCAAGTGACTGATAAAACATGGAAGCCACTAAGATAGAAACAACAAAGCTGATCAATTTAATCAATTGAAGAATAAACCCACGTTTTAGACCGACAAGCGTTCCCATAAGAAGCAAAAACAAAATGATGATATCGATCACGGTAATTTCATTCCTTTTCTTTAAGCTGAATCTCTAGTTTTTCGTATTGCTCTTTTAATTTCAAGTAGTCGTGGACGACATTGACTGCTGTCAGTACAGCTAATTTGTTTATATCAAGGTATGGATTTTTTTCATTTATTTCTCTCATTTTATCATCAACAATTGAAGCAACGTGTCGCATATGCATCTTCGTTTCTTGACCGATGATCGTATAGGACTGTCCGTAAATCTCAACTGTTGTTTTCGTTTTACCGCCGTCAGACAACGTTTCTCCTCCATTCCACGAGAATCCTAGTCTCTATCATAACATGTTTAGACATTGAATGGAAAGACGAGCCCTTCCCTGTTATGGTACACTTTAGAAATCAATGATATCAAGGTAAAAAGGAGTTATCCACTGTGCCCCAATCCGTCTTAAAAGCAACATCAGAAGACCTTAAAAAGATGAAGAGCGCGTATGCGCACCACTTAACTGATACTTTACCACCAGGCGCCCTTTTTCAAGCAAAGGTTCCTGGCTGTACGATTACAGCCTATCGATCTGGAAAAGTGCTGTTTCAAGGACAAAAGGCAGAAGCTGAAGCCAGTCAATTCAGCCATTTAAAAGCAGCTGATACGAAAAGTCAAAAAGCACCTGCTGTCACAAAATACAGTCCGCCGTCAGGAATTGCTTCTATGTCCGTCATCGGTTCAGATGAAGTAGGAACAGGTGATTATTTTGGACCAATGACGGTCTGTGCCGCCTATGTTGATGCAAGCCAGCTTGCTCTCATGAAAGAGCTTGGCGTAAAAGACTCAAAAGGTCTAAAGGACCCGCAGATTATCAATATTGCCAAAGATCTCATCAAAACCATTCCGTTCAGCCTTCTCGTGCTCCGAAATGAAAAGTACAATGCGATGCAGGAAAAGGGCATGAGTCAAGGAAAAATGAAGGCGCTGCTTCATAACCAAGTCATTACCTCTGTGCTAGAAAAACTAGACGGGAAGCAGCCCGAAGCTATTTTGATTGACCAATTTGCAGAACCGGGCATTTATTTCAAGCATCTTGCAGGGAAAAAAATCATTCGGGAGCGGACGTACTTTAGCACGAAAGCAGAAGGCATTCATTTGTCAGTTGCTGCGGCTTCCATTATTGCAAGGTACGCCTTTTTAATTGAAATGGATAAGTTGTCAAAAGCAGCAGGCTTTGACATTCCAAAAGGAGCCGGTCCTCATGTGGACAAGGCGGCAGCGAAGCTCATCAAGCTGCACGGCGAAGATGCTTTACGTCAATTTACAAAGCTGCATTTTGCCAACACACAAAAAGCGAAAAAATGGTTATAAAAAAGAGCTAAGGCCCATAAGGCCATAGCTCTTTTTTTCTTTAACCGCGCAAGACGGCTTGATACGTATCTTCTAATGCTTTCAATACTTTTGTATGAACAGCCGTCACTTCTTCCTCTGTCAATGTTTGCTCCGGATTTAAATATTGGAGAGAGAATGCAACGGATTTTTTGCCTTCTTCCATATGTTCACCCTCATACACATCAAAGACGGATAGGTCTGTCAATAAATCCCCGCCTGCCTCATAGATGACCCGCTCCAGCTGTCCGCTTGAGATATGCTGATCTACAACAAGTGCAATATCTCTTGTCACAGCAGGGAATCTCGGAATCGCTGTATATTTCATATCCTTCGATTCAGACGTCATCACATCTGTTAAATCAAACTCGAAGACATATGTTTCTTTTAAATCTAATTCCTTTTCAATGACTGGATGGAGAGCAGCAACAAACCCAATCACTTTTCCATTTAAATGAACATCTGCTGTACGGCCTGGGTGAAGACCCTCACGTTCTGCTTGAACATATGTGATTTGGTCTGATACACCAAGCTTTTCGAACAGACCTTCAGCAATTCCTTTTGCTACATAAAAATCGACGGCTTTTTTCTCGCCCTGCCAAAGATTTTTGTGCCATAAGCCTGTCAGCGCACCAGCGACATGCTCTTTTTCCACTGGTTTTTCTCCTTCAGCTTCTGCTAAGAACACAGAACCCGTTTCATAAAAACCAAAGGAATCAGCTTGTCTTGCCAAGTTATATGCAACAGAATCCAGTAAGTTTGGCAGTAGACTTTGTCTGAGCACACTTCGTTCTTCACTCATTGGCAGGGAAAGTCTCGTTTTATAAGCTGGATTCAGTGCAAAAGCTGTAGACTTATGCTGATTTGTCAATGAATACGTGATCGCTTGAGAAAGACCTGCGCCTTCTAAGAAACGTCTGACCTTCCTGCGCTTCACTTGGTACGGCGTGAGACCGCCAACTGTACCAGCTGTCGCAGGCAGTGTAGACGGAATATTATCATAGCCGTATAATCTGGCAACTTCTTCAATGAGGTCTTCTTCAATCGTGATATCCATTCTACGAGAAGGAACCGTTACGACAAGAACGTCATTTGATTCGCCCACTGTAAAACCAAGTTTGTTGAAAATTTGCATCATATCTTTTTTTGAAATGCTCATGCCAAGCACCTTATTCACACGCTCAGTTGATACGTGGATGACATTCATACTTGCTTCAAGGTGGTTTTCCTCCACAGTCCCGCTTAGCACTTCACCACCTGCATAGAGACTGATCAATTGCGCTGCTCTTTCGGCTGCAGGTTTTGTACGCTGCGGGTCAAGTCCTTTTTCAAATCGTGTGCTTGATTCACTGCGAAGCCCTAAGTCTCTAGATGCTTGACGGACCGTTTGACCGTTGAAATATGCCGCTTCTAAAAGAATCGTTGTCGTCTTATCACGCACCTCAGATTCAAGACCGCCCATGACGCCTGCTACAGCGTGCGCTTTCGTCCCATTAGTGATCACTAGATGCTTTGATGACAATGTACGTTCTTGTTCATCCAGTGTTTGAATGATTTCGCTATCAGACGCTTTACGTACGACCACCTGCTTTGAACCAAAGCAGTCATAATCAAATGCATGAAGCGGCTGACCGTATTCAAGCAGTACAAAGTTTGTAATATCGACGACGTTGTTAATTGGTCGAATGCCTGCATTCATCAATCTTGTTTGAATCCAAAGCGGTGCTGGGCCAACCTTTACATTTTTAATGACCTTCGCTGCATAAAGTGGATTTGCTTCTTGATCCTCAATTTTCACAGAGATATAGTCTGCTGCTTTTTCTGAAGAGGTGTCATGTGCTGTATCAGGAAGTTTGATGTCTCTCCCTAAAATGGCTGCAACCTCATAAGCCACACCGAGCATATTCAGGGCATCCGCACGGTTTGGTGTTAAACCAAGCTCAAGTACCGCATCGTCTAATTGAAGTGCCTGAAGGGCATCATCTCCGGGTTTGACGTCATTTGGGAAAACAAAAATGCCTTCTGCATATTCCTTTGGTACGAGTTTGCTTTCTACGCCTAATTCTTGCAGAGAACAAATCATGCCATGAGACTCTTCGCCGCGCAGCTTTGCTTTTTTAATTTTAAAGTTCCCTGGAAGGACTGCGTCAACCGTTGCGACGGCCACATATTGTCCTTTATCCACATTCGGAGCCCCGCAAATAATTTGCACTGGAGCGTCTTCGCCGATATCAACAAGACATTTGTTTAATTTATCCGCATTTGGGTGCTGTTCACGCTCAATGACATGTCCAACGACAACCCCTTTAATGCCTTCTCCTTTATATTCAACGGCTTCCACTTCAATTCCGCTTCTTGTGATCTTTTCTGCTAATTCATCCGGCTGAATGCCTTCTAAATCGACATAGTCTTCTAACCATTTATATGAAACAAACATGTTGATTTCCTCCTCTTAGTCCTGCTTGAATTGCTTTGTGAATCTAATATCATTTGTGTAGAAATGGCGAATATCATCAATGCCGTATTTTAGCATCGCAATACGTTCAACACCCATTCCAAAAGCAAAGCCTTGGTAAGTTTCTGGATCAAATCCGCTCATTTTCAGGACATTTGGATGAACCATCCCTGCTCCTAAAATCTCAATCCATCCTGTTCCTTTACATACAGAACAGCCCTTTCCGCCGCATTTAAAGCAAGACACATCCACTTCGACAGATGGTTCTGTGAATGGGAAAAAGCTTGGACGGAGTCTAATTTCACGATCTTCACCAAACATTTTTCTTGCGACTGTCTCAAGCGTTCCTTTTAGATCACTCATGCTAATATTGTGATCGACAACAAGGCCTTCAATCTGCATGAATTGATGTGAATGAGTCGCGTCATCACTGTCTCGTCTATATACTTTCCCAGGGCAGATGATCTTCACAGGACCTTGTCCTTTATATTTTTCGAGTGTACGTGCTTGAACTGGTGACGTTTGTGTTCTCATCAGTGTATCCTCGGTAATATAGAAGCTGTCCTGCATATCACGTGCTGGATGCTCCTTTGGAAGATTCAGCGCTTCAAAGTTATAATAATCCGTTTCTACCTCAGGACCTTCCTCAACGGTATAGCCCATACCAATAAATAAATCTTCAATATCTTCGACAACAATCGTTAATGGATGTCTTGCCCCCATTTTGATTGGACTTGCTGGCAATGTGACATCGATCGTTTGAGATGCAAGTTTTTTCTTCACTTCTTCTTTTTCCAGCTGCTCATTTTTTTCAGCAATGGCATTTGCAATCTGCTCTCTTACTTCGTTTGCGAGTGCGCCCATTTTCGGTCTTTCTTCTGCGGAGAGCTTGCCCATTCCACGAAGCACCTCTGTGATCGGGCCTTTTTTCCCTAAATATTGAACACGAATGTCATTAACTTCTTTGAGCGAGCTAGCTGCTTCAACCTTCGCTATCGCCTCTGTTTCAAGCTGTTTTAACGTTTCTTGCATGAGTGTAATCCTCCTTTTGATATACAAAACCGCCTGGATAAACGGCTGTTTGATCGTTTGAAGACAATAAAAAAACCCGTCCCTCTAAAAAAGAAGGGACGAGTTGTGGTCGCGGTACCACCCTTGTTGAGCACAAATGCATGTGCGAATAAGCTTCATTGACATAACGGAATCAAACGAATCCGGTTCACCTTTACGCAAAGCTTGCGGTCCCGGTGACAACTCCAGAGGTGAATTCCTGTTTCAGCATTCCTTAAATGCACTTTCAGTCTACGATGCATTCTCCCTATAAGGACGCTCCTTGAAACAATCTTCCTCTATCATGGTTTTTAAAATATTAGTTTCATTATAGTGAAAATAAGCGCATGTTGCAACACTATCCACGCAAATGATAGACGAGAACAGCTGCTGCAACAGCCACATTTAATGATTCTGCCTGACCATACATCGGCACATATAAATTCTGGTCTGTCATTTGCAGAATCTCTTGGTCAATCCCTGCTCCTTCATTGCCAACAATTAATGCAAAAGGACCTTCTGCCGTTACGCTTCTATACGCTTTCGCATTTTTCAAGGCGCTTCCGTATACAGGTATGCCTTGCTCCTTACATGCTTGTATTGCCTGCTGAAGGGTTTGCTTTAAAATTGGCAGGTGGAAATGCGATCCTTGTGCTGAACGGAGCGTTTTTCCGTTAAACGCATCGACTGTTCCATCACCTAAGATTACAGCATCAAGACCAGCGGCATCTGCTGTCCGAATGAGTGTGCCTAGATTTCCTGGGTCCTGCACTGCATCTAACAGAAGAAGTCGTTCATACTTCTTTTCTTCAAATACAGGAACTGTACAAACCGCCGCGATGTGCTGAGGCGTTTCCGTTTCGGTCATGGCAGAAAAGGCTTCTTCGCTCAGTTCATAAAGTTCAATGTCAGGATCGATATGAGAAGGAAGCTTATCAGGCGATGTGACCATTAATTCTTTCACAACTCCGCTCTTCAATGCTTCTTCAACTAAGTGTATTCCCTCAACGAGAAACAGCCCCGTTTTCGTACGTTCTTTTTTCGTATGGAGCTTTTTCCACTGTTTGATGTTTGTGTTTTTAGCTGATTCTATATATTTCAAGCGATTTTAACTCCTTTAAATATCATGAATTTATTATATCTCATGCACACTACATAATAAACCTGTCTTTGAGACAGAATAGGGCTATTACCATCAAAAAAGGAGTGTGGGCAATGGATTTTAATTTAAGAGGCGCAGTCATTCAAAATATCACTGGCCATAATCAAGAGCAGCTTGAACATACGATTTTAGATGCCATTCAAAGCGGCGAGGAAAAAATGCTGCCAGGCCTTGGCGTGTTGTTCGAAGTGCTATGGCAAGAAGCATCAGAAAACGAGAAGAACGAGATCCTCGAGACACTAGAGCAAGGCTTAAAGCCTCATCAGCAGCAATAAAAGAAGCCGGTTTGCTTATCACAGCAAACCGGCTTTTTCATTTAGCCAGTGATCGGTGTTTCCATCCGAAGTGCTGGATCACGCCAAATTTCGACCCATTTTTTAATTGCAAACACAATGATCACAAATCCTAAGATCAGCATGATAATTGACAGCACCGCATTCAGCACGCTGTAACCTGATGCCTCAGGATTAAGGTATACATTTGCTACCATCCAATAGCCCGCATAATTCACTGTCACATATAAGTAGGCAAGTGGAATTAAACAAGTCAGCATATATCGCCTTTTATCTGCAATTTTTAATACAACGGTTGCCCCGATGATTAATCCGACTGATGCCATTAACTGATTCGAAACCCCAAACAGCGCCCAAATGGACCCGATGTCTCCAGAGTAAAGCAAGTATCCCCACATAAAACACGCAAGCGCACTTGCAAATACCGACCCAGGTACCCAGTCATTTCGTTTAAGCGGTTTATATGCTTCGCCAAAGAAATCTTGAATCAAATAACGCGCCACACGCGTTCCAGCATCAATAGCGGTTAAAATAAAGACAGCTTCAAACATAATGACGAATTGGAAAAAATAAGACGCCAAATGACTAAAGAACGGAATTCCCGTAAAGATATACGCCATCCCTACAGCTAATGTCACAGCTCCACCCGTTCTTCCTTCTAAATCAAGGCCAATTTCCTTACTCAGCTGCGGAAGATTCTCAACACTCATCCCGAGCGTTCGGAACACTTCTGGCGTACTGTTAATCGCAAAATAATCTCCTGGATGAAGAGCCGTAGCGGCAATTAACGCCATAATGCCA
The DNA here is from genome assembly GCF_002998655.1 of Bacillus sp. GBSW19. Taxonomy (NCBI): domain Bacteria; kingdom Bacillati; phylum Bacillota; class Bacilli; order Caryophanales; family Bacillaceae; genus Bacillus; species Bacillus sp. GBSW19. Next base: position 1,636,675 of record NZ_PVRF01000001.1, read on the forward strand.
ACTAGGCATTCTACTAGCATTGCGCCAAACGCGACAGGCTTCATATCGCTCCAGCGGTCAAGCATCTTAGGCGTTGTCCCTGACCCAACAAATGCGTGGAAACCAGAAATGGCCCCGCAAGCAATGGTAATAGAAATAAAAGGCCAGACAGGACCAGCTAAAACCGGGCCTCCTCCATTCACAAACTCCGTAAAGGCTGGGAATTGAATCGTTGGATTGACGACAAAGATTCCGGCAATCAGTGCGATAAAAACACCTATTTTCATAAAGCTGCTTAAATAGTCCCTCGGTGCGAGCAGCAGCCAAACCGGCAATGCCGCAGCAAAAAAAGCATAGATCGGCAGGGCAAGAGCAAGCGTTTTTGTATCAAGTGTTAAAAGATCACCAAGTGCCGTTCCTTGAATATTCGGCCCAAGGAATACACCAACCATCAGCAAAATAAATCCCGCAGTTGTGGCCAGTTTTAAATTGCCTGTCTTTTTATAATAAAGACCAACCCCCATCGCAATTGGAATCGTGATTCCGACTGCAAATGTCCCCCAAGGGTTACGTTCTAATGCATGAAGCACAACCATAGACAGTCCTGCCATTGTGATCGTAATGATAAACAGCATCGCAAGCCCTGTACAAAATCCTGCTACAGGTCCTAGCTCTTCCTTTGCTACCTCTGATAATGATTTCCCCTTTTTTCGCATCGACGCAAATAAGACGACAAGATCATGTACAGCTCCGCCAATCACTGCGCCAATTAACAGCCAAAGGAGACCCGGTAAATACCCAAATTGTGCGGCTAAAATCGGGCCCACTAACGGACCGGCAGCTGCAATCGCAGCAAAGTGATGCCCAAATGTGACCCATTTATTGGTTGGCACATAATCTTTCCCGTCCTCTAATGTGTGAGCCGGTGTAGGATGATCGTCTGTCACCTTTAATACCTTGACCATCATAAATGTGCCATAAAGACGATAGGCAATCGCTAAAATACACATAGATCCTATGACAATTGTAACCGCATTCATTTAACCATCCCCTTCGCACAAACAATTTGTTACAAATATAACATAAATTGATTGATTTTTCTTTCTTTTAAAACCAAGTTGACTAATAAGAATAATATGTTTATTCTTAAGATAGCTTCACCTACTTCCATAAACTCTCTTTTGACAGGGCGTTCTTTAGGCTCTGTCCTTTTTATTGCTTTCATCTTACAAAAATAAAGGCCAGATCACATGTGCCTTATTCACTAGAATATTTTTTCTTCTTCTGTTAAAAACAGTTCTTTTGACGTAATCAAAAAACAACGTTCATTTCCTGGGAAATTCAATGGAATAAAAAAGCCTTTCCCCTATACTGAGGAAAGGCTTACCTATTAAGAACCGTACGTAATCTGCTCAACCGTTTTTTGATCAAGTCTTTTGATCACTTCTGTTAAAAGCTTCACTGCATTTTCATAATCATCCCGGTGAATCATCGCTGCATGGGTATGAATATATCTGCTTGGTATCCCGATAGATAGTGATGGCACGCCATGACCTGTTAAATGGATACCGCCAGCATCTGTCCCACCGCCAGGCATTGAGTCATATTGGTAAGGAATGTTCAATTCATCCGCTGTTTGGACAACAAAATCCCGAAGCCCTTTATGGGATACCATCGAAGCATCAAATACAACAATCGTTGGTCCTTTGCCAAGTTTGCTTGTTGCTTCTTTTTCAGTGATGCCTGGCGTGTCTCCTGCTACACCAACATCAATGGCAAATCCAATATCAGGCTGGATCGTAGCCGCTGCTGTTTTGGCACCACGCAGGCCAACCTCCTCTTGTACAGTTGCAACACTGTAAGCAATATTCTCATGCTGAGCATTGTGTAAGTTCTTCATGACATCAATCGCTACTGCACAGCCGATACGGTTGTCCCATGCCTTTGCAAGGAGCATTTTTTCATCATTCATCACTGTAAATTCAAAATAAGGAACGATTTGATCTCCAGGCAGAACGCCCCACTCCATTACCTGTTCTTTGCTTGATGCACCAATATCAATAAACATATCTGTAATCTCAATCGATTTTTTCCGAGCTTCAGGTGACAAGACGTGCGGCGGCTTTGAGCCAATCACACCTGTAATGTCTCCCTTTTTCGTTACAATGGTGACACGCTGCGCGAGCATGACCTGTGACCACCAGCCGCCGACTGTTTGGAAGCGAATGTAGCCTTTGTCATCAATTTTTGTCACCATGAATCCTACTTCATCTAAGTGACCAGCAAGCATAATTTTAGGTCCGTTTGCGTTTCCTTCCTTTTTAGCGATTAAGCTGCCAAGGCGGTCACTAGAGACTTCATCTGCATATGATTCTATGTATGTCTGCATGACTTTTTTGACATCACGTTCATTTCCTGGAATCCCTTTTGCATCCGTTAGGTCTTTCAGCATAGTTAATGTTTGATCTAGCTTTGTCATTCCATTTATCCTCCTTTATCTTCATGGTGCATTCTTATTATACAAAACCTCTTTCGTTCAATACGATCTTTTTATGAATATTTTTTCGTTTAACGAAATATTTTTTTAAAAAAAGTTGAAACCTTTTGGGCTTTTCATTCGTAGTACATCAGATAACGGTATATTGGAGGTGCATCCTGTCATGTTTGTAATCCTCATTAGACTTGCTCTTGTTGCACTGCTTGTCTACATCTTCTACATGGCGGTAAAATTCTTCTCAAATCCGAGAAGAAAGCTGAAACAAGCACAATTAAAAGAAGGCTTTTATTTTATGGACGAACAGCAAAATGCGCGCAAAAATTTTAATTTCGTCTATAAAGGAGTCTTGTTTGAAGGGGAGAAGCATGTTCCTTCTAAGGATCATCCTCTGTTTGTCCACTCCATTTACGTTTGGACGGAGTCACCCGAGAAGCTAAGTGAATTTACATTAGAAGACTTTGAAAAATTGGAGGAAAACATTATCGAACGTTATCCTCAAACAAAAATTGATTGGGATCAGCCCATTAAAAAAATCAAACAAAAAAAAGGAGCAGACACGCCGTCTTGATGGCGTCTGCTCCTTTTTCAGATGAACTTGATATATCCTAATATGATCAACTGCACCATGATTAACACAGGCATGCCCATTTGAAAGGCAGGATGCTTTGTTTTATGACGGAAATACTGCATCCCTAGATACGATCCAGCAGCCCCAAAAAGCACGGCAGCACTCCATAAGTGCGCCTCTGAAATTCTCCATTTATGCGCTTTTGCCCGGCGCTTGTCCTCTCCCATGAGAAAAAAACCATAGCCATTTACCAAAATCAGCAGTAGAATCAACGCGATATTCATTCATTTCACCTCACATGATGAGCAAAAAAGATCACCCCTCGACGGAATGATCTTTTATATGACTTACTTGTCTAGTTGTGCTTTTGCAGCATCAGCAAGCTGATTGAATGCGCTTAGGTCATTCACAGCAAGATCAGCAAGCATTTTGCGGTTTACTTCGATACCAGAAAGCTTTAGGCCATGCATTAAACGGCTGTAAGAAAGACCGTTCATACGAGCTGCAGCATTGATACGAGTGATCCATAGTTTACGGAAGTCACGTTTTTTCTGACGACGGTCACGGAAAGCGTAGTTTCCAGATTTCATCACCTGTTGGTTTGCTACTTTGTATAATCTATGTTTTGAACCGAAATAACCTTTTGCTAATTTAAGAACCTTTTTACGACGCTGACGCGACACAGTTCCGCCTTTTACTCTTGGCATTGTAATTCCCTCCTATGATTCCTATTCCAAATTACTTGATGTTTGCAAGTTGTTGTTTGATACGTTTGAAATCTCCAGCACTTACGATTGCGCTCTTACGCAATTTACGTTTTTGCTTTGTAGATTTGTTAGCGAACAAGTGACTTGTGTACGCATGAGAACGTTTAAGTTTACCAGAACCTGTTTTTTTGAAACGTTTAGCAGATCCGCGGTGAGTTTTCATTTTTGGCATTGGATGTTTCCTCCCTCTGTTACTTTACTTTTCGACTTTTGGTGCAAGCATGAGGAACATGCTGCGTCCATCCATCTTAGGTTTTGTTTCTACTGTTGCTACTTCAGCGCAAGCTTCAGAGAAACGGTCTAACACGCGCTGTCCGATTTCTTTATGCGTAATCGCACGGCCTTTAAAGCGGATAGAAGCTTTTACTTTATCGCCCTTTTCAAGGAATTTGATTGCATTACGGAGCTTCGTGTTAAAATCATGTTCATCGATTGTCGGGCTCAACCGAACTTCTTTTAAGCTAATGATTTTTTGATTCTTACGTGCCTCTTTTTCCTTCTTCTGCTGTTCAAATCGGAACTTACCGTAGTCCATGATTCGGCAAACAGGTGGTTTTGCATTTGCAGCAACTAACACAAGGTCAAGATTGGCTTTCGTAGCAATTTCCAGAGCTTCCTGGCGGGTTTTAATCCCCAGCTGATCGCCATTTTGTCCGATCAAACGAACTTCACGCGCACGAATACCTTCATTAACTAATTGATCTTTGCTAATAGTGAGCCACCTCCATGAGATTTTGAATTGAGTTCACAATTCATTTTGACCATTTCGTTGTATGTTTTACAGGCAAACAAAAAGTGTGGGCATATAAAACACCCACACTGCGAACATTTGCATGAAAAAATAAATGTACGGTCAACCTGTCAACTACAAACACGTGTCAATCAGGTGAGAAGCGGGTGCTTCTGCTTGTGATATCTATTCAATTCGTTAATTATTCTACACAATTTTCATTTGTCCGTCAAGTAAACGAACTCTTGAAACAACTTTTTCATTTTAGCATGATTAAACGAATTGGGCAAGGCTTTTTCAAAACAATGACACCATCAAAGAATGAATTGCATAAAGATTGGGATGACAATGACGGTCACAACTCCTACGACCACAACGGCGATACTTGCCATGGCTGCTTCCACTTCACCCATCTCAATCCCAACAGAGACGCCAAGTGCATGTCCTGATGTACCGAGTGCAAGCCCTTTTGCCACTGGATTTTTAATTCGAAACCATTTTAAGAAGAAAGCACCTAGTGCATACACGATGACTGCATTAAATATGACCGCAAAGGCTGTGATATCTGCAATTCCGCCAATATCCTTTGCAATCGGAAGAGCAATTGCTGTCGTCGCTGCCTGTGGGAGCATACTTTTCATTACAGCCGCATCAAGATGAATTCCTTTTGCTACGACATACACAATTGTAATGGAACAAAGTGATCCTACAAAAATAGCGGATAAAATCTGCCACCAATATTTTTTAAGTAATGCACGCTGTTTATAAAGCGGAATAGCGAAAGCAATGGTCGCAGGCTCTAAGAAAAACTTGATAATCTTGCCGCCCTCATTATAATCTGCATAGGAAAAACCGCCAATTTTTAAAAATAAAATGCCTAACACCATGGCCACAAAAAGCGGTGTGAATAAGAAGAAGCCTTTTGATTTTTTAAATAAGAATGTACCGATTCCAAAGGCGACTAATGAGACGACTATACCAAAATAAGGACTCATCGTACTTGTACCCATCTTGCTTTCCTCCTTTAATGCGTACTTGAAGCTGGTTTATTAGAATGAGAAGGAGTCGATTTGCTCTCCTTTGTCTCTTTATGTTTCTGTGGTTTTTCTGATAATTGCATGAGAAGCTGCGAGAATAGCCCTGTCGCTGCTAGTAACATAATCGTTGCAATGATAATGACACCGACGACTTGCACACCTACTTCTTGCATGACACCTAGTGATTGAATAACCGAGATACCAGAGGGAACAAATAGAAAGCTAATGAGCCCTGTCAATGATGTACCTAATTGCTCCACCTGCTCCAGTTTGACGATTTTCGTTGTCAGCAAAACAAATAATAGAACCAGACCAATCACAGATGCAGGCATCGGAATTGGTAAATACATTGAAATGAGATTAGAAACGAACATTACGGTTGCAAAGATAAATGCTTGAGATAGAAATCCATATACTTTAGTGGCACTCATGCCCCTTCACCTCTTTCTTCGACTGCCCTCAGTATACGCATGAAATAAATGAATGAAGCGTTTACAACCAAACTCGCCGGATTCAATGAATGAAATGCAGAAAACGAGTATTGAAATACAAACAAAAAAAGCCGTCCTACTCTAGCAGGAGCGACTTCTTTAGTTCTTTGGCGTAAGTGCGGCTGACAGGAATGATCGACCCGTCTGTCATATGCAGATTATACGTCGAATTAAACCACGGCTGTACTTCTTTCATATGAGAGGTGTTCACGATATAGCTTCGATGAACCCTCATAAAGTAAGCCTCAGGCAGTTTCTTTTCAATGACCACAAGCGGTTCTGTGACCTCATACATGTGATCCTTTGTTTTCACGACCTTTTTCCCCTCACTGAGCCCTACATACATGATCTCTTCAACTTGCAGGATGACAATTGAGTCATCGACTGAGATGGCTAATTTTTGCTGATGGGGTATTTTCTCATCTGACAGCTGGTGCTCTTGCGTCTCAACAGATTTCCACTTTTTAAACTTTTGGATCGTTTGCAAAAGCCGCTCTTCATCAAATGGTTTCGTTAAGTAATCAAGCGCACTTACCTCAAACGCCTTCAGCGCGTATTGATCAAAGGCTGTCGCAAATACAATCGCTGGCGGATCAGACATCCGGTTGAGCCTTTTGGCAATATCAAATCCATTCTCACCAGATAAATCAATGTCTAAAAAGAGCAGGTCCGGCTTATGATCCACCATCCGGTCAAAAGCTGATTCTATATTTTCTGCTTCCTCTATTTGAACATCCTCTTTCGTTCTGCGTAATAAGTATTTTAATTCGTCTCTTGCTAACACTTCATCATCTACGATTAATACGTTTATCAACGAAAATCATCCTTTTTTACATAGTCCATTGGAATGCGAAATGAGATGTCAGTGCCTTGGCCGCTATGAATGGATAAAGCGGCTTGTCTGCCAAAAATCCCTCTTAACCGCTGATCTAAATTAAAAAGAGCCGTACCTGTTCCTTCTTTGGATTCAACAGGCGCTTTTAATAACTGAGCCATCTTGTCATTCTCGATTCCCTGTCCATTATCAGTCACTTTCATATAAACATGCCCATCTTTCATCAAAGCAGAAACGACGACTTCACAACTCGTTTGATGTTTAGGAAAAGCGTGTCTCACTGCGTTTTCAACAAGCACCTGAAGCACAAATGGAGGAATCATCACCTGCTCCAGCTCCTTTTCAATTTGAAAGGCCACATGGTATTTATTTGGAAACCTCGCTTGTTCAAGCGACAAATATGCCTCTACATGCTGAATTTCTTTATGCAGCGGAATCAGCAGCTGGCGGGCGCCTTGCAAATTAGACCGGAAATAAATACTCAGCTGCAGCAGCAGCTTCCTTGCCATCTCTACATTCGTTCTGCACAAAACAGAGATGGTATTAATGGCGTTAAATAAAAAGTGCGGATTCACTTGCGCTTGAAGCGCTTTGATCTCTGCATCTTTCAGCAGGCGGCTTTGGGTTTCTGCCTCTCCAAGTTCAAGCTGTGTGGAGAACAGCATCGCCAAGCCTTCTGCAAGCTCCTCTTCCACCCTGCTTAATCCGACCGGAGAATTGAAATACATTTTTAATGTTCCGATCGTTTGACCATTGGAGGTGAGGGGCAGCACAATCGCTGCTTGAAGCGGGCAATGAGTGACTGAACAATTGATTTCGTCTTTCGAATGCGCCTTCATAATTTTGCCGCTCATCAATACTTGTTTCGACAGCCCTGTAATTAGGCTTTTCGATGGAATATGATGATCCGTCCCATCACCGACATGCGCTAAAATCTTTTCTGTATCGGTTAAGGAGACCGCATCTGTTTCTGTTAATCGATGAATGATCTCCGCCACACTTTTACATGACTGTTCATTTAACCCTTGGCGGAAAAAAGGCAGCGTTTGATCGGCGATCGAAAATACGCGGTGTGTCTGCATCGCCTTTGCCTGCTCTTCTTGCCGAATGACTGACTGTAAAATCGATAAAAAGATAAAGCTGCCAATTCCATTCACAAAAATCATCGGCAGGGCAATAATACTCACAAGCCCCCAAGCATCAGCAAATGGCTTTGCAAATAGAAGGATAATGATCATCTGCAAGGATTCCATTGCCACACCAAAAAGTGCGGCTTGGCGAGGTGTCACCATTCGATTCTTCCGTTTAAACCTGCTGCCGACATAGCCTGCAATCACACCGGCTAAAATCGAAGAAATCGCACAGCTGAGTGCCGTGCTCCCTCCTAATGAATAGCGATGAAGCCCAGCTAGAAGCCCTGCACCAATGCCAACAAACGGCCCTCCTATCAATCCGCCCATTTCGATCCCCATGATTCTCGTATTGGCGATCGAGCTTGATGAGCCAAGATGATAGGAAAACTCATGATTCATGACCATCTGCTGCTGGATTTCAATTCCTGTGTAATTGCTGATAATACTAAAAGAAGCAAAAATAAAGACAAGGACTGCCTTTTTTCGAAACCCTTCATTATGAAGCAATAGATTGCGAAAGCCCTTCACATGGGCAAGCACAAACCCTAAAATAACGATGATCCCCACACGCTCGATCATCATAATAATTAAATGAAGCAAACCGGCCACCTCAATTGATGTATGTTATATCTACTATCTTTTTATTCTATCATGTGCGGTCAATGATCCAAGATCTCTCAAATCTTTTCTTTATTGCCCTCATCTTCTATTGTAAAATGAACATGAGCCGTCACTTGCAATTGAAGGTAACACATACATAACAAGGGAGAAGATCATGAAAGCCGTATTTTTCGATTTAGATGATACTTTGCTTTGGGATGAAAAAAGCATTCACACAACTTTTCAGGAAACATGCCGCGAAGCGGAAAAGAAATATGGACTGAATCCAGCAACATTTGAACAGATTGTACGTGAAGAAGCAAGAAAGCTGTACTCTTCCTATGAAACATATGATTATACTGTCATGATCGGAATTAATCCTTTCGAAGGACTGTGGTCAAATTTTAGTGAACCGATTAGCGAAGGCTTTCAAAAGCTGAATGCCCTTGCACCAGAATATCGCAAGAACGCTTGGACAAATGGCTTAAAAGAAGCAGGAATTGACGATGAGGCATTTGGACAATATTTGGCTGATTTCTTTGCAGCAGAGCGGAGAAAACGTCCATTTGTCTATGAAGAAACGTATCCTGTTTTAGACCGCCTGAAAGGCAGCTATGAATTGCTCCTTTTAACAAACGGAGATCCTAGTCTTCAAAAGGAAAAACTGGCAGGTGTTCCTGAGCTTGCACCTTATTTTAATGAAATTGTGATTTCAGGAGATTACGGGAAAGGCAAACCTGACCCTGGCATCTTTGAGCACTGCCTTCAGCTGTTAAATCTAACAAAAGACGATGTGATCATGGTTGGAGACAATCCAAAAACAGATATTCTTGGGGCATCTCGCGCTGGGATTCAAACCGTTTGGATCAATCGACATGGCAAGAAAAATGAAACAGATGTAACGCCAGATTATGAAATCAAAGACTTACATGAATTGTTTGATATATTAAAATAGAACACAAAAACCACCCTTCTCCTGACGAGATTGGGTGTTTTTTGTGTTCTCAAACTACACAATTGCCGCTAGACTTTGTGCTTGCCGGTCTAAGCCGCGGGCTGCTTCTCCTACATTCACAAATTCCTCGCTTGCCTGCTTCACAAGATCATGGTTTGTAAACACGGTTGTCTTGGCCCGGCTCGTTCCGCTGCTGACCTTCTCTACTTCTGCATGAATCGCCTTTACATATTGATCTACTTTGACGATCGCTTCTTTTGAATCAGTTGCAAGCTTTCGAATTTCTGCCGCCACCACACTAAAGCCATTTCCATAGGAACCCGCATGGGCAGCTTCTATCGCCGCATTTAATGCAAGCAGCTGAGTTTGTGAGGAAATGCTGTTAATCGTTGCAGCAATGGAGCTGATGGACTCTACCTGCTCTGTTAATCCTTCTAGTAAGCTCATATTTTGATCTGTTTCGTTTGCTATATGATCAAAGGAGACTTTGACTCTTTGACTATGCTGGATGCCCACTTCTGCACGCTCCATTAATTTCGCAGACATCTCCTTTAAGTCGTCTACGACCTGTTTCATCGTGTTTTCTCTCTCTGTTATGTCTGTTGCGACTTTCACAACACCCACTACGTGCCCCTCTTCATTGCGGACAGGTGTATATGTCGCTTCAAGCCATAAGCTATCACCATTCTTCGTCGTCCGCTGCACCTTTTCCTGAAAGATTTGACCCTCTTTCAAACGCTTCCAGAACATGTGATAGCTTGCGTGTTCTGCAATATGCGGAGGACAGAACTGTCTATGTTTTAAACCGATCAACTCTTGCTTCGAATATCCCATGGCTTTTGCAAAAATATCATTGACCCATAGAACTTCACCTGTCACATCAAATTCAATCATCGCCAGTGAGTGTTCCAACGCACGAAGAACTGCTGACCGCTCCAATAGTTGTGATGATAAAGTGTTTGTTGTTTGCATCATCGCTTTCATTCCTCCAATTTGTCTCGAACCAACAGTACATATTTACCCATACTTTCGTACTATCTAAACGTATCATTCAAGGAACTGGATCACCAGTGGAGAATTTTTTTCAAAAAGAAAAAGCCAGTGATCTCAAGAGAAAGATCACTGACTGCTTCATTGGAAGTATTATTTTTTTGCTTCTGCTACTGCATGTTTCACAAAGGCTTCAAGATCCATTGTTTCTGAATCTTGCTCTCCGTATTTTCTTACATTGACAGCGCCATTTTCTGCTTCTTGATCTCCGACGACTAGCATGTACGGGATCTTTTGCATTTGCGCTTCTCTAATTTTGTATCCAATCTTTTCATCACGGCTGTCAAGCTCTACACGAAGGCCTTCAAGCTGCAAACGTTCTTGTACTTTTTTCGCATAGTCTAAATGGACAGACGGTGAAACCGGGATGACTTGGAATTGTACAGGTGCCAGCCATGTTGGAAGGGCTCCTTTGTATTCTTCAATTAAGAAGGCAACAAAGCGCTCCATTGTAGAGACAACACCTCTATGAATCACGACCGGACGATGATGCTTGCCATCTTCTCCGATATAGGTGAGATCGAAACGCTCTGGTAGTAAGAAGTCAAGCTGTACAGTAGACAATGTCTCTTCTTTTCCAAGAGCTGTCTTGACCTGTACATCAAGCTTCGGACCATAAAATGCCGCTTCTCCTTCTGCTTCATAATAATCATGACCAAGCTCGTCCATTGCATCCTTTAGCATCGATTGCGCTTTATTCCACATCGCATCATCGTCGAAATACTTCTCAGTATCTTCTGGATCACGGTAAGATAAGCGGAATGTGTAGTCATTCAAGCCAAAGTCTTGATACACTTCTTCAATTAAGCGAACTGTACGAATGAATTCGTCTTTGATTTGATCTGGACGAACAAAGATATGGGCATCGTTTAATGTCATCCCGCGAACACGCTGAAGACCGGATAAAGCACCTGACATTTCATAACGGTGCATTGTACCAAGCTCTGCAATACGAATTGGCAATTCGCGATAGCTATGCGGCTCGTTTTTGTAAATCATCATATGGTGCGGACAGTTCATTGGACGAAGAACAAGATCTTCGTTGTCCATTTCCATCACAGGGAACATGTCTTCTTGATAATGCGCCCAGTGCCCTGATGTTTTATACAATTCAACATTTGCAAGAACTGGTGTATACACATGCTCATAACCAAGGCGTACTTCTTTATCAACAATGTAACGCTCAATAACGCGGCGGATCGTTGCGCCTTTTGGCAGCCAAAGCGGTAGACCTTGACCTACCTTTTGAGAGTTCGCAAACAGTTTCAGCTCTTTTCCTAGTTTACGGTGATCGCGTTCTTTCGCTTCTTCAAGCAGGCGTAAGTGCTCATTTAAATCTTCTTTGCTGAAGAAAGCTGTACCGTAAATACGCTGAAGCATTTGATTGTTGCTGTCACCTCTCCAGTATGCACCTGCAAGGCTTAACAGCTTAAACTCTTTGATTTTCCCTGTTGATGGCAAGTGAATGCCGCGGCAGAGGTCAAAGAATTCACCCTGCTCATAAATCGTCACGGCTTCACCTTCTGGAATCGCCTCTAACAGCTCAAGCTTCAATTGATCACCAATCGCTTCAAAGCGTTTTTTCGCTTCTTCTCTTGTTACTTCAATTCGCTCAATTGGCAAATTGCTGTTAATGATTTTTTTCATTTCTTTTTCAATCTTAGGTAAGTCTTCAGGTGTGATGGCAACATCGATGTCGACATCATAGTAGAAACCATTTTCGATCACAGGACCTACGCCAAACTGGACATGATGCTCTTTTCCATAAAGACGTTTGATCGCCTGTGCTAGCAAATGTGCTGTGCTGTGGCGCATAATGTCGAGTGCTTCTTCACTTTTATCTGTGATGATCTCGATTGTTCCACTTTCTAATAGAGGCGTACGCAGATCTATTTCTTTGCCGTTCAATTTACCGGCAAGCGCTTTTTTCTTTAGGCCCGGGCTAATTGATGCCGCGATGTCTTCTGTTGTAGCTGTTTTGTCAAACTCCTTGACTGCTCCATCTGGAAATGTAAGTTGAATTTGTTCTGACATCTCTGGTCACTCCTTTTTTTGGCAATATAAAAACCCCGCCCCCTGGAAAGGGACGAGGTTGAATAAACGGAATCGTGGTTCCACCCTTTTTCCCGTATTTGCAGCTTACGTTTTCATAAGCAAACACGGCTTGTGGTTCGATAACGGGAATTCCCGTCAGCCATTACTAAAAAGTTCACAGCTGATGTTCAAAGGTGGTAAAGCAAATGGTCCTCTGCTAGGAAGCTTTCAGCCACGGCTTCCCTCTCTTTAAGCGGGTGTTCATTTGTTCATGTCCTTATCAATACGGTCTCTGTATGAAGTTACACCGTATTATAAAACGTTTTTTCGTGAAAATCAAGAAAGCTTTTCACTTTTCTGTTCCAAATGGTCATGTACAAATTGAACATTCTGTTCTTGAAATGAATGAGCCGGGAATACCTCGACCCTTTCTTGAAAAATATTTTGAATGGTCTGCACCATCGAGTGACCCGTATCATTTGTAAATAGGTCAATCTTTTGAGGCGCTATGGATACGAGTGGTGCAATCAGCTGCGAATCAATATACACTGGATGCTCTCTTACAAACTGTCTGTCTATGTATTGTTTTTGATCACGCTCAGAAGCGTACCGAAATTCCCAAATCATCAGGCGGTCCTGATGCACAACATGTACTTTTTCGAGCTTAGGTTCTCTTGTCATCACATAGTCTCGAAGGGATTGAATGAAGTTTTGATATTCTTGTTCCATTTTGTATTCTTCAATGGAGACTTCAACATAGTTCTTCAGCCTCCTGTCATACTCTGACAGTCTAAATGTCATAAATGAACCAATTGAAAAAATACCTTGCTGTAAAGAAATGGTCTCAAGCTCCTTTGTTAACAGGGCTTCTCTTGACGGTTCTTGATGAATGCCGGGAATATCATCTAAATCCCCGTTCATAATACTGTGGGCGATTGAAAGAATTTGGTGCTGCTCTTCAGGATCTTTAAATAAATAGGTGTTTTCAAGGATGCTGCGCATGCGCTCATTTTCTTTGCATTCCAAAAAAAAGTGAACCAGTAATGGCCGCACAATGGGCTCAAGTCCTTCTTCTGATTCCTTCGCCTCTATGAGAAGCCGGTCTTTCCCTTGTTGAATTGACATGTGATGCCGACTGTCCAAGTGTTCAGCAAGATGTAAAAAAGCGGCGGTATCATATTCATCTTCAAAGATTATTTCAAGCATGTTTGTCCCCCCTAACGACATCTGTTACATATATATGGGGGAAACATAAAAAATAGACGCCTAAAATAAATCAGGCATCTTTCTTTTTAAAATGAGCGGAACGGAGATAAAGATCAGATAAATCAAACAAACGATCACTAAGGCGGCATAATTGCCGCTGACAAAGCTTGAGCCAAGGACATTTAATGCAACTGTACCCGGTATTAAGCCTAAAAAAGTAGCTGCCGTGAATGCACGATAATTCGCACGTGAAACTGCTGCCGCATAGCTGACAAAGTCAAAATGGATCGGGGCAATACGCAATAACAAAATATAAAGAAACCCATGCTCCTGAATGCGGGATGTCACCGCTCTCAGCTTCCGGCTGCTTGATTCTCTGCCTTCCTTTTTTGCACGAAAGGTTGTGGCAAGCAGGAAGGAGCCTGTTGCTCCGGCGGTAGCACCAACGAGGGCATAAATCGTCCCAAGAACACTGCCGAATGCTAAACCTGCTGCCAGCGAAAAGACCGTAAGTGGGACGAGAACAAACGGGCGAAAAAGAGATAAGAACAGAAAAACAAAGGGAGCCAGCAGCCCAAATTGAAGCACCCAATTCTTCACATCTTTCGGCGCCAGCTGAAGGTGCTGTTTGTTCAGCCACCAAAGTAAAGCAGCGAGACCTGCAATCACGAGAAAAAGCAGCCATTTTCTTTTGTTCATTTCATTTGCTCCTCCTTCAGGTGATAGACGCTTTTATAAATGACGGCGGTTTTCTCCTTCGAGCAAGACTGCCTCTGCTAAATAAAGAATCCGTTCCATTAAACGAGCGGCTTTGACCTCTTCTTTTTCCCCGCGCTGTGAGTACGTAAAGTGATGTTTCAGTTCACTTGGTGAGAAATTAGAAGAGAAGAAAGTCGGCAGCTGCTCTGCCATACGGTATTGTAAGATCGTTCCGAGCAGTTCATCTCGAACCCAGCTTGTCATCGACTCTGCCCCAATATCATCAAGCATTAAAATAGGGGTGGATTTGACCATGTTCAGCTTTGCTTCCAGTGTATGATCGGCTAACGAATTTTTTAACTCTCTCACAAATTCAGGCACGTACACTAGGAGAGATGGGTATTCCTTCTCCGCTAGCTGCTGCGCAATGGCTGCCAGAATATACGTTTTTCCTACTCCAAACTTTCCGTGTAAATATAAGCCCTTCCCTTTGCCCGTCTCATCATAGCTTTGCAGGAATTGACCTACTTTTTGAATGACTTCCTGTCTTCCCACAACGTTCAGATCAGTGAACGTCGCTTGAAGAACATTTTGCGGAATGTACATGCTTTTCATAAGCTCTTGCTGTTTTTTCTGTCTATCGAGCCGCAGCTTGACTGGGCAGGGGGAATATTCAATATCAATACTCTGACCTTTGATCACAAGCTTCGGGTGATACCCGTCTAAAATCGCATTGACGTTCTCTTCATCTAAGCAATATGAACAACCCTTCGACTGCTGCACATATTCAAAAAGCCGGTTCAAACTACGATTGATCATGTCTTCGTGTATTTCTTCTTGATGCTCCTGTAAAAAGGCCCTTACATCTTCATCAGATAACACACTCTCTTTAATCTGATTGTATCTCACACGAAAATCTACTCGTCCTTTTAACTGTTCAAATGAACGACCGATCGGTTTCATCCCCATCTCACCTCACCTTAATGTGCATTGTACTTTTTCATATTTTTAAACTGATTTAACAGTTTTTCTTTTTCTCGTTCGAGGTCTTCTGTCGACAGACTGTCTGTTTGTTCTTTTGCCGGCTGTTCTTTCGTTTCAGTTTCTTTCATCCAGTCAGGAAGCTTCTCTTCTCGGACAACTTTCCCTGATCCATATGTGCTGCGCTGCTTTTTCTGCTGCGCCCACTCTGTCATTTGCTTGTTCTCTTCTTTGGCAATTTTCATGGCTGCCGCTACGGTTTTAATTTTCTTTCTCACCCAATGAGCGGCGATTTTTTGCATATATGTTTTCGACAGCTTCATATCTGTTTTCAGTAATGTATAGTAGATCAAAACGTTCATGACACCTGGCTCTAGCTG
This sequence comes from Bacillus sp. GBSW19, assembly GCF_002998655.1. Classification (NCBI taxonomy): domain Bacteria; kingdom Bacillati; phylum Bacillota; class Bacilli; order Caryophanales; family Bacillaceae; genus Bacillus; species Bacillus sp. GBSW19. Next base: position 1,652,617 of record NZ_PVRF01000001.1, read on the forward strand.
CTGCTCGAGCATAATATCTTCGACAATTCTTAAGTCGGCATACGTTGGCTCAATGCCGTCTGCCATATCTTTTAGCAGCTCCCGAGGCGAAATATGATCGAGCTTTTCAATCAATTTCGCATCTGGCGTATCTGCTAGCGCTTTTGAAGCATCTTGACGCAGGTGTCTAGGCTGTTTTTGATCAATGAGTTTTGGCTGCTCGCCTCTGTATTCGATTTGGTACCAGTCTCTTGCGGCTTTTCTCAGCTCTTCTGTTGAGATCATTTGATCCGAACCGCAGGCGCCTGCTACAATATTTTGCATTTGAAGCGGAGTGATGCCGTATACAACGGCTAACTTCTTAATGGTTTCTTTCACCTGCTTTGTCAAAGCCTTTCTTGGAATCATCATATCAGACATGCCCGCTAACAATAGATCGAAATCAAAGGATTCGTCTGAAAGCGGAGCCGGCTGACTCGATCCAACGGTCACATATTCATAGCCCTGATCAAGTGATGACGCCCGATTGATTTCTTCTGTCATCCTGCGTTCACCTGGCTGCAATACGTGAAAGACTTCTTCAAACGACCGCGAGATGTTCTTTGCCTCTGCAGGAACACCTGGATAAGAAAAATAATCACGAAGCTGCATATATTTTGCTTTCTCTACACGATGGTACAGCAGGACATTCAGCATACCATCCTGGAAAAACTCATCTGGTCTTAGCGGCGGCACAAGCTCATATGTAAACAGTCTGCCTTCTTCCGTTTCCTGTTCATATGTGCGAAGTAAACCGATCGCTTCAAGCTTTAAACGTTCCTCAAAAATATCATTTAAATTCGTTTGCAGCATGACCATGAGCTGCCGATGAGGTGCGGGTTTCCCCCACATACGATTTTGTTCCAGCTCTCCCCACAGCGTCATATATAAGCTGAAAGCGGACATGCCTATAAGCGGCTGATATAAAAGAGTAATGAGCTGTCTATCGATGTCACCGAGCAATGAAGCGCTTTTGACGACATACGGATCGACGGCTAGCACTTCCTTCCAATGCTCTGTCATATGCTGATCCTCCCCATGAATTGCAATTGTTTCTATTGTACACCCTTTTTGCGTTTTACGCTTTACGCAGGAAAAAGAGCGTGAAGAATCTTCAGCTCTTTTTTAGCGTTCTTTCTTTAATAAATCTTTTAATTCATCAATAAAGACGTTGATATCTTTAAACTGCCGGTAAACTGAGGCAAACCTGACGTAAGACACTTCATCAATTTTTGCCAGCTCGTCCATCACCATTTCACCTACAAGCTCACTTTTCACTTCTGACATGCCTTGATTACGCAGTTCTTTTTCGATGTTAAAGCAGACATCCTCCAGCTGCTTTAAAGCAACAGGACGCTTTTCACACGCTTTAATGAGTCCTCTCAGCATCTTTTCGCGGCTGAATTCTTCTCGAATCCCTTCTTTTTTCACCACAATCAGCGGTAATTCTTCTAATTTCTCAAACGTCGTAAAGCGATACTGGCAGCTTTCGCACTCTCTTCTACGACGGATGGATTTCCCTTCATCTACTGGTCTTGAATCAAGCACCCTTGTGCCAAGGTGCTGACATGTGGGACATTTCATTTCATCAGCTCCGATCTATTCTTGGAAGTTGTTTGTCTAGTTCATCATAAAGGGACAAAACGGCCTTCTGACTATAACCAAAATCTGTTGGCAGGACCGTTTCTGTTGTCACATTAAAATCGACAGCTGTTTCAAAAGGACGAATTGAAATGACAGTCGCTACGAGAAAAGCTTTTTTCGGCATTCTGATGTTTGCGCTGATTTCACCTCGTTCTGCTGAAACAGATGTCACTTGATAGGAATCGTTTCGGGAAAGCATGGCTTCCACCGCTTGAAAAACTTGTGCATTCGTCGTTTTGTAGTAATGGCTTTTCAGTTCTGACACTGGATGCTCGTCAGATGTTTCTGTATGGTTTGACATGAACCGTTTGAACTTTTGTCCTAAAGTCATATACGTATCCCCTTTGCCATAATGCCTCTTCTTTATTTTATAAAAAAAACCTTTGTTTTCCTAGAACAAAAGTATAGACAAGTTGGGGAATGTTGGATTTTGTATATCAAAGAAATATAAAAAGGAGCATAACACAAAGGCATTTCAATGCTTTTGGCCAGCTCCCATTGCAATCTTTTTTATGTTTACAGTGCTTTGGCTTGTGCCTGTTTCACTTGTACAGGTCCCATGCCTCGAGGAATTTCGATGTTTTCTCTTGTTTCGGCACCTAATTCATCTCCGATATGATCTGCTGCGATATTCGGATCTAGGTCGCCGCAAGTATAAACATCTATGCTCGCATAACCATGTTCAGGAAAGCTGTGAATTGTCAGATGAGATTCAGAAATAATGACAACTCCACTTACTCCTTGAGGTGCAAATTTGTGAAAAGCAACCTCTCTTACTTCAGCTCCTGATTTCAAAGCTGCATTTACAAACGTTTTTTCAATAAAATCCATGTCGTTCAGTTTATCACAGTCGCATCCCCATAGCTCGGAGATAACGTGACGTCCGATTGTTTCCATCATGGACCCCCCTTAAACAAGAATGAAAGAGTGAAGTTCTAAGCAGCCGGACCGGACATATACCACGGGGGAAAGTTAGTCCAAAGAGGTCCTAACCCTTTAAGTATACCCGAATGAGTCTGCGAACAAGAAGTTCACGAAAAATAGTATACTTTGTTTAGACCCATTTTGCAAGCTGTGTTTTCAATGGGATTTTCTCTCATTTCTTGAAAAGGGACGTTCGTCTTCTTCATTTCAAACAGCAGAAAGCTCTTTCATCTGCGAACCGACAAACTTCACAAGATCCACCACTCTGCATGAATAACCCCATTCATTGTCATACCATGCAAGAACTTTTACTTTTCTATCCTCCATCACCATCGTTGTCAGTCCATCCACGACAGCTGAATAAGGATTCGTGTTAAAGTCTGTAGAAACAAGCGGCTCATCCGTGTAGTCTAAAATACCGGATAGAGAAGTTTTTGATGCATTTGAGAAGGCTGCATTTACTTCTTCTGCTGTGACATCTTTTTTCAAGTCGACGACAAGATCAACCATCGATACATTGGAAACTGGCACGCGCAGTGCAAGTCCATGCAATTTCCCTTTCATGTGCGGCAGCACTAAAGAAAGCGCTTTAGCGGCACCCGTCGTAGTTGGAATGATGGACTGGGCACACGCTCTAGCCCGGCGCAAATCCTTATGCGGGTTGTCGATATTTTTTTGATCATTTGTATACGCATGAACCGTTGTCATTAAGCCGTTGTCGATGCCGAATTCATCATCTAACAATTTAACAACTGGTGCTAAACAGTTTGTTGTACAAGATGCGTTTGAAATAATGACGTGCTTTTCAGGATCAAGATCATCTTCATTGACACCCATCACAATTGTAATGTCTTCATTTTTACCTGGAGCTGTGAGTACGACCTTTTTCGCTCCTGCATCTATATGGCCCATCGCTTGTTCTTTTGAATTAAATTTCCCTGTTGCTTCTATGACGATATCAATCCCAAGCTCTCCCCATGGAAGCTGCTTTGGGTCTCTGTCATTGAGCAAAAGCACTCTTTTCCCATTTACAATCAGTGCGTCATCTTCTGCTGTCACATCGCATTCGTAACGTCCATGATTTGTGTCATATTTAATTAAATGTGCTAGCGTTTCGGCAGGATAGCTTGCGTTCACCGCTACAATTTGAATTTGATCATCAAGCATTGCTTTTCTGAAGACCATGCGTCCAATTCTGCCAAACCCATTGATCGCTGCTTTTACCTTCATGAACAGGTCACTCCTCTATTATGTGTTATACTCAATAAATTTATTTATGAAATTAGTATATCACATTAGAATGTAATTGCCAGTATATAAACGTATATTTTCTAAAAAGGGCTGTTCTTTTCAAAGGAAATAAGAATAAAGCATAAAAAAAGAAGAGTACGTGTATGTACTCTTACTTATCTGTATGTTCCCATTCATTTAATATGTTCTGCAATTGCTTTCTGATAAAAGCGAGATCTTGTGTGTTTTCTATCACGCGGTCTGCTTTTTTACATTTCTCTTCAAGGGGCTGCTGAGAGTGAATCCGATTCAGCGCTTCTTCCTCACTGAGGTCGTTTCGATTCATGAGTCGTGATAGCTGTAATTCTGGTGTTGTATACACCACAATGATCCGGTCGACAAGACTTTCCAGCTGACTTTCAAATAAAAGCGGGATATCAAGGACAACGAATGTTTCTTGGCTGTTGATCCCTTCATCTCGCTGCCTGAGCATTTCCTTTCGCACTTCTGGATGAACGATCGCATTCAGCTGCTTTCGTTTCTCTTCATTAGAAAAAATAATGGCTCCCAGCTCCTGCCGGTTCAGCTCTCCATTTGGCAGGAGGACACCCTCACCAAAGGTTTGAACGATATGATGAAGGGCGGATGTTCCTTTGGAGACCGCTTCTTTTGCAATCACATCTGCGTCCACAACCCGAATGCCCTGCTCTTTTATCATCTGCGAGACTGTGCTTTTTCCGCTAGCAATCCCGCCTGTTAATCCAATGACAAGCGTCAATTGATTTCCTCCTTTTACAGCTTCCAAACCCCAATTAATATGAGCAGAAGCCCTGGTAAGCATGCGAGTTTATTGATCCAGCGCCAATTTGCCAAGTAATGACCGGCACGCAGCCCGATACACACAAAAAGTGAGCTCATCACTGCCACCGTGATACTCATAACAATTGGAGAAAAGCCAAGAATCGCTGCGCCAATCCCTGCGCCAAATGCATCAATGGATAAAGCAATTCCAAGAAGTACCGCTTCCATTCCATTAATCGTCCCAGATCGGTCAATATCTGCACTTGTCGGCTTTCTTAAAATGTGAATGACAAGCCCAAGCGATTGTACTTCCACATTGAGCAATGTCTTTTCATGAAGAAGCAAATCACGCTCTTTCGCTGGTTTGTAAAATTGATACAGGACCCAAAGGCCAATGGCAATTAAAATGCCTCCCCCCAGTTTATCGGTCACTGAGACAGGGAGAAATGTCGTCAGCAGGCTGCCAATCAGCATAGAAATGAGCAGCACAATCCCTGAGCAGCATGCAATAATGACGATGGCTTTAAATGGGATCCTCATTTTGCGAAGCCCATACGTAAATCCTACAGAAAAGCTGTCGATGCTGACTGCAATAGCTAAAAACAGGAGCGAAATCGAAATCATACCTGAACTCTTCCTTTCTGTTCATGCAACGATGATCAAGAGTCTCTAGGCGTCCTTAGACTCTTCTTCACTATATGAAGAGCAGGTGGGCTGTGTGTCAGTCTACACCTTGCTGAAAAATGAATGTTTTTTATCGTATGCATAGCAAAAAGGAAGCATGCTCATGGCTAAACTTTATTGAGGACGTTTTTGGCAGGTCACACAAAAGTGCGTGCCGCGCCCTCCGACCACTGTTTTCTCGATGATGCTTCCGCATGTTTGGCAAGGCTCTCCCCGCCGGTCATATACAAGAAGCTGCAGCTGAAATGTTCCAATATCTCCTTGTGAGTTGATATAAGAACGAATCGTGCTTCCTCCCGCATCTACCGCTACTTGAAGCGTATCGATGATCTGTTTGTGAAGCACTTTGCAGGATTCCAGGCTGAGCTGATTCGCTTTCGTTTCTGGATGAATACCTGATTTAAACAAGACCTCATCTACGTAAATGTTACCAAGTCCTACGACAATCTTTTGATCAAGCAGTGCTGTTTTAACCACGCGGGTTGTTTTTTTCAATTGCTCCCATAAATACTCAGGAGTGAACTGTTCATCAAATGGTTCATATCCCAGCTGAGAAAGCGGGAGTTCCTTTTCCTCTTCACCCGGCTGAAATAAATGCATCGTGCCAAATTTACGCACATCATGGTACCGAAGCTCAGTACCATCTGTAAACGTAAAGACGACGTGTACGTGTTTATCATAAGGCTCATGCGCTTCATGTACACGGTATTTCCCTTCCATCCTTAAATGGGAGACCATCACATAATGGTCTAAATGAAAGAGGAGGAACTTCCCTCTTCTTTCAATGGTTTGTATGGTTTCTCCTACCATTCTTCTTGCGAACTCTTCCGGCTCCCCAGGACGTTTGATGATGTTTGGCCATTTGATATCGACCGTTTCAATCGTCTTTCCTTCGACTAACCGCTTGAGAGTGCGCCGGACGGTTTCAACTTCTGGTAATTCCGGCATGCTCCTCGCTCCTTTTTCTCTCTATTATTTATTTCGCATCGTACCAAGATGGACCTGAAGCAAAATCAACTTTTAGCGGCACATCAAGCTGAAGTGCGTTTTCCATGACTTCAGGAACAATCTTTTCAAGGATGGCGATTTCTTCTTTCGGCGCTTCGAAGATCAATTCATCGTGCACCTGTAATAAAAGATTTGCCTGCAGGTTTTCTTCTTTGAGCCTTCGCGCCATATCAATCATCGCTTTTTTAATAATATCGGCTGCACTGCCTTGGATCGGTGTGTTCATGGCTGTTCGTTCTGCAAAGCTTTTGATATTAAAATTACGGCTTGTGATATCCGGGATATACCGTCTGCGTTTGAGAAGCGTCGTGACGTAGCCTTTTTGTTTCGCTTTCTGGACGATTTCTTCCATATAGGTTTTCACGCCTTTAAAGCTTGTTAAATAGCGCTCGATAAATGCGGCTGCTTCTTTTCTTGTGATCCCAAGGTTTTGAGAAAGTCCATAATCGCTAATTCCATATACAATACCGAAGTTTACCGCTTTGGCTTGTCTTCTCATAGCGGAAGTCACTTCTTCTTCTGAGACATGGAACACGTCCATCGCAGTTTTCGTGTGAATATCCATGTCTTGCGTAAATGCTTCGATCAAATTCTCATCTTGTGAAATATGAGCGAGTACACGCAGCTCGATTTGTGAATAGTCAGCTGCAAACATGAGCCAGCCTTCTTTTGAAGGAACGAATGCTTGACGAATCTTCCGTCCTTCTTCTAAACGAATCGGGATGTTTTGAAGGTTTGGATCTGTTGAGCTTAATCTTCCTGTTTGGGTGAGTGCTTGATTAAACCTTGTATGCACTTTATGAGTATCCTTACGCGTTACTTTCATTAACCCTTCCACATAGGTCGATTGCAGCTTTCCAATTTGCCTGTAATGCAGAATGGATCGAATGATTTCATGCTTATCTTCAAGCTTTTCAAGCACATCTGCAGACGTCGAGTAGCCTGTTTTTGTCTTCTTGATAATCGGCAGACCTAATTTTTCAAATAGGATGACGCCAAGCTGTTTAGGAGAATTGATGTTAAACGTTTCTCCTGCTAAGCGGTGAATGGTTTCTTCATATTCTTTGAGCTTTTTCGTTAATTCTTCACCCATTTTCTCTAGGCGCTCTATATCTACCTTTACTCCAAGAGATTCCATTTCACCTAAGATGAGAGCAAGTGGCAGCTCTAAATCTTCATACAGTTCGTGCTGATCATTTTTTTCTAATGCTTCAAGTGTTAAATCATGCAAGGCTGAGATCGCCGCTGCTTTTCGTCCAAGATGTTCTTTCAGTTCATCTTCAGGTGGAATCGCCTGCTTTGCTCCTTTTCCGTATACTTTTTCATCAGAAAGAGCGATATTCAGACCATATTCCTTCGCTACACTCGCGACGTCTTCGTATGATTTCTGCGGGTTGACGACATAGGAAGCGAGCAGAACATCATTATCAACACCTTTTAGATCGACATCATGCCATCTCAGGGCGACAACTGCTCTTTTTGAATCAAAGACCCATTTTTTCTTCGTTTCATCCTGTACCCATTCTTTAAATGCTTCTGATTGAAGCGCATCTTCTTTCGTGATAAAAAACGCACCATTTTCATTATGGATCGCAAAACCGATCAAATCCGCTTCGTGATAATTATCTCCAAGCTGTTCTACCACAAGGGCTGCATGATCTGTCAGCATGTCGTCCGTTACAGCTGTCATTTTTTTCACTTCTAATGCATCTACTTCGACCTGTTCATCTGTTTCTGGTGCTTCTCCTAGACGCTCTAGCAGCGTTTGAAAGCCCAGTTCTTTATAAAGAGAGATCACTTGATCCATGTGAGGGCCTTCGTATGCGAGATCTTTGCTTGACACATCAATAGGTGCTTCTACAAGAATCGTCGCCAGCTCTTTACTCATGACTGCTTGTTCTTTATATTCTTCAAGTTTTTCTTTTAGCTTTTTCCCGCTCACTTCATCAATATGTTCAAGCAGGTTCTCAACTGTTTCAAACTGCTTTAACAATTTAATCGCTGTTTTTTCGCCTACACCTGGGACGCCTGGGATATTATCTGAGGAATCTCCCATCAGCCCTTTCATATCAATGATTTGATCTGGTCGCAGGCCATATTTTTCTTCAATATGAGCAGGTGTGTAATATTCTACTTCTGTGATGCCTTTTTTCGTTATAGCCACTGTCGTATGATCTGTTGAGAGCTGTGTTAAGTCCTTATCTCCTGAGAAGATTTTGACTTCAAAGCCGTCTTTTTCTGCCTCGACAGCCAATGTACCGATAATATCATCTGCTTCATATTGAGGAAGCTCGTACCTTTTCACCTGATAGGCATCTAATAGTTCACGGATGAACGGCATTTGTTCTGATAGCTCTGGCGGAGTTTTTTGTCTTCCACCTTTATATTCTTTAAATGTCTCGTGGCGGAATGTTGTTTTTCCCGCATCAAATGCGACGAGCATATGGGTAGGCTTCTCGTCCTCCAGCATCTTCATTAAGATCATCGCAAAGCCATAAATAGCATTTGTATGTACGCCTTTATCATTTGATAATAGCGGCAAAGCAAAGAAGGCTCGATATGCGAGGCTGTTTCCATCCACTAACACTAATTTCTTTTTGTCTGTCATGTTTTAATCCTCCATCGGCTGAGCCATCTCAGCCGTCTCTTTCACACATTGTATCTTCATTTTATCAAAGTTTATTTTGAAAAGAAAATAGTCGAGCCTGCACAAAAAAGGGACGAAAACAACAAGTGTTTTCGTCCTTCCAAAATTGGCTCCTTGGATGAAGGGGTTCCTATTCATCCTATCAATGAATGTTTAACAAAACATGAATTCATTGTAAAGATCATGTAAATTTTAACGTGACTTTCCTTTTTTTCTCTAAGTCGATTTCAGGCTCACTGTAAAAGTCGTTCCTTTGCCTTGTTTGCTGTGGACAGAAATCGTTCCTTCATGCGCTTCCACAAGGTGTTTGACAATGGCAAGACCAAGACCTGTACCGCCTGAATTCCTGCTTCTATCTTTATCAATTCGATAAAATCTCTCAAATATTCTTGGAATCTCGCTTTTCTTCATGCCGATTCCTGTATCTGCTACATCAAATTCATAGGCACCTTTCCGCGGTCTTGCTGAGATGGTAACACTTCCTCCCTCTGGTGTATAGGTCAGGGCATTATTGACGAGATTGAGGAAGATTTGCTTTAACCTTAGCGGGTCTGCCATAACATAGACCGGTTCTTTCGGGACACGCACTTGTAATTGAATGCCTTTTTCTGCGGCCTTTTGTTTTAACAGCACTTCAATCTCTTGAATGATTTCTGTCGCATTGGCTTCTTGAATATTCAGCTTGAAGTGCTGCTGTTCAATTTTAGAAAGATCAAGTAAGTCTTGAATCAGCGTTTCTAGACGGACACTCTCTTTTAAAATGATAGAAAGGAATTCTGTCAGTGCTTCTTTGTCATCAATCGCACCATCAAGAAGGGTTTCTGAGAATCCTTTAATCGATGTAATCGGTGTCTTTAATTCGTGAGACACATTGGCGACAAAGTCTTTTCGCATCTGCTCCAGCTGCTTTGTTTCTGTCACGTCATGAAACACAAGGACAATTCCTTTCCATTCATCGTCTGTACTTAAAATTGGTACACCATCCACTTGGAAGTAGCGGCGTTCAATGTCAACGGCTAGACGTAAAAACTTCCGCACCTTCGTTTCTGTCATGAAAATTTCGTCAATTAATTCGATAATCTCTTCATGTGTAAACGCTTCGTGATACAGCTTGTGCATGTAAATATGCTTTTGGACTTTAAACTGCTTGCGGAAGGTTCGATTGACTAGGTGGATATAACCCATCTTATCAATCAAAATAATCCCCGCTCCAATATTTTCAATGACCGTTTGCAGCCGGTCTCTCTGCATTTCACCGGCACTTGTCATTTCTTGAAGACTTCCTGCCAAACGCTTCATGGAAGTATTCAGTTCACTTGTTTCAATCATCAACTCTTCATAGTTATTCGTATCATAGTTCCCGCGTTCCAGCTGTTTGGCTACCTTTGTAGCATAATCAATTGGTTTCACATATTTCATCGACATGCGGTACCCAAAGAAAACGATGATGATAATCGCCGAGCCAAGACAAAAGGCTAATGCAAGCCAGAGCTGGCCGTCAATTTCATTTAAAGGCTCGTATGACGCATGGAGAAATAAATAACCCGCTGGTTCGTTTTGTTTCAGGATCGGGACAGCATAATGAAACAGCGCATCCTTCTCATCGTCAATGACGACCCCTTTTGTTTGGAAACGTTCATTGTTCAGCGTGTTTCGAATGATGGCCCTTTGTTCTGCTTGACCCGTTGTATGTATGATATTCCCCTTCAGGTCCACAATCGACGCATTCATATCAAAATGCTGCTTTGCCTGATGGAGGACCTCCTTGTTTTGCTTCGCCTTCAGATCGTCACCATTCATGGAAGACAGGAGGAAGCTCGATTCCTTTTCCATTCGTTCCGTTAATTTGGTTTCATAGAAAACATGGAACATGTGGTCCAAGAAAAGACCAAGTGCCACAAACACAATAAAAAGGAGAAAAATGAGTCCCGAAAACAGACGGGTTCTAATTTTACTCATTTGACTTTGGCTCCTCCAATTTGTAGCCTAAGCCGCGAATCGTTTTAATGTATGTTGGTTTTTTCGTGTTCTTTTCAATTTTGTCCCGCAAGTGGCTAATATGGACATCCACAATACGAGTGTCACCTGCAAAGTCATAATTCCAAACGGCACTTAACAATAAATCACGCGTGAGGACACGTCCTTTATGCTTCGCCAAATAAAGCAGCAGTTCAAACTCTTTTGGTGTGAGCTCTAGACGTTCTTCCTGGAAATAGACTTCGTAGTGTTCTGGTAAAATGCGCAGTTCACCAATTTTGATTTGGTCTGCAATGATCTCTTCCTTCTCCTCTTGCGTGGGGGCAGGCTGAGATTGCTGTGCTCTTCTCAAGATGGCTTTTACCCGAGCACCCACTTCTCTAGGACTGAATGGCTTTGTCATGTAATCATCGGCTCCAAGCTCAAGGCCTAGCACCTTATCAAATTCATCGTCCTTTGCTGTCAGCATTAAAATAGGGAACATCATTTTTTGAATTCTCAGTTGTTTGCACACTTCAATGCCGTCCATCTTCGGAAGCATTAAATCTAATACAATGAGATCAGGCTGTTCACTTGCTGCTTTTTCAAGCGCTTCTTCCCCGTCTCTTGCTGTGACGACATCATAGCCCGCTCTTTCAAGGTTATAGCTTAGAAGTGTTACAATCGATTCTTCATCATCCACAACTAATATTTTTTTATTCATGTTGTGCCTCCAATTAGTGATTTCCCCTGCATCCGTTTTTTGTATCTTATGTGAAAAGCGAGAAGTCATGCTTTCTCTTTCATTTTAACGAAAGCTTAACAAGAGGACAATTTAAAATTTCGACAAGATTTGTTTTGTAAACAAAAAGAAGACTCCTCATGAGAGAAGCCTTCTTTTTTATTCATATTAAGACAATACTTTCATGACATTCTTAACAGATTCAACAGAACGGTCAAGCTGACTTCTTTCTTCTTCTGTCAGCTCAAGCTCGATGATCTTCTCAAGACCGTTGCCACCTACGATTGTTGGTACACCTAGGTAAATGCCTTCGTAGCCATATTCACCTTCAAGGTAAGCAATCGTCGGCATGACGCGGCGCTGATCTTTAAGGATCGCCTCAACCATTTCGACTAGTGAAGCAGCAGGAGCATAATATGCACTACCGTTACCTAATAGGTTCACGATTTCGCCGCCGCCTTTTCTTGTTCTTTCAACAATTGCATCAATTCGATCTTTTGGAATCAATGTTTCAAGCGGGATACCGCCTGCATAAGAGTAACGAACAAGAGGAACCATGTCATCGCCATGTCCACCAAGTACAAAGCCCGTCACATCTTTAACAGATAGGTTTAATTCTTGAGCAACAAACGTACGGAAACGTGCTGTATCAAGAATGCCCGATTGTCCAATGACTTTTTCTTTTGGTAATCCTGATTCTTTATAAACTGCATACGTCATTGCATCAACAGGGTTTGTTAACACAACAATGATGGCTTCTGGAGAATATTTAACGATTTCGCGTGTCACACTGCGCATGATTTTTTCATTTGTTGACACGAGATCGTCACGGCTCATTCCCGGCTTTCTTGCAATTCCCGCCGTAATGACCACGACATCAGAACCGGCTGTATCTTCGTAGTTAGAAGTTCCTGTAATGTTTGCATCGAAGCCTTGAACAGGACTTGCTTCCAGCATATCAAGTGCTTTCCCTTTTGTTGGGTTCTCAAGCTGCGGGATATCGACTAATACGACGTCCGCTAATTCTTTTTGAGCCGTTAGAAATGCTGTAGTTGCTCCAGTAAAGCCTGCTCCGATGACAGATACTTTTTTACGCTTGTTTGCCATTTCCTTTTTCCCCTTTAACTTTAAAGTTTAAGAATCAAGACAAGTTTTTGATGAGCTCGTCAGCAAACTCAGAACATTTCACTTCTGTTGCGCCATCCATTAATCTAGCAAAATCGTAAGTGACGACTTTTGATGCAATTGTTTTTTCAACAGATTGAATCACTAGATCAGCTGCTTCCTGCCAGCCAAGGTGCTCAAGTAAAAGCACGCCTGATAGAAGAACAGAAGATGGATTCACTTTATCAAGACCAGCATATTTAGGTGCTGTTCCGTGAGTCGCTTCAAAAATAGCGTGTCCTGTTTCGTAGTTGATGTTCGCACCTGGTGCGATACCAATTCCACCAACTTGTGCTGCAAGAGCATCAGAGATGTAATCTCCGTTTAAGTTCATTGTTGCCACAACATCGAACTCAGCTGGACGAGTTAGGATTTGTTGAAGGAAAATATCTGCAATGCTGTCTTTGACAATAATTTTGCCAGCAGCTTCTGCTTCACTTTGCGCTTTGTTTGCCGCATCTTTTCCATCTTGTTCTACAATACGATCATATTGTGCCCATGTAAAGACCTTGTCTCCAAACTCTTTTTCAGCCACTTCGTAGCCCCAGTTTTTGAAGGCACCTTCTGTAAATTTCATGATGTTTCCTTTGTGAACAAGCGTCACAGACTTACGGCCTTGGTCGATTGCATATTGGATAGCCGCTCTGACAAGGCGAGAAGTTCCTTCTTCAGAAACTGGCTTGATTCCGATACCTGACGTTTCTGGGAAACGGATTTTGTTTACACCTAATTCGTTTTTCAAGAAGTCAATTAACTTCTTCACTTCGTCTGATCCTTTTGCATACTCGATACCAGCATAGATATCTTCTGTGTTCTCACGGAAGATGACCATATCTGTGTCTTCTGGACGTTTCACAGGAGACGGTACGCCTTGGAACCAGCGAACTGGACGTAAGCATGTGAATAGATCAAGCTCTTGTCTAAGTGCCACGTTTAATGAACGGATTCCTCCGCCGATTGGTGTTGTCAGTGGTCCTTTGATCGCGATTAAGTATTCACGAATGTCTTCAAGTGTTTGCTCAGGAAGCCATTCTCCAGTTTTATTGTAAGCTTTCTCACCTGCATATACTTCTTTCCAAGTGATTTGCTTTTCACCTTTATATGCTTTTTCTACAGCTGCTTCAAGTACTCTTGATGCTGCTTTCCAAATGTCAGGACCGATTCCGTCCCCTTCGATAAACGGGATAATTGGATTATTTGGTACATTCAATACGCCGCCAGTAACTGTAATTTTTTCGCCTTGTGACAATGATATTACCTCCCAGGTTATGTAGTGAATATTTGAAACTTCTTGGCTTGATGTCTGCAAGCGAAGAAGTTTTTCACGTGATTCGTTTTTTGTTGATATAGAGGCTGATTGGCCTTCCTGAGGATCAGCCCCCGCTATTCTATAAACATTAGTCTCTTTCACTGATCGGAACAAAGGTTTGAAGATCAGGTCCAATGTAGTCAGCTCTTGGACGGATGAGACGGTTGTTGTCATACTGCTCTAGAATGTGAGCAATCCATCCAGAGAATCGGCTGATCACGAAAATTGGTGTAAACAAGTCATGATCAATCCCAAGACTGTGATATACAGATGCAGAATAAAAATCAACATTTGGTGGAAGATTTTTCTCTGATGTCACGATTTCCTCTGCGCGAACAGACATTTCATACCATTTCGGCTCGCCAGTGAGGTTTGTTAAACGCTGGCTCATTTCTTTTAGATGCTTTGCACGCGGGTCACCTTGACGGTATACGCGGTGGCCAAAGCCCATAATTTTTTCTTTCTTCTCTAGCTTACCATGAATATAGGAATCTACGTTTTCAACTTCGCCAATTTCTGAAAGCATCTTCATCACGCCTTCGTTGGCTCCGCCATGAAGTGGTCCTTTCAGCGCACCGATAGCCGCTGTTACACCAGAGTAGATATCTGATAGTGTAGCAACACATACACGTGCTGTAAATGTCGATGCGTTTAATTCATGATCTGCATGTAGAATGAGTGCCTTATCAATTGCCTCAATTTCTACTGGTGACGGCTCTTCGCCATTTAGCATATACAAGAAGTTCGCAGCATAGCTGTATTCTTCTTTTGGCTGTACAGGCTCAAGTCCCTTTCGAATGCGTGAAAACGTAGCGACTAGTCCAGAAATTTTCGCCTGTAAACGAATGGCTTTTCTGTAATTCGCTTCTTTGTCCATAATCTCTGATTCGTCATCGAGTAAACCTAGTAAGGATACCGCTGTACGAATCGCAGACATTGGATGAACCCCGTCCAGCGAATACGATTTAAAGTGCTCAATGATTTCTTGCGGAATGTGAGCATTTTCATTGAGCTGCTGTTTTAACTCACTCAGCTCTTGCTCATTCGGCAGCTTTAAGTGCCATAACAGGTAGACAATTTCTTCGAATGTAGCTTTTTCAGTTAAATCATCGATATTGTACCCTACATAAGTAAGAGTATCATCAATAATTGAGCTTACGGATGAAGTTGTTGCCACAATACCTTCAAGACCTCTTGTTGCTGTCATGTTCAATCTCCCCTTTTTAAAAAGATTCCCCTTCGTTGCAGAATTCTCGCTTTTTGAAAGCGCTATCCAATCCGAATAAGACGGCAGGTTCAGAAAAGAAAATGCTTACATTTACCTATACGGTTAGAGCGCTTTTAGCCTCATATCTCTTGTGTGATCAATGAGTTCAAAATTAAGCCTATTCCCATTATAAACAATAATCAGACATTTGTTAAATGTTTAACTATAATTTTTTTTGATATTTTTTTTTCCAGTCTTCCATATAAGGCATGGAATAAAGGGATTTTGCTTCTTTTATTATATTTAATTATGTTTTTTTGCAAAAGCTCACGCAAGAAAAAAATAAAAAAGAAAGTGGCATGAACCACTCTCTTTTCAACCGCTGAAAAATTTCACAGCCTGCATCGCCAAATAAGCAATTCCTGCTCCGATCAGCGGACCGACAGCTACACCTTTAAATAAGCTGACTGCCAAAATTGTCCCGAACACAAGCGCTGCCGTGATATGCGGATCATTTTCGAGTAGCACAATACCGTTTTTTGCGATTAATGCTACTAATATACCCGCTCCAAGTGCAATCCAAGCATAAGAAGATTTCATGGCTTCTCCAAGCTGCTTAAATCCAATGTCACCTGTTGCAATAGGAACAAGCACAGCAATTGTAATGACGGTGACACCCCAATTGATGCCTTTTGATTGGAGAACCGGGAAAATTTTTTGATCCAAACCAATCAGCTTAATCGCAATCAGCACAGAAACCGCTAAAATTAATGAATTGTTCTTTGCAATAAGTGCAATAACGAGTAAAAGAACCAAAAATAAATTTGCTTGAGTAAACATACGCCGCCCCTTCCTTTCTTTTTATTGCGACCTTTTCATATTACTAATCTTTTTGAATAAAATGAAGTATCGGACATGCTTGTTTTTTGGAGGGGATTGTGTGAATCACGCCTATATGGCCATTTTTCTGCGAAGTTTGATGATGATCAGCATTGCTGTAATTGCGGTTGTCTTTTTATATCAGTCTTTTCCGTTTTTATATCCTTTTTGGATTGCACTTATTGTATCCTGCCTAATTCATCCTGCCGTATGCAAAATAGAAGAGATCACCGGAATGCCGAGAGGAATTGTAGTAGTCATTGTACTACTGCTCTTTTTAGTGGCAGCAGCCGGTTTCATCACACTCTTAGTAGCAGAAATCATTTCAGGAAGTGCTTATTTAGCAAAGGTTCTGCCTGGACACCTTGATCAAATGATTGGTATTGTCGAACGGTTTTTTACAGATAAGATTCTGCCTTTGTACCATGATGTTACCGCCCAATTTAATACGCTTCAAGCAGGTCAAAAGGAATCGATTTTAGGACAAATCCAAGCGCTAGGCGATGAAGCTGCCGCAAAAATAGGGACTTTTCTTTCAAAAACGCTCGAGCTTATCCCGGCTTTTTTAGGTCTTTTGCCTGATGCAGCCGCAACCCTTTTGTTTTCTGCACTGGCGACTTTTTTTATCACGAAAGATTGGTTTACGTTAAAAAAATATGGCTCTCGTATCTTTCCCGCAAAATGGATGCAGCATACACGCGCCATTTTATCTGAAATCAAAAAAGCCATTACCGGTTTTATGAAGGCGCAGCTTCTGCTTGTTGCTATGACCATCGGCCTCGTCGTCATTGGTCTGATCATCTTAAAAGTCGAGCATGCCTTTGTCATTGCTTTATGTATTGGGTTTGTCGATTTACTTCCTTATATCGGGAGCGGTACTGTTTTTCTGCCTTGGATCATTTACTCCGTTATGACAGGAAATCTTTCACTCGCTATCGGGCTCGGCATTTTGTATATTGTCGTGCTCATTCAAAGACAAATTTCAGAGCCAAAAGTCTTAAGCAAGTCCATTGGGCTTAATCCTTTAGCAACGCTTGTGGCATTATTTGTCGGGTTAAAATGCTTTGGTTTTCTTGGACTTGTCATTGGTCCTGCTTCCCTTGTCGTGTGGCAGGCATTTCGTAATGCAGGTGTTTTTAGAGATATCTATCAATACATTCGGTACGGCATGCAAAAGTAAAAGAGACCTTGAGCTCAAGGTCTCTTTAGCGAATAATCGTATAGCGATTGCGATTAGACATGTTTCTAAGCCAGCGTTCAAAGAGCGGCTTGATTTGCTTTCTCGTCATCGGAATGAGTAGCAGCGCACCAATGATATCCGATAAGAAGCCGGGAATGAGCAGCAGCAGACCGCCAATCAGAATGCAAAAACCATCGACAATCGCTATGCCTGGCATTTTACCATACTGTAAATCTCTCTGCACTTTTTGAAAAGCTTCGATTCCTTGCTTTCTTGCAAAATAAGCACCTAGTGCACTCGTGAGCACGATCATCAGCATCGTGGGCAAAATGCCAATGATTTTACTTGATATTAAAAATAAACTGATTTCCACTGCAGGGAACAGAATCAATAATAGTAGCAAATATTTTTTCAACCATATCACCTCATGGGGTATCTTTCATCGAAAGCTGTTTTACTTTTTTTAGTGTAACATAAAAAAAGAGAGGAGTCAGATAACTCCCCTCGTGTGTATGATTTAAAGGACGCTTGCACGGCCTTTGTAGATCGCTCCGCGTGCCGGATCTACTGTGATCTCTTCGCCTTCTTTTAGCAGTGTTGTTGCGCTGTCAAGACCCACAATCACTGGAATACCAAGGCTGAGTCCAACGACTGCTGCATGGCTTGTTAAGCCGCCTTCTTCAGTGATCAAGGCAGATGCTTTCTCTAAAGCACCCATCATATCACGGTCTGTACAGTTTGCGACAAGAATCGCACCATCGTACATTTTTTCGTCTGCTTCTTTTCCGCTTTGTGCAATGACAACCGGTCCAAATGCAGATTTACGGCCAATTCCTTGACCTTTCGCAATGATGTCACCAACAACATATACTTTCATTAAGTTCGTTGTACCTGTTTCACCAACTGGCACACCAGCTGTAATGACGATTAAATCGCCATGTCTCACATAGCCCGTTTCGATCGACTTCTCGACTGCATTCTCAAGCATTTCATCAGTAGACGTCGTTTTTGATCCGCTCTTTGCAAATACACCGAATACGAGAGACAGCTTTCTTGCTACTGATTCGTTTGCTGTGACCGCTACGATTGGTGCTTTTGGTCTATATTTTGAAATCATTCTCGCTGTATGACCGCTTTCCGTAGGTGTCACAATCGCTGCCACGTCAAGCTTCATCGCTGTATGTGCAACAGATTGACCGATGGCATCTGTAATGCTGACTTCTACTTCTTCGCTTCTGCGAGAAAGAATTGCTTTATAGTTGAGTGCATCTTCTGAACGTGATGCAATGTTATGCATCGTTTGTACAGCTTCCACTGGATATGTTCCTGCTGCTGTTTCACCAGAAAGCATAATCGCATCTGTGCCATCAAAAATGGCATTTGCCACGTCACTTGCTTCCGCACGAGTTGGACGAGGATTACGCTGCATGCTATCAAGCATTTGGGTAGCTGTGATGACAGGTTTGCCTAAACGATTGCATTTTTTGATCAGCATTTTTTGAACAAGCGGTACTTCTTCTGCCGGGATCTCTACACCAAGATCTCCACGCGCAACCATCAAACCATCTGATACCTCAAGGATTTCATCGATGTTATCAACACCCTCTTGGTTTTCAATCTTAGGAATGATTTGAATGTCAGCTGCATTATTCTTTTCAAGAAGCTCACGAATTTCAAGGACATCAGAAGCTCGTCTAACAAAAGAAGCAGCGATGAAATCGACGCCTTGTTCAATTCCGAACAGAATATCATTGGCATCCTTTTCTGTAATACCTGGCAGGTTCACACTTACACCTGGTACGTTTACACCTTTTTTGTTTTTGAGCGTGCCTGTATTCATGACCTTTGTGACGATTTCTTCGCGGTCCATGTTAATTTCTTTCACTTCTAAACCAATAAGACCATCATCTAATAGAATCGTTGAGCCCACTTCTACATCATGAATTAAATCTTCATACGTCACACTAATTTTTTCCGTATTTCCAACAATATCTTCCATACTCACGATAAGATCTGCACCAGCGACTAGCTCAATTGAGCCGTTTTCAACTGTACGTGTACGGATCTCTGGACCTTTTGTATCAAGAAGGATCGCAATGTCCTTGCCTAATGTTTTACCTGCTTTACGAATGTTTTCAATGCGTGCACCATGCTCTTCAAAATCTCCATGAGAGAAGTTTAGTCTGGCTACATTCATTCCTGCTTCAATCAATTCAGTCAGCTTTTCAATGGTTTCACTTGCTGGACCGATTGTACAAACGATTTTTGTCTTTCTCATTACTGTTCCTCCTAAGGTCTTCTCGTTTTATATAGAGAGCTCTTGTGAAAGTCGGTACATATTTTGATCGACTGTATGTTTTTTATCTAAGATATCTAAAATATCGTGGTGAACGAGTTCGTTGCTTTGAATGCCCACACAGCGTCCGCCTTTTCCTTCAAGAAGAAGTTCTACTGCGTATGCTCCTAAACGGCTTGCCAGTACTCGGTCAAATGCGCTTGGAGAACCTCCGCGCTGAATATGTCCTAAGACAGATACACGGGTTTCAAGGCTTGTCTCCTCTTCAATCCGCTTACCAAATTCAACACCGCTGCCTACGCCTTCTGCGACGATAATGATACTGTGCTTCTTGCCGCGCTCGTGCCCTCTTCTTAACCTCGCAATAATTTCATCCATGTCATAGTCTGCTTCAGGAATCAAAATAGATTCGGCTCCGCCTGCTAGACCTGACCAAAGAGCAATATCACCAGCATGTCTTCCCATTACTTCCACTACGTATGTACGTTCATGAGATGTGGCTGTATCACGAATTTTATCAATGGCGTCAATGACTGTATTCAGTGCTGTATCAAAGCCAATAGTGAAATCAGTACCTGGGATATCGTTGTCGATTGTACCCGGGACACCTACACATGGAAAACCAAGCTCAGTTAATTTCTTCGCTCCCATGAATGAACCGTCTCCGCCGATCACAACAAGTCCTTCAATACCGAATTTTTTTAAGTTCTCAATGCCTTTTTCACGACCTTCAACTGTCTTGAATTCAGGGCATCTTGCCGTGTAAAGTTTTGTTCCTCCACGATGAATGATATCGCCAACTGAACCTATTTCAAGTTTCTCAATTTTACCGTTAATTAGACCTGAATATCCATTATAAATACCGTAAACTTCAACATTATGGTAAATCGCTTTCCTTACAACTGCGCGCACAGCTGCATTCATTCCTGGGGAATCCCCACCGCTCGTTAAAACTCCTATACGCTTCATCTTTTTCACCTCAGAGACCATATATGAATTAAACATACCATTTCCACTGCTTGAAAACAATCATGAGCAAAACCGGATGTTTTCAATACGTATTTCTAAAACCGTACTTATTATACAATTAAATAAACCGTTTTTAAACAAAAGTTAAGAAAGTCATGAAAGCAATTCTTTCAAAAACGAGGAAGATCGATCCTTCTAAAGCTTATCATATCAAGGTTTTCAGACGTTTCAAATTTTATGAAAACAAAAGAAAATTATTTTCAAATAGCGCTTACATGAGGACGGTTTTCATGAAAAAGGATGAAAAAAATAAACGCCAGCCAAAAAGGCTGTACGTTTATTTAGTTTACCCCAATATATTGATTTTCAACCGATACTTTCCCGATTGCTTTGTATTTTTGATATCTTTGTTCGACTAGTTCTTCAGGTGTTAGTTTGAGCAAAGATGTAAGTGACTGTTTTAATGTTTTTTTAATGTAGGCTGCTTGTTGTTTCACGTCTCGATGTGCTCCACCTTGCACTTCTTTAATAACATCATCTATAATATCTAATTCTTTTAGGTCTGGAGCGGTAATTTTCATTGTCTCTGCAGCTTTTTTCGCAAGTGATGAGTCCTTCCAGAGCAGTGCTGCTGCACCTTCAGGTGAAATCACTGAATACGTTGAATTCTCTAGCATGTATAGGTGGTTTCCTACGCCTAAGCCTAGTGCGCCGCCACTTCCGCCTTCTCCGATGACAATACAGACAACCGGTACACGAAGTCCTGCCATTTCGAATAGGTTTTTCGCAATTGCTTCACTTTGTCCGCGTTCTTCAGCTGCTTTCCCAGGATAAGCTCCTTTTGTATCAATAAAGCAAATGATCGGGCGATTAAATTTATCTGCTTGTTTCATCAAGCGCAGCGCTTTACGGTAGCCTTCTGGATGAGGCATTCCGAAATTACGGCGCAAGTTTTCTTTTGTGTCTTTTCCGCGCTGATGGCCAATGACTGTGACAGGAAGCCCTTTAAACGTGGCGATTCCTCCAACAATGGCTTCATCATCACCATAGAAACGGTCACCATGACATTCGAAAAAGTTGTCAAACAGCTCTTGAATGTAATCGAGAGTTGTTGGACGCATCGCATGACGAGCAATTTGCACTCTGTCCCACGGCTTTAAATTTGTATAAATGTCTGCTTCAAGCTTGCTCAGACGTGTTTCAAGGCGCTCAATTTCTGCACTTAAATCCATTTCTGAGTTTTGTGTGAACTTTTTCAGTTCATCAATTTTCGCTCGAAGTTCAATGACAGGTTTTTCAAATTCTAGTTCTCCAGCCACTCTCGTTCACCTCCTGTGCTGTGTAATGCTAAGATTCGGCCTAGTGTTTCTTTCATCTCTGCACGATGAATGACAGCATCCAGCTGTCCATGCTTCAACAAAAATTCAGCCGTTTGGAAGTCCTCTGGCAGGTCTTCACGGATTGTTTGTTCAATGATTCTACGGCCTGCAAACCCAATTAAAGCACCAGGTTCTGCAAAGTTGTAATCACCAAGAGAGGCGAAACTAGCTGATACACCGCCAGTTGTTGGGTTCGTCATCACAGAGATAATCAAACCTTGATCCTCGCTGAACAGTTTTAATGCTGAGCTTGTTTTTGCCATCTGCATGAGACTGAGGATCCCCTCTTGCATTCTCGCTCCGCCTGATGCAGTAAAGATGATAAATGGCACCTTGTCCGCTTTTGCTTTCTCGATCGCAAGTGTGATCTTTTCACCAACAACCGAGCCCATGCTGCCCATACGGAACGTGGCATCCATGACAGCGATCACAGCACGCTGGCCTTCAATTTCACCTTGACCTGTGACAATGGCTTCATTCAAAGACGTTTTTTCTCTGTCTTTCTCAAGCTTTTCTTCGTAGCCTGGGAATCCGAGCGGGTTTTCTGAGATCAGGTGCCCGTTAAATTCTTCAAATGTGCCTTCGTCTACAAGGCTATCAATACGCTGCTTTGCATTCATTTGCAAATGTCTGCCGCAATTCATGCAAACACGTAAATTTTTATCTAATTCTTTGGTGAGCATTATTTTTTTACATTGCGGACATTTGGTCATGATGCCTTCAGGCACATCTTGGCTTGCCTGTTCAGAGGGTACAGATGCATATTTTTTCTTTTTACTGAAAATATTTTTGATTGACAAATGACTACCTCCCTTTTTGAAGGGTTTTTTCTTTACACGCACATCCACTATTATAGGACATGTCATAACTGTACCGAAACTATTGTACTTTTTTTGTCAAACGCTGTCATCCTTCATTCAATTTTTTCAATGGGGAATTGATGAGAAATGAGTATGTGTTTGGGGCGCTGAGCAGTTGATATATGTGAATTGTGAACGTCTACAAAAAAATATCATTCCGGATGAAAAAATTTTCGCGTAAGAGAGGAAATGGTGCACGTCTTTCCTCCAATTTCAGAAAGAACGTGCACACTTTTCCAATTGATTATTCGCCGATAATCGTTAATTTTCTTGTTTTTTCAGCGACTGCTTCTGGATCGACTTTGATTCTTGCAACGCCAGTTTCCATTGCTGCTTTTGCTACCGCTTTTGCTACCGCTGGTGCTACACGTGCATCAAATGGTTCAGGGATGACGTATTCAGCTGACAATTTCTCATCTGAAACAAGAGAAGCAATCGCTTCAACGGCCGCAATTTTCATTTCTTCGTTAATGTGAGTTGCACGTACATCTAATGCTCCGCGGAAAATTCCTGGGAATGCCAGTACATTGTTCACTTGGTTCGGGAAGTCAGAACGGCCAGTTCCTACAACACTTGCACCTGCTGCATGTGCATCTTCTGGCATGATCTCTGGATTTGGATTCGCCATAGCGAAGATGACAGGATCTTTTGCCATTTTTCCAACCATTTCTTTTGTTAAAGCGCCTGCTACTGAAACCCCGATGAAGACGTCTGCGCCTTCAATGACTTCTTCTAATGAACCTTCTTTACGGTCTTGGTTCGTGAATTTAGCGACTTCATTTTTCACTGTATTCATACCGTTCGGGCGGCCTTCGTAAATTGCGCCTTTTGTATCACACATGATGATATCACGTACACCGAAATGATATAGAAGCTTGATAATCGCAATTCCCGCTGCTCCAGCGCCGTTTGCCACCACTTTGATGGAGGACATTGATTTTCCAGACAGTTTCAAGGCATTTACAAGTCCTGCTACTGTGACAATCGCTGTTCCGTGCTGATCATCGTGGAACACTGGAATGTTTGTCTCTTTTTTCAAGCGCTCTTCGATAATGAAGCAGTTTGGAGCTGCAATATCTTCAAGGTTGACACCGCCAAACGTTGGCTCAAGAAGCTTTACTGTTTCAACGATTTTGTCTACATCGTTTGTCGCAAGCGCGATCGGGAAGGCATCAACGCCCGCGAAGCTTTTGAATAATACAGCTTTTCCTTCCATTACTGGAAGAGATGCTTCTGCACCAATATTACCAAGCCCTAAAACAGCGCTTCCGTCTGTGACAACAGCGACCATATTGCCTTTCATTGTATAATCATACACTTTGCTTGCGTCGTCATAAATATCTTTACATGGTTCTGCAACACCAGGTGAGTAAGCCAAGCTCAAGTCTTTTGCATTTTTCACTTGTACTTTTGATTTTGATTCGAGTTTGCCTTGATTCTCTTTGTGCATATGTAATGCTTCTTCTCTTAATGACATGTGTAGAACACTCCTTCAAGTGGAAAATGATTTAATGAATTGCTAAGTTGATAAGCACATACTGGCAGTTTTAAATACACAGAATCTTTAAAATGATAACACAATAGGTGAATTTGTAAAACATATTCAGGTGATTTGTCATCATTTAATCACAACGTTTTGTTCACCGAGCAGCTCTTTTAACTGGAAAATCACAGCATGATCTGCATGAACCTTGTATGCATCTGGAAGTCTCACTGTCTTTTTTTGCTTCTCATAATACAAATAGACATCTGCTTCTCCGCTGTGCATCGAGATCACCCGCTTTACTTGCTCTAGCAGTTCCTGCGTATGGTTTTCTTCTTTCACCCGAATGTAGACAGACTCTTTTCTTTGTGTGCCCATCTCTTCAAGCAGAACGGCTTCTTGCACGATGATTTGGCTGCTGTCATTTCTGACATCTATTCTGCCTTCAACATAAAGCATGGCGCCCTCCTCAAGTAAGGGGGACAGCTTTCTAAATTGCTCTGGAAAGACGACGCCTTCCATTTCTCCCGTTTCATCCCCAAATGTGACAAATGCCATCGATTGTCCATTTTTTGTCCGAATCGATTTCACTTTTGTCAAAAGACCACCCATTGAGATCTTTCGCTTTATATAGGAAGAAAGTCTGATGATTTCCACTGCACCATTCTCTCTTAAGCGATCTCGGTACGTTTGTACAGGATGATTTGATAAATATAACCCAAGTGCCTCTTTTTCAAATTGCAGGAGATCGACAAGCGGCAGTTCTTCTATCTCCGCATATTTTGGCTTAATGGAGAAGGTTGTATCCCCCAGAAAGTCCAGTTGATCATCTGGATTTAAAAATGACACGTGGTCTAATGCAATATCTATTGATGCCAATAACGAAGCACGATTTGGATAAAGCTCATCCATCGCCCCTGAAAAAATGAGCGCTTCAATCGTTTTTCGGTTGACACTCTTTGCTGATACTCTTGCGCAAAAATCAAATAAATCTTCAAACGGCTTTTCCTGTCTTGCCCTGTATATATCCTTTACAGCTGACACTCCGACATTTTTGATCGCTCTTAAGCTGTAGCGGATCTCCCCTTTTTCAACCGTAAATGGAAATTCACTCTTATTAATAGAAGGCTTCAACACAGATATCCCTTTTTCCTTTGCCTCATAGAAATATTGAGCGACTTTGTCTTCATTTCCAATCACACTCGTTAAAAGTCCGCACATAAAATATAACGGATAATGCGCTTTTAAGTAAGCAAGCTGAAAGCCAATCATGCTATATGCAACAGCATGGCTTCTATTAAAACCATAGTTTGCAAATTTGACGATTAAGTCATAAACGTCATTTGCAATGTTAACAGGATACTCCTTTTTTAGGCATCCTTCAACAAAATGGCTTCGCTCTTCATCAAGGACCTTTTTATCCTTCTTCGAAACTGCTCTTCTTAATAGATCTGCCTCGCCCAGCTGAAAGCCTGCCATCTTCGCCGCAATCAGCATGATTTGCTCCTGATAGACGATGACCCCATATGTGTCCTTTAAAATGTCATACAAATCAGGATGCGGATAAGAGACCTTGACTCTGCCGTGCTTTCGGTCGATAAAGAGCGGGATATTCTCCATTGGACCTGGACGGTAGAGGGCATTGACCGCCACGATGTCTTCTAAACTAGAGGGCTTCAGGCGTCTCAGCACCTGACGCATTCCTTGTGATTCAAGCTGGAAAATCCCAGTTGTATCTCCCGCTGATAACAATTCAAATGTTTTCTGATCTTCATATGAAATGTCACTAAAGTTAATGTGGACGTTTTCCTGTCTTTCAATCTGGTTTTTAATGGATTCAATTAAGGTTAAGTTTCTTAGTCCTAAGAAATCCATCTTTAAAAGTCCGAGATCTTCTAAATAATTCATCGCATACTGCGTTAAATACACACCGTCATGGCCGTCTTGAATTGGAACGACCTCTGTCAGCGGCTCCTCGCTTAGCACAACGCCGGCTGCATGTGTGGAGGTATGTCTTGGCAAGCCTTCAACCTTTAAAGCGGTTTGAAAGACCTTTCGAAGCTCCTCGGATTGCTGGAGCATCGTTTTTAATTCAGGGGATGCAGCCACCGCTTCTTTCAGCGTCGTTCCTGGCTTTGACGGAATCAGCTTTGCAAGACGGTCCGCTGCCTTTGAATCAATCCCCATCACACGTCCGACATCTCTTAAGGCTGCCTTTGCTGCAAGTGTTCCAAACGTGACAATTTGTGCCACATGCATGTCTCCGTATTTGTCTTTTACATAAGAAATGATTTCATCTCTTCTCGTATCGGGGAAATCAATATCAATATCTGGCATACTGATTCGCTCAGGATTTAAGAAACGCTCAAACAACAGACCGTGACGGAGCGGATCAACATCTGTAATAAACAATACATACGCAACAAGTGACCCTGCTGCCGATCCACGTCCTGGCCCTGTGACAATGCCTTGATCATGGGCATACTTCATAAAATCCCACACGATGAGAAAATAATCACTGAAATTCATTTTTTGGATAATGCTCAGTTCGTACTCAAGTCTTTTCACATACGTATCATTTGAAGCAATCTTTCTTTGCTTCATCCCTTCTGCGCACACTTTGCGTAAAAACTGATCTGCTGTTGATTGATCAGGAGTCGGATAGGAAGGGAGTTTTGTCTGCCCAAGATTTAAATCGACTTCACAGCGGTCTGCGATCTCCACCGTTCTTGTCAGCAGCTCCTCATCTTGCGCATACCATTCCTTCATTTCCTCAAGGGTTCTGAAATGCTTTTCTCCTCGGTCTTCCTCAATCTCTGACAGCTGCTGCCCTGCTTTAATGGCTTTTAAACACGTATAGGCGGTTTTGTCTTCTCGATTGATATAGTGGACATCTCCCGTCGCAACAAGAGGAATCTCCGCACTTTTTGAGACGTCCCTGAGTTTACCGGCAAGCGATTCGTTTTGCTGAAATGGCTGAAGTGCGATGTACACATGTCCCTCACCGAAAATATCTTTCAATTGTTTCGCCGCATCATGCGCTTCTTCTATCTGATCATGCTGAAGCAGCGTTTCAATGTAGCCAGAAGCGCCTGGCGTAATGGCAATGAGCCCGCGGTGATAGCTTTTCAGCCATTTTTCTTTCAGTCCAGCTTTTGATTTTGATTTCAGCACACTGCTGATTTTGATCAAGTTTTGATAGCCTTCATTGTTTTTGGCAAGGAGTACCAAGGGATAAGCCTCTGTCTCTTGTTCATCTATGAAGACAGAAGCTGTTAAACCGATGACCGGCTTGATGCCATGTTTTTTACATTCCTTATAAAATTCAACCGTTCCATACATCACATGGTCATCGGTAAGAGCGAGCGCCTTGCAGCCAAGTTCTTTCGCTTTCAGCACGAGCTCCTTTACTTTTGCCGCACTGCTTAATAAGCTGTATCCACTGTGGACCTGAAGATGAACATAAGACATGCTTAATCCACTCCTTTCGTCTAAAGTCATTCTTTCATTATAAAACGCGATGCGGTGAGAAACAAATGTTCTTTCTTTTCTGTCCGTTCATACTTGTCCTGCACACACCATATATTGAATAGAGTGAGGTGGACACAATGGATGTGAAGGAAGCTTTTATTCCGAATTTTATTAGCTGTTATTTTATTGCTCTTGGGGTCATTTTGGGCGGTGCCATCATAGGTGGTGTTGGTGCTTATTTATCTGGTCAGCCGCCTTTATCCATTATTACGAGTCTTGCCAACCGTTTAAAGATTTGGGCGCTTGTCGCAGCTATCGGTGGAACTTTTGATGCCGTTTATAGCTTTGAAAGAGGCATTTTCGAAGGGAACACGCGTGATATTTTCAAGCAGATTTTATTAATTGTCTCTGCCATGGGCGGTGCGCAAACAGGTTATCTCATTATTACGTGGCTCACACAGGAGCATGTGTCATCATGAGGGTGCCGGAGCTGTACAAACGTCCAGGCTGGCAGCGTTTTTTTGCAGGGATGATGTTTGGCGCGATTGTGAGCTGGCTCATTTTCCTCTTTACATACGGAACCTTTCAGGAAAAGCAGGTGACACAGCTTAGAAGCCAGCAGCACCATATGGACAGTCTGAAAGAACAAATCACACTCTATCGGGAAGATTTGCATAAGTTAAATGAGGATAATAAGAAACGGCTGCTGATCCAAAGCGTAGATGTCCATCTCGTCAATCGTGAGCAATATAAAATCCCAGAGCCAGATACGCTGAAATTTGAAGATCAGGTCAAAGAGGATATCTCAGAGGTCATTACAAAGGATATTGAAAGTGTCTATAAAACAAAGGAATTATTAAAACGGACGGTGGAAAACAAAGAATATACCATTCGGGAAAAGGCATACCGCGCCAAAGTGACAGAGCTGACGATTTATACGAAGCTTTCACTTGAAGTGCGCATTTCATTTGCTGAATAAATGATCATGTGGAATTTTTATGAATTTCTGCCCTCAATGATCGCTTTTCCCTCATTATTTTTATACACTAAAAGTAGAACGAGATCTAAAACAGAAAGAGGTGAGGACAATGGAGGTTTACAGCTATCGTCAAATGGCACGAGACAAAGCAAGCCGGATCAAAGACGGCATGTGTGCTTATGCTGAGACAGAAATGATGGCTCATTTAATTAAAAAAGAATTAAAGCATCAAAATCTCCAAGCCTATGAAGATTCAACTGACATCGGCTGCTGGTTTATCCCTGTATGCAAGTAACCCTTTTCTCCATGACAAAAAAAGAGAGAGGGGACTTGAAGCCCCCTCTCTCATGATGATGATTTACATACTTCTTCTAAATCACGCAAAATCTCATCTGCCACGGCCCAATCATAAATAGACGCACCAGCTGCAAGCGGGTGGCCGCCGCCATGATATTTTTTCGCAATGGTATTAATGACGACGCCTTTCGAGCGGAATCTGACACGAATCTGATCGTTTTCTTCCACAAAAAAGACCCATGCCTTAATCCCTGCAATATTTCCAAGTGTCCCAACAAGCTGTGAGGCTTGCTGCGCTGTTGTTTGGAACGATTCCAAAATATCCTGCTTAATGAAAACAGAGGCGACCCCATTCTCTGACAAAGAAATATGTTGAAAAATATAGCCATTTAATTTCACGACATTCAGATCCGTCTCATACAATTGATTGAAAAGGTCTGAAGATGAAAATGGATATTCAATAAGTTCTCCAGCATATTTGAGCGTCTTTTTCGTCGTGTTTGGGAAAAGGAAGCGGCCTGTGTCTCCTACAATGCCGGCATAAATGAGTTCAGCCGCCTTTGTATTCAGCTGATATCCTTCTTCTTTCCCCTCTAAATACAATTCATAAATCATTTCGCTCACAGAGCTTGCCTCTGTATCCACCCAAAGCAAATCACCATACGGATCTTCATTTGGATGATGGTCAATTTTCATCAGCTTATCGCCCATTGAATAGCGCTGATCGTCAATTCTTGCTTGATTGGCTGTATCACAGACAATGACAAGGGCATCTTTGTACACGTCATCCGGCACCTCATCAAGTTCATACAAAAATGAAAGGGATGGCTCCGGGGTTCCTGTCGCATAAATATTTTTTTCTGGATAGGTGGCACGCAAGATTTCCGTAAGGCCGCACTGCGATCCATACGCATCAGGATCTGGTCTTACATGTCTATGAATGATGATGGTGTCATATAATGATATGGTTCTAATCAGTTCTTTTTTCATAAAAACTCCTTCTTATCCGATACTCTTTTTATTATTAAATCATAATCTATCCTGACGGAAAAGTGAGAAATAGACAATTTATTCTAGTAAGCAAGCCTATTTACGTTTAAAATAGGGTTGTAACCACTTACAATGGAGGCTTGGCACATGCTTGTTTTGATTGTGTTTATTATTTGTTCTGCCATGTTTTATTTATACTACAAAGCAAAGAATGTCCGTACGAACCGTCCAGTCGAAAAGAAATTCTGGTCGGCGAAATCCAGTATGGCACTTGGCTGCTTTGTCCTGCTCTTCGGTGTGAATCAATTATTTTTAAACCGCTCGTCACTCGCATTTGTCATTGGATTTATTTTTGTTGCTGTCGGTATCGGCAGTACGTGGGCTGGATATAAAGCCTACAAGCATTACCTTCCGCTCTTTTTAAAGGAAGGCGAAAAAGATCACGCATAATAAGAGAGAAGGGCTAAAATGATGTTTATTTTAGCCCTTTGTCATTTTTGTCATCGCCCTTTTACGATTATCCTCTCTCCATCAGCTGCACCATCAGCATCGCTTTCCCGACGATATTCGATTGATGATAAACCTCCACTTCCAGCTTTCCAAACTTGCGTCCTACTTCTAAAATATTTGGCTTGATCTGTATCGTGGATTCCATTTGAACCGGTTTTAAGAAGTAGACAGAGAGACTTTCGACAATCAGCTCCCCTTTTTTATGAGACTTTAAGAAGCGGTTGGCGGATTCAATTAAAATTTGCGTGAACACTCCATATGAAATGTTTCCAAGCTGGTTTGTCATTTGGGGTGTGACCTCATATTGATACACAGCATCTGCCTTTGGCTTATCTGTATCGGTCTCTTTAAAGCCTCTTGAGACAACATCATCCAGTTTTTCGCCGACCTGCGGCTGCTTTTGAATCATTTGAAGCGCCTTCAGCACATCCTGACGACTGATCATCCCAATTAGTTTCGCATAATCATCTACGACTGGCAGCACCTCAATGCCTTCCCATACCATCATTTGAGCAGCAGAGGCGACAGAGGTTTTTCCAATGACTGTCAGCGGATTTTTCGTCATCACCTTTTCAATCGGTGTAGAGCGGTCATGCCCCGCGATATCCTTTGAGGTGAGGATTCCGTGAATTTTCATTTGGTCGTCTGCGACCGGAAAACGGCCATGGCCAGTTTCATAATTCTTTTCATACCATTTTTCAAGCTTATCCTCTGGTGATAAATACACCGTTCGTTCGATCGGCGTTAAAATATCTTCCACAAGCACAATCTCTTTTTTTATGAGTTGGTCATAAATGGCTCGGTTTATGAGAGCTGCTACGGTAAATGTATCGTAGCTTGTCGATAAGATCGGCAGCTCAAGCTCATCTGCGAGCTGAATGATTTCATCATCTGTTGAGAAGCCGCCCGTGACCAGCACAGCTGCTCCTGCCTCTAATGCTTGTCTGTGTGCATTGATCCGGTTTCCGACAATCAGCAGGTTTCCAGCTGCCGTGTAGCGCATCATCGCATCAAGCTCCATCGCACCGATGACAAATTTGTTTAATGTTTTATGTAAGCCCGTTCGTCCTCCAAGCACCTGTCCATCAATAACATTGACCACTTCTGCATATGTCAGCTTTTCAATATTTTCTTTTTTCTTCTGTTCAATCCGAATGGTACCAACTCGTTCAATGGTACTGACGAATCCTTTATTTTCAGCATCCTTGATGGCCCGGTAAGCGGTCCCTTCACTCACTTTCATTTCTTTCGCAATACGCCGGACAGAAATTTTCTCTCCAACATCTAATGAATCAATATACGATAAAATTTGTTCATGCTTTGTCGCCAATCCCGTTCACCCTTTTTGTTTTCAGCGTTTTCATCTATGTTTCATTATAAGGGCAGGAGGCTTTTAATAGCAATTTGTCTTTTTCAGCACGATACACGTAAACAAAAAAAGCCGGCATTGGAATGCCGGCTTTTTGCTATGTTGATTAAATCTCAATCGATTCTCCGCTGTTTAACACATGACCAACGCCGCCATGCAGGCTGTCTGCAAATGCATGGGGGTCCTGCTCAATCGGCGGGAATGTGCTGTAGTGAATCGGCACGACCTGCTTCGCCCGAAGCCATTCGGCTGCGATTCTTGCATCGTCCGGTCCCATCGTGAAGTTATCACCGATCGGAAGGAATGCAAGCTCAATATGATTCAGCTCACCGATCAGCTTCATATCTGAAAAGAGCGCAGTGTCTCCAGCATGATAAATCGTTTTGCCCTCTGCAGTAAATAAAATACCTGATGGCATGCCTGTATACGTAATCGTTTTTGCATCTTCATCAATGACAGCTGAACCATGGAACGCTTGCGTGAGCTTGACTTTACCAAATTCAAACTCACGTCCGCCGCCGATATGAAGCGGGTGCGTTTTCACCCCTTGCCAGCTTAAATAAACGGCAAGTTCGTTTGGCGCGACAACGAGCGCGTCATTGTTTTTAGCGATTTCAATGGTATCACCGAGGTGATCTCCATGCCCATGTGTCAGTAAAATAACATCCGCTTTGACATCTTGCGGCTTGATATCTGTGTGCTTATTTCCATTTAAAAATGGATCAATCCAAATATGGTATCCGTTTGTTTCAATGTGTACGACTGAATGTCCGTGATATGTAGCTTTCATGTGAGTATATCCACCTTTCGAATTTGATCTCATTTCATCTATTCCCTGTATAAAAAACTGAAAAACTTAATGTCTGTGAATGACGTTAAGACCACCTGTTGCTTCAATAACGGTCCCTGTAATCAGGTCTGAGCGGTCATCGCATAAAAATGAAATGATGCGCCCGATATCCTCTCCAGTACCAGACCTGCCAATAGGCGTTTCATCGTCTTTGATCTGGCGTGCTTCTTCTATTGTGGATTCTTTCATGTCTCCAACGATTTTGCCTGGGCAAACCATATTGGCTGTGATGCCGTTTTCGGCTTCTTCTATCGCAATGGTTTTCGTAAGTGACGCCAGCCCCACTTTTGCCGCTCCGAAGGCTGATCTGTGCATCCAGCCTGGTGCATGGTCTGCTCCTTGGAAGCCATACGTGATAATGCGGCCAAAGCCTTGTTTTCTCATCATGGGGATGACCATTCGGAACAAATGGAACACTGCGGATAGGTTGCCTTCCATCATTTGATACCATTCATCTTCAGAGTAATCCGCTAGTTTCTTACGTTCAAAAATATAAGGTCCAGCATTGTTAATCAAGGCATCGATCCGCCCAAATCGCTCTGCTGCCAGCTCTACCATGTTTTTTAAATCTTCTTTGTTTGTCACATCTCCTTGGACAAATTGAAGCTTTTCTTCGTATTCCTGCAATTCTTCTTTCATCTGCCGGACAGCTTCATCATCACTTCGATAATTCACTGTCACAGAATACCCCATATTCAGTAAAGACTCGGTTACTTTCCTGCCAAGTCCTTTAGAACCCGCTGTTATTAATGCGTGTCGCACACAATCTCCTCCTAAAGCAAAGGTTGCAAGTTCACATGTTTCTTATCTTTACTTTACTATAAACCAGCATCTGGCGCACTTATGAACCCTTTCTGCTATCATGTTCTCCAAGGAAGAGGATTCTCCTTTCTGACAGCAAAAAAACCATCCGCATCATACGAATGGTTTTTTGACGTGTTACGCTAGGCAGGCTTTTGCTTTTTCTAAAGCGAGCTGAATTTGTTTAAATCCAGTTCCACCTGCACTTGTTCTTTTTTCAACAGCAACATACGGATCAAGAACGGTGTAAATGTCTTCTTCAAAAAGATCGCTCGCTTCTGTGAATGTTTCAAACGGAAGATCACTTAAGTAGATGCCTTTTTGAATGCACGTATACACGAGCTTGCCAACGATTTCGTGTGCTTCACGGAATGGCATGCCTTTTTTCGCTAGGTAGTCTGCC
The DNA here is from genome assembly GCF_002998655.1 of Bacillus sp. GBSW19. Classification (NCBI taxonomy): domain Bacteria; kingdom Bacillati; phylum Bacillota; class Bacilli; order Caryophanales; family Bacillaceae; genus Bacillus; species Bacillus sp. GBSW19. Next base: position 1,686,667 of record NZ_PVRF01000001.1, read on the forward strand.
ACTTCGGTCGCATTTGAGAAATCTTCTTTTGTTGCCTTTTTCATGACATCTTCGTTCACTGTCATTGTTTGAATCATGCCTGTGAAGATTTGCAGGCTGCCAGCGATGGTTTTCACTGTATCAAACATGCCTTCCTTATCTTCTTGTAAGTCTTTGTTATACGTAAGCGGCAAGCCTTTCATAATGGTGAGAAGCCCCATCAGGTTGCCATATACACGGCCTGTTTTCCCGCGGATCAATTCAGCCATATCCGGGTTTTTCTTTTGCGGCATCATGCTGCTCCCTGTTGCATATGTGTCATCAAGCTCAATGAATTTGAATTCTTGAGAGCACCATAAAATGATTTCCTCACAAAGACGTGAGAGATGCATCATCACAAGGCTGCTATTAGACAAAAACTCTAAAATGAAATCCCGATCACTTACGCCATCAAGGCTGTTTTCGTAAATATGATCAAAGCCAAGCAGCTCTGCTGTATATTCACGATCAATCGGAAATGTCGTTCCTGCTAACGCTCCGCATCCAAGTGGAGACACGTTAATTCGCTTCAAAGAATCTTGAAAACGCGCTTTGTCACGTTCAAGCATCCAGAAATAAGCGAGCATATGATGAGCAAAGGAAATAGGCTGTGCACGCTGCAAGTGCGTATATCCTGGAAAAATCGTTTCAACATGCTGTTCTGCTTTTTCCACAAGCACTGTTTGAAAGGACGAGATCAGTTCAATGATATGCTCTACTTGGTTATTCAAATATAAATGCATATCGGTTGCAACCTGATCATTCCGACTTCTCGCTGTGTGCAATTTGCCGCCAAGCGGACCAATCTCATCAATGAGCATTTTTTCAAGGTTTAAATGGATGTCCTCATAATCGACTGAGAATTCCAATTCATCTGCCTCTGCCTTTTTCATGAGCGTATTCAGTCCATCTTTGATGGCAGCGGCCTCGTTATCGCCCAGGATACCGCATGTATTCAGCATACTTGCATGAGCAAGGGAGCCGGTCAGATCTTCTTTGACTAATTGTTTGTCGAAATGAATGGACGCGCCAAACTCATCGACCCATTTTTCTGGTGTTTTTTGAAATCGGCCTCCCCAAAGCTTTTTCATGCTTTAACCTGCTCCTTTTTATTCACGATGCTGTTTACTTTTGTTGGTAAGCCCCAAAGATTAATAAATCCTACCGCAGCATCATGATCGAATTCATCTGCTTTTGTGTATGTTGCTAGATTTTCATCATAAAGTGAATATGGTGATTTACGTCCTTCTACAATGGCATGGCCTTTAAATAGTTTCACACGTACAACACCTGTTACGTTCTGTTGTGTTTCTTGTAAGAAAGCATCTAATGCTTCTTTAAGCGGTGAGAACCATAATCCGTTGTATATTAATTCAGCCATTTTTTGTTCAATGATTGGCTTAAAGTGTGCGACTTCTTTCACTAGTGTTAAATCTTCAAGCTCTTTATGCGCTTTTAGAAGTGTGACAGCACCTGGGCACTCGTACACTTCACGAGATTTGATGCCCACAAGACGGTTTTCAACGTGATCGATTCTGCCAACCCCATGCTGACCAGCGACTTCATTTAAATGAAGGATGAGATCAGATAATGAATACTGGATACCGTCAATGGCTGTTGGTTTTCCTTTTTCAAACGTGATTTCGATGATCTCAGGTGTGTCAGGTGTTTTTTCAAGTGGAGTCGTTAGATCATATGCTCCTTCTGGCGGTGCAGCCCAAGGATCTTCTAAAATGCCGCACTCGTTACTTCTGCCCCAAAGGTTTTGGTCGATTGAATATGGGCTGTCTAAGTTAATCGGAATTGGAATACCGTGCTTTTGAGCATAATCGATTTCTTCATCACGAGACCATTTCCACTCACGCACTGGTGCAAGAACTTCTAGGTCTGGATTCAATGCTTTAATAGATACTTCAAAACGGACTTGGTCGTTTCCTTTACCAGTACATCCGTGTGCAACCGCTACTGCATTTTCTTTTTCTGCGACTTCCACTAGTTTTTTTGCAATAAGTGGACGAGATAATGCAGATACAAGCGGATATTTCCCTTCATACATCGTGTGTGCTTGTAATGCAGTCAGTGCAAATTCTTCAGCAAACTCTTCTTTTGCGTCAATCATGTAAGACTGAACCGCTCCGACTTGAAGTGCTTTTTGTTGAACGAATGCTAAGTCTTTTCCTTCACCGACGTCCAGGCAGCAAGCAACGACTTCGTATCCTTGCTCTTGTAACCATTTAACTGCAACAGAGGTATCAAGACCTCCGGAATATGCTAATACGACTTTTTTATTTTGTGACATGATTGAAAAGCTCCTCTCGCTTGTTTTGATTCTGTGAATGTTTTTTGTATAAAAATAAGTTTTAATTTATAAACATGCATTTAGTATGTATACACTGTAACAAGGAAAAATTGTTTTTTCAACCCCTTTATGAAAAAAACTCCGCCAAATTTTCTTGGCCGAGTCATTTTGGGCTATTTTTGATCCTTTTCAAGCTCTCGTAAGACGTGAGGAAGCTCTGGAATGATGAGTTTTGTCATGGCTAAACGAACAGCTCCAGTAGAGCCTGGTGTGGCAAAAACCGCTTTTTGATTGACGACCCCAGCCGCTGCCCGGGACAAGATAGCGGCTGAACCAATGTCTTCTGTATAGCTCAGCATGCGGAAGATTTCGCCAAAGCCTGGCAGCTCCTTGGAGAAAAGCGGGGTGATCGCTTCAATGGTGACATCCCTTGCTGCAATTCCTGTGCCCCCGTTTAACAAGACGGCATCTATTTTCGGTTCGCTTGTTCCCTCTAACACAGCGTCTTGGATCGCTCCAATGTCATCTTTTACAATATCGTATGCAAGAATGAGATGTCCCTGTTCTTTAAGCAAATCAATCATCAGGCGGCCGCTTTTATCTGTTTCTTTCGTTCTTGTATCACTGACCGTAATAACTTTTAAATAAAGCCTCTCTTTCGCCTCACGTTTATGTTCTGTCACGCTCATTTTCTCACCGCTCCCTTTTGCTTCGTATTGGACAACATTATAGCATGCTGCTTTTAACAGAAAAAAGCTCTTTTCCTTATTGGAAAAGAGCTTTTTCATTTTTGATTATGCTAAGCGCATAACGTCTCTTGCAATCATTACTTCTTCGTTCGTTGGAATGACGATCACTTTTACAGGAGAGTGCGGGTAGCTGATGAATGCTTCTTCGCCTCTCATGTTGTTAAGAGAAGGATCCCAGTAAACGCCCATGAATTCTAGACCACGAAGTACACGAGCTCTTACTTCTGAACTGTTTTCACCGATTCCAGCTGTGAAGATGATCGCATCTACACCATTCATTCTCGCTGCATAAGAACCGATGTATTTATGAATACGGCTTGCAAAAATATCAAGAGCTACTTCTGCACGGTCGTTTCCTTCTTCTGTTGCTTCTTCGATATCACGAAGATCACTTGATAGACCAGACACACCTAAAAGACCACTCTTCTTATTCAAAGTAGAAAGTACTTCTTCAGCTGTATGTCCTGTTTTCTCCATAATAAATGGAATAAGGGCAGGGTCAATGTTACCTGAACGTGTACCCATTGCAACACCCGCAAGCGGTGTGAAGCCCATTGAAGTATCGATTGATTTTCCGCCTTCAACTGCTGCGATACTCGCACCATTTCCAAGGTGGCAAGAGATCAAACGAAGCTCTTCAAGAGGACGGCCTAATAGCTCTGCTGCACGCTCTGTTACGAACTTATGGCTTGTCCCGTGGAATCCGTATTTACGAATACCAAAGTTTTTGTAGTAGTCGTATGGAAGGCTGTATAGGTAAGACTGCTCTGGCATTGTTTGGTGGAAGGCTGTATCGAACACAGCAATCGCTGGTACGTCAGGCAGAATTTGTTTGAATGCTTTGATTCCTACAACGTTTGCAGGGTTGTGTAGTGGTGCTAGCTCTGAAAGCTGATCAATGTCATTGATGACTTCATCTGTTAAAAGAACAGAGTCGCTGAATTTCTCTCCGCCGTGAACGACGCGGTGTCCTACGCCATCAATTTCATTAAAGTCTTTGATGATGTTAAATTCAATTAGTTTTTCAAGCAGCATTTTGACCGCTACTGCATGATCTGGAATATCTGTGATTTCTGTTTTCTTTTCTCCATCTACAGAAATCGTGAAGATACTGTTGTCCATTCCGATTCTTTCAACAAGGCCTTTGGTTAAAACGGTTTCTTCTGGCATGTCGAACAATTGGAATTTAAGAGATGAGCTTCCTGCGTTGATTGCAATAATTTTAGACATTCCTGTCGCTCCTTTTACTCAGTTGTTATATAAGGTTTCACGTTTTTTCCGGTGCTATATTCAACCTGTTTGACGGGTCTTTTATAGTTTAACGATAAGTCCGAAAAATATCTGACTTTTTCATTTAAACATTGAAAACTTTGCATTTCAAGTGCACCTTCAAACTGTTACCGCTTACATCGATAAGTCGTTATTTTCTGAATAATAAAATAGCCAGACATCACTCTGGCTATTCTTTCGTTTCTTTTTCTTCTATAAACCACTGGTCTAATTTTCTCATCACATCCACCATGGCTTCCTTTTGTGAGAAAGACGGCAGATTGGCAAAGAGCATCCGTTTTGGTGCTTCCAAGCCTTCCTTTTTCTTTTGCATCACAAACAAGCTTTTGGCGTGCTTTTTGTCCTTGAACATAGAGACCGGCAGCTGAATTAACGCATTCATATATGCATGATCTTTGATAAAATCCTTTAATTGCACGCTTTCTTTTCCTTCAAACAAATCGTTTGGAATGATGAAGAATAAGAAGCCGCCTTCTTTCGTATAACGAAGGCTTTGTTCAATGAATAAATAATGGGCAAAGGCATGTCCTTCTTTTGCCTTCAAATCATAGTCTGCTGCACGCTCATCATTTGGGTAATAACCGACTGGCAGACTGCATACAGTGACATCTACTGGTGAGATCAAAAGCGGCTCAAGGCTGTCTTGATGGAAAAGCTCGACTTCCTTCTCTTCCAAGTTTGCCTGTGCCCATGCAATTTTAATGAGTACATCATCAATTTCAGACGCAAAGCCGCGCTTTGTTTCTGCAGTGAGATTGTTTAAGACAGCAAGCAGTAAGTTCCCTGTTCCCGCTGCTGGATCAAAGACAACAAGCTCTTTTTGTCCTTCTAAAAATTTATTCACCAAATAGCTGACAAACAGCCCGATCGTATCTGGGGTCATCTGACGATTTGGATGGGAAATATCCTTTTGTCCTTTCAATACGGCGAGCTGAAACGCTTTACGAATCTGCTCATGATCATAAGAGGCAAAATCTGCTTTCTCTATTAAATCCTTTAGTAAACCGTCTCGATCATTTGCTTGGAAAAAGGCTTCTCCTGCTTCAGCCAATGCTTCAATATAGGAAATGCTTTGGTCCTTTTTTAATCGAATAGAAGCTGTATCGAGCAGCTCAAAAATCGTACTTACTTGATCTTTCTGCAATGCTTTTCTCTCCTCGCTTTGTTAAAAGCTATATCTCCTCATTGAAAAGAGCCCCAGGATGAAGCCGGAGCTCTTGTCGATGCTGCTTTTATAACAGTGATTTTGCAGCTTCAATGGCTTTTTCATAATTTGGGTGATTCGTTGCTTCGCTTACGTATTCAGTGTAAACCACTTTTCCGCTCGGGTCTAATACGAAGACTGCGCGCGCCAATAAACGCAATTCTTTCATATATACTCCGAATGCTTCACCAAATGACATATCTCTGTGATCAGATAATGTTTCGACATTTTCAATTCCGTTTGCTCCGCACCAGCGTGCTTGTGCAAATGGAAGGTCTGCACTAATTGTATAGATATTGACCGGACCTAAACCGGCTGCCTCTTCATTGAAACGTCTTGTTTGTGCGTCACACACACCTGTATCAATAGAAGGAATCACTGAGATGATCGTCACTTTTCCTGTTAAATCTGAAAGTGAAACTTCCCCTAGTGAGTTCGTTAATACCGTGAAATCTGGAGCCTGCTCGCCTACTTTCACTTCATTTCCTACAAGCGTGACAGAACTCCCTTTAAATGTGATCGATGCCAAAACAATTCCTCCCTTATCAAATGTATGGTTCTATCATAGTAGAGAAAGCAAAAAACTGCAAAGCCTAATCGTCACTTTTGAAAAAAAAGTTAACTGCAGCGCAGCTAACTTTTTAAAGGTCTATGTCATCTAGTTTTCGTTCTTTATGACGGTTCTCCCGTTCATCCTTCTTAAACATGTGCTGAAGACGTTCAATTGCTTGAGGAGCAGAATCCAATATTTTATCAAGCAGATGTGTATGTTCATCCAAATGAAGCATTCGAACGCCATTTGTTCCGACAATTAAGAAGGCGATTGGTGTAATAGACACACCTCCGCCGCTTCCTCCGCCAAATGGGAGTCTCGGTTCTTTTCGTTCTTGATCATCAGAACGTTTTTCTTTCTTTTGGTTCCCGTTAAATTCACTGCCGCCAGCTGCAAATCCAAAACCAACCTTCGACACAGTAAGAATGACACTGCCGTCAGGGGTTTCGACTGGATCGCCGATGATCGTATTCACGTCTATCATTTCTTTTAAGTTTTCCATCGCTGTCTTCATAAGACCTTGGATTGGATGATCTGCCATTTTCGGGTTCCTCCTTAAACAGATGATTCATTCTTCGTTGCTTGAAGAGAGGCATTTTTTCTCGCCTTTCTTCCTTTTAACCAATGGACAAGTAAACGAATGGCTGCAAGCATAGCATGTCCAATACGAAAATAAGCTATACATGTAAACTGGGTTTGTGACACATTATGCTGAAAGGCAGGAATGACTTCATATACCGGTTTATGCTTAAAGGTGAGATGCTCCTGCATAAAGGCAAGCAGTGCTCCTTTGACTGACCACACACCGCCGGCTGCTACACCTGTTAAAGCGGCGTCATGAAAGCCGATCCATGTTGACCAGTGAAACGATACAATTCTGATGTGAATGAAGAATTTACGCATGATCCGGTTTAAATCGACGATCTCTTTTGTGATGCGCTCCATTTGATGAAGGATTTGCTTCATATCACGTTTTCCCACTTTTTGATGTATGGATTCTTTTTCGTGACTAGGGGTTTTGGCGCTCGCCATTTTCTTTTCACGTATATCAATCGTTTGATCTTCTGGATTGACCCTCACCATCGGAATGTCTTTTTTGAGTCTGATGATTCCATATAAGGTGATGATCTTCAGTGCAAGGTGGTCATTGTCATTTGCATGTGAATAATCCAGTGAAATGGTTACTTTCATGAAGATCAATAAGATCCCAAGGAACAAAAAAGCTGCGATCCAAACGTAAAGCACTGTGCTCACTTCCTCCATAACAAATGATGCTTCTCTACGATTATGGCTCTCATTCTGGATTTTATACCCAATCATGAAAAAAGAGTTTGACCGGTACCCGGCCAAACTCCTCTGATTATACGTTTGCTTCTGTTTTTTCATATAAATGTTCATGGACGACCACCGTATCGGCAAAGTAATCATGAACCCCTTGCTTTTTCGGTGAGAACCCAACGACAGCATAGAGAACAAAGAGCGTATTAATGTAGCGACCTACAATCTCTCTAAAGAAAATGACATCCCATGCCAGCTTCTTCTCAGGCTGAAGCGAGACCACTTTGATCCCAAACACCATTTTGCCGAGTGTTTGTTGAAAGATTTTCGTCATGATGGCGAAATAAAGCAGGAATACAATCGTCGTTGTGACGGAGAATGGAGAAAACCATCCTCCTCCTTTGGACCAGCCAAACAGGCTAAAGATTGGAGAAACCGTCAAATGGTTGACACCCCAGACGACGAGCCAATCAAGAATAAACGCCCAAAACCTAATCCAAAAGCCTGCAAACGCCTGTGCTTCAATCACTGCACGTTTCGCAAGAGCCGGATTCGATTCTTCTTGGCTGCGGCTTTCGGTTACTTCATCGAATGTAGAATCCATCTATGATCCCTCCTTTATTTTGAATAGAGATACATCGGTTTAGACCCGTTTGAGCCAGCCAGTGTTTCTTTTAGATTGAGAAAATCAATTTCACTTTTAAAGAGTTTGCTTGCGCTCATATTGAAGAGAGAGTTCCAGCCAAAGCTTTGAGAATAGCTGATCACTGTCGCTCCTTTTAACCCTTTTTCATTTTTCTTCATTGCTTTGATTGCATCTTCATAATATCCTAGCTCATCGACTAATCCGTTCGATTTCGCCTGTGTTCCGTCATAGACCCGGCCATCAGCAATTTTCTTAACGTCTTGTTTTGACATGCCGCGTCCTTCAGAGATGACTTTGACAAACCCTTCATACGAGTTATCAACCATGCTTTGCATGATGTCGCGCTCATCTTTTGTCATATCACGATTTGGTGACATGATGTCTTTAAATTTTCCGCTCTTAATTGTTTCGTATTTAATACCTAAATTATCCGCCAGCTTTGAATAGTTCAAGCTTTGCATGATCACACCTAACGATCCTGTTAATGTTTCAGGTGAAGCAAAGATTTTCTTGGCTGGAGTTGATACGTAGTAACCGCCAGATGCTGCCATTGAGCCCATGGAGACGTAAATCGGCTTCTTCGCTTTTTTCACTTCTTCTAATTTTTTATGTATTTCCGCACTTTCATAGACACCGCCGCCAGGAGAGTTGACGCGCAGCAGTACACCTTTTACTGAAGCATCATCTTTCGCTTTTTCTAGTTCCTTGAGGAATGCACGATGATCATATCCTTCTCCGCCTAACAGACTTGATGCGCCGCCATTATCTTGAATGGTTCCATTAATCTCAAGAACCGCAATTTTCCCAGCACCGCTTCCATCCTCTAGTACCTTTTCTTCTATTTCATCCCCAAATTGATAGCTCATTTTATTGTCATTGAAGTTTTCGAACAAGGCCATCGTGACACTTATCACAATTGAAAATCCGAAAACACCTAGTGCAATGATTAACGCTACCCATCTTTTCGCATTCATCTTTTTCTCCTCCTTTTTGTCTCTCTTCATTGATACGAATATCCACATGAAATGTTTCACAGGAATTGTGGTTTTTTTACATTTCATTTCATCATATGATAGCACCTCTTTTCATTCACGATCAACTTTACATCGTCTCCTTTGAGATGCGCATGACGAAAAATTGGCTTTTTTATCCTCCTTCTGCACCTAATAGGCTAGTTCTACACCACAACGAAACACCTAAACCACTCTTTCATGAGAAAGAAGCTATTCAATTATGCTCAAATCCTGCCCTTTTCGAATCCCTTACATTGACTCATTTCTAAAAACGAATGCCTTCATCATGCAGGTTTTTCTAATGTTTTTACTTTCATATGAAAAAAGTGTAAAATGTGAGCAAGGGTTCACATGTAAGCCCTTTATTATTGGAAAACTATTTTTGACAACAAAGGGGAGAACGTCAATGACAGACAATCGTCGCAATGTATTTTTCTTTTACAAAAAAGATCATGAATTGGATGGACACATTTCTTCTCTGGAGAAGCTCGCTACCGATCAAGGCTTTCAAGTCGTCAAGCGTGCAGAGGATGCCCATATTATTGCTTCAATTGGCGGGGATGGCACATTTCTTCAAGCAGTCCGCAAAACGAATTTCCGGGATGACTGCTTGTATGTAGGGGTATCAAAAACAGAGAATTCGCATCTATACTGCGATTTTTCATTAGAGCATTTTGATAAAATGATTGATGCCATGAACACTGAACAGATTGAAGTGAGAAAATATCCGATCATCGATGTAAGCGTTGACAGTACCAATCAGTTCCATTGCTTAAATGAACTGTCGATCCGCTCAAGCATTATTAAAACATTTGTGATCGATGTGTATATAGATGATTTCCACTTTGAAACATTTAGAGGAGACGGAATGATTATTTCTACTCCGACCGGCTCAACAGCCTACAATAAATCGGTAAACGGCGCCGTGGTTGATCCGATGCTCCCTTGTATGCAAGTCACAGAGCTTGCATCGCTAAACAACAACTCGTACCGTACACTGGGTGCTCCTTTCATCTTAAGCAGTGACCGCAAGCTAACGCTGAAGGTTGTGCAGGACGGAAACGACCATCCAATTATCGGGCTTGATAACGAAGCGCTTGGCACGAAACACGTCAAACAAATTGACATCGGCCTTTCAGGAAAAGTCATTAAAACAGTGAAATTAAAAGACAACTCCTACTGGGAAAAAGTAAAACGCAGATTCCTTTAATCAAAAGCTCCTTTATGGGGCTTTTTTTCATGTCTTTTCATTCACGGTCATGGTTATGGTATGATGTCACAAGTATGAATGTACGAAAAGGAGAACACGATGACATTACAACAATTTGATCAATATCCATTAAGCAATGAATTAAAACAAGCGCTAAAAGCACTTCACTTCCATACACCTACACCTGTTCAGCACGAGACATTATCCGTTGCTTTTTCAAAGCAGGATCTGATCGTCAAATCTCAAACTGGCAGCGGCAAGACCGCAGCCTATGGTTTGCCGATTTGTGAAATGGTCGATTGGGCTGAAAATAAACCTCAAGCCCTCATCCTCGTTCCAACACGAGAACTCGCCATGCAGGTCAAACAGGATCTCACAAGCCTTGGACGATTGAAACGAATCAAAGCCGCAGCCATTTATGGAAAAGCCCCTTTTCAAGCCCAAAAAGTAGAGCTTGCACAGAAAAACCACATTGTGTGCGGAACACCAGGCAGAATTTTGGATCACCTTGAGAAAGGTACTCTTTCATTAGAAAACCTCAAATTTTTCGTGTTAGATGAAGCGGATGAAATGCTGAACATGGGATTTATTGATCAAGTCTCTTCTATTATTCAGTATCTGCCGCCAAAGCGCATGTCAATGCTGTTTTCAGCGACCATGTCTGATGAGATGAAGAAATTGAGCGAACAGTTTTTACAATCACCAAAAGTGATTGAAATCGCACGCGCGGAAACGTCTGTACAACAAATCACCCACACCGTGATTGAAACGGAAGAAGAAGCAAAATTCTCCCTTCTTCAGCGTACGATCGTCATTGAAAATCCAGATAGCTGCATTATTTTCTGTAATACACAGGACAGAGTGAATGAACTCACAATGAAGCTGGACGAATGGGATGTGCCTTGTGACAAAATTCATGGAGGCATGAGACAGGAAGACCGCTTCGCTGTCATGGATGAATTCAAAAACGGTGAGTTCCGTTATTTGATCGCAACCGATATAGCAGCCCGGGGCATTGATGTCAGTGATATGACACATGTGATTCATTACGATCTGCCCTATGAAAAAGAGCGCTATATTCACCGAACAGGAAGAACTGGCAGAGCGGGGAAAAGCGGGAAAACCATTGCGTTTATGACCAAAAACGCAATGCCTCTGATTGATGAATTAAAGCAGGAAGCAGGTATTGATTTCCAGACGCAGCCTTATCCAACAAAGGAAGAAGCAGAGCAGTATGTAGAAAGCTTTGAAGAAAAGATTGAAACACCGATTCAAAAGGAAAATAAACAGGCAGGCGTTGAGAAGGATATTATGAAGCTTTATTTTAACGGCGGAAAGAAAAAGAAGCTGCGGGCCGTTGATTTCGTTGGGACCATTGCCAAAATAGAAGGCGTTGCCTTCGATGACATTGGGATTATTACCATTCAAGACACGAAAACATATGTCGATATTTTAAACGGCAAAGGCCCTCTTGTGCTGAATGCCATGCGCCATACAACCATTAAAGGCAAGCAGTTAAAAGTTCATGAAGCACGTTCATAAAAAGTGAAGGCTAAGCGCCTTTACTTTTTTATTTAAAATAAAATAAGCTTACAAACCTTGATACCGTCAGCCTTTCCGGCGTCCAACATGACAAATGTCATATCGAATACATGATGGGTGCTACTATGAGCATGACACCTTTCCTTCTATACTTTGAAGTAGAAAGAAACGGAAAGGACTTGAACGTTCATGACGACTTCAACAAACACACAGCAGCAAGCCACTTTAAGAAAACAAGTTGGCCAATTCTCTGGTGCTAATTCGAAAAAAAGTATCATTCAACTCTTTAATACATTTATTCCATTTTTGGGGCTTTGGTTTCTTGCCTATTATAGCCTGAACATCTCCTACCTTTTAACCCTCTTCTTTGCGGTTATAGCAGCTGGTTTTTTAGTACGTGTCTTTATTATTTTTCATGACTGCTGCCATCAATCCTTTTTTAAACAGAAACCGCTGAATCACCTGTTCGGTTTCTTAACAGGTGTACTCACCCTTTTCCCTTATCTTCAATGGCAAAGAGATCATTCGATTCACCATGCCACAAGCAGTAATCTAGACAAACGAGGTACTGGTGACATTTGGCTCCTGACAGTCAAAGAATATCAAGAAGCATCAATATGGACGAAATTTCGCTACAGATTTTATCGTAATCCTTTTGTGATGTTTATTTTGGGACCGATCTTTGTTTTCCTGTTTAAAAACCGTTTCAACGTCAAAAATGCTCGTAAAAAAGAGCGCTGGAACACCTATTTCACAAACGTATCGATTGTTTTGTTGGCAGGAGCGACCTATCTCCTTTTTGGCTGGGAAGGTTTGTTACTTGTCCAAGGTCCAATCTTTCTGATTTCTGGATCAATCGGTGTATGGCTGTTTTATGTGCAGCATACGTTTGAGGATTCTTACTTTGAAGCAGATGAACATTGGAATTATGTGCAGGCAGCTGTAGAAGGCAGTTCTTTTTACAAATTGCCAAAACTTCTTCAGTGGTTAACAGGCAATATCGGTTATCACCATGTCCATCATTTAAGTCCGAGGGTACCGAATTATCATTTGGAGCATGCTCATGAGCATAGTGAGCCGCTTCAAAATGTTCCAACCATCACTTTAAAAACAAGTATTGAGTCAATGAAATTTAGACTTTGGGATGAAGAAACGAAAGCATTCGTTACCTTTAAAGAAGCACGGCAATCTAAGAAGATGACCGTCCCTGTCATTAAAGGAGACATTCTGAAGAAAAATGCATAATTGGTGCAAGCTCTTTCTTACACTAGAAGGAGCTTGTTGTCATTTACAGGATGCAACCATAAGTTGAATTTGATAAAGTAAGGAAAAAGAACGAAAACGGAAAAGGTGGCACACGGATGAAAAAACAGTTTAAAATTCAAAAATTGCATGGGATTTCTCCCTATATATGGGCCATTTTTTTCATCCTGCCCTTCTATTTTATCTTTAAGACCCCATCGACTTTAAGCATTGTGATCGGTATCATTTTAAACGTCGTCTTTTTTGCCGTCTATCGTTTTGCCTTTGTCTCAAAAGGCTGGGCTTTATATGTATTCGGTCTTCTATTGATTGCGATTTCTACTGGCTATGTGATGCTCTACAGCTACATTTATTTCGCTTTTTGCATCGCCTATTTCAATGGGCATATTAAAAGAAAAGTACCCTTTTATATCTTATACTATATTCATCTAGGGAGCGCTGCCATTGCGGTGAACTTTAGCTTGATTTTAAAAAAGGGATGGTTTCTCACACAAATTCCTTTTGTTGTGATCACACTCATTAGTGCCATTCTCCTCCCTCTCAGCATTCGAAGCAGGAAAGAACGTGAACGGCTTGAAGAGAAATTAGAAAATGCCAATGAACGGATCGCTGACCTTGTAAAAATTGAAGAAAGGCAGCGCATTGCACGTGACTTGCATGATACCCTTGGACAAAAGCTTTCTCTTATCGGTTTAAAAAGTGATCTTGCCCGAAAACTCATCTATAAAGATCCTGAACAGGCTCGTGCCGAGCTCAAAAGCGTCCAGCAGACAGCCAGAACGTCTCTGAATGAAGTGCGGAAGATTGTTTCCTCCATGAAGGGCATACGAATCAAAGATGAACTGTCGAACATACAGCAAATTCTCGAAGCAGCCGGAATTGAATTGATTTATGATGAAAAGGAAGCGCCAAAACACATCTCTCTTCTTAACGAAAACATTGTGAGCATGTGCATCAAAGAGGCAGTGACAAATGTCGTCAAACATAGTAATGCGACCATCTGTAAAATCACCATTCATCAAAAATCAAAGGAAGCCATCATCACCGTCGAGGATGATGGGACATTTAAAGGCGATTATCCTCCCTCTCAAACGAAGGGTCATGGCCTTTTAGGAATTAGAGAAAGATTGGAATTTGCAAATGGGCGCCTGCGTATTGAGACAAAGGACGGAACAAAGCTGATCATGAGTATTCCAAATGATTCAGCAGCAAAAGAAAAGGAGGGGATGAAATGATCAACATCTTTATCGCAGAGGATCAGCAAATGCTGCTTGGTGCGCTCGGTTCACTTCTTGATTTAGAAGACGATATGAAGGTAGTTGGGAAAGGATCGAATGGCCAGGATGCCATCGATTTTGCCAAAAAACACCCTGTTGATATTTGCTTAATGGATATTGAAATGCCAGGAAAATCCGGACTTGATGCAGCGGAAGAGCTCAAAGGAACAGATGTGAAAATCATCATTTTAACGACCTTTGCCCGCTCTGGTTATTTCCAAAGGGCGCTCAAAGCTGGCGTCAGCGGCTATATGCTGAAAGACAGTCCAAGTGAAGATCTGGCAAGTGCCATTCGCAGTGTGATGAAAGGGAAAAAGGTGTACGCCCCTGAATTAATGGAAGACTTATATAGTGACGAAAATCCTTTAACAGAACGAGAGAAATCGGTCCTAGAACTCGTCGCAGACGGCAAAAACACAAAAGAAATTGCTAAGGAACTCAGCATTAAAAGCGGCACTGTCCGGAACTACATTTCCATTATTTTAGATAAGCTAGAAGTGAAAAACCGCATTGAAGCCATTACACGCTCAAAAGAAAAAGGCTGGTTTAAATAAGAAAAAAGATCAGGACACATGTGCCTTGATCTTTTTTTCTACCAAAAATCCCCCTCTATTTTTTATCACCAACTATCAAAATGCAATTGACAACAGACCGCACTCCTATGATATGATATCCAAGTGATAATAATTATCATTATCACTCGTGCAATCAAATACCCGGCTTATGTGCCGATTTCAAAGGAGTCTACATTCATGAAGAAAATATTGTTCCCTCTGATGCTCATCCTTGTACTTGCGTTGAGCGCATGTGGCAATAGCAGCAGCTCTTCCTCAAATAAAGGAAATCAATCAACATCATCAGACAAGATTACATATCAATCTGAAAATGGCCCTGTGAAGCTGCCAGCGCATCCAAAACGTGTCGTTGTACTCGGTTCTTACACGGGTAATGTCATGTCACTAGGTGTGAACCTAGTCGGCGTCGACTCTTGGTCAAAAAAGAACCCTCGCTTCCAAAAGGAATTGAAAGATGTGGAAGAAGTGTCGGATGCCAATGTGGAAAAAATCATGAAACTAAAGCCTGATGTCATCATTGGCTTAAGCAATACAAAAAATGTAGAAAAACTAAAAAAAATCGCGCCAACAGTTTTGTTTACGTATAACAAAGTCGATTACCTTCAGCAGCATATTGAAATTGGAAAAGTATTAAACAAAGAAAAAGAAGCCAAAGCATGGGTAAAAGATTTTAAAGAACGCGCAGCTGAAGCTGGAAAAGAAATCAAAGCGAAAATCGGTGAGGATGCGACGGTTTCTGTGTTTGAAAGCGGCACAAAAGATCTTTACGTGTTTGGAGATGCATGGGGCCGCGGCACAGAAATCCTCTACCAAGAAATGAAACTAAAAATGCCTGAAAAAGTGAAAGAAAAAGCATTAAAGGCTGGCTACTATGCGGTTTCACAAGAGGTCATTCCTGAGTTTGCTGGAGACTATATGATCATAAGTAAAAACAGCGAAATGGACAATTCCTATCAAAACAGTGAAATCTACAAGTCCATCCCAGCTGTGAAAAAACATCATGTGTATGAGGCAAATGCAGAAGAATTCTATTTTAATGATCCGCTCACACTCGACTATCAACTATCATTCTTTAAAAAGCACTTTTTAGGTAAATAAATTGAAGCAAGGGAGCCCTTCCCTTGCTTTTTTCTTGTCTGCTTCTAGCGGCAGCGCTTTTTTTCCGCTACAATTACATACAAGCGAATACAAAAAGTGTGGTGCTGGTTTTGTTTAAAATTTTACTGATTGAGGACGATACAACCCTCTTCCAAGAAATCAAAGAACGTCTAGTAAACTGGTCCTATGATGTTTATGGGATTCATGATTTTCAACAGGTGATGCAGGAATTCACTTCTGTTCAGCCTGATCTCGTCATTATTGATATACAGCTGCCAAAATACGATGGTTTTCACTGGTGCCGAATGATTCGGCATCATTCAAATGTACCGATCATCTTCCTCTCCTCTCGTGACCATCCTGCTGATATGGTCATGTCAATGCAGCTCGGTGCCGATGATTTTGTACAAAAGCCCTTTCACTTTGACGTGCTCATTGCCAAAGTCAGTGCCGTTCTTCGCAGGGTACATGATTACAATGCAGAACCTGCAAGCTTAAAGGTATGGTGCGGCGCTACGATCGACCTAGAAAAAAACACCGTCACAAATGATCACGGTGAAGTGGAATTAACGAAAAATGAACTGTTTATTCTCAAGGAATTGATTCAGCATAAAAATCATATTGTCAGCAGGGAATCACTCATTCAAGCACTGTGGGAGGATGAACGGTTTGTCAGTGACAATACACTCACTGTGAACGTCAATCGCCTTAGAAAAAAACTAGATGAGATCTCCCTTGGCACCTACATTGAGACAAAAGTGGGCCAAGGCTATCTTGCAAAAGAAAAGGATGATCAATGATGCTGCAAGCATTTTTAAAAGAACGAAGAAGCTGGATCCTGTTCTTTCTTAGTTTGCAGCTCCTCATTCTGTTTGTTGCTTATTTGGATACGACCATTCCACTGGCGTCTCTTTTTTATATTGTGTTATTGTCTACGTTTTTCATGATCGTCTTTCTCTTTTTCCGTTACCGTAAAGAAACGGCGTATTATGAGCGGCTGAAAGAATGGGATGATCATATTGATCATCAAATGCGGCTCACTCCATCTTCCCCATTTGAACAGCTTGTACATGATGCGACATCAGAGCAAATTGCCCGCTACCGGAAAATGGCAGCAGAGCAGCAAATCGCCCTTGAAGAAGAGAAGGATGAATTGCTCTCATGGATACATGAAGTGAAAACACCTCTCACAGCGATGCACTTAATGATTGACCGCTTAACAGAGCAGCCGCTGAAATCGAATATGACGTATGAATGGCTCAGAATTCATTTATTACTCGATGCCCAGCTGCACCAAAGCAGAATACGTCATATCGAAAATGATTTATTTATTGAACAGCTTGACCTGCAAAGCATCTTAGCGAAGGAAATCAAAGCGCTCCAATCATGGTGCATGCAAAAAGGAATCGGCTTTGAACTCACGCTAGAAGAACGTCACGTATTAAGTGATACAAAATGGTTATCCTTTATGATCAGACAGGTGCTCACAAATGCAGTTAAGTACAGTCATTCGTCCGATATTGCCATTGAAAGCAAGCGAATGAATGACCAAGTGATGCTGACGATCTCAGATCAAGGCAGAGGGATAGATCCAAGAGACCTGTCTCGTATTTTTGAAAAAGGCTTTACCTCAACGAGACATCACAATGACACCGCCTCAACAGGAATGGGGCTTTATTTAACGAAAAAAGGAGCAGACGCTCTTCATATCAAGATCGAGGTCAACTCCACGATAGACCAAGGCACAACCTTCACCTTTATCTTTCCGAAAAAGAATGATTTTGTGCATATTGCGAGCATGTGACAACAATGTCACATGCTCGTCTGTTTTGTTCGCCAAATCGAAGGAAGTGCGGCGGGCTTCTTTTTATACTAGAGGTATCAATTAAATAGAAAAAGGGGATCGACAAATGAACATTTTAGAAGCTCGCAAAATATATAAAAGCTATGGAAATAAATTCAACAAACAAGAGGTGCTGAGCGGCATTGATTTGACCATTGAAGCCGGAGAATTTGTCAGCATTATGGGGCCATCAGGCTCGGGGAAAACTACCCTTCTAAACGTATTGTCCTCTATCGATCATGTATCCAGTGGATCGATTCGTATCGCAGATGCTGAGATGACACAAATGAAGGATCAGCAGCTCGCAGAATTCAGAAAAAAGCAGCTTGGCTTTGTCTTTCAGGATTATAACTTACTTGATACACTCACGGTCAAAGAGAACATCCTCTTGCCATTATCCATCTCCAAAACGCCGAAAAAAGAAGCTTTTGAACGTTTTCAACAGCTCGCGGAGGACATGGGCATCTATGAACTAAGAGACAAATATCCGAATGAACTCTCTGGTGGGCAAAAGCAGCGGACATCAGCGGTTCGTGCCTTCATTCATGAGCCGAGTCTGATTTTCGCGGATGAACCTACCGGAGCGCTTGATTCCAAATCTGCATCTGATTTACTCAATAAGCTGCAAGATTTCAATCGCAAACGAAAAGCGACTATTGTCATGGTGACACATGATCCTGTCGCAGCCAGCTATTCAAGACGCGTCATTTTTATCAAGGACGGACAAATCTATACTCAGTTGAATAAAGGTGCTTTAGAGAGAAAGATGTTTTTCGAGGATATTATGAAAACGCAAGGTGTCTTAGGCGGTGTGAAGCATGAACATTAATCAGCTCGTCTTCCGTAACCTGAAGAAAAATTTGAAGAATTACTATTTATATGTGTTTGCTCTCGTGTTTAGTGTGGCGCTCTACTTTTCTTTTGTTACCTTGCAGTACTCACCAGCACTTGATGATGTAAAAGGGTCCATTAAAGGCGGTGCGTCGATTAAAGCCGCTTCGGTACTGCTCATTGCCATTGTTGGGATCTTCCTGTTATATGCGAACAGCATTTTTATTAAACGACGAGGGAAAGAAATAGGTCTCCTGCAGCTCATTGGCATGACGAAACAAAAAATTGCCAAACTGCTCAATGCAGAAAATTTTATCCTATACGTGTTCTCATTGGCTGTTGGCATCATAGCTGGATTTATCGGTTCAAAGCTCATGCTGATGGTGCTATTTAAAGTAACCGGCGTTAATGCCATCGCGCATCTGCATTTTTCAGGCATGGCCCTTCTGCAAACGCTCATTGTCTTTTTCATCATCTATGGATTAATTATGCTAAGAAATAGACGGTTTATTAGTAAACAGACAATTTTATCTTTGTTTAGAACCACGTCTTCTACAGAGCAGCGTGTGAAAAAGATCTCTGTGTTTGAAATCATCATTGGGGTTTTCGGTATTGTCTTGATCAGCTCAGGCTATTATATTTCTTCTCAGCTTTTTAGCGGCTCATATACGTCCATGCTTGAGTTATTTTCAGCAATGATTTATATTCTAGCCTCTGTCATTATCGGTACCTTTCTTTTTTATAAAGGCTCTGTTTCTTTCATTGCCAATATTGTACGGAAAAGAAAAAATGGCTATCTCGCCATTCATGAAGTCCTGTCTTTGTCATCTATTATGTTCCGATTAAAATCAAATGCACTGCTTTTAACGATTATTACAACCGTATCTGCACTTGCCATCGGGTTGTTATCTTTAAGCTACATTTCCTATTACTCAGCAGAAAAAACGGCTGAACAACAGATTCCATCACATTTTGTTATGGGCTCAGAGAAAGAAGCCGATACCTTCACTCGTGCACTTTCTGACAAACATATTGCGTATGAAAAAAAGCAGTTCAAGGTCATTCAAGCGGATTTTGATGCACATAAGATCATGGATTCGGAATTACAAAGTTTGAATAAGAATCCAAGAGTCTTGACACTGGCTGTGATCAGTGAGAAAAATGCACCTAATATTCATGTAGAAAACAACGAAGTCATCTTAAGCGGCTACAGTGATTTATTGAAGAAATTCATGCCGATTCAAAGTTCAGGTGATGTGAAACTTCTCATCAAGAAGCCGCTTGATTTAAAAGTCATTGATATGAAGAAAGATTACATCATCTCTTACAAATTCACTTTTGGCGGTCTGCCTGTTGCCGTCGTCAGTCAAAATGTCTTTGAGAAGCTTGACCAGCAGAAAGATCCTAAACTGCAGCTTGAGAATAGTCAATATCATGCGGTCAATATAAAAGATGATAAAAATCTTGAACAAGCCAATGATGTGTTTACATCTTTAAAACTAGGTGACGACAGCATGTCTCAATTAGCTTCAGCTCAGCAGCAAAAGCAAACAATGGGACTGATGATGTTTGTGGTTGGATTTTTAGGTCTAAGCTTCCTTGTGACATCAGGCTGTATTTTATACTTCAAACAGATGAATGAAAGTGAAGAAGAACAAAGCTCGTACACGATCTTACGTAAGCTTGGCTTTACAGAGAAAGATCTATTAAAAGGCATTCGACTCAAACAGCTATTTAACTTTGGGATTCCGCTCATCATCGGATTGCTGCACAGCTACTTTGCAGTTCAGTCTGGCTGGTTTTTATTCGGCGGTGAACTGTGGACACCAATGCTCATCGTCATGTCGATTTATACGGTTTTATATTCTGTCTTCGGATTCCTATCTGTCCAGTATTACAAAAAGGTCATTAAAGAATCCTTGTAATCTATTCCCCATAGGCCGCTGCCTATGGGGATATGTTTGTTTATGATGGAGTTGATTCAAACTTGTGCGATAGAATATGATCTCTTGCCGCATAAGCTTTGCGTTTGACCTCTTCTAGGTTCACACCAACAAGCTTTCCGCTTCGTTTCACTGCTTTTCCAGCCACATAGACAGAATCAACATTTGAAGGATGTGCCGTTTGGACAACCGCTCCAGCCGGATCTGTCATCGGCAGAAGATTCATGCTTGTCCGGTCGATCAGGATGAAATCAGCTTCTTTTCCAGGTGTGAGCGAGCCAATTTTATGATCAAGCTGTAATGCACGAGCCCCATTGATCGTTGCAGCTTCAAGCATTTGATGAGCAGAAATCCCAAGTTCAGGTCCTGGCATGATTCCCTCCATCAGCAATGATTGATTTTGAAGCGCGCGCTCTGCCTGAAGTCCGAATTTCATTTGAGCAAACAAATCTCCGCCTGTCGCTGTTACCACATCTACACCGAGCGTTGGAAGAACACCTTGTTCAATCGCAAGTCCTGTTACAGGATAACCGTGACCCATCATCATCTCAATTTCAGGTGTAATAGATATGGAGCTTCCGCTGTCTGCCAGCATCTTCATTTGATCCGCATCGATTGCATTGATATGCACCATGTTGAGGTCAGGTCCGAGTAACCCTGCTTTGTGAAGCCGCTCAATCGAACGATCCTCCGCTCCCCAGTTCCCAAAGCCAATGTGCATACTGCATAGAGCATCTAGAGACCGGGCTGTTTCGATTTCAAATACTGAAGTCTCCCAAGAGGAAAACTCTGGTCCACGAATCGCAAGCCCCATCGTCAAGAGCTGATCTGATGATTGAAAATGCGCTTTTTTCACGCGTGCTGCGTCCTCCATATTGGTGAGCGTGCTCTCCCTATCCCAATACTCAGCATCTCCAGAAGAGCCAAAAGCAAAAACAGCTCGAATGCCCGCATCTTTTAATCCTCCGATCAGCTCTTCTGTATGATCCATTGAATTGATCATCGTCCAGTCTAAACATGTGGTCACTCCTGCATCTAACGCCTCTAATGCCCCTAAATAATTTGCGATTCGATCATCGGATGGGCGTCTCATCGCACCATAGTTACCATAATAGATTTTGCTCAAATATGTCTGCAAAGACCAATCTGTGCCTATGCCTCTGATGACAGACTGCCACACATGACGATGTGTATCCACAAGCCCTGGCATGATCACCATATCGGACGCATCGACAATGTCAGCATCATTTGCTTCAATGAAAGGTCCGACCTCTAAAATGTGTGTCCCTTCAATTAATAAATCTCCTTTTTCTAAAAAACCTAAAGTTGGATCAAGTGTTAAAATCGCTGCATCTTTAAACAATGTTTTCTTCATCCATATCCCCCTTTTCAAATGACGAGGAAGAGTTCCCCCACCCTCACTGTCATTTTAAAACATAAAAGGATCAAATTAGAAGAAAAGTGACTTCACCAACTGTTTTATGAGCTGATTTTTTTGAAATAGTTGTAGATACGTTTTAATTTGGCCTCATGTTTCCCTTTTGGGCTTTCCATCATGCCGAACTCAAAAAACTTCACAGGTTTGATTCCGACATATTGTAAGAGGGCTCTTTTCATTAACATCTTGTGTGCATTTTGCAAAAAGAATAAAGGGTAGTTGGTTGGCCCTTGCATTGTCGATACACAAACAGCACTTTTTCCTTTTAACAGTCCTTCTGGAAGCAGCCCGCCTGTTTGACGATAAGCAAAATTCGCAGCAAACATGCGGTCAATAAAGCCAATCAGCATGGCTGGCGGCCGCCCCCACCAAATGGGATAAACGAACACGATTTTATCTGCCCATTTGATCTTTTCCTGATACACCCGAATGTCAGGGTCCTTATGCATATCACGCCTTTTTTTCTCTTCATTAAAAATCAGCACAGGATCAAATTCTTCTTTGTATAAATCGATGATTTTCACTTCATGAACAAGTGGATTTTCTTCACTGCCTTTCATAATTTCTTTTAAAAAAGCACCATTTAAACTATTGTGATGAGGGTGAGTATAAATAATGAGTAGATTCATGTGTTGTCTCCTTTTGTTATCATTTGATAACTAAATGATATACCCCTCTTAATTAGTTGTCAAATGATAATTGTTTTTTGATAATAATTTTGGTATGTTACATAGGAGGTGATAAACATGAAGCATCCCCATTTCTTCAAGGAATTCGTAGCATTTGCTTCTACTTTTTCAGAGCTAAAACATGCCCTGATGAGCAAAGTCAAACCGGCTGACCTAACGACCTTACAATACTTAATTCTAGAGCAGCTAGCTGTCAGCGAACCGCTTACGCCTAGTGAAATTGCCGACTGTCAGCACATGTCTCTTCCAAATGTCAGCAGAGAACTAAAAAAACTGCACGAGAAACAATTCATTGCTAGAGAAGAAGACCGTGATGACAAACGAAAACATGTCATTAAGCTGTCTGACAAAGGCCGTGCTTGTATGAACGAAGTCTTCCAGCATATCGAAGGGATGCTATTAGACAGCCTATCTTCCTCGGATATAGAACAAATGGATAATATCGTACAAGCTCTCCGCCTATTAAATCAAACGATTTTCAAAAAAGGACCTAAAAAAGCATGAGCGTATCGCTCATGCAAAGGATTTTTTATTTTATTAATCAAGAGATGCTAAAAAATATGTAATGAGACCGACAATGGGAATGATCGGGATCATGAATTTCAATGTGGTACTGGTATTCTTATATAAATTCCATAGCAACACTGGTATACCAAATGTCAACGTATCAAAAACAGCAAGAACTATTCCCTTTCGCTGTTCTTTATGAGCCATTCTAAAAACCCCCATTTACCAAACTTTTTTCACACAATAACCGGCTAATCCTGCAGATATTCCTCCATTAATCACTGCGCATGCTATACAGCTAGCAGGTCCCGTTAAACAAATATAATAACACGCTCCTAAAACCATTTAACGTAGCGGAAGAGATTCATTCGGGCCGCTTTGCTTTTTTAAGCAGTTCCAAAACTTGTTCCAACTAAAACTCGTTTGAATTTCTGAATCATCTGCCTGGAAAATTTTTTTATTTAATTCCATCATATCTTGCTTTGCACCATTTTCACCATAGGTAAAAGATCCTTTTAAAAACTCCCCTTTTTGGTTGATATGGAACTTATTTTTCAATTTTCCATTTTGGAAGAAATATGAGTGCAAATTTCCTTTCTCATCGTATTCTGCAAGTTGAATATAGTAAGCTTTTATTTGGCTCAATGAAACTGAAATGAAGGAAACATTGTCTAACAGCTGATTATCTGACTTCTTCTTTTTAAGATAAAAGTAAACAACATCCGTTTCAGCAGCGTTCAGATGAACCGCTGCACTTTCTCCATTTAATAGATAACCTTTCTTTTGGGCTAATTCTTTTGCCTTTAAAAATTGAGAGCTTTTTTTTGCCTTTTTTATGAGTTTTTCTTCTGTTTTAACATTTTGTATCTTTTTAAAAGGCTCCTCCTCCTTTATGGTAATAGCTTTTCCTACAGGAAATTGTCCGAATAAAAGTGCTATAAACAATAGCACACAAAACATTTTTCTTAACTTCATCATATATCCTCCTTTAGCAAATTTCATAAAATTATAACCTCTAAAGGAAAATAATGTAATAAACCTTTTTGCCAATAAAACCCACTAGTGGTAATGTATCATATATCCTATTTCTTATCATTTCCTATAGGCAATTGAATGTGATCTTCCTCTTGCGATGATAGTGACACTGGCTGAGGAGCCTTTCCAATACACAAAAAAAGCGCCGGACCTTACCTTCCAAGCGCTTCTTTGCTTTATCCTCTATGTATTTTATAAAATCAATTGATACGCAATGTATAACGCGACAAGCCAGATCATGACCGCTGAAGCTTTATTGATACGGTTCATCCACTTGCCGTTTGTATCTAACTTCCCTAGCATCTTCCCTAAAAAAGCGAGCCCAATAAACCATAACCAGGACACGATGATACAGGCGAGTGTAAATGCCAGTTTTTCTGCCCCGCTATATTGAAGCGAATTTGTTCCAATCACACCAATTGTATCAAGAATGGCGTGGGGATTTAAAAGTGAAACTGAACAGGCAAAGACAATTTGCTTTCTCGCAGGCATAAATTCCTGCTTCTCTTTAGCATCTGTTGATGAGCTTGTGTTCCACACGGACCATCCCATATAAACTAAAAAACAAAATCCAATGATATAAAGACCGATTTGCAGTACAGGAATGGTGAACACCACAACAGAAACCCCAATGACAGCTAATGCAATTAATAGTGTGTCACAAAGAGCAGCAGTGATAACGACAGGTAAGGCCTGATATAATCGCGGCTGAAGCGCTCCTTGCTGAAACACAAATACATTTTGTGCGCCCAATGGTAAAATGAGACCAAAGGCAAGCACAATTCCATGAATGATGGCAATGAACATCTTCTAACATTCTCCTTTTCCAGCAATTCTTACACATTTTATCATAGAACATCATGACCGCTTCCAGCGGATTTGATTTTCCGTAAAAAAAAGCGCTGGATGCTTCCATCCAAACGCTTTTCGTTTATTCATCATGATCCTTTTCGTGCAAGCTCTCTTTCTCTCAGCTCGACACGGCGGATTTTCGCTGACGGTGTTTTTGGCAGTTCGTCAATGAATTCAATTTCTCTTGGGTATTTGTAAGGTGCTGTTGTGTTTTTCACATGTGTCTGCAGCTCTTTGATCAGCTCATCACTTTGTGCTGATCCATCACGCAGGACGACATATGCCTTCACAATTGATCCTCTGATTTCATCTGGACTAGCCACAACCGCACATTCTTTGACTGCTGGGTGTTTGATCAGTGCATCTTCTACTTCAAACGGCCCAATGGTATAGCCTGAGCTGACGATGATATCATCTCTGCGGCTTTCAAACCAGAAGTACCCATCTTCGTCTTTTTTCGCGCGGTCACCGGTAATAAAGTAATTTCCGCGGCGCTGCGCTTTTGTACGCTCTGCATCTTTGTAGTATTCCTTAAATAACGCCGGCGTTTCGAGATGGACCGCAATGTCACCAACTTCTCCAGGAGCGCATACGCTACCGTCCTCATCAATGATCTCGACTTCGTTGCCAGGTGTTGGTTTTCCCATACTGCCTGGCTTGATGTCCATTCCTTTTAGCACCCCTACGAGCAGTGTGCTTTCTGTTTGGCCATAGCCATCTCGTACTTCTATATCAAAATGCTTTTTGAATGTATCAATGACTTCACGGTTCAACGGCTCTCCCGCAGAAACGGCACTATGCAGCTTTGGCAGCTCGTACTGACTCAAGTCATCTACTTTCGCCATAAAACGATATTCTGTCGGCGTACAGCATAGGACATTGATTTCATTTTTTTGAAGCAGCTCTAAGTACGTATTTGGATTGAATTTCCCTCCGTATACAAAGCCTTCTGCGCCACTTCCTAACACAGATAAGAGAGGGCTCCACACCCATTTTTGCCAGCCTGGCCCTGCTGTCGCCCATACTTTATCTCCCTCATTAATAGAGAGCCATGCTTTGGCAGCTGTGCGTAAATGTGCATACGCCCATCCGTGTGTATGAACAACCCCTTTTGGATGACCTGTCGTACCAGATGTATAGGATAAGAACGCCATGTCTGTACGTGTTGTTGAAGCCATTTGCAGCTCACTTGATTGTTGATCCTTTTGCGCTAGAATATTTGTCCAGCCATGATCGTTTTCACCGATTGAGAATGTTTTAAAATCGTTTGGCTGATTGGTTCCGTCGAACGATTGAATGAATGAAGAGTAAACAATCGCTCCCTTTGCTTCTGCATGTTCAATTCGGTAATCTAAATCTTTTGCACGCAGCATTTCTGAACAAGGAATGACGACCATTCCTGTTTTCAAAATTGCTAAATAAATGCTGTATGCCTCTAGCATGCGCGGCACCATCACAATGATTTTATCGCCTTTTTTAAAGCTTGCATTTAATAATACATGACCAATTTTATTTGCTTCTTCCACTAAAGCTGCATACGTCACATGCGCTTCGTGGCCATTTCCATCCTGCCAGTGCAGGGCCATTTTCTCCTTGTCATGACTGAACGCTTCAATCTCACTGACTAAGTTATATTGTTCTGGTGCAATTAAGTCTTCTCTTTTCATGGTACAGCTCCTTTTAGCCTCTTTCTATGAAACGAAACATGTTTCAATTTACCTATTCTAACACTCATAACTGAAAAATGCTTGAATTAGGACCTACTCCTAGTATTATGCCATAATTTTTTTCATTCGTCTTCTTTTTTAGAAATATTCAAACTATTTTTATGTACAAAAAGAAAAGAGCGGGAATGATCCCGCTCCTAAGCCATAACTTTTTAATTGTGTGTCTTAGAAAGATCCGCCACCCATATGTTGTTGAGCGTAAGATACAAGACGCTTAGTGATTTCTCCACCAACTGATCCGTTAGCGCGAGATGTTGTTTCTGCACCAAGGTTTACACCGAATTCAGAAGCGATTTCGTACTTCATTTGGTCGATTGCTTGTGCAGCGCCTGGTACTAGTAATTGGTTAGAACTGCTTTGTCTGTTTTGTTGAGCCATGTGTTCTCACCTCCTTGTGAATATAGAATGTGTAGAAACACATGACTTCATGCGATTGATTTTATGGTAATTATTATGAAATTTTTGTTTTAGAATAAATCAGCGAATTCGTCTGCCGCTTTCTTCTCATTTGTGACGATGATCGTTTCCATTTGATCCACTGCCTCGTCGAGCATCGGCTCGAAATCAGCAAAGCTTTCGTAGCGTTCTACTTTCTCAAGCTTTGGTTTTGTTTTAGGAGATGGCGGCGTAAAGATCGTGCAGCAATCCTCGAAAGGCTGAATACTTGTCTCGTAAGTGCCAATTCGTCTCGCTTCATCAATAATGTCATTTTTATCAACAGCAATGAGCGGTCGAATGATTGGTGTATTGGTCACATGGTTAATCGCATACATGCTTTCCAGTGTCTGACTTGCGACTTGTCCAAGGCTTTCACCCGTAATAATCGCAAGAGCATCACGCTTCGCTCTTATTTTATCAGCTATTTTCAGCATCATTCTTCTTGTAGATGTCATCGTATAGTTTTCAGGTACTTGTTTGTGAATCAGCTCTTGAATTTTTGTAAAAGGAACGATGTGAAGCTTCACTTCGCCTCCATATGCTGCTAAGCATTCTGTAAGATCAATGACCTTTTGCTTGGCACGTTCACTTGTATATGGGGGACTAAAAAAATGTACAGCCTCAATTTGAATTCCGCGTTTCATTGCTTGATAGCCGGCAACTGGGCTGTCAAAGCCGCCTGAAAGCATGAGCATCGCTCTTCCGCTTGAACCAACCGGCAGGCCGCCTGCACCCTTGACATCTTTAAATGTAATATACGTCGCATGTTCTCTTATTTCAATGCGCAAATGTACATCCGGCTGTTTGACATTGACCGTTAAGTTTTCCGTATTCTTCAGCACATGTCCGCCAATTTCGCGGTTCATTTCATTTGAATCAAGTTCAAATTGTTTATAAGAGCGTTTCGTTGAGACCTTAAATGTATTTCCTTGTTCATATACTTCCTGTACCGCTGTGAGTGACGCTTCTTTGATGGCATCGAGATTTGTCTCACATTTCACCGCAAGACTAAAGCTTTGAATGCCAAATACACTTTTGAGCTGTTCTGAAATCGGTTCAGGATCTTCTCCGTTCAGCATGATCGTGATGCGGTCTCTGTCAGATGCATACTTTAATGCTTCAAAGTCTTTCAATACAAACCGGATATGCTGCCTTAGTTTTTCAATAAATTTCTTTCTATTCTTCCCTTTTGTTGAAATCTCACCAAAACGGACTAAAATATGATCATATTTCATGCTGTTATCTCATTCCTTTTAGTTTTTTTACACTTTGTGCGATCGATGTGATGATTTGCGGCGCTAGCTCTGGTCCTTGTCCAAATGTCAAACTGATTCTCATACTGCTTTTGGCCACTTCTTCTGCTTTCCCCATCGCTAGCAGCACACGGCTTGGCTCTTTTTTCTTGGCTGAGCAGGCAGAGGTTGTCGAGACATACATGCCTTCTTTTTCAAGCATATGGAGAAGAACCTCGATTTGAATACCTGGCACTGAAAAATTCACAATGTGCGGCGCACTTTGCGTCAGCGGTGTGTTGATGACAATACCTTCTATTTCTCCAAGCTGTTTTTGCAGCTGCGTTTTTAAGTTAAGCATTTCATCATGATAATTTTTCAGCCGTTCGAATGATTGTTTCATGGCTTTTGCTAAGCTGACAGCACCAGCAGGGTTTTCAGTACCTGACCGTAGTCCTAATTCCTGCTCCCCTCCTGTGATGAAAGGGGCAAGCACAACATCTTTTTTTAAAAAGAGCGCTCCTGTCCCTTTTAAGCCATGAATTTTGTGGCCAGATATCGTCAAAAGATCCACATCCAGCTGTTTATTAAGTGCTACTCTGCACATTCCCTGGACCCCGTCGACATGAAAAAGGGCATTTTCGGCATGCTCACGAATGATGCCAGCAGCTTCTTCAATCGGCTGGATGGCACCCGTTTCGTTATTGACATGCATCATGCTGACCAGTACTGTATCAGGGCGTAGCACTTCTTTTAAATGATTCATATCAGCATGGCCATGCTCATTTACTTGAATATAGGAGATATCAAAACCAAATAAAGCCTTCAGCTGTTCAAACGATTCGATGACAGAGGGGTGTTCAATTGCTGTTGTCACAATATGTTTCCCCCGGTTCATTTTGGCTAGAGCTGCTCCTTTAATGGCAATGTTATTTGCTTCTGTTGCGCCAGAAGTGAAAATAATCTCATATTGTTTCAATCCTGTATAGTGAAGCATTTGTTTTCTCGTTTCACTTAGCAGCCGGCTGGCATCAATTCCGAGCTGATGAAGCGAAGACGGATTACCAAAAAAACGCTCACTCACTTGCTGATATACTTGTAAAACCTCTGGATAAGGCTTGGTTGTTGCACTATTATCAAGATAGATCATATTGTAACTCCTTACAAAAAGCTTAAAAAATAAATGCATTTATATGTTACCATAATGAAGTCAGACAGAGAATTTTCTGAAAATGGCAGTTGACAACTTTTCATTTTCACTATATCATCCATAGTGCAATTGTCACACGATCATCAAAATTGTCAGAATATTTTAATTTGACACACTACACTGATTAAGGAGGAACTATTTTGAAAAATAGTTTAAGTATAAAAGAGACGCTAGCCATTGGTCTAATGCTTTTTGCATTATTCTTTGGCGCAGGAAATATGATTTTCCCACCTGTTCTTGGACAATATGCGGGTGAGAATGTATGGCTTGCCATCGGTGGATTTTTACTCACAGGAGTAGGTCTTCCGCTTCTAGGGGTGATTGCAGTCGCCCTTACAGGTACCGGTGCAAAAGGCCTTGCGGATAAAGCGCACCCAAAATTCGGGACCATCTTCACCGTTATTCTGTATTTATCCATCGGACCATTTTTCGCTATTCCGCGAACTGGTACGGTTTCATACGAGATAGGATTAGCTCCATTTCTGTCAGGGGCACAGTCCACTTCATGGGTACCACTATTCATCTTTACCGTTGTGTTTTTCACTATTTCATACCTGCTTGCTTTAAATCCTTCAAAGCTGGTTGATCGAATTGGTAAAATTTTGACACCGATCTTATTAACTGTTATTGCCATTATTGTCATTAAAGCCATTGCTACGCCAATGGGAATGATCGGTGCTCCTGATGCAACATATGAAGCAAACCCGCTCTTCACTGGATTTTTAGAAGGCTATAAAACAATGGATGCTCTTGCTTCTATCGTATTTGGGATCGTCGTGGTGACGGCTGTTAAGGAAAGAGGCATCACGGAGCGTAAATCTCTTGCAGCGGCTTGTATTAAAGCAGGACTCGTGGCAGCTGTTGGGCTGGCATTGGTGTACATTTCACTTGCTTATGTGGGTGCTTCAAGTCCCGATGCGACGGGAATGGTTGGAGCAAATGACGGCGGCAAACTGCTTTCACTTTCTGCCAACTTTTTATTCGGTTCTGCTGGAAACATTGTACTTGGCGCAGCCATTTTATTCGCTTGTTTAACGACTAGTGTTGGACTTATTTCATCCTGTGGGGAATATTTTTCAAAGCTCATCCCTAGCCTTTCTTATCGCACAGTCGTTCTAATTGTTTCTTTATTTAGTACACTGGTTGCAAACCTTGGTTTGGCACAAATTATCTCTCTATCTGTTCCAGTTCTTGTGACAATCTATCCACTGGCAATTGTCATTATTTTATTGTCATTCCTTGATCGCTGGATTAACGGAAGAAGACTCATTTATATCGTATCTCTTATCTTTACTGGTTTCTTTGCCATCATTGATGGATTATTAGCTGCCAAAGTGAACCTCGGTGACTTGCCTGACATCTTAGATTCAATCGTACCGTTTTACGATTTAGGCATTGGCTGGATCTT
The DNA here is from genome assembly GCF_002998655.1 of Bacillus sp. GBSW19. NCBI lineage: Bacteria > Bacillati > Bacillota > Bacilli > Caryophanales > Bacillaceae > Bacillus > Bacillus sp. GBSW19. Next base: position 1,717,835 of record NZ_PVRF01000001.1, read on the forward strand.
ACCAGCTATTATCGGTGCTGTGGTTGGTTTACTTATTTCGATGTTTACCAGCCCGCCCAAACAGCTCGCCTCATAGTCATAAACCGAAACATCCCCTTCTTCATTGGAAGGGGATGTTTTTTATTGTTCTCCATATACTAAAATAGAAAAATTCATGACTTTTGTACGAAAACACATGTTGACATCAGGCGTACATCCTTTATAATTAGTGAATGTTAATGATGAACGGTTACTTAGCAACTAATTAACAGAATATTTCAACATAATAATGGAGGCTTTAAATGCAATGAAGGCAACTTTGTCGACGAAAGATACAGTTATTATCGGTTTTATGTTATTTGCTCTATTCTTCGGCGCCGGAAATATGATTTATCCACCAGAGCTTGGGCAATATGCTGGGCAAAATGTGTGGAAAGCAATGGGCGGATTTTTATTAACAGGTGTCGGTTTACCTCTTCTAGGGATTATTGCGATCGCTTTAACAGGTCGAGATGCGAAAGGATTAGCTGATAAAGCTCACCCAGCTTTTGGAACAGCGTTTACCGTCATTTTATATTTATCTATTGGGCCGCTTTTCGCTATTCCTCGTACAGGAACGGTTTCATATGAAATTGGTGCATTACCCTTTTTAGCAGGTGTACCAGCTTGGCTCTCACTTCTTTTATTCACACTTGTCTTTTTTGGTATTACATATTATCTTGCTCTAAATCCAACGAAGATTGTGGATCGTGTAGGGAAAGTGTTAACACCAATTAAATTTACGATTATTTTTATTATTATTGTCAAAGCCATTTTAACGCCGATGGGCGCCGTTGGCACACCTGATGTATCCTATAGCAGCGGATCATTTTTCAAAGGATTTCTAGAGGGCTATAAAACAATGGATGCTCTTGCTTCTATTGTGTTTGGGGTTGTTGTCATCAACGCCATTAAAGGACGCGGTGTGACAAGTAAAAAGGCACTGACTTCTGCTTGTATCAAAGCGGGTCTGATTGCAGCTTGCGGATTAACATTTGTTTATCTATCTCTTGCTTATTTAGGCGCTTCAAGTACACACGCCATTGGTTTTGTTGGAGATGGCAGTAAAATCTTGGCTCAGTCTTCTCAATTCCTATTTGGCAGTTTAGGAAATATTGTGTTGGGTGCCGCGATTACGGTTGCTTGTTTAACAACAAGTATCGGTCTCGTTACATCATGCGGAGAGTATTTCTCAAATTTATTACCTAAACTTTCTTATAAAATGGTCGTAACACTAGTGACATTATTTAGTTTTATCATTTCAAATTTTGGACTTGCTCACATTATCGCTTTCTCTGTACCGGTTTTAACTGCGATTTATCCGCTAGCGATTGTCATCATTGTGTTATCGCTGGCAGATAAATGGCTTGGTCAAAGAAGACCTGTTTATGTCCTTACTTTGATTTTAACTGGCTGCGTCAGTTTGTTTGACGGCTTAGTAGCAGCGAAACTCCCGATTGGACCAGTGGAGGATCTCTTTCAAACGATATTACCTTTATATGACCTTGGTATTGGCTGGGTTGTTCCTGCTATTTTCGGAGTGGTCATTGGGTTCGTTCTTTCTCTTTTCACTTCTTCTGCTTCCCAAAAGCGGGAGAAACAAGCATCTTAACAGAAAAAAGCTGAAGTCCTGTAAATGGACTTCAGCTTTTTTTTATTGGTGCTGATACTCTTTTTCTTGCTGAGCTAACAGCTTCTGAACGGCTCCGGGTGATGCTTTTTCAACAGCCGCTGCTGCTACATCAAATGATCCGTTGTAATCGTAGGCATAGAATCTTCGTTCTGCCTCTTTTAGTTGTTCTGAAAGAATATGGTTTTGGCTTCTAAAACGATTGCCGTATTGAATGATTCGTTCAATTTGGTCCACTTTACTGAGCATTTCTTCTGTCTCATCCGCAACATTTCTGACTGTGTCAGAGGCTTCTTTTAATTGTTGATTCACTGCCGGCATGTTGAGCGGCAGGTTTTCCAGCTGCTCATGCACTTGCTGGATCATCTCCTGCGCTTTTTCAGCCCGCTCTTTCATCTCAGCAGGTACACCTGGGATATTGCTTTTATGCAGCTGGCGGACTGTATCTGTCAGCATGGTTTTGAGCTCAGCCAGTGTTTCTCTCGCTTGTAATTCTTCTTTTCTTAATGATTGTAGATGACCTTTAAATGTGTCATGCAATGCTTTTGCATCATCGATAAAGGTCTCCAGCTGATTGATTTCATCCATTAATAATGAATATGCCACGTGGTCACGATCAAGCTTCTCGCGGATTTGTTTCATCAGCTTTTCAATTTCTTCTAAACGTTTTTCGAATGCTTTCTGTTGATCGAGCTCTCCTGCTGTCAGCTTGTAGCTTTCTTTCACAAGAGCCGTTTCTGCCTTTGTTTGTGTGTGATCTTGTTCGAGCTTCTCGAATGCTTCTGTGAGCTCAGGCATTTTGCTTTTGATTTCCTGACCTGCTTCTACTTCCGCCTCCAGCTGATCATACAGCGTCTCAATCGCATCATTGATCATTTGCAGAATGCTTGATGCCTCTTCTAAATTGAGTTCATCAATGAGCAATTTTTCCGCTCTCGCAAGCTGTTTGTTTAAAGTCTCCAGCTCTTTCGTGATCTGGATGTGCTCCAGCTTGTAGCCTTTTTCTGTCATTTCTTGATATCCGTCTTTCAGCTTCGTCAGCTGACCTGGTACGGTTTGTTTGCAGTCTGCAATAAGCTTTGGTACATCATTGATATATAGTTGAAGCTGGTCGAGTCTGCGGTCTTGCTCAAGCAAAATCTTTCTTGCCTTCATGTAGTTTCCGTTTTCTGTTTCTTCCTCGTACTGCTTGATCCCTTCCCAGGCCTCATCTAAGTCCTGCTCCATTTTGTCATAAAGGGTGCCATATAAATGGCTGTACGCAAGCAGATTTTTTCGAACTGTTTGATATTGCTCTTTGACCTTTTCAATGTCCTTGCGATTTTGCTCCTCGCTTGTGACAAGGTCTGCAATTTCTTTTAAAATGTCTTCAATGTTCGAATCAGCAGCACTCAGCAAGTCCTCAATGTGCGTAAGAACCTGCTTGGCTTTGGAGAATCGATATTTATCAGAATACTCTTCTGCATCATATAATAGCTCCTCTACCTTTGGAAGATGGGCTGTGACGATATCGTCCCACTCTGCACGCCATCTTTCAAAAAATTGCTCTGTTTCTCCGGTCATTTTTAAATGTTTGATTTTTGAAATTTCTTCTACAATTGATCTGTTTAAAATTTCAATTTTCCATGCTTCCAATCGGTCAATCTCTTTATATATATTTTTTCGCAGGAAATAACCGACTGAAAACAAAGCAAGCAAAATGACAATTAAACCGATGATAAACTCCATAATGAGCCCCCTTGTTGTGATCTAAGTGATGTCAGGGTAAAAGTGTCCCGAGTAGACCTGAGAACCCTTTCGTGTCCGCTTTGCATTTGTCTTTTTATAAACAGGATCGTATGTTTTCCAATACCATCCATTCACGGTTTTATGTATGTTTTTCAAGAAAGTATTTGAGCGCTTTCTATCATTTGATCACACGTATCCATGTGACCTGCTTTTATGTATGCGGAAGCTGTCGTTTTCATTGTTATTATGATACCATGTAACCAGCATTTTTGGTCATGATTTTTCATTATTTTCGCTGATAAACATCACGTTTTTCAAAATATCGACAAGAGGTGACGACATGCTGAAGCAGGATGCACATCTACATACACCGTTTTGCCCGCACGGCTCGCTTGATCCTTTTCATTCTTATATTGAAAAAGCCATCAAAAAGGGATTTGATTCCATAACCTTTACCGAACATGCCCCTCTGCCTCCATCGTTTCGAGATCCAACACCAGAGCAGGATAGTGCCATGAAGCTCCAAGACCTTGAATCGTATATAACGAAATTGGATCAGCTGAAACAGGAATACAAAGGACAATTAATAGTAAAAACTGGGCTTGAGGTTGACTATATCAAAGAGTATGAAGAGGAAACAAGTGCCTTTTTAGACTGCTACGGTCCAGAACTAGACGATAGCATTTTATCTGTTCACTTTCTTCCTGCTGGCGATGATTATATTTGCCTTGATTTTGACGAGCATGCCTTCAAGCAGCTAATAAGCGCCTATGGCAGCATCGAACAGGTCTATCAAAGCTACTATGACCAAATTCATTCTTCTATTCTATCATCTTTAGGTCGCTATAAGCCAAAGAGAATCGGTCATATCACCCTTGTGCAGAAATTTAAACAGCTTTTCCCATTTGAGATGCCGCCTGAACTTTGTCAAAAGGTTACCCTTTGTCTTGAAGAAACGGCAAAAAAAGGCATGTCCTTAGATTTTAATACATCAGGTCTTCGTAAAACATATGCCAGAAGTATCTATTTAGATCAATGGATGATTGATCTTGCAAAACAGAAAAAAATTCCGCTCATATTCGGGTCTGATGCCCATCAAGCGGAAGATCTCGGATATGCTTATGATCAATTCGAAGACATCATGAGTTTTAAGTGAGAATCTAATGCCGGCTTTTTTGGTTCTAGTAAATGATGAAGCGAGCGGCTTAGTTCTTTAAAATACATTTGATAGAAATATGGCTCATTTGGATTCAAATAAAGCACCTCTGTTAAATATTGCGGCTGTAAATAGGGCATCATGAGTAGTGATTTCAGTTGAATCATAAACGATGAGAGTGAGAGCTGCTCACAAATCACATGGGTGTTTTTCCCTTTTTCAATAATGAGCTGAAACAAATATTTTTCTTTTGTTAAATAGGTCGACATAATTTCTCTAATGAGCGTCGAATCAATCGTCACCTCTCGATAAACGAAACGGGTTAATTGACGGTGCTTGTGCTGATAAGATAAAATATCAAAAACCACATGAAGTAAACATTCTTTTGCGTGACGAGTTTCCATGTGATGGATATGTGATTCAATCATGTGAATATAGCCTTCATAAAAATCGGATACAAGCTGCTCAAGCAGCCCTCCTTTTCCTTGAAAGTAATAAGATATGTGGGCAACGTTGACGTTTGCTTCCTTCGCAATCTCACGGACAGAGGTTCCAGAAAATCCTTTTTGGTTAAAAAGTCTGATGGAAGCTTCAATAATACGGTCTTTTGTTTGCACGGTTGTTGATGTTTTCATCCGCTCACCCCTCTTCATGTGTACATACTTCAAGATGAAGGCGGAAGTTCCTTTTACAATTGCTCGACAAATCCCACATGCGAGACGCAAGTTATGTATTTTTGAGATAGAAAGTAGGAGATTTTCATGTTTCATGTCGAAAAACAGTCTGGCGATCCATCAAAAGACTATCAATTGCTTGTTAAACAGGTAGAAGCCATTACAGATGGTGAGCCTGATCTGATTGCCAATTTGGCAAATGCTGCGGCGCTATTGTATCATTCACTCCCAGAGGTCAATTGGGCTGGATTTTATTTGGCTAAAGGGGGCGAGCTTGTGCTCGGACCGTTTAACGGACTGCCTGCATGTGTGCGCATCCCGTCTGGAAAAGGCGTTTGCGGTACTGCGTTTGCAACAGGTGAAGTCCAGCGTATCGCTGATGTGCATGCATTCCCTGGACATATCGCATGTGATGCAGCATCGCAATCTGAAATTGTCGTTCCGCTCAAGGTAAATGGACAGATCATTGGGGTACTCGACATTGACAGCCCCGTGAAAGACCGTTTCAGTGAAATAGATGAAACCTACTTAATTCAATTTACCGAGGTGCTCCAAAAGGCGTTATCCATCTCTACAGATGCGTAATCTTGCAAAAAAGCAGGCACATTGTCTGCTTTTTTATTTTTCTTCGCATAACGTGAAGCGTCACGTCTGCCTCTAAATAGGTTGACTTCTCCTATCCAGCGTCATATAATAGAATTTGTGTGAAATATGGCAGCCTTTTTGTTCGGCTTTTTTGTATCATTTTGTTCCTTCTATTTGAAGGTGCATCTTGTAACTCCCTGCTGCTGGAGCGAGGATGCATGAAAACATAATGACGGAAAAGACAAAGAACAGACGGTTTTTATTTTTCACAAATAAAAACAAATAAGGAGGAGTCACATTATGGCTCGCTATACAGGTCCAAGTTGGAAGATTTCCCGCCGTTTAGGCATTTCATTAAGCGGAACAGGTAAGGAACTTGAAAAACGCCCTTACGCTCCAGGCCCACATGGTCCAGGACAACGCAAAAAACTATCTGAATACGGTTTACAATTACAAGAGAAGCAAAAGCTTCGTCACATGTACGGTGTCAACGAACGTCAATTCCGTACACTATTTGACAAAGCTGCTAAACTTCCTGGTAAACAAGGTGAAAACTTCATGATTCTTCTTGAAACTCGCCTTGACAACCTAGTATACCGTCTTGGCCTTGCTCGTACTCGCCGCCAAGCTCGTCAGCTAGTCAACCATGGTCACATCCTTGTTGATGGAAGCCGTGTAGACATCCCATCTTTCTCTGTGAAACCAGGTCAAACGATTGCTCTTCGTGAGAAATCTCAAAACCTTGCAGTTGTGAAAGAATCAGTTGAAGTAAACAACTTCGTTCCTGAATATCTTTCTTTCGATGCTGAAAAGCTTGAAGGAACTTTCACTCGTCTTCCAGAGCGTTCTGAATTAGCGCCTGAAATCAGCGAACAACTAATCGTTGAGTTCTACTCTCGTTAATTTCATTACTCTCTTAAAGAGAGATCAAACAAACCCTAGAGACCTTGATTGTTCAAGGTGGTCTAGGGTTTTTTGTTTGTATTCTCGTATGAACAAATGAATTTAAAACATATAATGGGAAACAGACTATGCACAAGACGAGCACCGGGCAAGACTTCCAAGAAACGGCTGAAAAAAGATATTCAAATGAAAAGGTCCTTTTGATTGCTTCTAAAAGCACCTCTAAACATTTAAGTTAGTCTAATTTTTTAATAATAATAGAAGCGTTCACATTTGTTTGGGTCCCTCCTGCTAGAGTTTGAAGAGTAACTGCTGCTGCAGAAGTATGGTTTACAAGAGTAAGCGTGTCACCCGCTGCTAGAGCGAGGATTGCCTGACCGTTATTCTGTTGAGTACCAGCTCCTGACCCATAAACTGTGTTCGTCACAGGAGCTCCATTTACAAATAGGGTGAATTGATTTGGCTCTACGCCAGAAACTGAAAAAGTAACCTCATAGTTTCCTGGATTGGTCACTATAATTTGAGAAGTTCCAGGGGCATGTGTAATACCAGGAGTAGTAATTCCAGTTGAGTCAAAAATCACCGGGGCTTCTAAAGCTACTGTTTGAGCACTTAGATTGTATACATATGCAAATTCAGCTAGCCCTGCACCTGTGACTCCCGTGGCTCCTGTTGGACCGGTCGCTCCGGTATCTCCTGTAGCCCCTGTCGGACCAGTGGCTCCGATATCTCCCGTGGCTCCCGTTGCTCCTGTTGGACCGATCGCTCCCGTATCTCCTGTAGCACCTGTCGGACCAGTGGCTCCGATATCTCCCGTGGCTCCCGTTGCTCCGGTGGCTCCGATATCTCCCGTGGCTCCTGTTGGACCGATCGCTCCCGTCGCTCCGGTATCTCCTGTGGCACCTGTTGGACCAGTGGCTCCGATATCTCCGGTGACACCCGTTGGACCAGTGGCTCCGATTTCTCCCGTGGCTCCTGTTGGACCGATTGCTCCGGTATTTCCTGTGGCTCCTGTTGGACCAGTGGCTCCGATTTCTCCCGTGGCACCCGTTGCTCCAGTGGCTCCGATATCTCCCGTGGCACCCGTTGCTCCAGTGGCTCCGATATCTCCCGTGGCACCCGTTGCTCCAGTGGCTCCGATATCTCCCGTGGCACCCGTTGCTCCAGTGGCTCCGATATCTCCCGTGGCTCCTGTAGCCCCTGTTGGACCGATTGCTCCGATATCTCCTGTAGCCCCTGTCGGACCAGTGGCTCCGATATCTCCCGTGGCTCCTGTAGCCCCTGTTGGACCGATTGCTCCGATATCTCCTGTAGCCCCTGTTGGACCAGTGGCTCCGATATCTCCCGTGGCACCCGTTGCTCCAGTGGCTCCGATATCTCCCGTGGCTCCTGTCGGACCGATCGCTCCGGTATCTCCTGTAGCACCTGTTGGACCGATTGCTCCGGTATCTCCTGTGGCTCCTGTTGGACCAGTGGCTCCGGTGGCTCCTGTAGCTCCGGTGGCTTCTGCGGCCCCTGTAGGTCCAGTGGCTCCTGTAGCTCCTGTAGCTCCTCGAATCCCTCGTAATCCCCGTAATCCTCGTCGCCCTACAATTACTTTTGTTTCACAAATGATGCAACAGTTTGATTTTGATAGTTTATGTTTACAATAAGGGCATTTTTTATACTTATCACAACCCATCAGTTGTTCATCTCCTTTATCATTATTCATATGTTACATCCGTAAATAGGTGCAGATAAGTAAAACGTACAAAGAATAAAAAGATAATCGTAGAATAAACATAATTTGCTAGAGTCTTCCAAAAGTCTTTTGGTTGTGAAAATTTGATTGTATTTTGCGCTAAATTTGTCTATGGTTTTTTCATGATGACTAGCCAGTCTCAAGAAGCTATTCAAAACCATATAATCTATCATGAAAAAAATCCCCTAGAATTCCAGAGGATTTTTTTGTTCCATGGTTCTCTCAAGTATTATTAAGCGTATAACGATATCTTTTATTTTACCATCCAATTACTAATCAATTGATCTGTTGTCATGACAGTAGCAAATTCATCATGCAGTGTTGCAAGTGATAGCCGATGAATCATTTCGGGATCATAATATGTACCGTTTTGATCTGTTAGTCCAAAGGCGGCAACTGCATCTGAGATAAGGTACGTATCAAAGCCTAGATTGCCGCTCATTCTTGTTGTCGTTGACACGCAGTGAGGGGTTGTCAATCCTGTGATCACGACCGTGTTAATATGGTTTGACCTTAACTGTTCCTCCAAGTTTGTGCCAATAAAGCTGCTGTTGACTTTCTTTCGTATCACCGTTTCTTCCTCTAGCGGTTTGGCGATATCTTTGAAGAGATGCCCTTCATTTGCCGGATGAAATAAGGAGTCCGGCTTGTCAGATGTATGCTGCATATGAATCACTGTCCAGCCTTTTTCTCTCCAAAACGTCAATAAACGACTGATATTTTTCTCTGCATCTAGATTATTTCGTTCTCCCCATTTTTCATGCTCGAACGCCTTCTGTACATCCACAATGATCAAAGCCTTTTGATTCTTTTGCACAAACGCCCACCTCCGTAGATTCTCATTTACTACATGTAGTGTAAGGAATGGTGATCCATTTGTACATGCTTTTAATGATGTTTTGCCTATTTTTGCATCAAAAAAAACAAACCACACACTGGCAACGATGTAATAGATACCAATGATCGATGTACAGTTGGACATCACCTCGCCTATTTGAACTGATTTAACAAACTTCATCCAGATGAAATAGATGAGGAGAAATGAGCACGGATAATAGGGGAAATATCCTAAAAAATATTGCTTGAGTTTTTGTGTCATCATTTTACCTCCATTATAACCTTCTTTCATCATCTAGCAGCTGTCATATGTCCGATGACATCAAAAAAAGACAGCACAAGTCGCTGTCTTTTTTCATTTTTTAATTCGTATTCTGTCCCCCGCCATTCAGTCCTTCTTTGATATAGCCTTTGACTTGGCTTGAAGCTAATAGACCGATGTGACCAACCCCGTGAATGAGGACGTTTCTTGCGCCAATTAAACGCGAAAGGCTGTTGACAACAATCAGATCGGCTGAGCTATAGACAGATGTATAGAGAATTTTTTGATTTGGATCGGTGCCTGGTAATGCTCTGAGTGAAACGAGTCCATTCGCTCCACCAAGTGTGACGACGTTTTCTATTTTATCGCCGCCGTCTAGATTCTTAATATAGTATAACGTGTTCGCCCCGCCCATACTATGCGCCACAATATCTACTTTTTTGGCACCCGTTTTGTCTAGCACATCTTTGACGAATCTGGATAAACGCGGACCATTGTTGCGGTTATTACCTGTTTTGTCTATGAAATCGATAGCAAATAATTGGTTTCGATCCCATCCTTGTGATACCAAGTAACTTTTAATCGAAGCAAAGTTATAAGACGCACCGCCCATGCCATGTACCATCACAACCGGATTATGCTCAGCCGCTTTGATCTCTTTTGGCTGGATGAAGGCCATTGAACCTATCACTAATGCAAGTGCAACAAGAATTTGCAAACTCTTTTTCTTAAAACGAATCACTTTCATTCCCCCTTATTCATCTTATTCGAACTCTATTTTATATAAGAAAAATATGTCAGAAAAGTGAACAAGGCACTGTTTGTTCAATCAATTTATAGAAAATAAATAATGAAAAAGCACCTTTGACTTTCTCAACGCCAATGCCAAAAGACTAGACAAAGTCTCTTTGAACAGTCTATTAGACTCTTCAAAGAGCACTCATCTCTCATTTTGCATAAAAAAAGCAGCCGGTTATCGCGGCCGGCTGCCCATCGTTCTTATTTGTAATTCACAAGGAAGTATTTCTTTTTCCCTCTTCTTAAGACGGTAAATTGGTTTTCAATTCGGTCTTCAGCTGAAAGGACGTAGTCTTTATCGGTTTGTCTCTCTCCGTTGATGGAAACTGCACCATTTGTGATGTCTTCACGTGCTTGACGTTTTGATGGAGACAGCTTTGATTCAACAAGGACATCGACAAGTGTTAATTCTTCTGTGCTGCTTTTCTCCATTGATGGAACATCTTTAAAGCCTACTTTGACTTCTTCGGCTGAAAGAGATTTGATCTCGCCTTTGAATAGCGCATTTGAGATGTTGACAGCCTGTTCTAGTGATTCACGGCCATGTACAAGTGTCGTGACTTCCTCTGCTAGACGGCGCTGTGCTTCACGCTTTTCAGGTGCTGTTTGCACTTTTTCTTCGTACGATGCGATCTCTTCTTTCGATAAGAACGTAAAGTATTTTAAGTATTTCACGACGTCACGGTCATCTGTGTTGATCCAGAATTGGTAGAACTCATAAGGAGACGTCTTTTCTTTATCTAACCAGATGGCGCCGCCTTCTGTTTTACCAAACTTCGTGCCATCTGCTTTAGTGACAAGCGGCATCGTTAGACCGAATGCTTTTGCCCCTTCTGCTTCAGACTTACGGATCAGCTCAAGTCCAGATGTGATATTTCCCCACTGGTCGCTTCCACCGATTTGCAGCTTACAGTTTTCATTTCTGTAAAGGTTTACGAAATCTAAAGATTGCAGGATGACGTAGCTGAACTCTGTGTACGAAATCCCTGTCTCAATCCGTGAGCTGACGATATCTTTTGCCAGCATGAAGTTCACACCGAAGTTCTTTCCAATATCACGAAGGAACGTGATGACATTCATTTGGCTGATCCAGTCGTAGTTATTCACGATAACGGCTGGGTTCTCGGCTGCTTCAAAATCAAGAAATTGTGACAGCTGTCCTTTAATTTTCTCTGTCCATTGTTCTACGATTTCTGCAGGGTTTAGTGAACGCTCTGCTTTTTTGAAGCTAGGATCGCCGATTAGTCCAGTCGCGCCGCCAACAAGGGCAATCGGGTGATGGCCCGCTTCCTGGAATCTGCGTAATGTTAAAATTGGCAATAGATGACCAATGTGCAAGCTGTCAGCTGTCGGATCAAAGCCGGAGTAAAGCTTGATTTTTTCTTCTGCTAATAATTTTGTTAAACCTTCTTCATCTGTTTGCTGCTGAATTAATCCTCTGAACGATAACTCTTCCATCAATTGACTCATATCCAATTCTCCTTTTTTTACAATTCAACATAAAAAACGCCCCTTCGAATGAACGAAGGGACGATATATATCGCGGTACCACCCTGCTTAAAAGACAACAAATCACGTCTTTTCACTTACACTGATAACGGACAGATCCGTTCTTTCACTAATCAGGGCAGCATGCATGCTCCTTTTCGTAAAAGCGGTTCGTGAGGGTAATTCGAATACCTCTTTGTACTGACTCGCACCAGCCGTCAGCTCTCTTGGACAGGGAAAGATAATTCTACTGAATCTCAGTCAAAACCTTTACATATTCAACTAATGTCATTTTAAACATACTTTTGGTATCAAGTCAACTGATGAAAAAAATTAATCTTCCATTGTCGATAGGTCGCCAGCCGGTAAATTCAGCTCCCACGCCTTTAGCACACGTCTCATAATTTTTCCGCTTCGCGTTTTAGGTAGTTTGTCTTTAAACTCAATTTCTCTCGGTGCCGCATGTGCAGCGAGTCCTTTTTTCACAAACGTACGAATCTCTTCTTTCAGCTCATCTGTCGGCTCATATCCACTTCTGAGCGCAATGAATGCTTTAATAATTTCACCGCGGACTGGATCTGGTTTTCCAATGACACCAGCCTCTGCAATGGCCGGATGTTCGACCAGCTTACTTTCCACCTCAAAAGGACCAACCCGCTCTCCTGATGTCATGATCACATCATCGACACGTCCCTGGAACCAAAAGTATCCGTCTTCGTCCATATAAGCTGAATCTCCTGAAACATACCAATCTCCCGGCATAAAGTAAGATTCATATTTTTCAGGATTGTTCCAGATCGTATGCATCATAGACGGCCAGCCTTTTTTGATGGCGAGGTTGCCCATCCGGTATGGCGGAAGTTCATTTCCGGCATTATCGACAATCGCCGCTTCTACGCCTGGAATCGGTTTCCCCATTGAACCTGGTTTGATGTCCATGCATGGATAATTACAAATCAGCTGTGCACCGGTTTCAGTCATCCACCAAGTGTCATGAATTCGTTTGCCAAATACAGCGTCTCCCCATCGGATGACTTCTGGATTTAGAGGCTCACCTACACTTAACACATGACGGAGCGAGCTGAGATCATATTTTTGAATGAGGTCATCTCCTGCTCCCATCAGCATTCTAAAGGCAGTCGGAGCACTGTACCAAACGGTCACACCTAGTGATTCAATGGTTTCATACCACGTATCAGGGTTAAACCTGCCGCCTAAAATGACATTCGTCGCCCCATTTAACCATGGTGAAAAAATGCCGTACACTGTGCCTGTTACCCAGCCTGGGTCAGCTGTACACCAGTAGACATCGTCTTCTTTCAGATCAAGCACCCACTTACCGGTCTGGTCTTGCTGCACCATTGCGCCATGGACATGCAGCACACCTTTTGGCGTACCTGTGGACCCTGACGTGTAATGAAGCAGAAAGCCGTCTTTTTCATCCATCCATTCAATCTCAAGGTTCTTTGCTGCCTGCTCAAACGCCTCTTCGTAATGGATTGTCCGAACGCCATCGACGTCTTCCTTTTCACCGCCGACAATGATGACGGATTCAAGCTTCGGAAGCTCTGCAAACGGAATTCGTTCAAGCAGATCCGGCGTTGTCACAATGACCTTCGCCTCACTATTTTCTAAACGGTCTTTGACCGCTCCTTCCATAAATGCCTCAAATAACGGACCAACGATCGCACCAATTTTGACTGCGCCAAGCAGAAGAAAATAGAGCTCAGGTGATCTTGGCATAAAAATAAATACGCGATCCCCTTTTTGCACATGCGCCTTTTCTCTGAATAGATTTCCCGCTTTATTTGTGTTGATTTTCATATCCCTGAACGTATACTTTTCATCACGCTGTGAATCTTTGTAGTGAAGCGCCACCTTGTTCTTACGAAACGAGTCCGCATGTCTGTCAATCGCTTCATAGGCTGCATTTATGTTTCCTGTTTCATACCACGAGAAGTTTTTTCTTGCTTCCTCCCATGAAAATTCTTTGTATGCCTGCTCATAATCATTTAAATGATAGTCCCCTTTTACTGATGGCAGCGTTTCCAATTTCATCAAACAGTCCCCCTTTGCATACGTTTACAATGACCATTATAGTATAGATGACTTTTTTTCTCAATTTTTAAAAAACTTATGGTGAAACCGTTTTAATTCTTGCAAGTTTTAAGATAAAATAGAGACGACTCACTAGAATTTGAGGCGGTGGATACGTGGAGCATCCTAAAACTTATTATTCAAAAACCATTGAGCAAGAAACAGGTTCCATCCTTATTGAAGGTCCGGTACCTGCACCAGAGCTTGCGAACTATACCTTTCATGAAGGACTGACGGCATTTCGCACGCCTGAGGAACAGAAACAAGCACTTGTTGAAATAGCAGACCTTCCAGAAGGACGTATTATCATTGCAAGAATGGATGAGCTTGTCGTAGGCTATGTCACGTATTTGTATCCTGATCCGCTTGAGCGCTGGTCAGAGGGTAACATGGACAATTTAATCGAGCTTGGCGCGATTGAGGTCGCTCCTCCATTTAGAGGCTGCTCACTTGGCAAGCATTTACTTGATGTGAGCATGATGGATGAGCAAATGGAGAATTATATCATCATTACAACTGAATATTACTGGCATTGGGATTTAAAGGGGACAAAGAAAAACGTGTGGGAGTACCGCAAAATGATGGAGAAAATGATGAACGCAGGCGGTCTTGTCTGGTTTGCAACAGACGAGCCAGAGATTAGCTCACATCCAGCCAATTGTTTAATGGCCAGAATCGGGAAAAATGTGAGTCCTGATTCGATTGAGCGTTTCGATCGTCTTCGCTTCCATCAACGCTTTATGTATTAACGTTCAATTCGTTTTTTTGGCAAAGGGGATTGGTAAACAATGATGATTGAACAAATTATGGAGCGTGATGTGATCACGCTGCGAAAAACCGATACGATAGAAGAAGCCATTCAAAAAATGAGTGCACATCACATTCGGCATATTCCGATCGTATCTGATCAAGGTTCTGTCATTGGGATGGTGACAGATCGGGATATTAAAAATGCCAGTCCAAGTATATTTGAAACAGAAAAAAGACAGCTCTTTATTCAGCGTCCTGTTGAAGAGATCATGGTATTAGAGACGATCACTGCTCATCCGCTTGATTTCGTTGAAGAGATTTCAAGTGTCTTTTTTGAACACGGAATTGGCTGCCTTCCAGTGGTGAGACGAGGCAAGCTCGTAGGCATTATCACAAAGACTGATTTGCTTCGTACATTTGTCAGACTGACAGGTGCAGATCAGCCTGGGTCACACTTAGAGGTTGAAGTGGACCAGATGACAGAAGGCCTCGCAGACATTACGGCCATTTTAAAGGAGCAGCATATTCAAATGCTGAGTGTGCTCGTGTATCCGCATGCAAATGAAGCCTCTAAAGTGCTCGTATTCCGCCTTCAAACCATTCATGCAGATCATGTGACGAAGCTGATTCGTGCAAAAGGCTATAAGGTGCTGTGGCCAATGGAGCAGACGATCAAATGAAGGAAGCGACCTTTGTTTTTTCACCCTCTTTTCAAACGTACCAATTTCACCAAGACCATCCCTTCAATCAGCTTCGTGTCTACTTAACATATGATCTTCTTCAAAAAATGAAGGCGTTAACAGATGATGAGATCGTCGCACCGCGTATGGCGACACTGGAGGAATTAAAGCTCGTCCATACAGCCGATTATATTCAAGCTGTGCAGCGGGCTAGTGAAGGAAAGCTCTCTACAGCAGAGGGTGAACGCTACGGCCTTGGCACGGAGGATACACCGATGTTTGCAGGTATGCATGAGGCAGCTTCTCTCCTTGTTGGCGGGACATTAACAGCCGTTGACCAAGTAATGATGGGACACTCGCAGCATGCACTCAATCTTGGCGGCGGACTTCACCACGGGTTTAAAGGACGTGCATCTGGCTTTTGTATATATAATGACAGCTCCGTGGCAATTCAATATATTCAAAAGACATATGGTGCAAGAATTTTATATATTGATACAGATGCCCATCATGGAGATGGTGTACAATTCAGCTTCTATGACGACCCAGAGGTCTGTACGGTCTCTATTCATGAAACGGGGCGCTACTTGTTCCCTGGAACTGGACAAGTACAGGAAAGAGGTCACGATAAAGGCTATGGCTACGCTTATAATATTCCGCTTGATGCATTTACAGAAGACGAATCGTTCCTCGAAGCATACCGAACAGCAGTGACTGAAATTGCTGCTTTTTTTAAACCAGATGTGATTTTGACGCAAAACGGCGCGGATGCACACTACTATGATCCGTTAACCCATTTATCTGCCACCATGAAAATATATGAGGAAATTCCTAGACTTGCCCATGAGTTAGCGCATCAATATTGTGATGGCAAATGGATTGCTGTTGGCGGAGGGGGATATGATATTTGGCGTGTCGTTCCAAGGGCATGGAGCCGGATTTGGCTTGAGATGAAAGGCATCACACCGCCGGCTGAACTGCCTCAGGACTGGGTTCAGGCTTGGCATAAACAATCGCCTGTCAGCCTGCCATCGACATGGGGAGACCCTGACGATTTATATCCACCGATCCCAAGAAAAGCAGAAATCACAGAAAAGAATGCTCAAACTGTAGAAAAAGCACTTATGCCTGTAAGAAGAGAAAAGAAAAATGCATAAGAAAAGCAGGCATTCACTAATGTGTAAGCCTGCTTTTTCGTTTTATTTTGTTGATTGTCTTTCTTCAATTCTGTGCGGAAGCTCAACAATTTGATCGTCCACTTGTTCTTTGTTCATCAGCTTTGTCAGCAGTCTCATTGCGACAGCGCCAATATCATAGGTCGGCTGAACAACTGTTGTCAGCTGAGGACGCACCATGAGAGAAAGTCTCGTGTTATCAAAGCCAATCACTTCTAAATCCTCAGGAATCGATACGCCTCTATCTTGTGCTCCGTGAATGACACCTAGCGCCATTTCATCGGTAGCCGCAATAACAGCTGTCGGCTTGTCAGACTGCTCAAGTAAATGAGCAAGTGATTCAATTCCAGAATCATAGGAGTAATCGCCTTCAGCGACGAGCGCATCGTCAAATGCGATGCCCGCTTCTTCAAGCGCACGCTTATAACCTGCAAGCTTTCTCATAGAGTTAATCGGTTCTGACATTGGGCCAGATACGAAGGCAATTCGCTTATGTCCTTTCTCAACTAAAAGCTGGACTGAATCATAAATCGCTTGCTCGTAGTTGATATTGACAGATGGTGTTTGAGCCTGCTCTTCAACAGATGCTGCAAGAACAATTGGCACAGGAGAGCGCTTAAATTCTTCAACAAGCACATCTGTGATGTTTCCGCCCATAAAGACAATCCCATCTACTTGTTTACCTAGCATTGTATTTAATAGATGAAGCTCTTTATCGGTATTTTGATCTGAGTTACTTAAAATGATGTTGTACTTATACATCGTGGCGATATCTTCAATTCCGCGAGCAAGCTCCGAATAGAAGATACTAGAAATATCAGGGATGATCACCCCAACTGTTGTAGTTTTTTTACTTGCAAGGCCTCGTGCCACAGCATTCGGACGGTAGCCAAGACGATCAATCGCTTCAAGTACCTTTTTTCTTGTTGTTGGTTTTACATTCGGATTACCATTCACTACGCGTGATACCGTTGCCATACTTACATTTGCTTCTCTTGCTACATCATATATTGTAACATTATTCACATAAATCACTCCTTCAAATACACTTCATATCTATAGCATTCACCAATTGGATAGAGACATGTCAGATACGAGGAAAATAATATCCTATTTGTCATTAAAACGATGAAAAGAGACACATAATTTTTCAATCTACATCAAAATGACATTCTTTTATGAAATTATACACGTTTTTTCACCATATGAAAACGTTCCCTTTCTTTTTATAACTAAATTAAACAAACTTTAATGAGCTTGTTACCTGTAAATTGAATCATATTTCATGAAAAATCGCCGTGAACGTCAGCTATGACAATGATCTTAGCAGATTCTATCGAATTTTAAAAATGAAAACATTGTGAACAAGCACTTTTGAGGCTTGTAATGTGCTCTTTTCCTTTCATTCCCAATCTCCATCATATTTTATCCATAGAAAAACCGCCGGGCAGTTATCCGGCGGCTTTTCTATCTATGATTACGCGTGAATGTTGACAAGTGGTCTTAACGCATCTAACCATTTTTCGAATTGAGGAATGTCCATTTGCTGCGCTGAGTCAGATAGAGCAACAGATGGATCTGGATGCACTTCTGCCATGACACCGTCTGCTCCAATCGCAAGAGCTGCTTTCGCTGTTGGAAGGAGAAGATCTCTACGTCCAGTTGAGTGCGTCACATCAACGAATACTGGTAAATGTGTCTCTTGTTTCAAGATTGGCACTGCAGAGATATCAAGTGTATTTCTTGTCGCTGTTTCGTATGTGCGGATACCGCGCTCGCAAAGGATGATTTGGTCATTTCCTTGGGCGATGATGTATTCAGCTGCATTGATGAATTCTGAAATAGTCGCTGCAAGACCACGCTTTAAAAGAACTGGTTTCTTCACAGATCCGGCTGCTTTTAATAGCTCGAAGTTTTGCATGTTCCGTGCACCAATTTGGATGACATCGATATGCTCAATCGCTTCTTCAATATGAGCAGGATTGACGATTTCACTAATGACAGCAAGACCGTATTCATCCGCTACACGCTTTAGAATTTTTAGACCGTCTACACCAAGTCCTTGGAAATCGTATGGACTTGTGCGAGGTTTAAATGCACCTCCGCGAAGTAGTTTTAGTCCTTGCTGTTTCGCTGCTGCCGCAACTTCTGCGACTTGCTCGTAGCTTTCAACAGCACATGGTCCAACGATGAAGCGCTGTTTCCCATCACCGATCGCTTCTCCATTGATGTTCACGATTGTATTTTCCGATTTTTTCTTACGAGAAACAAGAAGTGCTTTGCTGTGGTCATCTTCTTGAAGCTCTAGACCTGCTTTGAAAATCTCTTTGAAAATATGCTGAATCGTTGAGTTTTCGAATGGTCCATCATTTGCTTCAAGAATTTGGTTCAGCATTGTGCGCTCTCTGACAGGATCATAACGGTTGACACCTTGCGCTTCTTTCGCCTTTCCAATTTCTTTTACAATGCTTCCTCTTTCATTGATCAGTTTTAAGATTTGAAGATTTAGTTCATCTGCCTGCTGTCTCAATTGTTCTAGTTCATTGTTGCTCATTTTTGTCATCCTTTCCTCTGCCTGTTCTCGCTTTTTATTTTTTCATTCTCTCATGATAGGGTTTATTATAAACAAAGATTTCGGAATTGTCACGAAAATTTTCTTTATTACCCAAACGCTTTTAAGCGATAAAGTATTATGTGTAAGATTATAGCATACTTTTGGTTGAAGTAAACCTTTTTTTATAAAAAAACGTCAGCAATTGCTGACGTTTCTTCTACAGATTATGTTCAAGCGCTTCTTTTGTAATGCTTGAGTGAGATGCATGCCACTTCACTTTTCCACCGCTAAAGACGAGTGCCTGGGGACTTTCATGCTTTACCCCCGACTTTTCAGTCACATAGGATGAAAGCTCTCTTGTGTTTTGGATTTGCAAGAAATAAGTAGGCACGTCTTCATGTGCAGACGCAAATGCTTCAAACTCTTGAAAAGCCGCTTGGCTGATCGGACATCTCAAACTGTGCTTAAAAAAGACAAACGTCCCATCTTGATTCGTTAGTTGATCAAACTGTTCTTCTGTTTCAATGAGTTGTTTTGACATGATGTTCTCCTTCTTCACTCCGAGCAGTGAGAGTTAGCCTTTAGTCGATTGTTCTACTTTTTCTTTGACATCTTTGATGCCATCTTCAATTTCTGATTTCGCTTCTTGTGCTCGTACTTTTGCTTCGTCTGCTACATCTGAAGCTTCATTTGCTAGGTCAGCTGCTGCATCTTCTGCTTCACTTTTCACATGATTAGCTTTTCCAGCTGCACGCTCTTTTATGTCTTTCACTTTGTCTAAAATCTGGTTTGACTGTTCTGCTACCAGTTGGGACAATTCAGACGTTTTATCTTTCGCAATCGTCACATATTCAGTGCCTCTTTCTTTTGCATCTGTTGTGAGGCGATCTGTTTTTTCTTTTAAAACATTCGCTTGGGTGTTCAAATCATCGCGAAGCTCTTTCCCTGACTTCGGTGCTAAAAATAAGGCTGTTGTTGCACCAACAATTCCACCAATAAGTGTTCCGATCAAAAAGTCTTTGCTATTGATTCCGTCTTTGCTCATGATTATTCCTCCTATGCGAAAATGGTTTATTTTTGGTGTTTTCGTTGTTTCCATTTTTTATAAATTTCAAGTGCTGCGTTACTCCAGCTTACCACATCCGTGACTTTTTCTTGATTTCGTTCAACGGATGAAGAAACTGCACCAGCTGCCTGCTTTATGCTTGTATTAAATTGGTTGATCGAGCCGCCAATTCCCTGCACCGCATCCACAACTGTGTTGAGTTTTGCCGATTTGTCTTGAATATCTTCAGCAAGCTGATTCGTCTTATGTAGCAACTGTGTCGTCTCTGTGGTGATCCCTTGCATCTGACCTTCAAGACCTTCTAAAGTTGATGCAACATTCTTTAATGTCAGCTGTAAGGATTTTAATGTTTTGGACAAATAGATGACAAGAATGAGGAAAGCAATTGCGATCAGTGCAACGCTTAGATATAGAATAATAATCATCTGATACCTCCTTTGCTGCGGGCATATGCAATTCATTACCCTCTCGTTGTATCATTCAAACATCGCCTAGAATGACCGATTGAATAATAATTCTACACTTATTCGCTGATTCCTGTCCACAGCGAACGAAAAAAAGCGGCAGATGTTGACACATTTAGCCCCTTTGTCACATTTTATTCAAAATAAAAAAAGTGCCGATCAAAACGGCACTTTTCCTTTAAGCATTTATACAGCGACTTTCTCATAAGCACGCAGATATTTTTGAATGTCTCCTGCTCCCATAAAGATCAGAATCCCATCTTCGTGCGCTTTCAGCACAGATGTATCTTCTTCCGCAATCAATTGGGCCTGCGGGATTTTTTCTCGTAAATCTTCGATACTCAGCTTCCCAATGTTTTCACGGGCTGAACCGAAAATATCGCATAGGTATACATAGTCCGCTTTTTTCAGACTGTCAGCAAATTCACTTAAGAATTGCTGTGTACGTGTGAAGGTATGCGGCTGGAAGACAGCGACAATATCACGGTCTGGATATTTTTGACGTGCTGCTTCAATGGTGACTTCAATCTCCGTTGGGTGATGGGCATAGTCGTCAATTAAGACCTGCTCACCGACCACTTTTTCATTAAAGCGGCGTTTCACCCCGCCAAATGTCATTAGTGCCCCTTTGATGAGCTCTACATCAATGGCTTCATAGTGGCATAATGCAATCACAGCTAATGAATTGAGGACATTATGATTTCCGTAGGCAGGAATGTAGAAGGTATCATAAAACGTATTGCGTACAAATACATCAAATGTAGTGCCTTCCGTGTTTTTCACAACATTGCGTGCTTGGAAATCATTTTCTTCATTGAAACCGTAGTACACAACAGGTACCTTCGCTTGAATCTTGGGCAGATGCTCATCATCACCGCAAGCGATAATGGCTTTTTTCACTTGAAGCGCCATGTTTTGAAACGCATCAAACACGTCGTCAATGTCCGAGAAATAATCAGGATGATCAAAATCAATATTGGTCATGATCGCATAGTCTGGATGATAGCTGAGGAAGTGTCTGCGGTATTCGCATGCTTCAAATACAAAATACTCGCTGTTTTCTTTCCCCATACCAGATCCATCACCGATTAAGTATGAAGTTGGTTTCGCTGATTGCATCACATGGGCAAGCAGTCCTGTTGTCGACGTTTTACCATGAGCACCAGTAATCGCAACGTTTGTGAATGAATCCATGTATTCTCCAAGGAATTTATGGTAACGAATGACAGGAATCCCTTCAGAAAGGGCACGTTCAATCTCAGGGTGTGTATCAGGAAATGCATTACCTGCAATCACGGTCATCCCTGGCTGAATATTATCTGGGTCAAATGGAAGAATTTTAATATTTCGTTCTTCTAATGCTTTTTGTGTAAAGATATGTTTTTCGATATCCGATCCTTGGACAGTATACCCAGTATCATGAAGAATTTGGGCCAGTGGACTCATACCTGTCCCTTTTATTCCAACAAAATGATAAACAGTCATAATTGTACCTCCAACAAACGTCTATCTGACTTACAGTATATGACGCTCATTTCAATTTGCAACTTGTGATTTTCGCCTCTAGCGGCTCACAGATCGCAGCTCCAAATAAAGATTTTTTTCCGATCTTCCTATTCTAATCAATATTAACTATGATTAGTATCCGACAACTTTCCTATTTCTAACACCTGCTTTCGCTCATTTTACATAAAAAAGCGTTCTGACAGGCATACGAAAAGCGTCCAATTACAAAATTGCACCTATGTGCTATCATACCATGTTTATAAAAAAAATGAAGTGGTTTGTTTAGATCAGCTGTTCTAAGTCACTCAGTGTCATAAGGACTTCCCTTGGCTTACTGCCTTTTGCACCAGAGATCATGCCCTCGCGTTCCATCATGTCGATCAATCTGGCTGCACGATTGTAGCCAATTCTAAATCTTCG
This sequence comes from Bacillus sp. GBSW19, assembly GCF_002998655.1. Classification (NCBI taxonomy): domain Bacteria; kingdom Bacillati; phylum Bacillota; class Bacilli; order Caryophanales; family Bacillaceae; genus Bacillus; species Bacillus sp. GBSW19. The sequence goes on from NZ_PVRF01000001.1 coordinate 1,740,367, forward strand.
CTGCAAACTCGATGTACTAGCGCTATTCTGCTCAATCGCAAAACGGCAGGCATCCATAAACAATTCGTCTTCATCTGTAATCGCAGAGCCTTGGAGCATTAATTCCTCCTGTTCGAAAAGGAACACTGGCTTACGCTGTTTTCTTACATGTGCCACTACTTGATCAATCTCACGGTCTGATACAAAGTTCCCTTGCAGCCTCGTCGGCTTGCCGGAGCCATTTTCTAAGAAAAGCATGTCTCCTTTTCCGAGAAGCTTTTCTGCACCTGCCATATCAATGATCGTTCTAGAATCTACCTGACTTGAGACAGAGAAAGCAATTCTTGTTGGGATATTGGCTTTAATGAGACCTGTGATGACATCAACAGAAGGTCTTTGTGTCGCAATCAATAAATGAATGCCGCATGCTCTTGCTTTTTGTGCGATTCGGCAAATGCTTTCTTCGACTTCATTTGGTGCGACCATCATTAAATCAGCGAGCTCATCGATCACAACGACAAGATAAGGTAGTTTTTCACCCATTTGTTTTTCTTTGACAAGCTCATTGAATCGTTTAATTTCTCTCACGCCAGAATGTGCAAACAGTTCGTAGCGCCTTTCCATTTCATCCACTACCCATTTCAGAGCGGCTGTCGCTGTCTTGGCATCGGTGATGACAGGACTCACGAGATGCGGAATGTGATTATATGGCGCTAATTCAACCATTTTAGGGTCGATTAAGAGCATTTTTACTTCATCTGGTGACGCTTTAAACATTAAGCTCACTAAAATGGTATTGATACAGACACTTTTTCCTGACCCTGTTGCTCCAGCAATTAAGCCATGCGGCATTTTTTGCAGATCAACCACAACAGGCTGGCCGGATATATCTAATCCGAGTGCTGCTGTTAAAGGTGATGGATTGTCTCTAAATGCACTGCTTCTGATCATCTCTCGTAAGAAAACCATTTTACTGTGAAGGTTCGGCACTTCGATCCCGATCGTGTTCTTTCCTGGAATCGGTGCTTCGATTCGAATATCTTTTGCGGACAAACTGAGTTTAATATCATCTGATAGGTTCGTGATTTTGTTCACTTTGACACCTGGTTCTGGATGTACTTCAAACCTTGTCACAGAAGGGCCTTGCGTGACATGAACCACACTTGCTCTGACATTGAAATTTTTCAGCGTGGCATTGAGCAGCTCTGCCCGCTCTTTCACCCATGTCCCGTCCTCTTCTTTTTGAGCTGGAGGTACGTCTAAAAGGGCGAGACTTGGGAAAACATACCCTTGTGCATCTGCTGCTTTCTTTTGCCCTTGCACACGCTGATCACTTTTTAACATCATGACGTTAAAAGGAACCGTTGAGGTTTGTCCGCTTGTACGTTGCGTCTGTGGAGCTGCTTGTTTCGGTTTTTCTTCCTTGACTTCATGCACTTGTTCTTGCTTTTCTTGCTGCTCTATGACAGGTTCTGCTGGTTCAGTAGCGGTCTCATCGTCTGCTACTTGTTCTATTGGCATCATTTGATCTTCTACTATTTCAGCTTCTTCCAACAATTGGTCTTCTTGCAGATCATGCTTGGCGACTGGCTCAGCTTCTTCAAATGCTGCCGCTGGCACCTCTTCTTGATGATCTTCTATGGAATCAGCTTCTATTTCCGCGACCGGTTCTGCTGGGATGTCTTCTGTTACCTCAACTTCTTCTGCCGGCATGTCTACTTCCATTTCAATTGCGGGATGTGTGTCTTCTGCTGTTTCGAATGTCAACGGTTCTATTTCCTCCGTATGATCTACAAACTGATGTACCGGCTCGCCTTTTATTTCTTCGTCATCGCTTGAGACATCCTGTTCCGGCTCAGCCTCTACCGGCTGTTCTTGATAAGCTTCGGCCTCCTGATTATGTAAGTCAGCTTCAATATGGTCTTGAGGCTCAGAAAAGGCTGGCTCTTTTTCCTCTGTTTGAATGAAAGGCTCGTCATTTAAACGCTCCATCGTCGATTGAACGTGATCCTGATAAGCGAGTTCCTCTTGCAAAGTAAGCGGGGTCACGTCTGTTTGCATGTCCACTCTTTCTTCTGCTGGGGCTGAAACCGTTTCTTCCATACGATTTTCTTTCCGTATTGACGGAATGTTCATTTGCTGTCTGACATTCCGTACACGCTCTGCCTCTTCTGATAACAGGGTGACACGCTGCGCTGTTTCTGCTGCTTTCATTTGAACAGGAGATGATTCTTCTTTCGCTTCTGTTCGTTTTGGACGCATATCCTGATGATAGCCATAGATCGGTGATGGAATTTGCTCTGTTTTGAATGGCTTTTTATTGATGTCAGGCTGCACCGTTTGTTTTGGCTCATAGGTCTTCTGCTTAGCCTTTGGCTTGCTTGGCTTTGCGCGTCTTCTTTCCTGCTTCACTCCGTCACGCAGAGGTTCATCTGGAACGAGCGGAAAGCGGAAGTTGCCTTTCGGATATTCATAATAGACTTTTGTATCTTCAATTTTTTTATATTCTTTATGCTGTTCAAAAACTGGCTGCGTTCGTGCAGCTGGACCTTCATTATGTCTCACAGCTTTTTCTTCTTTCTTTTCTTCTTCTCCTAAAAATACACTAAAAAATTTATCTAACCAACTCATCATTTATCACTCACTTTAACTCCCCTTACGTTTTCTTGGGCGATTTTTAGTATACCATTGCTTTTTCATGCAGAAAAGCGAGAAAAGTGCTGCTCTTTGCTATTTGTGCTGTCTGTAGATGAAAAAAAGTCACTAAGTACGTACTTAGTGACTTTTGGTATAACACATTCTTCGCTCCTATGTGCCCGTTTATGGGAGGTTACGCTTTAAAGGGTTCGCCAGCTTGGTGGCTTCCCTCTAGAACAAGAATCCCTTTTTCAGCAGGCGCGTCTGGAAGATCTAGTTCTTTTGCAGAACAAATCATTCCGCTTGATGGAACACCTCTTAGCTCAGCATCTTTAATGACCAAACCGCTTGGCATCACCGCACCAACCTTCGCAACCACGACATATTGCCCTTGATCAACGTTTGTCGCACCGCACACGATTTGTAATGTTTCATCGCCAACATCTACTTGGCAAATGTTTAATTTATCTGCATTCGGATGCTTTTCTTTTTCCTTTACATAACCGACAACAAATTTTGGTGATAGATCCACGGTCAACGTTTCACTTACACCGTTGCGGTTTAAAATTTCGTTGATATCTTGAACAAGTGTTTCAGATAGCGGTACAGATCCGTTTTCTTCAATTTTCATGTAAGTGGATGCGTTGAAGATATTAATACCTGTTGTTTCTTTTGTTTCTTGATTGAAGATTCTTACGACATCTCCAAACCTCTCATGACCTACTTCTTCTCTCGTCACATCTTTCAATGAAATAAGAAGTGTGTCGCCTACACCTTCTGCATTATAAAAAACGTTCATTCTTCAAAATTCCCTTCTACTGCTGTTTTGGTCTGCTTTTAGCAAGAATAAAGATCGGTTCAAGCTTGCCCTCATCATATAAAAATGACAATGCGGTAATCGGAACCGTGCCGCTGGCGAAGAAGCTCATCGACATCTGTCCTAAAATATCATAGCCTGATTCATTGCGAACATCTGCAATGATGAATACATCTTGATGGGGAACAGAAATGGCCATCTGTCCTTCTATTTTTTGCGCGTATTCTTGTAAAATCGATTCATTTAAAAGTCTGCTGGCATCATATCCGTCATTCGCACGGAAGAAATAAAACCGATTGCCTGCGACTTCATCCATTTTCACCACAGTTTCAAGTGAGCGGACATTGAAGCTTGCAGTTTCCCTAATTCGCTCTTTTGTCCAGTTTTCCTTTTGAAGCATTTTCTCATCAATTAATCTGTAGGTGCTTCCAAGGTCAAGTGCATAGAAGATTCTCGTTTCAGCTGTATGCTCATCAAAAACTAGGGGAATGCCATCACTTGATGCCTCAGGAAAGGAAGTGGAACGAATGACAGGATAGATCTGCTTTTCTTTTCCTGAGATGTGCTGCGCTTCGCCTTTCATGGCACTTAGCGCCTCTTTCACATAGTAAACGATCTCATCTAATGTTTCATCAGGCTTTACTTCCCACTTTGCAATGATTGGCGGGAGCTCTAGTGTAATACCTTTACTTGTTTGTTTATCTTCAATACGAAGCGTATCTTTTTCTCGGTCAAACTGGTGTGACCAGCTGTCATTTGTCAGACGGCTTTTGAGTTCGTTCGCAAGCTGTCTTGATGTCATTTTTGCCATGATTTAGACCCTCCTTTCATTATTTAGAAAGAGAATCTGTTAAAAATGCTTCAATCTCTTCCTTCGTCTTACGATCTTTGCTGACAAAGCGGTTAATTTCTTGTCCATTTTTAAAAACTAAAAAGCTTGGAATGCCGTAAATTTCCCACTCTGCGCAAGTGTCAATGAACTGATCTCTATCCACATAGAAGTACTCAAATTCTGGGTAGTTTGCTTCAAGCTCTGGCAAGAATGGTTCGATAAAGGTGCAGTCCGGGCACCAGTCAGCTGAAAATAGCAATACTGTTAAGTCTTCTTGAATCACTTTTTGTAATTCTTCGTTTGATTCAATTTTTTTCATGTTTCATTCCTCCAGTTTGTATGGTTAAATCTCCGAATTGTATATAGCCTTTCTTTCTCATCCATTCTGATACTACCAAACTAATCACTGCCGGGCCAACGATATGCAAAAGAGCGATCGCCAGAAAAACGGATGGATGAAATCCCATAACGGTCAGTGTCATGAGCTGTCCAACGAGGCCGCTCGTTCCCATACCTGCCCCTGCCGCATTATTGACCATCCCAAAGCCAATAATACCAATTGGCGCGAGAATGAGGCCCGCAATCGTCGGCGGAATAAGGATAAGGGGATTTTTCACAATGTTCGGCAGTTGCAATTTTGACGTGCCAATGCCGACAGCAGCAAGACCGCCAAAACGATTTTCTCTAAAGCCTGCAGCGGCAAAGCCGACCATTTGAGCGCAGCAGCCAATCGTTGCAGCACCAGCCGCTGTTCCGCTTAAGTCAAGCATGAGCGCAAGCGCCGCACTTGAAATCGGTGAGCTGAGGGCAAGTCCAACAATGGTCGCTACTAGCATGCCCATGATCAGCGGACTTTGGTCAGTCCCCCACATGATGAGCCTACCAAGCCCTGTCATCATGGCTTCAATCCCAGGACCGATCAAAGCGGCGGTGAAAAAGCCAGTAATAATGGTGACAAGCGGCGTTAAAATAATATCAATTCTTGTCTCACCACTGACCAGCTTGCCGAGTTCCACACCAATTAATGCTGCGACAAAGCTTCCAGCAGGTCCACCAAGTTCTGCTCCTGCAGCACCTGAGACAACACTTGCAAAAATGATCAAAGGAGATGCCTGTAACCGGTACGCAACAGCTACGCCAATCGCTGGTCCCATGAGCCCCATTGCGAGTGTTCCCATTTTGATGATGAGCGGAAGTGATAACAGACCGCCTGCTGTTTTTAAAATCAGCCCTACCACTAATGTAGCAAATAGACCTAAAGCCATATAAGAGAGTGCATCAATGAAATACACTTTTGGCGAAAGGGAGATCCCTTTTCTTTTCAAATAAGTCATCAACGTCGTCTTCCTGCTTTCTTATAGGAAAGACGAAGAGCCTGTCCTTCCCATTATATGTAGTATTCTTACGATGAAAAATAGTCTCTACCATGAATATCATAATCATATTTTTTTTGCTTTATCAAGCACTTCTTGTGTAACATGAAAAGAAACAGGGCAAACCTTTACTAAGTTTGTACAAAAGGAGGAGATCGTTATGCAATTAACCGTCTATTTAGCAGGAGAAATTCATAGCCAGTGGCGTGATGAAATCAAGGAGAAAAGCCAATCGTTGAAACTGCCGGTGACGTTTGTTGGTCCAATGGAGAATCATGACCGCTCAGATCACATTGGTGAGGACATTTTAGGTGAGCAGCCGAATGCCATTTTCAAAGATGATGCGGCTTCTGATTTGAACAATTTCCGTACTGAGATCTTATTAAACAAGGCAGACGTCGTCATTGCCCGCTTTGGTGAGAAATATAAACAGTGGAACACGGCAATGGATGCATCTGCTGCCATCACAAAAGGAAAACCTCTCATTTTGATCCGCCCAAAAGAACTGCACCATCCGTTAAAGGAACTATCAAACAAAGCGAATATCACTGTAGAAACCGTGAACCAAGCGATCAAGGCGTTATCTTACGTGTTTGAACAGCAATAAAAAAGGTGAAACTGCAACCTTTTTTCCTCTTTTCGAAACCTTTGCAGACCTGGCAATGAATGCGAGGTTTTGTCTACATATACACACTAAAGGCTGCTCTCATGAAAGAGGCAGCCTTTTCTATTACATTTACACCTGTTGATAAATAGAATCCACTGTACTTTGATCACAGTTTTTCACCAGGCGGACAATTAATTCTTTTGCCGCTGCGTAATCATCCACATGCAATACTGAATGACTTGTATGAATGTAGCGAGCGCACACCCCAATGACAGCAGAAGGCACACCTTGGTTGGAAATATGCACACGTCCAGCGTCCGTACCACCCGGTGATACGAAGTATTGGTATGGAATGCTGTTTGACTCAGCAGTATCGAGCACAAAGTCTCTCATCCCGCGATGCGTAATCATGGTTCGATCAAAAATACGCAGAAGTGCTCCTTTACCAAGCTGGCCGAATTGGGTTTTGTCACCTGTCACATCGTTTGCAGGGCTTGCATCTAAAGCAAAGAACAGATCTGGCTGAATCATATTCGCAGCTACTTCTGCCCCTCTAAGCCCTACTTCTTCTTGAACCGTTGCACCTGAATACAGATGACATGAAAGAGGTTCGTCTTTTATTTCTTTTAATAATTCAATCGCAAGTCCACAGCCATAGCGGTTATCCCAAGCCTTCGCTAAAATCTTTTTAGGATTCGCCATAGGGGTAAAGACTGTTGCAGGCACGATTTGCTGTCCTGGGCGAATGCCAAGTTCTTTTGCCTCTTCTTCACTGTCTGCCCCAATATCAATGAGCATGTCTGATGGTTTCACAGGTTTGCTTTTTTGTTCTGGTGTTAGAAGATGAGGCGGTGTACTAGAGACGACACCAGGAATTGGTCCGTGAACGGTATGAACGTCGACACGCTGTGCCAGCATGACTTGACTCCACCAGCCGCCGAGTGTTTGGAAGCGTATCATCCCGTTCTTCGTAATGGATGAAACCATGAATCCCACTTCATCCATATGACCAGCCACCATGATTTTAGGTGCGTTCTCTGGTCCCTTGCGTACCCCAAACACACCGCCAAGACGATCCTGAATGAGTTCGTCAGAATATTTCTCAAGTTCCTTTTTCATAAAAGCACGCACATGGTGCTCATTACCTGGAGTTCCCTGTAATTCTGTTAAATTTCGGAAAAGCGACAATGTTTCTTCATTCATTCTACGGTTTACCTCGTTTCTATGTAATGACCATATATATTCCTATAAAAATAACACTCACTTTATACTATAAGAATTCTTTCGGTTTTCCAAGTATCTCTCCAGAAATTTTGAATATGCTTTCAAGTATTCGGATTCCTTAACATCAATGGACAAGTTTTGTATAATGGAAAAAACAGCAATACGGAGGTGCAGCACGTTGAAGTTAAAACATGTTCTGATTGGTGCGAGTATTGGCGTAGCCGCTGCAATTGTTGCAAAGAAAGTATTTTTCCCTACGTATATCTCGTCTGAAAAAGCATTAAAAATTGTGAAATCTGCTTTTAAACAGCGCGGCCCGATTGATGGCTCTTGGATTTATACTGTACCAGAACCGTATACCGTAAATGGTGAAACGATTGATGTGTACAAATCTGGCATTACTCGCTCAGCCTTTGGCGAGCTTGAACAGTACGAAGTCATGATTGATGCCAAAACAGGCATGATCGTTGATGTCATTGATTCTGTGGCTTGATAAAGAAAGCTTCGCAAAGGCGTGTCCTTGCGAAGCTTCTTTTTTATATGGCTTTGATTTTTTTGTACACAGGATGCCACATGGCGTCCTGTACAGCCTGAATGAGATCCTCAGGCGTTTCCTCTGCAATTCCTTCATCGATCGCTGCTTGCGCCACACGGACAGCCACTGTCGCTGAAACAGTTCGAAGCTGATCCACACTTGGCAGCATCGCTGCACCCGGCTTTCCGACATTGACCATGCTAGCAATCGCTTCAGCACTCGCAACAAACATGCTGTCTGTTATAAGGCGGGCTTTAGACACAATCGTTCCAAGACCAAGCCCTGGGAACACAAGGGCATTATTCGCCTGCCCAATTTCATATGTCACGCCGCCATATTCGACAGGATCAAATGGGCTTCCCGTTGTCACAAGGGCGCGTCCTTCTGTCCACTCGATGAGATCTTCAGGCTTTGCTTCTGAAAGAGGTGTTGGGTTCGACATCGGTAAAATGGCTGGGCGCTCCACGTGTGACGCCATTTCTTTCACAATTTCCTCTGTAAATGCTCCTCCTACCGTCGAGGTGCCAACTAAGATGGTTGGTTTCGCCTGTTTGACGACCTCTAATAAATCAATGGAATGCTTAGGACCGTTACGGGCATAATCCTTTACTTCGTCAGAACGTCTTGCATATGGCTTTTGAAATGGCTGAATGTCAGGCGAATCATCTGTAAGCAATCCTGTTTTATCAATACACCAGAAATGATCATATGATTCCTCTTCTTTGACACCGTCTCTTACGAGAGCATCACGGATCTGCTCCGCTATGCCAATCCCTGCCGTACCCGCTCCGAAAATGACGATTCGGTGATCTTTTAGCGGAACCTTCGAAGCTTTTGCACATGCCAGAACCGCAGCAAGTGAAACAGCTCCAGTACCTTGAATGTCATCATTAAATGTACAAATACGTTCCTTATATTTTTCCAATATGGCTCGGGCATTTTTTGTCCCAAAGTCTTCCCAGTGAAGGAGTGCATTTGGAAAGGTTGCGCGGGCAAGCTCTACATATTGATCAATGAACCGATCATAACGTTCTCCTCGAATGCGAGAATGCTGATTTCCAACATAAAGCGGATCATTCAAGAGACTTTCCTGGTTCGTCCCGGCATCAAGCACAACGGCCAGCACGCGGCTAGGATCAATGCCTGCTGCGGCTGTATAAACAGCAAGTTTCCCGACTGAAATGGCAATACCGCCAACACCCCAGTCTCCAATACCTAAAATGCCTTCTGCATCTGTCGCAACGATTAAGTCAATTGATTCATCAACACCGTAAGAGGCAAAAATCTCTTCCATGCCTTCCAAATCATCAATCGATAAATAAAGCCCCCTTGGCTTTCGATACTCGTGGCTATAACGCTGAATGGCTGTTCCAACAGTCGGCGTGTAGACAATCGGCAGCATCTCCGCCAAGTGCTCATTTAGTAATTTGTAAAAAAGCACTTCGTTTCTGTCATGAAGTGATGTTAAATACACATTTTTCCCCAGTTCATCCGGCTGTGCCTTGAACTGCTCATATGCACGCTTTGCCTGATCCTCTAATGTTAAAACCTTAGGCGGTAGAAATCCCTTTAAACCAAGCTCTTCCCGCTCTTCCTTAGTAAATGCAACCCCTTTGTTTAAATAAGGGACGGACATGACTTCCATCCCTCTTAATGGTGTTTCAATGACATCACCATGTACACGATAAAATTGGTTCACCTGCACTCTTCCTTTCACAAGTTCATTTTGTCGTTATTTTGTGTGAAAGGCGAAAAAACATGCAGATGATCTTTTATCTTCCTTTTTCTCTTTTAACTTCATGTGTGATTTGCCCGTCTTTATCCCACTTTACAGCGCGGTAAATCGCATCATGATAAAACAAGTACCACGCATTTTTTTCTTCTGCAAATGCCTGCCATTTTTGCTTAGCTGGAATCGAAGTCATTGGGTAATCATCATAAGCCAAGACCCATAATGGATTTTTATGAGCGTGTGTTGGCATGATATCAGCCAAATGAATCGCTGTTTCGCCCTGACTTGTGAGCGTTAAGATGCTATGGCCATTGCTATGACCGCCTGTATGATGCAGCCCAATGCCTTTTGTTACTTCGATGCTTTCTTCAAATGGCACCACTTGATCTGCTATAGGCTCCCAGTTTTCTTTCCAATATGTATTTTTTGAGCGGATGTTAGGCGCCCTCATTTCATCCCATTCGATTTTGGATGTGATGATTTTTGCCTGCGGAAAAACAGACACGAGCTCTTCTCCCTCACGTTTTGTCAGCCCGCTTGCATGATCGAAGTGAAGGTGTGTCATTAAAACGTAATCAATATCAGCTGGTTGCAGGCCGAGTGCCGCTAGCGATTGTTCCAATTTCGTCTCTTCTGTTACGCCGTAATTGCGTTTTTGTTTATCTGTCAGCTTCCCTGATCCGATGCCGGAATCCACTAATAAATGAAGACCATTCCACCGAATGAGGATCGGATCACACCGCAGTTCAATTTGATTGCGATCGTTCACCGGATATTTTTTTGACCATAACGGCTTTGGCACTACACCGAACATCGCGCCGCCGTCCATGTGTGTATCTCCCCCATTTAACCAGAACAGTTCCATGTCACCTATTTTCATTGTCTCCATTGCTGTCATCCCTCCTTTTTCTATCGTAGCAAATACAGCTGAAAATCGCATGCATCAATCTTTTCATGAAAAAAGCTGACTGCAATTTTTCTTTGCAGCCAGCTTGATGTCACTTGTTAATCTGGAAATTTTACTTCTGATCGATAGATGGGTTGTCCCATAGACGAGAATTTTTCTTCGTATTCAGTCATCACATTTCCTTCTAATCCGTCCTTATGTAAATCTAAGCTTACATACGTTAAAAGAAGGCCATATGCAGAAAAACTCTTTAAGGAATATTCAAATAATCCGCGGTTATCTGTTTTGAAATGCAATTCACCACCTGGACGGAGAATATGTTCATATCGCTCTAAAAAGGCCTTAAACGTTAATCTGCGCTTTTCATGCCTTGCTTTTGGCCACGGATCAGAGAAATTCAAATACACCCGGGCAATTTCATTTTCCGCAAACACATCTGTCAGCATTTCAGCATTGATGTTCAAAAGCTTTACATTTTCAACATCTGTCTCTTTGATTTTATCTACTGCTGTCACAATGACACTTTTAAATAATTCAATGCCAATATAGTTGATATCAGGATGAAGCTTGCCCATTCCAGCGATAAAGCTCCCTTTTCCTGTCCCAACTTCGATATGGATTGGATGATCATTTCCAAACAGCTCATGCCATTTCCCTTTATATTGCTCGGGGCTAGCTAAGGCAATATGAGCATTTTCAGCTAAGTAATCATCCGCCCATGGTTTATGTCGCATTCTCAATTTGATACACCTCTATTTTCTTTACATTTTATCAAGATACCATGAAACATAAAGACCCGCAAGACAGCATCTTTATGCACATATGAAAAAGACCAGCCCTTCGCTCTGAGCTGGTCTGCCGCATGTATAAATTGGGCGCTGAATGCACAGTTTAACCACATAAATGACACGCAGAAAAGGAGCATACGTATGGGATTAAACCGTCAACATCAGCTTCAATTAATCAAAGATATTTTAACCGATCACCAGTTGGATTGCTGCGGGACTGTTGCAGAATATGAACAGGTGGGACGTGTGATTCAATTAATGCTGGCAAAAGAAGACCTTGATGCCGACATTCGTCAATTATTAACAGATATTTATGATTACAGCCAAAAGGGCACTTCTGTCAGTTCAATTAATGCACATATCGAGGAGCATCAATCGCATTTGTCAGAGTGGGTCGAGAATATTCCTATGTCTTAATGGATGTTTAACCGCTTTAAGAGTGCGCTCAGCTCCGCTTGCACTTCTTGCTGCGCTTTTTCATTTCCTTTTCTTTTATGCCACACGACAAACGATACGGTTTCAGCGAGGACGTACCAATCCATGCGTTTTCGCAAATTGTCCGTCAGCGGAGCACCGTACATCGAGAGCCAGCTTTCCCAGTTCTCTTCTTCAACATAATGGTATAAAAGTGGTCCAAGATCAATGGCTGGGTCAGCAATCATCGCCCCATCCCAATCGATCAAGTAAAGCTGATTTTCATCTGTCAGCAGCCAATTATTATGATTGAGGTCACAATGACACACGACCTTGTCCTCAAATTGGACTGCCTCCACATGCTTCTCTAAGTACTGGATGGCACGTGTAATGTCTTGTGAATCGATTTGCTCTTTTAATATGGACTGTTTTAAATGCTTCAAAATGGATTCTGGGTGTAGAGCGTGCTTCTCTAATCTTTTCAGCATATCAAGCAATTCTTTAGATGTATGAATTTTTCTTAGCTGCTCTGCTACAGGACGGTCATTCATGTCCTTTGGCTTCAGCTCTCTGCCGCTCAGCCAGTGCTGCGCAGTGATGACATCCCCATTTTCCATCCGTTTTGTCCAGACAAGCTTCGGCACAATGCCTTCAGCTGACAAAACCGCAAGAAACGGTGACGTATTGCGTTTTAAAAATAGCTTTTGGTCATTGTGTGTTGCGAAGTACGCATCTCCCGTAGCGCCTCCAGCAGGAGAGATGTGCCATTCGCTACCTAATATTTGTCCCAACCAGTTCATATCAATTTTCAACCCATCATTTCTTAAAATATTTTAAATCTTGCTTTTTTAGTCGACAAAATTCAGCCGATTGAAGATCAATTGGCTGTTTCTTTTTTATTTATATGATCATAAAAACAAAAAGGACAGCTATTGAGAATGAGATGCTAAACAATAGCCGTCCTTTAGATTTTATCGTTACCTTCTTATACTCGTCAAGCAAAACTAGAAAATCAGGACAAGAACCTTATGAAAAGGAAGGCTTTTTTCATGGTTTTTGACTAGGGCATTCACGAGAAGCCATTTAAGCACGTAATTTTAAGGAGCGCTCACTCGCCTTCACAAAGACAGGTGTTGCGCCGATCACTTCTCCATCTGCATGAAATAAGATTTTTGCATCTGCCTCCAAGTACGCTTCCTCGTGCTGATACAGGGTAACGCCCTTCATTCCAAGATGCTTTCGAAACACCATCGCACTTAAAAACAAGAGCACTTTGAATGGATTCAAATCTGTGACAACGATCGTTTGAAAGCCTGGCTGCCTCGCGCTCACTTCCGGCGCTGCTTCCAGCCCGCCTCCGTAATAGGGGTGATTGCATACAATCACAAACCACACTTGGCGAAAGACCTTCTTCTCATTTTCAATAAACAGCGCAAGGTCAAACGGCTTAAAGGACCATAAAGAATGGAGAAATGACAGCGGGTAGATAATAAACCCAAGCCCCAGCCGTTTCAGCCACTTTTTTCCTCTGAAATGCACTGTTTTCCTTAGCACATGCGCATCAAACCCAGCACCGATATGATTGAGAAAGAGAACGGATTGCGGGCTTTCTGCATGATCTTGAAAGGAGCCGAGAGAAAATGTTTTGGTGAGCATTCTCTTTTGCTTTCTCACTTCTTTTAGGACATCTTGACGATGGATGCCGAGGCCCTTCGCCGCATCATTCCAATGACCGGCGGGAACAAAGCTTAACTGCACATGATCCATTTCCTTTAAGCCATTCAGGACTTCATGAATGGTGCCGTCACCGCCAATGACAATCAGGCGCTTCAGCCTGTCATCTTGCATGGCGCTAATTTGTCTTGCCAATACTTCTGCATGACCTTCATGCTGGGTGAGAAACGATCGATAAGAGATCTCCACCTTTTGTAATTCTTTCTCTATGCTCCTCCATGTACGAAGTCCTTTTCCATGTCCTGCTGCTGGATTAACGATAAAGTACCATTCATTCATATATTAGCTCCACTCAGGTCTCATTTTTCGTGACCTTCCATTATGCCTTTAATCGAGCCATTCCTGCCTTCTTTTGCTGTCTGATTCACCATAAGCAAGCAATGCCTTTGTCGCCTTAAATTGCTGATGCTTTGTCGGCGCGGTATTTTTCCGCTGCTTTTCAAACCAATCTTCCGCCTTCTTCTTATCGACAACCTCCATCCCGTATGGAACTTCCGGTAAGTCAATATAAGAGGTTCTGCTGATCAGGATTTTTTTCACAGGAAGATCGACACCGCTTTGCTGTAAGATCTTTGACACGACGGTGCCAGAGCGCAGAAGGCTTGCGCAAGGATTCAAAACGGACTGAACAGCTTTCCCATTCGCCCGCTTTTCCCAAAAACGTTCCTTCGTTCCGATATATACGCTGTCAGGCTCTGCCTCTAAGAAGGATAAACAAATCACTTCCAGCGGCGTAATAAGTACTGAACATAATTCCATCTCTGCTTTTTGAATGAGCAGCACCGGCTTATACATCACAAAATATGAATCCGGAAGCTGCCTAGCAAGCATACGCAGCTTTTCATCATACCGAATATGATGGGAGACGGTTGAAATGTGGGAAATCGTCGAGCTCGCCCATTTTAATTGAACATCGTATAGATGATCCTTAAAAAAATGAATGAGCTTCGTTTCATCGGTAGGAACGTTTGTAAAGACACCTTGCTCTATATCTGTCGGCTCGTTAAAAAGACTCAGGTCCCGTTCCTTTTTCATATCGGCTTCTTTTTGCTTTCTTTTTAAGGAGAATTTCTTTCTCTTTTCTTCCTCTTGTTCAGGCACTTGTTCAGAGATTTGGTCAAATGAATGCTGCGCCTCCTGTTTTGAAGCCTTTTTTAACTCGTCCCACCTTTGCTTTTTCAATCGAATGAATTGATTGATGTAGTGATGCGGGTCTTGTTCATATCGTGATATATAATCTTGAATTTTGATAATTTGCGCCATCTGCTGCTCACTCCAACTTTTAGAATCATTTATGTAGTGCAAATTGTTTGATTGCGTGATAACGCGGGGTTTCTTTCGGACGTATTTCAAATAGAGTCATACAAGAAACCTCTATCACGTATGGCTCTTTGCGTAAAGGCGCTTGTTCTGCAAAAGAGTGATCCGCGTTCCATTTTCGCGCAATCGTCATATGCGGATGAAACGGTCTCTTTTCAACAGGATGTCCTGCTGACAATACGGCTTCTTTCACCTTTTCTCTTAATTGCATGAGCGGTTCACTTTCATTAGGTTTTGCAAAAAAGACTCTCGGGCGCTCCTTCATGCCAAACTGTCCTAACTCATTCAGCTCTAGTGAAAATGCAGCGGCTTCATTTGAAAGGATATCAAGCAGCTCGATGATCTTTTTTAAACGCTCATCTGGAATGGCACCTAAAAAGATCAGGGTCACATGATAATCATCTGGTGCTGTCCACTTTTGAAAGGATAGTTCACTCCTTAGATCCATGTCTTTTTTGATTTGATGCGCAAGTTGTTCAGGGATGTGAATCCCTATAAAATAATGACGGTTTTCTGCCACAATATCACCTGTCCTTTTTTAACAAACTTTACGAATCCCCATTGATGATAGTATAACTAAAGAAATGCAGAATGAGAAGAAAGGGTGTCACATGATGAAGGTTGCACAAAATATAGCTGAGCTGATTGGCGATACACCACTTGTTAAATTACAGCGGCTTCAGCCAGACAATGCGGCAGCTGTTTATTTAAAGCTGGAATCATTTAATCCTAGCGGCAGTGTGAAGGACCGCGCTGCTTACAATATGATCGTCGAGGCTGAAAGGCAAGGAAAGCTTACAAAAGGAGCGACCATTATTGAACCAACGAGTGGGAATACAGGGATTGGTTTAGCCATGAACGCAGCAGCAAGAGGCTATAAAGCCATCCTTGTCATGCCAGATACGATGACAAAGGAAAGAATCAATATTTTGAAGGCTTATGGGGCGCAGGTCGTTTTAACCCCAGGAGAAGAAAAAATGCCAGGCTGTATTCGCAAGGCAGAGGAACTGGCGTCTCAAATTCCTCATAGCTTTATCCCGATGCAATTTGATAATGGGGCGAACCCAGATGCACATAGAGGCACAACGGCTGTTGAAATCATGGAAGCTGTAAAACAACTTGGAAAGCCAATTGGAGCCTTTGTCGCAACAGCAGGAACTGGCGGAACCATTACAGGCACCGGAGAGGAATTAAAGAAGGCATTCCCTCATTTGACCATACGTGTGGCAGAGCCGAAGGGATCTCCAGTCTTATCTGGCGGGAAACCTGGCAAACATAAACTTGTTGGCACAAGCCCAGGATTTATTCCCCATATTTTAAACGAGCATGTCTATGATGAGATCGTGCAAGTAAGCGATGAGGATGCGTACACCATCACACGTCAGCTTGCCCGGCTTGAAGGAATTTTAGTTGGTCCATCATCTGGTGCAGCCTGCTATGCTGCGATTGAAACAGCCAAGCAACTGCCGGCAGAACAAATCGTGATCTGTATGACAGCAGATACAGGCGAACGATACTTATCAAGTGATGTTTTTCAAGATTAAAAAAGGAACAGGGTCATGAATCCCTGTTCCTTTTTCTTCGTTTCAAGGTTAGGACGATTTGTCGGACTTCACCTCAGCCTGCTCCCCTGTGATGAGTAAAACCTGCTCATCAGTAAGCGGGCATAAATCGAGCGTCTGCTCAAACTGTTCCATGATTTGCTGCGCAGCCTCGCCTAAATAGGTATTGTACATATGCGGTACCGGATAGTAGCTTATCTCATTGAATCCTTGACATGATGAAAGTTCTGCTGCCTTCTGCCGATCATCCATCACGGAGATATATTCAATGCTTGGTGCCATGATGATACTCCCTGCGGACTCTCCGATGTACAGCTTGCCTTTATTGATTTCTTCTTTCAGCACGTCATCAAGACGATGCTTTCTTAATTCCTGCAGCAAATAGAAGGTGTTGCCTCCTGATACGTACATCACATCATTTTGTTCCATCATCTTTGTGATTTCTTCAGTAGACTGCTCAGCTATCTGAACGGTCTCTAGATGCATACCTAGTTGATGAAAGGCTTCTTTCGCTGCCTCCACATAGTGCGTGACTTCTTCCACAGCACTGGCTGTTGGAAAAAATGTCACGCGTTTTCCTTTTAATGATTCACCCGCAAAGTCAGATAAGAGAGAATAGCTGTCTTTGAATGAAGAGCATAAGAACATTTTTTTCACTGTGAATCCCCTCTTCTCTTTTTCTATTTTGCCAATTCATACATGGCTTGTGCATATAGAGCGGTTGCTCTTAGTAGATCATCGATTTCGATATATTCATCTCTCTGGTGTGCGCAATCTGGTCTGCCAGGGAATAGAGGACCAAAGGCAACGCCCGCTTCTAAAGATCTCGCATACGTTCCTCCACCAATGGCAATCAGATTAGCTGGATCTCCCGTTTGTTCCTCATATACCCGCTGCAATGTTTTCACAAGCGGATGATCTTTTGAGACGTGATGCGGAGTGCTGTCGTCAAATTTCAGAAGGGTGGCCCCTTTGATGCCTTCGATCCCTTTTTTAACGTCCTTGCCGTCTGCTGTCACTGGATAGCGGACATTTAATCCTAGCTTCGCTTCCTCGTTTTGTGTATAGCGGATCGTTCCAACATTTAAAGTCAAATCTCCGCTAATCTCATCTTTACAAGCAATCCCCAGCTTTTTCCCTCTTGTATCCTGATCAAATAAAGCGTTGATTTGGGAGGTAAAAGCAAGCCCGTCTTCATCTAACTCTTGTCCACATAGGAAATTCGCCATATGAATGCCCGCATTGATGCCATGCGCCGGCTCCATGGCATGAACTGATTCACCTTTTAATGTGAGATGCAGTCCGTCCGCTGCATTCTTTACCTCACCTGATAAATGATTGTGAGCAAGATAAGCTTCAAAAGCTGTTTTTAATGATTCAGCATCGTGATCTTGTGCAGCTGTCACAGTGGCAGCTGCCTCATCCGGCACCATATTCAGCCGCATACCCGATGTGAATTGCTTGAGCGTATAGCGCTGATGATTTTCTGTAAGTTGATATGTAAATGACACGATGGCATCAATAATCCCTTTTTCAGCATGAATAATCGGAAAATCGGCATCTGGCGCAAATCCAATTTGCGGCATCGCCTCATGCTTGAAATAATGGTCCACACAGCGCCAATCACTTTCTTCATCCGTTCCAATGATCATTCGAATCTTTTTTGACAGCTTCATCCCTGTATCTTTTATCATCTTTAGCGCGTAGAAAGCCGCCATGGTTGGACCTTTATCATCAATGGCTCCTCGTGCAAACATTTTATTTTCTCTTATGTCCGCTGAAAATGGCGGGGTTGTCCAGCCATCACCAGCAGGCACAACGTCCACATGGCATAGCACACCTACAATGTCTTCGCCTTCTCCATATTCAATATGACCTGCATAGCCATCCACATTCTTGACTGTGAATCCTTCGTCTTCCCCTTTTTTCAACATATACTGAAGGGCCTGATCGACTTTTTCACCAAATGGCTTTCCTTCTTTTCCACCTTCTTCATCAAGGACACTTTCAATTTGCAAAAAAGATTGTGTGTCCTTAATTAAGTCGTCTTTTTTTCGTATCACTTCAGCTTCCCAATTCATTTTTCCATTCCTCCTTGAAAAAAGGTTGCAATCCACCCTTAAAACGAATATTATATTAATTGTTTTGTAATAATGTTCGTAAATGGAGGATTTTATGTTTCAGTTAAAAGAAAACCAAACCAACATAAAGAAAGAATTAATTGCTGGTATGACGACATTCTTTACCATGGTATATATTGTTGCCGTTAACCCAGGAATTCTTTCAAAAGCAGGCATTCCTTTTGACCAAGTCTTTACTGCAACAATTATCGCTGCTGTCGTCGGTACGCTCTGGATGGCACTATTTGCAAACTATCCGATTGCTATTGCACCAGGCATGGGGCTGAATGTCTATTTCACCTTTACAGTTGTCGGTGGCGGCGGCATCAGCTATCAAACAGCGTTCAGTGCGGTATTTGTTGCTGGTATACTCTTTATTATTTTATCGTTAACATCCCTTAGAAAACAACTGATTCAAGCCATTCCAGATAATTTAAAGTACGGCATTACAGCAGGAATCGGGCTTTTCATTGCATTTATCGGCCTCCGTCAGTCTGGGATTATCGCAGCTGACCCAGAAAATCTAGTGAAGCTTGGCAACTTAAGCTCGCCTGTTGTCATTTTAACGCTTGTCGGCTTAATGATCTCTGTTATTTTAATGGTTCTTCAAATAAATGGCGCTCTGTTTATCGGCATGTTAGCGACGACACTGATTGCGCTCGTAACAGGCCAGCTTCATTTCCCTAAAATGCTGATGGACATCCCTGCACTACCCGAAGGCATGCTGATTACAAATCCATTCGCTGCTTTTGGCGATGTATTCTCTCATCATTTATATGCTGTCGTCTTCTCCTTCTTACTAGTGACGATTTTTGATACAACGGGCACAATGATCGGAGTGGCTGAACAAGCAGGACTCATGAAAAAAGGCCAGCTGCCAAAGGTACGCAGAGCCCTACTCGCTGACTCTGCTGCAACGACGATAGGTTCTATGTTTGGGACAAGCCCAACAACAGCTTATATTGAATCATCATCTGGGGTTGCTGCTGGCGGAAGAACTGGACTAACGTCTTTAACGGTCGCTGCACTGTTTATTGTGGCATTGTTTTTCGGCCCGCTCGTTCAAGCCATTTCTTCTTTACCATCCATCACATCACCTGTTCTCATCATTGTCGGGTGCTTGATGATGAACTCAGTGTCACGCATTCGCTGGAACGAGCTAGACGAAGCATTCCCTGCTTTTCTTGTGATCCTTTCCATGCCGCTGACATCTAGTATTTCTACAGGAATTTCACTTGGATTTATCTCATATCCCCTTGTGAAACTGGCAAAAGGGAAATGGAGAGAAGTACATGTACTTGTTCTCATCTTTGCCATTTTATTTTTCATTCAGCTCTTTTTCTTAGAAGGATAACAGAAACAAAAAAGGCACATTCTAACAAGGGATGTGTCTTTTTGAGATGAGTGAATTTTTTATTTTGTAAATTTTCTGTGTTTATTTTTTGGATGTTTGAATGTGACGGTATTCTCCATACCCCTTACGCCTATTGGGTTGTAACCGAATTCAAAACATGGTATATACCATGTTTCGATTCATGAAGACAAGTTAAAAAACACGTAAAGTTGACTTTTTGGTGGAACTAGATGCATAATAACGTGTATAATAGAATAAAACATTAAGAAACACGAACATTTACCATTGTTGCATGTCCTTATTTCGCAGTTTTAGTGTAGTAAGTTGTGGTTAGTCAAGTCCATCCGATCTTATTGATAGGGAGTGGTTTTTTGAAACCTTCAACAAACCGTATGATGACTCGAATTAAATCAGTTTATATGTTCATTCAAGAGAAAGGTCTTGTGACGACACAAGAGCTGGTTGATGAATTCGGGATCACACCTAGAACCATTCAAAGAGACTTAAACGTGCTTGCCTATAACGATCTTGTTCATAGTCCAAGCAGAGGCAAATGGGAAACAACGAGAAAAAAAGTGAAAATATCATCTTAAGCGTATAATGAACTGTCCATATAACAAAAAGAACCGGCGATATGCCGGTTCTTTTCTTTTATTTACATTTATGGTCGATTGATTAAGCTGTCCAACTCTTCATCCGTCAATTCACGGTACTCCCCAGGCGCTAGATCTTCATCTAAAGAGACAGCCCCCATCGAGAGTCTTTTTAAAAAAATGACTTCATTTCCCACTGCTTGCGCCATCAGCTTCACTTGATGGTACTTTCCTTCAGTAATCGTTAAACGGATGCGTGTATCTTCGTTTTCATTCGCATCTACTTCAACCTTCGCCGGCTTCGTGCGGTAATCATCTAAAATGACAACGCCCTCTTCAAGACGCTTGATGTCTTGATCTCCTAATGGGTATTTCAAATGAACTTCGTATGTTTTTGGCACATGCTTTTTTGGAGAAAGTAATTGATGAGCAAGCTGTCCATCATTTGTGAGGAGGAGGAGACCGACTGTGTCCTTATCCAGTCTCCCCACAGGAAATGGCTCCCTTGCGATATCCTCCGGCTCTAGTAAATCGACGACCGTTTCATCCCGCAGATCTTCAGTTGCTGAGATGACCCCGTCCGGTTTGTTCATCATTAAGTAAATGAATTCTTTATACTCTACACGCTCTCCGTGTACGAGCACTTCATCATTCGAGGGATCAACATGATCTTTCACCTGCTTCGCCACTTCTCCATTCACTGTGACCGCCCGTGCCTTGACCAGCTTCTTCACATCTTTTCTTGAACCAAAGCCGCTGCTAGCAAGCAATTTATCAAGCCTCATGAATATCCACCTCTTCTTAACTCTTTTTTCTTAAAAATTTCGGCATACGGCTGCCGAGTACACGCTCAAGTAATCCTACCTTATAAGACAAGAACAGATACACACCGCCGCCAGTGATCATTGAAATCAAAATGACGATACCCGCTTGTACAATTCCACCCTCATACGAAATCACTTGGCTCACAAGCTGACATGTCACATACGCCACAACAGCCATAATCGCCGTTAAAATACCAATGAGAATAAATCGTTTGAAAATCCTGCGGAACGAGTAGCCGGCATGGCGCTTAATCATGATAAACATATACAAGATGGACGCGCTATAGCCTAACGCAGTCGCAAGCACAGAACCATTTCCTTGCAGCCAGCTGATTAGCGGAATGTTCAGAACCGTTTTAATAATGATCCCTAACAACAGACTGACAATGGCGAATTTTTGTTTGTTAATTCCCTGCAAAATTGCTGCATTAATGGTGAATAAGGAAAACAATAACGCAACAGGTGCATACCAGAACAAAATAGACATCCCAATCTCAGGATGAACAGACGGATAGAAAAACCAATAAACCGGTCCAGCCAATGCCGAGATACCAAATGAAGCAGGCAGTACGAAAAATAAAATGACCTGCATCGTCTGATCAATTTGTCTATTGAGAAGCTTGTAGTTACGAGCTGTAAATGATTCCGTAATCGTCGGGATTAAGGTTAAGCCAAACGCTGTTGCAAGCGACACAGGAATCATCACGAGCTTCGGTAAATATAACGTCACGATAGACAATACCGCTGTACTAATATCCTGATGTCCTGATGCAATCATAGCTCTGTTAATGGTGTTTGTATCAATATAAGAATAAATTGGAATCGCAAGTCCAACAAACACATACGGTGCCGCATAGCTAAACAGCTCTGTAAACATTTGTTTATAAGATAAGTCAGAGGAAGCACCTGTATTCGGCTGCATGGATAAGAGCCGGTCCTTGCGCTTCAGCCAATATAAATAAAGCGTGAATAAACCCCCAAATGCGCCGATAAGTGCTGCAAATGTGGCATATCCGACAGCGATGACAAGCCCGCCGTCAAGCACTTTTAAAATAATAAACGTTGCAGTTAATAGGAAGATGATTCTGACAAGCTGCTCAATCACTTGGGAAACAGCTGTCGGTCCCATCATGGAGTGTCCTTGGAAGAACCCCCGCACAAGACTCATAATAGGTACAACCAAAAGACCTAAACTGACCATCCGAATCACATATACCACTTGATCGACAGTCAAACCGCCTGTTTCATTCGATCCGCCAAGCTGAATCTTGGCAAAAATCGGTGCGGTCAAATATAAAATAGAAAAGGCGATAATCCCGGTGACAAGCATGACCGACATACCCGCCCTGAACATTTTCCTTGTTGTCTCATAATCGCCGATTGCATTATATTTAGAAACAAATTTTGATACCGCTGTTGGAAAACCAAGCGTAGCAATACTTAAAAAGATCGTATACTGATTGTATCCATATTGAAATAGCGCTCCACCAGTAGCTCCAACCATTGCGCTAAATGGAATTAAGTAAATCATACCAAGAATACGAGAGAGATAAGTCCCTATCGTTAAAACCAACGTACCACGAAGCAGTTTATTAGACATGCGCTTAACCACCATTTTTCTAATGAATATTCAACTTAACTATTTTACCACATCATTTCGACGCACAGGTAACAAATCCAATACAGAAGGCACAAAACCAATCAATTCATATTTCAGCCTTCCCCAATTTTCGTTATAATAGAGGAATGACTGAAAGTAGAAAGAGGAATGTAACATGAAACATTATGATGTCATTGTCATTGGCGGTGGACCTTCTGGACTGATGGCCGCGATTGCATCAGCAGAGCACGGAGCGACTGTTCTGTTAATTGACAAAGGAAACAAACTTGGCAGGAAGCTCGCCATTTCTGGCGGTGGACGCTGTAACGTCACCAACCGCCTTCCAGTAGAAGAAATCATCAAGCATATTCCCGGAAACGGCCGTTTTTTATATAGTGCATTTTCTGAGTTCAATAACGAGGATATTATTTCGTTTTTTGAAAACCTCGGCATTGAACTTAAAGAAGAAGACCATGGACGTATGTTCCCTGTCTCAAACAAAGCACAATCTGTTGTGGATGCCCTTTTAGACAGGCTCCGCAACCTCAATGTCACCATTCGAACGAATGAAAAGATTAAAACAGTTCTGTATCAAGACGGACAAGCAGCTGGAATTGTTACAAATAATGATGAAAAAATTTCAAGTAACGCCGTTGTCATTGCTGTTGGCGGAAAAAGTGTGCCGCATACTGGTTCTACTGGTGACGGCTATGCATGGGCAGAAGCCGCTGGTCATACGATTACAGAGCTCTTCCCAACAGAAGTACCGGTCACATCAGATGAGCGCTTTATTAAAGAAAAAGTGCTACAAGGTCTTTCATTAAGAAGTGTGGCTGTCAGTGTTTTAAATAAAAAGGGGAAACCCGTCGTCACACATGTCATGGATATGATTTTTACTCACTTTGGCTTATCCGGCCCAGCTGTTCTTAGATGCAGCGGATTTGTTGTGAAAGAATTGAAAAAACAGCCGACTGTTCGTCTGCAAATAGACTTATATCCGAAGCTTAATGACGAAGATCTGTTCCAAAAGCTTCATCAAGACCTAAAAGATGAACCAAAAAAAGCCATTAAAAATGTCCTAAAGTCTTGGATGCAAGAACGCTATTTATTGTTTCTGTTAGAACGGAACGGCATAGATCCGCAAGACACATTTTCTGGTCTTGCTAAGGACAAAATGCGCGCATTCGCCCATGATTGCAAACATTTTATCGTTCATGCGAATGGCACTCTTTCCTTGGACAAAGCGTTTGTCACAGGAGGCGGCGTTTCTGTAAAAGAAATTGAACCGAAGAAAATGGCGTCTAAAAAAATGCCCGGTCTATATTTCTGCGGAGAAATCTTAGACATTCATGGTTATACAGGCGGATACAATATCACGTCAGCACTTGTGACTGGCAGACTTGCCGGTATGAATGCTGCACTCGAAGCAAAGGAGAGATTTTCATGATAAGACGTGCACTTCCGATTATCCTAGCAGTTGTGATTAGTTTGACAGCCGCTGTATTCTTAAAGCTGTCCATTACCCCTTTAAAAGTCGCCATTGTGTTGGCGTTTACCATCTTCGCTGTTTGTTTAAAAGAATACGTCTACCGTCTTCGTAAACGCATTGAAGAAAAATCATCTTCACATATCGATAGTTGATTAATGGAAGCAAAACATGTTACGGTAAAGTAGAGGTCGAGTGAGAAGCTCGACTCTTTTTGTTTGAAAATAGTTGAGATAGGGGATATTAAACAAAATCCTCTGCTTAAACGTGTAGAACAACAGGAGAGTGAGATGGTGTGAAAAACGTATCAAGTGTATTTTGGATTGTGATTGCGATCACATTTGTTGCCGTTATGTGGGGAGCTTTTTCTCCACAAACATTACAAAATGTCACAGATCAGATTCAAACATACATTACAAACGACTTTGGCTGGTATTATTTGATAGTGATTTCACTACTTGTCGGCTTTTGTCTATTCTTTATTTTTAGTCCAATCGGAAAAATTACGTTAGGAAAACCAGGTGAAGAGCCTGAATTTGGCCTTTTTTCTTGGTTTGCGATGCTATTTAGTGCCGGTATGGGAATTGGTCTTGTCTTTTATGGGGCCGCTGAACCAATCAGTCACTATGCAATTCAATCACCAACAGGTGAGACTGAAACTGCACAAGCCTTCCGCGATTCCCTTCGTTATACATTTTTCCACTGGGGACTTCATGCATGGGCCATTTATGCGATTGTCGCGTTATGCATCGCATACTTTAAATTTAGAAAAGATGCGCCTGGATTAATTAGTTCCACCTTATACCCAGTATTCGGAAACAGAATTCATGGATGGATTGGAAAAACGATCGATTGTATCGCAGTGTTTGCAACAGTAGTTGGCGTAGCCACAAGTTTAGGGCTAGGTGCCGCACAAATTAATGGTGGATTAACCTATTTATTCGGCATTCCAAATAACTTTTTGACTCAGCTCATTATTATTGCGATCGTGACTGTTCTGTTCTTGATCTCTGCTTGGAGCGGAATTGGTAAAGGTATTAAATATTTAAGTAATTCAAATATGATATTTGCTGCTATACTCATGATCTTTTTACTCTTTGCTGGACCAACTGTTTTTATTTTAAATTCATTTACAGATTCGATCGGACAATACTTATCGAATATTGTACAAATGAGTTTTAGATTATCACCAAATGATCCAGAAAAGAGAGAATGGATTAATGGCTGGACGATCTTTTATTGGGCATGGTGGATCTCTTGGTCTCCATTCGTCGGCATTTTTATTGCAAGAGTTTCGCGCGGAAGAACCATTCGAGAATTTTTAATTGGTGTCTTAGTGGCTCCTTCAATCCTCGTGTTCCTATGGTTCTCTATCTTCGGAGTATCAGCTATGGATTTACAACAAAAAAATATTATAGATGTAGCTGGTATGCCGACTGAAACGATGCTGTTTGGTGTTTTAAATCAATACCCGCTTGCCATGATTACGTCGATTTTGGCACTTATTTTAATTGCTGTATTCTTTATCACATCAGCAGATTCAGCCACATTTGTTCTAGGAATGCAGACAACCTATGGCTCATTAAATCCTGCGAATAGTGTAAAGATCAGCTGGGGCATCATCCAATCAGCTGTTGCGGCAGTGCTATTATTTTCAGGCGGACTTCAAGCCTTGCAAAATACAGCAAAACTCGCCGCCTTGCCGTTCTCCGTTGTCATTATATTGATGGTTGTGTCACTGTATAAATCATTAAATGATGAACGAAGAGCAATCAAACAGGCCAACAAAGTCAATAAACCAAGAAGTCCAAGAGTAAAAAAAGCATAAACGCTGTTTGAAAAAGCCGTTCCTCATGTGAACGGCTTTTTTCTATACAAACAATTTAAGATTGTCATGCTCTTCCACATTCCTATAAAATAATAGAATGATGTGATTCACAACATGGAGGTTTTTATGACGTTACCTACATTCAAGTACAACCCAGATCCAGTTTCGTTAAACGTGATCAAAAAAGAGCATACGACATGTCCTGTTTGTGAGAAAGAAAGAGATTACGTGTATCATGGTCCATTTTATACTGTTGAAGATGTGGAAGGAATTTGCCCTTGGTGTATTAAAGATGGATCAGCCGCTAAAAAATACGATGGCATCTTTCAAGACGATGCAAGTTGTGATGACGTCGATCAAGAGGAATATGTAGATGAACTGATCTTCAGAACGCCAGGTTATCGCGGCTGGCAGCAGGAATATTGGTTAAGCCATTGCGGAGATTTTTGCGCAATCGTCCAGTATGTCGGATGGAAAGAGATAGAACATTTAGAGGAAGAACTCACAGAAGATATCGAAGACATTTGCAGCGGCGGGGGATTAACGAAAGAGAACCTAAAACAATGGCTCGTCAACGGAGGAGACTTGCAGGGCTACCTCTTTCAATGTGTTCACTGCAAAAAGCATCGTTTATATATTGACGCTAGCTAATCAAACAAAAAGGGCCCTTCAAACAGGTCCTTTTTTGATGCCGTCTATTTTTTATATAAAATGAGTGCAGAAAAACAGTAGAGCTGTTCTCCTCCCTGCTCACAGATCACCGCTACATCGTACTTGATATCAATAATTTGGTCGTCATCCATTCCTTTTAAAAAAAGATTGATTTCGCTCTGCAAATCTTTTTCGTGTTCTTCATCAAATACAGCTACCTTTAGCACATATGCCACTCTCCCTTCTCTCGCTACTCTATCTTTATGCATATAAGGGCGGGCATATGAACAAAAAAGCCTTTCATCTCAAAGATGAAAGGTCGGACTTCTTTTACAGCTTCGGTTTTGTTTCTCCTGTCCAAGCAAGCATCCCGCCAATGACATTGGTCGCTTGATAGCCTTGGTCTTCTAGGAAATAGCAGACATTTTCACTACGTTTTCCGGAGCGGCAAATAATATAATATTCCTGCGTTTGATCGAATGCATCCAGCTTCTCAGGGATATCTCCCATTCGGATGTGGACAGCTTCTGGAATCATTCCTTCTGCTACTTCCTCGTCCTCACGCACATCAACAAGCTGAATGGCTTCTTCTTGCTCTAGCTTTTGTTTTAATTCTTCTATTGAGATTTCTTTTACTGACACGACGCTCATCTCTCCTTTTAATCACGGTGACACCATTATAGCAAATGATTCACATCACTGTGTATTCACCCGCTTCGATTGAAGGAAAGACGGCAGACGTTTCTTCACTTCGGCTGTCTGCTGATCACTTTCAAACTCTACCTTTTTGAATACTTGATAGGCCAGCCACATGTGGCCATAGGCGAGTATACTCACACTAAAGAACGGCACGATTCCCGGCAAATAAGCAAAGAGAACAAACAGCAGAGCCGAGAAAACGAGCATACAGAGTGTATATTGCAAATATGAGATACCAAGCAAAAGAGAGAATTTCAGATAGAGACGTTTTTTCCAATCATAATGAGCCAGCAGCGGAAAAATATAAAACAAGCTCACAACAAAGAGAAAACCAAAGATATAAATGGCAAAACGAAGCACATGCAAAAACCAGCTCGTTGGATAAATAAACGCAAGGTCTACATATATAATCGTCCCTATGATCAGCAGCGCCACTCCAATTAAGTTAGAGCGTACAAACTCCTCACGATACACCTTCCAAAAAGTCCGGAAAACGCTGACTTGCTCATGCCCTTGTATCCACTTTCTCATCACTGAAAATAGCGCAGTGGTCGCAGGCATCAATCCAAAGATCCCAAGCCCCAGCGTGGTGAACAGCAGCCATAGCAAATTCGTATAGGCAAGTCTCATCACCCACTCACACATTCGAAGCATTCTGCTCATTGAACCATCATGATCCATCTCTTTCCCCTCCTCTCTTTCTCATTACACCGTCTCTTTTTGAAACAATTCTTCTATTTCAATTGGGCGCTTCTCTGCAACAGACCGCCACATGCCTTCCCCAAGCGCAATCGAATAAGCACCAGCCTCTGCTCCTGCTGATATGTCATAGTGAATTAAAGGATCTTTTCCTATAAATAAATCGGCCAGAAGCAGAGGGTCTCCGCCGCCATGTCCCCCTGGCTGTTTCACGACTTCAATTGTCTCTTTTGCCCCAAACATCGGATAATAAGAAATCGTCTGTTCTGGGAATTGAAAAGGAATTCTTGATGGCACATGAAACTCATTTGTTTCAATACGCCCCTTCGTCCCATTAATGGCAAGCCGGTATCCTTCATATGGCGCTGAGAATTGAATTGAATAGCTGAGCAGAGCTCCTTGGTCATATGCCACTGATGCCACATATGTATCCTCAATGTCAATTTCCTGATCAAAAAT
This sequence comes from Bacillus sp. GBSW19, assembly GCF_002998655.1. NCBI lineage: Bacteria > Bacillati > Bacillota > Bacilli > Caryophanales > Bacillaceae > Bacillus > Bacillus sp. GBSW19. The sequence continues at coordinate 1,769,141 of NZ_PVRF01000001.1, forward strand.
ACAGGCGTCTGGGCGATAATTTGAGTACTGCTGCGTTTGCTCCTTACCGGATTCAATATGGTCGTCCTCTACCTTTGAGCGTTCTACCCGCGGATTCCACCTTGCTTCATAATGACATGTATCCTTCACATGACATGTTCCGCAATACCTGTTTTCTCCCCCCTGCAAGGGATTCCAAGGACTTTCATTTCCGTAATAGTTCAGCGCCCCATAGGCAAATACTTGCTTCGGCTTTTGATTGATCCACCAATTGACCAAATCAAAATGATGCGTCGATTTATGAATGGATAGTCCGCCAGAGAATTGCCTCGTTCGGTTCCACCTTTTGAAGTAACTAGCGCCATGATACGTATCAATGAGCCAGCTCAGTTCAACAGATGTGACCCTTCCAATCTTTCCTTCTAAAATGAGTTCTTTGATCTTTCGATGAAATGGATTGTAGCGATAATTAAAAGTGACTGTGACCTTCCCTTTACTTTCCTTTTCTTTTTCCATCACTTTTTTGGCGTCTTTTGCTGTTGTGACCATTGGCTTTTCAGTGATGACATCGAGATCATGGTCAAGTGCCTGCAAAATATACGTGACATGTGTGTCATCCCGGCCTGCCACAATGACGATATCTGGCTTTGCTTCCTTCACCATTTGATCAAATGCACCTGCATGAAAGAACGAGATGCCCCGCAGTGATGGAAAACGCTCCTGACAAAGTGTGTACCGATGATGATCTATATCTAGGAGCCCTGTAATCTTGTAATGCTCATTGAAATCCTCTGTGAGCGGTTTAATAAACATATTGAACGCACGATGACTGAGTCCGCAAACTACGACCCGTTTCACAGTCCCCACCTCTTTTTCTATCGATTTTCACGAAGCTGTTTCATGAGAGACAGCGCCTCATTGGACTTGTAAGCATACACAGGAATAAAAGCGACCATATCTCGGTGTAATTGAAAGGTATAGCCGTTTAGCTTTTTTGTGCCTTTATTGACTTGAACCGCATAATCGACCGTTTTCCCTGTCTTTTGGTCCTCGACCGTATATGGCCCTGCCGCTTGATCATCTATGCCCATTTCTTCAAGCTGCTGAAAGCTTTCAGGATCATCATATGTTCTAAACATTTCTTCTGGGACAAGCATGATGTCCCCCTCTTTTGCGGTAATTTCAACAAGAAGCTTTTCAGGAATCGCCGGAAAGATGTGGACGCTATAAGACTCTTGTTCTGTCTGAAAAGCCTTCTCGACTAATTGATCCTTCATCCCCTTTGACATGTCAGAAAAAATCAGAACATCAATACCGTTTGTTTTCCCTTGGCAGGCTGACAAACAAAGGGCAGCGATGAAGCTGAGGAGCCATACCGCACCCCTTTTTCGCCTCTTCATGCCTTCTGAAAAACAGACAGCTTCTCTAGCTCAGTTAACGCCATAATAAAAGCGCCTGCCCCGTGCAAGTCATTTGTGCTTCGCTCTCTTTCAACGTAGTAATCATAAAATCCAGCAGATGTTCCGATACAAATATCATTGATGGTAAAATCACCGTTTTCTGTCTCAGCCGTCTTATGATGAATTAAGCCTTGGTATGCTTTCACCACATGATCGACATAACGAAGGCTGACATACCCTTCATTCATGGCTTTTGCCATGGCGTACATGAATAAACACGATCCTGAGCTTTCAAGCCAATTGTCGCTATGAGTACCTTTATCAATGATTTGATGCCAGAGACCTGTGTCTTGATCCTGGTACTTGGATACACTTTCCAGCATGTCTGTCAGCGTTTCCTTCCAAACCTTTCGTCCCTCATGCTCTTCTGGCAGATCCTCGATCATATCTGCTAATGCAAGGACATACCAGCCAAACGATCTTGCCCAAAACTCGGGGGAACAGCCGGTCTTTTGATCAGCCCATGGCATCACTTTTCGTTCGTCCCACGCGTGATAGTACAGACCTGTTTTTTCATCTTTTGTATGCTTTCTCATGAGATACTCTTGATGGATCACCATATCCACCAGTTCCTCTTCACCTCTCAGCTTTGCATACTTTAAGGCAAAAGGTCCTCCCATGTAGAGACCATCCAACCACATTTGATAGGCATAATTGTCTTTATGCCAAAACCCGCCCTCAGATGTGCGATTCAATGTGCGGTAAAGCCCCCGAAGCTTCTCCGCTGCCAGCACATACCGCTTCTCTCCCGTCCGTTCGTAAAGAGGGAATAAAATGAGCCCTGCTTGGATCGCATCAAGCTCATCTCTGCGAAATAACAGGTTTCCATACTCATCAATGAGCGAATCTGCGTAGCTTTTCACATAATTGAAATACGTCTCGTTCTTCGTTGCCTCATATAGCTTCATCACACCGCAAAGAAAAACACCTTGATGATAATGCCATCTTCCAGCTGGAGGCAGCTCAATTGGTGTATGCGCTTTCATAATTGTTTGTGCTAATTTCTCTGCATGCTCAAGTGGTGATCCCTTTTCAGTCGATAATGTCATTCTTCTTCATCTCCCTTTTTAGTAAATACCTTCTTCCCCGAATTTCTTCGCTAAACGGTTCGCCAGCATGACCAAAATGAGTCCAACGGCTGCTTTAAATAGACCAACAGCGGTACTATAGCTGAATTGTCCTTGCTTAAGACCAGCTGTATAGACGTACGTATCAAAGATTTCTGCTACTTCCCGGTTCGTTGCATTGAGTAATAAGTAGACATGCTCAAAGCCAAGCTCTAATGTGTCACCAATTTTCAAAATAAGCAGAACGACAATCACACTTTTAATGGCAGGAAGAGTGATGTGCCACATTTGTCTCAGTCTGCCGGCTCCATCCATTTTTGCTGCTTCATATAGCTGCGGATCTACCGCTGTAATCGCCGCAAGATAAATGATCGTCGACCAGCCTGCTTCCCGCCAGATCACCTGTAAAATGTACATGGGTCTGAACCATTCCTGACTAAGGAGGAAGTTAATCTTTTCCCCTCCAAAGAAAGCAATCAATTCATTGATTAACCCGCCATCTACTGTTAACAAAACAAAAGATAAGGACACGACAATCACCCATGACATGAAGTGAGGAATGTATATCATGGTCTGGACAAATTTCTTAAACAATGCCAATCTGACCTCGTTTAAAAGCAGGGCCAATAAGATCGGAATCGGAAAGAAAATCACGACATTCATGGCAAATAAAATCAGTGTATTTTTTAATAAGATGAAAAATGTTGGTTCTGTAAACAATCGAATAAAGTGTTTGAAGCCAACCCACTCACTCCCAAGAATACCGAGAAACGGCTGGTAATCTTGAAAGGCAATGATAAGCCCCCACATCGGCACATATTTAAAGACAAGAAAATAAATGAGCCCTGGCAAAATCATTACATACAAAAACTTTTGACTAAGCAATTGATTAAGTAAGCGCTTTCTCTTTTCTTTTTTCAAAGCTGCCGCAGGCATACCCTTGGCAGTGACATCCTCTGTTTTCATAGATAAAGCCTCCCCTCATGCTGATGCATGTGTTAACTGTATCTTAAGGATGAAAAATCCGTCTACAATCATATCATCAGATCATATTTACTTAGGGGAAGCTACTCAAAACGTTACATAAAACATAAGAAAATGATCCTAATCTCAGAAAATGATTATTGACAAACCTACCAAATTTTTGGATTAATAAATTAAGGGGAAAAGATTGTTCTGTTTGAAATGGGGGGTTTTATGAAAAGAAGGCAGTATAAATTTTATTACAAGCTTGTGACGTTTTTTTTCGTGCTTAGTACGATTCCTGTCATCATTGTCGGTATTTTTTCTTATCAGCATTCGCAAAAAACCGCACTCGAAAATATCTCAAATGAAAAGCTGGACAGCGTCAAACAAACGCAATCCAATATTGAGCATATTTTAAAAACAGTGGATCATTCTCTCACTCACTATGTCAGTTCGCCGCCTCTCCTTCAAACACTGGCAGAACCTTTAAATCCAGACCAATTCCAGCTTTATAATCAAGTACAGCAGGAACTAAACTACCTGCAAACCTTTGACACCGATCTTTCCAATATTACACTCGTGAGTAAAATGGAAGACTGGTACATGAACAATTCGGGACTTTATCATGTCACAAGCGGAGACCAAGAGAAAGCGCTCACCTCTTACCTCAATATACCGAGTCATTCCAGCTGGGCACTTGAAGAGAATAATCCACTTGTTGCGACAAAAGAAGGAAAGGCCTCCTTTTGCAAATACAATGTGAACTTAATCAAACAACTCCCTATGAACAGTGTCCAGAAAAAAGGGATCGCTGTCGCCAGCATTCCGAGCTGCACGATTGCTGACAATATGCCTGACTTCTCTCAATCTGACAGTATGTTTGTCATTGATACAAACGGAAAAGTGCTGCTACATAACCGCAAAGAACAAATTGGTGAATCCTTGAAGAATCAAGAGCTCGTCAAGCATGTCCTATCACGTGAAGAACGATCAGGTCAATTTAACATGAAGATCGAGGAACTAGACTATCAAATTACGTTTCAAAAATCAGACTATAACGAATGGACGTACTTATCCTTTGTTTCCATTCCAGAACTCAAGGCACAAACGAAATCAATTGGGTGGATCACCTTTATTATCTGCTTTATTTTGTTAGCGCTTTCATTACTATTTTCATGGTTTGGGTCCAGACATTTTTATAAACCAATCCGCTTGTTATATGAGTCCTTTGCACGCAATGAATCCTTTTTGCAAAAACAGCCTTTTCAAAATGAATTTGAGTTGATTGAGTCGAGTATTAAACAAATGAAGGATCAAAACAATGATTTAGAGGAACGTATTGAGCAGCAAGTCACGCACCTTCAGCAATACTTTATGGTGCGGCTATTGCTCGGAAAGCTGACAGAAGAAGAAATTAACAACCGGTTCCAAAGTTTGGGATTCCCTCAGGGCTGGTCTCATTTATCCATGCTTGTGACCCAAATCGATACGTTAAAAGGAACACCTTATGAAAAAAAGGATGCTGACTTGCTGTTATTTGCCATCAATGGACTGATCGAGCAGATGATTCCGCAAGATGAGCACCTTCAGCCAACGGTTGTCAATCAGCATCAAACGACGATTATCTTGAATCACTCAAAGTCAGATGAAGAGTTTACTGAATATTTAAACCAATTAGCGGAAACTATTCAGCAGCGCATCGAGGAAGAGCTTGGTTTATCGATCAGCATCGGGATCAGCCGCCAGTTTAAGGAGCTCACGATGGCGAAACAGGCTTACATTGAAGGAAAAGAAGCCTTAAAATACAGGCTCAAAGCAGAGAAAAAATCCATTATCTTATATGAACATATTCAGCAAGGAAAAACGTTTAAAACCCATTTTCCAAAACAGCTGCAGCATGATTTATTCGATGCGATGAAAGCAGGTGATCAAGGCAAGGCGGATCATTATTTACATGTGCTCCTGCAATCCATTTTCTCTAAAAATGCTGGACCGCATGAATACCATATCGCTCTCGCCCGTTTTTTAAACAATTTGATTGAGCTGATGCATTTGCTTGGCATTGAATTATTTGAGGTCGAAGACAACAAAATGCTGTATGATACGATTTTTGAATTTAAAACCTTTGAAGATACCGAAGCATGGCTGAAACATGAGATCATTCGGCCAATTATTGACCAGCTAGGTGCACGTGAGGACTCACAATACAAAAACATCTCAGAGAAAATCATTCATATCATTCATCAAGAATTCGACTCAGATCTTACATTGGATGAAATCGCCACACGCCTGCATTACAACCCCAATTATTTAAGCAGTATTTTTAGAAAGGAAATGGATATCTCCTTTAGTGAATATCTCTCGTCCTACAGACACCATGTCGCCAAAAACTGGCTCGTGGAAACCGATATGTCCGTCAAAGAAATTTCGGAAAAACTGAAATATAAAAATCCGCAAAACTTCATCCGTTCCTTCAAAAAACTAGAAGGCACGACCCCTGGCAAATACCGCGACCACAAAAAAGGCACATAAGACAAAAAGTCCCGCTCGCACAGGAAGCGGGACTTTTTTATTTAAATTGTTCATTTAAAATGCTGTCTTCCAGCACTGAAAGCGGCTCTCCGTACACACGTTCAATATGAGCTGCTCCCCAATCACAAAGCGCATTCAGAATTCTTTCGAGCGACTGACCGTATTCACTTAATTCATATTCCACTTTAGGCGGTACTTGCTCATACACAATTCGGTTAATCACCCCATCACTTTCAAGCTCTCTCAGCTGTTGTGTAAGCATTTTTTGTGTGATGTTTGGCATGAGCCGCTTCAATTCACTCGTGCGTTTTTTTCCATGTGTTAAATGACATAAAATCACGCACTTCCACTTCCCGCCAATGACCTCAAGGGTCGCTTCCACTGAGATATTATATTTTTTCTTTTCCATCAAATCCTCACTCCTCTTTGTGCGAACAGGCACTTTTTAGTACCTATATTACAAAAAAGTACGTACTTTTTTTTTCGTCATCTATGTTAGATAATAACTCTTGCCGATCGGCTTCGTCTATCAAAATGTCATCATAGAAGGATGTGAACACTTATTCATGAAGAAAAAGCAAAACCACTTTGCCCTTCTCGCACTAGCCATTAGTGCTTTTGCTATAGGAACCACTGAGTTCATTAGTGTCGGTCTTTTGCCGATGATTTCAGATGACTTTGGAGTGAGCGTCAGCCAGGCGGGCTGGACCGTCTCTTTATATGCACTTGGTGTGACATTCGGCGCGCCTATTTTGACTTCTCTGACTTCAACGATGAAAAGAAAGACATTGCTATTGCTCATTATGCTCGTCTTTTTGATTGGAAATACACTAGCCACGATTGCTCCGACTTTTTCAGTGCTATTAATCGGACGGGTCATTTCAGCCTTATCCCATGGAATCTTTATGTCCATCGGCTCTACGATTGCTGCAAGCCTTGTAGTGAAAGAAAAACGGGCAAGTGCGATTGCCTTTATGTTCACTGGATTAACAGTTGCTACTGTGACGGGCGTGCCATTTGGGACATTTCTTGGCCATGAGCTCGGCTGGCGGACGTCATTTGGTGTGATTGTCATCATTGGTCTGATCGCACTGATATCCAACTATTTTCTTGTTCCATCTCAATTAAAGCAAGGCGTGAAAACATCATTTAAGGATCAAGCTGTCTTATTAAAAACAAAAAGAATCTTGCTTCTATTTGTCATTACAGCAACAGGATACGGAGGAACCTTTGTCGTCTTTACGTATTTATCCCCTCTCTTACAGCATGTGACAGGTCTTGCGCCTGAGGCGGTGGCCTTGATCCTGCTTTTATACGGGATCACGATCGCAGCCGGAAATGTCATTGGCGGAAAGGCTGCTAATGAGCAGCCAATGAAAGCACTGATTTACATGTTTATCATCCAAAGCATCATTATGTTTACCCTTAGCTTGACTGCTGGATTCACGGTGCTAGGCATTGGAACCGTCATGCTGATGGGACTGTTTGCTTTCATGAATGTGCCTGGATTGCAAGTAGCTGTCGTTGACTTTGCAGAAAGATACACACCAGGAGCAGTCGACGTCGCTTCCGCTATGAATATCGCTGCCTTTAATGCCGGTATCGCCATCGGCTCATTTTTAGGCGGCATCGTGACAGATACTCTTGGGCTTGTGCATACAGGCTGGGTCGGCGGCATCATGGTCCTTATCGCAGCAATTCTCACGATGATTAGTTTTCGAATGGAACAACAAGAACAAAATCAAACCATCTAAAGGAGTTTTCAATATGAACCATTTACAAAGTACAAAAACATTAAACAATGGGATCCACATGCCAGGATTTGGTCTTGGTGTATTCAAGGTTGAAGATGGCGCAGAATTAATAGACGCCGTCAAAACAGCCATTCAATTAGGCTATCGCAGTATTGATACAGCGGCTATTTACGGAAATGAAGAAGGTGTTGGACGAGGCATACAGCTTGGTTTAGCAGAAACAGGACTGCGCCGCGAGGACCTCTTTGTGACATCAAAAGTGTGGAATGCCGATTTAGGATATGAATCTACCCTAAACGCATACGAAGAAAGCTTGAAAAAGCTTCAGCTTGATTACCTTGATCTGTATTTAATCCATTGGCCGGTTGAAGGAAAATACAAAGAAGCTTGGCGTGCACTGGAAACCTTGTATCGTGAAGGAAAAGTCAGGGCCATCGGAGTGAGCAACTTCCAGCCGCATCACCTAGACGAACTATTAAAAGATGCAGACATCATACCAGCTATCAATCAAGTGGAGTTTCACCCAAAACTGACGCAGGAAACACTCTTTACGTATTTGAACACACATGGCATTCAAATGGAAGCTTGGTCACCGCTAATGCAGGGGGAACTGCTTCATCATCCGGTGATCAAAGAGCTCTCGGACACATACGGCAAAACACCTGCTCAAATTATTTTGCGCTGGGATGTGCAAAAAGGCGTCATCACCATTCCAAAATCAACGAAAGCCCATCGTTTAAAAGAAAATGCAGACATATTTGATTTTGCCTTATCTGATGAGGATATGAAGCGCCTTTCTGACTTAAATGAAAACAAACGTATCGGTCCAGACCCAGACAACTTTGACTTTTAATAAAAACACCCCCGCTTTTTAACTGTGCGGGGGTGTTTATGTTGATCATTTTGATTTTTTAAAGGAAGCTTCATATTCTTCTATGATTTTATGACCACCGTTTGATTTCCACTTCTCTACATCTTTCTTAAATTGATCTTCACTGATGTCTCCAAGAATGAACTTATAAGTCGCATCATCGATGATTTTTTTCAACTCGTTTCCTCGCTCTGAGGCTGTTTCTGAATACAGGCTTTCAGCAGGATTGGCGACGATGATGTTTTGATTGTCTTCTTCTAGCTCTTCATATTTTGTACGAACCGCATCTCCTTTATTTTTCAAGTAACGTTTATCAATTCCTACTAGACTGACAAGCGGCTGTACGTCTGTCTGCCAGCTTTTCACTTGGCTTTCTTCTCTGACAAATGTATTCCCTTCTTCTTTCTTATAATGCTCGCCATCAATACCGTACGTCATGAGACCATATACATCTTCTTCTGCAATGCGGTCAAAGAAGGCCAAAATCCGTTTTAATTCTGCCTCTGATTTCACGCTTGTTTTAGGGAATGCAAAGATACCATTATGACCACCTGATGCCCACACACGTTCTTTGCCATCTGGGCCTTTGATTCGGTTGATGATATCTATTTCCATGTTTTTATCTGTCGCGTCATCTCTCAAGTTCACTGCGTCTACCATATTCCCAACATAGATCCCTGCTTTTCCTTGTGAGAATAATTCCTGCTGCTGTGTTTTGCTTGTAACAGGGAAGTCTTTGTTGATATAGCCATTGTCACGCAGTTTCTTCATGTATTTCATTGTATTCATGTACTCATCTGTCATGAAGTCTGGCGTGAATTTGCCGTTTTCTTCTTTCCAGTCTGTCGGCATTCCCTCATATGAACCGAGTGTTTTAAATGCCCCATAAATCAAATCGTTCCGATCCGTAAAGCCAATTGTATCCGCTTTTCCGTTTTGATTCGGATCTTTTTCAGTAAAAGCTTTAGCTACCTCATAAAGATCATCCAATGTTTTTGGTGTATCCAAATTTAAATTTTCAAGCCAATCCTTTCGAATGACAATTCCTTGTCTTGAAAGTGGTCTCTCTCTATAAATGCCATAAAGCTTACCGTCTATAGAGGCGTTTTTATTAATCAGTTCGTTCATCTTACTTAAATTTGGATAATCCTTTAAATACGGACCGACTTCCCAGAACATGCCTGATCTGAACGCATTAATAGCAGACGAATTCTTAATGTCTTGAATCGTGACAATCTGCGGCAGATTCCCTGCGGCAAGTGCGGAATTTAAACGGTCTTCCTTCACGGCATCAGGCACCCATGTAATATCAAGCTCTGTATTTGTGAGCTTCTCAATCTCTTTTATGACGGAATCCTTCGGCGGCTGCTGATGATACAAAATAGCCATCCAGGTCAGCTTTACCTCTTTATTTAAATCAACCTTTTCATCTGATGAACTTGTTCCTTTGCTTGAACATGCGGATAGAATACCGCTTGCTGCAAATAACAGGACAAACGCAATCAACCATAATTTCTTTCTCCCCATAAGATCCCTCCGTTGTTCCATCTTTTTAACCTTTTACAGAACCTAGTAATGCCCCTTTGTTAAAATGCTTTTGAATAAATGGATAGACAAGCAGAACTGGAATGGTCGCTACCACAATGACAGCCATTTTAATCGTTTGGTCTGGCGGTGGTGTGGATGATCCCATATCCGACATATCTCCCTGCATTCCGCTTGAGACAATGACAATCTGCCTTAGCAGCACCTGAATCGGCCATTTCACTGAATCATTTAAATACAGGATGGCGGTCATGTACGTATTCCAATACGTCACGGCATAAAAAAGTGAAATGGTCGCAATAGCTGGCAAAGAAAGTGGCAGCACAATTTTAAAGAAAATCCCTAAATCGTTACAGCCATCCATCTTCGCTGATTCCTCAAGGCTTGCCGGGATGTTTTGAAAGAAGTTTTTCAAAATGATCAAATTGAATGCATTGATCGCAACCGGTAGAATAAGTGACCAATAGGTATCAAGCAGACCAAGTGTTTTCACCACAATAAACGTCGGAATCATACCTCCACTAAACAACATCGTGAAGACAACGAGAAACATCAATGTTCTCCGGCCTTTTAGCTCCTGACGAGACAGCCCATATGCCATGAGTGAGGACAAAAACATGCTGACAGCTGTTCCAACGAGCGTCACAAGAATGGACACAATGAGGCTACGATACACAATATCCGTAGAGAAAATATATCGATAGGCCTCTAAAGAAAACGTGGTCGGGAACAAGATAAACTTCTTCGTGATGACCTCTTCTACTGTAGCAAAAGAGGCTGCAATGACATGGATGAACGGAAGCACACATATTAATGCGAACATGAGTAGAAAAGAGTAATTAAATAAGTTGAACAATCGGCCTTTAATAGAACGATCTATGTTCATCACGCCCTTTCTTTGAAAGCGTTATCATTTCGTCCGAAAATAAGCTGCAGCCCGTGACGATATCGTGATTAAAATGTAACAAACGGGGGAAGAAAGCGTCTATAATCATCTTGACAGACCAACTGGATGGATCCTGTCAATCGTGCTTTTATGCTCATGAAACAAAAGAATAAGATCATCAGCTAATGACATGATTATGCCCTATGCCTGATCATTTTCTTCTAGGATTTCCGTCGTATTTACATCAGGTCTGTAGCCTAACTCCTGCTTTATTTTTTCCGTAGACCAGGGCTTTTCTTCGTTTTCTGATACGGCATAATATGTCCCAAAGGGGACGGTCGTTTCAATCGCTGCCTTTGTCATCCCTATAAGATCTTCATGTGACAGAAGTGTTCGTTTCGTTCTTCGTTTCTTGTGTAATGCCTCCATCTCATCCGTCACAACCGTTCCAATCCGTAAATTAATAACAGACATCCCCGTTTGATCGTGGAACAAACGGCCTAGCTGTTCTGAAGCAAATTTTAAAATACCATAGACATTTTTAGTCGCTGGCACATCGTCTGTTGTAATATTTCGCCCTAGTAAGGAGCGGCCATCCTCTTCATAACGATCGGTCACATGATTGCTGCTTGCAAAAATGACTTTTCGTATGCCGAGACGTGCAGCTGATCGAAACATATAATAGGAGCTCCTCCAAAAAATATCATTCATTTTTTCAAACTCCTCAAGATTCATCACATCATGCGTCATATCCATGTTTAAAAGGTGCATGATGACATCTGTATCTCTCGGAATCGCCTCATATAATTCCTGTTCATTCGCTGCATCTGCTAAAATGGCTCCTTTTACACAACTCGTTTGATCAATGATGGTGATCTCGTACTCAGAAGAGAGCGCTTTTGTTAATATACGGCCTATCACACCGCATCCGCCAATGATCGTGATCTTTTTCATCTGTTTCCTCCTTTCTATTGACGTAGTATGTCCAAGCCTTTATGGGTTACAGCCATTTTTTCAAAAATCGAGTGGCCTCGTGACGCATAGCGGCTGTTTCAAAATGACCTGCATGAAGACCAACAAGCTGATACCGTTCTTTCAATGAAGCAGTTTGATAGGTTTGACTCAATCCCTTTTGAATGCGTCCGACGCCTTCAGCAGGCGTGAGCGGATCAAGTTTTCCAACTAAGCTTAAATGCGGCCTTGGAAAAATCATTGCCTGAATATCAGCTGCTGTAAAGTACTTTGCTAAGCTTGGTACATAGTAATAAAAGCCATGCCTGTCTAAATTGTTCGTTTCAATTAATGTGTGATGATCGACCTGTGCGCAAAGATCAATACACACACTGACCCTCTCATCAAGCGCAGCAGTCCACCAGGAAAGAAGCCCTCCCATTGACATTCCAAAAACAGCTAACCGGTCCGGCAGCACATCAGATCGAGACAGCACATAATCAATCGCACACATGCTTTCATACAGCATCATGCCCCACATCACTTTTCCTGTTAAAAGCATCTCCTTAAAAATTTCACTTTCTGTTCTTCCTCTTCTCTCACCAAACCCTGCATGATCGATAGCCAGGACACTATAGCCTTTTGATGTGAACTCTTTCGCATATGAAGGCGCTTGCAAATAATGAGCACCTTTGATCAGCTCTTCCTTCCCATCCACGTAGTTCCCGCCATGAGAGTGCTGGAACAGCACAACAGGTCTTTTTTTCACCGTATCCTTTGGCTTTACAAAATAAGCAGGCACTTCCTCTACACCATGAATCGAAAGAATGAGTGTTTCGACTACATACGATTCACGTTCCTCGATCTTTAACGTATATGCCTCCACGCGATGGCGTTCTGGCATTTCTCCTAACAGACTGAGCAGTTGTTCACGTTTGCTTTCCTTTTCCATTGACGTCACTCCTCATTTTCTTGATCACCTGTTAAAATACGAGGTCGATGAAGTAATCACCTTGTTTTCGACAAAATTATGTCCCGGGAAATAAAGAACACCCACCGGTTCATACCGATGGGTGTCATCATTAGTTCGCAACAATATTGACAAGCTTCCCAGGAACCGCAATCACTTTGCGAATGGTTTTCCCTTCAAGCTGTTCTTTTACGCGTGCATCATTTTTCGCAAGCTCTTCTAACTGTTCTTTTGTTGCATCAGCAGGAACGGTTAATTTTGCTTTCACTTTTCCATTCAACTGTACGACAATTTCTACTTCATCGTCGACAAGCTTTGACTCGTCATATTGCGGCCATGCTTCATAAGAAATAGACCCTTCATGACCAAGTTTATTCCAAAGCTCTTCTGCTAAGTGCGGTGCAATTGGAGAAAGAAGTTTCACAAAGCCTTCTGCATATTCTTTCGGCAGTGTATCAGCCTTGTAGGCATCATTGATAAACACCATTAATTGTGAGATCCCTGTATTGAAGCGCAGGCCTTCATAATGGTCCGTTACCTTCATCACGGTTTCATGATAGCTGCGTTCTAATGCGCCTCCAGTTTGCTCCGTCACTTTATCACTGATTGTGCCATCTTCATTTGTGAATAGACGCCATACACGATCAAGGAAACGGCGAGCACCATCAAGTCCTGTTTCAGACCAAGCGATTGATGCATCTAAAGGTCCCATGAACATTTCATAAAGTCGTAATGTATCCGCACCATGAGATTCTACGATATCATCTGGATTGACAACGTTCCCTTTTGATTTACTCATTTTTTCATTATTTTCTCCAAGAATCATTCCTTGGTTGAACAATTTCATGAAAGGTTCTTTTGTAGGAACAACACCGATATCATACAAGAACTTATGCCAGAAGCGCGCATATAGAAGATGCAGTACAGCATGTTCTGCTCCGCCGATATATACATCAACAGGAAGCCATTTCTTTAGTTTCTCAGGAGATGCAAGCTTTTCTGAGTTATGCGGGTCAATATAACGTAAGAAATACCAGCAGCTGCCTGCCCATTGCGGCATTGTATTGGTTTCGCGGCGTCCTTTTTTACCTGTTACAGGATCTACAACCTCAACCCACTCTTTGATATTGGCTAAAGGTGATTCACCTGTACCACTTGGCTTAATCTCAGTGGTTTTAGGCAAAATCAGTGGAAGCTCTTCCTCTGAAACGGCTGAAGAAGTTCCGTCCTCCCAATGAATAATTGGAATTGGCTCACCCCAGTAACGCTGGCGGCTAAATAGCCAGTCTCTTAAACGATATGTGACTTTCTTTTCGCCTTTTTGATGTTCTTCAAGCCATGCAATGGCTTTTTCAATCGCTTCTTCTTTTCCTAATCCATTGAGGAAATCAGAGTTAATGTGTTTTCCATCACCTGTGTAAGCTTCTTTTTCAATGTCTCCGCCTTCTACAACTTCCTTGATTGGAAGATCAAATGTTTTGGCGAATTCATAGTCACGCTCATCATGGGCAGGTACCGCCATAATCGCGCCTGTTCCATAAGTAGCCAGCACGTAATCTGCAATCCAGATCGGCATCTTTTCACCATTTAATGGATTGATGGCATAAGCGCCTGTGAAAATACCCGTCTTCGTTTTTGCAAGATCTGTCCGCTCTAAGTCGCTCTTTGATTGAATTTCTTTGATATATGCTTCGACTGCTTCTTTTTGAGCAGCTGTTGTAATTTTTTCAACAAGTGCATGTTCTGGTGCAAGTACCGCATATGTTGCACCAAATAATGTATCCGGACGCGTTGTGAAAACAGTAAACTGTTCGTCATGTCCTTCTACTTCGAAATGAACGTGTGCACCTTCTGAACGTCCGATCCAGTTACGCTGCATATCTTTGATGCTTTCAGGCCAATCAATGTCTTCTAAATCTTCTAACAGCCTGTCCGCATATGCCGTAATCTTCAGCATCCATTGCTTCATCGGACGTCTTTCAACTGGATGCCCTCCGCGTTCACTTTTTCCATCAATGACTTCTTCATTTGCAAGAACTGTACCAAGCGCCGGGCACCAGTTCACTGGTACTTCATCGATATACGCCAATCCCTTTTCGTACAATTTCAAGAAAATCCATTGTGTCCATTTATAATAATTCGGATCAGTCGTGTTGATTTCTCGATCCCAATCATATGAGAATCCTAGTGATTGAATTTGGCGGCGGAAGTTATTGATGTTCTCTTCTGTAAAGACCGCTGGATCATTCCCTGTATCTAGTGCATACTGTTCTGCTGGAAGACCAAATGCGTCCCATCCCATTGGATGAAGAACATCATATCCCTGCATACGTTTCATGCGTGATAAAATATCCGTTGCTGTGTAGCCCTCAGGGTGCCCGACATGAAGCCCTGCTCCTGATGGGTATGGAAACATATCAAGCGCATAGAACTTTGGTTTATCTTCCGAGTCAGATGTGGCGAATGTTTTATGTGTCAGCCAATAATCCTGCCACTTCTTTTCAATTTCCCGATGCTGAAAACTCAATGTGAAAACCTCCTTTAATATGTACGGCTGTATCTGCTCAGATGACCACTGCAAGAATTCAGATTTTTCTAAAATCAACAAAAAACCCTCATCCCTGGAAAGGGACGAGAGATTTTTTGGTTCCCGCGGTACCACCCTTGTTAGCGTCACTTTCTGTTTGTACGCTCACTTAATATCTTTAACGCAGACATGCGACAGAAGCTTTAACGCAACTGCAACTCTGAGGCGAGTTCAGAAGCAGATTTGATTGACTTTCACCAGCCGTCAATTCTCTAAAGACAAATACTGCTTTCCTACTACTCCTCTTCACTGTTCTTATCGTAACCGTCATCTAAGTAGTATTTTATAGAATTATGATCATAAGTGCAAGCAGGTTTGTATACAATGGGAATGTACCCTAGATCAGGGTAAAGTAGAGGATATTATTCGTGTGGAGATCGGTTATGACGGTTGGAGTCTGCATCCTGTGAACGCTGTTCTCTTACAAAATCAAAGCTTCGCAGAACTGCTTCTCCTCCGTAACCTGAAATAATTGATAAGATGACCAAGTGCAGACTAGAATCGGGATTTGAGGATAAGACAAGCAGTGTAGCGGCAATCATCCCAACGAGCCAATCTTCAATAAACCCTAAATAAATAAACTTTTTTGTCATTCTGGGCTTCTCTAGCCTGCCTTTTTTCTTTACGTGACCGAGAATGCCCATGACCCCTCCAATGGCGCAAGCAATAATGACTTGTTGCAGCATTTTCATCACCTTCCTAAAGCCCTTAGAATAGTAAAGCGACTTCAGGCTGTCCAGCCCCCTGTAATGCCATTCTGCTGTTCCGTCATAATCCATGTAAAAGGTCTATTCTCTCTAACGAAGAAAAAAAGCTTGTTTCTTCCATTATATGTGAATGACCCAAAAACAATCTTGATGCATTGGAATCATTTTTACCTAATCCATATTAACTATTTTTGTCATTTTATGAATTATGAGCAATTGATTCCTTCTTTTTCTAAAGAAAAGTCTCCTTACTTACTATATTCTAATGGAGGACAAACTATGATGACAAATTTAACAAAGCCATTGCAATCATTGAAACAGAACATATGTTATGTTACGTTATTAAGGAATACTTTTGGTTGAAAAGACAGCCATTTGATATGTCTGCTAGTAGCAGCAAAGGAGGGTAATATGGTCAGCTCGAACATCTTCGGCTTGCAAAAACAGCTTGAACTCATAAAAAAAGCGCTAGATCATGCGCGGATCGGTGTTGTCATTACAGACCCTTCTTTAGAGGATAACCCTATCGTTTATGTGAACCATGGCTTTACACACATGACTGGATACAAACCAGATGAGATTCTTGGGCGTAATTGTCGATTCCTTCAAGGAAAAGACACAGATCAAGAGCAGCTTGATTTAATACGTCATGGAATACAGAATAAAATACCTATTACCACACAGCTAAAAAATTATAAAAAAGACGGTACTTTTTTTTGGAATGAACTCAATATAGATCCTCTATACATTGAACAAGATGATAAAACATTTTTCATTGGCTTTCAAAAGGATATTACGAAACAGAAAGAATATGAACAACTCCTAGAAGATTCCTTACAGGAAGTCACCTCTCTTTCGACGCCAATCGTCCCAATCAAAAATGGTGTATCTGCTCTACCACTCATTGGAAAACTATCTGAAGAACGCTTTGATGCCATTGTTGCGAAGTTAACTTGTATATTAGATGATTCAAAGGATGATTATTTAATTGTCGATCTTTCTGGCTTAATCGATGTCGATGATTCCGTTGCAGGACGCATTTTCAAGCTGCATCATCTTCTCAGTTTAACTGGAACCGAACTGATCATCACAGGGATCAAACCGCAGCTTGCGATGAAAATGAAAGACTTGGATACAGATTTCCAGGATGCGATCACATATTTGACGGTTAAGGAAGCAATCAAAGGATTACCATTAGCTGAAAACCCTGTGTAAACAGGGCTTTTTTAGTTAAACCGCCCCTAAAAATGGAAAAATGAGGTATGATAGGAGTAAATAGAGATTTAGGGGGGCTTCTAGATGATGATGTTACTCATCATAGGTCTTTTATGTGTTTGTTTCGCCATAGGATATGCCGTCAATTTCTTATTACTCAAACACCAGAACGAGCATATCTTTTCAAAGAAACTATTTTATCCTTTTTTGATCTTGGGTCTCGTCTTTTCCATTATGTCATTACCGTTTGCTGCCACAGATGCACCGAAGGCACAAGCAGATCCATCTTCAGAACAGCTGTTAAAGGATCAAAAGCAGCTCACATCTGACATATCGCGCTTAAAAGCTGATAAAGAGGAGCTTACTGCCTCTTTAGAGGACGCAACAAAGGATAAAGAAAAACTAGCTAAAAAGCTAGAAACCATCACCTCAGAAAAAGAAACAGTCAAAAAGCAAGAAAAGACCATTCAAGCGCTTGAAGAGAAAATAGACAAGCTTGCCTCAAGCAATGAAACACTCAAAAAAGAGAACAAGAAAAGCAGCAGCGATACGAAGTCTTCCACTGTTCAGCGCTCCGCTCCTAAAGATGAAGGAAAAAGTACAGGCGGTCATGAATCGCAGAAGGAAACAAAAAAAGAATCAGCAGCCTGTAACATCAAAGGAAGTGTCAATGGCATTTATCACACACCGAGTAGCAGATACTACTCTAGAACAAAAAATGTAACCGAACTATTCTGCTCCGTAGAAGAGGCAGAACGTGCAGGGTACCGGGCACCTAAGCAATAGCCATGTGTCACAAAAAAAGAACCTCCTGTCAGCCCAATCGGGTGTCTTAGGAGGTTCTTTTTTTAGATTTCTCTTCTTAATGCTGCTAATACATTCGTTTTTGTTGCTTTACGTGCCGGATTAAGCCCTGAAAGGATCGCTACCCCTGCGCTAATCACTGTTGCTGTGATCACAAGGCTGAGCGGAATATAGGAGAAGGTGATCGAGAATTGATCGCTTGACCCTCCCTCTGACATGGACGACAAAATGGCTGGAATGATTAAATTGACGGCGAAACTAATGATATATGAGATGATAATACCGATGATCGACCCGATCACCCCAATATAAGCACTTTCCATGAGGAACATTCGCTTGATAATCGATGGATTCGCACCAATGGCTTTCATAATCCCAATCTCTTGTGTTCGCTCTGTTACTGCCATTGTCATCGTATTAAAAATACCAATTGCAGAAATAATGACTGCGATACAGCCGACAAAAATGAGTCCAATTTTGAAGACAGTAAAGAACATATCCATACCTTCGAGCTGATTCGTCACAGAGATGACTTGGTAGCCCTCATCTGTCAGCTTATTCGTGAGTGCACCGACATTGTCGAATTTATCTGCATAGACAGAGGTCATTTTCTCGACATTTCCTGCTTCAGGAGATAGATCAAGTATTTGACCAAATTCCTTTTCATACGCATTCGGAATGAGAATTTTATGATCCTGCTGCCACTCCAAATTTGGCTTTTTCATGACTCCTACTACACGGAAATCAAATGTTTTTTCTTTGACGACTTCATTTTCTTCGTTGAGTTTTGGTACCTTGATTTGAATCACTTTATTTAAAATATCTTTCGTGTAGCCTTTTGGCTCTTTTGGTTCTTCTTCACCGTTTGACGTTTGATTTAATTCTTTTTCATAGGCTTTGCGCTCTTTATCCGTCCAGAGAAGTTCAGCCATATGATACCCAACCACAATTTCGTTTGCTGATGTTGGGACTTTCCCTCTGTCTAGTTCAAGCCCTGCTTCTTTTTCCTCTTTCATATCGGTCAGAGCAGCCTGCGTTTCACTTGAGCGGTCATCGAGCTCGACGTTTACCGATGGAACGAGAGACGTTCTTGAGACGACAGATTTCACATGGTCATATTTCTTTAAATCATCTACCTTGACGGCACCTTTTTCCTTGCCTAACACTTTCACTTCAGTGATGATTTGCTGTTTCATGATTTCATCTTGCGCCGATTTTTGCAAACCAAAACCGACAGATGCTAGAACGATTAAGAAAGAGCATGCCATTGTCGTCGCAAGAATGGTCATAAACACACGCAATCTATTTTTCTTCATGTTTCTTCTAATGAATTTGACCTGATCTCTAAATTTCAATGGTCTGTTCCCCTTTCTTTAATACACCATCATGAAGCTGGAACGTTGTATCTGCAATTGAAGCGACTTCATCGTCATGTGTAATGATGACAAACGTGATTCCTTTTTCACGATTGAGCTGCTGGATAAAGGCTAGAATTTCTGCTTCGGTTTCTGAATCTAGACTGCCTGTTGGTTCATCCGCTAATATAATAGATGGATTTAAAATCAAGGCTCTTGCAATACTCACACGCTGTTGCTGCCCGCCGGACAACTCATTCGGGTAATGCCCTGTATGATGTTCGAGGCCTACTCGTTTCAGCATTTCTTTTACTTTCGTCTTTCGTTCAGACGGCTTCACACCTTTTAAAGTGAGCGGAAGTTCAACATTTTCATACGTCGTTAAGCTCCCGATCAATTGAAAGCTTTGAAAGATAAAGCCAAAGTGATCTAAGCGGAAGTCCGCCCATTCTTTTTCATTAAAGCCGGTCACATCGGTACCATCAATGACAATTTGTCCGCTCGTTGGCGTAATATATCCTGAAATTAAGTTCAAAAGGGTAGATTTCCCCGAACCACTTCGTCCCACAATACAAGCAATGTCGCCTCTTTTGATGGATAGGTCAATCCCTTTCAGCACAGGAATTTCATTCTCTCTGCCCTTTTTACCAATTTTAAACACATGATCTAACGCTTGAACCTGAATCATCTCTACTCCCTACTCTCTGTTTATCTTTTTCGATATATTAAGAAATAACTTGTTAGTGCACCTACAACGCCGCCTATTAACATGCCAGTGATATAACCAAACATGGAATTATCAGAAGAAAATCCAACCCATCCAAATCCTAGAACACCGAAGACAATGACCATAATCTGAATAGGTCTATCCATTTTTGAGTAAAGGAAGAACCGGCCATTTCGTTCAATCGGATGCTTCATAAAGCTAAGCAAACCAATGAGATAAAATACAATCATCATCACAATGGGTACGATGAATTCTTCACCAGTGAACCAAAGTGGATATTCATGTTGAAAACGTTCAGTGGTGATATAAGTAATTGGAGAAATAGGCGAGATCAAATAATTGAAGATCCGATCCATCCACATTCCACTTGTTTTCATGATAAAATCTAAATGAACGATCGGTAGTCCAATCACTAAAAAGGGTAAAATAGCTGTGCTAAATGCAACGATTGCCTGGGAAATAGCACTTCCTGTTAAAGTACCAGCTGCAAAAAACAAGCTATACATCATCCAAGAGGACAGCAGCGAAAAGAAATAACCGCTGTTAAAACCAGGTACCTCTAATGGATTAAGGCCTAATATAAGTAAATAAGTGAGAACATATGAGACGGCATGAATAATCGCAATGATTCCAGCGCCTAAGAAGAACTTAGTGTGATAAATCGTACTTCTGCTAAATGGCAAGGATAAGGTAAAATCCATCTGCCCTTTATTTCTCTCAAATCCAAGCTGAATCACAGCAAAGAAAATTCCCATTAACCATGAAAGGGAGAGAAAAGCATCCGTCTTAAAGATATAAGAAAAACGTGGTGAATCCGTAATACAAACTGTATCGTTTATGCACGTTTGAAAAGACGAATATTCCATTAAGAATGCAAAGGGCGTCGCAAGCGCCGCAACCAGCATCACTAAAATAAATGTCAGCTCTGATTGCTTCCACTCCTTATATAATAATTGCCGCTTTACCATCTCCGTTTCCCTCCAAACTTTGCAATGAATACTTCTTCTAAATTCACAGGCAGTTCATGCCATACTTTTGGCTGCAGCGACTTCAAGTACTCTTTAGCCTCTACATCGGTTTTAAGAACAAGCGCTGTATAAAAAATGCCCGCTTGATCTAATATAGCAACGCCATTTTTTCGTATACTCAAGTTCATATCTTCTTCAAAAGCCATCTGAATTTTGACATAATCATTCTTTAATTCATCTAGATCCATGACACTTGTGAGTTCATTTCCTTCTAAAAACCCGATTCGGTTACACATACGCTCAATATCCTCTAATCGGTGCGATGTAATGAGAATCGATGTTTCACGTTCCGCTACCTCGTCGATCATGAGCTGAAGAACATCATTTCTTGTGACGGCATCAATTCCATCTGTCGGTTCATCTAACAAAATCACCGCTGGCTTGATCGCAAAGCTTAAAATTAATGACAGCTGTTTTTTTAACCCTGTCGATAGTTCACGATATTTCACTTTTTCCGGAATTTCATAGCGGTTCACAAGCTCATTGGCATATGTCACGTCAAACTTCGGATAAATATGCTTTAACAGCTGGACAAGCTGTCCGTAATTGTATCTGTCAAAGTAGGGATTGACGACTGGCATATACACAATATTTTGCTTCACTAAAGGATGGTCTTTCACAAGCACGTCTTTAAAATAAATCTCTCCTTCATCTGGAAGAAGAATTTGCTGAATCAAGCGGAGAAGTGTTGTTTTTCCTGAGCCATTCCTGCCTAGCAGACCGAAGATCTCACCTTCGCCTATTTTGAAGGAAACGTTACTGAGTACTTCACGTCCATTTAATGTCTTTGATACATTTCTAACCTCAATCAACTTGTTTTCCTCCCTCAAGACTTGAGCCGATCTCTTCTATCCATTCCTTCAGTTGTTGAATATCAATACCGGCATAATGAGCTTCTATGATGAGTTGTTTTAATTGCTCCTTCATCTCCAACACCTTCCCTTCATTCAGCTTTAACTGAGCCCCTTCTGTTACATACGTACCGCGGCCTCTTAGTGTTTCAATAATCCCTTCCCGCTCAAGCTCTTTATATGCTTTACTGACGGTGTTTGGGTTGGCGATGATAATGGTGGCGAGCTCTCTGACAGAGGGCAGTTTGTCACCAGGTTTCATTACACCTTTTAGACATAAAATTTTCAACTGCTCAATGATTTGTTCATATAATGGCGCAGCGCTTCGTGGATCTATTTGAATCATGATGGCTCCCTCTTTCCTCATTCATGCTTTTGCAGTCCTATCGCTTGTTCATGCCCTTGCATTAAAGGGATTGAATTAGGTATCAAATCTTTTTGAACTTCAAAACCAATGAAAACGAGAACGAAAAAAAATGTACATGCTAACGCAACAGCCAGCACCATCCACTTCAAATTGATTGGTTTTTTTTCTTTTTTCATGGTTGAACACCTTTCTTCACTTTTTAAGTGTCTTTAGTGTATTAGTTGTTGTAGTACACCTAACACAATAAAGACACTCAGCCAAAAAGTCAATAGCCTTTTAAAAAATAAAAAACAGACCCTTAAAAAAAGGATCTGTTCATCATTCGTTGTCGTAAGAAATACCTAAAATCATTTGATTTTGCAAGCTTTGAATTTGAACACGCGCCCTGTCTAATCGCTCTCTTTGCTGATCATTGGCGACATCTTTTAATTTTTCTAATTCGTTCACCGCATCTTCAAGCATAAGCTGCGCCTTAGAAAATTCGTCCTCATTATAATGCTCTTGGCGTAAGTTCAAATCAAATTGCTCATTTGCAAACTCAAGGGTTTCAGTACTTTTTTGGATAAATTCATCGATCGACTGCCTTGTTGCCATCTTGCATTCCCTCCATTTCATCATTGCTCCCGCCTATTTTGCCCACGTAAAGCTTTTTCACTAAAGAAAATGTTGGACAGATTCAATTGTCCTCCTTCATGATTTTTGTTAAACTTTAAGGATGCCTATTATTACGCAAGGAGGTTACTGACTTGGATCAGCATAACCCTTTTTTATATTCAAACAGCGAAAAACGCTATCACACATGGAACTATCATTTGCGAGAGCACTTTGGTCATAAAGTATTTAAAGTGGCCTTAGACGGCGGCTTTGACTGCCCAAACCGTGATGGTACTGTAGCCCACGGAGGCTGTACATTTTGCAGTGCAGCTGGGTCTGGTGATTTTGCAGGAAACCGGGCTGATGATCTCATCACTCAATTTAACGAAATCAAAGACCGGATGCACACAAAATGGAAAGACGGAAAATATATGGCGTATTTTCAAGCGTATACAAACACACACGCCCCGCTTCCTGTTCTAAAAGAAAAATTTGAAACCGTCATGAATCTGGATGGAGTGGTTGGTTTATCTATTGCGACAAGACCTGACTGCCTGCCAGATGACGTGGTGGAGTATTTAGCCGAATTAAATGAGCGCACTTATCTCTGGGTAGAGCTTGGTCTTCAAACGGTTCATGAACGTACAGCGATGCTCATTAACCGTGCCCATGATTATGAATGCTACGTAGAAGGTGTAGAAAAACTGCGAAAACACGGAATTCGTGTCTGCTCGCATATCATCAACGGACTGCCTCTAGAAAACCGGGACATGATGATGGAAACAGCAAAAGCTGTCGCAGATTTAGATGTGCAAGGAATTAAAATTCATTTACTTCACCTTTTAAAAGGAACCCCAATGGTCAAGCAATACGAAAAAGGCAAATTGGAGTTTCTAAGCCAGGAAGAATATGTTCAGCTTGTTTGTGATCAACTGGAGATCCTGCCGCCAGAAATGATTATTCACCGCATTACAGGGGATGGCCCAATTGAATTAATGGTTGGTCCGATGTGGAGTGTAAACAAGTGGGAAGTACTAAATGCCATTAATGCTGAGCTCGAAAGACGTAACAGCTACCAAGGCAAACGTTTCGTCAGATTGGAAGAAGCAGCCAAATGATTTTGAAACGCATGCTCCCTTTTAGTAAAGAGCTGTTAGAACGGGCTTGTCAAAAAGGCGACATCGTCATTGATGCAACGATGGGAAATGGCCACGATACACGCTATTTAGCTGATCTTGTAGGAAATGATGGACAAGTTTTCGCATTCGACGTACAAGAGGAAGCCCTACAGCAGACGAGAAAAAGGCTTGGCGAGGGATATCCTTACGTTCATCTGATTCACGATGGGCATGAAAAACTGGCTCATCACCTGCCAAAGGATGTTTATGGACATATTTCTGGTGCGGTGTTTAACCTTGGGTACCTGCCCGGAGGCGATAAAGCCGTCACCACTCAGGCTCATACAACCATCGAAGCCATCGAGCAGCTCCTCGACTGGCTTAAACCCGGCGGTCTGATCGTCCTTGTGATTTACCATGGACACTCCGAAGGAAAAAGAGAAAAAGAAGTACTTCTTGACTATTGCAGATCACTTCCTCATGAAGAGGCACAAGTTTTATCATATCAATACATGAATATTCAAAACGACCCGCCTTTTGTGGTCGCCATTGAAAAAAAGCTCAAATCCTAATGATCTGAGCTCAGATTATTGACAAAGGGCCAAAATGATTTTTATTTTAGCCCTTTGTCTTCTTTCAGCGTGATAGAAAACCTTTGCAGTCTAGGAAGAACGAGCACCGGAACGGAGCGAATTTGACATTCGTGAGTACCGGCGCGCAGGACTGACAAAGAATGCGAGGGTTTGTCTGCGCGCTGAAGCTCAAATCCTAATGGATTTGAGCTTTTTTATGAGGATTTCATCCAAGGCATTTTCTGATAGGTCCGGTAAGCTCTTCCGTTGATATAGAAAAAGAATGATGTTTTCCCGCTTGATTTGATCAGCCGTTTTGCCAGCTTATTCATCTCTTTTTGGGCTGTCACTTTTTCATCGGACAAATAGACTGCCAGTAACCCTCTGTTAATCAATTTGTGAAAGTTTTCGTGCGGAATGCCTTTCAGCTGCTCATCCGCTTTTTCAATAAAATGCTGAAGTCTATCCATCATCTCATGATGAGAAGCATAGTAGGAGCAAAAGTTCAGATCTCCCCCAAGCCGGTCTTCTTCTTGGTCAATTAAATAATCAAGTAAAATGTGCAGACCTTGGATATAAGGGAAATAGCTTTCGTAAATTTGCTTCGCCTGCTTTTCTGTAAAATCCGGCTGCAGCGCATACGCCACAAGACAGAAAATCCCTAACGTTGATCCTGCACAAGCTGAAAATTCATACCATTCCATCTTAGGCAAATCCTTTTCATACTGGCGAAACCACGATTCTAGCCGCGGGACCCGCTCATGAGGAACGACGTGTTTATGTACTTGCAATTCACTGTAGTAATCACACAGCGTGTGTAAATATGGCTGAATGATTGGATAATGCTCAAGGCGCGTAAGCACGTCTTGACATGTGCGGACAAGCGCATGTAAATACCCATGATCCTCTTGATCATCACGGAATTGATAGTAAGGCTTGAGCTCAGCATGAATATCAAGCGCATCTCTCATCGCTTGATGCAGCATATGAAAATCTTTTGGATCCAGCGACGTGCTGCGGTCACATAGGTTATCTAAGTAATCACTGATGGTTTGATACGCCACAATGAATTCAATACACGTTTCTTTCGCCTCACCTGCTAGAAGAGATAAAATGCCTCCGCCTTCACAGTGAAAGGTTTTACTGGATATGCTCGCTAGTGCCTGCGTTCGCAGTTCTTCATTTTCAATCATTTCTGCATGAGCCCGCCACTTTTTCAGCTCCTGATGAACAAGCGGAAAAATATCTTTATACACCTTTGTCATCAGTGCAAAAGGACGCTCTGGTACTGACAAATCAATCCACCCCCAACTTAAAGCTCACCATCAAATATATTGATCTGTAAAGGCTCTTGCTGCCTTAAACACATCTTCTCTTTCCGGTTCATTAAAAATTTCGTGATACAGTTCTTCCCATTCACGGTATGATTTATTGGTTGATTCAATGCCATTGAACCATTTGATCACCCTCGTTTTATCCACGATCTTATCATCGCCCGCCTGCATTAAAAGGAGCGGAATCGATTTAAAGACATTCGTTGGCTGCATGGCCGCATCAATATTTTTGATCAGCTCTCGGTACCAGCGAACCGACACCTTTGTTACGTAAAGAGAATCATTTGAGTCTGCCTCAATCACAGCCTGATTCCGTGTGGCTAGTTCAATCGACAGCCCTGACTCGACTTTAAAGGACGGTGCCAGCACATTTAGACCTTTTGATGCAAAATCCATTAGCTTCTTCGGTTTAAATTGCAGACCTAAACAAGGTGATGATAAAATAAGGCCATCAATCTTCGTATGGGTATACTGCTTGATCCACTCAATTGAAATGAGTCCACCCATACTGTGTCCAAGTAAAAAAGTAGGAAGCCTGAATGATTTCGCATGTTCGATCCATTCATCTATTGTATCAATGTATTCCTGAAACGAGCGAATGTGGCCGCGCGCACGTGTCGATGTCCCTTGCCCAGGGAGGTCACCCATAACGACGTGATAGCCTGCATTTCGCCACATTTCGATCAGCCATTTATATCGGCCGTGATATTCACTCGCACCATGTACAATTACAATTGTACCAACTGGTCTTTCAGCATGCCAAGTCCACAAAGTAAACACCTCACAAATGTTGTATTAAGAAAGGAAGTCGAAAAAGTGATTTATCCATATCATCAGTTTACACCTGAGATTCATGAATCGGTCTTTGTCGCAGATAACGTCACCATTACTGGTGATGTCACGATTGGAGAATATTCGAGCGTGTGGTTTCAAACCGTCATCAGAGGCGATGTCGCTCCTGTGAGAATTGGAAAAAACGTCAATATTCAAGATTTATCCTGTCTGCATCAAAGTCCTGGAAAAACACTTCTTATAGAAGATGGTGCTACCATTGGACACCAAGTCACATTACATAGCTCAATCATTCGAAAAAATGCCCTCATTGGTATGGGGTCCATCATTCTCGATGGTGCAGAAATTGGCGAAGGTGCCTTTATCGGTGCAGGTAGTCTTGTCCCTCAAGGAAAGGTTATTCCAAAAGGATCACTCGCTTTTGGCCGTCCAGCCAAGGTCGTCCGTCAGTTAACAGATGAAGATATCCAAGACATGGACAGAATCCGTAGAGAATATGTAGAAAAAGGACAATACTATCGTTCCCTTTTATCCCGTTAACATCATACGTGTATCTTCACTTTATCATGTTTTTTTCAGGATATTAAGCAATAACTATGAACCGCTTGTTATTTTACCCTTTTCCACTGCTTTCTATCATGACAAAAAAGGTTTTCAGCACAAAGCTGAAAACCTTTTTTCATTAACTAAAGATGACTTCTTTCGGTTGATGATTCAACTGCTCTGGATCAATGCTGCGCTCCACATAAATGCTGTGCCAAATCATAAAGATGAGGACGGTCCAAATCTTACGGCTATGATCTGCTTTGCCAGCACAATGCTCATTTAATAAATCAAGCACATATTGCTTGTTAATGTATTCATCTGTTTGACTGTTTTTGATGATGTCTTTCGCCCAAGCATTCATCTCATTTTTCAGCCAATGACGAATTGGCACAGGGAAACCAAGCTTTTTACGGTTTAACACATGGTCAGGCACAATGCCCTCTGCTGCTTTACGCAATAAATATTTCGTTGTGCCATCTTTTGTTTTCAGCTCTTCTGGAATTTTAGAAGCCGCTTCAAAAACGACCTTATCAAGGAATGGAACACGAAGCTCAAGAGAATTCGCCATCGTCATCTTGTCTGCTTTCAGTAAGATGTCTCCGCGCATCCACGTATGAATATCAACATATTGCATTTTGTTAATATCACTGTAGCCTGCGCTTTCCTCGAAGTATGTCTTCGTTACGTCACGATACGTGATGCTTGGATCATAATGTTTTAAGAGATTTTTCTTCACTGGCTCTTCAAAGATTTTCGCATTACCGATATAACGTTCCTCTAATGGCGTACAGCCGCGAACGATAAAGCTCTTCCCTTTCATTCCTTCTGGCATTAATCGCGCCAGACGAAGAAGAAGCTTTTTCAGCATAGATGGTACAGATTCAAATGGTTTAAGAGAAAGAGGCTCACGGTAAATATTATATCCGCCGAACAGCTCGTCCGCTCCCTCACCTGAAAGAACAACCGTCACTTGTTTCTTCGCTTCTTTTGCCACAAAATACAATGGAATCGCCGCCGGATCAGCTAAAGGATCGTCTAAATGCCAGACAATCTTCGGAAGCTCGTTCATATATTCCTCTGGAGAAATGACGGCACTGAAGTTTTGTAAGCCTAGCTTATCAGCTGTTTCCTTCGCGACATCGACTTCACTAAAGCCATCCTGCTGGAAGCCAACAGAGAATGTCTTCAGCTCAGGGTGTAATTCCTTTGCGACAGACACGATGAAGGAAGAATCAATACCACCTGATAGGAATGAACCAACAGGTACATCACTTCTCATGTGAACTTTCACAGAATCATAGATTGCATCGCGTACTTCTTCTATTAATTTCTCTTCTTGTGTTTGTTCAGGCTTGAATTGAACCTTCCAGTATGTCTTAAATTCGATCTCCTGTCCTGGGCGTAAAATAAACTGATGACCAGGCTCAACTTTGTGCACCTTTTGATCAAGTGTATTTGGCTCAGGAACGAACTGGAACGACATGTACTGCTGCAATGAAGTCTCATCAAATAAGATGTTCTCGTTCACAGCCATCAAGCTTTTGCGTTCAGACGCAAAGTACACTTGCTCATCCATTTGTGTAAAATAAAGCGGTTTGATGCCAAAAGGATCTCTCGCGCCATATAATTGCTGCGCTTCTTTATCCCAAATTAAAAATGCAAACATGCCGCGAAGTTTAGAAGCCGCCTCTTCTTTATAATGACGGTATGTGGCAAGCAGTACTTCCGTATCAGAATCTGTGCTGAACGTATAGCCCTTTTTCACAAGCTCTTCCTTCAGCTCCACATAGTTATAAATTTCTCCGTTGAAAATAATCCAATACTTTTCATCTTCATAAGAAAGCGGCTGCTTTCCGTGCTCAACATCTATAATACTTAAACGTCTAAATCCAAATCCTACATGCTCGTCATGAAAGTAACCCTCATCATCGGGACCACGGTGAACGATGAGACGATTCATTTGTTTAATTAACTCTTCCTGCTCAGTAGTTTCGGACAATGGACGGTGATTAAATACACCAACAAACCCACACATATTATTGCCTCCACGTTATGTTATTTCTTAAAAGTAGACCTATAATTAGACAGTATTTTGTCCGATTTTGTTTCACATTTTTTCACTTTTTGTAGAATTTTTTTAATCAAAAGGAAAACCGCTTAAAATAAGCGGTTTTCTATGTTGTTATTGTCCTAATGCTTCTTTACGAAGCGTATCGGCTTTATCCGTTTTTTCCCACGGAAGATCTAAATCATGACGGCCGAAATGTCCGTATGCAGCTGTTTGTTTATAGATCGGACGACGCAGGTCAAGCATTTTAATAATGCCAGCTGGACGAAGATCAAAGTTCGCACGAACCACTTCAATTAATTTTTCTTCAGAAGCTTTTCCTGTTCCGAATGTATCAATTGAAATCGATACAGGCTGTGCAACACCAATTGCATAAGCAAGTTGTACTTCACAAGAATCTGCAAGACCGGCAGCTACGATGTTTTTCGCTACGTAACGAGCAGCGTACGCCGCAGAACGGTCAACCTTTGTTGCGTCCTTCCCAGAGAAAGCACCGCCGCCATGACGAGCGTACCCGCCATACGTATCAACGATGATTTTACGTCCAGTTAAACCAGCATCTCCTTGAGGTCCACCGATGACGAAACGGCCTGTTGGGTTAATAAAGTATTTTGTCTCTTCGTCAATGAGTTCGCTTGGAACCACAGGGCGGATGACATGCTCTTTTAAGTCGCTTTGAATTTGTTCAAGCGTCACTTCTGGTGCATGCTGCGTAGAAATAACCACTGTGTCAATACGAACAGGTTTATTTTGCTCATCATATTCTACTGTTACTTGTGTTTTTCCGTCTGGACGAAGATAGGCAAGTGTTTGATCCTTGCGCACTTCTGTTAAACGCAGAGATAATTTATGCGCTAGTGAAATCGGCAGCGGCATGAGCTCTTCGGTTTCGTTGTTGGCAAAACCAAACATCAATCCTTGGTCACCTGCACCGATCGCATCAATTTCTTCTTCAGTCATTGTTCCTTCACGTGCTTCAAGCGCTTTGTCTACACCTTGCGCAATATCAGCAGACTGTTCATCAATGGATGTGAGCACTGCACATGTTTCCGCATCAAAACCATATTTCGCACGTGTGTAGCCAATTTCCTTAATCGTGTCACGCACCGTCTTTGGAATATCGACATAAGTAGACGTTGTAATTTCACCGCTTACTAATACGAGACCCGTTGTAACAGAAGTTTCACAGGCAACACGTGCATTTGGATCTTTCTTTAAAATTTCATCCAAAATGCTGTCTGAAATTTGATCACAGATTTTATCCGGATGTCCTTCTGTTACTGATTCTGAAGTAAATAAACGACGATTTTGACTCATAATGGCTATTTCCTCCTGTACAAGACCACATCATCCCAAGATGAGGCCTCCAATATGATACGGAACTCGTTCCCTCTTATATTTGAAAACGTTTCTATTAGAGATGTTATTGGCAATTTGTTCATATGATATCCCAAAAATAAAAAAACCATTTCCTTCATTGCGAGGAAAGGGTCTGAGATCGCATGCCTTTCACTCTTATCGCTCAAGGTGTTCTTGTACCTTGCATCAGGTTAGCACCTTGGTTTCTCAGCATATTCATGCCTTTTTCACAAGAAACCGGTTGCTGGGCTTCATCGGGCCTGTCCCTCCACCAACTCGGGATAAGAGTATCCGTTCAATAAGATATCTTATCTCAAACCCTTGCATCATGTCAATGCTTCATCAGAATTATCTCCCCTCTTTTTTTACCTCACCCTTAGCATCACCAAAAAGCATATTTTCATAGCAGAAATGAAAAAACACACACAAAAATATTTAAATAGTATAGACTATTATTATCAATGTGTTATACTAATCGAAACAAACAAATTCAACGGTAAAGGAAGGGTTTTTTTATGAACTCAGTGGATTTAAAAGAAGATTTGCAGTCATTGTTCTCATTAGAAAATACGCACCAAAATTTATCTGTTCCGAAACTTGTTGAAAAGATTTTGGCACGTGATGAAGGCGTCTTAACATCAACAGGAGCTGTCCGCGCTACAACTGGTGCCTACACAGGACGTTCGCCTAAAGATAAATTTATCGTCAAAGAAGAAAGCTCTGAACATAAAATTGATTGGGGTCAAGTCAACCAGCCGATCTCTAAAGAAGCATTTGACCGTTTATATACAAAGGTTGTGTCATACTTAAAAGAACGTGATGAACTATTCGTCTTTGAAGGATTTGCCGGCGCTGATGAAAGATACCGTATGCCAATTACAGTGGTAAACGAATTTGCATGGCACAATCTCTTTGCAAAGCAGCTGTTCATCAGACCTGACGGATCCACACCTTCTTCAAACGAAAAACCGTTCACCATCTTATCTGCACCGCACTTTAAAGCAGATCCTGAAACAGATGGCACAAACTCTGAAACGTTTATTATCGTTTCTTTTGAAAAACGCACCATTCTGATCGGTGGTACAGAATATGCAGGAGAGATGAAAAAGTCCATTTTCTCTGTCATGAATTACCTGCTTCCTGAGCAAGATATTTTATCCATGCACTGCTCAGCAAACGTCGGTCAAGAAGGCGATGTCGCATTATTCTTCGGCCTTTCAGGTACTGGGAAAACGACGCTTTCTGCAAGTGCAAGCCGCAAGCTGATCGGTGACGATGAACACGGCTGGTCTGGCTCAGGAGTCTTCAATATTGAGGGCGGATGTTATGCGAAATGTGTGAACTTAAGCGAAGAAAAAGAACCGCAAATCTACAAAGCCATCAGCTTCGGATCAGTTCTTGAAAATGTTGTGCTTGATGAAGAAACACGTGAAGCGGATTATGATGACACATTCTTCACTGAAAACACACGCGCTGCTTACCCAATCGAAATGATTGATAACATCGTGAAGCCAAGTATCGCAGGACATCCTTCTGCCATTGTCTTCTTAACAGCTGATGCATTTGGCGTTTTACCTCCAATCAGCCGTTTAACAAAAGAACAGGCAATGTACCATTTCTTGAGCGGTTACACAAGTAAATTAGCAGGAACTGAACGCGGTGTCACATCACCAGAAACGACATTCTCTACTTGCTTCGGTTCACCGTTCTTGCCGCTTCCAGCTCACGTCTATGCTGAAATGCTTGGCAAAAAAATTGATGAGCACGGCGCAAAAGTATTCCTTGTGAATACAGGCTGGACTGGCGGAGGCTATGGTACAGGCAAACGCATGAATCTAGCGCATACTAGAGCAATGGTGCAGGCAGCGATCGAAGGTGACCTCGACAACGCCGAAATGATCACTGATGACATCTTTGGATTACACATCCCGCTTCATATTCCTGGCGTACCAGATGAAGTGCTTCAACCTTCTAAAACATGGGATGACCAAGAGGCTTATCAAGAAAAAGCACACTTCCTTGCCAATGAATTTAAAAAGAACTTCCAAAAATTCAGCCACGCAGCAAGTGACATTGAAGCCAAAGGCGGACCACGCGTATAATCAAATGGCAAAAGCTGAGGGGAATCATTCCCTCAGCTTTTTTTGTTAGTTCGTTGAATGTAATGACACGAGACGGTAAGTAACCTTTGTCACATTGTCTGTCAGCTCCAGCTTTTCAACGTGTGCTGTCCCTGTTTTTTCTCCGTCTTTCGTTTTACGCACCTCAAGCGGAATATTTAATGGATAAATGCGGTACCCTTCCTTCATGAGCTCAAATACATTTTCTTCAATTCTTGTCTCTTTTCCCTTCGTGACAATCATTGTATTAAATTCAACAGGCATTCCCATATTGAAAATCCCCCTACTTTCTAAATTTCGTTATACTGCTTATTTTACCACATTTCCGCTTTTCCGGCTGTGCATCCATGTCGTCAGCCTTCTGACAATTTCCCGATTATGCTGCGGTGGGAAATAATGGTTGTATCCATGAAAATACCAAGTCTCCACTGACTTTCCGTGCTGGCGCAGCGCATCTTCTAATAAATACGCATGCTCAATCGATACATTCTGATCCTCTTCTCCGTGGATGATGAGAACAGGCGCTTCAATTTTGTCCACATCATTTAAAGGCGTTCTGTCCTCATAGGCCTCTGGCACCTTGTGCGGGGGACCGCCAATCACACGCTTCATCATTCTTCTCATATCCACACGCTCTTCGTAGGTGAGCTTCATATCACTGACGCCTCCCCATGTCACAAAGGAAGCCGCCTCTTGTTTCATTTCAACAGCGGTCCAAATGCCCATAATCCCTCCGCGCGAAAAACCAAAGATATGAATACGATCCTGCTTCACCTTTTTGTGGTGCTTTAACAATTGAAAGGCAGCAAAAGCATCTTTCCGGTCCTCACCGGCAAAATCTTCGTTCCCTTCGCCTCCCTGATTTCCTCGGTAAAAGGGAGCAAATACGACAAAGCCCTGCGCTGCAAATTGCACAATCCGGCCTGGTCTCACCATCCCCACATTTTTAATGCCGCCTCGTAAATACAAAAAGCCGTCATAGAAACCTTCTCCGGCCGGTTCAGCGAGCAGCCCTTTGATCCGAAGCCCATCTGCCTCATAGGTCACTGTAAATAAGTGAATATGCGGATGGGGGGACGGAAACCTTCTTTTTTCCACAATCACTTGATTTCTCTCCTTTTCATCTGTTCTTACGTCAAGTGCTTAAAATGATCGCTTCTGCGACGAGCTGGCCTGATTTTGTCACCATCGGCGTGCCGCCGCCTGGATGAGTTGTTCCTCCAACAAACCAAAGCCCTTCAATGTCCTTTGACTGATTATTGATTCGGAAGAACGCCTGCTTGAACGAGTTGGAAGACATGCCATAAATGGCGCCATGATATGCTCCTGTTTTCTGCTGCAGATCAAGCGGAGTTTGAACCGCTTCATATTCGGCAACCTCATCCATATCAAAGAGACCCTTTTCCTTTAATTTTGTTTTCAAATGCTGCGGGTATGTCTCCTTTAACATGCCCCAATCTTGCTCTTTTGTCACATAAGGCGCATTCGTCAGTACAAAAAGGTTGCTTCTTCCCTGTCCTCCGCTTAAAGCTGGTTCTGAATGACCTGAATAACATATGTAAAGCGTTGGATCCTGAGGCAGTTGTTTTTTCTGAAAAATATCTTTGAATTCTTGCTCATAATTCTCTGGGAAAAACACATTGTGATGGGACAGCTGTTCATAGACTTTAGGTACACCTAATAAGAGAACAAAGCCAGATAATGACGGTTCAATATTAGCCAGCTTTTGATTTAAAAAGCTTGGGCGGTCTTTTTCATCAATCAGATGGCGGTAAACAGTCAGCGCGTCCGCCCCTGCAATGACTTGATCTGCTTCATACATCTGCTGAGCCGTCTCTACTCCTTTGATTCGCCGGTCCTTCACATGAATCTTGTTGACTTGTTCATTGAGGTGAATCTGTACGCCTAATTCCTTTGCCAAAGTCTCAAATGCTTCAACTAAACGATATGTACCGCCCTTTATTCCATAAATCCCTTTCTCCCCTTCTAAATACGCCATCATATTAAAAATAGCCGGTGCCTCATAGGGAGAAGAGCCGATGTATGTAGCATACCGTCCAAACATCGCCAAAGTATGCGGATGACGGAAATATTGACGCAGCAGGCGTTGAACGGTTGTAAACGGTTTGACAGAGAGAAGTGCTTTCATGAGCTTTACATCCGCCTTATCCTTCCACGTCAATAACAAACGATTTAAAAACTGCTCCTCAGCCTTTTGAAAAAGCATCTTTGATTCCTGTAAAAATGAACGGTATTGCTTCGCATCCTCAGGACTGAATGCTGCAATTTGAGATTCCATTTGCTCAATATTGGGCGTAAATTCGACCGTATGTCCATCTGAAAAAACGTTTTTGGTCAGGGGAGAAATCGGATAAAATGTGACGTAATCCTCCATCCGTCTATGACAGGAAGCAAACACTTCCTCAAAGTATGACTTCATTGTAATGGTACTCGGTCCTAGATCAAAAGAGTAGCCAGCTCCCTGATGGCGCTGCAATTTCCCGCCTAAAGCCGCTTCTTTTTCTAATATGGTGACCTGAACCCCTCGTGACTGCAAGCGGATCGCTGCTGATAATCCGCCAAGCCCGCCGCCGATGATGATCACTTTTTTCATTCGTACCTTCTCCCTTTCCATTCATACCCTTCTTTTTTCAGCCCGATTTTCATAGAAGCAAAGCCAATGGCGATCAAACTTAAAATGCTGACCGGCAATAAAAAGGCCATTGCAGATGTTCTCCCGTTCTCGATATCAATTGCCGCTTTGATCGACACACCCATCCCATAGCAAAGAATGGCTATGCATATACTGAGCACATCAAGCTGCAGCAATGCCATCATCAAACAAATGACAGGAGCCAAATAAAGCAGGGTGTATAAACAAAAGACACTGCTTAATAAAGCAATGCTTCGATTGACTCCTGGGAACAAATTTTTCCGGTAGCCTTCCCAAACCTCTTGTCCACTCTCATACATTCTCATATACACAAATGGATGAATGCTTGCAAGTGTGAACGGAAAGCCTTTTTCCTTCACTCGTCTAGCCAAGGCCATATCATCCACTAGCGAATTCTTAATCGCTTCATGCCCGCCGATGTCGTGATAGCAATTCTTTTCAATGGCAATAAAGCCTCCATGTGCTGCGGCAAAAGCGGGGTTCCTTGAATTCCTTACCCACTTCACTGGCAGATGACAGCCTATGGTAAACATCATCATGGGAACCACAAGATGCTCAAAGAATGTACCTGTTTTTTGTTCTGGGAAGCCTGACAGCATGCCCGTATTTTGCGTGCATACCTGCTGATACACTGCTTCAATTGCCCCTCTTTTTAACCGGACATCCGCATCTAAAAATAGCAGCCAATCAGAAGCTGCTGCCTCAGCGAGCTGAGAACAGGCAAATGATTTACCTAGCCAGCCTTGCTTTAACGCTTGGCCTGACTGGACACGAATCCACGGATACGCTTCTGCAAAGCGCTCCACAATCGCTCTTGTCTGATCTGTCGAATGATCATCAAGAACAATGAGCTCTTTCGGATAAAGACGTTGATCAACGATCGACTGAAGACAGGCTTCTATCCGCTTCTCCTCATTTCTAGCCGGAATCAGTATCGATAACGAAATGGGTTCATCTGGCGAAAAAGAAGCGGACTTTATCACGGGAAACTGCTTCATATTCCATATGGTGAACATAAACTGACAAAGCAGCAGCACACTGATCACGGTTAAGAAGAGCGCCATGTTTTCACCCACTTTTTAAAAGAATCAAACGCATCACTTGTTGACTGACTTGTCCTTGTCATCTGTTTAAATTCTTCGTTTAATGAAAGATCAGGATCAGCGATGACCTGCGCTTGATGTCGGTTTAACTGCGTTTCAAGCAGATCTCCAAGCATACGCGTCACGTCCTTGCTTCGTAGTGCCCCGCCAGATACTAAGGCATCTTCGCCGAACACAACAGAAACTGTCGGCTTTTGAAATTGATTAAATGTATACTGCAAGGTCACAGGCTTCACCACGACCTGCTCAAATTGCTTCACTAAAAAAGAAGCCCCTCCTTCCAGTTCAAGCGGCCGCATATCCTGATGCATAATTTTCCCCTGTGGAAAAAGCCATACAGCCCCGCCAGCCTGCATGTTCTCTCTTGCTGTCATCAATGCTTGTTTGACACTTTTCAGGTTCTCTTTATGAACCGGAAACGCTCCAAGCTTACGGAAAAAAGCATATTGCTTCAGCTGCTTCTCTTCCATCATCATGTAGTGATCAAGTTCAGACGCTTTTTCTGTTAAAAGAAAAATGATCAGTCCATCCCACCATGAGCTATGATTGGCGAGATAAAGAACAGGCAGCTTCTCCTTCGGGTCCACCGAGCCTTTCATCATCACACAGCGGAAATGCTTATGGAGTAAATACCGCTCAAGATAAAGTAAAAATATACGTCTAAACGATCGGCTTTTGTCGCTTTCTTTCAAATCGAACCCTTCCTTCACACAAAATGACAATGATCAGTGCTAAATAAAAAATGACATCGAGTCCGCCCTTTAATGCCAAAAGACCAAAAAAGAACACCATCGCCTGATAAATACGGCTCGTCCAGCTGAGTGCCTTTTGATCAATTGAAACAAGCGGGAAAAGAAATGAAAGTCCTGCTCCAATCATACCCCAGCTCATAAAATTCTCAAAAGGAATACCATAAAACCCACCGCCGTCATACCACACCCAAAACTTCCGCTCAGCTGCTACTGGATCTAATATGAGGTCAAGCAAGACAATCCATATCCCCGTTTCGACGGCTCGTCTCCACTTTGACTGCTGACTGGATAAAAAAAGGCTGTTTAAAAACACGCCAACCCATGCAAACGCAATGGTTAAGGGCACCCCTGCCACTAGAAAACCTAATGTCGGATAATAGTCATAGGCCCCGAATGGAAACCCCGTTGTGATACCTACCCACTCAACCGTAAATGTAAGCACCCCAACAATGGCTGCCCTTTTGATCACAAGCCCCCATGAGCCATAAATATGTCGCCCAATCTCTATGACGCAGCAGGCATACAGTACAAGAAAGATTCCGTTTGCAAACTGAAGCCATGCTGGCACTTCAAAAAAGACCATTAAGATAAGACCTACTAAATACCATCCAACAAATACCCAACTCACTTTATACACGAAACCGCTCCTTTATTTCTGCCAAATTCAAGAAAGCATTCATTCCCCTAGTATAGAAAAAAAGACGCGTTCTATAAATAAACAATGCGCTTCTTATTTTCATCTAGGCACTCACCAAAAATCCCTTTTCACATACTTTAATAGTGATCTAGAACAAAGGAGGCGAATTACTCTTGAATCGTTCCATCAAAGTCAGACTGGCATTCATCGTCGTGGTCCTGCTCTTTATTCCATTTGTCGCCTGTAAAAAAGAACAAGAGCAGACCGTACAAGTAGCCGAGGTGACCCATTCGGTCTTTTATGCTCCGCTATATGTCGCCTTATCAGAGGATTTCTTCAAAGAAGAAGGCTTGGAGGTTGAACTGAAAACCACTTGGGGCGGTGATAAAACGATGACAGCTCTCTTATCAGGCGGTGCTGATATCGCCCTGACCGGGTCTGAATCCTCTATCTATGTAGAGGCTCAAGACACAAAGGACTCTGTCATGAACTTTGCACAGCTGACACAAACAGACGGCACATTTCTTGTTTCAAGGGAGGAAATAAACCAATTCTCTTGGGATCAATTAAAAGGAAAAGACTTCTTAGGACAGCGGAAAGGCGGCATGCCGCAAATGGTCGGTGAATATGTCTTGAAAAAGGAAGGCATTGATTTAAAAAAGGATCTTCGCATGATTCAAAATATTGATTTTGCCAACATTTCAGGTGCGTTCTCCTCTGGAACTGGCGATTTTGTGCAGTTATTCGAACCGACCGCTTCCTTACTTGAAAAAGAAGGTAAAGGGTACATTACCGCCTCCTTTGGAGAAGCTTCTGGCAAAGTGCCATATACTACCTTCATGGCAAAGAAGAGTTACTTAGAGGAAAACAAAGAGACAGCTGAAGCCTTCACCCGAGCCATTTACAAAGCGCAGAAATGGGTAGAAGCCAAGCAGCCTGAGGAGATCGCAAAGGCCATTCAATCTCATTTTCCTGATACAGATCTTGATGTCTTATCAACTGCCATCAAACGCTACAAACAGCAAGATTCCTATGCAACAGATCCCCTTCTGAATGAAGAGGAATGGAACAAATTGCAGGAAATCATGAAGGAGAGCGGTGAATTGCCGGAATTTATCCCGTACAAACAACTTGTCGATTCATCCATTGCAAAGAAGGTCACAGATCACAAATAGAATAGGAGGTAGCACATGTCTTTCCTTCAAATTGACCATGTGACCCACACGTACTTCTCTTTAAAAGAAAAAACAACGGCTATACAGCACATCAATATGGAGATAGACCAAGGTGAATTCATCTCATTTATTGGTCCCAGCGGCTGCGGAAAAACCACCTTGCTGTCTATCATCGCAGGCATTACGCCGCCCTCTGAAGGTCGAATTTTAATCGAAGGAAAAGAACCAAATCAAAAGGAGCATCAAATCGGCTATATGCTCCAGCAAGATTATTTGTTTCCTTGGAAAACCATCAAGGAAAATGTGATTCTCGGGTTAAAAATTGCGAAACAAGATTCACATGAGGCCACCTCAGCTGCCCTTGATTTACTGCCAAAGTTTGGACTGCATGAAGTAGAGGAAAAATATCCTAAGGAGCTGTCTGGCGGAATGAGGCAGCGTGCGGCTCTCGCCCGAACGCTTGCAGTTGATCCCGGTCTGCTTTTACTAGATGAGCCATTTTCAGCGCTAGACTACCAAACCAAACTGACATTAGAAGATCTCGTCTTTCACACATTAAAAAACTATCAAAAAACAGCAGTCCTTGTGACACATGACATCGGCGAAGCCATTGCGATGAGTGACCGCATTTTCTTATTCTCAAAGCATCCAGGCTCTATCCAGCGAATCTTTACCGTACCAGACGATATAAGGGCTCTCTCTCCTTTCGAAGCGAGACAGACCCCGCGTTTCCAAGAGCTCTTTCAAACGATTTGGAAGGAGCTGAAAACAGTTGAAACACAGTGACCTTTTACATGAAGCCTATCGCAAAAAATACCGAATGGAAAAACGTATCACACGTATCTATCAGTTCATCATATTCGCCAGCTTCTTTTCGCTTTGGGAGCTTGCCAGTCATTTCAGGCTCATCGATCCGCTGATTTTCAGTTCACCATCTGCGGTCTGCCAATTATTTGTGCAAAAAATATCAGATGGTTCTTTAGTAAATCATATGAGTATTACGTTATTTGAAACGGTGCTCGGTTTTCTACTTGGTACCTTTTGCGGCATTTTGCTCGCTGCCGCCTTATGGTGGTCCACCCGATTAGCAAACGTTCTTGATCCTTATTTAGTCATTTTAAATGCCATGCCGAAAGTTGCCCTCGCCCCCATTTTAATTGTTGCCCTTGGTCCTGGCATGATCAGCATCGTCGCGATGGGTGCGATCATTAGTGTGATTATTACAACGATCGTCATTTACACTGCCTTTCAAGAGGTCGATGAGAATTATTTAAAGGTGATGAAAACCTTTGGCGCGAAAAAAGGCGTCGTCTTTCGTGAGGTCATGTTGCCAGCCAGTATTCCAACG
This sequence comes from Bacillus sp. GBSW19, assembly GCF_002998655.1. Taxonomy (NCBI): domain Bacteria; kingdom Bacillati; phylum Bacillota; class Bacilli; order Caryophanales; family Bacillaceae; genus Bacillus; species Bacillus sp. GBSW19. The sequence goes on from NZ_PVRF01000001.1 coordinate 1,809,955, forward strand.
ATGATTTCTGCCATTAAAGTCAATGTCGGTCTTTCTTGGGTTGGGGTCATTGTAGGGGAATTTCTTGTATCCTCAAAAGGGCTCGGCTACATGATTATTTACGGCTTTCAAGTCTTCAACTTTACACTCGTGTTCTTAAGTCTTTTCATTATTGCTGTGTTTGCTACCATCATGTACCAGCTTGTGGAATGGCTCGAACGCCGTTTTCTCCAAAAATAAAAAAAGCACAGGGATGGTCTCCCTGCGCTTTTTTTAACGAATCAAACCGTTCTTTTCTAAATAAGCAAGACTTTGTCTTAGCACATCATCTTTCATAATAAAACTGAAATTCTTATTTTTTGCGATAGATCTTGGCAAGTCTGCGAAAAGAACAGGTCCTTTCGTTTCAAAATACGTGTCCTGCTTCACTAGCCTTTCAATATCAGCGAAATAAATATTCTTTACGATGACCTTTTCTCTGCCTAGCACCTGATATTGGCCAATATACGTTAATTCACGAACAACAGCACCCGTCTCTTCTTGAATCTCACGTATAGCGGCTTGGTCTGCTTCTTCATTTGGCTCAACTTTCCCTCCTGGAAACTCATAGCCCCGATCCTCATGTTCAGTGAGCAGCCATTTTCCCTGGTAGCGGCAGATGGCCCAAACATGCTTTGGATGACTTGAAAAAGGCTTCTCTTCAAAGGAGAGCTTGACCGTATTATGATAATAGTCTTTAAATACATGCATGTGAAATCCCTCATATCCTGTCCTTGCTTCTTGTAAAACATCATACCACAGATCACATTTCTCTGAAGAATTTTTATCAAAAGTGAAACAAACGAGTGGTTTCATCTCGTCTGTATTTAAAATGAGGTTATTGTTGCTAAAACCTTTTTATCATCTCCAACTTCATCCAATTTTAATCATGAAACCTTTTATCCCTTGATGACGTAAATCAATAAGGGTTTGTCCTATCACGACGAGGAGGAAAACAGCATGAGTATAACAAATGGGTCAAAACAAGAGAAAGATCAAGCGCTTCCGCTCAGGAAAAATGAGAAAGAAGACGCACCTCATGAGGTGATCAAGAAACACCTCATCAAAGGACAAAAGCTAGATTTAACAAAAGACAATCCAAATATCGACCAAATTCATATCGGGCTTGGCTGGGATCTGGCTGGCCAGCCAATTGATTTAGATACGCAAGTGTTTCTCTTAAATGAAGAGGACAAGCTGTTGTCTCCAAGCCATCTGATCTATTATCATCAGCAGCAAAGCTTAGACGGGGCTGTTCGTCATCTAGGTGATCATCAATTTGGCGGCGGGTATCGAGACAATGAAATGATCATTATGCAATTAAGCAGAGTCTCACCTGATATTCATAAAATCGTCGTAACAGCCACAATACATGATGCACACGAGCGCAAGCATCATTTTGGACAAGTGACCAACGCCTACGTGCATCTTACTGATCAAATCTCGCAACAAGAGATTTGTACCTTTCAATTAACAGAAGATTATTCGTATTGTACCTCCATCATTTGCGCTGAACTCATAAGAGATGAGGACGAATGGGAAATTATCGCGACTGGGCAAGGAACTACGTTAGATTTAAATGACTTATGCCGCATCTACGGATTCACATCTTGACGCAGGAAAGGAGCCGGCACCAATGGGATTTCATTTCAACACGATAGAAGAACTCACTTTACAAGCAGAAGGCAGCGGAATCTTTTTTGCGAAAAAAGGCGCAATGATTGCCGATCAAGGAACGTTTCAATACCGCAAACGACTACTCGGGACAAATAAAGGAAATATGGTCAGTCAAGTATTTAACCACATCAGCAGAAAATTGACAGGTGAAAACCTTGAGGTGATGGAAGTGAGTGGACAAGGTACTTGTTATTTAGCTGATTCCAGCGAGCACGTGACAGTGATTAATCTTGAGCCGAGCGGTCCTTGGCAGCATGTAAGTGTAGAAAGTGAAGATCTACTTGCCTTTACTGAGGAGTGTCATTACGGCGTGACACCAGTAGGCGTTGGTATTTTATCACAGAAAGGACTGTTTACATCAAAGCTCTCCTATCAAGGCCACGGAGCGCAGGTCGCCATTAAAACGAATGGAAACCCGCTCATTTTAAAAGCCCCCTGCCGTGTAGATCCTGACGCCATTGTCGCTTGGACAGGCAAAGCACCGAAGGTCAAATTAGATGTGAACTGGAAAACCTTCATTGGACAAACATCTGGTGAATCCTACTTATTTGAGTTTCAAGAACAAGACCAAATTGTCATTATCCAGCCATCTGAGCGCACATCTGGCTTACGGGTTGGTTTAGATGATAACCGCTACAAGCCTCAAAGCCAGAGCTCTTCTCATGATTTCACTAATTCACAGACATCACAGCAAGAGAATAAAGGCGGGCTTAGTGACCTGATCGGAGGCATCTTACAACCGCGAAAATAAAGCATGTAGAAAATCTCTACATGCTTTTTCAATTCATTAATCCATTTGTTTCAATAAAGTTCTTTGTCTCTTCATTCCCGAGCTCATAAATCATTGAGTAAATCTCTTGTCTTTTTCGATCCATTTCATCATTCGGACTGTCATAATGATATTCTAGAAACGGAACATGCGCTCGAAAGAAGCCTTTCCAATCTGTCATATACTGTTCATCGAAATAGTCTCTCAGCTGCAAAATTTGATCATCATCTGCTTCTATTTGAAATTGCCAAGCCGCCGCATCTCTATGCTGCGATATCGACCCATCCTGTACAGATACATAATATGTGTGTCTCGCCATCTGATTCATCCTTTTTCCTTTAGTATGACCAGATATGAAGAAATTACGGCTTTTTGCGTAATTTATTTTTCAACATGTCCAACACATCAATAAACAACTGTGGAATGGGAATTCCGAGGGCATTGGCTGTCGAGACGATTTGGTAAGATTCATAAATAATATAAAAGATGATCGCTAAATCCTTAATCATCCCATTTGTCTTCAGCATGACATCGAAGAAATGCGCCATCGATATTAAGGAGACCGTCACAATCTTTCGAACAAGCCGTGTAAAAAAACGTTTCATTGTGAGCTGCCCTGTCAAAGATTCTCTTAGGCTTGAACAAATTAATTCGATGGCCATCAGTGTCACTAATATCATCAGTAAATATCCTGCTCCACCAAACAGAAAGCCCATCGCTGACAAACTGACTGTAAACAACGAAAAGATGCCTAAATCCTTGCTCACATGGCATCAACATCCTTTCAAAGTGGAACTCCTTACCTCAATAGTATATGCCGGATCCTCGCAATAGCTTGGACGACAAAAAATAAAGGCGTCGTCTTTTAAATCAGACAGAGTGATGACAAGAAAAAAAGCCGCCTTGTGCGGCGGCTTCCATTCTTAGACTCTGACATCAATAAAGCGAGCGTCTGAATCCTTTGGCTGAACAGCTTGAGGCTGCTGCTGAACTTGATCCAGCATGACCATGGCTTGTGCTGTATTCGTAGCAAGCTGTGAATTCAACAAACTAATATTGAGTGTTCTTTGAATGCTCGCGACTTGCTGACTCATCATTCCTGCAATGGAAGACATCTTCTCCCCTCCCTTCTCTTTTCTCTTCGGCTGAAAGCCCTATGATTTCAATGGGCTGTCTGTCACAAATCCATCAAAAAAGAATGCCGATCTTATGATCGACATTCCTTTCACATTCGTATTATCCTAAAAATGCTTTAAGCATCCAGTTGTGTTTCTCAATAGATTGATGTATCGCAAGCAGCATATCACCTGTTGTTTCATCGCCAACTTCTCCAGCCAGCTCCATTCCTTGCTTTAATTCCTCTGCGATATTGGAGAAATCATCATATAGATTTTTCACCATTTGCTCCGCTGATTCATTGCCTTCAGCTTCTTGAATGCTAGAAATTTCTAAGCATTCTTTCATTGTCGCAACAGGCTGTCCATTTAACGCAAGCATACGCTCAGCCAAATCATCAATGTATGTCGCTGTTTCTGTATAAAGTTCCTCAAATTTCTCATGGAGTGTAAAGAAGTCTTTTCCCTTTACGTACCAATGATAGTTATGTAATTTCACGTAAAGCACAGTCCAATCAGCTACTTGTTTATTGACGACGTTTAATAATTTTTCAGACATGTTCATTCCTCCTTATGTAATTGCGTTTATAGTATGAGAATACCCTTTTCCTATTATACTGAAACCTACCATGAATTTCTTCTATTTTGACTGCATGAAATATATGTTAATATGGAAATAAGGAGGGAGTTAGATGCTGTTACTTGGGATTATCAGCTTTATCATTATCTCAATCGTTGTCTTTTTATCACTGTGGACAACATCGAAGGCTTATGAATATAAGCATAAAATCGATTCACCACAGGATGCTGAACCAAACCAACGTCCTAACCCTAAATAAATCGCACTTAATGATGTGAGGTTTCTGCTTCAGTAGATGAACTCTCTTTTTTCACATCACCTACGTGGATGTTCGTCTTCGGCATATTATGCTGCTGTTTAGCTGTCACATGGACTTGTATGATATAAAGGCCATCTTTTTTAAAGGCTGTATGCAATTCATATACACCTTTGTTCTCTTTCTTTGGCTGAATCATCTTGCTGTTATCTTTGTCACCATCTTTCCACACTTCAAATTGAACATCGTCTGCATCATCAACAGGGGTATCACCATATGTGACAGCTGCTTTTACTATAACGCTTTCATTTTTTTCCACTTGCTCAGGTCCTGTAATCTTCACTTCTAATAGCTCAGGCACCTCCCCTTTGCCGCTATTTGCTGCAGAGTTCCCACATGCACTTAGTAACATGAGCATCAAAATCATTCCCAACATTTTTCGCATCCCGAGTTTCCCCCTTCTTTTACTGACATGTCCATTTTAACAAATATCCCCTATTTTGACATCTCATGATCGAATTCAAAAAACCGGACATCAACATGTCCGGTTTATGATCTATTAACCAAATACTTTTAGAAGCTCTTCTTGATCTTGAGAAAGCCAGAAACGCATCAAACGTTTTGCCCCTTCAAGGTCATGAAGCTTCGCTTGGCCGCATTGCTCTTCGTTTGCAGCAGGAATCTCTGTTACCTCAACTGCATCCTTGAATGTTGCATCAAGAAGTTCAACGATCTCTTTTGGAGTAGGTGCACCACTGACCACTAAATAGTAGCCTGTCTGGCAGCCCATTGGAGAAATATCAATGATATCAAAATGATCGTATTTCTCTGAATGTGTTCTAATGTTAAACGCAAGTAAATGCTCTAATGTATGAATCGTATCAGGTTTCATCGCCTGCTTGTTAGGCTGACAAAAACGAATATCAAATTTATTTACTTCCCCATCTGATCCCACTTTATGAACGCCGCAATGACGAACGTATGGCGCTTTTACAGCATTATGATCAAGTTCAAAGCTTTCAACTGAAGGCATAATCACCACTCCTATAATTGCAATTTCCTATATTATAACATATTTCTCCGACCAGCTTAGTTTATAAAACTTTCCTTCCTTGTCCTTTTTTCTTATACTGTGAAAGACAGACAAGGAGGAACCTCTATGAAACAAATTTTTATCGGCATCATACGCTTTTATCAAAAATGTATTTCCCCTCTTACACCGCCTAGCTGCCGGTTTTACCCAACATGCTCAAACTATGGGCTAGAGGCGATCAAAACGCATGGCGCTTTAAAAGGCGGCTGGCTCACCATCAAACGGATTTTAAAATGTCATCCGCTCCACCCTGGCGGCATCGATCCTGTCCCGCCGAAAAAGGAAAAATAACTTATTTTTCTTCATATCCGTTGACGACTAAGTCAAGCTTGCCTGTTCCAGGATCAATGACAAGACCGTGCACAGGCACATCTGATGGAAGAAGCGGGTGATTTTTTACAACGGACACACTGTCCTTCACGCTCTCTTCAACAGAACTAAAGCTTTTGAGCCACTGTTTAAAGTCGATTCCTGAGTATTCCAGTACTTCAATACGCTTTTCTGGAATACCACGCTCAATGGCTTTGTTTAAAAGTGTTTGACTGTCTATTTTGCTCATACCACAATCATGATGCCCAATGACATAAACCTCGTCAGCATTTAATTCGTAAACAGCCACTAAAATGCTTCGCATGATACTTCCAAATGGATGAGAAACAAGAGCACCAGCACTTTTAACGATCTTGATATCTCCATTTTTCATGTTCATTGCACGCGGAAGCAGCTCGACAAGTCTTGTATCCATACATGACAGAATGACAGCTTTTTTCTGTGGAAACTTCGTTGTTGTAAATTCTTCGTATTTCTTTTCTTCAATAAACTGTTGATTATATTCGATGATTTCATCTAAAAGTTTCATACGTTTGCCCATTCCTTTATCTTTTTTAAAAATAAATATAGCACAATGTGAGAAATTTCGTCACGTTTTGCAGCGCATTTTTTTAAAGGAAACATCTGCTGATGAAATTTTTTTATTTTCCTCTTTTCAAATCGTAATTATTACGATACAATAACTCAGGACATTAAATCGTAATCATTTCTATCTAATAGATTGAGAGGAGACATTTCTACATGAAAAAAATCTTTTATATTTTAACAGCTGTTTTATTTGCGATCGGTCTTGCCGCTTGCTCAAGCAGTACGGGGACAAATGCTTCAAAAGGAAAGGCAGACGGGAAACTAACCATTTACACCACGATCTTCCCGATCCAAGATTTCACTGAAAAAATTGGCGGTTCTCACGTTCATGCACAAAGTGTGTACCCTGCCAATGCAGATGCACACAGCTTTGAACCAAGTTCAAAAACGATGGTTGAAATGGCTGAAGGTGACGCCTTCATCTACAGCGGTACAGGAGCTGAAGCATTCGCTGATAAAACCGCTTCTACGTTAAAAGACCAAGGCGTGAAAACAGTCAAAGCAGCCGAAGGCATCAAATTGTTATCGACAAAAGAAGAGCATTCACATGAAGAAGGCGAAGACCATGATCACGACCATGAAAGTGAAGCTCATGACCATGATGAACACGACCATGGAGATAAAGATCCTCACGCATGGTTAGACCCAGTTTATGCACAGCAAATGGCGAAAAACATTAAGGACACTCTCGTTTCATTAGATCCAGATCATAAAGACGAATACACAAAAAACTATGAAAAACTAAAAAAGGATTTGCAATCGCTAGATCAAGAGTTCAACACAACGTTATCTAAAGCAAAACATAAAGAAATCCTTGTTTCTCACGCAGCTTACGGTTATTGGGAAAAGCGCTATGGCATTGAGCAAATCAGTGTATTAGGATTATCCGCTTCTGAAGAGCCTTCACAAAAGCAGCTCGAAAGCATTGTACAAAAAGCTGAAAAGCATCACATTCAATATGTGATTTTTGAAAACAACGTCAGCAGCAAAGTATCAGATACAATCCGCAGTGAAATTGGGGCAAAAAGCCTCACACTTAAAAATCTAGAATCTATTACTGAAGATGATGCCAAAAATGGCGAAAGCTACATCAGCTTAATGAAACAAAATCTAAAGACCTTAAAAACCGCTTTAAATGATTAATTACTAGAACCTCGGGTGATCATCCGGGGTTTTTTGCTGCAAAAAAGCACACCATTGTAGGTGTGCTTTTTATTACATTTGATATTTTTTCTTAAACAACTCGGCTCTTCCGCCTTTTTCTCCGAATTTTTGTCGTCCTGTATAAAAAGGATGCGTATCAGAGCTTGTTTCTACTTTAATCACAGGATACGTTTTCCCATCTTCCCATTCTACTGTCTCATTGGATGTCTTTGTCGATTTACTCAAGAAGCGGTAACCGCTGTTTACGTCCATAAATACAACTTCATGTGAGGTTGGATGAATATCTCTTTTCAATGTCAAAACTCTTTTCGTTATCAAAACGTAATGATTACGCTTTATATTTATATTTTACTCCCTCTTTTACAACTTGTCAAAAATCAAGCTTTCTTAGTCAGGAAGAATAATCTAAAAATGGTGGAGAATAATAACATCATGAAAAAGAGAAGCGATAAGAAAGGCGGAGAAAAAATTGACTGATCTCGTTTTAGCTAGAAGCCTGTTCGGCACAACTATGGGCTTTCATATTATTTATGCCTCGCTTGGCGTCGGCATCCCGCTAATGATTTTGTTAGCTGAACTCATCTTCCAAAAAACGAAGGATCCTCACTATGCTGTCATGGCCAAACGGTGGACGAAAGCGCAGGCTGTCTTGTTAGGTGTCGCCATTCCAACAGGCACGATTGCTGGTACCCAGCTCGCTCTTCTATGGCCAGGTTTTATGGAGGTCATCGGAAAGGTCATGTCACTGCCATTTCAGATTGAAATTTATGCGTTCTTTATTGAAGCATTATTTATGTCTATTTATGTGTACGCAGCGGATCGCCTATCACCTGCTATGCGCATCATTACCGTTATTTTTGTCGTGATTGGCGCAGCCGCTTCAGCGATTCTGATCACAAACGTACATGCGTTTGAAGGAACACCTGCTGGCTTTCAAATGGTCAATGGAGAGATTACAAATATCGAGCCTTGGAAGGCCTTTTTCAATCCAAGCTTTGTGGTGACTGCGACACATGTCGTGCTGTCTGCTTTTACAACAGGTGCTTTTGTAATTGCTTCGGTGGCCGCTTTTAAAATGCTCAAAACAAGAAAGAATGAGAAACTCTATACTTTTCATCGAAAAGCCCTTTTTCTTGGACTTATTGTAGGAGGCCTTTTCTCATTTCTTACGGCCTTAAATGGTCATGAGTCTGCTCAGCTTCTGTATAAATATCAGCCTGAAAAGTTAGCCGGTGCTGAAGGTTTATTTGAAACACAATCACATGCGCCTCTTGCAATAGGTGGTTTTACTGATGCCGATTCACAGGAAATTAAAGGAGCAATTGAAATCCCTTGGGCGCTTAGTTTTCTGGCAGGAAATAGCTTTGATACGGTGGTCAAAGGCTTAAATGATTTCCCTCGTGACGAGTGGCCGCCTTTATTTATTCACACATTATTTAACGGCATGGTTATCATTGGCTCAGTCCTCATTTTGTTTGCAGTGTTAGCACTGCTTTACCGTAAAATTTTAAAACGCGAACATTATCCGAAGTGGCTCCTTTTTCTTTACTTATTCGGCGGGCCCCTTAGTCTTTTGGCCATTGAGTTCGGCTGGATCTTTGCATGTACAGGCCGTCAGCCATGGGTCATTTATCGAATGCTCAAAACCTCAGAGGTCGTCACATCATCCGGTTCAATCGGTACGCTCTTTATCCTTTTTGCCATTGTCTATCTCATCTTAGGCATAGCAACCGTTATTGTACTGACGTACTACTTTAGAAAACATTCGATTGAAGAAGACCTACGGTTAACAGAATCTTAAAAAGGAGCGATCTAGATGCAAATGGATGTTACAACTGATGCGCTCATTGCAATCACCATCTTATGGGGATTCGTTTTTATCTATGCAGTGATGGCATCAATGGATTTCGGCGCAGGATTTTGGTCGATGATTTATATGAATAGAGAACAAACAAAGGCCGCTAATATTGCAAATAAATATCTTTCTCCAACATGGGAAGTGACAAACGTCTTCATTGTGGCGATTGTTGTCGCATTGTTTAGCTTGTTTCCAGGTGCGACCTTTGTACTTGGTACCGTTTTATTAATACCCGGCAGCATCATATTGTTACTTCTTGCACTGCGAAGCGGGTTTCTCGTGTTTTCTCATTCACTCCCTAAAAAATACCGAAAAGCGGTTACTTACATTTCAGGGATAAGCGGCTTTATCATTCCGTCCATCCTGATCATGGTTCTTCCGATTACTCATGGTGGATTTATCTTTCAGGAGAACAACGTCTACTCATTAGATCTTGGACTGGTCTTTACGAGTGCAAATGTCTATTCTTTTGTCGGCTTTGCTATTTTCAGCACCCTTTTTCTTTCGTCTTTGCTTTTAGCTGATTTCTCTAATGTGGCTGATGAAGATGAAGCTTACAGCATTTATAGAAGAGGGGCTCTCATTACGGGTCCGCTATCACTCTTAATGGCCTTTTTTATCATGCTGACATTAAGAAGCGAGGCCAATTGGCTGTTCACAAAAATGATGCAGAACATTCCTATTCTTCTTGTATCACTCCTGATGTTTTTGCTAGCAGGACTGGCTCTATTTTTACCAAACAGCCGGTTTAAGCAGCGGAAAGGCCGGCCCCGTTTAGCTGTCATTGCGATTACCATTCAATATTTTTTAGCAAGCTACGTGTACGGACGTGCCCATTTGCCTTATATGGCCTATCCAGATATTACAATTATGTCTGGATTTACAGACCCTGTCACATTTAGAGCATTGTTTATCACCTATATTGTAGGTTTTATCATCTTATTCCCTGGGTTCTATTTCTTCTGGAAATTGTTTATGAAGGATAAGCGCTATATTCGTCAGGAAGATTAACATGAATGGACGAGGTTCATTTCGGTTACATTATAGAAGAAAGACATACTCAAAAGGAGGTCATCTGTATGAGTCAAAAAATCCTTTGTGAAGTCAATAACTGTTCCTATTGGAATGCTGGAAACCGCTGTGGGGCAGATGCAATCTATGTCGTCAGCCACACAGGAAATACGGCTGAAAAAAGTGAAGAAACGGATTGTAAAACGTTTAAACCACAAGATCTTTAAGTCTCATTAAAGGAGGCGCTTCACATTGAAACACGATCGGCTGCTTCAAACGTTTTTTGACGAAATTCATGACGCGGACGAAGCCGCATTTTATCAGGCTGCTCACTCCTTTTTAAACCTTTGGGATTATGAATATGGCCATGCAACAGACATGCCCAATGAAATGAATCACTATATCGGACAGCTTGCTTACGACAGCGAGCTTGTAGAAGAGTAAGAAAGAGCGGTGATCCGCTCTTTCTTTCTTGATGAGACAGGAAGGAAAAACTTTCTCTCACTATACATAGATTTTATTGGATGTGCAAAAGGTGATTCACTCGTTTTCACATCACAAAATCATGTTTTGTAAACACGTCAATTTTATCTGAAAAAGAACGAAGCGCTTGATAATCCACTTCTACGCCCATTCCTGGGGAACGAGGTACCTCAATAAAACCATTCTCAACCTTGATTTCAGGAAAAATGATATCTTGCTCCCAATATTTTGATGAAGCTGAAATATCACCTGGGATTATAAATTGAGGAAGGGAAGCAAGTGCCACGTTCTGCGCGCGGGAAATGCCTGTTTCAATCATCCCTCCGCACCATAATGGAATTTGATGCTCCTTACTGAATGTATGGATTTTAAGGGCTTCTGTCAGCCCCCCAACTCGTGAAGGCTTCACATTAATAATTTGACAGCTGCCAAGCTCTACAGCTTTTCTAGCATCATCTAAAGAACAAATACTTTCATCCAAACATATCGGTGTTTTTAAATGCTTTTGCAAATGGCGATGATCCACGATATCATCTGCAGCTAATGGCTGTTCAATCATTAATAAACGAATGTCATCGAGCTGCTTGAGCTTGCTAATATCCTTTAATTCATAAGCAGAGTTTGCATCCGCCATTAATGGAAGGTTAGGGAAAGACTCTCTAATTTTTTTAAGAAGTCCAATATCCTGTCCCGGCTTAATTTTCACCTTCACACGCTGATAGCCTTGGTCAACATATTGCTGAATTTGCTTCAGCATGTCGTCAATGGGTCCTAACCCCGCCACAACACCAGAAGGTATTCTCTCTTTGGTGCCGCCTAATACATCACGTAACGACTTATTCTCACGCTTCGCATAAATATCCCAAACAGCCGCTTCGATTCCCGCTTTCGCCATCCTATTACCTTTAAATTGGTACAGGCTGTCTGGTATTTCTGAAGGGTGTGTAAAGGTGCGTGTCAGTACATTCGGTATAAAGAAAGCTCTCAGCATATGATAGCAAGTCTCAATGGTTTCTTCTGTATACCATGGAGAAGAAAAGGCTGACACCTCTCCCCATCCAGTCAATCCTGTTTGATCTTTTACCTCGACAATAATAAACTCACGCTCTGAGATGGTTCCAAGACTTGTTGTAAATGGCTGCTTGAGCTTCATCGTGACATGATATAAAATCACTCGTTCAATTTGAATCATCTAAAAACCCCTTTGATCCTGAGTCTGTGCCTCTGCAATTTATTCGACGCATTTCTTGGCAGCTCGTCCACAAAGTGAAAAGCGGCGGGCCATTTATATTTTGCTAAATGCGACTCACATAAAGCATAGAGCTCATTCTCCGGTATCTTATGGTCTGTGACAAGAAAGGCAGCCGGTACCTCTCCCCATCTATCATCATACATACCCGTTACTCCGGCTTCTTTTACATGCGGATGTGTTAACAGAACCGCTTCAATTTCAGCAGGATAAATATTCTCACCGCCAGAAATAATTAAATCTGAACGGCGGTCAAGCACAAATAAGAACCCTTCCTCATCCACATAGCCAATATCACCCGTTTTCAGCCAGCCTTGATCAAAGGCAGCTGTGGTTGCTTCTTCACGGTAAAGGTACCCTTTCATGACATTTGCCCCTTTCACCATAATTTCGCCATGCTCAAAAGGACGACAAGTGCGTGTACCATCTTGAATTTTCAGTTCACACCCAAAAAGGGGTTTTCCCGCTGATCCAAGCTTCTCTACACTAAATTCAGGCGCAAGGGTCACAATTTGTGAACAGGTTTCCGTCATACCGTACGATTGAAACACAGGGAAGCCTTTCTCTTTGCTTTCTTGAAGCATCGCAAAAGGCGCAGGTCCTCCGCCTAATAAAAGACAGCGCAAAGAAGACGGGCATTCTTCCAGTCTGCTTAATAAACGGGATAACATCGTTTGAACAACAGATATCATCGTCACACGATGCTGTTCAATAGAATCCTTTACTTCATCGACATCAAACTTCTCATGAAGTACGACAGTCATCCCATAGATCACAGACTTAAATAAAGCGGATAACCCGCTAATATGAAAAAGAGGCAGTGCAATAAGCCAGCGGTCATCCTCTCTGATGCCAATATTTAGTGCAGAGGAAACGGCACTATGAAAATGATTGCCAAACGTTTGCTCCACGCCTTTTGGGCGTCCTGTTGTGCCAGATGTATACATGATGGTCGCTGTTTCATTCAAATCAAATTCGCTCTCGATTTTCTTTTCATTATCTTGACCTGCTTCAGGTAAAGTCTCCATTGTATAAACGGGGAGATCACCTTTATGATCACTGGCATAAACAGGTTCAGTTAATAAAGCGGCTGCTTTTGCATCTTCAAGCTGATAGCGCCTCTCAGCTTTTGTTAACTTATTGTTCAATAGCACGATTTTTAATCCTAATGAAAAACAAGCATGAACAAGCATCACCATTTGAGGCTGATTGTTCATCAAAAGCCCAACCGTTTCCCCTTTTTTCAATGATGCATCTGCAAGTCTATTAGAAAGCTCATTTACTTCATCAGCTAAATCGCGAAATGTCCACTTTTTATCCTGATAAATGAGCGCGACTCTTTCTGGCGTTAAATAAGCACGGTACAGCAGCCAATTAGGTTGCTTCATCATGACACCTCCTCTTCTTAAAAGAAAACAGCTTAGTCTGATGCACTAAGCTGTTTTTCATCGATATGATTGAATCAAGGGAAACGCGGGAACTGACCGAAGTCAGGCTTGCGTTTTTCCTTAAAGGAATCGCGTCCTTCTTTTGCTTCATCTGTTGTGTAATAAAGAAGTGTCGCATCTCCTGCAAATTGTTGAATTCCAGCTAATCCATCCGTATCTGCATTAAATGCAGCCTTCAAGAATCGTAAAGCAGTCGGGCTCTTTTCTAGCATCTCCTCACACCACTTCACAGTTTCTTCTTCAAGCTGCTCTAATGGTACAACTGTATTGACAAGTCCCATATCAAGCGCTTCTTGTGCATTGTATTGACGGCATAAGTACCAGATTTCTCTCGCTTTCTTATGACCAACAATACGTGCAAGGTAGCCTGAACCATAACCAGCATCAAAGCTGCCTACTTTTGGACCAGTTTGTCCAAAAATCGCATTATCTGCTGCAATTGTCAGGTCACATACAACGTGAAGAACGTGCCCGCCGCCGATTGCATAACCAGCAACCATTGCAATCACCGGTTTTGGAATCACACGAATCAAACGCTGTAAGTCTAATACATTTAGACGCGGAATTTGATCGTCTCCTACATAGCCGCCATGGCCGCGTACTTTTTGATCCCCACCAGAACAGAATGCTTTGCCGCCAGCTCCTGCAAGTACGATTACACCAACATTTGAATTATCACGAGCACGTGAAAATGCATCAATTAATTCACTCACAGTCTTTGGTGTAAACGCGTTATGTACATGTGGACGATTAATCGTGATCTTTGCGATCCCATTGTACGTTTCATATAAAATTTCGTCATATTGACGCTCAGTTTGCCATTCAATAGCCATCAATAGTTCCTCCTCTAATCTTGCGTAATAAACTCACTTACTATTTTACCAAAAAAATGTGGTTGTTCCACATGAACTGTATGCCCAGCCTGCTCAGCCAATATGAATTGACTGCCTTCAAGCTCCTGCTGCATACGTTTGGCGATATTGCAGAACTTTTCATCAAGCGCTCCGCAAATCAACAAAACAGGTAAATTCATATGCTTTAAAGCCTTCCAAACAGAGGGCTGCGAACCTGTTCCTAGGCCTTCTAAGCTGCGAGCCAGTCCAAGTGGATTGGCTTTCAGCCTTCCCTCTCTCAGTTGAGCCTGCGTTTCAGCTGATAAAGTTTTCTGCGAAGCAAACAGTGGAATACTCTCCCAAAAATCCACAAACTTCACTAAACCTTCATGTCTAAGTTTCTGAGCGAGCTGATGATCGTGTTTGAGTCTTGCCATCCGCTCTTTAAAAGTGCGAAGCCCTGGAGAGGTACTCTCAAGGACCAATTTGTTGACACGATCTGGATAACGAGAGGCAAATGATAAAGCAATACGTCCTCCCATAGAATATCCGAGAATATTCACTTTGTGAAGCTTTAATTGGTTTAAAATCTCTGCAAGATCTGCCAGCTGATGCGACATCGCATATCTTCTCATACTTTCTGGTGAGTCCGTGCGGCCATGTCCAAGCAAGCTGACTTGAATCAATCTTGTATTCACCATATAACCATTCAAGAACGTCCAAGAAGCCGCGCTTCCAGTGAAGCCATGTAAGCATAGCGTGGCATTCTCAGCCAATGGATTCTGATCCACCACCTCGTACGCCACACCATCACGCATCCGTATTATGAAAGAAGACATTCTTTTTTCACTTCTTCCAATATGTCATCCATCATTTGACGATGTTTGCTTACACGAGAATGCCGATCAGTTTCAATTTCAATTAAATGAAGTCCAGGCTCTTCTATATGCGCCATGTAGACATCATGTAATTCTTGTTTCGTTGACGGTTTCGAATAGGTTCCCCCATACAGCTTCGAAGCATACTCAAAATTCAGTCCAGTCGGCGTTCCGAAGAGTTTTTCATAATACGGTTCATCAGACGCCTGTGGAAGGAAAGAAAAGATGCCTCCCCCATCATTGTTTAACAACACAACCGTCAGCGGAATGTCCAGCAGCTTAGCTGCAAGCAAACCGTTCATATCATGATAAAATGATAAATCTCCAATCACTAAGGTGACTGGCTGTTTCAAAGCCGCATACGTGCCAAGTGCTGTAGACACAACGCCATCAATGCCATTGGCTCCTCGATTCGCCATCATCCGAAAAGGCTTCGATTGCGCTTCAAAAAATGTATCCACATCACGAATCGGCATACTGTTTCCGATAAAAAGGACACTCTCCTTCGGCAAGAGATGCTGAAGCTGACGGTACACATTTCCCTCAAATGACAGATTCTCATCAGAATAATGGGATGCATGCGTTCTGAATGAAGAATTAACATACTGCCAGCGTTTTAGAAAACTTGTATCCTCACGTTGATCCGCTCTCTTGAATACTTCATCTACAAAAGTTGCCACATCACTTTCAATGACGTATGAAGCACTCAATCCAGGATCTCGAAAACCTCCGGCAGCATCAACGACAATCTGATTCACTTCCACATGTTTTTCCAGCCACTTGAATAAAGGTTTGGACACAGGCATCGGTCCAAAACGAATGAACATATCCGGCAATAGATGCTGCTGCAATGCTTCATCTTTCAATAATGAATCATACGCATCAATAATAAGATCTGCATGTTCATGACCATTTCGCAAATGAGAAAGCGGGTCCGCTAAAATCGGAATATGCAAGGCTTTCGAAAGACGTAACACTGCCTCTTTCTCTTCCTGCGTATGAAGTTCACCACACACAATCAGTCCCTTTTTGGAATGGTTCATGACCGTCACGATTTCAGACATCACATCATCATTTGGGAAAGCCTGTCCTGCAGCTATGACCTTTTTTCGGCCTGTTTCTTCTCGCTCAAAAGGATCAATAGACAAATCAGGAAGCAATGGTTCTCTCAGAGGGACATTGATCTGAACAGGTCCCTTCGGCTCTTGCATTGACATATGATTTGCTCTTGCCGCAGCCGTCTGAACATAGCGTAACATCGTCTGACTTTCTTCTGGCAATGCTAAGTCTGTGAACCATTTAACAAACTTACCGAATAAGAATTGCTGATCAATCGCTTGAGGTGCCCCAACTTCCCTCAATTCGTGCGGCCGATCAGCAGTTAAAACAATAAGTGGTACACGGGAATAATGTGCCTCTACAATGGCTGGATAAAAATTAGCAGCTGCCGTACCTGATGTACAAATAAGCAGCACTGGTGCTTGACTTGCTTTTGCAAGACCAAGCGCATAAAAAGCAGCAGACCGTTCATCCACTAATACATGAACATTGATGTCTTGATGGGCAAGAGCCAGCATCGCAAGCGGGGTTGAACGGGAACCAGGACAGACAACCGCTTCCTTCACACCACCTTGTACAAATTCATCCATCAATCTGCCAATATATGTTGTCATGATTTG
The DNA here is from genome assembly GCF_002998655.1 of Bacillus sp. GBSW19. Lineage (NCBI taxonomy): Bacteria > Bacillati > Bacillota > Bacilli > Caryophanales > Bacillaceae > Bacillus > Bacillus sp. GBSW19. Next base: position 1,826,984 of record NZ_PVRF01000001.1, read on the forward strand.
ATTATTCAATCGGACGACCTCCAAGAGCAGATAGCATTGGTCTTAATTTCACTTGCGTTTCCTCGTACTCCTGCTTTGCAAGGGAATCCTCTACAATGCCGCAGCCAGCGAACAAACGAACATGGTCTTCCTCAATAAGACCTGACCGAATGGCGACAGCAAATTCTCCATTATCCTGAGAGTCAATCCAGCCCACCGGCGCCGCGTACCAGCCACGCTTCAACGGTTCGATTTCACGAATGACCTCAACCGCTTTTTCCTTAGGATATCCGCCTAATGCTGGCGTCGGATGGAGCTGTTCAATTAATGAAAAGAGGGAACAGCTGCTTTTAATTTCTCCCACAATCGGTGTAAACAAATGCTGAATGTTTTTTGTTTTATAAAGACTAGGTTGATTTGGTTTGTGCACGTGAAGGCAATTGGCCTCAAATGCTTGCTCAATCATATTGACGACAATTTGATGTTCAATCAAATTCTTCTCATCATGCAGCAGTTCCTCGCCTAATGCTCGATCTTCCGCTTCATCTTTTCCTCGAACAATCGAACCTGCTAAACAAGATGAAAAGACCTCGCCGCCGCTTTTTTTTACTAAGCGTTCCGGCGTAGCTCCAACAAATGCTTGTCTTCCTTGTTCAACCGCAAATACATAACTCGTTGTTTGATGCTTTAATAATTCTGCTAACAGTGGAGCAAGTTCAATTTGATTTTTATAGTGAAGCAAGACTTCTCTTGCTAAAACAACCTTTTCATATTCGTTTGCACGAATGTGGTCTGTCGCTTCTTGGATCGCCTTCATCCATTCCTTCACATCTAGTTCTTCCATATGAACAAGTTCAGCTTGTCCATCATGTCTGAGCGGTAATGTTTCGAAATGAGAGGCTTTTTGTTCTAATTCTTGAATGAGCTGATGAACATTCCCGTCCACCTGCTTCCATTCATTGATCGTAAGAAACGTGCCTTCTTTCGAGACAGTGAGCATCATCGATGGCACAAAAAAATGAGCCTCGCCAAAAGCTTCCCAGTGACGCGCCTTCTCTTCATACGGATCAAATGAGAATCCTCCAAATAAAAGCGGACCAACAGCCGCTTGCCTTAACTCCTTCTCATCATGAAAATGGAACATGTGCTGCTTCAACTGTTCCCATTCTTGATGGACTATATCAAATCGTTCCTTGCCTTGCTCAGTTGATTTAATGACGGCCGCTCTGCCAAGTCCAGAAAATATCATTTGGCTTTCTGGATCAGACCAAAAAAACCGCTCGCCTAAAAAATCCGCTTCGCCGCTTTGGAAAAAGGCAAGAGGATCCAGATCGTCAACTCTTCTGGAGTAGCTTATCAAAACAGCATGGTTGACGTTATTCGCTTCTTCTAATGTCGCAAGCGCTTCCTGCCGGAAAGTACTTTGCACTGTTGTCACCATGATACATTCCTCCAAAATCCATGAAATAACATAAAAAAATAAAACCATAATGAAAAAATACATGAACATTCGAGTATGTCGAATGGCCTGCTTTTCTATTATAAACCTTAACAGATGAACTTAGTAAAGAAAACAGCTTTTAAAACCTCGAATCCTTATTATATCACGCTTTCTAGATTTTTTCGCTCCTGCTTCTTGAAACGAGAGCATCTAAAGGAAAAATGGCAAGTCCTGTTCTAAGATCAAGCTTTCTCTCGATATGGAAACGATTAGCAAACATCTTTTTCCGGTTTCATCGCATCAATATATTGACACCTTTTTGAACTTTGCTAAACTGGAATTTGGACGTGTACGTATTTTTTTATTTAAAGGAGTATATTTTATGCAGCATCAATCGATATCAGATCAGCTTTCACCGATTAAGCCTGATAAGAACTGGCGGATTTGGTGGAATTTACTACGACCGCATACATTAACAGCGGCATTTATTCCCGTTACTTTAGGAACTGTTCTAGCACTTCCAAGTGGTCAAATACATGTTGGGCTATTTTTAGCTATGCTGTTGGCATCTATGTTTATCCAAATCGCAACGAACATGTTTAATGAGTACTTTGATTATGTTCGAGGATTGGACAATGAGAAATCTGTTGGCATCGGTGGAGCCATTGTAAGAAACGGTGTGAAGCCAAAAACAGTCCTCGGCCTCGCTTATGCACTATTTGCGCTTTCTTTACTACTAGGGGTGTATATTTGCATGATGTCTAGCTGGTGGATTGCACTGATAGGACTCATTTGTATGGCAGCAGGCTATTTCTATACCGGCGGCCCTGTACCCATTGCATATACGCCGTTTGGAGAACTTGTGTCAGGTGCTTTTATGGGACTAGGAATCATCTTGATTAGTTTCTATATCCAAACAGGCACACTGACATCTAAAGCTTTTCTCGTTTCACTACCAATTTCTATTTTAGTTGGTGCCATCTTACTATCGAACAATATCCGCGATTTAGACGGCGATAAAGAAAATGGACGAAAAACACTTGCAATCCTTGCTGGGCGAAAAGCTGCAGTGAACATTTTACTTTCCATGTTTTTGGTCTCATATGTACTTATTTTTGTTTATATCTTCACAGATATTGTCGGCCTTTGGAGTCTTCTTGTTTTACTCAGTGTGCCAAAAGCATATACAGCTATCAAAGAATTTAAGCAAAAAGAAAAACCAATTGAATTAATGAATGCCATGAAATCTACAGCTCAAACCAATACATTTTTCGGTTTCCTGCTGACAATCGCTTTGATCTTACAATACTATATTGCGTAACAAAGAACGCCTGCAGCCGCAGGCGTTTTTTCATGAGGAATTGCTTCAAATTGGAACTAGTCTTGCAGACAAAATTGCTCATACTAACATTATGTTTGATATGAAAGGATGATCGCTTTGTTGTCTAAAGACGAATTACATCATTTGAAGCAGCGACTTCTCGATGAAAAGCAAGAACTCGAAGCTAAAAGCCATGACGATGAACAAAAAGTATCATTTCCTTATGATTCGCTCGGAGAACTGTCAGCCTATGATAACCACCCAGGTGATCAAGGGACAGAGCTATTCGAACGCGGGAAAGATATTGCGTTAAACAGTTTGGAACATGAACATTTGTTAGACATCAATGAGGCACTTCAAGCCATCACAGACGGCTCTTATGGCCTGTGCAAGGTCTGTAAGACCCCTATTCCAAAGGAACGCTTAGAAGCCTTGCCTAGTGCCGTCACATGCACAGAGCATTCAAAAGAACAAACCGTTTCACAAAACCGTCCGATTGAAGAGGATTTATTAAGTCCGCCATCAGGTCAATTTGAAAATGAAGAAAGCGCAGCCTACGATGGAGAGGATGCATATCAAGACGTAGAACGCTATGGAAACTCTGATACCCCGTCCGATATGGAATTCCCTCCATTGACATACGATGATGTGTATACGCAATCAGAAGATGAAGATTATGTGGAGGGCTATGAAGGATTCGCAGCAGCTGATATTGAGGGCAAGGCAAGCAAGGTATATCCAAATAAAGCCCACGAAGCCTATGAAGAGGCATTAGACGAAGAAGGTGTCATGACGGTATTTGGTGACTTGAAGCCGTACGAAGAAGAACCTTATACAGAAGAAAATCATTAGTCCCCTCATATTGGGGGCTTTATGTTTATATCATGTAATGATTGGGAAATCACTTTAAGAGTGAATTTGATTGGAGGAGATTCTTAATGGCAAGAAAAAGTATCATTTGGGCAGTGGTTGTCTTCTTTATTACATATGCATTATTCTCTATTGCCGGATTCTTGTTTCCGATTGACAGAGAGTGGTATGATACACTGAATAAACCAGAATGGACACCAAGTGGTGGTGTAATTGGTGCTGTGTGGGCTGTCTTATTTGCTCTGATCTCGTTGTCCGCAGCGATCATTTATGGAAAGTACGGATTTCAAAAAATCACTTTACCATTTTGGATTCTTTTTCTTTTAAATTACGTATTTAATCAAGCCTTTAGCTTTTTTCAATTTACACAAAAAGATTTATTTGCCGCTACGATCGACTGCCTGCTTGTAGCACTGACAGCACTTGCACTTGTCATCGTCTCGCGTAAACTAAGCAAAGTCGTTCCAATTTTACTGATCCCTTATGTCTTATGGGGCTTCTTTGCGACATACTTGTCTTATACGATCTATTCCATGAATATGTAAAAAAAGACCGCTATGATGGCGGTCTTTCCTTTTGAAGAAAATAAAAAAGAGATCTTTGACAAGACCTCTTTTAAACATGACCCGTACGGGATTCGAACCCGTGTTACCGCCGTGAAAGGGCGGTGTCTTAACCGCTTGACCAACGGGCCAGATAAATGGCGGAGAAGGAGGGATTTGAACCCTCGCGCCGCTTGCGCGACCTACACCCTTAGCAGGGGCGCCTCTTCAGCCACTTGAGTACTTCTCCATTTGGCTCCGCAGGTAGGACTCGAACCTACGACCGATCGGTTAACAGCCGATAGCTCTACCACTGAGCTACTGCGGAATATCATGGTGGGCCTGAGTGGACTCGAACCACCGACCTCACGCTTATCAGGCGTGCGCTCTAACCAGCTGAGCTACAGGCCCATGAACGGATATACAAATGGAGCGGGTGATGGGAATCGAACCCACGACATCAGCTTGGAAGGCTGAGGTTTTACCACTAAACTACACCCGCAAAAATATGTATGGGGCGATTGATGGGAATCGAACCCACGAGTGCCAGAGCCACAATCTGGTGCGTTAACCACTTCGCCACAACCGCCATACTGTCAATATTTTTTTATAAAAGTGGCTCGGGACGGAATCGAACCGCCGACACACGGATTTTCAGTCCGTTGCTCTACCAACTGAGCTACCGAGCCAAGTATTCTTTTTAAAAATGGCGGTCCGGACGGGACTCGAACCCGCGACCTCCTGCGTGACAGGCAGGCATTCTAACCAACTGAACTACCGGACCATTTTGGTTGCGGGGGCAGGATTTGAACCTGCGACCTTCGGGTTATGAGCCCGACGAGCTACCGAACTGCTCCACCCCGCGATGATATGGGTTTTAAAAAATATGGCGGAGGAAGAGGGATTCGAACCCCCGCGGGCTTTGACACCCCTGTCGGTTTTCAAGACCGATCCCTTCAGCCGGACTTGGGTATTCCTCCGTATAGATGGTGGACCTTGTAGGACTCGAACCTACGACCGGACGGTTATGAGCCGTCTGCTCTAACCAACTGAGCTAAAGGTCCTTTATAGCGGCGGAGGGGATCGAACCCCCGACCTCACGGGTATGAACCGTACGCTCTAGCCAGCTGAGCTACACCGCCATGATCAAAATAATCTTTTAAAAAGTGGAGCCTAGCGGGATCGAACCGCTGACCTCCTGCGTGCAAGGCAGGCGCTCTCCCAGCTGAGCTAAGGCCCCATAAAGATGGTCGGGAAGACAGGATTCGAACCTGCGACCCCTTGGTCCCAAAC